>NZ_MSRR01000018.1 GCF_001956585.1 Actinomyces naeslundii | reverse complement strand
GGCGTCGGCGGGCGCGCCGGGAGGAGGCGCGCTGGAGTCGGCGTGTTTGGTCTAGGACTGAAGTCACACTAGAGTCATATCGTGAACGACGCGTCGCCGCGTCACGCCTGCATCAGGACGATCTGAGTCAGACCCGAGAACGACCCGAATCAGAAAGGGGCATCGATGCCCAAGTACGTGTACCGCTTCAGCGAGGGTGACAAGGACCAGAAGGACCTCCTGGGAGGCAAGGGAGCGAATCTGGCGGAGATGACCCGGCTGGCTCTCCCCGTTCCCCCCGGCTTCACCATCACCACCGACGCCTGTCGCGCCTACCTGGCCAGCGGCGAGGTCCCTGAGGAGCTCTCGGTCCAGGTCACTACCGCTCTGCGTGGAGTCGAGGAGGAGCTGGGGCGCGAGCTCGGCGCCGCCGAGGACCCCCTGCTCGTCTCGGTGCGAAGCGGCGCCAAGTTCTCCATGCCCGGCATGATGGAGACCGTCCTCAACATCGGCCTCAATGACGTCTCCGTCAAGGGCCTGGCCGCCGCCAGCTCCGACGAGCGCTTCGCCTGGGACTCCTACCGCCGCCTCATCCAGATGTTCGGCAAGACCGTCCTGGACATCGACGGCGACCACTTCTCCGACGCCCTGGACGCCAAGAAGGACGCGCGGGGCGTCTCCATGGACTACGAGCTCCCCGTGGACGCCCTCCAGGAGCTGGTCGAGGAGTACAAGGCCATCGTCAAGGAGCACGCCGGCATCGACTTCCCGCAGGACCCCCGCTCCCAGCTTGACATGGCCACCGAGGCCGTCTTCCGCTCCTGGAACACCGAGCGCGCCCACATCTACCGCCGTCGCGAGAAGATCCCCCACGACCTGGGAACGGCCGTCAACGTGTGCACCATGGTGTTCGGCAACATGGGGGAGACCTCAGGCACCGGCGTGTGCTTCACCCGCGACCCCTCCACCGGGCGCACCGGCGTCTACGGCGACTACCTGGTCAACGCCCAGGGTGAGGACGTCGTCGCCGGCATCCGCAACACCCTGTCCCTGGCCGACCTCGAGCACCTGGACAAGAACTCCTACGACGAGCTGCGCTCCATCATGCACCGGTTGGAGACGCACTACCGCGACCTGTGCGACATCGAGTTCACCATCGAGCGCGGCAGGCTGTGGATGCTCCAGACCCGCGTGGGCAAGCGCACCGCTGCGGCCGCCTTCCGCGTGGCCACCCAGCTGGTCGACGAAAAGCTCATCACCATGGATGAGGCCCTCACGCGCGTCTCGGGCGAGCAGCTCACCCAGCTGATGTTCCCCCAGTTCGACGACGAGTCCGCCCGTGACCTGCTCACGCGCGCCATGCCCGCCTCCCCGGGCGCCGCCGTGGGCTACATCGTCTTCGACAACGAGGAGGCCATCGCCCGTTCCGAGCAGGGCGAGCACGTCATTCTCGTGCGCCGCGAGACCAACCCCGACGACCTGCCCGGCATGGTGGCGGCTGCCGGTGTGCTCACGGCTCGTGGCGGCAAGACCAGCCACGCCGCCGTCGTCGCCCGCGGCATGGGCAAGACCTGTGTGTGCGGCGCCGAGGCCCTCGAGGTCGACATCGCTGGCAAGACCCTACGTGTGGCCGGGCGCGACGAGGTGTTCACCAGTGACGACATCATCGCCATCGACGGCACCACCGGTGAGGTCTTCCTCGGCGAGGTGGCCGTCGTCGACTCCCCGGTCATGACCTACCTGCGCCGGGGCCTGGCTGATGCCCTTGACGTGGCCGGCGACGTCGACACCCGCGAGCTCGTCACCTCCGTGGACCGCCTCATGCGCCACGCGGACAAGGTGCGCCGCCTCGAGGTGCGCGCCAACGCCGACACCCCTGACGACGCCCGCCACGCCATCCACCGCGGCGCCCAGGGCGTGGGGCTGTGCCGCACCGAGCACATGTTCCTGGGAGAGCGCAAGCAGTTCGTCCAGAACCTCATCCTGGCCGCTTCCGACGACGAGCGCGAGGCCGCCCTGGCCGCCCTCCTGCCGCTGCAGAAGGGCGACTTCATCACCATGTTCGAGACGATGAACGGCAAGCCCATGACGGTGCGCCTCATCGACCCGCCGCTGCACGAGTTCCTGCCGGACCTGACCGAGCTGAGCGTCAAGGTGGCCGTGGACCGAGAGCGCGGCGAGCTGGACCCGGCCGACGAGGACCTCCTGGCCGTGGTGCGCAAGATCCACGAGTCCAACCCGATGCTCGGCCTGCGCGGCGCCCGCCTGCTGCTGACCATGCCGGGCCTCATCGAGCTGCAGGTGCGCGCCATCGCCGAGGCCGCCGTCGAGCGCCTCAAGGTCGGCGGCGACCCGCACCCCGAGATCATGATTCCGCTCATCGGATCGGTGCGCGAGCTCCAGCTGGCGCGCGAGCGCGTGGAGCTGGTGCTGCGAGAGGTCTCCGAGGCCTCCGGCTACGCGCTCGACTTCCCGGTGGGCTGCATGATCGAGCTGCCGCGCGCGGCCGTCACCGCCGCACACATCGCCGAGGAGGCCGACTTCTTCTCCTTCGGCACCAACGACCTGACCCAGACCACGTGGGGCTTCTCGCGCGACGACGTCGAGTCCTCCTTCGTGGGCCGCTACATCGACGACGGCATCTTCGGATCCTCCCCCTTCGAGACCATCGACGTCGACGGTGTGGGCGGCATGGTGCGCCTGGGAGTCGAGGGCGGCCGCGCCACCAAGCCGACGATGAAGATGGGCGTGTGCGGCGAGCACGGCGGCGACCCCGAGTCCATCACCTTCTTCCACCGCGTGGGCCTGGACTACGTCTCCTGCTCGCCCTTCCGCGTGCCGGTCGCCCGCCTGGAGGCCGGGCGCGCTGCCGTCGAGGACAAGGACGAGTAGCCGAGTAACGAGCCCCGCAGACGAACGGCGCTGTGGGGACCGGGGCCGCGATCAGGAGACCGGCGACGGCGAGGCGATACCCAGCCGCCTGCCCAGCCAGTCGACCTGGTCGGCCAGCGCCGGTCCCCACACGGCCCAGGTGTGGGCGCCGTCGTACTGGCGGGTGCTCACCGTCATTCCGGACTTTGTGGCGGCCTCGGCCAGGACCGGCACGGCCCCGCGGTAGCTCGTGTCCTGGCGGCCCACCGACAGGATGCCGGCGATGCCGTCGTAGCGGCCGGGCGGGGCGGCGGCCATGAGGGAGATCGGGTCGTTGGCCTCGTAGGCGGCGCGGTCTCCGCCGAAGCCCTGGGAGATGGTGCGCTCCACGCTGCCAAGCGTGGGGTGCTCCTCTGCGCTGATGGCCAGGAAGGTGCGGTAGACGCCCGGGGAGCGGGTGACGACCTGCATCGCGCAGGTGCCCCCGTTGGACAGGCCGGCCACCGCCCAGTGGGCGGGGTCGTCGTCGACCTGCAGGTTCGCCCTGATCCAGGCCGGGACGTCCTTCTCCAGGTAGGTGGCCACCTTACCGCCTGCCTCGGTGTCGGAGCACAGGGGGTTGGCGTACGGGCTGCCCAGAAGGTCGGCGACGACGACCACCGGGGCCAGGCCGTGGTGGTCGGCCGCGTAGGCGTCCATCGTGTCCTTCAGGCCCCCGAGCTCGAACCAGTCCGACGGGCTTCCCGGCTGCCCGGTGAGCAGGACGAGGACCGGCAGGGCCGGGCGCTGTGAGCCCAGGTAGGCCGGCGGCAGGTAAATGAAGGCCCCTCGCGGTGTGAAGCCCTTCGTTCCGGACTGGTCGCCGGCCGGGATGTCGGCGGTGACCGCCTCACCACGGGCGGGCATGTCCGACGGCGGTCTCCAGGTCTCCTCCAGCGTCCCGTGTCCGCGCACGGGTGCCGGGGACCGGGCCGCGGCGCTCTGCAGACGGTTGAGTGGCGTGGTCGCCACCCCGTAGCCCAGGACGGATGCCAGGGTCGGGTAGGAGGCGAAGAAGGTGTTGACTGCCAGCAGGGAGGAGGCCACCACGGCTACGAGGCTAGAGGCGGACTCGGTGGCTCGCACCAGGCGGCGGTTGCGTGAACGCACCGTCTGGTGGCGTCCCTCGGTGCGGTTGCCGGTGACCAGCTGGGCGATGACGAGGCCGACGACTCCCACCCAGGTCCACACGAACCAGCCGACGCCGTCGGCGATGGGATGCCAGATGACGTCCACGACCAGCCAGAAGGTCGCCGCGCTCGCGGCTCCGGCGGCGGGCACGATGAGCTGGCGGGTCCAGGGCAGGTGGCGGGTGCGCCGCCACCACAGCCAGGTGATGACCGCCATGGCAACGACCGCACAGGCCGCCCCCAGCCAGGGCTGGAGGATGTGGACGGCCTTGAGGGCGCCCACGACGCCGCCCGAGGCCTGCACGTCGGCAGTGCTGCCGGCGGTGCTGCTAGCGGTGGCGGTGTCGGCGGTGGCCACACCAGCACCGCCGATCTCAGTCACGGTTCATCAGCACCTGGGCGAAGCGCGCCGTCTGAGAGGGCTTGAGACCGGGCAGGTAGGCCCGGGCGATCGCGATCCCCACCGTGGGCAGGTCCACCAGATCGGGAACCGCCAGGTACATCGGCACTGACCGCGGCTTGAACTTGCGCTTGTAGGCGTGCAGGGAGCCGAATCCGTAGGCCGGCTCCAGCACGGAGGCCAGGAGGTTGAGGAGCGGGTCGAAGCGTGAGGAGGCGCCGCCGTCGGCCGGGGCGGAGCGGGACAGTGGCGCCCCGGACAGGGACAGGATCTCCAGGCCCTCGGCCTGGGCGTCCTGGGCGGCGCGTCCGATGAGGAACTCCATGACGGGGCGGAAGCCGCCCTCGCGGCGACGCATGAAGTCCAGGGTCAGGCCGACGATCCTCCCGTCGCGGTAGACCGGCAGCCAGGAGGTGACGCCCTGGACGGTGCCGTCGGCGTCGACGGCCAGCAGCAGCCGCGTCTCGGAGTCGTCGAGCTCGGCCAGGCCGCCGAGGGTGAATCCCATCTCCGGCAGCGGCTTGTCGCTGGCCCAGGCCTGGGAGATGGCGCGGATCTGGTCGCGCCGGCCGGCCGGGCAGTCGCGGAAGGTGGTCCACACGGCCTCGATGCCCTCCTTGCGGGCGTGGTTGAGGGCGGTGCGCACGTCCTGGTAGGCCTTACCGCGGAAGGCCAGGTCCGGCAGGTCCAGGACGGCCTCCTCGGCCACCTGCAGGATCGTCCAGCCCATGGCGCGGGCGGCCTCCATCGCCGGGGCGTGCACCGAGTAGAGGGCGGGGATGAGTCCGGCGTCGGTGGCGAAACCGGCGAAGTCACGCACAGCCTGGGCCACGTCGGCGTCGGCGGCGGCGGGGTCTCCGACCGTCAGGGCGACGTCGCGGCTGGGGCGGTAGGAGAATCCGGCCGTGCCCGTCTCGTTGACCCAGGCCTCGTTGCCCTCCCAGGTGAGCATCCAGCCCAGGGTTCCTGCGCCGCGGGCGCGTACCAGCTCGGTCAGCTCCTCGCGGCTGGAGACTCGGGTACGGGCGGGCGCCGACTGGGCCAGCCAGACCCACAGGATCGTCAGGAGCCACACCAGGACCGGTGTCGCCTTGATGAGGAGGTGGGCCAAGGGGGTCAGGGGGGCCACGATGAGTCCCAGGATGCCGCCGGTGCTCACGGGTAGCAGATAGGACACATAGGTCTCCAGCAGGTCGGGCCAGCTCGCGTAGGGGGCGAAGTCCCGGGGGATGAGCATGCCGCCGAGGACAGTGACGGCCGCCCCGCCCACGACGGTCAGGACCCAGGCGGTGACGGCGCGGCGGATGACGCCGGGGCACGATCCCAGGGTGAAGCAGCCCCGCTTCCACACCACGAGGCTGATGACCACGATGTTGAGCAGGAGCGGTATCAGCAGATGCCCGGACAGCGCCCAGCCGAGCAGGGGCTGGGGCGTCTCGGGAGCCGGCTCGGGGTGCTGAGCGTCGATCTTGTCCACGAAAGCGAACACGGCCGCACAAGCGCCCAGGAAGATCTGGAGCGCGATGGTGCCCAGGGCCGCCGAGCGGCGTCCGCGGCGCAGGCCATCGGCCAGAACCAGCTGAAGAAGCGCGGGCATGCACAGCAGGAGCAGCTCAACCGGGGAGACGGCGGCGCCCTTGGGCAGGATCGCAGGGGTCAGTCCGAAGCGGGCGTCGGCCAGGGGGCCGGCGGCGTTACTCACCACCGCCAGGGCACAGCTCACCGCCCAGCAGGCCACCAGGAAGGCGACGAGCTCGCGCTCCACACGCCTGGGCAGCTCCTGGGAGGGGGCGGTCTGCTGCCCGCGTTCCAGGACGACGCCCACGATGAGGCCGATGACGCCGGTCCCCAGGCGGGCCAGGGCGCCCACGGTGCCGGTCACGGCGGCCGAGACGATAAGGACGGCGAACATGGCCAGGCGCACGCGTCGCCGCCAGGACGGGCGCATGACGCTGGTGGAGGCCGCCACCAGGCCGGTGATGGGCAGGGTGACGCCCCGGATCGGGGCGTGGACGAGGTAGGGGGACCATGTCTCCCACACCTGCCCGATGAAAGGGTAGAGAGCCTGCGCCAGGGCGATGCCCCCGGCGGTGGAGACGACGCTCGTGACCAACCAGCGCCGTGTCCCCAGGAGACGCTCCAGCAGGACGCCGACGGACAGCAGCATGATGGCGCTTGCCACCGGCACCAGGAGTCCGGGGGCCGCCCACGCGGTCAGCAGGGTCCACACGCGCTGGGGCTGGTTGATGAAGGCGGACAGAGCGATCTCACCCCGGTGGCCCCAGGGGGCGAGGGCGAGGTTGACGAGGACGATGAGTGCCGCGGAGGTTGTTGCTGCCGGCGCCGGGGCCAGCCAGGCGCGGGTGGTCCGCCAGGCGCGGTGCGCGTGCGCCTTCAGGCGGGAGGGCTGGGCTGCGGGGGCGGTTGGCTCTGTGGGCTCTGTGGAGGGCCTCGCCGAGGCCGACTGCGAGGAGACGGAGGTTGCCTGAGAGGGCACGTTCTGGGGTACGTCCGGGGGAGTTGTGGTGGACGAGGCCGACGGCATGAACACTCCTCAAACAGTAGGTGGTGGGAGGTTGACGATGGATAAAGACCGGTCGGCTCCCCGGGAGGAGCCGGAGTCCGATGACGAGGCCCGCAAGGGGCCGGCGGAGAGCCGCGGGCTCATGGGAGGCCCGATGGTATCGGTGAGGGAGGGGCCGGGGTGCCGGCCAGCCGATATTCTTATCCACTTCGTGGGCATCCTCATCCCCCTGGAGGCGGATGAAGCCATGAGACCCGTCTCTCCCAAGAATCAGGGATAACCCTGAGAGAAAACCACGACATGCGCGTCCGTCGGCGGATTTCTCATAGCGCGTGGGCAGATGTCATGAGGCGGCGGCCCGCCCTACGTTGCCGTGATGAGATACGCTGCCGTGTGCTGGCGGTCGTGACAGGGCGGCCGGGCACTGCGGCAGTGGGCGACTCGATCCTGAGTTGCCCACGCGTGTGCCTGAGTCTACCGGAGGCCATCGCGGAGCAGGACGACGAGGAAAGGCGGCCCCATCCATGGCCATGTACGAGCTCGACGGCAACCACCTCCTGCCCGTGCGCCTGGGACGCTCCGCTGACGCCATTACCCTGTCCCACAGTCTGGTCGCCATCCAACGTCAGATCGTCGATGTCCTGCGCCGCCCGCTTTTTCCCCTGGCCTGGGACGAGCTCGATGGCGGCGCGAGCCTGACCGCCCTGGACGCCACCGGGCAGGTCGTCGTCGTCGAGGTCCTGGAGAGTGTCGACTCCGCCGGGCTGCTGTCCGCCATGTCACGCCTGACCCAGGCCGCTGCCGCGGGGCGCCGCGAGATCGCCAGCCGGTACGCAGGAGGGCTGGGGGCCTTCAGCCAGGACTGGAACGAGTTCCGCGAGGCCATGCCCGCCCAGGTCGAGCCCGGTCCGCGGTTGACGATCCTCAGCGCCTCCCTGGAGCCCGACGTCGTCGGGGGACTGGGCGTGCTGGCCTCCTCCGGGCTGGAGATCCACGAGGTGGACGTGCGGATCGTGGACGAGTCCCGCATCGTCGTCGTGGTGGAGAAGATCTCCGGGACGGACGTGGCCGCTGGAGGACCGCTGCTCGTGGCCCGTGCGCCCCGCCCGGCCCTGGCCGGTTCTGCCGGCGGGGCCTCTACCGGCGCGGCCGGCTCGCGTGCCCTCGACGCCTCCGAGCAGGCCGAGCAGATGAGCCCTGTGACCGGCCCCATCGAGATCGTCCTGCCGCCGGAGCCGGTGGATGAGCCTGAGGCGGATGCCGGCGACGGTGACGTCGCCATTCCTGTGGGCGCGTTTACCGCGACTCCCGCGGGCGCCTTCGCCGCGACGGGTGCCGCCGATGCGCTCTCCGAGCTGTTCGAGCCGGTGGCCGTGACCGCCGAGCAGCCCCAGGTGCCCGCCCTGGCCGATCAGGACGGGGCCGAGGCCCGGTCCGAGGACGGACCCGCGGATTCGGCCGAGGGCCCGGATACCACTCGGCCTGAGGGCGGTGACCCGGCGTCCCGACCGGCCGACGACGCCTCCCAGAAATCCGCTGACGCCCCTGGCGCCGAGGTCTCCGTCGGCCCCGAGGAGAGCCCGCCCGAGGACACCGTGGGTGACGCCGCCGGTGACGGCACTGGTCATGCTGCAAGCGACACCGTTTCCTACCTCCCCGAAGCCGACGAGCGTGAGGTGACGGGCAACCTGCCCGCGCTCGATGCGAACGCCGCGGCCGGTGCTGTAGACGAGAACCCTGAGAACGCGGAGGCAGTCGAGTCGAGCCGGCCAGAGGCCGCTGAGGTCCCCGAGGCATCTGATGCCTCCGACGCCGCCGAGGCTCGGGCGATTGCGGCCCTGGCCGGTGGCGTTGACATTCTCGGCGGGAGCAGCCTGTCCGGGGGCGGCGGATCAGCGGCCTCAGCCGCCTCCGCTCGCTCGGACGAGCCGTTGGGGGCCGCAGTCGATGGTGCGCTCGGTGCGAGGCCGGCCCCGGAGGCTTCCGATACATCGCGCGACGTCGGTTCCCACACCCGCATGGGAAGGCGTTCACGGGCTGCCCAGGTTCCGTCCCAGGAGGATGCGTCATCAGCGTCTCCCACCTCGCATGCCGCAGCGGCGCCTGCCGAAGCCTCGGACGCTCCCGAGGCCGGCGGGCACTCGGCGAGGGCCGCTGAGGCGTGGTCCACCGTGGCCCCCAACGAGGCCCGCCCGGAGGCGCCCACTGGTGCGGTGCCGCTCGTGTCGTGGGAGCCTCTGCGCGGGTCGGCCGACGCGCTCGACCCGGTGGCCGAGGCGCTGGGAGGGGATCCCTCGAAGTCCCTCCTGGTCCAGGAGACCGCGGAGCTGGCGGCCGTCGCGGCCACGCTCGGGGAGCCGACCCAGCTCATCTGGCAGCGGCTGCGCCGGGGCATCTACCACGAGGCCATCCTGTCGGTGGAGGGCGTTATCACCCTGTCCGACGGTCGCTCCTTCACTGACCCGACCTCGGCAGCCAACGCCGCCCAGGACGTCACCGACGCCGACGGCTGGCGCGTATGGCGCGTGGGGGTGCGCGGCGCCCACCTGGGGGACCTGCGCGACGACCTCGCCGACCGCAGCTCCTGAGCTGCGCAGTCGGCGAGCCAGCGGGGTCGCGTCCTTGCTGCCTCGTTCGTGTGGTCGAGTCCCTTACATCGCAGGTCGTAAGCCCCCTGACATCCCATGCCCGTAGAGGAGAGCCGCCTGGGGCCGCGAGTCTGGAGGTGGCTCGCGGCTTTCCCGATCACGCGGGCCGGGGAGATGAACATGAACGCGACGCGCAACGTGACGCGTAGGGGTGTGGCCCTGGTTGTGGTGGCTTTGTTGGCCTCGTTGTCCCTGCTGACCGCTTGTGGGTCGACGTCGTCGTCGGCCAGTCTGCCGCCGCGTGAGCCTCCGTCTGGTGAGCATCAGCTCACGGCTGAGGATGTTAATGCCTGGTTGGATGGGAAGCTGCCCGATGCTCTGAAGAACGGGGGTATTCCGGGTGCTGTGGTGTCGGTGGTCAAGGACGGGCAGGTGGTGACTACCCGCGGTTACGGTTGGGCTGACACCGGTGCCTCGGGTGGGAATCCGGTGGCTGTGGATCCGCAGAAGTCCCTGTTCCGGGTGGCTTCAGTCTCCAAGATTCCGACCTCTATTGCGGCGATGCAGCTGGTGGAGCAGGGCAAGGTGGATCTCGATGCCGACATCAGTGCCTACCTGGACTTTGAGATTGAGCGGCGCTTCGATGAGCCCCTGACCCTGCGTCATTTGCTGACTCACTCGGCGGGCTTCGAGGAACACGGCAGCCTCACCCCGACGACGGACCTGGAAGCCTACGTCAAGAATGATCCGCCGGCTCAGGTCTTCGCGCCGGGAACCACCCCGGGCTACGCCAACTACGGCATGGCCCTGGCTGGCTACATCGTGCAGCGGGTCAGTGGTCAGCCCTTTGAGACCTATGTGCGTGAGCACGTCCTGGAGCCTGCGGGGATGACCTCCTCCACCTATGAGCAGCCCCTGCCCAAGGAGATGGCCGACTTGTTGGGCCCCGGCTATACGTCCACGGGTGAGGAGGTTCCCTTTGAGCTCATGGGTGACTTCCCGGCTGGCTCGCTGACTGTCTCGGCTCCGGACTTCGCGGCCTTCATGAACGCCCAGCTGAGCCGCTCACCGAAGCTGTTGCGTGCGGAGACCTGGGAGCAGATGTGGTCGCCCGGGCTGGGGGAGGACAAGCTCGGCAACCGGGCCAAGGCCGGGGAGATGGGTCTGGGCTACTTCGACCTCTCCCGTAACGGCCAGCGAGTGGTGGGGCACGGCGGAGACAACCAGGGGTGGCACTCCCAGTTCGAGCTCTACCCCGAGGAGAAGACCGGCATCTTCATCTCCTACAACGGTGACGGCAACGGCAGCGACTCCTCGAGCAGCCTGCGCGAGGACCTGGCTCAGGGCTTCGCCGACCGCTACTTCCCCGGCGAGACAGTCAAGGCCTCCGGCAGTAAGGACTCCGCCGACCGCGCCCGCCAGGTAGCCGGCTCCTACATGCCCAGCAGGACCTCCTGGACCACCTTCCTGTCCGCATGGATGCCCGCTTTGGCGCTGACCACGATCGAGCACACAGGCGATGGGAAGCTCAAGGTCGATGAGACCCAGCTGGTCGAGGTTGAGCCGTGGGTCTGGCGGCAGGTCGACGGGCGGGGCGCCATTGCCGCCCAGGTCAAGGACGGCAAGGTCGTCAGCCTGAGCCAAGGACCGGCGCTGACCCTGATCCCCGTGACACCGGTCCAGCAGGTGCTTGTCCCTGTGTTCGGTGTCTGCCTGGTCCTGCTGCTGGTGGCCACGGTGGCCTGGCCGGTCGGTGCCCTGCGACGACGTCGGGCCCTCAAGCGGGGCCAGGAGGTCGGCGCCCCGGTGCCGTGGTTGACCCGTGTGGCTCGGGGCGGCGGGGTCCTGGCTCTGTCCGCCCAGCTCACCTGGACCCTGCTGCTCGTTGTTTTCGTGGCCAATTCATCGACTATCACCGACGGTTCCTTCACCTGGCTGATCCCGGTGGCACGATGTGCTCAGGTGCTGCAGGCCCTGGGGGTGGTGGCCGTCATTCCTGCAGCGGCCGACTTGGTCATCGCCCTGAGGCGTCGGGCGGGCTGGCGGCGAGTCACCATGTCGGCCATTCTCCTGACGGCACTGGTGGCACTGGCCTGGTGGGCCTGGGCCGGCAACGCCCTGGCACCCAGCCTCGGGATGTGACCGGGGTCAGGCCGTTGCGTGGTCCTACCGCAACGGCCTGACCTCTTGCCGACCTCCGTTTTTGAGCCGGTTCTGCCCATCATCCTGCTTTCGCGACCGCACCCTATGGCTTGAGGTCGGACCGTCTGACGCAGTCCGCGAGCCATGGGGTGCGGCCGCGTGTCCCTGAGGGACTGTTGCGCTGGCCGGCGAGCCAGCGGGGTCGCGTCCTTGCTGCCTCGTTCGTGTGGTCGAGTCCCTTACATCGCAGGTCGTAAGCCCCCTGACGTCCTGCGCCCGTAGAGGAGAGCCGCCCGAAAACGTGAGGGTTGAGGCGGCTCGCGGCTTTCCCGATCACGCGGGCCGGGGAGATGAACATGAACGCGACGCGCAACGTGACGCGCAGGGCCATGGCCCTGGTTGTGGTGGCTTTGTTGGCCTCACTGTCCCTGCTGACAGCTTGTGGCTCGACGTCGTCGTCGGCTGGCCTGCCGCCGCGTGAGCCTCCGTCCGGGGAGCATCAGCTGACGGCCGAGGACGTCAACGCCTGGTTGGATGGGAAACTGCCCGATGCCCTCAAGAACGGAGACATCCCCGGCGCCGTGGTGACCGTGGTCAAGGACGGTCAGGTGGTGACCACCCGTGGTTACGGTTGGGCTGACACGGGTGCCTCGGGTGGGCAACCGGTGGCCGTGGACCCGCAGACGTCCTTGTTCCGGGTGGCCTCGATCTCCAAGATTCCGACCTCTATTGCGGTGATGCAGCTGGTGGAGCAGGGCAAGGTGGATCTCGATGCCGATATCAGTGCCTACCTGGACTTTGAGATTGAGCGGCGCTTTGATGAGCCTCTGACCCTGCGTCATTTGCTGACTCACTCGGCGGGCTTCGAGGAGAGGTGGAAAGTTGCCCCGATGACGGACCTGGAGGCTTCCGTCAAGAGTGACCCGCCGGTGCAGGTCTTTGCGCCGGGCACTACCCCGGCGTACTCCAACTACGGGATCGCCTTGGCTGGTTACATCGTGCAGCGGGTGAGTGGTCAGCCCTTCGAGGTCTATGTGCGTGAGCACGTCCTGGAGCCGGCGGGCATGACTACCTCCACCTATGAGCAGCCTCTGCCCGCGGGGCTGGCCGGTTCGCTGGGTCCGGGCTACACCTCCACGGGTGAGGAGGTTCCGTTCGATCTCATGGGTGACTTCCCGGCCGATTCGCTGACTGTCTCGGCTCCGGACTTCGCGGCCTTCATGAATGCTCAGCTGAGCCGCTCACCGAAGCTGTTGCGTGAGGAGACCTGGGAGCAGATGTGGTCCCCCGGACTGGGGGAGGAGCGGCTCGGCAATAGGGCCAAGGCCGGGGAGATGGGCCTGGGCTACTTCGAGCTCAGCCGTCACGGCCGGCGCATTGTGGAGCACAGTGGCGACATTTCGGGCTGGCACTCCAAGTTCGAGCTCTACCCCGAGGAGAAGACCGGCATCTTCATCTCCTACAACGGTGACGGCAACGACAGCGACTCCTCGAACAACCTGCGCGAGGACCTGGCTCAGGGCTTCGCCGACCGCTACTTCCCCGCAGACGCGGTCAAGGCCTCCGGTGGTAAGGACTCCGCCGACCGCGCCCGCCAGGTAGCCGGCTCCTATGTGGTTAGCAGAAGCTTCTGGGCCACCTTCCTGACAGCCTGGGTACCTGTTCTTGGCCCGGCGACGATTGAGCATGCGGGTGACGGGAAACTCATTTTCAACGGAGATCTCGTGCCTAATAAATCGCCGTATGTTGAGGTCGAGCCGTGGGTCTGGCGCCAGGTCGACGGTGCCGGGGTCATTGCCGCGCAGGTCAAGGACGGCAAGGTCGTCAGCCTGAGTCCGGGACCGGCTTACACCCTGCTTCCTACCACGCCGGTTCAGCAGGCGCTTGCTCCCGTGTTCGGTGTCTGCCTGGTTCTGCTGCTGGTGGTGACGGTGGCCTGGCCGGTCGGGGCGCTGCGACGACGTCGGGCCCTCAAGCGGGGCCAGGAGGTCGGCGCCTCGGTGCCGTGGCTGACTCGCGTGGCTCGGGGCGGCGGGGTCGTGGCGCTGTCCGCCCAGCTCACCTGGATCGGGCTGCTCCTCGTCATTATGGCTAATCCAACGAATTTTATCGACGGTTCCTTCACCTGGCTGATCCCGGTGGCACGATGTGCCCAGGTCCTTCAGGCCCTGGGGGTGGTGGCCGTCATTCCTGCAGCGGCCGACTTGGTCATCGCCCTGAGGCGTCGGGCGGGCTGGCGGAGGATCACCATGTCGGTTGTTCTCCTGGCGGCGCTGGTGGCTCTGGCCTGGTGGGCCTGGGCCGGCAACGCCCTGGCACCCAGCCTCGGGATATGACCGGGGGACGTCGAGGTCGGTGCCCGTCGATGACAATACAGCCATGAGCCTGTCCGATCCCACCAGCCCGGTCTCGATCCGGCGCAACGACGTGCTGCTGGCCCTCGCTTTCGCGGTGGTCCAGCCAACGGCGGTGCTTCTCGCGAGTAGCTCGGTGCCGGCTCACCCTTGGCCGTGGTTCGCCGCGACGGCTGTTCCGCTTGCGGCCGAGGGATTGGCGCTTGTGCTGTGGCGCAGTCGCCCCCTGGTCTGCCAGGCGCTGGTGTGGTCGGCGGAGGCGGTGACATTGCTGTTGCTTCCGGCAACTTACGTCGCCAGCGGCTACGGCCAGTTCGTGGTGTCCTTCGGCATGGGGATGCGGTTTCCTCTGCGCCGAACGGCGCCTCTCCTGGCCGCACTGTCCCTGAGCTACTCGGCGATCGCCACCTGGCGGCAACCCTCTGTGCCGTGGCAGCTGCACATGGTCAATGCCCTGGTGACGCTGGCGATCTACCTGGTGCCGATGCTGGGCGGGGCGGCGCTGGCCAGCAGCCGCAGGTACGAGCACTCCCGCCAGGAGCTCCTCAGGCGCGAGCACGGACGGCAGCTGGAGGTGGCCCTCATCCAGGAGCGCCGCCGCCTTGCCGGTGAGCTGCACGACGTCGCCGCCCACCACCTGGCCGGGATCGTCGTGCAGGCGGCCGCGCTCGAGCGATTGATCGACCGCGACCCGCAGACGGCCAGGGAGGCGACTCAACAGCTGCGCCGGCAGGCCAAGGAGACCCTCTCCGGGCTCCGCTCCGTGGTGGGGCTGCTACGCAGTGACGAGGAGGCCGAGGAATCCTCGCCCGGGCTGCGCGACCTGCCTGAGCTGGTCGCCTCCACCCGGGCGCTCGGCGTCGACATCGAGCTGCTCGACGATGGCCTTCTGGGTGACGAGCCGGGTGATGGGACCACCCACAGCACCTCCGGTGGTGTGCCCTCCGGAGACGCCGCCGCTTGCATGTCGGTCTTGTCGCAGCGGGCCGACACCGCCGTCTTCCGGGTGGCGCAGCAGGCGATCAGCAATGCCCTGCAGCACGCTCCCGGAGCCCCGATCACGGTGAAAGTGACACGCCTTGAGGCCGCCTTCGAGCTGAGCGTGCTCAATGGCCCGGCCCGCCGACTGCCGACCGACCCCGGTGGTGGCGGCACCGGCCTGACGGTCATGCGGGAACGGGCCGACGCCGTCGGCGGTGCGCTCCAGGCCGGCCCGGTGGAGGGCGGCGGTTGGCGGGTACGGTTGGTCCTGCCGTTGGACCGGGAGGAGGACGCGTGATCAGGGTGGTTCTGGTGGATGACCAGGCGGTGATTCGCGCCGGCTTCCGCATCCTGCTGGAGGAGAACGACGACATCACGGTGGTGGGAGAGGCCTCCGGCGGCAGGGAGGCGGTGCGCGTGGTGCGCGCGACCCGTCCCGACGTCGTGTGCATGGACCTGCGGATGTCCGAGGGGGACGGCCTGACGGCCACGCGCCAGATCGTCTCCGAGCGGGAGGGCGGCACCCCGTCGGTCCTGGTCGTCACCACCTTCGACATGGACGCCGACGTCTTCGGCGCTCTGGAGGCCGGGGCGGACGGCTTCATCCTCAAGGACTGCGAGCCGGAGGAGCTGGTCGATGCCGTGCGCCGCCTGGCCCTGGGCTACGGCCTGGTGGACCAGAGCGTCACCCGCCGGGTGATCGCCGAGTTCGCCCGCCGCCAGGGCAAGGTCGAGAATCGGGAGGCGCTCGGCGTGCTCACCGAGCGGGAGCGTGAGGTCGTCCAGCTCCTGGCCAGCGGCATGTCGAACGCGGAGATCGCCGCCGAGCTCATCGTCGAAACCAGCACGGTCAAGTCGCACCTGACGCGGATCCTGCCCAAGATCGGCGCCCGCGATCGGGTCCAGGCCGTCGTATGGGCCTACCGCAATGGGCTGGCCTGAGCCGCCTGCCGGGCAGGGCTCAGGGCAGCACGTAGGCGGACATCCAGCGGCGCAGGGCGGAGAAGACCTGCTCGCGTACGGGCGGCTCGGACAGGGTGAGGTCGTGGACCCCTCCGGGGAAGCGCGCGATGGTCACCAGTTTGCCGAGCATGACGGCGCGCCGGGCGGTGGCGTCGGCATCGATGATCGTGTCCGCGCTCCTGGACTCCGGCGTCCACGTCACTCCGAGCCGGGTGGTGGCGGCGCTCATGGACAGCACCGGGCAGCGGATGTCCAGGCCCTGGGCGACTCGGTTGTGGCCCTCCATGACGGCCTGGAGCCAGCCGACGCGCACAGGTGCGGAGGGCTTGATGGACCAGGCGGGATTGATGTCCCAGCCGGTGACGTAGGGGTCGTCGGCCCAGGAGGGATCGGGCAGCTCGCCGTCGCGCTCGGGGTCCCAGCCGTCGGTGATGGAGAAGGCGCGCGCCGGGTCGACCCAGCCGTCGAGGATCGACATGCGCGGATCGCGTAGCGCCAGGGTGCGCAGGACCGGGTCGCCGACGGTGCGCACGAGCTCGGAGCCCTGGAGCGAGAGCCAGGCGGAGTTCAGGACCAGGGCGCGCAGGGCCCCCGGGTGGCGGTCCGCCCACAGTGAGGCGACGAGCCCGCCCGTGGAGTGGCCGGACAGGACGAGCTCGGTCTCCCAGCCCTGGTCGGCGCGGATGGCGGACAGGGCCAGCCCCAGGTCCTCGTCGTAGTCGGCCAGGGAGGTGCACCAGCCCAGCATCTGGCCCTCGCGCCAGGAGCGGCCGTAGCGGCGCAGGTCCAGGGCGTAGAAGGCGCCACCCAGACGGGAGATCTCGCGGGCCAGGTGGGTCTGGAAGAAGTAGTCGTTCCAGCCGTGCAGGTAGAGGTAGATGAAGCGCGGGCTGGTGGGTGTGCCCGGCAGGGCGCCCGAGTCCAGGGCCGGCAGGTGGCGCACCAGGGTGGCGACGGCGCCGTCGTCCTCGTCGTCGGGCAGCAGCTCCAGGGTGCGGGCCTCGAAGCCCGGGCCCAGGAAGTCCGGCCCCCAGGCGTCCACCGGTGCGTGCTCGGTCGTTGCGTTCACGTCCCTATGATCCCACCGCGAGCCGGAAGGGGACGCCAAGACGGTTTTCTCACCCACCGATTCTTCACTCACCGACAAAAACTTCAGAAACGACTCGGAGCCGCGTCGTGTGTGAAGAAAATGTTGATGTGAGGCGCTGGCGTTCCCGACGGCCGGTATCAGTCGGCGTGCTTGTCGATGAAGCGGAGGATCGTGTCCTCGACCTGGCGGCCGTGACCGACGATGAGGTGCCCGCCGGTGCGGAAGATCGCCGTCGTCAGTTCCGGGTACCGGTGCATGGATGACTGCACGTGCCCCGCTGGGGGAGCGAAGGTCACCATCCTGTCGTCCAGGGCGTGCAGGAGCAGGGCGGGCGGCTCGAGCTCCTCGATCGGATAGTCCTCGAAGTACACCGCCATGTCCCGATTGGTGATCGAGGTGTCGATGTCCGTTCCCGTCCTGCGCTCGGTGAGCGGGAGCATGCCGTTGACGGTCTCGGGGGCCATGCCCAGGATGGGCCCGAAGAGTGGCGAGAGCAGCCACATGATCCAGTCGTGGTTCATGATCGCTGGCGGCCCCATACGACCGGGCGGCGTAGCGGGCCGGGACGGCCAGGGCGCGGCCGAGCTCAGGAGAATGAGTCCTTTGACGCGGTCGGGATGGTCCAGGGCGAAGCGGATGGCGGAGGTTCCGCCGGCTGACGCTCCCAGGACGAATACCCGCTCGATCCCCAGGAGGTCGAGCAGCTCGTTGAAAGCAGCCGCCTGGTCGGCCGGTGAGCCATCGCCCCGCACGGTGCTGCCGGGGTAGCCGAAGCGTGACGGCGCGATGATCCTGCAGTGCTCGGACAGGCTCCCGACGTTATCGAGGGCCTGGTCGTATCCGCCGTACAGCCCGTGAACCGACAACACTGTCTCGCAGTCGGAGCCGCGGCCGGGACTGCCGCTGCCTCCAATGGGCTCGGGTCCGCAGTCGATGTAGGCGACGTCGCCGTGACTGAGCGCGATCCTTCGTACCGGCAGGGTGATCAGTCGCGCGCGGGCCGCGGCGCGTGCTCGTCTGAGTCCAAGGGCCTGAGCTGCGCCGTAGATGGCGATTCCGGCGCCGATGAGTCCAGCGGCGGGCAGTGCGTGTCTCATGCCGGGCCTCTCATAATCCGGCCTCTACGCTGGTCGCCTCCGGATCCAGTCCGGGGCGCTCCCGCGTCGAGAGCGAACGATCGTTAGCCACGAGTCGATGGTATCTGCTCGCCAACGGCTCTGCCCGGCCGGGCCCAATAGCGCCAGGGCCCCGAGCCGGGAGGAGGGGCCAAGACGGTTTTCTCGCTCACCGATTCTTCACTCACCGACAAAAACTTCAGAAACGACCCGGAGCCGCGTCGTGTGTGAAGAAAATGTTGATGTCTATGCCCCGGCCAGGAAGTCGCGCAGGATCGTGTCCATCTGCTCGGCCTCGATGAGGAAGCCGTCATGCCCGTGCAGGGAGGTGATCGTCTCGCGCCTCGCTCCCGGAATGCCGCCGGCCAGCTCCTCGGCCTGGGCGGGCAGGAAGAGTCGGTCGGAGTCCACGTCCACTACGAGCGTGCGCGCCTGCACCGTCGCCAGCGCCGCCTCGATGCCGCCGCGCCCGGTGCCGACGTCGTGCACCATCATCGAGTGGGTGACGATGAGGTAGGTGTTGGCGTCGAAGCGCGCCAGCAGCTTGCCGGCGTGGTAGTCGAGGTAGGACTCCACCTGGTAGCGCCCGCCCACCGCCGGGTCCTCCTCGCCCTGGTGGCGCCGCCCGAAGCGCTCATCCAGCTCGGCGGCGCTGCGGTAGGTGGTGTGAGCCAGCGCCCGCGCCAGCCCCAGCCCCCGCACCGGCCCCACCGAGTGGGAGTAGTAGTCGCCGTCGAAGAAGAAGGGGTCGGCCACGATCGCCAGCTCCTGCAGATGGCACCAGGCCAGCTGGTCGGCGGTTGTTGAGGCACCCGTGGCCACCAGCGCCAGGTTGCGCACCCGCTGCGGGTGGGTGACCCCCCACTCGATCGCCCGGTGCCCGCCCAGTGACGCCCCGATGACGAGGTGGAAGACCTCGATCCCCAGGGCGTCGGCCAGGCGGGCCTCTGCCTCGACGGCGTCGCGCGTGGTCAGCCACGGGAAGCGCGACCCCCAGGGCCGCCCGTCCGGCGCCGTCGACGACGGGCCCGTCGAGCCCTGGCAGCCACCCAGGATGTTGGCCGCCACGACGAAGTAGCGCTCGGTGTCAATGGCCCGTTCTGGCCCCACCAGGTCCGACCACCAGCCCGGCGTCGGGTGCCCGGGCCCCGCCTCACCGGTGACGTGGGAGTCGCCGGTCAGCGCGTGCAGCACGAGGACCGCGTTGTCGCGTTGCGGACTCAGCTCCCCCCAGGTCTCGAAGGCCAGGACCGTGTTCGGCAGGACCTCTCCGGACTCCAGGGGCAGGTCCCCGATCTCCAGGAACCGACGGCGCCCCGGCTCGTCCCCCGGCCGCCAGGCCCCGGTGGGGGAGCCTGCCTTGCGGTCGACGAGCTTGGAGGAGGCGGTCCCCACACCGAAGGCGGCCGGCTCGGTCTCGGCGCTGCCGCGGGAGACGGGGTAGGAGGAAGACGTGGTTGCGCTCATGGGAAGCCGCCTCAGGCCCCGACAGTCCGGGCCGCCTCAAGCCCCCGCTCGAGGTCGGCCAGGATGTCGTCGATGTGCTCGATCCCTACGCTCAGGCGCACGGTACCGGCGCTGATCCCGGCCGCGGCCAGGCCCGCGTCGTCGAGCTGGGAGTGCGTGGTGGTGGCCGGGTGGACCGCCAGGGAGCGCACGTCGCCGATGTTGGCCAGGTTGGAGAACAGGGCCAGTGCGTCGATGAAGGCCGCCCCCGCCTCGCGCCCACCGGGCAGGTCGAAGGTGACGATCGAGCCCGCCCCGCGCGGGCAGTACTTGCGGTGCAGCTCGTAGTAGGGGCTGGAGGTCAACCCCGAGTAGCGCACCGAGGCGACGTCGTCGCGCCCCTCCAACCAGGTGGCCACCGCCAGGGCGTTGTCCACGTGACGCTCCATGCGCAGCGAGAGCGTCTCGACGCCCTGGGCGATGAGGAAGGCCGAGTGCGGCGCCAGCGGGAAGCCGAGGTCGCGCTGGCCCTCGGCCCGGGCCTTGAGGATGAAGGCCAGGTTCGCGCCCAGCGGGCTGCCCACCCCGAGGTCCCGGGCGTAGACCAGGCCGTGGTAGGACTCGTCGGGCGTGTTGAACTGCGGGAAGCGCTCGGGCTGGGCGGCGAAGTCGAAGTTGCCCGAGTCCACGATCACGCCCGCCACGGAGGAGCCGTGCCCGCCCAGGAACTTGGTCGCCGAGGCCACCACGATGTCCGCTCCCCACTCGATCGGGCGGGTCAGGAACGGCGAGGCCACCGTGTTGTCCACGACCAGCGGGATACCCAGCTCGTGGGCGGCCGCCGCGATCGCCTCGATGTCGAGGATGTCGCCACGCGGGTTGGGAATCGTCTCCCCGAAGAAGGCGATGGTGCGCTCGTCAGCCGGCTCCGCCCAGGCCGCCGGGTCGCCGGGGTCGGCCACGAACCGTGTCTCGATCCCCAGCCGGGGCAGGGTGTGGGTGAGCAGGTTCGTGGTGCCGCCGTACAGGGAGGGGGAGGCCACGATGTTGTCGCCCGCCCCGCCCAGCGTCAGGAAGGTGAGGGTCTCGGCGGCCATGCCCGACGCCGTTAGCAGCGCCCCGACGCCGCCCTCTAGGGCCGCGATCCGCTGCTCGACGATGTCATTGGTCGGGTTGGTTAGGCGCGTGTAGATCGGACCCAGGTCGCTCAGGGCGAAGCGGGCGGCCGCCTGCTCGGCCGACTCGAAGACGTAGGAGGTGGTCTGGTGGATCGGGATTGCCCGTGAGTGGGTCGGCTCGGCCAGCGGGTCGTGCCCGGCCTGGACCTGCTTGGTCTCGAAGCGCCAGCCCGCCGGGTTCGTGGGGGAGGGGACGGCGGCCTGCTCGGGGGTGCTGGGGTTCTGGTCGGTCATGAGGACTCCTTGATGGTTCCCGGTGACCGGCGGCGATGTCAGTGCCACGGGCGGAGACCGCGCTGTGCCGTTGATTGCGGCGCGCTCGCGGGCGGTTCCGCCCGGCGACCGGCTGCGCCCGGCGGGGCCGGGGCTCGCAGTCCAGGGCGAGGATCGTGGCGCTCACTCGTCCGCCGTCACCGTTGCTGCAATGTCTGCGATGGTGTGGGTGAGGGCGGGGACGCGCACGTGGGCCGACGGCGGCGTGCGCGTCAGCTGCGCATTCGCCCCGTGGTGGGGGCGTCCGGCCGGAGGGCCTCAGGACGACGGAACATGCTCCGACCTTAGCGGTTTCCTCCGTCGGCGGTCCAAATGGGTGTCCGCCAAGTGAGCGGTGGCGCTGGTCGGGCCCGCCGTCCGCGGACCTGAGGCGGCGGGTCCGGGATGGCTCTCCGCAGGTTTCGGCGGGCCCCACGAAACCGTCGCTGACCTGCACGAACGGTTGGTTGTGCCGGATGTCATGCGGGTCACGAAAGTATGACGAGGTGGAGAAACCGTGTCAGCGCAGCCAAGACTCGGGAACTACAGCAACGTAAGTTACGATTGTGAATACAGTGAATTCTGTTTTCAATCGAGGTCTAAGTGACTAGTGTGGTGGCGTCACATCTGGGCCGATGCACCTACCGCCTTCGTCCCCTCGTCCGTCCCGCTCCCCGTGATCTGGCGGAACGGATCCTGGCGGTGGGTCAACGCCGGTCCCCGGGTGAGGCGACATCCTCACGTTCAGCCCCATCACGACGGAGAACTCCTGTGAGCCCGACCCCTCAGAGACGACACGGACACGGTGTCGTTGCCACCGCAGTCGTGGCACTGGCATGCACCCTGGCGCCCTCGGCGCTCGCCGACCCCGTGGACCAGAGCGATATCGACCGCTCCAAGGCCTCCGAGCGCTCGACCTCCACCTCCATCGCCTCCCTGGAGGCCCAGCTCGCCCAGGAGAGCAGCAACCTGGAGGACGCTCAGATCAAGGCGCAGCTCGCCAACGAGGACTACCTGACCGCCGTCGACGACCTCAACACGGCCACCACCGACGCCCAGACCGCCCAGACCAACGCCGACACCGCCGCCTCCAACACCGAGTCCGCCCGTGCGGACCTGGGCTCGATCGTCGTCCAGACCTACCAGGAGAGCGGCAACCCGCTCGACCCGCTCGCCCCGTACCTCACCAGCGAGTCGCTGGCGGACCTGGCTGACGCCGACGTCGCCCTGGACCGTGCCGGCGAGAAGAACAACGCCAAGGTCCAGAACGTCGAGGCCCTCCAGTCGGTGGCCACGAGCCTGCAGTCCATCGCCGACCAGAAGGTCAAGGACAAGGAGACCGCCAAGACCTCGGCCGAGACCGCCAAGTCCGACGCCGAGTCCGCCGCCCGCGACGCGCAGAGCGCCGTCACCACCACTCAGACCAACCGCCAGAACCTCATCAGCCAGCTGGCCACCCAGCGCAACACCACCGTTGAGCTGGAGACGAAGTACCAGAACCAGGTCGAGGCCGAGCGCAAGGCCCGCGAGGAGGCCGCCGCCCAGGCTGCGGCCAAGGCAGCCTCAGAGAAGGCCGCCGCCGACCTCGCCCAGAAGCAGGCGGAGCAGGCCGGGCAGGCCGCCCAGCCTCAGGAGACGACTCCCGCCCCTCAGGAGCAGGCACCCCAGCCCACCCCCGGCCACCAGAGCACGGCCCAGGAGCCCGCCACCACATCCCAGCCCGAGCCCGAGGCGAGCGACGACGAGGACGAGGCCCCCACCCCGGCCCCGGCACCCACCCCGGCCCCCGCGCCGGAGGCCGCGCCGTCGCGCTCCGGCAACGCCTCCTCCACCGCCATCAACACGGCCATGAGCTACATCGGCACCCCCTACGTGTGGGCCGGGGAGTCGGCCTCGGGCTTGGACTGCTCCGGGCTGACGATGGTCTCCTACGCGGCCGCCGGCGTGTACCTCACGCACTCCTCACGTGTGCAGTACGGGGAGGGCACCCAGGTGCCGCTCGACGCCGCCCAGCCCGGTGACCTGGTCTTCTGGTCATCCGATGGCAGCCAGTCCGGGATCTATCACGTGGCCATCTACCTGGGCGACGACACGATGATCGAGGCGCCGACCTTCGGCATGACCGTGCGCGTGACCTCTATGCGCTACTCCGGCATCATGCCCTACGCGGTGCGCTTCTAACGTGCAGGCGGGGCCGGGCAATGCGCCCGGCCCCGCCTCGCGTCGTCGTCAGTGTCAGTGGCCCCCGCGGGCGATGTGGTCGGCCTCGCGCTGGAAGGACTGGCGGATCTCCTCCTCGGCCTCCTCGCGGCCCACCCAGTGGGCGCCCTCCACCGACTTGCCCGGCTCCAGGTCCTTGTAGACCTCGAAGAAGTGCTGGATCTCCAGGCGGTGGAACTCCGAGACGTCCTCGATGTCGGTACGCCAGGAGGCGCGCTGGTCGGCGCTGGGCACGCACAGGACCTTGTCGTCGCCGCCCTTCTCATCGCGCATGCGGAACATGCCCAGTGCGCGGCAGCGGATGACGCAGCCGGGGAAGGTCGGCTCCTCCAGCAGGACCAGGGCGTCCAGGGGGTCGCCGTCCTCGCCGAGGGTCCCGTCGATGTAACCGTAGTCATCGGGGTAGCGCGTGGAGGTGAAGAGCATGCGATCCAGACGGATCCGGCCGGTCTCGTGGTCGATCTCGTACTTGTTGCGGTTGCCCTTGGGAATCTCAATCGTGACGTCGAACTCCACGGGGAGCCTCCTTCGCTCGTGTCTTCAGCTCTTTGGGCGCTGGAACGGTGCCTGACGGTCGGCGTCGATCCGGCGGGGCGGGTGTTGATGGCACTAGTGTGGCGTACGACAGCGCCTGAGGTCGGCAAACGCGTACTCTGCACGTCGGTGCATCGGCGGGCAGCGACCTCCCGTGCGCCCCACCTACCTGATATACAGGCCATCCCAGCCTGTCAACAACCCAGTCCGGAGGACGAATGCGCAAGGTCCAGACCGCGACCCTGACGGCGGCGAGCCTGCTGGTTTTCGGCGGCTACTACAGCCTGGGCGATGCTCTTGACCTGGTACCCGGCCCGGTGACGGTCGCCTACGCCGACGTCGCCCCCCAGCCCTTCCCGACGCCGGCCGGCCCCAGCGCCAAGACCACGGCCCCCGCCGGTTTGGATCAGGGGGCGCCTACGCCCTCCAAGGCGAGCCTGACCGGCTACGCCCAGGGCGTGGCCTCCGACGCCGCCCTGACCGGCGGAAACGTGACGGCCTCCGTCATCGACGTCGCCACGGGCGAGGAGCTGCTGGACCGATCGGCCTCCACCGGGGTGACTCCGGCCTCCACCAACAAGGTGCTCACCGCATGGGCGGCCCTGTCCTCCATGGGGCCGGGCCATACGCTCCAGACCAAGACGGTCCTGGACGGCCAGACCCTCACCCTCGTGGGCGGCGGCGACGTGCTGCTGGCCGAGGACGCCGGCAACCCGAGCGCCACGGCCGGCCACGCGGGCCTGGGCGACCTCGCCCGCGCCACCGCCGAGCAGCTCAAGTCCCAGGGGACGACGTCGGTCTCCCTGCACCTGGACGACACCCTGTTCACCGGCGCCCAGTGGAACGAGGGCTGGGAGTCCGGCAACGAGATGTACGTGGCCAAGGTCCAGCCGATCATGGTGGACGTCTCGGCCACCCAGAACCAGGGCTACCCGGCCGACCCGGCCATGGAGGCCGCCCAGGCCTTCGCCAAGCACCTGAGCGAGGCCGGCATCACGGTCGACGGCGAGCCGTCGCGTGCCGCCGCCTCCGGCGGTGCTCGGGAGATGGCTTCGGTCTCCTCCGCCCCGCTGTCCGACATCCTGGCCCTGTCGCTGAAGACCTCCGACAACACGATGACCGAGGTCGAGGGGCGGCTCGTGGCCGTCCACGCCAAGCAGAGCGCCGACTTCGCCGGGGCCTCCAAGGCCGTGATCGCCCAGCTGGGCAAGGACGGCTTCGACACCTCCGGTCTGACGCTTCTGGACGCCTCCGGACTGGCCAAGGGCAACAAGGTGCCCGCCAGGCTCCTGGCCCAGATCCTCGCGAAGGCCGCCGGGGGTGAGGGCGGGTCGGCCGGACGCACGCTCATCGCCGACCTGCCGGTCGCCGCCCTGGACGGGACGCTGACCAACCGCCTGCACGACACCACGGCGGCCGGCACCGTGCGGGCCAAGACCGGGTCGCTGGAGCGGACCTCCTCCCTGGCCGGCGTCGTCACAACCGCTGACGGGCGCCTGCTGGCCTTCTCCATCCTGGCCAACGACTTCCCCGCCAACGGCGGCGGGGCGGCCGCCGCCGTGATCGACAGCCGCTTCGTGGCGCCCCTGGCCTCCTGCGGCTGCTCGTGACGCCGATGAACCACTAACTCTTAGACTCTCAAGATCGGCGAGAAAGGCGTGGCGGTGACAAGCAAGGGCACGGCGGCGGGGCTGGTCGATTGGCGGACGGTGGAGCGCCTGACCGCGCTCATCCCGGCCGGCCCCAGTGCCTCGCGCTCGGCGCGCGCCAGCTCGGTAGCGGTCCTGCGCCGCTCCGCCCTGGAGGCGCCGGCCTGGGTCGCCAGGATCACCGGCCTGAACCGGGCGGCCCAGCAGGTCGCCGAGACCACGCGCGTGAGCGTCGTCGACCGGGCCGGGCTGGTGCGCGCCTCCACCCGGGCGCTGCGCGGTCTCATGGAGCAGGTGTCCGCGCCGCAGGCCTCGGAGGCGGTGCGGCTCGTCGGGGCCGCCGAGATGGCCGGGGCGATGAGCCTGCTCGCCACCCGGCTCCTGGGCCAGGTGGTGCCCGCCGCCGGGACCGGGGGCGACGGCGACGGAGGCCGGGGAGGCGAGGCGTCCCCGCACCTTCTGCTCGTGGCCCCCAACGTGCTGGCGATGCGCCGCCAGCTGGACCTGGACATGCTCGACCTGCCCGCCTGGGTCTGCCTGCACGAGATGACGCACGCCGTTCAGCTCGCGGCCGCGCCCTGGCTCGGCCCCTACCTGAGCGACTCCATGCGCATGGTGATCGGCGCCGTCGTCGAGGCCGTCTACGGCGGGCCTGGCGGGGGCGAGGTCGCCGACGGGACGGGGGAGCAGGGCCTCAGGAGGCGGCCGGGGAGGGCTGCGCGCATCGCGGCGCGAGCAGGCCGGGGGCGTGTGCTCGAGGGGCTGACGAACTTCAAGGAGCGTTCGGAGGTCGCCTCGCTGGCGTCCGCGCTCACCTTCCTCGAGGGGCACGCCGAGGTCGTCCTGGACGATGTGCATCCCAACCGGATGCCCTCGGTGCACCGGCTGCGGGCGGTGCTCTCGCGCAGCCGCGCGGCCGACGCCGGTATCGGGCCCGGCCCCGGGCTGGGCTCGCTCCTGCTGCACCGGCTCATGGGCCTGGAGGCCAAGGAGGCCCAGTACGCCGACGGCACCGCCTTCGTGCGCAGCGTCGTGGCGCGGATCGGGCACGAGGGGCTCAACGTCGTGTGGACGGACCCCGCGCTGCTGCCCACCCCGGCCGAGATCGCCCGCCCCGACGTGTGGGTGCGCCGCGTGGGGTGAAGTGCCAGGTCGGGCCCGGTGTGGCAGGCTTGTGGCGTCGACGCGGACCGGTGACCCTCCCCGGGCCCCGGTGGCCCGCGAAACCATGACGACGCATGAGGAAGGCAGGGCGGATGGACGCCACGGATATGGGTTCGGACCTTCAGCAGGTCCTTATCACCGAGGAGCAGATCGGGCAGCGCCTCGACGAGATGGCCGCGCAGATCGACGCCGACTACGAGGGCCGTGACCCCCTGCTCGTGGGCGTGCTCAAGGGGGCCGTCTACGTCATGGCGGACCTGTCGCGCCGGCTGCACATGAGCGCGCCGATGGACTGGATGGCGGTGTCCTCCTACGGATCGGGCACCAAGTCCTCCGGCGTGGTGCGCATCCTCAAGGACCTGGACACCGACGTCACCGACCGCCACATCCTCATCGTCGAGGACGTCATCGACTCCGGCCTGACCCTGTCCTGGCTGGTGGGCAACCTGTCCTCCCGCGGGGCGGCCTCGGTGGAGATCGCCACACTTCTGCGCAAGCCCGACGCCGCCAAGGTCGAGGTGGACGTCAAGTACGTCGGCTTCGACATTCCTACGGAGTTCGTCGTCGGCTACGGACTGGACTATGCCGAGCGGTACCGCAACCTGCCGTTCATCGGTACGTTGCGTCCTGAGGTCTACGGAGGCTGACTGACGCAGGTCAACCTTGTCAAAACCTGAGGGTAAGACGGGAGAATCAAGGGTAAGGCGTTCCTAACCTCGATGGTGGGCGGGGTTCATGAGCCCCGTGACCTGCATTCTGGCCGCCGCGGCAGGTGGTCGGAGTCGTGTACGTTACGTTACGATAACGAGTGTGGAACGCTGCGGATACCCCATCCCGGCGGGTGAAAGTGGAAGGACTGTTGGTGGCGGTGAAGAAGGCTGTGCGTCGACGCGCCTCGGGGCTGGTCGGCCTCGCTGGTGCGGTGGTGCTGGCGTCCTCACTGAGCATGCCGATGATGGCCCCGGTCGCCGCTGAGCCGGCCGCAGGCAACACTTTTGATACGGTCGCCGAGATGGCGCAGGTCAGCGGCGCTTCCGGCACTCTCACTACCCTCGGCGACGAGGCGCCGGGTGACGGTGGTGGCTTGACCTACACGGTTGAGAGCAAGATTCCCGAGGGAGCGCTGGGCGCCGTTTCCGTCATGCTGGCCGACGGCCAGTGGGCCGTGCCGCAGGGGCTCCCGGTCGCCCCGACCGTCGCCTCGGACGGCGCCGCCGCCAATGACGTGGTGGCGCGGGTGCAGTCCTTCGCCGACGCCGGCGGGTCCCTCGTGTCCGACGCGTCGCGTCCCACGCCGCTGTCGGGAGCGAATGTGCACGCCAGCGGCCCCGCCCCGTACGCGATCACCTCCTCGGCGCTGGTGGGCATGGTGCTCTCCGGCTGGGACTACTCGCACACCACGTACGTGGCGGATCAGAACACTCAGGTGGGGTACCGGGCCGAGATCGGGCAGGACCTCGGTGGGTCCTGGAAGCCGGATGACCTGGCCGGCTGGTTCAACGGCCAGGGGCTTCTCTGGCTGAACTCGAACGGTGCTCTCAGCGCCGGGGACATCGTCTTCTTCTCCAAGTCGCTGCCGGACGAGCAGGGCGGCTCCGGCTCAGCCCCGGCCCAGTCCACGGTCTTCGGCAACGTGTACGACGTCGGCATCTACATGGGGGACGGCAAGATCGCCCGAGGCTCGTCCGGGGGCGTGCAGGTCCAGGCGCTGGATGCCCAGGCGGCGGCCGAGGTGTCCATGGTGGCGCGTCCGCAGTGGTCGGCCCCCGCGGGCGGTGCGGCTGCTCCGGACCAGCAGAAGGACAGCGGTGGTGCCGGGACCGGTGCGACGACGGCCCCGCAGGCGACGTCGTCGGCCTCACCTCAGGCGAAGCCTCAGCCGACTCCGGCTTCGGGGGCTCCGTCCGCCAATGGTGGCTCGGTGCCCGACGGCGGATCGGGCTCGGGCTCGCAGTCCTCGGGTGAAGCTGGCAAGGACGACCACAACGAGGTCGTCGTGGGTGCCAGTGGCAGCCAGAGCAGCAAGGGGCGCGCGAGTGCTGCGGAGCGGTCCTCCGCCAAGAACGTCCGGGAGCGGTGGCTGCCGGTGACCGGTGTGGCGATCGGCGTGCTGTCGATGGCGGCGATCCTGCTCTCCGGTGGCCTCATCGTCCTGCGCCTGCGCCGCGGCTGAAGCGGGTTGCGTGGGTCGGCTCGGGCCACCCGGCCCGGTCTCCCGGTCTACAGGCTTCCTGCCGCTCGTGAGCAGGCGACGAGCGGGCGGCTGCTGAGTTCCTTGTGCCGCCCGCTTTTCTTGGTGTTCGCTTGGCCGATCCCTGCGGTATAGGCGTTTCGGCTGCGTGACGTCTCCTGGAGTCCTGCGAGCTCACCTGTCACGAATCCATCTGAGAGCAACGCGGGCATGGTGCCTGCCGCCAACGATTTGTGGTCGGATGGGCCGTTCTCCTGCGGTGCGCGAGTGCTTCGTGTCCACACAGCGGACATGGCCGGTTCCACAGCCTATGTGGCTGGTGGAAGGCGTTGAAATTCTGTGGTTCTTGCTCGCCTCCTGGTGTCTCCGGGGAGTTCATGTCCGCTGTGTGGACACTGGTCGCCGCTCATCCGCTGACTCTGCTGGCAACCACAGCGACGAACCCCGTGAAGAGGTCTCCCGGTGTTGTCTGTAAGTTCGAACGAAGCCGGGTAGCAGTTCCTTTCGCAGCGAATTACGACTTGATGCTGAGGTGCACTGAGAAATCCTGCTATGGGGGTGTCGCGGAGCTGGCAGTCATAGTCTTGCGGACGCACCATAGGGGCCGCAGACTGATCCCTGGGCCTCAACCCCCGTGCCCTCAGGCGCGTTCTCGGGAGAAGGAAGCCGCTAATCGGCCCGCATCCCCGGATCTTCCCGGCCACGCCCGGCGCGAACGTGAGCAAGCGCAATGGGACCTTTGCCGTGCTATCCGCTAACGTCTGAGGAATCAGTATGTTGAAGGGACCTACCGCACGATGAAAGATTCTGGGCGCGAGCCCGGCCGCAAGGACTCGGAGAAGCCGGGCAAGGCCGGTAAGAACGACCGCAACAAGCGCGACCGCAAGCTCCGCGACACCCTGGGCAACCCGTTCCTGTGGTTGGTGCCCTTCCTTCTGGTCGTCATCCTCGGCTGGGCCGTTTTCTCCTCGATGTTCGGCTACCGCACCATCGACACCTCCGACGGCCTGACGCTCCTGCGGGACAAGCCGGACACGATCGAGTCGATCACCGTCATCGACGGCACTCAGCGCGTCGAGCTGGACCTCAAGACCACCTACGTCCAGCCCAAGAAGAAGGACGTCGAGGCGCGCCCGGTGGGCAAGAAGGTCGAGTTCTCCTTCACCGACGCCCAGGCCGAGCAGGTCGACCGCCTCGTCCAGGCCGCCGCTCCCAAGGACGGCTTCAACTCCGTGGTGCCCACCACCACCTGGTGGTCCTCGCTCATCCAGCTGCTCGTGCCCGCTCTGCTGCTGGGCGGCTTCATGTGGTGGCTCCTGAGCCGCATGGGCGGCGGGCGCAACGGTGCCATGGGCTTTGGCCGCTCCAAGGCGAAGGTCGGCTCCAAGGAGATGCCCGACGTCACCTTCGACGACGTCGCCGGCGAGGACGAGGCCGTCGAGGAGCTCCAGGAGATCCGCGAGTTCCTCTCCGAGCCGGAGAAGTTCCGCGCCGTCGGCGCCAAGATCCCCAAGGGCGTCCTCCTCTACGGCCCGCCCGGAACCGGTAAGACCCTCTTGGCCAAGGCCGTCGCCGGCGAGGCGGGCGTGCCCTTCTTCTCCATGGCCGCCTCCGAGTTCGTCGAGATGTTCGTCGGCGTCGGCGCCTCGCGCGTGCGCGACCTGTTCGACCAGGCCAAGGAGAACGCCCCCGCCATCATCTTCGTCGACGAGATCGACGCCGTCGGCCGTCACCGCGGCTCGGGCACCGGCGGCGGGCACGACGAGCGCGAGCAGACCCTCAACCAGCTCCTCGTCGAGATGGACGGCTTCGACGCCAACACCAACGTCATTCTCATCGCCGCCACCAACCGCCCCGACGTCCTGGACCCCGCCCTCCTGCGCCCCGGCCGCTTCGACCGGCAGGTCAGCGTCGAGGCCCCGGACATGGCCGGGCGGGCCGCCATCCTCAAGGTCCACGCCAAGGGCAAGCCCTTGACCGACGACGTCGACCTCGACCTCGTGGCCAAGCGCACCCCCGGCTTCACCGGCGCGGACCTGGCCAACGTCCTCAACGAGGCCGCCCTGCTCACCGCCCGCTCCAACGCCCACCTCATCGACAACCGGGCCCTGGACGAGGCCATCGACCGCGTCATCGCCGGCCCGCAGAAGCGCACCCGCGTCATGCGCGACCACGAGAAGCGCGTCACCGCCTACCACGAGGCCGGTCACGCCCTGTGCGCGGCCGCCGGCGCCTACTCCGACCCGGTCACCAAGGTGACGATCCTGCCGCGCGGGCGCGCCCTGGGCTACACGCAGGTCATGCCCCAGGACGACAAGTACTCCACCACCCGCAACGAGCTGCTCGACCAGCTCGTCTACGCCATGGGCGGGCGGGCCGCCGAGGAGATCATCTTCCGCGACCCCACCACCGGTGCCTCCAACGACATCGAGAAGGCCACCTCCACGGCCCGCAAGATGGTCACCGACTACGGCATGACCAGCGCGGTGGGCGCCGTCAAGCTCGGCACCACCGAGAACGAGACGGTCCTGGGGCTCAACGCCACCAACCGCGACTTCTCCGAGGAGGTTGCCGCCACCGTCGACGCCGAGGTCCGCTCCCTGCTGGACGACGCCCACCGGGAGGCCTGGGAGATCCTCACCCGCAACCGCGCCGTGCTCGACCAGCTGGCCGAGGAGCTCCTCAGCCGCGAGACGCTCCTGGAGAAGGACCTGGAGAGGATCTTCGCGGGCGTCGTCAAGCAGCCCGAGCGGCCCCTGTGGCGCAGCGACGAGTCACTGCCCGTCGTCGAGGCCGCCTCCGCCCCTGGCGGTGAGTCCGGCGACTCCCACGGTAGCGACGACTTCTGGGGCTACAACCAGTGAGCCGGCCCGGGCCCCGGCGGGCCCGGCAGGCACACGGAAGCAGAGGCCGATCATGAGCTATGACGCCGAGGGCGTGCGGCGGGCGGTGCACGACCTGCTCGTCGCCATCGGGGAGGACCCCGACCGCGACGGGCTGCGCGACACCCCCGAGCGCATGGCGCGCGCCTACGCGGAGATGTTCGCCGGCCTCGGGCAGGACCCGGCCGAGCACGTCGAGCGGGTCTTCGACGTCGGGCACGAGGAGATGGTCCTCGTGCGCGACATCCCCATGTACTCGGTGTGCGAGCACCACCTGCTGCCCTTCCACGGGTCGGCGCACGTGGGCTATATCCCCAGCGAGGACGGGCGCGTCACCGGCCTGTCCAAGGTGGCGCGCCTCGTGGACGGCTACGCCCGGCGCCCCCAGGTCCAGGAGCGCCTCACCCGGCAGATCGCCGACGCCCTCGTCGAGCGCCTGGAGTGCCGGGGCGTGCTCGTCGTCGTCGAGGCCGAGCACCTGTGCATGTCCATGAGGGGCGTGCGCAAGCCCGGCTCCAACACGGTCACCTCCGCCGTGCGTGGCATCATGCGCAATGCCGCCACCCGCTCCGAGGCCATGAGCCTGGTCCTGGGCCGGCGGTCCTGAGGGCTGGTGAGGCCTCGACACCGGAGAATGTCGGTGAAATAGTGGGCGAATGAGCCCCACGTACAAAAAGTTGCTGGTAGCGGTCGATGCCGGGCTGCTGCTCTACTGGACGGCCGTCTTCCTCAACCTCATTCCCGAGCACCTGCGGTTCAAGGACTACTCCAACCAGGTCATCCAGGCCTGGAACTGGTCCTTCTTCCCTCTCGACCTTGCCGCCGCCCTGACCGTCTTCCTCGGCGCCTACCTGACGCGCGTGGGCAGCAGGATCGGGGACCTGGTGCTGACGGTCGGGCTCATGCTGACCTTCTGCGCCGGGTTCATGGCGATCTCCTTCTGGTCCTTCTACCGTGACTTCGACCCGCTGTGGTGGGGGCCCAACGCCCTGCTCATGATCATCCCGGCACTCGCCCTCGGCTCCATGGTCTGCCGGCGGCTCGAGACCGCGGAGAACCAGTCGTGACGGTCAAGGACGCGCTGTGCCCGTCGACATGGGGGAACGCGTTCCGCCCAGGCGCGCCCGCAGCCGCGACGGTGCTCGGTGCGCTGAAGGATCGCCCGGGGACAACGGGCCGCGGCGTGTGCGCCTGGCCGGCTCTCGGAGGCGCCATCGTCTCCGAGGTGTCGGCGACCCTCGCCTTGCGCCAGGCCTTGAACCATCCGGGCTTCTACATCGTTGTCGGGATCGGGTACGCGCTGGCCTTCATCCTTCTGTCGCTGACACTCAAGGCCGGCATGCCGCTCGGCGTCGCCTACGGACTCTGGGGTGCCCTGGGTGTGGCGCTGGCCGCGGTGCTGTCGATGCTTGTCTTCGGTGAGCCGATCACGGTGCTCGTCGCCCTCGGCATTGCGCTCATCATGGCCGGGGTGCTCCTCGTTGAGGTCGGGGCGCAGCACGCAGGCACGCAGCACAAGGACGGTGAGGCGTCATGAGCGGGGTCTACCTTGTAGCGGCCATCGCCTCCGAGACCACCGGCACACTCTCGCTCAAGCTCGCCTCCGACGGTAGAGGGCTGCGGTGGTACGGCCTCGTGATGGCCGGCTACCTTGGGGCCTTCGCCATGTTGACTCTGGCCCTCAAGGAGGGGCTGGGGCTCGGTGTCGCCTACGGGATCTGGTCGGCCGGGGGAGTGGCCGTGACGGCAATCGCCTCAAGGCTTCTCTTCGGTGAGCCACTGACTCGCACCATGGTGGCAGGCATCGCGCTCATCATGGCGGGCGTGCTCCTCGTCGAGCTCGGCAGCGCGCACTGACAACGCACCGAAGGCGATCACGGGCCAGAATGTCCAAATCGGTGACAAAGGACTGCCAGCACTCCTTGCCCGCCCATACGAACCGCGGAATCATGCGGTTTTCTTTCGTCAACGTGTGTCCGTTCCGAGCCTTTGTCTCCGATTTGGACACGATCGGCTCGTTCCCGTCCCGCGCGGACTGGCCGAGCGCCCCCTGAGGGACGTGGTGTGGGCAGAAGGCTCGCTCGGCCGGGGACATTCGACATCGACGGGTGCAGTCCACGCGTTCGGGGACAGGACGACCGTCCCCGAACGCGCGACGTGTCCCCGTCGGGCACCATCCGTACCCGGCCGCGCGGAATGTCCCCGCCCGGAAACGGTGACTGCGCCGACGGGCGCGGGCTCAGCGGGCCGCTTGGAAGGGGACGCTGAAGACGGTGGTCCAGCGGCCCTCGCCCTGGCTCACGCTCAGGCTGCCGCCCAGGGCCTCGACGCGGCGCCGGGCCCCCTCCAGGCCCAGGCCCGAGGAAAAGGCGTCATAGCCCGGTACGCCACTGCCCGGCGCGCCGCTGGCCCACACGCCGCCGGCCTGCCCCGGAAAACCGACGTCATTGCTTGCCATCGCCTCCAGGGAGCGCCCGTCGGACTCGATGACCAGACGCGCCCGCCCCTGCGGGGCCGTGTACTTCGACATGTTTGTCACCAGCTCGCCCAGCACCCGCAGCAGCTGGAGGCGCACGCCCGGCGGGATCACCGGGACCCCGAGCAGCTCCAGGCCCTCGACCTCCAGGTGCGCCCCCCGGTGTCTCAGGGCGGCCGCGGCGTCGGTAACGACCTCCTCCAGGGGACGCGGCGCGGAGGTCGCCTCGATGTCCAGCCGCTCGCCTCCACGGATGTCGCTCATGGCGCGCAGCGCGTGCCGCATCTGCTCCACCGCCGCGCGCACCGCCGCCGTCATCGCGTCCAGCTCGGGCGCCAACGCGGTGTCCTCGGGGTGCGCGAGCCGGGCCTGCTCGGCCGTCATGACCGCGTGGGTCAGGTCCCGCACCACGGTGTCATGCAGCTCGGTGACCACCAGGAGGCGCTGGCGCTCCATGCTCTCGCGGTAGGTGTGCAAGGAGCGCTCGGCCTGGTCGCGTGGGCTGCGGATGAGCTCGGCCAAAGTGATTGCCCCGCCCCCGACAACAACCCACCACGCCAGCAGCGAGACCCAGCCCTCACTGGTCTCGCCCCACCGGGCGTCGGCGATCAAGAGCACGAGTGAGAAGACCACCAGGCTGTAGGCGGGCATGCGCGGAAACCCGCGCGCCACGAGGATCGCGGTGCACAGCCAGGGAATGATGCCCGGGGAGATGGGCACATCAGTCATCATCAATGTGCCGGCCCACGCCGACGCGCTGCCCAGCAGGGCCCCCGGCCACGGGAAGCGGCTGCACAGCGCCAGCGCCAGGCCCCCGACGATCGCGAAGGCGATCATGGACGTGTACAGCGGCCATGCCGCCGTGATCGAGAACAGAGTGATCAGTGCGGCCAGGAAGGCGTGCGCCAGATGCAGCCGCCAGGTCGGTCGCCACGTCGTGTACCGCGTGGGCTGCAGCAGGCCCGCCAGAATGTCGGCCACTGTCTCCACCTTCCCCTGAACCGATCCGGATAATATTCTTCCATGACGGTCCCCGACGTTACTGATGGTCCCACTGCCGCCTCGCAGGTCCTGCGCGTCGCCATCGTCGACGACGACCCCTTCGTCCTGCACGCGCTGCGGGCCTACCTGAGCTCGGACGAGCGCATCGAGGTGGCCAGCACCTTCTCGCGCGCCGCCGACGCCCTGGCCTTCCTTCACAAGATCCGCGTGGACGTCCTGCTCACGGACGTGCGCATGCCTGAGATGGACGGTCTGGAGCTGCTCACCCGGGTGCGCCGGCAGTGGCCCCGCACAGCCGTGGTCGTGCTGACCTCCTTCGACGACGACGAGGCGATGGTGACCGCGCTCGCCCAGCACGCCAACGGCTTCCTGCTCAAGGACGCCTCGCCCGAGGAGATCATTCGCGCCGTCATCGCCGCCAGCGCGGGCGGGACCACGATCTCCCCGGCCGCCACCTCCCGGCTCGTCACCCGCCACCTGCGGCCTCCGCAGACGGCCCAGGCCCCCGACGTCACCGAGGCAGAGCAGGCGGTCCTGACCCTCCTGTGCGAGGGCTACTCCAATGCCGAGATCGCCGAGCAGCTCGTCGTCGCCGAGTCCACGGTCAAGACCCACGTCTCCCACCTCATGAAGAAGTACGACGTCCCGTCTCGACTCAAGCTCGTCGTCGCCGTCCACAAGACCCAGGGGGCCTGAGCCCTCCGCCCCGGGCACTGGAGCAGCCCTCAACACCCGTCTCCTCACTCCTCGGACAGGGCCATGACCGGCGGCACCGAGGCGGCCCGCCCGGCTGGGCGCAGCGAGGCCAGCAGGCCGACGGCCAGGGTCGCGGCGAACAGGGCGAGGAGCGCGAGGTAGGGGATGTGCACGGACATGCCCGTAGCGGCCCCTCCTGCCGCGACCGTGCCCGCTGCGCCGAGGATCGTTCCGATGAGGAGCCCGAGGCCCCCTCCCACGGTCGCCACGAGAACTCCCTCGGTGACGATGAGGTTCCTGATCTCTGAGCGAGCGCTGCCGGTGGCGCGCAGCACCCCGATCTCTCGAATGCGTTCCAGGACCGAGATGTCCGTGGTGTTGGCCAGCCCGGACAGGGCGATGACGAGGGCGGCGCCCAGAACCAGGCAGACGATCAGGGCCATCCTCGTGATGAGGGATGACATCTGCTCACTGGCGGCGGCGCTTCCCTGGACCATCAGAGTCTGACCTCGGACAGCCGCATTGAGGGAGCGCTCGGTATCGGATGTCATGGAACTGCCGGTGGAGCGAACCCACATGGTGGTGTTGGTGGGGGTGTCGCCGTTGAGGCGCTGAGCCACTGCCGGGCTGACAACAGCCCCCCAACCCTCCTGGACGTGGGCCGTCAGCTCAACGCTGCCGGCAGCGCCGGTCAGGGTGACTGTGGAGCCATCTGGAATGTTATAGATACCACCGACAATAAGGGTCTTGTCATCGAGGCCTTCCAAGCCGCTGGTGGACCGTGCAATAGGTGCGATAGCGCCGGTGTCGATGACGTCGACATTGATGTCCTTCGACTCTCCATCGATGGTCTGGGTCAGGCCGAGGGATGGAACATAAGTCACGTCCTTGATGCCATCGACCGCTTTGACCTGCTTCGTCAGCTGCGCGGTATCGGTTTGCGGAGTGACCCCGAAGATTCTGGCGTCCACGGGTGAGCTGTGGCCGAGGATGGCGTCGAAGGAGGCGTTCAGGGAGGACAGGCCGACGAAGAGCGCTGATCCCACCAGGACGCAGACGAAGAGCGTGGCGGCGGTCGCGGCGGACCGTCCGGAGTTACGAGCCAGGTTGCGGGTAGCAAGGTGCAGCACCGGGAGTCGAGTGTCGCCACTGACTCTGCCGATGAAGCCGATGATGGCGGTGACGAGCAGCGGGAGGCCAAGGACCGCGCCGAGTGCGACCAAAGCGCTTCCACATGCTGTGATGAAGATATCGGATGCCTGAATGCCGAGGGTGACCACGGCCGCACCGATGACGGCAACGATGACTCCGGCGACGGCGACCCACACCCTTCGGCGTCCGGCCTGCTTGGTGCTTGCGACCTGTCCGGTGAGCGCCACGAGCGGTGAGATGCGGGTGGCGGAGCGGGCGGGGCGGAGTACGGCGATGAGGGTGACCAGTGTCCCCAGGGCGATGGTGAGCCCGAGAGACACGGGCGAGATGGTGAGCTGATCCGCCTTGAGGTCCGCGAAGATCCCCGATGACACCATGATGGCGCCGAGACCGGTCCCGAGCGCAGCGCCCAGGACGGAGCCGACCAGACCTGTCATGAGTCCAGTGCGCAGGACGGCGAGCATCACCTGACGGCGGGTTGTGCCGATGCAGCGCATGAGGCCGACCATGCGCGTCTGACGCGCCACCAGGGTGCTGAAGGTGGTGGCGATGACGATGATGGCGACGACCGCGCAGACCGGGGCCAGGAGGTTGATGATGGTCGCGATCATCGTGCCGCCCGTCTGTGCCTGGGCTCGTTGGGCGATGGCCTCGTCTCTGCTTTGAACCGACGCGGCGGGCTGGACCGCGTGAACGGTCTGAGACACCTTGGTGAGGAGTGCGCCGGTGTCCGTTCCCGGTTTCGCGTTCACGTACAGGCTCCGGTAGTCCATGCGAGTGCCCATTGCCTGGAGCTGCTCGGCGGTGGCGTAGAGGACGCCGGTGCCGGTCTCCTTGCTGTCGGCCCCGGCGGAGATGATGCCGACCACCGTGGGGGCCGAGCGGACAGCCTTGGCGTCGTCGCCATCCTTGGTCCTGAAGCGGATGGTGTCGCCGACGCTCAGGCCCTGCTGCTCGGCGAGCATGGAGTCGATGGCCACCTCGCCGGTGGCGGCGGGAAGCCGGCCGCTGCTCAGGGTGGTGAACTTGGTGAGTGCCGGGACGTCCTGCGCGGCGACCTGGACCCCGGCGGCGCCTCGCAGCTGCTTGGGCAGGTCGAGCCACAGCATGTCCCAGTGCGCGCCGCGGACAGAGTCGACGCCGTCGAGGGCGGAGACCCGGTTGAGGAGGGCGTCGTCCAGGGCGTTCTCAGTGCTGTTTGCCCCACGACCATCTTGGACGACGACGGTGGCGTCACCCACGGACACCCGCGCGCTGGTCTGCGTTTGAGTGCGGAAGGAGTCGGAGATGATGAAGGCGAAGGCGATGAGGGCGGCGCTCATGGCCACGGCCACGAGAGCGGCGGTGGTGCGCCGCAGATCGAGCAGCGAGGGCATCAGCGGGCCTCCATCCGGGGTGCAGGTCCGGCAGCGGGGGAGGGGCCGGCGGCGTGGCGCGCGCCGGACCCGGCCACGCGAGTACCGGCCGGGCGTCGCACGGCCTCGACCCCGGTGATGCGCCCGTCGCGCAGGCGGATGATGCGGTTGGTGGTGGCAGCTGCCTGCTCGTCGTGGGTGACCATGACGACCGTCTGTCCCAGGTGCTCGCACATAGTGGCCAGGGTCTCCAGCAGAGAGGCGGCCGAGGCGGTGTCCAGCGCCCCGGTGGGCTCGTCGGCGAAGACCACCTCGGGGCGGCCCACGAGGGCGCGGGCCACGGCCACGCGCTGTTGCTGGCCTCCGGAGAGCTCGTTGGGCCGGTGGGACAGGCGGTCACCGATCCCCAGGGTGGAGATGATGGCGTCGTACCAGTCCCGCTTCGGCTTGCGGTGGGCCAGGCGCTGGGGCAGGAGGATGTTCTCCTCGGCGCTCAGGGTGGGCAGCAGGTTGAAGGACTGAAAGATGAAGCCGAGGCGATCGCGGCGCACGGCGGTGAGCTGCTTGTCCTTCATGCCGGACAGGTCCTGGCCGGCGATGAGGACGCTGCCGGAGGTCGGCGTGTCCAGGCCGGCCAGGCAGTGCAGGAGGGTAGACTTGCCCGAGCCGGAGGGGCCCATGATGGCCACGAACTCGCCGCGTCCCACCACCAGGCTCGCTGAGTCCAGGGCGACGACCCGGGCCTCGCCCTCACCGTAGACCTTGGTCAGGCCGCGGGCCTCGACGACGCGCATCGGGGCGGCAGCAGCGGCAGGTGCCGCCGGTGCTCCCGAAGCGACCGGCGCTCCCTGGGGGACCGGAGCGGGATTGGCAGTGTGGCCGGAGGACGGGGGCTGGGGTTGAGTCGTCATCTCAGGACCCTTCTCGTTGGCTGACTCGTGTGGCGGGCAGGGTCGGTCGCTTGATTCGTGTCCGGGGCTGCCCTGTTGACGTGAAAAAGCCTAGAAACGGCGCCATCGCACCGGAATGCGTCGAAGGACGGGACGCGTGAGCCCCCTGTCCACCGAAAGGCGGAGGCGAGGCGGTACGAAGGTGCGGCTGCCCCGTGCCCTGGTTCCAGGGCGCGGGGCAGCCGTTTCTCAGGCCCCCATGGCAGAGGGGGGAGCAGAGGGACGGTAGAGAGGGAGCGGAGAGTGGCTCTCCTCAGTCCTGAGCGAGGGCGCGGACGGGCGGGATCCGGCTGGCGCTCTCCGCGGGACGCAGCGAGGCCAGGACACCGACCGCGGCGGACATCAGAAGGATGCCGACCAGGATCAGGGCCAGCCATGGGACCGGGACGGTCAGGAAGCTGGTGGAGTCGGTTGTGAGCAGGGCGGCCGCCCCTGCGACACCCACCCCGCAGCCGAGCAGGATGCCGATGGTGCCGCCCAGGAGCGCGGTGAGGACGGCCTCGGTGATGAGCAGGCGCCTGATCTCGCTGCGCTGGGTGCCGGTGGCGCGCAGGACCCCAATCTCTCGGGTGCGTTCCAGGACGCTGATATCGATGGTGTTGGCCAGGCCTGACAGGGCGATTAGCAGGGTGAAGACCAGCATGGCGCCGATCGCTATGGAGACCTTGCGGACCTGATCAGTGAGGTTGGTGCGGCCCTCCTGGGAGTCGCCGACGGAGAGGCCGCTGCCCGCCACTGCCTCGCGGACGGCGGAGACAGGAGCCCGATCCGAGCCATCGCCGTCGGCGCGCACCCACAGGAGGGAGGCGGTCGGAGCGTTGCCGACCAGCCGATCCGCGACGACGGGGGTGACGGCGGCGTCGAGCCCCTCCTTCACCCGGACGGTCAGGTCAACGCTGCCGGCGGGCCCCGTGAGAGTCACGGGGGTTCCGTCGGCGATGTCGTAGGTGCGGTCCAGCAGGAGAACCCGGTCGTCGAGAGCCTCCAGCGCCTCCCGGGAGCGCAGGACCGGGGAGACCTTCTCCTTGTCGACAGCGGAGACGGTCAGGGTCTCCTTCCGGTTGTTCTGGCGACCGCCGGTCATGGTGACCTCGAGCCGCGGCACGGGGACGACGCCCTCCACGCCGTCAACGGCGGCGATCCTCGCAACGGTCGAGGAGGGGGCCTGGCCCGCGCTCAGCTCTCCCACGGTGATGTCGACTGGGGTGTGGTAACCGACGTAGGTCTGCATGGAGGCGGCGACGCTGGACAGGCCACTGGACATCGCGGCCGCTACCGCGACGGCGACGAGCAGGGACGCGGTGGTCGCCGCGGCGCGGCCGGGGTTGTGGGCCAGGTTGCGGGTGGCCAGGTGGAGGATAGGTCTGCGCTCCTGGCCGCAGACCGATCCGACGAGGCGGGACGCCCCGACGACGAGCAGGGGAAGCGCAAGGATGATCCCGAGGACGGCGACGACCGCCCCCGTCCCGATCATCTCCAGGACCCGCCAGGTAACTCCGCCGTGGATGAGGCCGAGGCCGAGCGCGGCGACGACCGCCCCCGCGACGGCCGCAGCCACCCGCCGTCTGCCCAGCGACTCATGGCCGGCGGTCTGCCCGGTCAGCGCCACGAGCGCAGACACCCGGCTGGCCTGGCGCGCCGGCCTCAGGACGGAGACCAGGGTCACCACGGTGCCGACCAGGACCGCCAGGGCGAAGGAGGTCCAGGAGATGGTCAGGTGACGGGACTCGACCTCCTCGATGAGGCCGGAGCGGATGACGGGTACCGCGATGGCGGCTCCGACGACGGCTCCGGCGACGGACCCCGCCAGCCCGGTGAGCAGGGCGGCTCGCAGCACGGAGCCCACGACCTGACGGCGGGTCGCGCCCACGCAGCGCAGCAGACCGATCTGGCGGGTCTGGCGCGCCATGAGCGTCGTGAAGGTCGTGGCAATGACGATCCCGGAGACGACGGCGCACACGGGAGCGATGATCTGCAGAAGAGTGATCGTTCTGGAGGCGGCGCCGTCGGAGCTCTTGGCGCGCATGGTGACGATCTCGGAGGCGGTGTAGGCCTGTGCGCCTGGCTGCGCGGTGGCCAGGGCCTCGGTGACGGAGCTGAGAAGCTCCTTGTCGCTGGTCCCCGCCTTCCCAGTGACGTAGAGGACGGCGGGGTCGTCGGGAAGCCCCATGGCGGCCTGCGCCTGGCCCGTGGCGAAGATGTAGGGGGTGTCCTCGGCGTCGTACCGGGTGACGTCAGCCCCGGGCCGGACCACGCCCACGACGTTCACGGTCGTGGAGGAGGCGTCCTCGGAGGCCTTCACCGTGAGGGCGCTGCCGACCTTCACGTTCTGCTGCCGCTCCAGGACGGCGGGCGAGACGGCGATCTCGTTATCCGCCTGCGGCAGGCGGCCCTCCACCAGGCGGGTGCTGCCCGTGAGCGCCGGTACGTCCAGGACCAGGAGGCTGCTCTCCTGAGCTGCGCCCTGGCGGCCGGCCAGGACCCCTCCCTCCACATAGGGACGCACCGATGCGACCCCGTCAGCCGCGGAGACCTGCTGCACGGCCCGCTCGGAGATCCTGCCTCCGGCAGCGTCGTCCTTGCGGTCCGCCAGGACCCCCACGTCGGCGTTACCGACACTGGCGCGAGCACTCTCGGTGACCCTGGTCCGAACGGAGTCGGAGACGATGAAGGCGAAGACGATGAGGGCCGCGCTCATGGCCACCGCCACGAAGGCGGCAGCACTGCGGCGCAGATCGAGCAGGGCGGGCATCAGCAGTCCTCTTCTCATTTTCTTTCCCAGCGGGAGCCGTGGTGGACGAGTCGCGTGGTCCCGGAGTCATCGGTGGATGCCTTGAGGCTAGAAATCAAGGAGAAGAACCGGAATGCGTCGAAGGGACGGGCTGCGGAGGCGTCTCCGCCTTTCGAATGAGGGGCGACCGGTCAGTCGCACCGAGGTCGTGAGGTCCATCAATCTCAACCAAAAACTCATGGACGACACGGCTCCGCGTCTTCTGTGAATTCTTGGTCGATGCCGGCCGCCTCGACCCGAACGGATCGTGTCCTGGCTCTCAGTTTGCGGCGGGCTGAAGATGTTTCGGTCCTCCCGTAGCGCCGGACCAACCGTTAGCCTGGCCCCGTGACGATTCTTCCCGACGCCGCTCCGGCCCCCCTGCCGGGGCGGGTGCCTCGCGACCGGACGCTCCTCATGGGCGTCCTCAACGTCACCCCCGACTCCTTCTCCGACGGCGGCCGCTGGACCGATCCCGAGGCAGCCGTGGACCATGCCCGTGAGCTCATCGCCCAGGGCGCCGACATCATCGACATCGGCGGGGAGTCCACCCGTCCCGGCGCCCAGAGGGTCGACGTCGACACCGAGATCTCCCGCGTCCTGCCCGTGGTGCGCGCGCTCCTCGCCGACGGGACCGATGGATCTGCCGGCAGCGCGATCGTCTCGGTCGACACCATCCACGCCGCCACCGCCGAGGCCGCCATCGACGCCGGTGCCCACATCATCAACGACGTCTCCGGGGGCCTGGCCGACCCCGCCATGCCCGCCCTCATCGCCCGCGCCGGCGTCGTCTACGTCTGCCAGCACTGGCGCGGCGACCCCGAGACCATGGACCGCCTCACCGACTACCCGGGCGGCGTCGTCGCCGGAGTGGAGGCCGAGCTGCGCGAGCGCCTGGACGAGCTGGACGCCGCCGGGGTCGACCGCTCCCAGGTGGTCCTGGATCCCGGCCTCGGCTTCGCCAAGACCCACGAGCAGTCCTGGGAGCTGCTGGCCGCCACCGCCCGGCTCATTGCCGACCTGGGGCAGCCCCTCCTGGTCGGCTCCTCCCGCAAGCGCTTCCTGGCCCAGGCCGCTGAGGCGGACGCCACCCCCGTCCAGCGCGACGCCGTCACCGCCGCCACCACCGCCCTGGCCGCCGCCGCCGGCGCCTGGGCCGTCAGAGTCCACGAGGTCCCGGCCAACCGGGCCGCCGTTCGCACCGCCTCCCTCTGGAAGGAACACCAGTGAGCACCACCGTCTCCGCGACCACCGACCGGATCAGCCTCGTCGGACTGTCCGCCCGTGGACACCACGGCGTCCTGCCCTTCGAACGCGAGGAGGGCCAGCTCTTCACGGTCGACGTCGTCCTCGACCTGGGGCAGCGCGGTACCGCCGTGGCCGCCGTCACCGACTCGGTGACCGACGCCGTCGACTACTCCCGCGTGGCCAACGGCATCGTGAGCATCATCGAGGGCGAGCCGGTCAACCTCATCGAGTCCCTGGCGGACCGGATCGCCGAGCGGGTCCTGTCATTCCCCCGCGTCGTCGCCGCCGAGGTCACCGTGCACAAGCCCGAGGCGCCCCTCGACGTCGCCTTCGAGGACGTCTCGGTGACCATCCACCGGGTGGCCGATGCCGCCGCGGGCCACGGTGGCGCCCCCGCCACCAGCCAGGCCGCCTGGGCCGCTCAGGGCGAGGAGCCGGTCGCGGTCTCCGCCCAGTCCTTCGGGACGCCCTCGTCCTCGGCCTCCCCGGTGGCCGCCGCCTCGCCCGCGGCGCCCGCCTACGAGCCGCCCGCCTCCACTCCCGCGGCCCCCCTCGTGACGGAGGTCCCCGACTTCACCGGAGCCTCGTTCGCAGGAGACGCTGCGGTCGCTCCGACGGTGCCGACACCTGAACCGCCCATCACCCCGACGCCCTCGCCCGCCTCTCCGCTTGAGGCACCGGCCCGATCCTCCTTCGCGGCCGCCGCGCCCTCCGTCCCCACACCGATGCCGGCCGAGCCCAGCGCTTCCAGCGGGGCCGGCGCGCCGACCCAGTCCTGGGTGCCGGACTGGGTCACGGACTCCTCCGCCTCGGCGGCGTCCTCCTCCCAGGCCCCGGAGCCTCCCAGCGAGTCCTACGCGCCGGCAGCCGATGCCTCCGCCGCGGCGGGCCTGCTGGACACCCCCTCGACCAGTGCGCCCACCGCCACCTCCGCCGCTCGGACCGCCGGCGCTGACGGTTTCGTGAGCCTGGCAGCCGATGCCCTGGGTGTACCGGCGGCCACCCCCGAGCCGGAGGCGGAGCCCGTCGCCCCCAGCTACGCCGATGAGGTGGTGGCCGACGCCGGAGCCCCGTCCGAACCGGCCTCCGCCGCGGGCGAGCTCCCGATTCAGCTGCCCCGCGAGGGTCGCCACGTGGCCTCCTCCGAGGAGGTCGGCTCCCACAACGAGACCGCCTACAGCGGAGCAACCTACGATGAGCCGGTCGACGCGGCGGGCGCTGACGCCGACGGCTCCTTGCCCACCCTCAACGGCTTCGGGTCCGACGCCGGGACGGCTGCCGCAGACGGCCTCGCCGATGCCTCATCCGTCTCAGCCGCCCAGCCCCTGGCCGAGCCCGGCCCCTTCGCCGCGCCCGGTGAGTACTCCGGAGCCGGGAGCCAGGAGGGCCAGGAGAGCATCGTCCCCTCCTACTCCGAGCCCTCCTACTCCGAGGACTTCTCCCAGCCCGCCGACGCCTCGTACGCCGCGCAGCAGGCCTCGGCGCCGGTGCAGCCCGGGTTCCCCGGCATCGCGGCCCCCGGAACCGCTCCGGTAGCCGAGCAGGCGCCCGCCTCTCCCGCCGTGCCGGCCGACCCGCTCGCCGAGCGCCCCGCCCAGCCCGTCAGCGTCGTCTTCAGCCTGGGTGCCAACGTCGGCGCGGTCGTGGAGTCCCTGCGCACGGCCGTCCACGGACTGAAGAACACGGAGGGCATCGAGGTCACGCAGGTGGCGCCGCTGGCCCGCACCGTCGCTGTCGTCGCCGAGGGCGCCGAGCCGCAGCCCGACTACCTCAACACGGTGGTCATGGCCATGACGACCCTCTCGCCGCGCGAGCTCCTCGAGGTCTGCCACTCCCTGGAGGCCGCCGCCGGCCGCGTGCGCACCGAGCCGTGGGGCGTGCGCACCCTCGACGTCGACCTCATTGAGGTCGAGGGCGTCACCTCCGCCGACCCGGCGCTGTCCCTGCCGCACCCGCACGCCGTCGAGCGCGCCTTCGTCCTCGTGCCGTGGAGCCAGGCCGACCCCTTCGCCGAGCTGGCCGGGCACTCCGTGTCCGAGCTCGCTGAGAACGCCCCCGACCGTGGCGGCCTGCGGTGGCTGGCCTTCGACTGGCTCGACTCCGACTCCCTGCCGGACAAGCCCACCGGCCCCTACGTGGAGCCCCCGGTGGAGCAGGAGGCCGCAGACGCCGAGCCGCAGAGGGTCTACGACGCCACCCGGGACGAGTCCTCCGTGGCCAATGCGGCCAATGCCTCCCTGGCCGCCGACTACGCCAACAGCGTCTCCGGCAGCTCACCGGCCTCCTCGGCGCAGCCCCTCGGCTCGCAGGCACCGGTTGAGCCGGCGCCCTTCGACCAGGCTCCGTTCGAGTCCTCCTACGATGCCGGCGCCTGGTCCGGGCAGGCCCCGCAGATCGACTCGCCCTACCAGGCGGCCTCGGCCCCTGAGGCATCCGGGTCGGCCGGGGCAGCCGGTCCTCAGGACGCCTACGCCCCCGGGCAGGTCGATGGTGCAGGCGGGTTCCCCAGCAACCAGCAGGACGTCGGCAGCTACGCGAACTATGCCGGCCAGCAGGGGCAGGGTGCCCCGGCCGCTCAGCCGCAGGATGACGCCGCTGGGGACGCCTGGCAGTCCCCCCTCCAGTGGAACGACGTCATCGGTGGTGGCTCCCAGGGGACAGGGCCCCGCCAGGACGTCTGATGCGGCGCACCCGCTGGACCAGCGCCGTCGCCTGGTTCACCGCCGCGGCGGTCGCCTCCTGGGTGGCCGGAGACCTCCTTCTGCGCCACCTCGGCTGGATCCCGGTCCTCACCCCCTGGGGGGCGGTGACCGCGCTGGTCATCTCCGGCATCGTCCTCGTATGCGGCCTGGCGGTGCGGCGGTTGCGGGCCCGCGAGCGCACCTGGATCACCCTCACCGGTGCCGCCACCACTGCGGCTGCCGCCCAGGCCTCGGCCATCGTGGGCGCGGTCCTGGGCGGCGTCTACGCCGGAGGGCTCATCCTGGCCCTGGTGACGCCTCGCTCGCCGGACATGACCCACCTGGCGTGGACCTCGATCGGCTGCATGGCGGCATGCCTGGTGTGGTGCGTCGTCGGCTTCGTCGTCGAGCAGTGGTGTTCCATCTCCGGTGACGGTGACGACGATGGCTCGTCCAGCGCTTCCGGGCGAGCCCCCGAAGGACCGGGGGCGCCCGCGTGACCGCATCCGCCTCTGCGCCCGCTGCCGGCACCGACCCCTTCGCCCCCGACGGCGTCGTCTTCCACCCGGTCTCGTCCAGGCTCATCACCGCTCGTCTCCTGGGGGCGGGCATCGTCAGTGCCGTCCTCGTCATCGGTTTCGCCGTCCCCGGGGTGCTCGTCTCCTCCGCGTTCTTCATCCCGGCGGGGATTTTCGCGGCGCTGCTCGTCTGGCAGCTCTGGCTCATTCCGCGCCAGGTGCGGGCCATGGGTTACGCCCTGGCGGACAACCACCTTCTGTGGCGCCACGGCGTCATGTTCCGCTCCATCACCGTCACCCCGTACGGACGCATGCAGTTCGTGGACACCTCCCAGGGGCCGCTCGCCCGCTGGCTGGGCATCGCCGAGGTCAGGCTCCACACGGCCTCGGCCAGTACCGACGCCACGATCAACGGTCTGCCGGTGGCTGAGGCGGAGAACCTGCGCCGGGTCCTGTCCCAGCGTGGCGAGGAGAGGATGGCCGGGCTGTGAGCCCCGAGCGGGGCTCGAGCTGGGGAAGCCGTCTGGAGGCCGCCCGGCAGGCCGATGAGGACTCCAAGCGGGAGGGCGAGGCGCCGGCCTCCCGGGACCTGCCCCTGCCCGAGAACGTCACCTGGCACCGGGTCACTGTCATCACGCCGCTCCTGGAGGGCTGGAAGATCGCCACCGGCGTCCTCGCCTTCGTCACGGTCCAGAACCTCGACGACGTCGTACGCGCCTATCGCTTCATCCGCGAGCACGGCTTCTCCCTGGGGGACCAGATCGGCTACTACCTGCTCGGCCTCGTCGCGCTCATCGTCGCGTGGGCGGGGCTCGGTCTGCTCAGCTGGTGGCGGCGCGCCTACGCCGTGGACGCCGACGGCGTCTACCTGCGCTCGGGCATCCTCAGCCGCAAGCTGCGTACGGCCCGTCTGCCGCGCATCCAGTCCGTCGACGTCGTCCATCCCCTGCTCGGGCGCATCCTCGGTCTGGGGCAGCTGACCGTCGAGGTCGCCGGCGGCCGGGACTCGCGGGTCGTCATCGGGTTCCTCACCACCCGCGAGCTGCAGGCCCTGCGCGACCGCATCCTCGACCTGGCCGCCGGACAGATCGACGCGCCCGGACCCGCTCCGGAGGACAGCGCCGTCGGGGCGAGCGGAGCGGGCTGCGACACCGGCAGTATTGACGATGCCGCTCCCACCGCCAGGCCCGCGTGCGTCGACCCGGGGGAGACCGCGGACCCGGGGAGCACCCCCGTCCCCATGCGGCGCTCGACGCAGCTGCGGGCCTCCCACTACCAGGAGCAACCGCTCTACAGCGTCGACGGTGCCACCCTCCTCGGGTCCCTGCTGCGCAGCTCCTCGGTCTATGTGCTTGCGCTGACGCTCGTCGGCACGCTTGCCGTAGGGGTCCTCAGCATCATCACGGACTCCATGACCGGCGGCGAAGCACTGACGATAACCTCCTCCTATGTCACGATCGTCATCGCGGTGGCGACCATCGTGTGGACCCAGTTCAACAGCGCCTGGAACTTCCAGGCCGCTGCCACTCCCAGCGGCATCCGGATGCGCTACGGGCTCACCGCCGAGACCTCTCGGACGCTGCCGCCCGGGCGGGTCCACGGTGTCGGTCTCACCGGGCCGATCCTGTGGCGCGGCAAGGACTGGTGGAAGGTGAACGTCACCGTGGCCGGTCGCGAGGACCGGTCCCAGGACGGCCAGAGCCGACAGTTCGGCAACCTGCTCCTGCCCGTGGGGATTCGAGACACCGCCCTGCGCGCACTGTGGCTCGTGGTCCCCGACCTGGGCGTGCCCGACCCGGACACCCTGCTCGCCCAGGCCCTCACCGGCCGGGACGACGATGGCGTCGGTGACCCGCAGGCCCCGGCGGGCTCGGCCGAGCGCGGCTTCGTGCGCCTCAGCCGCCGCGGGCGGATCTTCCGTCCTCTGACCTGGCGGCGCGCGGCCATCGCCCTCACCGATACCTGCGTCATCATCCGCCACGGCCGCTGGCGGCGGCGAGTCGCCGTCTTCCCCTACGAACGCATCCAGTCCCTGCGCCTCCGCCAGGGACCGCTGGCGCGCAGGCGGTCCCTGGCCTCCCTCCGGCTCGACATGGTCGCCCAGGAGGTCCCCACCTCGATCACCAACCTCGATGCCGCCGACGCCAAGGCGCTCGCGGCGCGGATCAGCGAGCGGGCGCTGCGCCGCTCCAGCGCCGAGCAGCTCGACCGGTGGCTCGCGCGAGCCGTCGCCGGCACGCAGGCCGCTGAGCCCTCCTAGGTCAGCCCTCGAGCTGCTCCGGGGCCAGGATCTCGCGCAGGCGCCGGGCCTGCTCGGCGGTAAGCCGACCGGTGGCCTCGCAGCGGTCGGTGGTGGCGGCGGCCAGCCGGCGGTAGGAGGCGACGACGTCGTCGAGGCTCTGCCCCTCGCCGTCGCGCAGAGAGCCGAGTGCCTCCAGGTGGGCGGCCACCGTTCCGGCGTCGCCCCGGGAGACCGGGCCGGTCAGGCCCGCCTCGCCCTCGTGCAGGGCCCGGTCGAGGGCCGCCGTGAGCAGGGGGCCGAGCGTCGCCGCCCCGTCCTCGACCCCAACGGCCGCCAGCACCCGGACGGCTTGCGTGACCACCGTGAGCAGGTGGTTGGCGCCGTGGGCGAGGGCCGCGTGGTAGGCCGGGCGCGCCGACTCCTCCAGGACGAAGGGCTCCCCGCCGAGCTCGACGACGAGCGCCTGTGCGATGGGCAGCACCGCCGGCGGGGCGGTCACGGCCATGGGACAGCCGACGAGCCGGGCCACATCCGTGGAGAACCCGGAGAAGGTCATCGCCGGGTGGATGGCCAGCGGGATCGCCCCGCAGCGTCGGGCGGGCGCCAGCACGGCGGCGCCGTAGCGGCCCGAGGTGTGGGCCACCAGCTGCCCCGACTGCCAGCGGCCCAGGTCAGCCAACCCCTGGACGAGTGGCTCGAGCGCATCGTCCGGTACGGCCAGCAGCACCATCTCGGCGCGCTCGACGATCTCCTCAACCGTCAGGACCGGCACGCCCGGCAGCAGCATCTCGGCGCGCTCGCGCGAGTCCTCGGAGACGGCGTGGACGCCGACCACCTGATGCTCCACCGCCCGCAGCGCGCAGCCCAGGACCGCACCGACGCGTCCGGCGGAGATGATGCCGACGCCCAGCCGGCCGGGCCGCGCCGCACCGGCGCCACTGTGCTCACTCGGACTCGTGCCGAGACCCATACCGCCAACCTCGCTCATGCCCCGATGCTCTCATGCCCGCCGCTCCCGGCGGCGCGCCCGCCGTCATCGGATGGACCGAAGCGACCTGCATGAAGCGATTCTGTCCGTTGTGGCGACTTTTCGACCGGCCGCCGGCAGACTCTCGCTCAAGTCGACCCCTGTGACCTGCGAAGACGTGAATCGAGATGGCTTCGGTTCTCGGATTCGGTTCGGAAAAGTCGCCACCGTGGACACTTTCACCGTGCTATGCCAGCTTGCGGTCGGCGGATTCGGCACGGCCCAGTGGGGCGACTAGCGTGGGGCTCGTGAGCACTGAACCCGCACCGACGCCTGTTCCCGCCCCCCGTTCACGTCTTGCCGCTCCCGGCGACGCCGGCGCCGCAACCGTCCTGGCCCGCAGCCGCGACGAGCTCGCCGCCGCCCTGGCCGACGCCCCGGACCCCCGCGCGGTCGTCATGACCATGGGTGCCCTCCACGAGGGCCACTTCGATCTCGTGCGTGAGGCCGCCCGGCGCGTCGGGCCGGCCGGTACCGTCGTGGTGACCATCTTCGTCAACCCCCTCCAGTTCGCCCCCACCGAGGACCTCGACTCCTACCCGCGCGACCTCGAGGGGGATCTGGCCGGACTGACACAGACCCTCACCGGCGTTGACGGCGCCCTGGGTGTGGGACGGCTCGTCGTCTTCGCCCCCACCCCGGAGGTCATCTACCCGGCCGGGCAGCCGGCCGTTCGCATCGACCCGGGCCCCATCGCCACCGTCCTGGAGGGCCGCACCCGTCCCACCCACTTCGCCGGTGTGTGCCAGGTGGTGCTCACCCTCATGCACCTGACCGCGCCGCGCTGGGCGCTGTTCGGCCGCAAGGACGCCCAGCAGCTCGCGATCATCGAGGCCATGGTGCGCGACCTCGCCGTCCCGGTGGAGATCGTGCCGGTCGACATCCGCCGCGAGAGCGACGGCCTGGCCATGAGCTCACGCAACGCCTACCTCAGCCCTGAGCAGCGCCGCCAGGCCCTGGCCCTCTCCCGGGCCCTCCAGGCAGGTCAGGACGTTGCGGCGCAGGCGGCCGGCTCCGGCACCCGCCTCGACCCGGCCGCGATCCGCCGGGCCGCCCTGGCGTCCCTGGAGGCGGCCGACGGCGTCGAGATCGACTACGTGGCCCTCGTCGACCCCGCCGGTTTCGAGGACCTGACCGACGCCGGCCTCGGCCTGCCACGCCGAGCGCCGGTGCGCGAGGACACGGGGGAGGGGCTGCCCGCCGTGGGCCTGCTCGCCGTCGCCGCCCGCGTGGGAACCACCCGCCTCATCGACAACACCCTCATCGACCTGCACCCGTAGGCACCCCGGCGTGCCCCGCAGCCCGCGTACCTGTCGGGTCGCTCACCCTGTGCCGCACCGTACAGTGCGCCGGGCCCACCGCCGTCTACGCTGAGCCGCGATGAGCGCCCGTACACGGACGATGATGACGTCCAAGATCCACCGTGCCACCGTGACCCAGGCCGACCTCGACTACGTCGGCTCGATCACGGTGGACGTCGACCTGCTCGAGGCGGCCGACCTGCTGCCCGGCGAACGTGTCGACATCTGCAACTGCACCAACGGCAACCGCCTGTCCACCTACGTCATCCCCGGCGAGCGCGGCGCCGGAGAGATCTGCGTCAACGGTGCCGCCGCCCACCTGGTCAGCCCCGGCGATGTCATCATCCTCATCGCCTACTCCCAGATGTCCGACGCCGAGGCCCGCACCTACCTGCCCCATGTCGTCTTCGTCGACGCGGCCAACCGGATCGTCGAGCGGGGCACCGACCCCGGTCAGGTCCCGGCCGACTCCGACCTCGCCCGCCTCCAGGGGTTGCGCCCCTCCGGCATCCCCCTGGCCGAGGCCCGAGCCTGACCCCGCCCCGCCGGCCACCCGGTGTGACCAGGATCGGATGTGGTTCGGGCGTCCTCGGGCCCCAGGGAGCGGCCGGGGCTGGCGGGCGCCGTTAGACTCCTTCACGTGACAGACGAGAGCACCCCCAGCCCCGACCCGACCGCCACCGACGCCGCCGGCACCCAGTCGCAGAAGTCGGCCAAGACCCCGAACCCCTCGGACGGCTTGGCGGACCAGCCCAAGCAGCCCAAGGCCGACCCGGGCCCGGGCGAGCAGTTCGAGGTCCGCGCCGGCAAGCGCGAGCGCCTGCGCGGCGAGGGCTGGGACCCCTACCCGGTCTCCGTACCCGTCACCACCACCATCGCCGCCGTGCGCGAGGGCTACTCCCACCTCGAGGCCGGTGACGAGACCGACGACGTCGTCGGCGTCGCCGGGCGCGTCGTCTTCCTGCGCAACACCGGTCGCCTGTGCTTCGTCACCCTCCAGGACGGGGCCGGCGCCACCCTGCAGGCCATGCTCTCGGCCAAGGCCCTGCCCGCCGAGGGGCACACCGCGCTCGCGGCCTTCAAGGCCGACGTCGACCTGGGCGACCACCTCTTCGTCCACGGCCGCGTCATCTCCTCGCGTCGCGGAGAGCTGTCCGTCATGGCCGAGCCCGTCCTGCGCGAGGGCGCCGAGGTCGCCTCCGCCGGGGACGACGACGTCGAGGTCCCCGCCTGGCGGATCGCCTCCAAGGCGCTGCGTCCCCTGCCCAAGACCTGGACCAACGAGGCCGGCGAGGCGGTGACGCTCTCGGAGGAGCAGCGCGTGCGCCGTCGTGAGCTCGACCTGCTCACCCGGCCCGCCGCCCGGGACATGGTGCGCACCCGCGCCGCCGTCGTGCGCTCCATCCGCGAGAACTTCTTCCGCCGCGACTACCTGGAGCTGGAGACCCCCATGCTGCAGGTCATCCACGGCGGGGCGGCCGCGCGCCCGTTCATCACCCACATGAACGCCTTCGACATGGATCTCTACCTGCGCATCGCCACGGAGATCTACCTCAAGCGCGCCGTGGTCGGCGGCGTCGACCGCGTCTTCGAGATCAACCGCAACTTCCGCAACGAGGGCGCCGACTCCTCCCACTCCCCGGAGTTCACGGCCCTGGAGGCCTACGAGGCCTACTCCGACTACGACGGCATGGCCGAGCTGACCCGCAACCTCGTCCAGCAGGCGGCCCGCGACGCCTTCGACCTGCCCGAGGGCGGGGAGGTCGTCACGCTGGCCGACGGCACCGAGTACGACCTGTCGGGCGAGTGGGACAAGATCGACCTCTACACCTCCGTCTCCGAGGCCCTCGGCGAGGAGATCACGGTGGAGACCCCGCGCGAGCAGCTCGTCGCCCACGCCGAGAGGATCGGCCTGGAGATCGACGACTACGCCGTGGCCGGCAAGGTCGTCGAGGACATCTTCGAAGAGCTCGTCGGCAACAAGCTGTGGGCGCCCACCTTCGTCTACGACTTCCCCGAGGACACCTCGCCGCTGACCCGCTACCACCGCAGCAAGCCGGGCCTGACCGAGAAGTGGGACCTCTACGTGCGCGGCTTCGAGACCGCCACCGCCTACTCCGAGCTCGCCGACCCCGTGGTCCAGCGCGAGCGCTTCGAGGCCCAGGCGCTCGCGGCCGCCAAGGGCGACCCCGAGGCCATGGTGCTGGACGAGGACTTCCTCGTGGCCATGGAGCAGGGCTTCCCGCCATCGGGCGGCATGGGCATGGGCATCGACCGCCTCCTCATGGTGCTCACCGGCCAGGGCATCCGCGAGACCATCACCTTCCCCCTAGTCAAGCGGAGCTGAGCCGTACTCCGCCTCCGCGGCCATAGCGTCGGCCGGTCATTGCCGCCTCCGGGCAGGTGATGGCCGGCCGGCGCTTTGTCGTCTCGGGCCGTCGGATCTCAAGCTGGGTGCTTGAGTGGTGAGGATAGTGCCATGAGAGTTGACGTTTGGGAAAAAACTTCCCAAAACGAGTCATTCACACTAGGGTGGCGGTATGTTGTTGGACTTCACTGTGGCGAACTACTGCTGCTACGCAGAGGAGGTGACCCTCGATCTCACTCGAGGTTCGCTCAAGACTCTGACGCCGCGTGGCGGCTCCTCCTGGAGGGAGCAGACATGGCGCGTGGCGGCGATCTTCGGTGCCAACGCCTCAGGCAAGTCGACCCTCCTGGACGCGCTTGACTGCCTCCACCATGCCGTCGGTGATCAGCGGGACATCCTGTATCAGCCCTTCAGTCTCGATCGTGACCACGCGGCGCAGCCGTCCCGTTTCTCCATTGGTTTCACCCACGAGAACGAGCGCTACAGCTACAGTGTCGAGGCGCATCGCTGGGGCATTTCGCGTGAGGAGCTCTGGGCCGCGGGGCAGCGCTGGCGCAAGGTCTTCGTGCGTACCCAGGGCCCCGAGGATGACGAGCCCACGGTCGAGTCCGGCACCACCCTCAAGGGTGCCACGAACGAGGTTCGTCGAATCACGACGTCCAAGGACCTCTTCCTCGCCATCGCTCTCAAGTACAAGCACGCCACCCTTGCTCCGATTGCGCGCAGTTTGCGAGCCATGCGCTTCATCCACCACAGTGATGAGGAGCGCAGCTCGCGTCTGCGGTGGGTGATGAGTCGGCTCACGGACGCCCCTGAGCAGTGGACTGGCATCACGAATGCTATTGCTCAGGTTGCCGATCTTGGCATCGTCGGTCTCGAGGTCGAGAGGCAGGAGGTCCCTCGGGAGGTGCTTGAACTTCTGCGACGGTTTCCGTGGAGCGAAGACGAGGATTCTGAGGTTCCCGCCGAGGTGCTCAAGGAGCTCCAGCGTCACCTTGTCCTCCACCACCGCGGTGCCGACGGTGAGGAGTACCCATTGGCGAGCAGCCAGCAGAGTCAAGGAACTCTCACCTGGCTGGCGACGGTCGGTCCCGCCATCGATGCCTTGCAACTGGGCCAGGTGCTGTGTGTTGACGAGCTCGACGCGAGCCTCCACCCAACACTGACCGCCACACTGGTGGACATGTTCAAGGACCCGGACCTCAATACCCGGGGTGCCCAGATCGTCTTCACAACCCATGACACGGCGCTCCTGGACAATTCCCCCGTCCAACTCCTGGAGGCGGGCGAGGCGTGGATGACGGAGAAGTCCCCCTTCGGTGCCAGTGAACTCTTCTCGCTCGCAGACTTCCCCTCCAACCGCAAGGGCACGAACAAGCAGCGCCGTTATCTCGCCGGTGCTTTTGGTGCTATCCCTCGGGTAGACACCTCCAGCCTCCGCCGGTACCTCTTAACGCCGGCAGGGGCGAAGTGAGATGACACCACCGAAAAGGAAACGGCGCAGCCAACGAGCCGAACTGTGCACCGTTCTCCTCGTGACTAATGGGCGGGTCACCGAGAACGCCTACCTGCAGCAGCTGTGCCGACGTGTGGACCGCGACAGAGTCTCAGTTAAAGTGAAGGTCATCAACGGTGATCCGCTCACCGTCGTCAAGGAGCTCAGCGGGCCTCGGTCAGATCTCGGCGACTACAGGGAGGTATGGATCGTCGTCGACCATGATGGTCGGGACCGTCATGACTTTCTGGCCAAATGCCGAAGGCTGAGTAGCAAGCGGACCGTTGTGCACGGCGTTGTTTCCGTGCCCTGCTTCGAGGTCTGGCTCAACGCCCACTACGCTCCCGTGAAGAACTACCAGAACCAGGCTGATGCGCAGACGCACTACCGGGAGCTGACGGGCCTGAGCAGTAAGGACGCGAAGATGCTTCCGGACGACTTCCCCTGGGACAGGGGTGCGCAGGCCGCGGCCAGGTGCCATCTGCCGACGGACAGCCTCCCGGAGACTGATACTCAAGGGCCTTGCCCATCGACAACGATGCCTCACCTGCTCCGCAGTCTTGGACTTCTCAGCGCTGACGAGGCCTAGGACCCTGTCGTCCCCAGGCGGCGCTGGGCAGACTCGAGCTCGGCGCGCAGGTAGGCATTCTCCTGCTGAAGCTGGGCGATGTATTGGTCTCGCTGGGCGATCGCCTCGGCGTACTGCGGGTCGCTCATCGCTCCGCCGGCTCCCGGGACGGTCCCTGCCCCGGTGGTGTAGCCGGCGTTCCCGTACGCCCCGGGCGCTGATCCGTAGCTCGTGTCCGCCCCGTAGACACTTCCGTTCAGCCGGGCCTCCATGGTCTCCATGGTGGCGATGACCGTGTCCAGGAAGGCGTCGACATCCGGCTGCTCGTACCCTTCTCGGAACTTGGATGTCTTGAACCGTATGTTCCTGACGTCCTGGGAGGTCAGAAGTATCTCCGCCTCCTGGTGAGAACCGGTAGTCGCTCCCGGTCCCATTCCGAGGCGCTCCTCGAGTCCCCGCAGTGTGGTGGTCACCTCGTCGAGGAGCTCGTCGACCTCGTCCTGAACGTATCCCTCGCGGAGTCTCGTGCTATCGAACTTCACGTTGAGGACGTCATCGGATGTCAGTAGCGTCATGCTCGCCTACTCCCTGTTATCGGATTCTGCCCGTCGTCCTGGTCCTCGACCCGCAGCCCCAGGTGCTGCGCCAAGAGCGGCGCGAGCTCGGTGAGCTGCTCGCCGCTGATAGTCGCCCCGGCCAGTGAACCGACGCCGCTGACCACCCTCATCTCCAGCCCCCGCAGGTCGACGTCGCTCAGGCTCCCACCGCGCAGGCGCAGCGTGCCCACCTGGCAGTCCTCGAAGCGGACCCGCTCGGCCTCGATGCCGCTCAGGTCCAGCTCGTCGATCCTGGTGCTCCGGATGAGGATGTCGCGCAGAACGGTCCCTGCGAGGTTGGCGAAGCCGAGGCGGCAGTCCTCAATGAGGACGGACTCGAGGTCGGCGTCGTAGATCTCCCAGGCGCCGATGCGCGAGCCGGTGAGCTCCACCGCGCGCCACGTGGAGCGCGGGCTGTGAAGGTAGGTGGAGCTCAGACGCTCCAGGCGGCAGTCGACCAGCCGTGCCGCAGTCAGATCGGTGTCGTCGGCGAAGACCTCCGAGAACCGGCAGCTCAGCAGGCTGATCGCGGACAGACCCGCGCCGCTCAGGTCCGCCTCGGCCAGCCGCAGGTCCTCGACCATCTCGCCGGCGGCCAGCTCATCGGCCGCGCCGTCGCGCAGGCGGCTGAGGTCCGGTGCTGTGAGGACCGGCGGCCTCGGGGAGGCCGCGGTGGAGGAGCCTGCGGCCGTGTCGGTCCGTCCTGCGGTCATGGTCCTGTTCTATCGCAGATCGGCTCCGGGCACCGGGGGTTGTTCTCCCCGGTGCCCGGACGTGAAGGAGGGACTCGTGTCCAAATCGGTGACAAAGGAGTTCCGAGGCCATCACTCCGCCGAAAGGAACCGTGGAATCATGCGGTTGTCTTTTCCGTAACTGAGCCCGGTCAAGGCCTTTGTCACCGATATGGACACCATGAACCGCCGCTACTCGAATCGGACGGTGGTGGCGGTCAGCATGCGGCGGCCGTAGCGGGCACTGACCAGGGTCGCCACCGCTACCAGTGCCAGGCAGGCTCCCAGCACCAGCCAGTAGCCTCCGTCCGGCCAGCTGATACGGCGGCCCGAGACCCCGCCGACCAGAGCCCACGCGGTCAACCAGCCCAGGCCGATGCTCATGACCAGAGCCGTGGCCGCCGGCAGCACCGTCTCGTAGGAGACCATGGAGCGCAGCGTCGCCGGCGGCATGCCGACCAGCCGCAGCAGGCCGAGGACCCGCCTGCGCCCCAGCAGCGCCGCCACCGTCGAGACCCCGAGCGAGACCGCGGAGATGCCCGCGGCGATGAGGATGCCGATGTAGCCGAGCCGGGCGAACTGGTTCTCCATGGCGCTGTCCTGGATGCTCTGGATCGAGCTGGGCGAGGAGGGGGAGGTTCCCAGAACCAGTCCGGAGGTGGCCAGGGAGGTGCGGGCCCGCTCGACGGCTCCGGGGCTGGCCGGGTCGGTGCCCACGAGGAGGATGGGCGCGCCCTGCTCACGGGCGGTCGCCAGCTCCTCGGCACTGACCGGTGACGGCGAGGCGGCCGTGTTCTCATACAGCCACCGGGTACTGATGCTCACCGCGCCGTTAGGAGATTCCACGTGCGGCGCTCCGAGGGCCTCCGCCTTGTCGGCCTCGAGGATGACCTGACCCTCCTGCCTGGAGTCTTCACTCATCCTCCCTACCGCGACCGTCGTCACCCCGGGGACGGCGGCGAGCCGGTCGACGGCGCTTTCCAGGGTGCCCTCGTCGCTGACCGCAGGGATGGCCTCAAGCGTCGAGGGGGACAAGTGGCCGTTGCCCTGAGTGATGTCGCGGGTGCCCGCGGCGACTGTGATGGCGACGGCGAAGACCGTCATGGCGTAGACGGCGATAACGACGCCCGCCACCGCTCGGAAGACCGCCCGAGGGTGTTGGGTGATGCGGTTGAAGCCGATGACCTGCGCCGCCGATCGGGCCAGCGCCCGACCTCCTCGCGCAACCCACCAGGTCAGGAGCGGCCCGGCCCACAGCAGCCCCAGCATCGCGCACAGGAAGGAGGCGGGCAGTAGGTAGATGGTCAGTGCGGACTTCTGGTGGGCCACCGCCGGGGTGCTGACCAGCCCCGCGGTCCCCAGTATCACGGGTGCCAGCGAGATGAGGCGGGGGCGACGCTCGGTACGCTCGCGGGACCCGCCCAGAGGGCCGAGGTCGGCCCGTCGCGTGCGCCACCAGGCCACGGCCGCCGCTCCCGCCGTGGTGACGGCGACGGCGAGGACCGCGTTGACCGGTGAGCGCAGCAGGTCGGAGTGGTAGAAGCTGCTCGACCCCAGCGAGATCTGCGCGGCCACAGGGATCATGGCCAGATAGAGCGCCACGCCCGCCAGGGCGCCGACGAAGGTGGTGGCCCCGATCTCGAGGGCCGCGGTGCGGGCCACCTGCTGAGGCGTGGCCCCGATGAGGCGCAGGGTGGCGAAGCGCTCGGCCCGCTGCGCCGCCCCCAGGTCGGTGACGATCCCGATGAGCAGCAGCGCGGGCACGAGCACCGCAATGGCGCCGATGAGCATGGCGATCCGATACGCCTCGTTCTCGTAGGGGATGCCCTGGAACGAGGTGACCACCTGGGGAGGGATGTAGGACTGAGAGGAGGCCACGGTTCCCAGATCCGTCCCGACGACGGCCACGAGCGAGTCCGGGCCCTCGACGGCGTCAGGGCTCAGGACGCCCACCTGCCTGCCATAGCGGTCGCCGAGCTGGTCGGCGGGAAGGGAGGCGATGCGCTTGGCCAGAGCCGGCGACGCCAGGTACTCGCCCTGCTTCGGTACGACGTCGGAGCCCGGGATCCTCACCGAGGTGGTGCCCGACTCCGGCAGGGCCACCTGCAGGACCGTGATCGGCTTGCTGCCTGTGACGTCGGAGCTGCTGGCGACGGCCAGCTCGCTGCCCTTCAGAACGTGGTCGGGCTGGAGGTCCGTGTGGCGCGACTGCTGGGAGAGGCCGGGCAGGAGGGCCGTGGACGGCCAGCTGGAGCGCATGCTGCGCTCGGGGAAGGCCTGGGCGGCGGCCAGCAGCATGAGGAACAGCGCCACCCCCACCATGACGCCGGCGACGATCCCGGCCAGGCGGCGCCGGGCGGAGCGGTCGTTGGCGACGAGCAGACGGGTCAGGGCGATGCGGCTCATGACCGGCTCCCGGTGGCGGCGTGCCTGGGCGCGCTCGGGCCGGAACCGGCCCGTGTGGCGCCGGGCCCGACACGGCCGTCACGCACGGTGACCTCCCGGTCGGCGTAGGCGGCGACGCGCGCGTCATGGGTGATGATGACCAGGCTGGCGCCGCGGGAGCGTACCGAGGCCAGCAGCACCTCCATGGTTCGCTCGGCGGCCAGGGAGTCCAGGGAACCGGTGGGCTCATCGGCGAAGAGGATGCGCGGACCGGTCACCAGCGCCCGGGCGACGGCGGCCCGCTGAGCCTGCCCGCCCGAGAGCTGGGTGGGGCGCTTGTCCAGGTGCTCGCTCAGTCCCAGCTCGCCCAGGGCCTCGCGGGCCTGGGCCAGCGCCCTTCTGCGCGGGGTGCCGGCCAGGAGCAGGGGGATGGTGACGTTGTCCAGGGCGGAGAGGTCCGGCAGGAGCTGGCCGAACTGGAAGATGAAGCCGAACTCGTTCAGGCGCAGGCGGCTGCGGGCGGCCTCGTCCAGCACAGCGATGTTCACAGCGATGTCTTCAGCGACGTCCGTCGCGCCGCCTCCAGGCGACTTGCCTCCGTGGTAGCTGACGCTTCCGGCGTCGGGCACGAGGACCCCGGCCATGACGTGCAGGAGGGTGGACTTGCCCGAGCCCGACGGGCCGGTCACGGCCAGGACCTCACCGGCCAGGAGATCCAGGTCGACGCCGCGCAGCGCGTGGGTCCGCCCGAAGCTCATCTCCAGGCCGCGGGCGCGCATGATGACCTCGCCCGGCGGGTGTGCCTCGCCCTGTCCAGGAGCGGGGTCGACGCCGGCGGCCGTGACAGTGGTGGCACTCATGAGCGTACCTCCGCTCGCAGCTCGCCCAGGCGGGCCGCAGTGGTCTCCATCCAGCGCAGATCGGCCTCGATATGGAACAGGGCGTGGTCGGCCAGCAGCACCGTGCGCAGGTCGCCGTCCTGCTTGAGGCGGGTCAGCTCGCGCATGCGCGCCATGTGCTCGGCGCGCTGGAGGTCGAGGAGGCGCCCGGCGTCGTCGTCGAGCATGAGGGCGATGACGGTCTTGGCGAAAATGTCGGCCTGGACGTCGCCGGCCGGGGCGACGGGGGTCAGGAGCCACTGCTCGACGCTCTGGCGTCCGGCGTCGGTGACCTCGTAGCGCTTGCGCTCCGGGCCGGCTCCGGGCTCGGTCTCGATCTGGGTGATGAGCCCGTCGCGCACCAGGCGGGCGAGCGTGGCGTAGACCTGGCCGTAGGCCAGCGGCTTGGAGGCGGCGAACCAGTGGTCCCAGGATCGCTTGAGGTCGTATCCGTGCCCAGGTCCGGCGCTGAGCAGGCCAAGAAGAATGAGTCTGGATTCCATGCTCACGACTATACGCTGAGTGTATACACGTGCGACATACTCCGTGAGGAGGATGTGCTCGGCCCCGTCCTTCTGTTGGGTGGTGCTGGTGCGATGATTAAAACGACAGGTCAGTCCAGGTTTGACAGACATCACCCCACCTTTTAGGTTAGGTTTACCTTTGTACATGTGACGTGGGGAGAGTAGATGCCGATCGGGGTCCTCGGGGCCGTCCTCGCTCCCGTTCTCAGAGAGTGGCGGAGGTGAGTGCTCGCGTGGTCGCACGCCGTCCGGCCATCCTCCTGGCTGCCGTCGCGCTGCTGGCCCTGTGCGTCCTGGCCTCCCTGTTCGTCGGCTCCTCCAGGATCCCCGCAGACCAGGTCGCCCACTACCTGCTCCACCCGGACGCCTCCAACGTCTCCTACAACATCAACGTCCTGCGCGTGCAGCGCACCATCATCGGCGTGCTCGTGGGCGCCGCCCTGGCGGTGGCCGGCGCGATCATGCAGGCCGTCACCCGCAACCCCCTGGCCGAGCCCGGGCTGCTCGGCGTCAACGCCGGTGCCTCGCTGGGCATCGTCCTGGGTACCGCAGCGCTCGGCGTGCTCCCGGTCCCCGGTCAGCTCCTTCTGGCGGCCGGTGGCGCCCTGACCGCCACCGCGCTCGTCCAGGTCATCGGGATGATCGGTGGCTCAACCTCCTCGCCGGTGCGTCTGGTGCTTATCGGCGTTGCCTTCTCGGCCTTCGCCGGGGCGGTCATCCGCGGCGTCGTGCTGGCGATGCCGAACCTGTTCCGCACCTTCATCGACTGGGAGGTCGGCTCCCTGACCCGCGCCGATATCCCCCTGCTGCCGATGACGCTCCTCGTGGTCCTGGGAGCCGGCGCGGCCCTCCTCCTGGCCGGCGCCCTGGACAACATCGCCCTGGGCGACGACGTCGCCGCCGCCCTGGGCACCCGGGTCGGCCTCGTGCGGGGTCTGAGCCTGGTGGTCATCACGCTCCTGTGCGCCACCGCCACCACGGTCGCCGGCCCCATCGGGTTCGTCGGGCTCATGGCCCCGCTGACGGCCTCCTGGCTCATGGGACCCCACCGGGGCTGGATCGTGGCGCTGTGCGCGCTGGGCGGTCCTGTCGTCGTCCTGGCCGCCGACGTGCTGGGGCGCGTCCTGGCCCGCCCCGGCGAGATGCAGGTCGGTCTGCTGACGGCCTTCGTGGGCTCGCCCGTCCTGCTGCTCATGGTCCTGCGGATGAAGGACCGGGCCTCATGAGGGGAATCAGACTGAACCGTGCCGCCGCTGCGGTGCGTCCTCCCGCCGCTGCCGGCCCGCGCCGTCGTCTCCACGTGGGGACCGACGGCGGACGCCTGTGGATCGTCGTCGGCCGTTGGTCCGTGCTCATCAGCCCTCGACACGTCCTCATCGGCCTCATGCTGCTGGCGCTCGGCCTCGCGGTGGCCGTGGCCGCCCTGCGCCTGGGAAAGCTCACCGTCTCCACCCAGGAGGTCATCGACGCGCTCCAGGGGCGGGGGCGCAGGATCGTCCAGGTCGTCGTCGTCACGTGGAAGCTGCCCCGGATCCTGCTGGGGCTCGTGGCGGGCCTGGCCCTGGGCGTGGCCGGCGCCGTCTTCCAGACCATCACCCGCAACCCCCTGGGATCACCCGACCTCATCGGCTTCAGCACGGGCGCGCAGACCGGGATCCTGGTCAGCGTCCTGCTCCTGCCCGGCTCCATGCTGTCCACCTCCCTGGCCTCCTTCATCGGCGGGGCCGCCGTAGGGGTGGTGACCTACCTCGTCTCCCTGCGCGGCGGATTCACCGGCCTGCGCTTCATCCTCGTGGGGATCGCCATCAGCTCCATGCTCGTCTCCGTCAACCGCTGGCTCCTGGTGCGGGTCGACGACGACGAGGGCCTGGGCGCCCTCAAGGCCATCACCGGCAGCCTCGGGGCCGCCCGGTGGCCGGTAGTCACCCCGATCTGCCTGGCCATCGGGGTCACCGTGACCCTCACCCTGCTGGCCTCCCGGCACCTGCGGGTCCTGTCCCTGGGGGAGCAGGTGGCCACCATCCTGGGCAGCCCCACCCGCCGCGCCAGCGCCCTCCTCGTCCTGCTGGGCACCGTGCTGGTGGCCGTGGTGACGATGGCGGCCGGCCCCATCGGCTTCGTGGCCCTCGTAGCGCCCCATCTGGCCCGCCTCCTCACCGGCTCCCCTCAGCCCCCGCTGCTGGTATCCGGCCTGACCGGGAGCCTCCTGCTGGCGGGCGCCGACCTGCTCAGCCAGCTGCTGCTCGAGTCGATGCCCGCGAGTGTGGTGACCAACGCCGTCGGCGGGCTCTACCTCATGGTGGCGCTGACCGTGGCGGCGCGCGGAAGGAGATCCCTGTGACCGACTTGCTCTCCACCGATCTGAACGCCGGCGCCGGACCAGCTGCCTCCGAGGCTCGGCTGGCCGCCCGGGGTGCGACCATCGCTTACGAGAGCCACGTGGTCTCCCGTGACCTCGACGTCGACGTCCCGGCCGGCGTCTTCACCGCCATCGTGGGGCCCAACGCCTGTGGGAAGTCCACGCTGCTGCGCGCCCTGGCCCGTCTGCACCGGCCCACCCGAGGGGCGGTTCTCCTCGATGGCGCTGACATCGTCCGCCTGGGTACCAAGGAGGTGGCCCGCAGGGTCGGCCTGCTGCCCCAGAGCGCCGTCGTGCCCGGCGGCATGCTGGTGCGCGACCTCGTGGCCCGCGGTCGCTTCCCCCACCAGGGCCTGTTCCGCCAGTGGTCGCAAGAGGACCGGGCGGCCGTTGAGGAGGCCATGGAGATGGTGGGGGTCACCGACCTGGCCGCCCGCCCCGTCGATGAGCTCAGCGGTGGCCAGCGTCAGCGCGTGTGGATCGCCCTGGCCCTGGCCCAGGGCACCGAGACGATCCTCCTGGACGAGCCCACCACCTTCCTCGACCTGGCCCACCAGGTCGACATCCTCCAGCTGTGCCGCCGTCTCAACGCCGACGGACGCACGGTGGTGGCCGTCCTGCACGACCTCAACCAGGCCGCGCGCTGCGCCGAGCACATGATCGTCATGCACGACGGCCGGGTCCGCGTCACCGGCTCCCCGCGCAGGATCCTCACTGAGGACCTCATCGAGGAGGTCTTCGGACTGGCGGCCGTCATCGCTCCCGACCCGGTCGCAGGCACCCCCATGGTGGTGCCCCGTCACCTGGGCGCGGTCACGCCGGCCGGCACCGCCCCTGCTACGGCCCCCGCCGTTCGCGCCGACTCTGCCGGAGGTCCGGCACCACAGCCTTCTGCCGAACCCGCCTCGGCAGGCACCAGCCCGACTGCTCGCTCCCAGCAGGACGGATAAGAAAGGAACACAGATAGATGAACGCATCCTCGCGGCGTGCCAGCCGCCTGAGGCAGGGCATCCTCGCCGTGGCAGCCATGGTGCTGAGCACCGGCCTGGTGGCCTGCGGCTCCTCCGGCTCGACCTCCACCTCATCCGCCTCCGGCTCCGCAGGGGCTTCCGGCGCAGCCTCGGCCGGGGCCTCCGGTGCCGCCTCGGCCGGAGCCTCCACCGAGGCCACCTGGCCGGTCACCGTCAAGGGGGACGACGGCGTCGACGTCGAGATCAAGGCCGAGCCCAAGAGCATCGTGTCCACCTCGGTGACGCTGACCGGATCGCTTCTGGCCATCGACGCCCCGGTGGTCGCCTCGACGCCGGCCAAGAAGAAGGACGAGAAGACCGACGACAACGGCTTCTTCACCCAGTGGTCCAAGCAGGCCACCGATAAGGGCGTCAAGGCCATCGACGGGACTGAGGACAACCTCGCCCAGACGGTCGCCGGCGACAACCCCGACCTCATCATCGTCGCCAAGACGGGGCAGGACTCGGCCGTCAAGGTCGTCGAGAGCCTGCGCCAGCTCGAGGTCCCCGTCCTCGTCATCGACTACGGATCGCACTCCTGGCAGGACGTCACCAAGACCCTGGGCCAGGCCACCGGCCGCCAGGCCAAGGCCGACTCCGTCGTCAAGGACTACACCACCAAGGCGGAGAAGGCCAAGGGCGCCATCGCCGTCCCGCAGGGGGCGACGTCGGTCTTCACGGTCCCCGGGGACGGCACCAAGGGCGCCAACGCCTTCACCGAGGAGGCCCCGCAGGTCCAGCTCCTCAAGGACCTGGGCTTCACCATCGCCACCGTCCCCGACAACGTCAAGGGTGACCAGTCCATGGGTGACCGCAAGGACATCGTCCAGCTCTCGCCCGAGAACGTCCAGGCGGGACTGACCGGTGAGAACTGGGTGGTCATCGCCGCCGACGAGACGGCGAAGAACGCCGTCACCAGCAACGAGACCTTCAGCTCGGCAGCCCCGGTGACCGGAGGCAAGGTGCAGTACATGCCGCCCTCATCCTTCCGGCTGGACTACTACTCGGCCCTCGAGATGCTCGACGCCGTTCAGAAGGCCTACCCCAAGGCCTCCTGAACCGCTGACGACCTGAGTGTCAGCGCACTGGTGCCCCGGGCTCTCGGCCCGGGGCACCACGTATATCGATGACATCGACCCTCGCGGTCGAGCACTGCTCGGGGGCGGGCCCCTCAGCGCCAGGCGACCGAGTAGTACTGAGTCTCCTGGAACTCACGGATCCCCTCGCGCGCGCCCTCACGCCCGATACCGGACTGCTTGACGCCCCCGAAGGGGGCAGCGGGATCGGATACGAGCCCACGGTTGACGCCGACCATCCCGACCTCCATGCGCTCGGCCAGGCGCAGTGCCCACCCGAGGTCGCGGGAGAAGACGTAGCCCGACAGCCCGTAGTCCGTATCGTTGATCCACGTCAGCAGCTCGTCCTCGTCGTCCCAGGTGACGATCGGGGCGACGGGGCCGAAGATCTCGGTGCGCACGATCTCCGCGTCGGGGGCGACATTCGTGAGGACCCGCACCGGTACGAACGCTCCCGGAGACTCCCGGGGCCAGGAGGACTCGGCATAGACGACGGCGCCCCCGGCCACCGCCCCATCCACCAGGGCGTTGATCTTGTCGCGGGCAGCCGTTGTCACCAGGGGGCCGATCTGGTTCGCCTCGTCCGCCAGAGCCGGCCCGACCCTCAGGTCGCGGACGACGGCGGAGAACTTCTCGGTGAACTCCTGGGCGACGTCCTGGTGGACGTAGAAGCGGTTGGCGGCGGTGCAGGCCTCGCCACCGCCCCTGAGCTTGGCCTGGACGGCGCCCGTCACCGCGGCGTCGATATCGGCGTCGGCCGCCACCACGAAGGGCGCGTTCCCCCCGAGCTCCATGGACGACACCAGTACCTTCTCCGCCGCCTGCTTCATGAGCACACGACCGACCTGGGTCGATCCGGTGAAGGAGACGGCTCGGACCCGGGAGTCCTCGAGCCACGTCGTCGACACCTCCGCGGACCGGCTCGAGGGCACGATGTTCACCACGCCCGCGGGCATGCCGGCCTGCAGGATCAGATGGCCCAGTGCCACCGCCGTCAGGGGCGTGAGGGACGCGGGGCGGAGCACCACCGTGCACCCGGCGGCCAGGGCCGGGGCGATCTTGCGGGTCCCCATCGCCGCCGGGAAGTTCCAGGGGGTGATCATGGCGACCACCCCGATCGGCCGGTGCGTGACGATCGTCCGGGTCCCGCCTGCCGGGGAGGAGCCGAAACCGCCCTCGGTGCGCACCGCCTCCTCGGAGAACCATCGGAAGAACTCGGCCGCGTAGAGGACCTCCGCCCTGGCATCGTCCAACGACTTGCCGTTCTCGGCGCTGATGAGCACCGCGAGCTCCTCGGCCTGTCCCACCATGAGGTCGAACAGGGTCCGCAGCAGCTCAGCGCGCTGCCGCGGCGGGGTGGCGCTCCATGTCGGCAGCGCCTCGGAGGCGGCGTCGACGGCGCGTGCGGCATCCGCCGGAGTCGCATCCGTGCAGCGTGCGAATACGGCGTTGCTGGCGGGGTCGACGACGTCGAAGGTTCCGCCGTCGGACGCTGCCGTCATCCGCCCGCCCAGGAGCATCCCCTCCTCGGGGCGGATCCTGCGCAGGTAGTCGGCCAGAGCCGGGTGGGCTCCGAGGGTCGTGTACGCCGCCGCCGTGCCAGCGGCCGCGCCTGGTCTTGTGTCAGCCATGGTTGTGCTCCCTGAGTATCGACTGTCGTCTGCCGCGCATCACGGGTAGAGACCGCGGGAGACGTGGGCCTCGGCAACGCGCTTGACGGCCATTGTCGTCGCCGCGGTGCGCAGTGACAGCCCGTGATCCCTGGAGAAGTCCGAGACCTCGTTCCATACCTTGTCCATCCTGGTGCGCAGGCGCTCATTGACCTCCTTCTCGGTCCACCAGTAGGACTGGTTGGCCTGCACCCACTCGAAGTAGGACACGATGACGCCACCGGCGTTGGCGAGGATATCCGGTACGACCAGGATCCCCTTGTCGGCCAGGATCGCGTCGGCCGTGGGCGTCGTCGGGCCGTTGGCGCCCTCGACGACCAGCTTGGCGTCGATCGTCGGTGCGGTCTGCTCGGTGATGACCCCCTCGACGGCCGCAGGAACGACCACGTCGCAGGGAATCGCGAAGAGGTCGCTCGGGGGGATCGGATCCGCGCCGGGGAACCCGTCGACGGTACCGGTCTCATCCACGAAGGCCTCGAGCGCGGGGACGTCGATGCCCTTGTCGTTGCGAATCGTGCTGTAGACGTCCGCTACGGCCAGGACCTTCACGCCCGCCTCGTGAAGGAAGCGGGCGGTGCCCCGGCCGACCTTGCCGAAGCCCTGAACGATCGCGGTGGCCTGTGAGGGGGTCAGGCCGATGCTCTCCATCGCGTTGAGAGCGGAGTAGACGACGCCGCGGGACGTGGCTGCGGCCCGTCCCTGTGATCCACCGAGATTGACCGGCTTGCCGGTGACGGTCCCCAGCACGGTGTGCCCCGTGGCCACCGAGTAGGTGTCCATCATCCAGGCCATGGTCTGCTCGTCGGTGCCCATATCGGGAGCGGGGATGTCCTTGCCGGGCCCGATGAGAGGAATCAGTTCCGAGGTGTAGCGGCGGGTCAGGCGTTCGAGCTCTCTTTCCGAGTGGGCCCGCGGGTCCACCTGGACCCCTCCCTTTGCTCCGCCGTAGGGCAGATCGAGAAGAGAGCACTTCCATGTCATCCACATGGCCAGCGCTCGGACCTCGTCGAGGTCCACGTTGGGGGAGTAACGGATCCCTCCCTTCGCGGGGCCACGAGAGATGTTGTGCTGGACGCGGTGGCCGATATGCAGCTCCATCGTGCCGTCGTCGCGCCGCAGCGGAATTGAGACCGTCACCTCCTTACGGGCGGTCTCGAGCATGCGACGCATTCCGTCGTCAAAGCCGAGGAACTGGATCGCCTCGGCGAGCTGCGCGCGAGCATCGGCGAGGGGGTGAGGGGTCGAGGGCATGGAGCTACCTCCTGAGTCGGTCGGGTGGAGCGTCATGATCCGGGCCGGAGCGGCCTTGAGACGTGGGTGGAATGAGGGGGTCAGGGCTGGTCTCGGAGTGCCTGCTCAAGGATCTCCATGCCCTCGGTGAAGAGCTCGTCCGGCATGGTCACCGGCGGCAGCAGGCGGATGACATTGCCGTAGGTGCCGCAGGTGAGCAGTATCAGACCGCGTGAGCGCGCGGCCTGCGCGACGGCGGCGGTCAGTGCGGCGTCGGGCTTCTGTGAGACGGGGTCGACGAGCTCAAGAGCCATCATGGCGCCCTTGCCCCGGACCTCGCCGATGCGGGGGTCCTTCGCCTTCCACTGCTCCAACAGGCGGATGCCGGTCTCGCCGATCGTGCGGGCCCGTCCAAGGAGATCGTGCTCCTCGATCATGTCCAGGGTCGCCAGGGCGGCGGCGCAGGCCAGGGGGTTGCCGCAGTAGGTGCCGCCGAGGGCACCCGGTTCGGCGGAGTCCATGATCTCGGCCGAACCGGTGACTGCCGACAGCGGCATGCCCCCGGCCAGGCCCTTGGCGGTCGTCACCAGGTCGGGAACGACTCCCTCGTGGTCGCAGGCGAACCATGCCCCGGTGCGGGCGATTCCCGACTGGATCTCGTCGGCGATGAAGACCGCGCCGTTGTCGTGGCACCAGCGCTGGAGCGCGGTGAGGAAGCCGGGGGCCGGAACGATGAACCCGCCTTCGCCCTGAATGGGCTCGATGATGACGGCGGCGACGGAGGACGCCCCCACCTGCTTCTCGATCTGACTGATCGTGCGCTCGGCGGCGGCCTCGCCGTCCAGTCCATCGCGGTACGGGTAGGAGCCGGGAACCCGGTAGAGCTCCGGGGCGAAGGGGCCGAAACCGCCCTTGTAGGGGGCGACCTTGGCCGTCAGTCCCATGGTCAGGGAGGTGCGCCCGTGGAAGGCGTGGTCGAAGCAGACCACCGCCTGGCGGCCGGTGTGCCTGCGGGCGAGCTTGATGGCGTTCTCGACGGCCTCCGCCCCGGAGTTGAACAGTGCGGTCTTCTTCGGGAAGCTGCCCGGGGTCAGGGCGTTCAGGCGTTCGGCGACCTCGATGTAGCCGGCGTACCTCGTGACGGCGAAGGAGGTGTGCGTCAGGTTCTCGGCCTGTTCCTGGATCGCAGCGGCGACGGGCGCCGCCGCACCGCCCACGGTTGTCACCGCGATGCCTGATCCGAAGTCGATGAGACGGTTGCCGTCCACGTCCTCCAGGACGCCGCGGTCCGTGCGCCGTGCGAATGTCGGCATGGCGGCGGTCAGGGCGCGTGGGAGTGCGGCGCCGGCGCGTTCGTCGAGGGTGCGGGCCTCGGGGCCGGGCAGAGGAGTGGTGAGATGAATGGTCTGGGGCAGCGTTGCCATGTGGACCTCACAGTGTGTCGTGACGGGCGGAGATCTGCAGTGGAACAGAGCGCTCCGGGATGTCGTAGATAACGTGCTCGGCTATGAGTTCCGCTTCAGGCTATGCCCGCTCCTAGGGCTGAACACCTAAGCGTGCTGCACAAAATGTCGCGAATCCTGTGCATGATGCATAGAACGGTGTTTGAATCCAGACATGGTGCTGGTGTCGGATCTCATGGATCGAGCGGACCTGGGGGTTCAGGCGGTGCTCCTGCCCGCACCGCGTGCCGCGCTCACCTGGGTCGTCGCGACCGAGCTCCTCCAACCGGCGTCCTACCTCGAGGGCGGTGAGCTCGTTCTCACCACGGGACTCGTCATGGCCGATGCCGAGGCGGGCACGTGGCGGGAGTACGTGGCATCACTGGTCGAGGCAGGAGTCGCCGCACTCGGACTGGGAACCGGCATCGCCTTCGACACCGTGCCCGAGGATCTGCGCGAGGCCTGCCGGATCGGGCGGCTCAATCTCCTCGAGGTCCCCCTCGAGGTCTCCTTCGCCTCCATCAGCCGTGAAGTGGGGGCCATGCTTCAGACGGCCGAGCCCGAGATCGGCGCCGAGGGGGCGGGGGACGAGGAGACCCTGGTCCTGCAGCAGCTGACGCGTGCAGCCGCCAAGGACAACCAGAGCGCGATCATGCGTGCCCTGGCCTCGATCCTCCGGGGGGAGGTATCCCTGCGGGACGCCGCGGGGCGCACCGTGGTCGGCCCCTTCGGTCCGGTGGCTACGGGGATCGACGACGAGGTCGCCGAGTGCATCGACAGGATCCGTCCGGGAGGGATGCGAGGAGCCGGGGCGGTCGGGCTCGGTGATGATATGCGGCTGGTCGTTCGCCCTGTCGGCATCACCGGGGAGCCCGAGAGCTACCTGGTGACCGTTCAGCGCGAGACACTCACGCGCGCCCAGACCCTGGGAGTCGATCTCGCCTGGTCGTTTCTGAATCTCATCGCCGAGTCCTCCAAGGCGTTCACCGGATGGCTCCTCCGGCTCGTGGGGGCGGCTGCCGAGCATCTCCTGGCGGGTGAGGTTGCGCAGGGACTGGCACTGGCGGACCAGGTTCAAGAGCTCGTCCTCACACGCCTCCCGTCTCCGGAGCGGCGGTCGGTGTCCGCTGCCGGTGGCGGCCATCAGTGGCGTGTCATCTGCCTCGAGGGTGGCAGTGCCGCCGTTGCCGGGCTCTCCACGGTGCTGGCCCGCCTGCTCGTCGAGAGGCGGGGGGCTGCAGTGGGGGAACGGCTTCTGTGGCGCACGGACCGGGGCGGGGACCGCCTGACAATCCTTGGTGAGGCCGAGCGCGTTCCCGCGCTTCTCGAGGACGGCCGTGTCGCACCATGGACCAGGCGGATGCGGATCGGAGTCAGCGGCCCCACCGGCATCACTGACCTGCAGCGGGGTGCACAGCAGGCGCTGTCCGTCTGCACCGGCGCTCGACAGCTCGGACAGGCGGTGCGCTGGGAGGCCTCGGGGCTGCCGTCGGTCACAGACCTCCTGGATGAGGATCGGGCTCGTGCCTTCGCCCGCGCCCGCCTCGGGGGCGTCATCGATCAGCCCGAGTTGCTCGAGCTGCTGGAGGTCTACCTCAGCGAGGCCGGGGCGGTGCAGCGCATCGCCGAGCGTCTGGGGGTGCATCGCAACTCCGTCCCCGCACGTCTTGTGCGCCTGAGGAGGGCGCTCGGCGTCGATGTCGAGGATGCCGAGCAGCGGGCAAATTTGTGGTTTGCGTTACATTTTTTGGCGGAGTGACGGTCCGTCATCTCGCATGTGGGCGACTTTTCCTTGTGTTGGCGCGATTCCATGAAGCAAGGAACGTGATGTTCGACATACTTGGTGGTGTGTGTTTACTATGATGCCGTCACCTAGGACCTTAGCCCGCGTTGTTGTCACAGGACTTGTGGCGCGTCGGGCGCTAGCGGCGATGTGGCCTGCATGGGTCCTGCGTGAGCTTGGGCAGTAGAGGCCCGAGTCGTCTCATTCTTTCGACTTTCGACACTTCTCACCTCGACACCGACGTCCCGCCGAAGCCAAGAAGCAGAGTGATTCACATGAGCCTTCCTCTCCTCCAGAATTTCATTGATGGAATATTTATTCCGGCAGCCACCGATGCCACGTTCGACGTCGTGGATCCCCGAACGGAACAGGTCGTAGCGCAGTGCCCGCTCTCAGGGCCCGCCGATGTCGACGCCGCCTACGACGCCGCCCTCAAGGCCTTCGAGAGCTGGCGGCTGACAACGCCGGCGGAACGGCAGATGCTCCTGCTCCGGCTCGCCGACGCCCTGGAGGCCAATGCCGACCGGCTCGTCGAGGCTCAGCGCCGCAACACCGGTCAGCTCGCCGAGATGATCCGGGCGGAGGAGGTCATGACAGGGGCCTCTCAGCTGCGGTTCTTCGCCGGGGCCGCCCGCCTCCAGTCGGGTGTCGCCTCGGGCGAGTACGCCGAGGGGCTGAACTCGCAGATTCGCCGCGAGCCCATCGGCGTCGTCGGGCAGATCGTCCCGTGGAACTACCCCTTCATGATGCTCATCTGGAAGGTCGGGCCCGCTCTGGCCGCAGGCAACACGGTGGTGCTCAAGCCGAGTGCCAACACGCCCGAGAGCGCCGTCGTCTTCGCCGAGATCGCCAGTGAGATCCTCCCGCCCGGGGTCTTCAACCTGGTGCTCGGCACCGGAGAGACCGGGCGCCTCATGAGCTCCCACCCGGTGCCCGGGCTGGTCGCGCTCACGGGATCGGTGCGCGCAGGCTCGGATCTCGCCGAACAGGCGGCCGGCAACGTGACCCGCGTCCACCTCGAGCTCGGAGGCAAGGCCCCCGCCATCGTCTTCGCCGATGCCGACATCGAGGCGGCCGCCGAGGGCATCGCCGCCGCAGGGATATTCAACTCCGGGCAGGACTGCACCGCCGCCACCCGCGTCCTGGTCGAGGCCTCGGTGGCCAAGGAGTTCACCGACGCGCTGGTGCGTCACGCAGAGTCCCTGCGGACCGGCCCGATTCCCGAGGAGGAGGCGTTCTACGGTCCCCTGAACAATGCCCGGCACTTCGAATCCGTGCAGAAGATTGTCGAGGAGCGGCCCGCGCACTCCCACCTGCTGACCGGCGGCCACCGCGTCGGCGAGAGCGGGTACTACTACGCGCCCACCGTCATCTCGGGACTCAAGCAGGACGACGCACTCGTGCAGCAGGAGGTCTTCGGTCCGGTCCTGACCGTTCAGGAGTTCTCCTCCGACGACGAGGCCCTGGCCCTGGCCAACGGCGTGGACTACGCCCTGTCCTCGTCCATCTGGACGACCGACCACCAGCGTGTCCTGCGATTCAGCAGGGACCTGGACTTCGGCTGCGTCTGGGTGAACTGCCACATCCCCCTCGTTGCGGAGATGCCGCACGGCGGATTCAAACGGTCCGGCTACGGCAAGGACCTCTCCGTCTACGGCGTGGAGGACTACACCCGCATCAAGCACGTCATGAGTGCCCTGTGACGCCCCGGAAGCGAACAGGAGATCACCCCCATGCGCATTCTGACGGCCTTCACCAACTCGCTCGGCGGTCGAGACTCCTATCACCTGGGGGTGTCTCTCGCTGAAGCGTTCTCGTGCCCACTCGATCTCGTCACCGTCGTCAAGGGCGGCGAGGGGCGCTACGTCCTTGACGTCACCGATCACGCCTTCCAGGACGTCGTTGCCACGCAGGTCGACGAATGGATGTCGGAGATCATGGAGGAGCATCGGCCCCGTGTGCCGGTGAGCAAATACCTGCGGTACAGCCTCTCCTTCCCCGAGGGCATCATCGCCTCGGCCGAGGAGCTCAAGGCCGACCTGCTCGTAGCCGGCGGAGGTCGTCACGGGGTCCTGGGGCGGGTGTCCCTCGGCTCCGTGGGGCAGACGCTGCTCAACTCCTCGACTGTTCCGGTCGCCCTGTCCCCGCGCGGCATGAGGCACGCCCCTCTCGACAGCCTCTCACGCATCACGGTCATGCTGGGGGAGTCCGGCAGGTGGAGGGGGGTGCTGAGCAAGGCCAGGACCTTCGCCGACAGGGCTGGTGTCCCGTTGCGTCTCGTCACGGTGGCCACCGGGGACTCACAGGACACCGCGGAGATCGAGAAGCGGACCGAGGCCCTGCTCGCCGAGGTGCGCCTGGATCTCAATGGGCTGGATGATCAGCGTGTCCAGATCGTTCACGCCCACTCCATGAGCGCCGCCGTGCTGGCCATGGAGTGGAGCAGGAATGAGCTGGCCTTCCTGGGGTCGGCACGGCTGGCCCAGAGCGGGCGCCTGTTCCTGGGGCCGGACGCCAACAAGATCCTGCGGGTCCTGCCCGTACCGCTCGTCGCCGTCCCGGCTGATCCGGCCGACGTCGGAGGTGGAACATGAGCGCGGCGACCACGGGCTCCGGAGGCGGGCTGTCGAAGAAGGGACTGGCCGAGGGTTCTGTCGGTCTGCTCGGCGCCATCATCATCGGCGTGTCCTGCATCGCGCCCCCGTACACGCTCACCGGCGCACTGGGACCGACCGCCTCAGAGGTGGGCGAACAGGTGCCGGCGATCTTCCTCGTCGGTTTCATCCCGATGCTCCTGGTCGCCTTCGGATACCGAGAGCTCAATGCGGCGATGCCCGACTCGGGCACCTCCTTCACCTGGGGGACTCGCGCCTTCGGGCCGTGGATCGGGTGGATGAACGGATGGGGGCTGATTGTGGCGACCGTCGTCGTCCTGTCGAACCTCGCGGCCATCGCGGTCGACTTCTTCTACCTGTTGCTCGCACAGGTGACTCGCAAACCCGCCATTGCGGATCTCTCCGACAACGTATGGGTCAATACCCTCACCTGCCTGGTCTTCATCACGCTGGCGACCTGGATCGCGTACCGCGATATGCAGACCACCCAGAAGCTCCAGTACTGGTTGGTGGGGTTTCAGCTGACGGTGTTCCTCGGCTTCGGCGCGGTGGCCATTTACCGCTACTTCACCGGAACCGCCGTCAACCCGACGCCCTTGAAGCTCGAATGGTTCAATCCGTTCGCCGTCGACTCGCTGGGGACTTTCGTGGCGGGCGTCTCCCTGTCCCTGTTCATCTACTGGGGCTGGGACGTGTCGCTGACGGTCAATGAGGAGGCCGACGACGCCAGCTCCACCCCCGGGCGCGCTGCCGTGCTCACCGTCATGACCATCGTCTCGGTGTACATGTTCGTCACGATCGGATCCATGATGTTCGCCGGCCTGGGGAAGGACGGGATAGGACTGGGCAATCCCGCGATCCAGGACAATGTCTTCTTCGCCTTGGCCAGACCGGTTCTGGGGCCGTTCGCGATCCTCCTGTCGACGGCGGTGCTGGTCTCGTCCGCGGCGTCCTTGCAGTCCACCTTCGTCTCTCCGGCCCGCACCTTGCTGTCGATGGGGTATTACGGAGCAATGCCGGAGAAGCTCGGCGAGATCTCTCCGCGCTTCCTCACTCCCGGTCACGCAACAGTCGTCTCGGCGGTCGCCGCCTCGACCTTTTACACGCTTCTGCGCTTCGTATCCACCTCCGTCCTGTGGGACACGGTTCAGACCCTGGGGGCGATGATCGCCTTCTACTACGGGCTCACCGCCTTCGCCGCGGTGTGGTACTTCCGAGGACAGTGGTTCCGCTCGGTGAGGAACTTCTTCTTCATGCTGGTCTCACCGGGGCTGGGAGGTCTCATCCTCTTCTCGCTCCTCGGGCTCACCTTGAAGGACTCCCTCGACCCGGAGTACGGATCGGGATCGCAGGTCTTCGGCGTCGGTCTCGTCTTCGTCCTCACCCTGGCCCTCATTCTCCTGGGCGTGGTGCTGATGCTTGTGCAGTACGTCCGAGCACCGGCCTTCTTCCGCGGGGAGGTGATCGCACGATCCGACGCTGTCACTGAGGAGACGAAGGTGGCGACTGTCTTTGAAGACGGTGACGAAACCTACCCGCTCCGTGCTGCGTCGTGACTGCCGGTGAACCGGAGCGAACGCGCACACATGAAAACAGCTCCCTCCGCGCCAGGCCGGCGGAAGGAGCTGAGAGGAAAACACATTGTCATCGCATCGACGGACACAGCCGATCGATGCACCGGTAATCAAACGCACGATATGTGGACGCCAGGCCGGACCACGAAGGAGTGAGCAATGAGTATCAATATGGAGCGAGTCGCTGAGCTGACCGAGATCGAGTCCAAGCGCCTCAATGAACGGACCAAGGGATCCGGCGACATGTACAACCGCGCGAGGAACAGTCTTTCCGGCGGTGTCGCCTCCTCGTACCAGCTGCGTGAGCCGTGGCCCATTTACCTCGAACGCGGGCAGGGGCCGAAGGTCTGGGATGTCGACGGCAACGAGATGTGGGACTTCCACAACGGCTTCGGATCGATGCTTCAGGGACATGCCCATCCGGTGATCGGTGAGGCCGTTCTGGAGCGGTACGGCAAGGGCACCCACTTCGCCGCTCCGACCGAGGATGCCCTGGCGGTGGCGGAGAACCTCTCGAGCAGGTGGGGACTGCCGAAGTGGCGCTACACGAACTCGGGCTCGGAGTCCACGATGGATGCCATCCGCATCGCACGCGCCTACACCGGTCGCGACACGGTCATGAAGATCTTCGGCTCCTACCACGGGCACCACGACACCGTCATGGTCTCGATCGGCGTCGAGTACGACAAGATCGGTGACCGTGACAACCTGGCCTCCCTGCCCTACGGAGGCGGCATCCCCGACGCCACCGTCCAGATGACGGTGCCGGTTCCCTTCAACGATGCCGAGGCCATGGAACGCCGCATCATCCGGCTGGCTGATGAGGGTCGTAAGCCCGCCTGCGTCATCATGGAGCCGGCCATGATGAACCTGGGCGTCGTGCTGCCGGAACCGGGTTATCTGGAGCAGGTTCGCGAGATCACCCGGCGACACGGCGTCGTCCTGATCTTCGATGAGGTCAAGACCGGCCTGTGCATCGGTCCGGGCGGTGCCACCAAGCGCTTCGGAGTGACACCCGACATGGTGACCATGGCCAAGGCCCTCGGCGCCGGTCTGCCCTCGGGCGCCATCGGAGGCACCGAGGAGGTCATGTCCGTGGTGGAGGACCACACCGTGTTCCAGGTCGGCACCTACAACGGCAACCCCCTGGCGATGGCCGCCGTGCGGGCCAACCTCGAGAAGGTCCTCACCCCGGAGGCCTACGCCCACCTCGACCACCTCAACGATCGCATTCTCGCGGGGTGCACGGAGGTCATTGAGCGCTACAACCTTCCGGGCTACGCGGTGGGCGTTGGCGGCAAGGGCTGCGTCACCTTCTCCCCCAAGAAGGTCGTCGACTACGAGTCCTTCAAGGAGCACCAGAACGCGGAGCTGTCCGAGCTCGCGTGGCTGTTCAACATGAACCGGGGGATCTTCATGACTCCGGGCCGCGAGGAGGAGTGGACCCTGTCGGTGACCCACACGGATGAAGCGATCGACGCCTACGTCAGCTGCTTCGAGGAGCTCGCCGAGGCGATCACCGCCAGATGACGTGAGCACTCTCTGATCCTGTGGGGGGCCACCGGAGACACCGGTGGCCCCCCACACGATCGAGTGGCAGGCATGCGCCTCTCAGGGCCGGGGCAGTGACCGGCTCCGACCGGCTTCCTGCTCCTATGAGTACGCCCCTCTCCCCGTGGCACTCAGCGGCGTTTCCAGGCGCGGATCCTCGTGCGGAAGGAGGTGAAGGGCGCCACCGTGTTGATGTGCACCCACTTGGCCACCGGCCAGGCCGACGGCGTCGAGGAGGCCCACGCCCGCTGCCCGGAGGTGAAGAGCTCCTCCCGGCTCAGCGATGCCACGAGGGCGACGACGCCGTCTACCCTCTCCCGGAAGGCATCCTGAAGCCGGGGCAGGGAGGCGTCGCTCCACTGCTCGTAGAAGGTGCTGTAGAGATCGCCGAGCCGGTTCCGCCGGTAGCCGGGTGCGGGCGTGACCACCTCGCGTCCGGCACGTTCATCACGTTCCCAGCCCAGCAGCAGGTCCATCCACCCCAGCTGGTAGGCGAGCATCTGCGCCGGCGTGCGGTCCACCCCGTCCTTGAGGATGTGGAGCTCGGAGGCGGGGACGTCGTCGAACTCGGCGATGAACAGCTCGGCGCGCTTGCGGATCTCCGCGATGAGCTCCTCGCCGGAGACGTAGTCCTTCAAGGCGGTTCCCTTCTCCATCCTCGCCGGCGGCAGCCGGAGGCACGCGGTCGTTGGTTAACCCTCGGGTTCGTACCCTTAACCTACGAACCCGAGACTCAACCTACGAACTCGCGGCGCCCCAGCCGCGCCTAGTCCTGCACCGTGACCCCGACGTCGGCCATCTTCCGCTCCGTCCACGGGGCGACGATGAACAGGACGATCGCTACGGCGACCGTCACGACACCCAGGCCGTAGTAGTAGGTGGAGTTCGCGACGTGCTCCGTCTTGGAGATGATGAAACCGGCCAGGCCCTGGCCGGTGGCCGTCGTCAGCAGCCACAGGCTCATCGTCTGGGAGGCGAAGTTCTTGGGCGCCAGCGCCGATGTCGTGGACAGTCCCACCGGGGACAGGAAGAGCTCGGCGACGGTCTGGATGATGAAGACCACGGCCAGGAACCACCAGGGGGACAGCTTCGCGCCGCCGGTCCAGGTCTGGAAGCCGTAGCCCAGAATGAAGGCCGACGTGCCGATGGTGAGCACTGAGATCGCGAACTTCATGATGGTGGAGGGGAACCTGCCTGCCCGCCGGGTGAAGAGCCAGCCGATGAACGGGGCCAGGATGACGATCGTGGCCGGGTTGATGGACTGGTAGGTCTCCGGGGTGAGGGCCCATCCGATCAGCGGGATATGACCGTCGGTGTAGTCCTTGGCGAAGGTGGCCATCTTGCCGGCGGCCTGCTCGGAGATCATGAAGAACAGGACCGCGCCGATCCACAGGGGGATGTAGGCACGCAGGTGGGAGCGCTCGCGGGCCGTGACCTTGGGGGAGCGGAACATGAGTGCGAAGTAGCCCAACGCCGCTCCGGCAGGAATGATGAGCATGGTGGTGGAGATGGCGTCCAGCAGGCTTCCGGTCAGAGTGCTGAGGACCGCGACAAGTGCGGCCGTCCCCGCCACGGTCAGCACCGATACGAGCACGAACCTCGTGCGCTCCTCGGGGCGGATGGGGTTGGGGACGGTGAAGGCGAAGGCCGAGAGCTTGTGGCGGCCGTAGACGAAGGCGATCAGGGCCACCCCCATGCCGACGGCGGCCGAGGAGAAGCCGGCGTGGTAGCCGTAGCGCTCGCGCAGCCAGCCGGTCACCAGGGGAGAGGCGAGCGATCCGACGTTGACCGACATGTAGAACAGCTGGAAGCCGGCATCGCGCCGTGGGTCATCGTCGTCGTAGAGACCCCCGACGATCGTGGACAGGTTCGGCTTGATGAAGCCGGTGCCCACGGCTACCAGGATGATACCGAGCCAGGAGGTGGCCACCACGGGGATGGACAGGCAGATGTGCCCGGCCATGATGACTACCCCGCCGTAGAGGGTGGACAGCCACGGCCCGATGACGCGGTCGGCGAAGATGCCCCCGGGGATGGCCAGCAGGTAGACGGCGGCGCTGTAGGAGGCCAGGATGACCTGGCCGGAGTTGGCGCTCAGACCGAGGCCGCCATTCGCCGCGGTGTCGGTGATGAAGTACAGCAGGATGGCGCGCATGCCGTAGTAGGAGAAGCGCTCCCACATCTCCACGTTGAGCATCCAGGGCAGGCCCCGGGGGTGGCCGAACAGTCCGCGGTCGTCCTTCGATGGCGTCATGCGCAGGGTGGCGGGCCGCCAGCGGCTGGTGATCATCCGGCCGCTGGCGAGATCGTCCTCGACGGGAGTCGGGGTCGTTGACATGAGACTCTCCCTTCCTGTGGTCGGGTGAGGAGTGCAACCGGACCATCGGTGTCCGGTACGAACCACAGGTACCCGTGCACTTTACTCCGACCGTTCGGTCGGTTGTGGGGGAATGCGAGGAGAATCAGGCAGGTGATTCCCGCCGAGACGGGGTGGGGCCACTCGGCAAGACGCTGGTCGGCCGCGGCTCACTTGGCGGTGGCCGTCTCGACGTCGGCCATCTGCCGTTGCGTCCACGGGGCGACGGCGAACAGCACCAGGGCCATGAGCAGCGTGGCCGCGCCCAGACCGTAGTAGTAGGTGGCGTCGGAGAGGTGCTCGGTCTGGGCGATGACGAATCCGGCGACGCCCTGTCCGGTGGCGACGCTGAGCCACCACAGCCCCATCGCCTGGGAGGCGAAGCTCTTGGGGGCCAGGGCGGTCGTCGTTGCCAGGCCGACCGGGGTCAGGAAGAGCTCGGCGACGGTCTGGATGACGTAGACCAGCGCCAGGAACCACCAGGGGGACAGGTGCTGCCCGCCCGGCCAGATCTGGAATCCGTAACCCAGCATGAGTGCTGAGAGCCCCACGATGAGCACCGCGATGACGAACTTCATGATGGTGGAGGGGAACCTGCCCGCCCGCCGGGTGAACAGCATGCCGATCAGCGGGGCCAGGAGCACGATAGCCGCGGGGTTGACCGACTGATAGGCCTCCGCGGTGGTCGACCAGCCGAAGAAGGGCAGCCGCAGGTCCGTGTTGGACTCGGCGAAGGTGGCCATCTTGCCGGCGGCCTGCTCGGTGATCATGAAGAACAGCACCGCGCCGATCCACAGGGGGATGTAGGCGCGCAGGTGGGTGCGCTCGGGGACGGTGACCTTCGGGGAGCGGAACATGACCACGAAGTAGGCCACGGCCGTTCCGACCGGGACGAGGAGGCCCGCCGTGGCGACGGTGGTGACCAGGTCGCCGGTGAGCACCTGGAGGACGGCAACGACGACGCCGATGGCGACCAGGACCCCGAGGGATCCCAGAAGCAGCCTTTGGCGCTCCTCGGGGCGGATGGGGCTGGGGACGGTGAAGGCGAAGGCCGAGAGCTTGTGGCGGCCGTGGACGAAGGCCGCCAGGGCGAAGGCCATGCCGATGGCGGCCGAGGAGAAGCCGGCGTGGTAGCCGTAGTGCTCGCGCAGCCAGCCGGTGAGCAGGGGAGAGGCGAAGGCACCGACGTTGATGGACATGTAGAACAGCTGGAAGCCCGCGTCGCGGCGGATGTCATCGTCGTCGTAGAGGCCGCCGACGATGGTCGTCAGGTTCGGCTTGATGAAGCCGGTTCCGACGGCGACCAGCACGATCCCCGTCCAGGACGTCACTGTGGTGGGGATGGTCAGGCAGATGTGCCCGGCCATGATGACCACGCCGCCGTAGAGGGTGGACAGCCACGGCCCGATGACGCGGTCGGCGAAGATGCCCCCGGGGATGGCCAGCAGGTAGACGGCCATCCCGTAGAGCGCGATGACGACCTGTCCGCTGGTATCGCTCAGGCCCAGGCCCCCATGGGCCATCGTGTCGGTGATGAAGTACAGCAGGATGGCGCGCATGCCGTAGTAGGAGAAGCGCTCCCACATCTCCACGTTGAGCATCCAGGGCAGCCCCCGGGGGTGGCCGAACAGCCCCCGGTCCTCCCTCGACGGCGTGGTGCGCAGGCTGCGAGGCCGCCACCGGCTGGAGATGAGGCGACCGGGCCGGGCGAGGTCCTCCTCGAGGTCGTCGACCGTCGTCGCGGGGCCTGACGTCGGGCTCGATACTGGGTCTGACGTGGACTGTGCCATGGCGCTGTCCCTTCCTCAGGGCGGTGGTCGTTCGGGGCCGACCACAGGGGTGATCCGGGGCGCTGGGTGGTTCGTCTCGCACAAAGAGGCCCAGACCCGTCGCCGAGGAGAGATGTGATTCTTCCCGGACCATAGCGCCTGGTCTGTTTCCGGCATGCTTCCGGTTCTCGTCAGGACGCCGGTGGCCCCGGAGAGGACCACTGGGGGTCGTCTCCGGGGCCACCGGGTGCCGCAAGGGGAGCGGCCGTGAGGGATTCCTCCGACGAGCGGAGGGGTGCCGGGACCGGTGCGGCTGTGCGGCCCGGGGCTCAGCGGGTGAGGGCGTCGGCCGCGGCCTTGACCTGCGGGCGCACCGGGGCCAGGCGGGTCAGCTGGGTGACGTGACGCGGCTCGAGCTCGTCCAGGCTGGAGACGCCCAGGAGCTTCATAGTGCGGATGACCTCGTCGGAGAGGATCTCGATCATGCGGTCCACGCCCTCGCGGCCGCCGGCCATGAGGCCGTAGAGGTAGGCGCGACCCACGAGTCCGAACTTGGCGCCCAGGGCGACAGCGGCCACGACGTCGGCGCCGTTCATGATGCCGGTGTCCACCATGATCGTGGCGTCCTTGCCGACCTCCCGGACCACCTCGGGCAGGAGGCGGAAGGGGACGGGGGCGCGGTCGAGCTGGCGCCCGCCGTGGTTGGACAGCAGGACGCCGTCGACGCCCAGGTCGATGAGGCGCTTGGAGTCCTCGACGGTCTGCACGCCCTTGATGACGATCTTGCCGGGCCACATGGAGCGGATGACCTTGAGGTCGTCGTCGCTGATGGTGGGATCCATGGCGGAGTCAAGGAGCTCGCCCACGGTGCCGCCGGTGGACTTCAGGGAGGCGAACTCCAGCTTGGGCGTGGTCAGGAAGTCGAACCACCACCACGGGCGGGGGATCGCGTTGAGGACGGTGCCGGCCGTGATCTGGGGCGGGATGGAGAAGCCGTTGCGCTTGTCGCGCAGGCGGGCCCCGGCCACGGGGGTGTCGACGGTGAACATGAGGGTGTCGAAGCCGGCAGCAGCGGCGCGCTCGACCAGTCCGTAGGAGATCTCCCGCTGACGCATGACGTAGAGCTGGAACCAGTTGCGCCCGTGGGGGTTGGCGGCCTTGACGTCCTCGATGGAGGTGGTGCCCAGGGTGGACAGGGTGAAGGGGATGCCTGCGGCGCCCGCGGCCCCGGCCCCGGCGACCTCGCCCTCGGTCTGCATGAGGCGGGTGAAGCCGGTGGGCGCGATGCCGAAGGGCATGGAGGAGCGGCCGCCCAGGATCTCGCAGGATGTGTCGACGTCGACGGCCGGGTGGAGGATGTCGGGGTGGAACTCGATGTCGCGGAAGGCCTGGCGGGCACGGCGCAGCGAGACCTCGCCCTCAGCGGCGCCGTCGGTGTAGTCGAAGGCCGCGGCCGGGGTGCGCCGCTTGGCGATCTTGCGCAGGTCCCAGGTGGTCAGCGCGGCGTCGAGGCGTCGACGCCTGGGATTGAGCTCGGGCGTCTTGAAGTGCAGCAGCTCGAAGATCTCGCTCGGGTTGGGAAGCTGGCGCTTGACCATAGGAACCTCATCAGTGAGTCGGATTCTGGATGCTCCGCGGCGCGGAGTGCCCGTGAGCAGCCGGCCTCCATGGCCCAGCCCTGAGACTCACGAACCACCTCATGCTATGGGACAAAGGTCACCAAAGCAAGGTAAGGCTTAGCAATCTATGTGGTGGGGGAGGGGTGGTGTGAGAGGGGTGGAATCTATGCAGGATCTCTGCGGAATCTCTGCGGGGCACCACTCGCCGGTGCGGTGGTGTCTGCTCGGCGGCGGGGGGACGATCCGCGCGGCCGGGTACGGGCCGGGGCTAAGCCGCTCGGGTGCGGCCGGCCAGGCTGCGCAGACGCGCCCGCGCGCCGTTGCGGCGCAGGGCGTCCAGCTCCTCGACGAAGGTCCGTCGGAAGCGCTCGTCGGTCGCCAGGTCGCCGAAGACTCCCTCGTGGGAGATGAAGGCGGTCTCGTGGCCGGCCCTCTGCGCGGCCGCCAGGGGCAGCAGCTCATCGGCCATTGGGTCGTCGATGACGATCTCGTCGCCGTTCTCATCGACCCCCTCATCGCCCAGCGCCCATGCGGCCACCATCGCCGTCCCCAGGCGGATCGGCCCCCCGGCGGTCAGGTTGTCGCGCACCGTGCCCAGAACGAACTTCGGCATCCGGCTGGAGGCTCCCTGTGCCAGGCGGAAGAGCGTGTCCGCGATCGCCTCGTTGGTGAAGCGCTCGAAGAGCGTGTCCACGTAGTCGTCCAGGTCGATCCCCGGCACCGAGCGCAGGGTGGCGCGGGCCTCCCGCTCGAGGTAGGCCCGCACCCATGAGGAGATGTCCTCGTCGGCCGCTGCCTCGTGCGCGTACTCCATCCCCAGCAGCCGCCCCCAGTGGGCCAGTCCCTGGTGGGAGGCGTTGAGCAGGCGCAGCTTCATGAGCTCGTAGGGGGCGACGTCGTCGACCATCTGCACCCCGACCTCCTCCAGCGGGGGCCGCCCGGCGGGGAAGTCGTCCTCGAGCACCCACTGGCTGAAGGGTTCGCAGACCACTGGCCAGGCGTCCTCAACGCCGAGTCCGCGCCGAAGCTCCGCGATATCCGTCTGCGTGGTCTGCGGGGTGATCCGATCGACCATGCAGCTGGGGAAGGCGACGTTGCCGTCGATCCAGTCGGCCAGCTCCGGGTCACTCATCGCGGCCTGGGAGACGACCGCCGTGCGCGCCACCTTCCCGTTGCCGGGCAGGTTGTCACAGCTCAGGACCGTGAACGGCACGGTTCCCGCTTCCCGACGGCGTCGCAGCGCCTCGACGATGTAGCCGAAGGCCGTCGTCGGCTCACCCGGGTGCTCGGCGTCGTGGACGGCGCCGGGACTGAAGACGTGGAACTCGCCTGTCGTGTCGTCGACGTTGTAACCGCCCTCGGTGATCGTCAACGAGACGATCCGGGTGGACGGTGCGCTCAGGAGGGACAGGACCGCCTCAGGGTCGTCGGGGGCGAAGAGGTAGTCGTGGATCGAGCCGATGACCGCCGGGTCGCGCAGCCCGCCGGGGTGCTTGCGGACGAGGGTGTAGAGGTGGCCCTGACCCGCCAGCGCGTCGCGCATCCGCGTGTCCCCGGGCAGCAGCCCGACGCCGCAGATCCCCCAGTCCAGGCAGGCGGCCTCCGGGGCGGCGCTCCCGGCGCGTCTGCGCATGAGACTGTCGAGGCAGGCGGCCTCGTGGGCGCGGTGAAAGCCGCCCACGCCGATGTGGACGATCCCGGTGGACATGGCGGAGCGGTCATAGTCGGGTGCCAGGGGCGACTCTGCCAGCGAGATGCTCAAGACGATGTCCTTTCCGCGCTACCACCACTCACCCCCAGTCAACCCCGCCTCCATGGAAAACGGGTGTGCACATGCCTCGGGCACGCCTCACCGGCCTGGTCCGCACCGCCCCTACCACCCGCCGGAATCCTTGCGGGAGCGGATGAAACTCCGCGTCGCCCGATCGGGATGCGATCGGGCAACGCGGGATCCGGCTGTGCTTGATGAACCTCAGTGGGCGACGACGACGCGCAGGTTGCGCGGGCCGTGCACGCCGTTGACGCGCACGAGCTCGATGTCGCTGGTGGCTGAGCCGCCGGCGATCCACGTCATCGGGCGCGTGGGGTGCTCGCCCAGGACGTCGACGGCCTGTGGGACCGTCGGCATGATCGACTCGCGCTCCAGGACCACGACGTGCTTGTCCGGCACCAGCGAGATGGCCCGGCGGCCCTGGTCCGGCTCGCCGTCGAGGACGATCGTCCCCGAGATCGACACGCCCACACGTGAGCAGGTCACCACGGCGTCGATCTCATTGAGGTCGAGGGTGGCGATGGCCTCCTGGCGGGAGTCCTCCACCACGGTACGGCCGTTGCGGGCCGCCGCCTCCTTGTAGGCCTCAGGCAGTCCATCGGGGACGACGACGGTGCGCGCCTCGCCGAGCAGCTCGTCAATGGCGTCCAGGATCGCCGCGTCCTTGGGGGCGACGATGACCTCGGCCGAGTAGTCCTCGAGCTTCTCGATCATCTCGTCGACCACGGGCTTGGAGCCGGGGGGATTCTCCCCGGAGCGGATGTAGTTGCGCGGGATCGGCCCCACCGGCCGGGTCTGGGACCGCGAGATCGCGTCGCGGGCGCGGGCCAGGATCGCGGACTTCGCATCCATCACAGCTCCTCCTTGCTGGTCGAGCCGGTCGGGGTCTCGGAGGTCTCCGAGGCGATCGGCTCAGGGTTGGCGATGGCCGAGCGTGCGTCCAGCGCGGCCGGGGTCGGCTCGCCGTCGGCGCTCGCGCTTCCGGGGACCGGCTCGCCGGGAGGCGGGGGCGGATCGGCCGGGAAGCCGTCTGCGTAGCCGTGGTCGGCCCTGGAGTCGGCGGTCTGGCTCAGGGGGGTCTCGCCGTCGGGGTGAGTGCGCCGCCACCACTGGCGGAAGGTCTCCGAGGGGGCCACCGGCAGGTCGCGCGCCCCGGTCCACAAGGAGGCCGGGAAGGGCAGGGCGCCGATCTTGCCCTCCTTGCCGCCCAGCAGCGCCGAGGCCTTGACCGTCTGCGAGGCGGCCTCCCACAGCGAGCTCTTCGACATCACCGGGGCTGAGACGTTCATGGCCACGTCCCACACATCCGGCACCATGCGGCGCTTGACGTCCACGGAACGGGCCCGCAGGTGGACGAGGATCGTGGGGATGTCGATCTTGACCGGGCACACCTCACCGCAGGCCCCGCACAGGGAGGAGGCGAAGGGCAGGGTGTGGACCGGGTCGTCGTCGGCCAGCCCCTGCGTGAGCTGGGGTGTGATGATCGAGCCGATCGGGCCGGGGTAGACCGAGCCGTAGGCGTGCCCACCGGTGTGCTGGTAGACGGGGCAGATGTTCATGCACGACCCGCAGCGGATGCAGGCCAGCGCCTGGCGGCCCACCGGGTCGGCCAGGGTCTTGGTGCGCCCGTTGTCCATGAGCACCAGGTGGAACTCCTTGGGGCCATCACCCTCGGTGACACCCGTCCACATGGAGGTGTAGGGGTTCATACGCTCACCGGTGGCCGAGCGCGGCAGGAGCTGGGAGAAGATCTCCACGTCCTGGAACCGGGGCACCAGCTTCTCGATCCCCATGAGGGTGATGAGCGTGTCCGGCAGGGTCAGGCACATGCGTCCGTTGCCTTCGGACTCGTAGATCGAGACCGTGCCGGTTTCGGCCACGCCCATGTTGGTGCCGGAGACGGCCACCGAGGCGTGCAGGAACTTGTTGCGCAGGTGCGAGCGGGCCGCGGCCGTGAGCTCCTGCGGGTCGTCCGAGAGGTCCGCCGGGGCGTCGTCCATGCGGTCCAGGAAGATGCCGCGCACCTCGGAGCGGTTGCGGTGGATGGCGGGTACCACGATGTGCGAGGGCATGTCGTCGGCGAGCTGGACGATCATCTCGGCCAGGTCCGTCTCGTGGGCAGTGATGCCCCGGTCGGCCAGGTACTCGTTGAGGTTCGTCTCCTGGGTTGCCATCGACTTGACCTTGACGACGTCGTCGACGCCCTTGGAGGCGATGATGTCGGTGATGATCCGGTTGGCCTCGGCGGCGTCACGTGCCCAGTGGACGATCCCGCCGCGGGCGGTCACATTGGCCTCGAACTGCTCCAGCAGCTCGGGCAGGCGCGAGGCGACCTCGAACTTGACGGCCTCCGCGGCGTTGCGCAGGTCCTCCCAGTCGGGCATCTCGGCCACGCGGTCGGCGCGCTTGGAGCGGATGGTGCGCGTGGCGTGGCCCAGGTTACGGCGCATCTGGGTGTTGGCCAGCGTCTTGTGCGCTCCCTCGGGGAAGGTGGGCCCCCAGCGCAGCGTGTCCTCGGGCTGCTCGACCTCGGTGCGCCAGCCGCCCGTGTGGGGCATGCCCAGAAATACCTGTGTCATCGTGCCACCGCCTGTGCGTGCTGAGAGCTGCCGGTGTGCTGGACGTGCTTGGGGGCGAAGGAGATGTTGCCCTCGAAGGGCGCGTCCTTGGTGGAGGCCAGGATCTCGGCCAGGTGCATGATGCGCACCCCGGAGTTAACGCGCGACAGGCCACCGCCGATGTGCATGAGGCAGGAGTAGTCGCCGGCGCACAGGACCTCGGCGCGCGTGGACATCACGTTGCTCATCTTGTCGGCGAGCATCGCGGTGGAGGTCTCGGAGTTCTTCATGGAGAAGGTGCCGCCGAAGCCGCAGCAGACCTCGGCGTCGGGCAGGTCGATGAGGGTGAGGGCCTCAACGGCCTTGAGGAGGCGGTAGGGGCGGTCGGCGACCTTGGCGATCCGCAGCGAGTGGCAGGTGGGGTGGTAGGTGACCGTGTGCGGGAAGTAGGCGCCCACGTCCTCGGTGCCCAGGACATCGATGAGCAGCTCGGTGAGGTCGTAGGTGTGAGCGGCGATCTGCTCGACCCGCTTGGCCAGAGCCGTGTCGCCCACGTGCTCGGCCACGAGGCCCTGCTCGTGGCGGGCGGCGCCGGTGCAGGAGCCCGAGGGGATGACGATGGCGTCCCACTCGCCGTCGAGGACGGGGGAGAAGGTGTCCACGTGGTTACGGGTGATCTTGGCGGCCTGCTTGAAGTAGCCGGTGTTGGCGTGCATCTGGCCGCAGCAGACCTGTCCCTCGGGGAAGCAGACCTGGTGGCCGAGCCGCTCCAGGATGGTGACGGTTGCCTGCGCTGCCTGCGGGAACATGGTGTCCGCAAGACAGGTGGCGAAAAGGGCGATTCGCACGATATGCCTCCACGACGTCGTAGCTGAGACTGTCACGAGGACCGCCTCGAACTGCCTGTGCGGGGCAGGATCTGTTGCGGCCTCGGCTGTGTCTCAGGCTACGGGCCGACGATGGGGGTCATCTGACGACGTCGGTCTCCTGGCCGGTCGGTCTCGTTCTCCGGAGTGGGTTTTCCGGCGAAATAGTGCAGATCTGTGTGCGTCGGGGGTGGGTTGATCAGGGGGTGTTTGCGGCATGTGGGAGGTAAGTCCTAGACGCGGATTGCGTCATGCATCACTGTCCTTATCCGTGGCGGGTCTCGGGGAGGCTCCGGCGGGAGCGTGACCACCGCCGTCGAGGACGTACTTTTTCTGCGAGAACGCACCTTCATGACGAGGACTGCGTCTGCCGGCGGGATGCAGATGCCGGGGCGTAGTCATCGGTGGGAGAACGCAGTTCTCGGTTGAGAAGTACGTCCCCGATTGGTGCAGCTAACCCAACAGGCCCAGGGTGCCTGCGCTGCGCCCGGCGAGGTGGAGACCGAGGATCGCTGCGATCCACAGGAGGGTGACCTTGGCCTCGTACTCCAGCCTGGGGGCGATTCTTGCCAGCTTGGGTAGAAAGCGCTGCCCCAGCGTATCGGCCAGGATGAGCAGGACGAGGGCGGGTGCAATCATGACCAGGCAGTACAGGCTCAAGGTGACGATCCGTACCGGCCAAGCCTCTGGTGAGGAGGCGATGATCCCGGTCGCCGCGATGTAGGGAACCATGGTGGCGGCTTCGGCGAGTGAGGCTCCCAGTCCCAGAACGACCATCGCCCTGGCCGAGGCGGGAGTGGGCCGGCTTCCCAGAGAATCTGTTCCGGGTTCGGGCTTGGCCGGGTCAGGGCTGAGGATGCCGAAACCCGCCAGCACCACACCGATGACGAGGGTCGCCCACTGTGCCATCCCGGTTCGGGCCAGGCGTGCCGCGGCGGAGCTGATGAGGTCGAAGCCGGCCACCAAGGCGATCCCGAGGCCGAGATACACCAGGCACACGGTGGTCAGGTAGATGGCCATCGGCCTGCGGTCCACGCGATGGCTGCGCACGACGAGCGCGATCGGGATGGCCAGTGTGCCCAGGCTGGTGGAGTCCAGCAGGGCGAGTCCTGCGAGTGTGGCGGCGTGTTCCATGGGGTACCTCGCTCGTTGATCGACTACTGTCGTACGACCGTACGATGGTTCTCGTACGATCGTATGGGGGATAGTCTGGTGAGGCAACCGCTATTGAGCGCCCGAGGAGTCGGTGGAAGTAACGATGGTGGAGGGCGCCTGCGAAGGCACGGAGACGGGAAACCACGGAGGGGCAGCGTCATGGACCAGGAAACGGACCAGCGATCGGTCCTCAATAGCCTGATGTCACCGGCGGTGAGCATGACCGCTGACGCCACTATTGCGATCATCGCCGAGGAGGGCTTCGACCGGGTCAGTGTTCGCAGTGTGGCCGCCCGGCTCGGCGTCGCCCCGGGCACCGTTCAGTACCGCTCGCCGAGCCGGCGAACTCTGCTGACCGACGCCCTCGTCTGCTCCGTCCAGCGCCAGGCCGGCCGTGTTCTCTCTCATGAGGTCGACCCCGCACAGCCGGAGACCCTGGTGAGGGCTCTTGCCGAGCTTCTGCCGACCGGGGCCGTGCAGCGCGAGGACGCGGCTGCTTGGGTCGCCTTCGGTGCCGCCGCATCCACCAGGCCCTGGCTGGCCGATACCTACTGGGAGGCGCTCCAGATCATGCGTACCTGGGTCGAGGGCATTCTGACGGATGCTCGGAAGGCCGGTCGTATGCGCGTGGACCTGTCACCCGCCGAAGGAGCGCGCCTAGTGACCGCCGTCGTCAACGGGCTGACCCTCGACCTGCTCAACGCCCCGCCAACCGAGTCCGACGAGGTGATCGGCCAGCTGCGCTCGGGGCTGGGCCTGATCCTGCGAGGCCTGTGAGACCCACAGAACCTACGACGGCGTCGTCGGCCGTGAGCGCCGGGTTCAGCTGGAGGGCCAGGCCCCGACCTCGAGCTGTCCGTAGCTGTTGCTGCCGGTGGCGACGACGCCGCCGTCGGTGCGGAGCCCCACGGTGTGGGCCGCGCCCGCCGCGATGGCCACGATGTCGCGCCAATGGCCCACATCGCACTGACCGGCCTCCGACCTGCCTACTGCGACGACGGTCCCATCGGCCCTGAGTCCGACGCTGTGGTGGCTGCCCGCCGCCACGGCGATGATGTCGGTCCAGTGCTCGATCCCGGCCCAGAACTCCGGACGTCCGGTCGCGCGAACAGCGCCGTTCTCCAGCAGGCCAATGGTGTGGAGATAGCCCGCCGACACCGCACGCATCCGATGCCAGTCGTGCACCTCGCACTGGCCCGCGGCGTTGCTGCCCGCCGCGCAGACGCTTCCGTCGGCACGAACGGCCACCGTGTGCCAGTCGCCGCAGCTGATATCCGTGATCTCGCTCCAGCGGTCCACCTGCCGCTGCCCCTCGGTGTCGCGGCCGGTGGTCACCAGCGTCCCGTCGCCCCGCAGTCCTGCGCTGAATCTCCATCCCGCGGCAACGGCGACGATGCCATGCCAGTCCTGGACATTGCACTGACCCTGCGCGTTCCATCCGCATGCCAGAACCGTTCCGTCGCTGCGGAGTCCCAGTGTGTGAGAGCGCCCGGTGTTGCCGGCCGCGTGGACATTGCCGGCCGCCACGGCGACCACGTCCCGCCACTGCGACACACGGCACTCTCCGGCGGAATCTGCTCCGACGGCGACCACTCGGCCGTTGGGGAGGCGCCCGACGGTGTGCCTGCGTCCAGCAGCCAGGGGAGCATGAGCTGTCACGGCAGCCTCCTTCGGTCTCATCACAACAGAATCACCTCGCTTTCGCCACCGCAGCCGCCCTCGAGAACGTACTTTTGCCGCGAGGACTGCGTTTTCCTGCAGATTGCGGGTGTTGGGGTACAGTCGTCTGTGGGAGGTCGCAGTTCTCGATCGAGAGGTACGTTCCCGATCCGACGTCGGAGCCCGAGTACGCGTCTGCGCCCCCAGAGCCGCGAAGGATCCGGGGGCGCAGTGCACGGTAACGGACGTGGGTGGCCGGTGGCCTCAGACGCCCAGCCCCACCTGGGAGGCCAGGAGCACAAGCGTGCCCAGCACCACCAGCAGCCCGAGGGAGTAGGGCGCCGCCTTCTTGAGGATCTCGGCATCCGTGCCGGGGGCGTCCACCGCCGTCGAGGCGATGGCCAGGTTCTGCGGGGAGACGATCTTGCCCAGCCCGCCGCCGATCGTGTTGGCGGCCAGCAGGATCTTCGGGTCGAGCCCGGCCCCCTGGGCGGCGGTGGCCTGCAGGTTGGCGAACAGGGCGCCCGCGCTCGTCGCCGAGCCGGCCACGGCGGTGCCCACCCAGCCCAGGGCCGGGGAGAGGAAGGCGTAGGCGGCGCCCGTGGCCGCCAGGGCCGCACCGATCGCGGAGGTCTGCCCGGAGAAGTTCATGACGTAGGCCAGGGCCATGACGGCGGCGATCGTCAGGATCGCCATGCGCAGCGTGTAGCAGGTCTTGGCCAGCGTGGCGAAGCCCTTGCCCACGCTCATCTCGAACTTGCCCGGCACCGAGCGCGCCGCATAGACGAAGGTGACGATGATGGCGGTCAGGAAGATCCAGGTGCCCGGGTTGGACAGGGTCTGAAGCGTGTAGATGGCGCTCTTGGAGGCCTCGCCCTTGGCGTTCAGGAGCTGGCCGTACACGCCGGGCCACTTCACGGGCAGGTCGGTGGCCTTGAAGGCCTTGTCGAGATTGACACCCAGGGTCCACAGCTTGGTCGCGGCGATGATGACCACCACCAGGATGTATGGCAGCAGGGCCAGGATGACGCGCTCGCGGTCGGGGGTGTCGTCGGCGGCCACCTGGGAGCGGTACTCGTCAGGGGTCTTGGGGGTCCACACCAGCAGGAAGATGTAGGAGGCGGCCAGTCCCAGCAGGGAGGCCAGCACGGCGGTGAGCTCGTAGGAGATCGAGGGGGTGAAGAAGTGACCCACCCCGGTGGCCAGCCCCGCCACGATCGCCAGCGGCCACAGCTGCCTGACGCCGCGCGCGCCGTCGAGGATGAACAGCAGCAGGAGCGGGATGAAGGCGCAGAACACCCAGGTCAGGTGCCCCATGGCGGTGGCGACCGTGACCGGGTCCTGGCCGCCGAGCTTGCCTGCCGTCGTGGTGGGGATGGCCATGGCGCCGAAGCCCACGTTGATGGCGTTGCCGACCATGACGACGACGGCCGCCTTGAGCTTGGGCAGGCCCAGGGTCGCCACCATGGCGGCGGCGATCGCCACCGGTGCGCCGAAGCCGGCCAGCCCCTCGAGCAGGCCGCAGAAGGAGAAGGCCACGATGAGGGCCTGGGCGCGCATGTCGCCCTTGCCGATCACGTTGAACACAGCCTTCAGGTCCTTGGAGCGACCCGAGACGTCAGTGAGGTTGTAGAGCCACACGGCCGCGATGATGATGTAGACGATCGGGACGAATCCCAGGGCCATGCCCTGGGTGGCGCTCATGACCGTCATGCCCACCGGCATGTGGAACAGGGTGATCGCGGTGATGGCCGCGATCACCAGGGAGATGATGGCGCACCAGTGGGTGGCCACTTTGAACACCCCCATGAGGACGAAGAACACCACCAGCGGCAGCAGACCCACCGCGGCGGTGAGGTAGACGTTTCCTCCCACTGCGGTGGTCGACGGCGTGAAGGCGGCGGGCAGGCCCGCCAAGGCTGACTGGACGGCTGGCGTCATGGCTACTCCACTGTGAGTACTGATGAGGTCGGCCAGGTCGCGGACGGTGCCGGGTGGGCAGCCGCGGTGCTGCGTCCTGGGTACTAAGGCCTAACGATCATGCCACGGAGATGGCGGCTCGTGCACCATGCGGCGCGGTAGGTCACCGTTTTCGCGCAGGTTCCCAGGAGAAAGTGAGGGAGTGCTCAGTCCTGGCCGACGGCGCGCTGCGGCATCTGCCACGATATTGCGGCTCGGTCCGTGCGCTAAATCTCCGGCAGCCTCGACTGGTCCCGTCATCGTCTGCGGGCCGGCCGAGGTACCAGACGGGCCGAGTTGAGGATGAAGGCGGACTCGGAGACGACGTGCACGAGAGCCGCGGCCACGGGACCCAGCAGCCCCAGCCCGGCGGCGATCATGCCAACGACGTCGACCACGACCGTGCCCACGAAGTTCACCATGATGATGCGCCGGGCCCTGCGCGCCACCCGCACGGTCTCGACCAGGTCGGCCGGGGCGGAGCCTACGAGCACCACGTCACCGGCCTCGCGGGCCACGTCCGTTCCGGTGCCCATGGCGACGCCGACGTCGGCTGCGCTCAGGGCCGGGGCGTCGTTGACGCCGTCGCCCACCATGGCCACGCACTTTCCCGCCCGACGCAGCGAATCGATGACCTTCTCCTTGTCAGTGGGCAGGAGCCCGGCGCGCACCTGCTCCTCCGCCATGCCGAGTACGCGGGCCACATGCCTCGCTGAGGCGGGCGAGTCGCCGGTGAGCATGAGGACCTCCAGGCCCATGTCGCTCAGGTCGCGCACGGCGGTGGCCGCTCCCTGGCGCAGCCGGTCGGCCAGGGCGATGGTGCCCAGGAGCCGGCCGTCGGCCCGGACCTCGACCACGGAGGTGGCCGCCGGCGCCTCCGGGTCGGACTCGAAGTCGGAGGCGGTGGATGAGACAGCATCGGTAGCGCCGTCAGCGTCGGTAGCGTCGTGGGTGTCGTCGGCAGCGGACCTGGTGCGGGCCCGGTCCCGACCCTCCTGATCCTCACGGCGTCCCACCGTGATCCGGCGCCCGTCGACGCGAGCGCTCACGCCGGCGCCGGGGGAGTAGGCGACGTCGTCGGGCACCGGTACCGTCAGATCACGTACGGCGGCCTCGGTGTGGATGGCCCTGCCGATCGGGTGCTCGGAGTTCCACTCCGCCGCGGCCGCCAGGGCCAGGATCTCGGCCTCGCCCGCGCCGGGCTGCGCAACGGACTCCACCGGGGTCACGGACACGACCCGGGGTGCTCCCACGGTGAGGGTCCCGGTCTTGTCCAGCACCGCCGTGTCCACCGCGGAGAGCTGCTCCAGGTGGGTGCCGTCCTTGACAAAGGCCCCGCAGCGGGCAGCGCGGGCGATCGCGGCCAGAACCGCCAGAGGCGTGCCCGCAGCCACCCCACAGGCCCCGGCCACGATGATGACCGAGATCGTGGCGCGCACGTCCCGGGTCGTCAGGAAGGTGATGAGGGCCGCCGCCAGCGCCAGGTAGACGATGCGGGCTGCCAGGCGGTCGGCCAGACGCTGGACCGGTGCGCGCGAGGACTGGGCGTGGCGCACCGCCGCGACGATCCGCCCGTAGGAGGAGTCCTCGCCGACCCGTTCGACCTCGAGCTCGAGGGCGCCGCGCGTGATCGACCCGGCCGGGACCCGGTCTCCGGGCCCGACCTGGACGGGCAGCGCCTCCCCGGTGATCCGGGACTGGTCGACGTCGGCCCGCCCGGTGCGCACGACGCCGTCGACCGGCACCCGGCCCCCGGGGCTCAGGGCGATGACCTGCCCCGGGCGCACCTTGTCCAGGGGGACCTCGGATACCTCGTCAGTGTGCGGCCCGGTCACCACCCGTGCGGTCTGCGGCAAAAAGGACATGAGGTCGGTCAGGGCGTCGCGGCCCCGGTCCATCGACAGGTCCTCGAGGACCTCGGCGCACAGGGCGAAGACGGTCACGGCCAGAGCCGTCACCCACTCACCGATCGCTGCCGCCGCGACGATGGCCAGGAGCATCGACAGCTCCATGCTCATGCGCCGCTCGCGCAGGTCTCCGACCGCCTCGACGACGAGCGGCCAGCAGCCCACCAGCAGGGCCGCGGCCCCGACGGCGCCCACCGCCCAACCGGGCGTGCCGGTGGCCCCCGCGACCCAGGCGCCCAGGACCGCCAGACCCACCACCGCGATGCGCAGGATGTCGGACCGCTCGATCCGGTCGATGAGCCGCTCTCCCGCGGCCGCCTCGGCGGAGCCGCCGGGACCGGAGAGGTCGTCGGGCTCATCGACGGGCAGTGCCGGCGTCGAGGCCGACGGGGCCGAGGCGGGCGAGTACGTGTGGGCGGTGGGCGGATGAGCCGTCATGCAGGGACTCCTCGCAAGGGGGACGGGAAGGGCCCCACGGAGCAGGCCGGGGAGCGCCACCCAGGAATCTACCGATCCGTCAAGGGGTGCAACAGTGTATGTGAGGACTAGTGGTGCAGGACGGCGCCGTCGGCGGATCCGTGGAGGAGACGGGGTCCACCGGCGGCGCCGGGGCACTTCATGTGCTGCTCGGGCGGCTGCAGGTGCTGCCACCGCCCGAGCGCTGCTGGACGTTACGCGGTCATATCACGTGTTACTCGACCACGTCCTCGTCAACCCAGTCCAGGGTGCGCTGGACGGCCTTGTTCCAGTTGCGGAAGAGCCGCTCGCGCTCGGCCTCGTCCATGGCCGGCTCCCAGCGCTTGTCCTCGGCCCAGTTGTCGATGACGTCCTGGGTCCCGGACCAGAAGCCCACCGCGATGCCGGCGGCGTAGGCCGCCCCCAGCGCCGTGGTCTCGGCGACCTTCGGGCGCACGACGGGAACGCCCACCTGGTCGGCCTGGAACTGCATGAGCAGCTCGTCGCGGGTCATGCCGCCGTCGACCTTGAGCTCGGTCAGGGCCGCTCCCGTGGATCCCGAGGCCGCGGCGTCCCGGTTCATGGCCTCGAGGACCTCGCGGGTCTGGTAGGCGGTGGACTCCTCCACGGCCCGGGCGATGTGGGCCTTGTTGACGTATCGGGTCAGGCCCACCAGGGCGCCGCGGGCGTCGGGGCGCCAGTGCGGGGCGAACAGCCCGGAGAAGGCCGGCACGAAGTAGGCCCCGCCGTTGTCCTCGACGCTGGCGGCCAGGGCCTCGATGTCCTTGGAGTCGGCGATGATGCCCAGGTTGTCGCGCAGCCACTGCACCAGTGAGCCGGCCACGGCGATCGAGCCCTCCAGGGCGTAGACGGCCGGCTCGTCCCCGATCTGGTAGCACACGGTGGTCAGCAGCCCGTTCTCACTGCGCACCGGGGTGGTGCCCGTGTTCATGAGCATGAAGCAGCCGGTGCCGTAGGTGTTCTTGGCCTGGCCCTTCTCGAAGCAGGCCTGCCCGAAGGTGGCCGCCTGCTGGTCGCCGAGGATGCCGCTGATGGGGGTGTCCACCAGCAGGCCGTTCTTGCGGCCGTAGCCGAACACGCCCGAGGAGGGCCGGATCTCGGGGAGCATGGACACGGGGATGCCCATGTCCGCGCAGATCTCTGGGTTCCAGTCCAGGGTGTCGATGTTCATGAGCATCGTGCGCGAGGCGTTGGTGACGTCGGTGGCGTGCACGCCCCCGTTGACCCCGCCGGTGAGGTTCCACAGCGTCCAGGTGTCCATGGTGCCCATGAGGAGGTCGCCGGCCTCGGCGCGCTCGCGGGCCCCCTCGACGTTCTCCAGGATCCAGGTCACCTTGGGGCCGGCGAAGTAGGTGGCCAGTCCCAGGCCGACGCGGTCCTTGTACTTGTTCGGGCCGTCATCACCGGCCAGGCGGTCGCAGATCTTCTGGGTGCGGGTGTCCTGCCAGACGATGACGTTATAGACGGGCTCGCCGGTGTTCTTGTCCCACACGACGGCGCTCTCGCGCTGGTTGGTGATGCCCACCGAGGCGATCTCGTGGCGGTTGATCTGCGCCTTGGCGAGTACCCCGCCGACGACGGAGCGGACGTTGTCCCAGATCTCGTTCGCGTTGTGCTCGACCCAGCCGGCGCGCGGGAAGATCTGCTCGTGCTCCTTCTGGTCGACGGCGACGATCCCTCCGTCGTGGTTGAACAGGATGGCGCGTGAGGAGGTCGTACCCTGATCGATGGCCAGGACGTACTTCTTCTCATCGTTGTCAGCTGTGCTGTTGAGGCTCAAGGAAATGTCCTTTCACTGCGTTGTGAGGGGCTGTGACTGTGTGTGAGGGGAGCTGCCGGGATCAGAACAGTCCGGCGATGTGGGGGACGATGAGTCCTGCGGCGACGGCGCCGATGATCGGGCCGACGACCGGGACCCAGGAGTAGGCCCAGTCCGAGCCGCCCTTACCCGGGATGGGCAGGATGGCGTGGGCGATGCGCGGGCCCAGGTCACGGGCCGGGTTGATGGCGTAGCCGGTGGGTCCGCCCAGGCTCAGGCCGATGACGACGATGACCAGGGCCACGGCCAGCGGGCCGAGCCCGGAGGGGGTCTTGCCCGAGGCGATGATCCAGGCCAGCAGGACGAAGGTGCCCACGGCCTCGGTCACGACGTTCCATCCGTAGGAGCGCACCGCCGGGCCGGTGGCGAACACGCCGAGCTTGGCGGCGGCGTCGGCCTTCTGGTCGAACTGCTTCTTGTAGGTCAGCCACACGGCGGTGGCGCCCAGGATGGCGCCCACCATCTGGGCGGCGAAGTAGACCACGATATTGGTCGCCGAGGCGGGGATCCCCTCGGCCAGGTCCCGTCCTGCCACCGCCAGGCCGATGGTTACGGCCGGGTTGAGGTGAGCACCGGTCTTGTAGGCGGCGTAGACGCCCACGAACACCGCCAGGCCCCAGGCCATGGTGATGACGATCCAGCCGCCGTCCTTGGCCTTGGAGGTGGGCAGTGCAACACCGGCGACGACGCCGCAGCCCAGAAGGATGAGAAGGAAGGTCCCGAAGACCTCCGAGGCGAAGATCTGGGTCAGGCTCGCAGACATTGCGGCTCTCTTTCTGCACGACGTTGTGCGGGTTCGGACGTCACCGGCGTGGTCCGGATTCTCGATGGATGATGCTTTGACGTGCTGCCCGCCGCCGCCGGGAACGGCGGGCAGCACGAGGGTATTGGGCTGAGCGGCGCCGGGGCGGGGTGCTCGGCCGGCAGGAGCCTAGATCGGCTCGGTGATGTGCGCCACCGCGGCGGCGTCGGTCAGCTCGGCCTCGGCCGCGGCGATCTGGGCCACGCGCTGGGCGTAGGCCTCCTTCTGCGTGGCGACGTCCTCCTTCGACCAGTCCAGCAGCGGCGCCATGATCGACAGGATCTCGTCGGCCGCGGCCAGGCCCCGGTCGCGGCGCGAGAGGTCCAGGCGCACCCGGCGCAGCAGGACGTCGTCGAGGCTCTCGGCGCCCTCGTGGGTGACGGCCCAGGCGACCTCGGCGCGCAGGTAGGTGGGGGCCTCCGCCAGCGGTTCGCCCAGGCGCGCCTCGGGATCGTCAGCGTTGTCGATGGAGGCCAGCAGGGCCGGGGTCTCGTCGCCGTAGCGGTCCAGCAGGTGGGTGACCCGCTCCAGGGTCCAGCCTCGCTCACTGGCGATCCGCCCGGCTCGTTTGGCCAGGGCGTGGTAGCCGGCCGCGCCCACCAGGGGCAGCTCCTGCGTGACGCAGGGGTGGGCGTGGGACAGGGCCTCGCCCAGGGCGTGGTCGACGGCGTCGGAGGCCATGACCCGGTAGGTGGTCAGCTTGCCGCCGGCGATCGCGGTCAGGCCCGGGGCGACCCGGGTGACCGTGTGCTCGCGGGAGACCTTCGTGGAGGCGGACTCCGCGCCCGGCTTGAGCTTGGGCTGGAGCAGGGGGCGCAGGCCCGCGTAGACGCCGATGATGTCGTCGCGGGTGATGGGCCGCGACAGCACGGAGTTGGCGTGCTCGAGGATGTAGTCGACGTCGGCGGCGGTGGCCACGGGCTTGGAGACGTCCAGGTCCCAGGGGGTGTCGGTGGTGCCGATGACCCAGTACTCGGGCCAGGGGATGATGAACAGGACCGACTTCTCGGTGCGCAGGAAGACCCCGGTCTCGGCGTCGATGGCCTCCTTGGGGACCACGATGTGAATGCCCTTGGAGGCCAGGACCTTCAGTCCGCCGGCGTCGGTGGCCAGGTCCTGGACGTCCTCGGTCCACACTCCGGCGGCGTTGATAGTGCGCTTGGCGCGGATCTCGTGGGTCTGGCCGGTGGCCAGGTCGGTGACGCGGGCGCCGTGGACGTGGCCGCGCTCGTCGGTGATGAAGCCGGTGACCTTGGTGCGGTTGGCGGCCAGTGCGCCCAGGCCGACGGCGGTGCGCACCAGGTCGATGACCAGGCGGGCGTCGTCGACGCGGGCGTCGAAGAAGCGGATGGAGCCGGCCAGGCCGCTGGTGTCCAGTGAGGGGGCGAGGGCGGAGGTGCCCTTGCGGCCCAGGTGGCGCTGGATCGGCACGGTCTTGCGGCCGCGGGAGCCGGCCAGGGCCAGGGCGTCGTACATGCCCACGCCGACGGCGGAGTAGGAGCGCTCGTAGTGGTGCTTGAGCGGCCACAGGAAGGGCTGGGCCTTGACCAGGTGCGGCGCGGTGGTGCTCAGCAGGCGGCCGCGCTCGGTGAGGGCCTCGTGCACGAGGGCGAAGTTGAGCTGGTAGAGGTAGCGCAGGCCGCCGTGGACGAGCTTGGAGGACCACGAGGAGGTGCCCGAGGCCCAGTCGCCCATCTCCACGATGCCGGTGCGCAGGCCGCGGGCGGCCGCGTCCAGGGCGATGCCGGCGCCGGTGACGCCGCCGCCGACGACGAGGAGGTCCAGGCCCTCGGCTGAGGACATCTCCTCCAGGGCGTGCTCGCGCTGGGCGGCGTTGAGGGCGGTGTCGTGGGTGGGGGCGGGGTAGGAGGGGGCGGTGGGGCCCGAGGAACCGGCGGCGCGGGCGGGGGTCTTCTTCTTCGAGGAGGGGGTGCGGGTGGAGGTCATGGCTCCTGTGGCTCCTACGTGTCGTGACGGCGGTTGGATCAGTCTGCGTGGCGCGGCGCGGGCCGGTAGCGCCAGCGGGTCCCCGGTCGGCGCTGACCGGGGTGCTGGGCGCCAGAGCGGACTGAGCCTCAGCTGCCGACTGCGGATGTCGGCCCCTGCTGCGTCTGCCTCGCTCGCACGGCCACGTCGTGGCGGCAGTCACTACTCTTGCTGTGTGTGGGAGAATGCGCAAGGTGCGTGCACGAACGTGCACGTAGGGTTGGAGGCATCCACAAGAATGTCCGTCAGCTGCGAGACATCTGTCCTTGTGGAGGCTGTCCGCTTCCCTGAAGGATCGGAATCAGGCCCTCCTGCGGCGCTGGCGACCCCGGCGGCGGGGAGGGTCGGAGGAGAACGACGTGACCGGCACAGACACCACTGACGCCGTCGGGCGCGCGGCGAGCGCAGCCGACCCCGGCGGTCTCATGCGCGCCTACGAGGCGGCCTCCATGTACTACGTCCAGGGCGAGACGATGGAGGTGATCGCTCACCACCTGAGGGTCTCGCGCTCCACCGTCTCGCGTCTCCTGGCGCGCGCCCGTCAGGAGGGCGTCGTGCGGGTCACCCTTGTCCAGCCCGGCGGCGCCGGCTCCCTGGAGGGGAGGATGACGCAGGCCTTCGGGGTGCGTACGCATATCGTGCCGGTGCGTGAGGGCACCACGGAGATCCACCGCCTTCAGCAGGTCGCCTCCGTCGCCGCAGCGCATATGGTCGACCTCATCGAGGCCCTGGCCGAGCAGGCCGGCAACGGCGGACCGCAGGTCCAGGACCCGGCAGGCTCAGGTGGCGAGGGCCCGGTCCAGGGCAGGGGCAGCGGAGGTGTCGTCGTCGGCGTCGCCTGGGGCACCACCATGTCCGAGGTCAGCGCCGCCCTGCCCTCGCGCTCGGTCCCGGGGCTGACGGTCGTCCAGCTCAATGGTGCCTCGGACCCGGTGCGCGAGGGGCCCAGCGCCGGGGAGGTCCTCTCCCGTATGCGTCTGTCGCTGGGGGCGCGCACGATCTCCTTCCCGGTGCCGGCCTTCTTCGACCACGTGGCCACGCGCGAGGCCATGTGGTCGGAGCGCTCGGTCAAGCGGGTCCTGGCGGTGACGCGCCGTGCGAGCCTGGCCGTCTTCGGCGTCGGCGCCCTCGATGCCCTCAACGGGGCCCTGCCCTCCCAGGTCTACGAGGGCGGCCACCTGACCGCCCGTGACCAGGCCGTCCTGCGTCGCCAGAACGTGGTGGGGGACGTGTGCACCGTCCTGCTGCGCTCCGACGGCTCGTGGCGTGATGTCACCCTCAATGCCCGGGCCACCGGTCCGACGCCGGCCCAGCTCTCCCGCATCCCGCGCCGCCTGTGCGTGGCCGCCGGAACCGGCAAGGCCCGGGCTCTCCTGGCCGCGCTGCGCGCCCGGACCGCCACCGATCTCATCGTTGATGACGCCACGGCCCGCGCCGTCCTGGAGCTCGCCGAGGCCCGAGGCCAGGCGGGAGGCGGTTCTCGATGAGCCGTGAACGTGGCAGGATGTGGGCCCGGATCGCGCTGCGGTCTGCTTACTACGGCCCCGACATCGCCGGTGTAGCGCCGGCTCGCGGGTCGAGAGGCCAGAACTGAGCCCTACTGAATACGGACGACGATGAGCAGCACTGCTGTCATGACAGATGAACACCTGCCCAGCGGCCGGGCGACGCACCGGGCCGAGGTCTACGGGGTTGACGGCTCGCACCGCATTCTGCGGCCGGCGCGCCCGGCGGACGTGCGCGCCATCGCAGAGCTGGTGCGCCCCTATGCCGAGCGCCGTGTCCTGGTCTCCAAGGACCTCATCTCCTACTTCGAGGACATCCAGGAGTTCATCGTCGCCGAGGAGATTCCCGACGTCGTCGGGCATGGTGGAGGAGATGACGGAGAGGCCTCGGCCACGCCCAGGATCGTGGGCTGTGGGGCGCTGCACGTCATGTGGGACGACCTCGCCGAGGTGCGTACCCTGGCCGTCCACCCCGACGCCGTGGGGACCGGTCTCGGCTCGGCCATTCTGCGCGAGCTCATTGCGCAGGCCCGGGAGATGGGACTCAAACGGGTGTTCTGCCTGACCTTCGAGGAGCCCTTCTTCGGCTCCCACGGTTTCGAGCCGATCGAGGGCACCCCGGTGGGCGCGGACGTCTTCTCCGAGATGCTGTGCTCTCACGACGACGGCCTGGCCGCGTTCCTCGACCTGGCCCGGGTCAAGCCCAACACCCTGGGTAACGCCCGCATGCTCCTGCGCCTGTGAGTCGAGCAGGCTGAGCCGGTCGGGCCGAGCGAGCTCGCGTTGCGGCTTGGGTGCAGAACGGGCGCGATCCTTCCGGACAAGCAACCGACAACTGTGTGACAGCCATGAGACAACCGTGGAGGAGCACCCATGATCCGCAACGTTCACGAACGCGTCATCAACGCCCCACTCGAGCCCCTGGGCGTCCTGCTCGACGGGCTCGGGCAGAAGGATGATCGCCTCTGGCCCTCGCGGTACTGGCCGCCGATGGTCCTGGACCGGCCTCTGGCGCTGGGAGCCGATGGAGGGCATGACGACATCTACTACTACGTGAGCGAGTACGAGCCCGGCCGACGGGTACGTTTCTCCTTCCGTCCCCGCACGGGGATCATCGGTGCCCACGAGCTGAGCCTCGACGCCCTGGACGAGAGGCGCACGCGCATCCGCCACGTCCTCATCGGCCGTACCCGTGGCGCCATGCGCCTCATGTTCTCGGCCGCGGTCGAGCCTCTGCACGACGCCGTCATCGAGGACCTCTTCGACAACGCCGAACGCGAGACCACGGGCACGGTCGTCCGTCCCGCGACGTGGTCCTCGCGGGTGCGCGTGCTGCGCCGCCTCGCCCGTGGCAGGTAGCCGTCACGGACTGTTCAGGGTTATGGGGAGTTCTGCCTGGGGCTGCCGCGGGGCCGAGTCGGTAGCCTGACGAGGCCTCGACACATTCCTGTGCATCCGAAGACCCCTTGAGGACAGTGCTCATGAGCCAGCCACCGGTCAACGGTTCCTACGGCCGGCAGTTCCAGCCCGACCAATCCGGCTGGTACGGCGTCACCGCCCAACAGAGCCAGTACGGCCAACCCGGTCCTCAGGCCCAGTACGGCCAGGTCGGTGCCGACCAGCCGGCCTATGGCGCTGCGGGCGGTCAGCAGCCGACGGCGTCGACCCCGCAGCCTGAGTACCAGCCCTCTCAGCTCGGTCCGATCCCACTCGAGCAGGACAAGGTCGTGCTCAAACCCACGGCGACGCTCGCCAGCCGTATCCAGCTCCTCGTCGGTGACGGCTTCGGGCTGGCGTGCCTGGCCGGAGCGGTCTGGAACCTCATCCACCTCGGTGATGAGGGAACGATCACTGCATTCGTCATCCTGCTGCTGCTCGGGGTGTTCCTGGCACTCGGCGTCCTGCTCCTCATGTCGGTGCGCACGGTGCTCGACGCCACCGGCATTCACGTGGGGGCCGGCTGCAGGGGCCGCGACATCCCCTGGCCCCGGTCGCGCACGGGTCTGTTCGTCAAGGTCTCCGGTGCGCCGGCGGCCCTGAGCGTCGCCGCCGGCAGGCCCCAGATCCGTCATGCCGAGGCGTACGTCGTCGACAATGACGGCAAGGCCATCGCCCTGACCGGCCTGAGCTGGTCCGGGTTCAGCGGCGAGGCGCTGGAGCGCAAGGGGGCCGCCGAGCTGGACCGCATCTGGTCCTGGGCCGTGGCTCGCGGATACACCCAGGAGACGGGGGAGTACGTCGAGCTGAGCGGCGTCCTCGGCATCCAGCAGGGACTCCGGGAACGTCAGGAGCGTCGACAGGGGCTGAGCCGTCCCTGAGTGCGGGTGCGCGGCCGAGCGGCGTCGCCTCCGTCACCCGCTCGGTCGGTCTCCGCTCCCAGGTGAGGACCTGGGCCCGCTACTGCACGAGGCCCGGGGTGCGCTGGCCAGGGGTTGTGCGTACTGCACGAGACCCCCAATCTCGCGGAGTACACCCACCTCGCGGCCAGTAGAACCCAGACCTTGTACAGCACGCACCGGTTTCTCAGATGTCATGACATCCGAAACCCTCAGAAGCCACGAGACAACACAGTCGGCCGGCGACGGCGACGGCGACGGCCAGTCCCGTCCAAGCCGCTGCCGCTACGGTGTCCCCCGTGCCTGCCCGCCCTGCCTCTCCCGACACGATCACTGCCGCGCCGTCGGCATCGCCCTTGCCACTCGCCGATCCGGCTGAGCCCTCGGCGCAGGGCGTCATCGCCTGGTACGACGCCCACGCCCGCGACCTGCCGTGGCGCCGCCCCGGAACAACGCCGTGGGAGGTCCTCGTCTCGGAGGTCATGAGCCAGCAGACCCCGGTGGCCCGCGTCGTCCCCGCCTGGCAGGAGTGGATGCGGCGCTGGCCCGGGCCTGCCGAGCTCTCCCAGGCCTCCACCGCCGAGGTGCTGCGGGTCTGGGGACGCCTGGGCTACCCACGCCGGGCCCTGCGGCTCATCGAGTGCGCCCGCAGCGTCGTCGAGCAGCACGACGGCGTCCTGCCCGATGACCTGGACGCTCTCCTGGCCCTGCCCGGGGTGGGGGAGTACACGGCCGGTGCCGTCCTGGCCTTCGCCCACGGCCGCCGCGCCCTCGTGCTGGACACGAATGTCAGGCGGGTCCTGGCGCGCGCCGTCGGAGGCCAGGCCCTGCCGGCCCCCAGCCTCAACCGGGCCGAGCGCGAGCGGGCGCTGCACCTGCTGCCCGGCGACGACGCCACCGCCGCCCACTGGTCGGTGTCCGTCATGGAGCTCGGCGCCCTGGTGTGCACCGCCCGCGAACCGGACTGCGACGCCTGTCCCTGGCGCAGCGACTGCGCCTGGCTCGCGGCAGGCCGCCCCGCGGACGTCCATGCCGGCCGACGCCGCAGCCAGGCCTGGCACGGAACCGACCGCCAGGCCCGTGGCCTGGTCATGGCTCGCCTGCGGGAGGCCGCTGACGGACAGCCCGTCGACGCCGGTGAGCTCGTGGCCTGCGCCGCCCGGGCGGGACTGCGCTCCAGTGGTGGCGCCCCCGATCCCGATCAGCCCGTGCGAGCCCTGTCCACGCTCCTGGTCGACGGACTCATTACCACCGACGACGACGGCGTCTCCTACCGGCTCCCGTAACCGCACGCCTCCCCTCCCCGACGAGTTCGCGGACTCACCATGGGGATCGTGGTTGCGACCGGGCCGGCGGGCACGGAACCACTCGGACTGCGACGAAGGTCTGTGGCTCGGCGCGCCGCCCGGGCGGGGCGCTCACGGCACCGAGCCCGTTGCGCCGGTAGAGTCGTGACCATGGCCAAAGGACGCGGACGCAGTCATGGGGAAAGCGCAGGACGACGAGGCGCGGCCCGTCGTGGCGCGGGTTCCTCGACGGGCCGCTCATCATCCGGATCCCAGTCCCGGCCGCACCGGCACACGGGCGGCGCCGGCGAGTCCGGGACCGGTACGGCCAGGTCCCCCCAGGGAAAGAAGCCAGGCCCCCAGGCCAAGGGCCGAGGGGGGCGTACCTCCAGCGCCAATCGGGCCGGGCACCCTCTGCACTCGGGGCAGACGGGTAGGACCTCCGGAGGGGGCAAGTCGGCTCAGGCCAGCAAGCGGAAAGGGCGCCCCGGTCAGGGGCAGCAGCGCTCTGAGAGCTCACAGGCCGCTGAGGCCTCCTCGGCGGCGCGTTCGCGGCAGGCCGCTCCGGGAACCGCTCGCTCCGCCCGGACGAGCTCGACCCAGGCCGGTCGCTCCGGTCATCGTCGCAGCGGCTGGGGCAAGGGCATCCAGTGGGCCCACATCGGCGGCGGGCGACTCACCGGGGCCCCCGACTCGGTTCAGCAGGGCCCCGAGCAGCCCCGCAGCGGGCGCCTGCGCAAGCCGATCCCTCCCCAGCCCCGCTACGGCCTGCGCCGTGCACTGGTCCTAGGAGGCATCCTGCTGTTCCTCCTGCTGCTCGTGGTGGCCGTCGTCGTCGGCTACCTCTGGGTGCGTGGCACCATCCGTAGCCAGGACGAGCAGCGCGCCGCCGCTCAGGTGCACACCGTCTACCCCACGCCGGGAGCCTGTGACCCCTCGGCACTGTCGAACACGGTGCAGGGGCCGGAGTCCATAGGCGTTGGCGTCGGGGCGACCTTCTCCATCTCCCTGGTCAACAAAGGATCGGCACCCTGTCTGCTCGACGCCGGCAGCCAGGCCGTGGGCGTGCGGGTCTCCTCGGGCTCTCAGCAGGTATGGGACTCCGTCACCTGCCCGGTGGGCCAGACCAAGCGCCCGCTGCTTCTGCCTCCGGGGCAGGCCGCTGACGTCAGCGTGACGTGGAACGGGAACGCCGCCACCTCCGACTGCGCCGCCGCCACCGCGCTGCCGGCCTCGTCCACGCCGAGTAAGGACGCGAGTGGGAAGGCCACCGACCAGGGCGCGGCCTCGACCGACCCGAGTGCGACCGGCGCCTCCTCTGCGAGTGCCTCGGCCGGCCAGGCACAGACCGCGCCCGGCAGTGCCGCGGGGGCCGGGACCTACCGCTTCCGCTTCGTCATGGGGGACAAGGACCTGACTGAGGACCGGGTCTTCGTCGTCGGCTGACTCCGATTGGTCGTGGCAGCGGCCCCGGCAGCGCCGGGTGCTCGTCGGCGTCGGCGCTCAGGGAACCTGGAGGGCTCAGGCGTAGCGCTCGACGACGGAGATCTCCGCCAGCCGCGACAATCCGTCGCGCAGGGTCCGAGCCCGTTGGGCGCCGACGCCCTCAACCGCCTCGAGCTCCTCGATGGTCGCACCGAGGACCCCCTGCAGGGACCCCCACTGCTCGACGACGGCGCGCGCCGTGACCACGGGCAGGCGCGGGATCTTGGACAGGATCCGCAGTCCACGCGGGGAGACCTGAGCGTCCAGGTCCTGGCCGTCGATGCCGCCCAGGCCCATGGAGCGCGCCACCATCGCCAGATCCAGGAGGGCGGGGGAGCCCACCCACTTCAGGCGCGCATCCACGGTGGCGGTGTCCAGGCCCTCGGGCAGGTAGTCCTCCAGGAGGAAGCCGTGCTCGGCCAGCAGGCCCCGGGTGAGCTCCTCGACCTGCAGGGCCAGAAGGCGCCCGTCGGTGCCGAGCTCCAGGACGTAGGAATCGATGTCGTCGGAGATGCGACGGACCATCTCCATGAGCTGGAGCACCGAGGTGACGTCGCGTACGGTGACGAGGTCCTCGATCTCCAGGGAGTCCAGGCCGGCGGAGGTCTGATCGAGACGGGCCTTGTAGCGCTCAAGGGCGGATAGGGCCTGGTTGGCGCTGGCCAGGATGGACTCGCTGGGCTCCAGAACGTGGCGCTTGCCGTCCACGTACAGGGAGATGATCCGCATCGACTGGCTCACGGAGATGACTGGGTAGCCGGTCTGGCGGGCCACGCGCTCGGCGGTGCGGTGGCGCATGCCCGTCTCCGAGGTCTGGATCGAGGCGTTGGGCAGGAGCTGGACGTTGGCGCGCCGGATCCGGGCGGTGTCCATGTCGACGACGACGCCGCCGTCCATCTTGGCCAGCTCGCGCAGGCGGGCCGCGGAGAGCTCGACGTCGAGGTGGAAGCCGCCTGAGGAGATGGCCTCGACCACTGGGTCGAAGCCCAGCACGATGATCGCTCCGGTACGACCGCGCAGGATCCGCTCCAGGCCGTCGCGAAGGACGGTGCCGGGAGCGACGAGCGCAAGCGTCTCGCGCAGCTGGCCAGCGGCCTCGATCATCATCTCTCCTGATCTCACGGTGACCCGGGGTAAGGACTCGCACGGTGAGTGCTCACCGGGGCGGTACGAGCGTCTCGAACCTTCTGGCTTCAGGCCATCTGGTTGAGCGCGCACCCATCGGTGCTCACGGCTCCATGGTATCGGCAGGCGGGCCGCCTCTCGGAGAGGGCCTTCCCACACTGGACCACTCGGTCTGTTGGCTGCGTGCGGCTGCGCCGTCGAGCGGATCGGTTCACGGCTGCGCCGTCAACGCTGTTAACGAGGCAGCGCCGCCCCCATCGCCTCGCCTACGTGAGAGACCGGAAGGACCTGCATCCCGGCGACCTCGCGCAGCTCGGCTGAGCCCGCCAGCGGTACGATCGCCCGGTCGAAGCCGAGTCGGGAGGCCTCCGCCAGGCGCCGCTGGATGCCGACGGTGGCACGCACCTCACCGGTGAGCCCCACCTCGCCGAAGGCCACGAGCCCGGCGGGTGTGGGTAGGTTGCGCGCGGCCGAGACCACGGAGATGGCCACTGCCAGGTCCGTGGCCGGCTCGACGGCGCGCGCCCCGCCCACGGTGGAGACGTAGACGTCCGTGCTGGAGGTGTCCACCCGCAACCGGGCGCTGAGAACCGCCAGCGCCATGGCCGTGCGCGAGTGGTCCACCCCGGAGGTGGTGCGCCGCGGCGAGCCGGCGTTGGTGGAGGCCACGAGCGCCTGGATCTCCACCGGCATGGGCCGGCGCCCCTCGAGGGTGACGGTGGCGCAGGTTCCCGGCACCTCGGAGCGGGCGGCGGACAGGAACAGGCCCGAGGGGTCCGCCAGCCCCACGATGCCCCGCTCGCCCAGGTCGAAGCAGCCGACCTCGTCGGTGGGGCCGTAGCGGTTCTTGACGGCCCGCAGCAGGCGCAGGCGGGCGTGGCGGTCGCCCTCGAACTGGGCGACGACGTCGACCAGGTGCTCCAGGACCCGGGGTCCGGCGATCCCGCCGTCCTTGGTCACGTGCCCCACGAGCAGCACCGGGATACTGCGCTCCTTGGCCACCGCGATGAGTGCGCCGGCCACGGCCCGGACCTGGGTGACGCCTCCGGCACTGCCCTCGACCTGCGCCGAGGCGATGGTCTGAACCGAGTCCACCACCAGCAGGGAGGGGCCGGCCGCCTCCACGTGCCCCAGCAGGGACCCGAGCTCGGTCTCCGCGGCCAGGAGCAGCCCCGGATCCAGGGCGTCGATGCGCTCTGCCCGCAGCCGCACCTGCGAGGCCGACTCCTCACCGGTGACGTAGAGGACCGGCCCGTCCCCGCGCTCGCGCGCCACGGCGGCGGCCTTCGCGGCGACGTCGAGCAGCAGCGTGGACTTCCCGACGCCGGGCTCGCCGGCCAGCAGCACGACGGCGCCCGGTACGATCCCGCCACCCAGGACCCGGTCCAGCTCGCCCACCCCGGTGGGGCGGGCCCTGGCCTCGGTGGCGCTGACCTCCCCGATGGGACGGGCGGACACCGTCGGTCGCACGGCACTGGCCGCGGCCAGGGCACTGCCGCCGACGGCCCCACCCGAGGTGCCGGCGGACTGGACCTCCTCGAGGGTGCCCCACTCGCGGCACTCCCGGCACTGGCCCATCCACTTGGGGCTGGACCAGCCGCACTCGGTGCAGTGGTAGGAGACCTTAGGCGCCTTGGGGCTCTTCGATGCGGGCATGACGGGAGCGTATCGGGCCCCACCGACATCTATTCGGGCATCTGCTCGGCGCCCTCCGGGCCTCAGTAGCCGACCGGGCCGGTCTGCCCCGGCTGCCCTCCCTGGTCATAGGGCTGCTGGTTCTGGGGAGCCTGACCGGTGGGGACCTGTCCGTACTGCGGCTGCTGAGGCTGGCCGTAGCCCTGCTGTGCAGGGGCCGCACCCGGATAGGGCTGGTACTGCGGGGCCACGTAACCGGGCACCAGGTGAGGAGACTTCTTGGCCAGGGCCGCGTCGGCGAACCTGCCGACCGCCAGAGCACCGACAACGGGAAGAATGAAGACCAGGTAGGGGATGCGCACCCTCCCCTCGGCGTTCGTGATGATTCCGATGAAGATCGCGATATCGATGACGACGCCGATCACGACCATGATGGTCATGATGAGGTAGTAGTAGCGCGTGCGCAGGGGCTGGTCCTCACCGGAGTCGTTGCTGTCAGGGATCTGGGGGGCGTTCTGGGCGGGTTGCTGTGCGCTCATGAGAGACGGCCTTTTCTGTGTTCGGGGAATGGTGTCGCAGTGCGCCCGGCGGCGCGACCGGACCCAGCGTGCCCAAAATCTTCCGGCGCGTCACCTGTTCAGTATGGGGAGTAGTATCCCCGTGACATATATTTCTCACACATTGAGCCGGTCGTTCTTCAGGTAGCCCCACGGATTGTCCGTATGGCTAGCTGAAGAACGACCGGCTCGGTGGTGATGGGGCCGGGAGTCAGCCGCGGGTGCGGGCCAGGGCCTGGCGGGCGCGCTGGGCGACGTTGTCGGCGGTGAAGCCGTACTCCTCGAACAGGGCGGTGCCGGCGGCCGAGGCGCCGTAGTGGTCCAGGGAGACGATCTCGCCGGCGTCACCGACGATCTCGCGCCAGCCCAGGGCGATGCCGGCCTCGACGGCGACCTTGGCGGCACCGGCCGGCAGTACCTGGTCCCGGTAGGCGGCGTCCTGCTGGGCGAACCACTCCAGGCAGGGGGCGGAGACCACCCGGGTGGGCGTGCCCTGCTCCTGGAGGACGTCGCGGGCCGCCACGGCCACGCCGACCTCGGAGCCGGTGGCGATCAGGACCACCTCGGGGTCGGTCTGGCCGCCGCCTGCGTCGGTGGCCTCGGCCAGGACGTAGGCGCCGCGGCGCACGCCCTCGGCCGCGGCGCTGGCGGAGGCGTTCACGGTGAGGTTCTGACGCGACAGGGCGATGCCGGCCGGCTGGTCCGGACGGGCCAGGATCTCGGCCCAGGCCGCGGCGGTCTCGTTGGCGTCCCCGGGCCGCACCACGGCCAGGCCCGGGATGGCGCGCAGCGCCGCCAGGTGCTCGACGGGCTGGTGGGTGGGGCCGTCCTCACCCACGCCGATGGAGTCGTGGGACCACACGAAGATCGAGCCGATGCCCATGAGCGCCGCCAGGCGCACGGCCGGGCGCATGTAGTCGGAGAACACCATGAAGGTGCCCCCGTAGGCGCGGGTGAGACCGTCCAGGGCGATGCCGTTGAGGATCGATCCCATGGCGTGCTCGCGCACACCGAAGTGGATGGTGCGCCCGAAGGGCCCGTCACCGTCGGCCTGCGCCAGGGGAGTGGGAAGGAAGGAGGGCTCGTCGGCCATACTCGTGTTGTTCGAGCCGGCCAGGTCCGACGACCCGCCCCACAGCTCAGGTACCACGTCTGCCAACGCGGAGAGCACCTTGCCCGACGCCGCACGGGTGGCCAGGGACTGGCCGACCTCCCAGGTCGGCAGGGCGGCCTGAAGGCCCTCGGGAAGGCGGTGCGCCCGAAGCCGCTCCAGCAGCGCGGCGCCGTCGGGGTTGGCCTGCTGCCATGCCGTGAAGCGCTCGTCCCAGACCGCTCGGGCGGCCCGGGTGCTCTCGGCGGCCTGCTTCCGGGCGTGGGCGACGACGTCGTCGGGCAGGATGAAGCTCTGCTCGGGATCCAGGCCCAGGGCCCGCTTGAGCCCGGCGACCTCCTCACCCCCGAGCTTGGCGCCGTGGGAGGACTCCTGACCCTGCTTGGTCGGCGAGGGCCAGGCGATGATCGTGTGCAGACGGATCAGTGACGGCCGCTCGGTCTCGGCGCGGGCCGCCACGATGGCCTCGTGCAGCGCCTGGAGGTCCTCCGCGTAGCCGTCGGGGCCGGTGCGCCAGTCGACGTCGAGCACGTGCCACCCGTAGGCCTCGAAGCGTGCCGAGGGATCCTCGGTGAAGGCGATGTCCGTGTTGCCCTCGATGGAGATGTCGTTGTCGTCGTAGATGGCGATGAGGTTGCCCAGCTGCTGGGTACCGGCCAGGGAGGCGGCCTCTGAGGTCACGCCCTCCTGCATGCAGCCGTCGCCCAGGATCGTGTAGACGAAGTGGTCGAAGACCGACTCGCCCAGCGGGGTGCCGGCGTCGAGCAGCCCGTGCTCGCGGCGCGCCGCCATGGCCAGGCCCACCGCGTTGGCGAAGCCCGCCCCCAGCGGTCCGGTGGTCGTCTCCACCCCGGGAACCTCACCGAACTCGGGGTGGCCCGGCAGACCGGCCGGGGAGCGGAAGGCCGTGAAGCCACTCAGATCGATGTCGTAGCCGGCCAGGAACAGCTGGATGTACTGCACCAGTGAGGCGTGCCCGATGGACAGGACGAACCGGTCGCGCCCCAGCCAGCCCGGGTCCGTCGGGTCGTGGACCATCTCACGCTGGTAGAGCAGCCACGCCACCCCCGCCAGAGAAATTGGCGTACCGGGGTGGCCCGACCCGGCCTTCTCCACGGCGTCGGCGGCCAGCGCCTTGGAAACCGCGATGGCCTGACGGTCAAGATCGGTGAGCAGTGGCTCAGCGCTCATAACTGAGGACTCCTTGTGCATGAGGGTGCATATTGCTCGTGGCCGCGAGCACCGTGCTGGCGCACCTGCGGTCGGGCATCACGGCTGATCCTTCCCGCTTCTGTAGAACCGGGCAAGTACACGGATGGGCGCGTGTTCATTGTCAATGCCGCGGACGATCGAGGGTTCAGCCATCGCTCACCGTAGATTGGACCGCATATGAGTACCGCATCGGGACGCGCGGCACCGGGAGCTGTCGCCATGAGCGCCCTTGAACAGATCGACTCCCGGCCCCTGACGGGCCACCAGCGAAGCATTATCGGACTGGCGATCGTCGCCAACGTCTCGGAGTTCTTCGACATGTTCCTCATCGGTTTCGCCGTCGTCCAGCTCCAGAAGGAGTGGAGCCTGGGCGGCTTCGAGACCGGTGTCATCCTGGCCTGCTCCGGGTTGGGGACGGTCCTTGGATCGGTCATGTGGGGCCGGGCCGCCGACCGGATGGGCCGACGACGCACCTTCTTCTGGTGCGTCCTGCTCTTCACCATCTTCACCCTGGCCTCGGTGTTCACCCCCACCGGCTGGTGGATGATGCTCGCCCTCCTACGGGTGCTGGTCGGCGTGGGCGTCGGGGGCCTCAATATCGTCTCCATTCCTTACGTCCAGGAGTTCGTCCCCACCAGGCAGCGCGGTCTGCTGGCCGGGCTCGGCTCGGTGTTCATCCCCCTGGGGCTCTTCCTGGGCTCCCTGGGACAGCGCGCCATGCACGACAACTGGCGCGGTCTCATCGCCCTGGGTGCCATTCCGATCCTGCTGCTGGCCTGGATCAGGATCGTTCCGGAGTCGCCCCGCTACCTGCTCTCCCAGGGTCGCGAGCGCGAGGCCCGCAAGTCCATCGCCTGGGCCCTGGAGCTGAGCCCCGACGCCGTGGGCGCCCTGCCCCCGGTTGAGACCGAGCAACGCATCGCCTACTCCGAGCTGTTCCGCAAGCACCTCAGGCCCCTGCTCATCGTCTCGATTGGCTCCTTCTGCTTCATCCTGGGGTCCTTCACCGTGCAGTCCTGGGGACAGACGCTCCTGGAGGTCGGCTTCGACGACATCAACGCCGACACCGTGGGCACGCTCTTCATGGGGGTCTCCCTGGTGGATCTCCTCGGCCGACTGGCCTCGGCCTGGCTCGCCGACCGGATCGGGCGGCGCTGGACGATGTTCTCCTTCGGCATCATCGGCGCCCTGGGTGCGGTCATCGTGGCCTTCTCCGCCCACTGGGAGACCTCCTGGATCATCTTCTTCACCGGCATCTGCGTCACCATGGGCTTCGGCGACGGCGCCTTCGGGATCCTCAACGCCTTCGGCGGTGAGCAGTTCCCCAATGACGCCCGAGGCACGGGACTCGGACTGGGCTACGGCATCGGCGCGGTCGCCAAGATCGTCGGCCCGCTGCTCATGGGGGCGATGATCGGCTCGGACAACCTCAAGGAGCTGGCGCACCCGCTGGCGGCCGTCTTCCCGGCCTTCCTCTTCTTCGCGGCCATGCTGGTCCTGGGCGGTCTCATCTACATGCTGGCCCGGGAGACCAAGGGCGAGGTCCTCGAGGACATCTGAGCCGTCCAGCTGTGCCCCACAGGTATCCGCATTGACTCGGTGCGGGTCCTGGGCGTCGACGTCTCCTGGGTTGTTGCGGTTGGCAACGGGCTCAGGACTGCCAGGCGGTGGCCGGGTAGAAGTTGATCTCGTTGCAGAAGCCGTAGGGTGTCACCGTCACCATCTCGTTGGGATTGCTGGTCTTGGACTCCTGGATCACCTTGCCGGTGTTCAGGTCGACCAGGCGCAGACGGCCACCGTTGAGGGTGAGGTAGAGGACGGACCTGTAGATCGCCGCACTCCTGTAGGACTCCTTCTCAGTCGACTTCCGGGAGAGGACTGCGGTTGCGGAGCCGTTCCTGCGGACCTGGATGTAGTCGCTCTTTCTGATCATGACGCCGTTGCTCGCGCTCACGGTCGCCTGCTTGTGCTCCACGTAGTCGTCCGGCATCTCCTCGAGCTCGACCTGCTCGCCGGTGGCGAGGTTGATGATTCGCTCGGAGCCGGGGCGATCGCTCGTGCGGCTGCCGACGGCGTAGAGGTAGCCCTGGTGTACGATCCAGGCATTCATGTTCTCCAAGGGGTGGGTGACGCCATCGGCGAGGGTGACGACGGCCGTCTGGGTCCTGCCGTCGTCACTGAGCAGGGCCACCGCCTCCCCGCCGTCCACCGCGCCGAAGTTCTGGGACGTCGTCGAGGCGAGGTCGAGCTGCACGGAGAGGTCGGCCGCAGACAGCTTCAGGGCTCGGTGCGGGATGCTGCTCGTGACCAGGAGGCTGGCGCCGTCGGAGGTCAGCGAGATCGAGGAGCCGGCGCGGTAGGTCGCCTCCTTCGCCTTGAGGGCGAGTCCCTCCCCGAGCAACGTGCTGGCAACGATGCTGCGGTTGGCCAGACGGATCTTGAGCAGGTTCATCCGCCCGCGGTTCTCGGGCGGCCGGCCGGTCCTGACGACCTCGGTGCCGGTGATGAGATAGGCGAACTCGTCGTCGCACACGCCGGCGCTGATGAACTGCTCGGTGACGAGCGTGCCGGGACTGGGGGCGACGCGGTTCTCCTCGATAACGCCAGTGATCGGAGGCGGGGTCATCTGCTCGATGCGGTACCCGTGCTCGGAGTCGTCGGGGACGATCGCGTAGTTCGTCGGCCCGGTGAGGTCCACGATGATGGGGCGGTCACCGGACAGGGCGGTGTTCTCGATGTCGCCCATGTCGTAGGCGATGAGGAAGGAGCCGTGGGCGGCCACGATCGTTGCGTTGGTGGGCCACGGCCGATTCTTGTTCTCCTCGATGCGCGTGGGCCACACCGGCTCGGCGCCGAAGGCGGTCGGGATGGCGGTGGCCTTCGGGGGCTTGGACAGTGATGCGTGAAGGAGCGTGGTTGACTGTGGGGCCCACGCGCGTGCGATGCGCTGCTTGATACTGGCGCAGCCGCTCAAGGACACGGCACTGGCGCCCATGGTGGTGCCGAGTGCGGCGATGAGGAAGGCGCGACGTCGCATGTTGACCTGCCCGTTGCTGAGTCTGGATGGGTCTGGAAGATTGTTGGGGACATGTTACGCGGCCGGGCGCAGAAATCCTGCACCCGGCCGCATCAGGAGTCGCCGTTTTGCCTATCGGCAGCTTGACTCTCAGCCCTCCTGGTGATCGACGACGTCGACCGGGGTATTGCCCTCTTGCCCGTCGGAGGAACTGGAGCCCGGCAGGCGGGTGCCCACCATGTCAGTCAGGCCGGTGCCCACGAGGCTGCGCAGGATGACATCGAGCTGCTCGACGTTGCTGGCCACGGCCTTGGGCAGAGCGGAGGCGCCCTCGGTGGAGATGATCGACAGGTCGCGCACGCTGGCCAGCGGCTCGCTCAGGGCCCGGGCGATCTCGGGGGCCTTGTCCAGCAGCATCTGGCGGGTGGCGGCCTCGCCGTACTTGGCCAGGGCATCGGCCTTGTCACTCATGGCCTTGGCCTCTGCCTCACCGGCGGCGCGGATCGTGTCGGCCTCGGCCTGACCGCGGGCCGCGATCGCGTCGGCCTCGGCGCGGGCCCGGGCTGCGGTTGCCTTGGCCTCGGCCTCGGCGCGGGCCACGGTGGCCTGAGCCTGGGCCTCGGCATCCAGGCGGGTGCGCTCGGCATCGGCCTGGGCTCGCAGCAGTGCCTCGGTCTTGGAGGCCTGAGCCTCCTGCTCACGCTGGTAGCGAGCGGCGTCGGCGGGCTTGCGGACCGTGGAGTCCAGCTCGCGCTCGGTCAGGGCGGCCTTGGCCTCGGCGGCCTCCTGACCGATGATGGCGATCTCGCGTTCCTTGGCGGCGCGTGCGATCGGGCCGGCGGAGTCGGCGTCGGCCTGGGCCTTGTCCGTCTCAGCCTTGAGCTGGGCCTGACGCAGGGACAGGTCGCGCTCGCGCTCGGCGATCTGCTGACGGGAGGTGACCTCGGCGTCGCGGGCCTCGCGCTCGGCGTTGGCCCGGGCGATGCGGGCGTCCTTCTCAACGCGCTGCTGCTCGGGCACCCCCAGGGACTCGATGTAGCCGCCTGCGTCGGTGATCTCGGAGACCTGGAGCATGTCGATCTCCAGGCCCATGTTGGCCATGATGCTCTTGGCGTCGTCGAAGACGTTGCGCTGGAGGGCGTCGCGGTCGGAGATGAGATCGGTGACCGTCATGTGCCCGATGATCGAGCGCAGGGAGCCGATGAGCGCTTCCCGCGCGGAGTCGGCGATGGCCTGGTCCGTGTTGGGCTTGCCCAGGAAGCGCTTGGCCGCGGCGCGCACCTGCTCGTCGGAGTCACCCACCTTGACGGCGGCCACGGCGGCGACGTTGACATGGATCTTGTTCTCGTCCTCGGCGGTGACCTTGAAACCGATCGTGGTCTGGGTGAAGGGCAGGTACTGGATGGTCTGGATGACCGGCAGGACGAAGTCGCGCCCACCGGGGTGGATGATCTTGACCGTGCCCCGGTTCGACCCGGAGATCAGGCCGGTGAGGTTGGAGGGGACGACGACGATCCGGCTGAACAGGTAGGCGACTACCAGCAGCGCGATGATGACGATGATGACGATGGCGCCGATGAGCATTGCGTCCATGCGGTGTTCCTTTCTTTATCGGGAGCTGGGGAAAGATGAAGGGATGGGGCGGCGGAGGCCGACGTCGCCACCTGGCGGCGCTCAGCTGTCGACCTGCCCCCACGGAGTGATGGTGAGGGTGGAGTCGACGGCGTCGAGCACCCAGGCGCTCTGGCCCGAACGCAACGGCTCCTCCGAGCGGGCCGGCAGTGTGAGCTGGTTGCCGCGGGTGATGGCACGGACCTCGCCGCTGCCGTCCTTCCACCACAGGACGGTGACCTTCTCGCCGACGAGCTCAGCGGCGGTGGGTGGAGCCGCATCCAGCGGCATGGTCCGTCTCAGACGGTTCCACAGCCAGCGTGTCACCGCGCCCGAGGCGATCCCCAGCGCTGTCGGGACTCCCCACACCATCGCCACTGGAACGTGCGTGGCGGTGGAACCGGACATCGCCGTCATCACCATGCCGATCGCACCGAACACGGCTACCGGCAGAGCCAGAACCGGCACCAACCCGTCGGGGAGGAACGCGTCCAGCACCCCGTCGAGCATGACACCGGCCAGGAGCGTGACGCAGCCGATGATCGCGCACCAGGCGAAGACGCTCACGTGCCGGCTCCCTTCTGCGGAAGCCGGGTGGCTTCCCGCACCCGGATTCTGTCACGGTGGGCGGGGCCGGGGGCCCGGATGGGATGGGGAGAACGACCCGGTGGCCGGAGAGGTTGGTTCAGGCGCCGCGAGCCTGGGGGATCTCAGTGGAGTCCTGCAAGGACGGGGGAGTGAAGGACCAGGCCTCGGACGCCGGTGCGCTCGCCGACGTCGTTGCAGCCGTTGCCGAAGGACCCGTTGTGACGGTGACGGTCTGCTGAGTGTCCGGGTCTGCCGCGTGGGTGGATCCGGCTCGAGCGGCCGTACGTGCCGGGACGGCAGGTGCCCGGTGAGATCCGACGGCGCTGGTGGGGACGGCACCGGCTGCGGCCACGGCGGAGCCCTGATCGGCCGGCTGGGGGACGTTGAGGCCGGGAGGACCCGATGAGGCGGGGAGGGGACCACCGGCGTGGCCCGGTGCTTGTGCGGATGGTTCCGTCGCGCCCCGGGGTGGGACGATGCCGTAGCCACCGGTCCCTGCCGCGGCGGTGAGCGGTGCGGACGCGGCAGGGCTGGCGGGCTGCGAACCTGCCTGAGGCCCCGTCGGTACCGTGACCGTCTGGGCGGCGACTGCCGTGGCCTTCACCGGAGAGGCGGCTGGGGGCCTGGACGCTGAGCTCGCGCGAGTGCGGGTGGATCGCGGCTGCGTCGGTGCGGGCTGTGCCGGGGCGGCTGCGGAGGGCACGCCTGTTGCGATCGGTGCGCTCGGCTCAGCCGCACGGCCCCTGGTCAGCGCCTCGGGGAAGGCCGGAGCGAAGACGGGCTCTGTCTCCTCGGTGTTGGCCGACGTTGTCGAGGTCCCGGCTGGAGCGGCCGACGCCGTTGAGGCCGTTGCTGCGACTGCTCCCTCGGACGGCATCGAGGCCGGCGTCGAGGGTGGCGCGGCTGTGGCGGTCCTCGACGAGGCGAGCTCGGTCCCGGGGACGGCGGCCGCCTCAGTGGACGGAGCGGTCTGGGGGCCCTGACTGCGGCGACGTCGGGAGATGCGACTGGGTGTCGGGTCCTCGAAGACGGGACGCTGAGGCCCTGGTTCCCGAGGGCTCGTTGGGCTCGCAGGATGTGGCTGCGCAGGTTCGGTGCGAGGGGCGGCCGTGGCCCGCTGGCCCGCAACGGCCTGTTCCCAGGTTCCCGCGGACGTGGCAGCCGGTGATCCGGTGGGTGCAGCGGTCGGTGCTGCGCCGGTGGCTGTGGTGGCGCGCGAGCCTCGACCTCCTGGGCTGAGCGGAGCCCACACGACGTCGGAGGAGTCGGGCAGCCCGGTGCTGGCCGTCGTTGCTCCTCCGGCCGTCTCTGTCGTTGTCCGTGGCGTTGCCTCTGCTGCTGGAGCACTCTGCTCAACCGTCTCGGCGACCCCCACCGAGGCCTCTGGCGTCACCCAGCTCGGAGCACGCCGCGAGCGCCGTCGGGGCTGGGGGGCGGAGGCGCCGGCAGGAGGCGCGGAAGGTACGGACCGTGCAGGGGCGGTCGGTCCGACGGCCCCAGTGGAGCCGAAGAGACCCAAGCGGTCGGCGGGCTTGATGAGGTGGTCGAGGTCGTAATGGGTGGGGTCCTGTCCGGCGTTGCGCAGCACGTCCTCCAGGGGGCTGAGCAGTGCCAGCCGGAAGGCCGGGTCGACGCAGCGGGCGTTGACCGCTCCCCAGATCTGGTCGGCGGTCAGGGACTCCTCGGAGGATCCCAGGTCGTTGCGGATCGCGGTGACCAGGTCGGACTCCAGGCGTGCGTAGGCCATGGCGTAGGCGCTGGGCCAGGGGGCCTCGGGCTGCTGAGTACGCAGCAGGGCGAAGTTGCGCAGCGCCCGCAGTACCTCGTCCGAGCCGCCCACGAGCGCCCCCACCCGCAGCCGGTCCAGCGCCTCATTCTTCATGGTTCCCGTGCCTTCGGGGCCCAGGAGGTGCTTGGAGTCCTCGACGACCTCCCTCAGAAAGACGCGGTAGGCGGCGACACTGTCCGGCGTCGTGCGTTCCTTGGTCATGGAGCGCAGTCGCTCGGCGGCGTGACGCGCCGCCAGGCGGGCCGAGCTCGCCTCCGACTGGACCTCGTTGATCCGCGAGATGCTGGCCCGGGAGATCCGTGAGGCCTCCTTGAGGGCCAGGTCCGCGTGCGCCGTCGAGCGCCGCGCGGCGAAGACGGCAGCGACTGCGACCAGGATGGCCACACCGGCTGCGATGGTGGCCACGATGGCGACAACGGACAGGTCCATGCCTCTATCCTGCCTGGAACCGCCGTGAGGATGCCCCAGAAAAAGGACCTCCCCAGATAGTCCCCAGAATTTCTATGGGTGACGTCCAGGCGGGGTGGTGGTCGCGCTCACGATCGGGTGCCGTCGTGCCTGTCGACGCGGCCCCTGGGTGCGCATCCGTGCCGTCCGGGCCACCGTGACCTGCACCGATGTGCACAGGCCTTTTTCCCTGGGACCTCTGGCGGTACGCGCAGACCCGCGGCGCGGTAGCGTCAGGCCCATGAAGAAACTCATCAACTCCGTTGACAGCGTGGTCACGGACGCCCTGCGGGGCATGGCCGCCGCCCACCCCCACGAGCTCGACGTCGACCTCGACCAGCACATCGTCTACCGCCACCAGCGCAAGGAGAAGGGCAAGGTCGCCATCATCTCCGGCGGCGGCAGCGGGCACGAGCCCCTCCACGGTGGATTCGTGGGCACCGGCATGCTCGACGCGGCCTGTGCCGGCGAGATCTTCACCTCCCCGGTCCCCGACCAGATGGTCGCCGCCACCACCGCCGTCGACCGCGGCGCCGGCGTCCTGCACATCGTCAAGAACTACACCGGCGACGTCATGAACTTCGAGATGGCGGCCGAGATCGTCGACGCCGACTCCGGCATCCAGGTCGCCAGCGTCGTCACCAATGACGACGTCGCCGTCGAGGACTCCCTCTACACCGCCGGACGGCGCGGTGTGGGCGTGACCGTCATGGTGGAGAAGATCGCGGGCGCCGCCGCGGAGGAGGGGCGCCCGCTGGACGAGGTCGCCGGCATCGCCGCGCGCGTCAACGCCGCCGGCCGCTCCATGGGCATGGCGCTGACCTCCTGCACCGTCCCGGCCAACGGCAAGCCCTCCTTCGACCTTCCGGCCGACGAGATGGAGATCGGCATCGGCATCCACGGAGAGCCCGGCCGTCACCGTGAGAAGGTCGCCTCCGCGGCCGAGGTCGCCGAGCGCCTCGTCACCCCGATCCTGGCCGAGCTGACCGAGCTGGAGCCCGCCGGTGCTGATGAGGGCGTCATCGCCATGGTGAACGGCATGGGCGCCACCCCGCTGCTTGAGCTCTACCTCATGTACGGCGAGATCGCCCGCCTCCTTCAGGGTGCCGGGATCACGGTGGCGCGTAACCTCGTGGGTAACTACATCACCAGTCTCGACATGGCCGGCTGCTCCCTGACCCTGGTGCGCGTCGACGCCGAGCTGCTACGTCTGTGGGACGCCCCCGTGCACACCCCCGGCCTGCGCTGGGGCATGTGAGGGTCTGGCACAATCGCGTCGCCCGCGGTTCTCGCGGGCGGCCCGGAGAGAGCTGAAGGAGGAGCAAGATGACAGCGGACGAGGGATCCGCCCGGCAGACGCTGAGTGTGGCCGACCTGGAGGCCTGGGTGCGTCGCAGCGCCGAGCTCATCGGCGAGCACGCCGAGGAGCTCACTGAGCTGGACGCCGCCATTGGTGACGCCGACCATGGCACCAATATGAAGCGCGGCCTGGCCGCTGCGGTCGACGCGGTGGGGGCCGGCGGCTTCACCGCCGCCGACGCACTGCTCAAGAAGGTCGGCACGACCCTGGTCTCTACCGTCGGGGGAGCCGCGGGGCCTCTGTACGGAACCTTCTTCCTGCGCACCGGCGGCGCCCTGTCGGGGCAGGATGGCATCGACGCGCGAGCGCTCGCGGCCGGGCTGGAGGCCGGGATCGGTGGCATCGCCGCGCGTGGGCGCGCCACCACGGGGGAGAAGACCATGCTCGACGCCTGGAGCCCGGCCCTGGAGGCGCTGCGCACCCATCCCGATGATCTCGCCGCAGGTGTTGCGGCCGCTGCGCGGGCCGCCGCCGAGGGGCGCGACGCCACCAAGCCCATGGTCGCCACCAAGGGGCGGGCCTCCTACCTGGGGGAGCGCTCGGCCGGCCACATCGACCCCGGTGCCGCCTCCACCGCCCTTCTTCTCGCGGCCCTCGACGACGTCGTGGCCGCAAGGACGGTGTGAGCCCCGTGAGTCCCGCAGTCTCCTCCGATCCTGTGCCGCTTCCTCAGCCGGAGCGGTCGAGCGTCGCCTCGGTGAGTGTCGGCATCGTCCTGGTCTCCCACTCCCGTGCTCTGGCCGAGGCCGCCCTCGACCTGGCGCGCCGGCTCATCGTGGCCGTCGACGTCCCCGTTGAGCTCGCAGCCGGGCTGGCTGACGGGGAGCTGGGTACCGATGCCGGCCTGATCGTCTCCGTCGTCGAGCCGCTCGCCGACCGTTGTGACGGCGTCCTGATGCTGGCGGACCTGGGCAGCGGCATCATGAGTGCCGAGATGGCTCTCGAGATGCTGGAGCCGGCCGTGGCCGAGCGGGTTCGGCTCTCCGCAGCGCCCTTCGTCGAGGGGTTGCTCGGTGCTTACGGCGCCGCCGGGATCGGCAAGGACCTCGCGGCTGTGGCTGCTGAGGCCGACGGCGCCGCCGAGGCCAAGCGCTCCCAGGTCTCCGCCTTCTGAGGGCCTTCCGGGGGCCTTGTGAGACTCGCGCCGCTCAGGCGCGGTTGGCGAAGCGCTCCAGGAGGGCGGCGTCCCCGCCGACGACCAGCACGTCCTCGGCGGAGACCAGCGTGTCCGGGGTGGCGTACTCAAAGGGCTCGCCTGGGCTCATGAGACCGAAGACGGTCACCCCGTAGCGCGAGCGCACCTTGGACTGGCCGATGGTGAATCCGTGCAGCTCCGTGGGCGGGCGCATCTTGACGATGGTGAAGCCGCCCTTCTCCATCTCGATGTAGTCGAGCATGCGGCCCGAGACCAGGTGGGCGGCGCGCTGACCGGCGTCGAACTCGGGGTAGACCACGTGGTGGGCGCCGATGCGTCGCAGAATGCGTCCGTGGGCGCGGGAGATGGCCTTGGCCCAGATCTGGGGCGTCTCCAGGTCCACGAGGTTGCCGGTGATGAGGACGGAGGCCTCCAGGGAGGTCGCCACCCCCACGACCGCCGTGCCGAACTCGGTGGCGCCCAGCTGCTCCAGGGCCTCCACGTCCGTGGCGTCGGCCTCCACCAGCGGGATGCGGCCGGTCCACTGGCGCACGATCGCAGGATTGGCCTCCACGGCCAGCACCTCGCGCCCGAGCCGGTCCAGGGTGGCGGCAACAGCGGAGCCGAAGCGTCCCAGCCCGATGACAAGCGTGGAGTCGGTGCGCGAGGGTGGGGCGGGCATGAGGTCTCCTGAGGTCGGCCGTCGGACGGTGACTCCTACGCTACCGCGTGCGACGACGGCGGACGCTCAGGGCGATCCCGCAGGCCACCAGGGCCGCCCCGGCCCCGGCCAGGATCCAGGCCATCATCGTGAATCCGCCGGCGTATGCCTCGATCTGGGCCCGATCGACGAGCTGGGCCTTGAGGGCCTCGATGATCTGCTTGCCCGCGGGCGACTGCGGCAGGGCCTGGGCCCGCATCATCGCCTCCATGGCGGCCGCCCTGACCTCCTCGGAGTGCTCGGCCACGTAGTCCTCGGCGTGCTGGGTGGCGTAGGAGGTCATGAGCGCGACCCCGAAGGAACCGCCGATCTGTTGGGCGGCGCTCAGGATCGCCGAGGCCAGTCCGGTCCGTTTCGCATCCACCCCGCGCGTGCCGGAGTTGAAGGTGACCGGCATCGTCAGCCCCAGGCCGATCCCGAAGACGATGAGGCCGGGCAGCGCCACCTGCGAGTAGGAGGACTGCGTCGTCATACGCGAGAAGATGAGGAAGGAGCCGGTCAGTACCGCCAGCCCCAGCGGCAGGGTGCCGCGTGCCCCGAGCCTGGGCACGATGACGCGCCCGGCCGGGATCGCGGTGGCGATCAGGGCGAGGACCATCGGAAGGAAGACGACTCCGCTCTTGAAGGGCGAGTAGCCGAAGTGGTTCTGCATGTAGTAGGTCAGGTAGATGATCGCCCCCATCTGGCCGGCGCCGGCGATGAACTGCGTGGCGTAGGAGGCCGCCCGCACCGGTAGTGCCATCATCGACAGGGGCAGCACCGGACGATTCGCGAAGCGCTCGCGGACCACGAACAGCACCGCGGCGATGCCGCCGAGTGCCAGCCAGCTGACGGTCGACGTCGAGGTCCAGGAGGTCTGCTGGGCCCGGTCGAGCCCGTAGACGGCGCTGAAGCAGGCCCCGCATCCCAGGACCAGGCCGGTCAGGTCGTCAGTGATGCGTGAGCCGCGGTCGCGCTGGTCGGCCGGTGGCAGGGCGCTGCCCGATGAGAAGAGCGGCAGCGGCCAGGAGGATGTTGATGTAGAGCGCCCAGCGCCAGCTGAGCCAGTCGGTCAGGGCTCCGCCGACCAGCAGCCCGACGGCCGCTCCCAGACCGCCAGTGGCGCCGAAGATCGCGAAGACACGTTCGCGCTCGGTGCGCTCGGTGAAGGTCACATTGAGCAGTGACTGGGAGGTGGGGGCCAGCAGGGCGCCGAAGCAGCCCTGGGCCACGCGGGCCACCAGCAGGACGGGGAAGGAGGTCGCCATCCCGGCTGCGAGGCTGGCGACCCCGAAGCCGATCAGTCCCACCTGGTAGGAGCGGCGGATACCCACCACGGCGCAGAGCCTTCCCCCGAAGAGCACCAGGCCACCGAAGGCCAGGCTGTAGCCGGTGACCGTCCACGGGCTCTGGGACACGGTCATTCCCAGGTCGTCCTGCATCCGAGGCAGGGCGATGGCGATGATCGTCAGGTCCAGGACGATCATCAGCTGGGTGAGGACGGCGCTGACCATGACCGCGCGGCGGCCCGGCCGCCGCGCGGTCGTGACGGTCGTCTCCTCCTGTGTCTCCTGTGCCGACTCGGTCCGCTCCTTGAGAGCGGATGCCACTGAGGATGTCATTGCGAACCTCCACATCAAAACAATCGTTTTCGCTTGCGCTCGAGAGTCTAGGGAGTGCGTGGCGCTCAGTCAACAACGATCGTTTCGATTTGAGGTGTTCTGAGTCGCTTATCCTGAGTTCATGCCACGAGTGACCGCCGCTCACCGGGAGCGCCAAAGAGCCCGAATCCTGCAGGCCGCCGAGGAGTGCTTCGCCCGCAGCGGCTTCCAGGCCACTTCTATGGACGAGGTCATTGCCGCAGCCGGGATGTCGTCGTCGACCGTGTACCGCTACTTCCCCGAGGGCAAGCGCTCTCTCATGCGCGAGGTCCTGGCTCGGCGGATGGGGCCGCTCGTCGAGCGGATCAAGCAGCTCGCCGAGTCCGAGGCACTGCCCGACTTCGAGCAGGGATTCATCGAGGCGCTCGTCCTGCTCAACTACGAGCGCGACGACCTCGAGCAGCACGCCGGCGAGGCCGCCTCCACCTCGCGGCGGGCCTCCGCTCGGCGAGGTGAGGTCCGCAAGGATGCTGACGACGTCGGACTGAGCGCCTGGGCGCCACTGGCCTATCACGCCTGGGGCGAGCTGACTCGTGATCCCGAGATGCGCGTCATGGTCCAGGAGAACTACCACGACATCCGCAGCGGACTCATCCGCCTGTGCCGCAACGGGCAGAGGGTTGGAACGATCTCCGCTCGCTTGAATCCCGAGCAGCTGGCCTCCCTGATCCAGAGTGTGTCCTTCGGGTTGATCGTTGAGCAGCTCATCACCGGCCGTGCGGATGTGGAGAGTGCGGCCGCGACCCTCGGACACCTGCTCGCCCCGGACGGGTCGGAACCTGAGGGGAGTTGATCGTTCCCGCTGGTGTCTGCGGGCTGCTGGGTGAGCGAGTATGGAATCGGCCGGCAGGCGCTAGCCGATCATCGGGCTGGCCTCGGGCATCCGGATGACGCGGCGCCGCTCGCGCAGTGCAAGGGCGCTGGCCGCCGTCATCGTGCCCACGCGGCCGACGAACATGAGCACCACGATGACGTACTTGGCGCTCGCGGGAAGAGTCGGGGTGATGCCCGTGGACAGGCCCACGGTCGCGAACGCGCTGATGACCTCGAAGAGGATCCGGTCCAGGGACAGGTTGGTCATCTGCAGGAGCAGGAGCGTGGCGAACCCGATGACGCTGGCGCCGATGAAGGCCACCGCCACGCTCAGGCGCACGGTCGAGGGTGTGATGCGCCGCCCGAAGGCCTCGATGTCCTGGTCACCGCGAGCCTCGGCGAGGATCGCCAGAAGCAGGACCGCGAAGGTGGAGACCTTGATGCCGCCGGCCGTCGAGGCCGAGCCTCCGCCGACGAACATGAGGGCGTCCTGGAGGAACCAGGTGGCCTCGTGCATGTGCTCGGGCGGGATCGTGGACAGCCCCGAGGACCGGGCGTTGACGCCGTTGATCAGGGCGGTCATGATCTTGCCGCCCGTGGGCAGTGCTCCGTAGGTGAGCGGGTTGTTCCACTCGAAGGTGGCGATGGCGAGGGTTGAGGCGCCGGTGAGGGCCAGGTAGGTCGTCAGGGTCAGCTTCGTGTGCAGGCTCCATGTCCGGGGCCTGCGTCGTCGGCCCATGATGTCCAGGATCACGGGGAAGCCGACGGCGCCCATGAAGGTCCCCAGGATGATCGGCAGGCCGATCCACCAGTCGGTGGCGTAGGCGCCCAGGCCCTCGGGCATGATGACGAAGCCGGCATTGTTGAAGATCGACAGTGCCATGAAGGCCGCGTACCACAGGGAGTGCCCCACATCGAGGCCATGGCCCAGGAAGCGGGGTAGCAGCATGAGCGTGAGGAGGAGCTCGCAGCCGGTGGCCGTGTAGATGACGGCGCGAAGGAGGCGGCCCACCTCGCCCAGGCGCGACTGGTTCTCCGAGGCGGCCAGCATCCGCTGAGTCAGTCCCACGTGGCGTGATACCGCCAGGGACAGCAGCGATGCCAGGGTCATGACCCCCAGACCGCCCACGGCGGCGGCCAGGATGATGACGACGTGCCCGAAGGCGGACCAGTAGGTGGCTGTGTCCACGGTGCTCAGGCCCGTGACGCATGCTGCTGAGGTGGCGGTGAACAGGGCGTCGAGGAAGTCGGCTTGCTTCCCGCTCTCCGTGGCGATCGGAAGGCTGAGCAGGAGCGTGACCACCATGATGATGGCGGCGAAGACGATAACCGCCAGTCGGGCCGGGTAGAACCTCGCCGCCCGTGCGATCTGGCTGAGCGGCTCGAAGTGCCTGAGCAGGCGACGCAGCCCGGTGGGCTCTGTGCCTGGAAGCGGGGGCCGGACGGGTGGCTCAACGGTGTCGTCGACGCCGCCTGCCCCGGCCGGGTGCTTCTTGTGCCGCTTCCAAGGACGGCCGACAACGCCCACGAGCGGGGCGTGCCAGTGAGCCTGGCGTCGCCTGGCGGCGTGCGGGCCGTGCCCGGATCCGCTGCGGGATCCGCGGCCGGCCGGCTCCTGGGCGCTGTCTGTCTGGGGTACGGTCGCCATTGTGGTCCTGTTGGGGCGGCTTCGTCACGTTCTGCGGCGTGGGGGTCGGCGTGTTCTGGGATGCATCCGGGCTGCCGGTGGTGGTCGCCGGAACGGTTCTCGGGTGCGATAACTGCGGTTGCGGCAGCGACAATTGGTGTCCCAGTGTGAAATGCGACGCGTGTGGCGATTGGGGTCCAGGAATTCCTGTGCGATGTCTGGTGCGGGGATATATTGGCGGTGTTCCTGCCCCCGACGGGGCCACCCGCGACGAACGGACCTCAAGCTCATGGCACCGGGCCTTCCCACATCCCCCAGCGCCTCCGGCGCCCCCTCGTTCCTCACCGTGGCCGAGGTGGCGGCGATGCTGCGCGTGTCCAAGATGACTGTCTATCGGATGGTGCACTCCGGTGATCTGCCCGCGATGCAGGTCGGGCGCTCCTTCCGTGTTCCAGAGCGCGCTGTTCACGAGTACCTGGCTGCCGGGCTGGGTGACTGGGGCCACGACGCGTCGGAGGCATCGGGGTCCTAGGACCCGCTAGACTCAGGCGGTCACCTGCGTGGTCGGCCGCTGAGCCTCACGCGCCGACCAACTGCCCCATGGCATCAACCCTCGCCGGCCCGCCTCGGCCCGCAGGGAGGGTCTGCGGGCACTACGAAGCGAACTGCGAGGAGATCTCATGGGATCCGTCATCAAGAAGCGCCGCAAGCGCATGGCCAAGAAGAAGCACCGCAAGCTGCTTCGCAAGACGCGTCACCAGCGTCGCAACAAGAAGTGAGGCGAGCGGCCTGTCCGCGCCTCGGGGCTCCGTGCACACCGCTGGTGTGAGCGGGGCCCTGCTTGTCTCTCAAGAGGAACTGACCAGGAAGAGCGGAGACCTCCGTTGACCACCGCCCCAGAAGACCGCACCCCCATCGATCCGTCGGCTGCACCGCGGGCTGCGACGTCGACCGAGCCGTCGATCGATCCGCGCCTGGCGGAGGGTGACTGCACCGTCCCGCTGAGCGCCGACGTCGACCCCTCGGCCTGGCCCGAACCCGTCCAGGCCCTGGCGCACGCGCCCGGCACCGGCACGCGGCCCACCCGCCTGGCCGAGCTGACCACCCTGCGCGTGGGCGGCCCGGTGAGCAGCTACGTCGAGGCCACCACCCAGAGCGATCTGACCGAGGCGATCCGCGAGGCCGACGCCGCCGGCACGCCCGTCCTCGTCATCGGTGGCGGCTCCAACATCATGGCCTCCGACGCCGGATTCGATGGGCTCGTCATCCGCGATACCCGCGCTGAGGTCTCACTCGTCTCCGACTCGGTGTGCGGCGGTGTGGAGATCACGGCCACCGCCGGTACCACCTGGGACGACCTGGTGCGTGAGGCCATCGCCAGCCAGTGGGCCGGGTTCGCGCCCCTGTCCGGGATCCCCGGTACGGTCGGTGCCGCCCCTGTGCAGAACATCGGGGCCTACGGCGCCGAGGTCGCCGAGCTCATCGCCAGCGTGCGCGCCTGGGACCGTCTGCGCAACCGGGTGGTGTGGCTGGCCCTGGGCGAGCTGGGGCTGGCGTATCGCGACTCCCGCCTCAAGCAGTCCCTCACCGACGCCGAGGTCGGCGGTGGGCGCCTGTGGGGGCCGACCGGGCGCTGGGTGGTTCTCGACGCCACCTTCGCCGTGAGGCAGGGCTCCCTGTCCTCTCGCGTCGCATACTCCCAGCTGGCCGGTGCGCTCGGTGTCGAGCTGGGCGAACGCGTGCCCGAGCGCGAGCTGCGCGAGGCGGTTCTCGAGCTGCGCCGCTCCAAGGGGATGGTTCTGGACGCTTCCGACCACGACACCTGGTCTGCCGGTTCCTTCTTCACCAACCCGATCCTGACCGAGGATCAGGCGGGGAGCCTGCCCGAGGACGCCCCTCGTTTCCCGGTCACCGACCACTCCCAGGTGGTGCTCGGTACCAAGGAGGCCCCCGTGATCGAGGGCCTGGTCAAGACCAGTGCGGCCTGGCTCATCGACCACGCCGGCTTCACCAGGGGCTTCACCGTGGAGCCGGGTGCGTCGGCCGGGCTGTCCACCAAGCACGTGCTGGCCCTGACCAACCGGGGTGGTGCTTCCGGGGCGGACCTGGCCCGGCTGCGCGATGAGATCGTGGCGGGCGTGCGCGAGCGCTACGGCGTCACCCTCGTGCCCGAGCCCGTCCAGGTCGGTTTCTAGGCTCCCTGCTCGGGAAGCGCATGAGACTCGGGGGCGTCAGCCTCGCGGCTGCCGTTGCTCCCCGTTTCCGGTCTCCGGTCGGGCGTTGCCAGCCAGGCATCCACCTCGGCCAGCCAGGCCCGTTTGGTGCTCGGTGAGGCCAGGGATGCGCGGATCGACCCGCGGGCCAGCTCGGCCAGCTCGGCGTCGTCGCAGCCCAGGGTCCGAGCGATCTCGTACTGGTTGACGAGTCGGGACTGGAAGAGCAACGGGTCGTCAGCACTCAGGGCGATCTGCGCGCCGTGACTCATGAGCGTGCGCAGGGGGACGTCGTCGGGGCTGCGGTAGACGCCCAGACTCACGTTGGAGGCGGGGCAGACCTCCAGACTGATGCCCGCGGCGATGATCGCGTCCAGCAGCGCGGGGTCCTCACCGGCGCGCACCCCGTGGCCCAGACGCGTGGGGCCGAGTGCGGAGACGACCTCGCGCAGGTGGTCGGGTCCCAGGAGCTCTCCGCCGTGCGGCATGGAGGCCAGGCCGCCCCGTCGGGCGATGGCGAAGGCCCGCTCCCACGAAGCGGTTCGTCCGGCGCGCTCGTCGTTGGACAGGCCGAAGCCGACAACCTCGCCGGGCTGGTCCCCGGCGTAGCGCACCGCCAGGCGTGCGAGGGTGCGCGCGTCCAGGGGATGGCGCATCCGGGAGGCCGCCACGATGACGGCCACTTCCACACCGGTCAGGGTCGTGGCCTGCTTGGCGGCGTCGAGGATGATCTCCAGGGCCGGGGTGATCCCTCCGACGAAGGGGGCGTAGCTGGTTGGGTCGACCTGGATCTCCAGGCGTCGTGACCCCTCGTCGGCGTCGTCGAGCGCGGCCTCCAGAACGATGCGGCGCATGACCTCCTCGGTGCGCACCAGGGCCCGGGCGGTGTCATAGGCGCGTTGGAAGCGGAACCAGCCGCGCCGGTCTGCGGGCACGCGCAGGGGGTCTCCGTCCAGGAAGCTGGAGGGCAGGCGAGTGCGCGAGGAGGAGGCCAGCTCGATGAGGGTGTCCAGGCGCATCGATCCCGTGAAGTGCAGGTGCAGGTGCGCCTTGGGGAGGGTGGCGAGGTCGCGCATAGGTGGATTCTTCCACGCGCCCGACGATGACTTCGTCCGCGACGCCCCTGCGCGAGGCCGGAGGTGCTCTGGTGTCACGATCGGCGACTTCTCCGGGTGGTGCTGAGCGCCCGTGACAGAAGGGGAGCGCCGGGACCTGCGCGGATGAGTGCGGAGGGTGTGGTGAGAGGCCTTCACTCCGACCTAAAAGTCGCCCGGAGTGACAGATTCGTCGATCGAACCGGAATCCGTCTTTGATAGTTCCCGCGATTCGTCCCACCGAGCAGAGTGGGGCCGGTGCTTCCGCTGTTGCCGAACACCAGGGGGCGATTTAGCGGCGAACCATCAGGTGCGTGGGGCAGACTAACTCTCATGAACCACTCGTCGGCGTCCCAGGAGCCCGAGGAGGTGGCCCTGCTGACGGGGCCGCGCGCCGCGTCCGTGCTCTCCGCCGCCCTCGCCCCGGCCGGCCAGCGCCTGGCCAGCTGGGAGGTCCACTCGGTCCATCACCGTCCCGGAGCGGGCGTATCCGTGGGCTACACGGCGGTTGTTGTCGCGCCCAACGGGCGATCCACCACTGAGTACCTGTGCGCCACGACAGCGCGCCTGTCCAACCCGCACGCCCCGGGCCTGACCCGAGTGGCTCCCACCGGCGGGGACGGCCCCGCGGTCCACGTGTGGCGGCACCCGGCCGACCCGGAGCTTCCGGGACTGGTGGTCGCTTGCACGCCCTCGCTGCTTTCGGCCCGGATCGGCACCCAGGTCAAGGCCACGATGGTCGCCTACCGGCCCACGCGTCGAGCCGTCGTGCGCGCCACCTTCCCGGATGAGACCACCGCCTACGCCAAGGTTCTGCGTCCGAGCCAGGCACCCTCTTTCGCTCAGCGCCACCGCTTGCTGACCGCCTCCGGCGTGCCCGCGCCCGAGGTCCTGCGCGAGGATCCCGATGGCTTGGTCCTGCTGTCCACCGGCCGGGGCGTGGCACTGTCCGGACTGCTGTCCCAGGGCATGAGCGTCTCACGCAGCGAGCGTGTCTTCCGTGGGCTCATCTCCCTGCTGGACGCTCTGCCGGCCAGCGCCATGCAGCTGCCCGCGCACGCCGCCTGGTCCGAGCGGGCCCGCCACTACGCGCACGCCGCTGCCACGGTCCTGCCCGAGCACGCGGCTCGGGCCCGGGCCGTGGCCGAGGGGGTAGAGCAGCTCATGGCCACCTCCGACGCTGGCCGGCCGGTCCCGGTGCACGGCGACTTCTATGAGGCGAACGTCCTTATGGAGGGCGAGGCCGTCACCAGCCTGCTCGATGTCGACTCCCTGGGGCCCGGCTATCGCGTTGACGACTTGGCCTGTCTGCTGGGGCACGTGAGCGTCCTGGACCACCTGGCGCCCGCCTCCTACCCGAAGCTGCGCCCCATCCTGGAGACCTGGACCCGTATGGCCGAGCAGCAGGTGGACCCAGTCTCGTTGCGGGCCCGGTGTGCCGGTGTCGTCCTGTCCCTCGTGGCCGGTGCCCGCCGTGAGGACGGCGGCCCGTGGCGCCCCGACGCCGAGGGGCGCCTGGCCCGCGCCGAGACCTGGTTGGCACAAGGCCGTGAGATCCAGGCCCGCCGCGGGGCCCACTGACAAATCCCGCAATCCCGCCGGGTGCCCGGCTCGAGGCCATCAGAAGCGGATGTGCGACTCCCTGGAGATGGTGAATCCTCGTCCGGTGATCGTGTTCCAGCAGGTCATCCCCCTGGTCTGCGAGGTGCACGCGTAGTCGGAGAAGGTCGTGGTCTGCTCGTACTGGAGTGTGTGGAAGGTGTCCCCCGGCTTTCCCAGGTACTCCTCTCCGCAGCGGACCTCGGTTCGGTTGGCGAGCACCACGATGGAGAACTCCCGGTCGGAGCAGTCCTGCATCCCGGAGGAGGCATAGGTCCGCTCCAGGATCGAGCAGCCGACTCCTTCGTCATAGAGGACGCAGGAGATGTTCTTCGAAGGGGTTTCCACGTACTGGTAGGAGTAGGTCTTGGTTGATGCGGGAAGAGTCGGGCCGCTGGAGGGTACCGACGCCGCTTCGCTCTCGGTGGTGGCCTCGGTGGACGACTGAGCTGCCTGGTCCGCCACTGTTCCCTCGGTCGGGGTCGGTGCGGCGCTGACGGACTGGACGGCGTCGGCCTTCGTCTCCGAAGGCTGGCGCCGGTTCGCCAGCAGCATGCCGCCGAGGACTCCGGCCGCAGCGACCACCAGGATCAGAACGACGACCAGTGTGGTCATCAGTCTGGCATGGGAGCTGGAACGAGGCGCAGGAGGGTCGAGAGGCGGTGCCGGTGCCGCCGAGGCTGCTAGGGCAGTGCCGGACGCGGGCGTCGCTGCGGGGAGTGCCATGGTCGCTGGAGCCGGCGCGCTCCCCGGAGCTGACGCCGTCGCCGACGCCGCCGACGAGGCTCCCAGCACCATCGTCTGAGGAGCAGTCTCCACAGGGATCGCGGCGTACGGCGAGATGCTGCTGTAGTCCGCGGTTGAGGCCGAGGGGAGTGCTGCTGTCTCAGCCGTTCTGAGCCCTCCCGATCCGGATGCGGTTCCCGCACTCATCGGAGACGCAGGGGATACCTGAGGCAGGTCGCCCGAGCCCATCTGGAGAATCTGCTCGCGGAGCACCGCGGGGACAGCGGGATTAGCGGCGACGACGGGGCGCAGGTCGGGAAAGGCTCTGGCGAGGTACTCCAGCACCTCGGGCTCTGTACTGGGATCAGTGGCACGACGTTCATCGTCGGACGTGTGAGCAGGCACAAATTGAATGATAAATCCCGCGAGGATCTGGAAGCCCTGCCCGCAACCACATTGATATCAAACACCGAGCCGGGCATGTTTCGCGGTGCCCCACAGAAAATCTGTCGGTCTCGGCGAAACATGCCCGGCTCGGGACGAGGATATGGGGCCTCTTCTACTCGACCTCGGCCAGGAGCTTCTGGATCCGTCCCACGCCCTCGGCCAGGTCGTCGTCGCCCAGCGCGTAGGACAGCCGCACGAAGCCGGAGGGCCCGAAGGCCTCACCGGGAACGACGGCGACCTCGGCGTGCTCGAGGATGAGCGCGGCCAGCGTGGCCGAGCTGTCGATCTCGGTGCCGCGCAGCGTGCGTCCGAGCAGTCCTTCGATGCTGGGATAGGCGTAGAAGGCTCCGCGCGGAACGGGCACGGTCAGCCCCTCGATCTGCGAGAGCATCTCCACCATGGTGCGCCGGCGCCGGTCGAAGGCGGTGCGCATCTGCTTGACGGCGGTCAGGTCGCCGCTGACGGCCGCCAGCGCCGCGCGCTGGGAGACGTTGGCGACGTTCGAGCTCAGGTGCGACTGGAAGTTGGTGGCCGCCTTGATGACATCGCTCGGCCCGATCATCCAGCCCACGCGCCATCCGGTCATGGCGTAGGTCTTGGCCACGCCGTTGAGGACGATGGTCTGATCGGCCAGCTCGGGAACCAGCTTGACGACGTGAGCGGTCTGGGCGCCGTCATAGAGGAGGTGCTCGTAGATCTCATCGGTGATGACCCAGATGCCGTGCTCAAGGGCCCACTGGCCGATGGCGGTCAGCTCCTCGGGAGAATAGACCGAGCCGGTCGGGTTCGACGGAGAGCACAGCAGCAGCACCTTGGTGCGCTCCGTGCGCGCGGCCTCGAGCTGGTCGACGCTGACCTTGTAGTCCTGGTCCGCGCCTGCGAAGACCTCCACTGCTGTGCCGCCGGCCAGGGTGATGGCCTCGGGGTAGGTGGTCCAGAAGGGCGCGGGCAGAAGGACCTCGTCACCGGGGTCGACCAGGGCGGCGAAGGCCTGGAAGACGGCCTGCTTGCCGCCGTTGGTCACCAGGATGTCGTCGGGGGAGACCTCGTAGCCGGAGTCGCGCAGCGTCTTGGCGGCGATGGCCTCGCGCAAGACCGGCAGGCCCTTGGCGGGGGAGTACTTGTGGTTGGCCGGGTCCTTCGCGGCGGCGACGGCGGCCTCGACGATGTAGTCGGGGGTGGGGAAGTCAGGTTCTCCGGCGCCGAAGCCGATGACCGGGCGGCCAGCGGCCTTGAGGGCCTTGGCCTTGGCGTCAACGGCCAGGGTGGCGGACGGGGCGATGGCGGACAGTCGGGCGGAAACACGGTGTGTGGGTGCAGGTGTCACGCGGCTATGGTCCCACGAGCTGCGAAACCTGCACGTGAAAACGCGCCCGCTGGCAGCTCCGTCCGTACGTACGTCATGTCGTCTGTGGTGCCTTCGGGGGCGGCGTGGCGCACCCCACGGCTCGCAGTTACCGCAAACGTCTGCTCGTGTGGCAGACTAGAGCACCGCTGAAGGGCAGTGGCGCAATTGGTAGCGCACCGGTCTCCAAAACCGGCGGTTGTGGGTTCGAGTCCCGCCTGCCCTGCTGAGAACGGCGGATCTGTCGGGAGATCCCGTCGGTTTCGTCTTCTCCCCGCTGTGCGGGAACTGGCCTAACCGTCGACCCTGAGGACCCAGATTCATGAGCGAGAGCGCACGCGCCGCGGCAGGCAAGCCGGACAGGAAGCGCGGCTTCTTCGGGCGCATCGCCCTGTTCATCCGCCAGGTCATTGACGAGCTGCGCAAGGTTGTCTGGCCCACCATGAATGAGCTGTGGACGTACTTCACAGTGGTCGTCGTCTTCATCGTCGCCATCATGGCCTTCACCGGGGTGCTGGACTTCGCCTTCAACAAAGCCGTCATGTGGCTCTTCGCCTGATCCTCGGCCTCGGCGGCCGCACCCTCGTGGGTGGGCGGCCGGCCCACTCCTGACCTCGTCTCTCACCGTCGCTGCCCTTCGCGCAGCCCGTTGCCACCTCTCGTCTCACGCCATTGGAAAGCAGGTACACCATGTCTGAGGACGTCTCCTCGCAGACCACCCCCGACGACGCCGAGGTCCTCACCTCGGCCGCCGCCGACGACGTGGAGGCTGTTGAGACTGACGAGGCCGTCGAGACCGTCGTCCCGGAGACCGACGACGCCGTCGAGGCTGCTGAGCCGGCCGAGCCGGTCGAGGAGGCCCCTGTCGTCGACCCGCTGGCCGAGTTCCGCCGTCAGATGTCGGCCCTGCCGGGGCAGTGGTACGTGCTGCACACCTACTCCGGCTACGAGCGCCGCGTGGCCACCGACATCATGGCCCGCGCCGAGAACTTCGAGGTCGAGGACTACATCTTCGACGCCACCGTTCCCATGGAGACGGTTATCGAGATCAAGAACGGCAACAAGAAGAAGGAAGTCTCCCGGGTGCGCATCCCCGGCTACGTGTTCGTGCGCATGGACCTGGACGACCCGGAGACCTCGGACAAGGTGTGGCGCACCATCAAGGACACCCCGGCCGTCACCGGCTTCGTGGGGGACCGCTACAACCCGGTGCCGCTGACCTTCGAGGAGGCCGTCGCCCAGCTCGGCCCCACGCCCGAGGAGATCGCCGCCAAGGAGGCCGCGGCCGCCGAGGCCACCGCGCCCGAGTCCGGCTCCGGCACCCAGATCGCCACCGGTGGTCAGGTCTTCGAGGTCGCCTTCGAGGTCGGCGAGTCGGTCATCGTCACCGACGGCCCCTTCGAGTCCCTGCCGGCCACGATCTCAGAGATCCACCCCGAGACCCAGAAGCTCCAGGTACTCATCTCCCTGTTCGGCCGCGACACTCCGGCCGAGCTCTCCTTCACCCAGGTCGCCAAGATCTAAGGCCGACTCCAAGGAGAGTTTCCGTCATCCGCCGTGGCCCGACGACGCGTCCTGCGCCGTCGGGCCATCGGTCTCCCGGACCGCTGAACCCGGCGGTGTCAGGGAGCCGCGTATCACAGGCTGCTGTCCTGTGATACCGCGCACCGGGCGCCCTGTGCAGCTCCGCAGCGGGCTACGATGAGCGCTTGTGCGTGCGCATGCACCCACGGCTGCACGGCAGGCGTGCAGCACATCCGGACAAGTAAGAAGGACCCATTCCTATGGCCCCTAAGAAGAAGGTCGCCGGGCTGATCAAGCTCCAGATCCAGGCCGGCCAGGCCAACCCCGCTCCGCCGATCGGCCCCGCCCTGGGTGCCCACGGCGTCAACATCATGGAGTTCTGCAAGGCGTACAACGCGGCGACCGAGGCGCAGCGCGGCAACGTCATCCCCGTGGAGATCACCGTCTACGAGGACCGCTCCTTCACCTTCATCACCAAGACCCCGCCGGCAGCCGAGCTCATCAAGAAGGCCGCGGGCGTCCCCAAGGGATCCGCCACCCCCCACACCGTGAAGGTGGCTTCCCTGACCCAGGCTCAGGTGCGTGAGATCGCCGAGTCCAAGATGCCCGACCTCAACGCCAACGACGTCGAGGCCGCCGCCAAGATCATCGCCGGCACCGCCCGCTCCATGGGCATCACCGTCGAGGCCTGAGGCACTCGCCGGCCTGTCGGCTCTCTCAACTCAACCCCCATACGAAACCGTGGAAGGGCCTCGCGCGGCCCGAACACCACGACTGCAAGGAGAAGCAGATGACCAAGCGCTCCAAGGCCTACCGCGCCGCGGCTGAGAAGATCCAGTCCGGAGTCCTCTACACCCCGGCCGAGGCCATTCACCTGGCCAAGTCCACCTCCATCACCAAGTTCGACGCCACCGTGGATGTCGTCTTCCGTCTGGGAGTCGACCCCCGTAAGGCGGACCAAATGGTCCGCGGCACCGTGTCCCTGCCGCACGGTACCGGTAAGACCGCCCGCGTCGTCGTCTTCGCCCAGGGTGAGCGTGCCGAGCAGGCCCTCGCCGCAGGCGCGGACGAGGTCGGTGGCGACGAGCTCATCGAGAAGGTTGCCAAGGGCTACACGGACTTCGACGCCGCCGTGGCCACCCCCGACCTCATGGGCAAGGTCGGCCGCCTGGGCCGTGTTCTGGGCCCCCGCGGCCTCATGCCCAACCCCCGCACCGGCACCGTGACGATGGACGTGGCCAAGGCCGTCTCCGACATCAAGGGTGGCCGTATCGAGTTCCGCGTGGACCGCGCCTCCAACCTCCACTTCATCATCGGCAAGGCCTCCTTCTCCGAGGAGCAGCTGACGGAGAACTTCCAGGCCGCCCTGGAGGAGGTCCTCCGCCTCAAGCCCTCGACCTCGAAGGGCCGCTACATCCTCAAGGCCACCATGACCACTACCATGGGCCCCGGCATCCCGATGGATGTCACCAAGGCCTGAGGCTCTGTTTCTTCACGACGGCGTCGGCCGCCTCCTCACGTGGGAGGCGGCCGACGCCGTTCTTTGTCTTTGCTCCGCCTGGGGTGTACGGGGAGTCCCCGGGGACTGCACGGGGACTACACGAGCCCTCCACAGGGGCAACTGCCCATGGTCCGGGGGTGCCGTGCTGACTACGGTGAAGGTGTCGGTGGAGCACCGGATGGGGGAGGGGAGTGGAGAAGCCGGTCGTCCCCGTCCTTGTCTCTCCCTCTCGCAAGGACGGGGACGACCTCTCCGTCCCGCGGTGGGTCGGATGCGCCTCAGCTGTTCTTGATGGGGATGTCGGTGAGGCGGTAGGCGGTGCCTTTGGGTGAGTACTTTCCTTCGGGGTGGTCGAGGGTGATGGTGTCGCCGCCGGGGTCGGGCCAGATGGTGCAGATGGTGGTGGTGCCGGTCTTGAGGTGGTCGGAGACGTTGAGCTCGGTCAGGGGGAGGTGGTGTTCGGCGTCGGCGTCGAGGTAGTCGGCGGGGAAGATGCGCTCGCCTCCTGCGATGAGGGTCAGGCCGTCGCTGGCGTTGAAGGATGGTAGGGCGCTGCCGTCCTCGTCGCGCTGGTTGGCCAGGACTGTCTGGGGGTCTTCGAGCAGCGGGTGGAGCGGTGCGCCGGTGGAGCCGTCCTTGACGGTGCAGGTGATGGTGCCCAGGAGGTAGCCGCCGGTGCGGGTGACGTGGTCGAGGGTGATGGTGACCTCTCCGCTGGTGCTGGTGCCTTTGGAGGTGAGGGTGACGCCCTCGGGGCCCTTGGCGACGGGGCCCTGTGGGTCCGGCAGCTTACCGCTGCCGTTGCTGGGGGTGGCGGTGGTGCCGCTGTCCTTGGGGGAGGTGCCGCCGGTGGGGGTCAGGGTGATCTCGACTCTTCGGTTGGCGGCTCGGGCCTCGTCGGTGGTGTCCTTGATCTTGGGTTGGCTCTCGCCCTTGCCGGACACGCTGGTCTTCCACTTGTCCAGCTTGGTGAGCTGCTGGAGCTTGGTTTTGACGGCGTTGGCGCGTTTCTCGGAGAGGGTCTGGTTGTAGGCGTCGTCCTGGATGTCGTCGGTGTGGCCCACGATGGTGAGTGTGCCGCCGTCGGGGTGCTGCTTGAGCTGGCTGGCCACGGTCTGGAGCTGGGTGTCGGCGGCGGGGGTGAGGTCGGCGGAGTCGGAGGCGAAGGTGACGTCACTGTTGAGGGTGACGGTGATGTCCTTGCTGCCGGCCTGGGTGCTGGTGGAGTCGTCCAGGGCACGGGTGTAGCGCTCGATGGCGACGGGGTCGGCGAGCTCGGTGGCGGCGGGTGGGTACTTGTTGATCCCGGTTTGGGCGGTGCTCAGGTTGACCTTGGCCTTCTTGGCGGCGTCGGCCTCCAGGACCGAGACGGTGGTGAAGCCGGCCATGGGGACCATGACGGTCACGGTGTCGGTGTCGACCTTGCCGAAGGACAGGTAGGAGGTGATGTTCTCGCCGGGGGTGAGGCCCAGCATTCCGCCGCTGCCGTCGGTGGCGCTCCACACGCGCCCGGAGCTCAGGTCGAGGAGCTTGACCAGGGAGGCACCGGCGCCGGGCCGATAGATGGATGGGGCCCCTAAGTAGCTCGAGAAGATGACCTTGTTGCCGTTGTCGCTGAAGGGATGAGCGTTGACGGCGTCGATGGAGGCGTCGTCCTTGGCGCGGGTCAGCCTCAGGGCGATGACCGAGGTCTTCTCGTCCTGGCGGATGACGGGGGAGACCTCCACGGTCACGTTGTGGCCCATGATGTGGGCGTCGAGCTTCTGCCAGTCGGTGCTACCTGCCTTGGCGCCGGCGCCGGCCGAGGCCGATCCTCCGGCCGTGGCTGAGGAACCCGATGGTGAGGCGGATCCACCTTTGTCCTTCGACACCCCCGGAAGGTCGCAGCCCGCCAGCACCGGCAACCCGATCCCAACCAGGGCTGAGAGGGCCATAAAAGACCGACGAGACGGCACTGGAGGAACACGGAGAGAACGGGAGAATGGAGAGGTCACAGGAACTCCTTAGATGAGGCCGCCGGAATTTCTCAACGACGGAGCGTAATCATAACGTAATCGTCCTAGCAAGGGGGCTCCCCGTGTACTACCCATCGCTCCAAGGGGAGTCCCCAGGTGCTTTGGATAGTCCATGGGGACCCAGGTATATCCGTGTACTACACGTTCTCTCCCCGTGGGAGCCTACCCATTTCTCGGATGAGGAATGCCGCTTAGAGTTTTTGCATTCCTCAGGTCGAGGTGGCCTGAGCACTAGCAATGGAGGTTCCATCATGATGACTGTTTCTCGGCGAGTTCTGGCCGTTGTGAGTGCCGTCGGTCTGACGGTCACCTTGGCGTCCTGCGATCTGGGAGGTGGCTCGGGCTCGAAGGACTCGGGTGCGTCGACGTCGGCATCGGCGCTGAAATCAGCGCAGGCCGGGGCGAGTGGCAATGGCGGTAACGGCGCGGTCAGTGAGTCACATACCACCAGTATTGACGGCAAGGCTGGATCCGTCTCTCTGAATTCCGTCTCTGGAGCGGGAACGACGGTAACCGTCATGTTCTCCGTGACGAATAATGACAAGAAAAATGACATGTGGATCTATGACTCGTTCTCCGATGGAGATGACTCGGTTCCTCAGCCCAGTGGAAAGGCGAGCCCGGGAGGGAGTACGAACAACACCGACGGCCTGACGCTCATTGAGCCGTCCTCCTCAAACATTTACCGGGTCTCCTATGACTCCCAAGGGGGTTGCCTGTGCTCCAGCGACCTCGCGGAGTACGTCAAACCCGGTCAGACGATCGCGCTCCAGGCGACCTTCTCCGGTGTCCCGGCGGACGCCAAGAGCGTCACCGTCACCATTCCGAACGGCGGAACCTTCAGTAACGTGGCGGTGGCCCGATGAGGCAGCAGGCGCATGGAGCATGGGCAAGGGCTGTGAAGTGTCGCCCTCGGCCTGGGGCGCGTGCCGCGGCGGCTGTCGCCGTGTGCGCGGCATCGTGGTCGGTTTCTGCTGGAGCTGTGGCCCTACCTGTCGCACCGCAAGCGGGCCGCCCGGTGGCGGCTTCGAGCAACAGCGCCACAGCCGATCCGTCAACGATCGTCAAGCAGCCGGGCAGCGCCGGGCCGGGCAATCCTCGGGTGGTCCAGACCGTAGACCGCGTTGTCACCCCGGTGTCGCGCTCGAGCAGCTCGGACAGCGCGGTCACCTACTCCTCGGATGGGAAGACGACTGTGGCCTCATTGTCCGGTGATGTCACCTTCGATGTCGACTCGGCCGCGCTGACCGACCGCGCCAAGCAGGTGCTCGACGAAATCGTCAAGCGCTGGAACGGCAAGCCGCCGGCCACGGTCACCGTGGTGGGGCATACGGATTCCGTTGCCGACGACGCTCATAACCAGACGCTCTCCGAGCAGCGGGCGAAGGCGGTCGCGGACTATCTGACCTCCAAGGTCCCATCCCTGAATGTCCAGTCCTCCGGCAAGGGGGAGAGTGAGCCGGTGGCCTCCGAGACCAATGCGGACGGCAGTGTCAATGAGGCCGGTAAGGCCGCCAACCGCCACGTGGACGTGCGCTGGGGGTAGGTGTTCACACGTCATTCTGAGCCGGGATACGGTGCAGGATGACGGTAATCGGGTCTGACTCGTGCGTGCTGATAGAGGAATGAGTGTCAGTGGCAGGAAAGGAGAACAGTGATGTGGAAGAAATAATGCAGATCAAGACGGTGACTGGGCGTCATTCCGGATCTGAGGTGCGGTGGTGCTTCGATAGAAGGTCTGCGCTCGGGCTGGGGCTTTTGGTCGCGCTGAGCGCGTGCTCAGGAAGTTGGGAGCGGGCCGTGACTAGACGTTTCCTCAGATCATTCAGCAACGCCATCGGAGGCGAGGTCCCCGAAGGCGACAGCGTCGCCAACGGCTCCGGAGCGGCGACCGGCATCCGAGCTCTCAGTTACTCCCGACCTGCCATCGAGAGTAATCAAGCAGACCGCCCCCTCCGGTAAGAGCCTGTCGATGTATGGGATGACGTTGACCGTACCGGAGATGGTGGTGAGTGGGGAGCAAGTGAACGACCAAGGGCTTCCGGTGACCACGGTCCAGCTCGGCGGCACCCAGGACCTGCTCCCCAACTTCGTGGTCACCTACCTCAAGGAGGCGGGGAAGACTCTCGACGACGAAACTCATCTTCAAGAGGCGTTTCTTCTGGGGCCGGGGCGCGAGGACACCTACGTGATGAGGACACCGGAAACGTGGATGCTGGGCACGAAGGAGGTTCCCGCCTGCCTCGTGACCTGGATTCATCGAGGGAAAGGCCGCGACGGCGGAACCGTTGAGCATGATGACGCTGCTCTGTGGATCACCAATGATGCTGGAGGATACTGGAGAATCATCGCCCACGCCCCGATAGGTGAGCTGACGAAGACCAGCCCGACGTGGCGGCGATGCTCAGCGCCAAGGTGGAGCAGGAGAGATGCTGGACGTCGTGGGGAAAGCCCTTTGCGGGCGACTCCTCGGTCGGTGACCGAGTCGGGGCGTGACTCCCGCGGAGACTGTGCTGCTCGCATCGTCCCGCGGGGTCACGCCACTGCGAGCATCCATGTCAACCAGCCCCCCAGTGACAGGTAGGGGCCGAAGGCAATGAGTGTCTTGCGACCCGCCAGGCGACTGATCATCAGTGCGATGGCGACGATCCCGCCGATGAAGAATCCGAGGATGATGCCCATCGCGGCGTAGGTCCCGCCGAAGTATCCGAGCCACAGTCCAAGAACCGCACACAGCTTCGCATCCCCCAGTCCCATGCCCGAACCGGGGAGCAGCGCCATGGCCCCGACAATGACGCCAGCACTCACTGCGCACAGAACGGACCGGAGTGCCGCCCAGCCCGCTTCGGACAAGGGCGTCCCTGTGACCACGTTGAGCAGGACGAGAGTCACGGTTGCCGCACCGGTCCACATAGCGGCCGGACCGAGAATGCGGTTGGGGAGGCGGTGACACACGGCGTCGACACCGCATGCCGCGCCGAGCAGCGCCACGAGAGGAAGCGCAACGATCACTTCGCCCCACGCCCCGCCGGCTGCTCCCCGCATGAGCGTCACCCCACACAGAATGGCGGCCAGAACGCCCTGCGAGGTGGGCGTCAGCAGCCACTGGACACGGAATGTGCCCGGCTCGGCGGTGGTGCCGCCGGGTGAGGACCCCTCGGTCCGTGCCTCAGCCCGCTCCAGGTCGGACACGTACCGCCGGGCGAAGGCCGAGACCGGGCAGGCAACGACTGCGATGGCTGCACAGCCAACGGCGATGGCGACCAGGAGTGCGGGGACATTCACCGCCACACTTTCGCACGTTAGCCACGTTCGAGGTAAGGGGGCATGTCGCCTGTACCTCTCGTGTCCTCCAGTGAGTCTTCGGCAATGGACGTCGGGGTGCCCTTCGCCTTTCCTCGCACCTCTGCCACGTGTCGAGTACCACGTCCGCGCCCCGGTGTCCTCCCTGGTGCCCTCCTGCGGCGAACGGGTAGCCTGGCCGACGGTGCCCGCAGGCGGGTCACCGCATCTCCATTCCGTTCCCAGCGACGTCGGCTTCGTCCAGGCCTCATGCCTGGTCGGTTCAGTTCGGCATCGTGACGCGGGTCTGCCGCGGCGGGAACCGACGGGCCCCTGACTGCGGGGCTCCGGACGTCATCATCGGGTCATCCCGATCCCGGCGGGCCGGCCCTCTCCGCGGTGGCGTGCGCCGTCGAGCCACCAATGGGGGAGCGGTCCGGCACGCAGGCAGCAGCCAGATACAGACTCACGTCCCAATGGAGAATCAGTAGTGCCTACCATTCAGCAGCTGGTCCGCAAGGGCCGCTCGACGAAGCGCTCCGCGTCCAAGACGCCGGCGCTCAAGGCCAGTCCGCAGCGCCGTGGCGTGTGCACCCGTGTGTACACCACGACCCCCAAGAAGCCGAACTCCGCCCTCCGTAAGGTCGCCCGTGTGCGCCTGTCCACCGGTATTGAGGTCACGGCCTACATCCCCGGTGAGGGCCACAACCTCCAGGAGCACTCCATCGTGCTCGTGCGCGGAGGTCGTGTGAAGGACCTTCCCGGTGTCCGCTACCACATCGTGCGCGGTGCCCTCGACACCCAGGGTGTCAAGGGTCGCCAGCAGGCACGTTCCAAGTACGGCGCCAAGAAGGAGAAGAAGTAATGCCTCGTAAGGGTCCCGCACCCAAGCGCCCGCTCGTCGTCGACCCCGTCTACGGCTCGCCGGTCGTCACCCAGCTCGTCAACCGCGTCCTGCTGGACGGCAAGAAGTCCACCGCCGAGCGCATCGTCTACGGCGCTCTTGAGGGCGTCCGCTCCAAGACGGACCAGGACCCGGTCTCCGTCCTCAAGCGCGCGCTGGACAACATCCGCCCTGCCCTGGAGGTCCGCTCCCGTCGCGTCGGTGGTGCCACCTACCAGGTGCCCGTCGAGGTCCGCCCCGGCCGCGCCACCACCCTGGCGCTGCGCTGGCTCGTGGACTTCTCCCGCCAGCGCCGCGAGAACACCATGACCGAGCGTCTCATGAACGAGATCCTCGACGCCTCCAACGGCCTGGGCGCCGCGGTCAAGCGCCGCGAGGACATGCACCGCATGGCCGAGTCCAACAAGGCCTTCGCACACTACCGCTGGTAGTGCCGGAAGCAGCTCCGTACCCCACACGAACGAAGGACACCACCAGTGGCACTTGACGTGCTGACAGACCTCACCAAGGTCCGCAACATCGGCATCATGGCCCACATCGATGCCGGTAAGACCACCGTGACAGAGCGCATCCTGTTCTACACGGGCATCAACTACAAGATCGGCGAGACGCACGACGGCGCCTCGACGATGGACTGGATGGAGCAGGAGCAGGAGCGCGGTATCACCATCACCTCCGCGGCCACCACCTGCTTCTGGAAGAACAACCAGATCAACATCATCGACACCCCCGGCCACGTGGACTTCACGGTCGAGGTCGAGCGCTCCCTGCGCGTGCTCGACGGCGCCGTCGCGGTCTTCGACGGCAAGGAGGGCGTGGAGCCGCAGTCCGAGACGGTGTGGCGCCAGGCGGACAAGTACAACGTCCCGCGCATCTGCTACATCAACAAGATGGACAAGCTGGGCGCCGACTTCGACTTCTCCGTCCAGACCATCCGCGACCGCCTCCACGCCACCCCGATCGTCCTCAACTTCCCGATCGGCGCCGAGAACGAGTTCTCCGGCCTCGTCGACGTCCTGGAGATGCGGGCCATCCGCTTCCCCGAGAAGGATGCCGACGGCAAGGACACCCGCGGCTCCATCGTCGAGTACGAGGAGATCCCCTCCGAGCTCGTCGCCAAGGCCGAGGAGCTGCGCGGCCAGCTGGTCGAGACGGTCGCCGAGGCCGACGACACCCTCATGGAGAAGTACCTCGAGGGCGAGGAGCTCAGCGTCGCCGAGCTCAAGGCCGGTATCCGCAAGCTCACCGTGGCCGGTGAGGCCTTCCCGGTCCTGGCCGGGTCCGCCTTCAAGAACAAGGGCATCCAGCCCGTGCTCGACGCCGTCCTGGACTACCTGCCCTCCCCGCTCGACGTCCCCGACGTCGAGGGCCACGCCGTCGGCGATGAGGAGGAGGTGCTCACCCGTCCGGCCGATGAGAAGGCCCCCTTCGCCGCCCTGGCCTCCAAGGTGGCCACCCACCCCTTCTACGGCAAGCTCGTCTACGTGCGCGTCTACTCCGGCAAGGTCTCTCAGGGCGACATGGTCCTCAACGCCACCAAGGGCAAGAAGGAGCGCATCGGGAAGCTCTTCCAGATGCACTCCAACAAGGAGAACCCGGTGGAGGAGGCCCACGCCGGCCACATCTACGCCCTCATCGGCCTCAAGGACGTCACCACCGGTGACACCCTGTGCGCCCAGGACTCCCCGATCATCCTGGAGTCCATGACCTTCCCGGACCCGGTCATCCACGTGGCCATCGAGCCCAAGACCAAGGGCGACCAGGAGAAGCTGAGCGTGGCCATCCAGAAGCTCTCCGAGGAGGACCCCACCTTCACCGTCTCCCTCGACGAGGAGACCGGCCAGACCGTCATCGGCGGTATGGGCGAGCTCCACCTGGACGTGTTCGTGGACCGCATGCGCCGCGAGTTCAAGGTCGAGGCCAACGTGGGCGCTCCGCAGGTCGCCTACCGTGAGACCATCCGCAAGAAGGTGGACAAGGTCGAGTACACCCACAAGAAGCAGACGGGTGGTTCCGGCCAGTTCGCCAAGGTGCAGATGAGCTTCGAGCCCCTCGTGGCCGACGAGGCCGCCGAGACCGCCGACGGCGAGAAGGCGCACTACGAGTTCGCCAACGCCGTCACCGGTGGCCGCGTGCCCCGCGAGTACATCCCCAGCGTGGACGCCGGGGTGCAGGACGCCATGCTCACCGGTGTCCTGGCCGGCTACCCGATGGTGGACATCAAGGCCACCCTCATCGACGGCGCCTACCACGAGGTCGACTCCTCCGAGATGGCCTTCAAGATCGCCGGCTCCATGGCGTTCAAGGAGGGTGCCAAGAAGGCCTCGCCGGTCCTCCTCGAGCCCGTCATGGCCGTCGAGGTCCGTACTCCCGAGGAGTACATGGGCGACGTCATCGGTGACCTCAACTCCCGTCGCGGCATGATCGCCTCGATGGAGGACGCCGTCGGCGTCAAGGTCATCCGCGCCAACGTCCCTCTGTCGGAGATGTTCGGCTACGTCGGTGACCTGCGCTCCAAGACGCAGGGACGTGCCGTCTACTCCATGACCTTCGACTCCTACGCCGAGGTTCCCAAGAACGTCGCCGACGAGATCATCGCCAAGGTCAGGGGCGCCTGACGCCCACTCACCGGGGCCCGCTCCGGCTGCGCGCACTCGCAGCGGGCCCCCGGCCCGATCGTCCCACCGGGGCGGTCGGGACCCACTTCAGTAAGATTTCCAACATCCACCAGTAGAGACTCTCGACGCCCGGACGGCTACCATGTGTGCTAGTCGAATCCCGACGAAGAGAACTACCCGAGTCCCAGGAGGACACCAGTGGCCAAGGCCAAGTTCGAGCGGACCAAGCCGCACGTCAACATCGGAACGATCGGTCACGTCGACCACGGCAAGACGACGCTGACCGCTGCGATCTCCAAGGTTCTGCACGACGAGTACCCCGAGCTGAACCCCTTCACCCCCTTCGACGAGATCGACAAGGCTCCCGAGGAGCGTCAGCGCGGTATCACCATCAACATCGCGCACGTCGAGTACGAGACCGACAAGCGCCACTACGCGCACGTCGACGCCCCCGGTCACGCCGACTACATCAAGAACATGATCACCGGTGCCGCCCAGATGGATGGCGCGATCCTCGTGGTCGCCGCCACCGACGGCCCGATGGCCCAGACCCGCGAGCACGTCCTGCTCGCCCGCCAGGTGGGCGTCCCCGCCCTCCTCGTGGCCCTCAACAAGTCCGACATGGTGGACGACGAGGAGCTCCTCGACCTGGTTGAGATGGAGGTGCGCGAGCTGCTGTCCTCCCAGGACTACGACGGCGACGAGGCTCCCGTCATCCGCGTCTCCGCTCTCAAGGCCCTCGAGGGCGACGCCGAGTGGGCCGGCAAGATCAAGGAGCTCATGGACGCGGTGGATGACTTCATCCCCACTCCCGAGCGTGACATGGACAAGCCCTTCCTCATGCCCATCGAGGACGTCTTCACCATCACCGGTCGCGGCACCGTCGTCACCGGTCGTGTGGAGCGCGGCAAGCTCCCGATCAACTCCGAGGTCGAGATCCTCGGTATCCGCGAGGCCCAGAAGACCACGGTCACCGGTATCGAGATGTTCCACAAGCAGATGGACGAGGCCTGGGCCGGCGAGAACTGCGGTCTGCTCCTGCGCGGCACCCGTCGCGAGGACGTCGAGCGCGGTCAGGTCATCTGCAAGCCCGGCTCCATCACCCCGCACACCGAGTTCGAGGGCCACGTCTACATCCTCACCAAGGACGAGGGCGGCCGCCACAACCCCTTCTACTCGAACTACCGTCCGCAGTTCTACTTCCGGACCACGGACGTCACCGGTGTCATCACCCTGCCCGAGGGCACCGAGATGGTCATGCCCGGTGACACCACCGAGATGAGCGTCCAGCTCATCCAGCCCATCGCCATGGAGGAGGGCCTCGGCTTCGCCATCCGTGAGGGTGGCCGCACCGTCGGCTCCGGCCGCGTCACCAAGGTCATCAAGTGACCCACTGACGCTCCGCGCCTCCGCGTAGCACCAGACCTCCCCGGTCAGAGCAGTTGCTCCGACCGGGGAGGTCTTTTGTGCCCTGAACCTGATGGCTGATGCCCTACCGATGGCACGAATAGTAGTAATAGCGACATCAATATTACGTGGGTGTGATGGTGCCGTAATAAAAGGCGTCGCAATGCAGTAACAAACGATTTCAGATCTATTACCGTCGCTGTTTCTTTTGGTTGTGTGGGCTAGTTTATCGGCGTTACCCAGGTGTGGGTGTCAACGTTTGTGAACGGGCGGTTGCAACGTTATTCCGTTAACGCCGTCGGACGAGACGAGGACGTTCGCTGGAGAACACGCTCCCGATTTAACCCTGCCATGCGTCTGCCCTCCCCGGCGGCGCACAGTGAAAGGAAATCCCAACCCATGAAGTACAACACCAGCACGCTGGGGCGTCGGGCTGCAGCCGCAGCCGGTGTCCTCACCCTGGCCGTGCTTGGTCTGGCCCCCATGGCTCAGGCCGAGAACGCCAACCACGGAGACATCAACACCGAGGCGTTAGGCTCCCTCACCATCCACAAGCACCTCAACGGAGACGGCAACCCCATCGGTGCTCCTGACGGCACCGCTTCCAACGACGATGGCAAGGGTGCACCGGTCTCCGGAGTGCAGTTCACGGCCTACGAGATCAATGGGATCGACCTGAAGACCTCAGAGGGATGGGCCAAGGTCAACGCCCTGACCAATACCGGAGCGATTCCCGACAACGCCTGCGCCAACCCTGGGCAGCCGACGCTCCCCAACTACACCTTCCGCTCGAGCAGGGTCTCGGGCGACACTGATCGCGACGGAGAGGCCAAGATCGAGAGCCTGCCGGTCAAGGCCTATCTCGTGTGCGAGACCAAGACTCCTGGCAACATCGTCCAGAAGGCCAAGCCCTTCGTGGTCACGATTCCTCACCCGAACACTGCCGCGAAGGCGGATGGAACGTGGCTCTACGACGTCCACGTCTACCCCAAGAACGAGAAGATCGAAGTCGCCAAGACCATCGAGGACCAGAGGAACAACGGCTACATCGTCGGATCCAAAGTCCGCTTCCCGGTCTCCTCGACGCTGCCGAAGCTGGATGACAATTCCTACTACAAGTACTACCAGTTCAAGGACACCCTGGACAATCGTCTGAAGCAGGTGACGGCTACAGACGTCACTCTCGGGGGGACGCGGCTGGATGAGGGCACCGACTACACCCTGGGCACCGACGGGCAGACCGTGACCGTGACCTTCAACCAGAATGGTCTGAGCAAGCTCAAGGGCAATCCGGGTCAGAAGCTTCAGGCGGTCTTCGAGGGAGTCGTCTCCGAAGTCGGCGACGGCAGCATCAACAACACCGCCCAGCTCATCTCCGACACGACCTACGCCGAGCAGCCCCCGGCACCTGAGACGCCTCCCGCCAACCCCGACAACCCTCCGACGACCGAACAGGTGACCTCGAAGTGGGGCGACCTGACGATCAAGAAGGTCGACGGCAACGACCGGTCCGGTGACAAGGACGGCCTCAAGGGTGCTGAGTTCCAGATCTACAAGGCCAAGGACGCCTACGCGGACACATGCTCCCCGGAGGCCGATGGGCAGCCCCTCACCATCAACGGTGAGAGCACCTTCACCACCGGTGAGGGCGGCACGATCAACTTCAAGGCCCTGTTCGTCTCCGACTCCGTCCAGGACACCGGTCGTGACAACCGGGTGGACGCGCCCCACCGTTGCTACGTGCTGGTGGAGACCAAGGCTCCTGCCGGCTACGTGCTTCCCGCAGACGCCAGTCGGGCCATCACCGTGGAGCCTGGGGCCGGTGTGACGCAGCAGGTCGTGATCGACAACGTCAAGCAGTCGGTTCCGGGCCTGCCCCTGACCGGTGCCAACGGCATGCTCATCCTGACCGCCTCCGGCGCGGCTCTGCTGATGATCGCCGTCGGCTCCGTCCTCGTGGCCCGCTACCGCGAGCGCAAGCGGAACGCGGACCTCGCCGCCTGATGACGAATCGCTGCCTGCTGAGGCTGACGGGCCTCAGCAGGCAGTCACGACCGCTCAAGTCTCCCCTCAACCACGTCTTGACCGTGTTCGGAACCTGTCTCGATTGTCAGGTTGTGGCCTGAGCGGAAACGGTGCAGGCACTCGACGGGCCTCGATCCGTCGAGCGCCTGCACCTTCATGTGCAACCCCGCACTATCTCCACCCCGGACACCCGACCCTGGAAGCGCACGAGGCCCCATGATCTTCCGCACCGCACGCAAACCCCGCACCGCCCGGACTCCGCGCACCCGCGCTTCGATCACCCAGAAGCACCGCCGCCCCCGTGCCTGGCGCCTGTCGATCTCAGCCCTGGTCACCTCCATCATGGCGGTCGTGGGCATGGGGCTGCTGACCTATCCGACGGCGGCCTCCTGGGTGGCCCAGTACAACCAGTCGAAGGTGACCGCCGACTACTCGGCTCAGGTCGACAGCGCCCGACCCGATGCCAAGACCCAGATCGCCCAGGCCCACGCCTACAACGAGGCGCTCTCCGCCAGCGCGGTCCTTGAGGCCAACAACCACGTCCCCACCGGCGCCGGCTCCAGCAAGGACAGCTCCCTGAACTACAGCTCGATTCTCAAGGCCAATAACGAGGGCCTCATGGCCCGTCTCAAGATCCCCTCCATCTCCCTGGATCTGCCCGTCTACCACGGAACGGCCGAGGACACTCTGCTCAAGGGTCTGGGGCACCTGGAGGGCACCTCTTTGCCAGTCGGCGGAAAGGGGACCCGATCGGTCATCACCGGGCACCGCGGACTGGCTGAGGCCACCATGTTCACCCACTTGGACAAGGTGAAGAACGGTGACAGTCTCATCGTCGAGGTCTTCGGAGAGGTCCTCACCTATCGGGTCACCAGCACCAAGGTCGTGGAGCCCGAGGAGACCGAGGCGCTGCGCGTCGAGGAGGGCAAGGACCTTCTCACTCTGGTGACCTGCACACCGTTGGGCATCAACACCCACCGCATCCTGCTGACCGGTGAGCGCATCTACCCGACCCCGGCCAAGGATGTCGCGGCGGCGGGTAAGCGCCCTGACATCCCGCACTTCCCCTGGTGGATCATCGCGCTGGCGGGCGGCCTCATCGCCGTCGGGCTGTACCTGTGGCGCTCGGGCTACGCGGCCGCCCGGGCCAAGGAGCGCAAGGAACGAGCCCTGGTCCGCAAACGGGACGAGCAGCAGGAGCCTCGCCCCCAGACCTGGGAGGAGCAGATGCGGATCTGGATGGACGACGATGCCGGCGTGGAGCCCCGACGCTGGTTCACCGACCTGCCGGTCCCGCAGGAGCTCTCCGAGGAGGAGAACCTGGCGCTTCTGGAGGAGATCGCGTCACTGTCGGAGCCGTCTGGCCGATCAGATGATCAGGAGCTCATCGACACGACGGAGATCCCGGTGGTGGGCGCGACACGCCCGAGCGCGGGTGCCAGTGGGCGGACTCACAGCCTCTAGGTCCTGTCTCGGGTTCCGCTGCCCGTGCGAGCCCTGATAACGTAATCCGGCCGGCCAAGGGCACGCTCACGCATGCTCACGGCTGTGCCGCCCCGGGGGTCACCCGGGATCCATTTCTGACGGACCCGTTCCTCCTGAACGGGTTTCCGTGTGTCCAGACCGGTTCACCGCCTTCCATCATGGGAGCGGCGTGCGCCTTTAAACGACACGCCCGAGCGCGTGGACCGGCCAGAAGCAAGTACAAGAGAGGTTAGGCGCCATGGCGGGACAGAAGATCCGCATCCGGCTCAAGTCCTACGACCACGAGGTCATCGATTCCTCGGCGCGCAAGATCGTCGACGTCGTGACCCGCGCTGGCGCGACGGTCGTGGGTCCGGTGCCGCTGCCGACCGAGAAGAACGTGTTCTGCGTGATCCGGTCGCCGCACAAGTACAAGGACAGCCGCGAGCACTTCGAGATGCGCACGCACAAGCGGCTGATCGACATCGTCGACCCGACGCCCAAGGCCGTCGACTCGCTCATGCGTCTCGACCTGCCCGCTGACGTCAACATCGAGATCAAGCTCTGAGGACTGCCATGACAACGCTTAACACGCCGGCTGCCGCCGCGCCTGCCAAGGCGCTGCTCGGCACCAAGCTCGGCATGACGCAGATCTGGGACGAGAACGGGGTCCTGCGCCCCGTGACCGTCGTCCGGGTCGACACCAACGTCGTGACCCAGGTCCGCACCATCGAGACCGATGGCTACGAGGCCGTTCAGCTCGCCTTCGGCGACATCGACACCCGTAAGGTCACCAAGCCGCTCGCCGGCCACTTCGCCAAGGCCGGGGTCGAGCCCCGTCGCCACGTGGCCGAGGTGCGCACCTCCCTGGCCTCGGAGTTCACCCCCGGTCAGGAGCTGGCCGCCGACACCTTCGAGGTCGGCCAGCTGGTCGACGTCACCGGGACCTCCAAGGGTAAGGGGTTCGCCGGTGTCATGAAGCGCCACGGCTTCGCCGGTGTGGGCGCCTCTCACGGTGCCCACCGCAACCACCGCAAGCCCGGCTCCATCGGTGCCTGCGCCACCCCCGGCCGCATCTTCAAGGGCCTGCGTATGGCCGGCCGCATGGGGCACGCGCGCCGCACCGTCCAGAACCTCAAGATCCGCGGCGTCGACGTTGACAAGGGCGTTCTGCTCGTCAACGGCGCGATCCCCGGCCCCAAGGGCTCGGTCGTCGTCGTCCGCACCGCCGTGAAGGGAGCCTGAGACCATGACTGAGGCACTCACCGTCGACGTTGTCGACTCCGCGGGCAAGAAGACCGGCAGCGTCGAGCTGCCCGCCGAGGTCTTCGACGCCCCCCTCAACATTCCGCTCATGCACCAGGTGGTCGTCGGCCAGCTGGCCGCGGCCCGCCAGGGCACCCACGCCACCAAGACCCGCGGCGACGTCCGCGGCGGTGGCCGCAAGCCCTACCGTCAGAAGGGCACCGGCCGCGCCCGCCAGGGCTCGACCCGCGCCCCGCAGTTCGTCGGCGGTGGCACCGTGCACGGCCCTCAGCCGCGCGACTACACCCAGCGGACCCCCAAGAAGATGAAGGCCGCCGCCCTGCGCAGCGCCCTGTCCGACCGCGCCCGCAACGGCCGCGTCCACGTCATCACCGAGTTCGTCACCACCGCGGTGCCCTCCACCAAGAACGCCCTGGTCGCGCTGCGTAACCTCACCGACCGCAAGGCCCTGGTGATCGTGGACCGTCAGGACGACCTGTCCAGGCTCAGCCTGCGCAACGCCCCCGAGGCGCACGTCCTGTGGGCCGACCAGCTCAACACCTACGACGTCCTCAAGTCCGACGACGTCGTCTTCACGGCCTCTGGCCTGGACGCGTTCCTGGGCAAGGGTGAGGAGGAGTCCAAGTGAGCCTCGAGAAGTCCAAGAACCCCCGCGACGTCATCATCGCGCCGGTGGTCTCCGAGAAGTCCTACGCCTGCATGGACCGTGGCCAGTACACGTTCATCGTGGCGCCGGGATCCAACAAGACCGAGATCAAGCAGGCCGTCGAGGCCATCTTCGACGTCAAGGTCTCCTCGGTGAACACCATCAACCGCAAGGGCAAGACGCACCGCACCCGTACCGGGATCGGCAAGTCCAAGGACACCCGCCGTGCGATCGTCACCCTGCGCGAGGGGACCATCGACATCTTCGGTGATGTGGCCTAGTGCGCCACGGAAGGTAAAGGACCGATATGGGAATCCGTAAGTACAAGCCCACGACCCCGGGTCGTCGCGGCTCCTCCGTGGCCGACTTCGTGGAGATCACGCGCAGCACGCCCGAGAAGTCGCTGGTGCGCCCGCTGAGCAAGTCCGGTGGACGCAACTCCTCCGGCCGTATCACCACTCGCCACAAGGGTGGTGGCCACAAGCGCGCCTACCGTCTCATCGACTTCCGTCGCCATGACAAGGACGGCGTGCCCGCCAAGGTCGCTCACATCGAGTACGACCCCAACCGCACCGCGCGCATCGCCCTGCTGCACTACGTCGACGGCGAGAAGCGCTACATCATCGCCCCGAACAAGCTCCGTCAGGGCGACGTCGTCGAGGCCGGTCCGGGCGCGGACATCAAGCCCGGCAACAACCTGCAGCTGCGTCACATCCCCACCGGTACGGTCGTCCACGCGGTCGAGCTGCGTCCCGGTGGCGGAGCCAAGATCGCCCGCAGCGCCGGCACCTCCGTCCAGCTGGTCGCCAAGGAGGGTAAGTACGCGCAGCTGCGCATGCCCTCCGGGGAGATCCGCAACGTGGAGGCCGCCTGCCGCGCCACCATCGGCGAGGTCGGCAACGCCGAGCAGTCCAACATCAACTGGGGTAAGGCCGGCCGTATGCGCTGGAAGGGCGTGCGCCCGACCGTCCGCGGTGTCGTCATGAACCCGGTGGACCACCCGCACGGTGGTGGTGAGGGCAAGACCTCCGGTGGTCGTCACCCCGTCTCACCGTGGGGCAAGCCCGAGGGCCGCACCCGCCGTCCCAACAAGTCCAGCGACCGCCTCATCGTGCGTCGTCGTCGGACCGGCAAGAAGCGCTGATAGGAGCCTGAATCATGCCGCGTAGTCTGAAGAAGGGTCCCTTCGTCGACGACCACCTCCTCAAGAAGGTGGACGCTCAGAACGAGAAGGGCACCAAGAACGTCATTAAGACCTGGTCCCGCCGTTCGGTCATCACGCCGGACTTCCTGGGGCACACCTTCGCCGTCCACGACGGTCGCAAGCACGTGCCGGTCTTCGTTACCGAGTCCATGGTGGGCCACAAGCTCGGTGAGTTCGCTCCGACCCGCACCTTCCGCGGGCACGTCAAGGACGACCGCAAGTCGCGTCGCTGACGGACGTCGGAAAGTTTGAGAGGCAGAGAACATGGAAGCCAAGGCGCAGGCCAAGTACGTGCGCTGCACGCCGATGAAGGCGCGCCGGGTCGTGGACGTCGTCCGCGGCAAGCGCGCCGTCGAGGCCGTCAACGTGCTCCGATTCGCCCCGCAGGCCGCTGCGGTGCCGGTGCGCAAGGTCCTCGAGTCCGCAATTGCCAACGCCCGGTTCAAGGCTGAGCGTGACGGTGAGCGTTTCGACGAGAACGACCTGTTCATCATCGAGGCGTTCGCCGACGAGGGTCCCACCCTCAAGCGGTTCCGTCCCCGGGCACAGGGTCGGGCCAGCAGGATCCTGAAGCGCACCAGCCACATCACCGTCATCGTCGGAGACAAATCCGACGCCACAACGAAGGAAGGAGCCCGGTAATGGGGCAGAAGGTCAACCCGACCGGGTTCCGCCTGGGCATCACCACGGACCACCGCTCGCGCTGGTTCGCCGACTCCACCAAGCCCGGTCAGCGTTACCGTGACTTCGTGGAGGAGGATGTCAAGATCCGCCGCCTCATGGAGGACGGCATGGAGCGGGCCGGTATCTCCAAGGTCGACATCGAGCGCACCCGTGACCGCGTGCGCGTCGACCTGCACACCGCCCGTCCCGGCATCGTCATCGGTCGCCGCGGCGCCGAGGCCGAGCGCCTGCGTGGTCAGCTCGAGAAGCTGACCGGAAAGCAGGTCCAGCTCAACATCCTCGAGGTCAAGAGCCCTGACCTGGACGCCCAGCTGGTCGCCCAGGGCATCGCCGAGCAGCTCGCCTCCCGCGTGTCCTTCCGCCGCGCGATGCGCAAGGGCATGCAGTCCGCGATGCGCGCCGGTGCCAAGGGCATCCGGGTGCAGTGCTCCGGCCGCCTGGGCGGCGCCGAGATGAGCCGCAGCGAGTTCTACCGTGAGGGGCGCGTGCCGCTGCACACCTTGCGTGCGAACATCGACTACGGCTTCTACGAGGCCAAGACCACCTTCGGTCGCCTCGGCGTCAAGGTGTGGATCTACAAGGGTGACATCACCGAGCGCGAGTTCGCCCGCCAGCAGGCCGAGTCCGGCTCCCGTGGCCGCGGCCGGGGCGAGCGCCGCGGCGGCCGTCGTGGCGACCGCGGCGAGCGCGGTTCGCGTCAGAACACCGAGCAGCAGCAGGCCGCCGAGCAGACGCCGGCCGCCGAGACCGCTGCCGCAGACCAGGGAACGGAGGCCTGAGCCGTGCTCATCCCCCGCCGGACCAAGTTCCGCAAGCAGCACCGCCCGCACCGCACGGGCCTTTCCAAGGGCGGCAACCAGATCGCCTTCGGTGAGTACGGCATCCAGGCTCTCGAGCCCGCCTACATCACCAACCGCCAGATCGAGGCGGCCCGTATCGCCATGACCCGCCACATCAAGCGTGGCGGCAAGGTGTGGATCAACATCTTCCCGGACCGCCCCCTGACCAAGAAGCCCGCCGAGACCCGTATGGGTTCCGGTAAGGGTGCACCCGAGTGGTGGATCGCCAACGTCAAGCCCGGACGCATCCTGTTCGAGCTCGGCGGTGTCGACGAGGCCCTCGCCCGCGAGGCCATGCGCCGCGCACAGCACAAGCTTCCGATGAAGACCCGTTTCGTGACTCGTGAGGGTGGTGACGTCTGATGGCAATCGGTTCCAAGGGCCTGACCCCCACCGACCTCGACGGCATGGACAACGAGCGCCTCGCCGAGGAGCTCTCCAAGGCCAAGGCAGAGCTGTTCAACCTCCGGTTCGCCTCGGCGACCGGCCAGCTCGAGGACCACGGACGTCTCAAGGCTGTGCGTCGCGACATCGCCCGTATCTACACGATCGTGCGCGAGCGTGAGCTCGGTATTCGCACCGCCCCGAGCACGGAGGAGTCCAAGTGAGCGAGCAGACCAGCACCGAGAACGTCGAGCAGTCCACCGAGCGCCCTCAGCGCAAGGTGCGTCGCGGCTACGTCGTCTCCGACAAGATGGACAAGACGGTTGTCGTCCTCGTCGAGGAGCGCTACAAGCACTCTCTGTACGGCAAGGTCCTCCGTCGCTCCAAGAAGGTCAAGGTCCACGACGAGCACAACGAGGCCGGCATCGGCGATCTCGTCTCCATCATGGAGACCCGCCCGCTGAGCGCCACCAAGCACTTCCGCCTCCTGGAGATCCTCGAGCGCGCCAAGTGACCCTCGGTTGACCGCCGCCCTCGACGACGTCGAGACGGCCCCCGACGCCGCAGCATCCCACCCGGGAGGCTGCGGCGTCGGCGTTGTTGACCACGGGGCCCATGTACGACGGCGACTGGGGACGTGAACGCCCCAGTGTGGTCTGGCGTGTACTGCACGAGGGCTGGGGGCTACTGGGGGAGGTGCGGGTGTACTTTCCGAGGTGCGGGGGTTCGTGCAGTATGCGCAGCCCTTGGCCAGTGCGCTCCCACCCTCGTGCAGTAGTGGGCTGCGTCAGGGGTGGGTAGCCCTCCATGACAGGCGGTCGCCTCATGCCGCTGACCCAGGCGGTGACGACGCCGTCGGCCGCTCACCGCGGGAACCGAACCGGAGCATGCCCGCCCTGTCCGGTCCCGGCCGCGGCGCAAGGCTGTCGGTCAGGCGGATTGAGAACTGCGTCCTCCAGCCAGAACGTACTTCTCCCTCAAACGATGGTGGTCGTACCCCAGTCGTCTGCAGGAAAGCGCAGTCCCCGCTGGACGGGGAAGTCACCGGCAGGACCGCCTCGGCGTCAGTGCCAGAAAGCCGGGAAAAGCCGGTGAGCAAAGGCACAGGGCGGGGTGACGGTCTCAGGTACCGCTTGATGCGGCGGCTGGACTAGGCTAATGGAGTTGCGCGCGCCCTCGGTGCGACCGACAGAGACCTCGTGCAGCCTGCACCTGTGTCTGTCGGGGACAGCGTACCGCGGACATCCCCTATCCCTGGGTCGGCCTCGTGCGGCCTGCGGCCGGGGGAGACGTGTGCAAGACCAGAAGAACGTTCGGCCAGGCTCAGGAGCTTCCTGAGAACCGGCTCGACGACAGGAGAACACTCAATGATCCAGCAGGAGTCGCGACTGAAGGTCGCCGACAACACCGGTGCCAAGGAGATCCTTTGCATCCGTGTTCTCGGTGGATCGGGTCGGCGCTATGCGGGTATCGGCGACACGATCGTCGCCACCGTCAAGGACGCCATTCCCGGCGGCAACGTGAAGAAGGGCGAGGTCGTCAAGGCCGTCGTCGTGCGTGCCCGCAAGGAGCGTCGTCGTCCCGACGGCTCATACATCCGCTTCGACGAGAACGCCGCCGTCATCCTCAAGAACGACGGGGAGCCGCGCGGTACGCGTATCTTCGGCCCCGTCGGCCGTGAGCTTCGCGAGAAGAAGTTCATGCGTATCGTCTCGCTCGCCCCGGAGGTGATCTGAACATGGCACGCATCAAGAAGGGCGACCAGGTCATCGTCATCGCCGGTAAGGACAAGGGCAAGACCGGCCGCGTTCTGGAGGTCCTCAAGGGCACTGACCGTGTCATCGTCGAGGGCGTCCAGCGCGTTACCAAGCACACCAAGGTGGGGCAGTCCCAGCAGGGCGCCCGCACCGGCGGCATCGAGACCGTGGAGGCGCCCATCCACGCCTCCAACGTCATGCTCGTCGACCCCAAGACCAAGAAGCGCACCCGCGTGGGCTTCCGTGTCGAGGAGGGCGTGCGTCCCGATGGCCGCAAGCGCACCGTCCGCGTGCGCTACGCCAAGAAGAGCGGGGAGGACCTGTGACCATGGCTGAGAAGACCACCCCCCGTCTCAAGGCGAAGTACACCGAGGAGGTGCGCCCCGCTCTGCTCAAGGAGTTCCAGCACAGCAACGTGATGGAGGTTGGGCGCGTCGTCAAGGTCGTCGTCAACATGGGTGTGGGCGAGGCCGCCCACGACTCCAAGATGATCGAGGGCGCCGTGCGCGACCTCGCCGCCATCACGGGTCAGAAGCCCCAGGTCACCCGGGCCCGCAAGTCCATCGCGCAGTTCAAGCTGCGTGAGGGCATGCCGATCGGCGCGCACTCCACGCTGCGCGGCGACCGCATGTGGGAGTTCCTGGACCGTCTGGTGTCGATCTCCCTGCCTCGTATCCGCGACTTCCGCGGTCTGAGTCCCAAGCAGTTCGACGGAAACGGCAACTACACCTTCGGTCTGACCGAGCAGGCCGTCTTCCACGAGATCGACCAGGACCAGATCGACCGCGTCCGCGGCATGGACATCACCGTGGTGACCACGGCCAAGACCGACGAGGAGGCCCGCTCGCTGCTCAAGCAGCTCGGCTTCCCCTTCAAGGAGAAGTGACATGGCGAAGACCGCTCTGATTGAGAAGGCGAACCGCAAGCCCAAGTTCGGTGTCCGTGCCTACACGCGCTGCCAGCGCTGCGGCCGTCCGCACTCGGTGTACCGCAAGTTCGGCCTGTGCCGTATCTGCCTGCGTGAGATGGCCCTTCGCGGCGAGCTCCCGGGCGTGAGCAAGTCCAGCTGGTAAGAACTTACGTCGCAGGTCCGGTAAGGAAACCACGACGAGGAAGGGCCAAGGCCCACTCATGACAATGACAGACCCCATCGCAGACATGCTGACCCGTCTGCGCAACGCAAACAGCGCCTACCACGACACCGTGTCGATGCCGTCGAGCAAGCTCAAGGTGAACATCGCTGAGATGCTCAAGTCCGAGGGCTACATCGCCGGCTACGAGGTCACGGACGCCGAGGTCGGCAAGACGCTCACGCTGAGCCTCAAGTACGGAGCCAACCGTCAGCGGGCCATCCAGGGCCTGCGCCGGATCTCCAAGCCCGGCCTGCGCGTCTACGCTAAGTCCACCAACCTGCCCAAGGTCCTCGGCGGCCTGGGAGTGGCGATCCTGTCCACCTCCTCCGGCCTCCTGACCGACAAGCAGGCCGAGTCGCGTGGCGTGGGCGGCGAAGTCCTCGCCTACGTCTGGTAAGAGAAGGAACGGAGGAAAACCATGTCTCGTATTGGACGGCTCCCCGTTCCGGTTCCTGCCGGAGTGGACGTCACCATCGACGGCCAGGACGTGACGGTCAAGGGGCCCAAGGGCACCCTGTCCCGCACGATCAGCGAGCCCCTGAGCGTCACCCGACAGGAGGACGGCTCCATCCTGGTCACGCGTCCCGACGACGAGCGCCGCTCGCGCTCGCTGCACGGACTGTCGCGCACCCTCATCAACAACATGGTGATCGGCGTCACTGAGGGCTACTCCAAGCAGCTCGAGATCGTCGGCACCGGTTACCGCGTCGCCGCCAAGGGCCAGGGCATCGAGCTCTCCCTCGGCTTCTCCCACACCGTGACCGTTGAGCCCCCCGAGGGCATCACCTTCACGGTCGACGGCAACCTGAAGATCACCGTCTCCGGTATCTCCAAGGAGCAGGTCGGCGAGGTCGCGGCGAACATCCGCAAGATCCGCCCGCCGGAGCCCTACAAGGGCAAGGGTGTGCGCTACGCCGGCGAGAACGTGCGCCGCAAGGTCGGAAAGGCTGGTAAGTGACCATGGCTTACTCGATCAAGAGGGGCAAGGGCAACCCCCGCGCCATCGCCCGCAAGATCCGCCACCAGCGCGTGCGCAAGCACATCTCCGGTACGCCCGAGCGCCCCCGCCTGGTGGTCACCCGGTCCAACCGCCACATGGTGGCTCAGGTCGTGGACGACACCATCGGCCACACCCTGTGCGCCGCCTCCACCCTGGAGGAGGCCGCCAAGGGCGTCGAGGGCCACAAGGTGGGCGCCGCTCGCAAGGTCGGCGAGCTGATCGCCGAGCGCGCCAAGGCGCTGGGCATTGAGGCAGTCGTGTTCGACCGCGGCGGCAACAAGTACCACGGCCGTGTCGCGGCCGTCGCCGAGGGTGCCCGCGAGGGCGGCCTGAAGCTGTGAGCACTAAGACGACGAGAAAGCAGAGGAACATCTGATGGCTGCACCGCAGCGAGACAGGTCCGCGTCGTCCGACGGCTCGGCCCAGCGCGAGAACGACGAGCGCCGGGGCGAGGGCCGCGGCCGCCGCGACCGCAACAACGACCGCCGCGACCGTGGTCGCGGCAACGACGACAAGTACATCGAGCGCGTCGTCACCATCAACCGCGTGTCCAAGGTCGTCAAGGGCGGCCGCCGCTTCACCTTCACGGCCCTCGTGGTCGTCGGTGACGGTGAGGGCACCGTCGGCGTGGGCTACGGCAAGGCGAAGGAAGTTCCCGCCGCCATTGCCAAGGCCGTCGAGATCGCGAAGAAGAACTTCTTCCACGTCCCGATGATCCGCCGCACCATCCCGCACCTGGTCCAGGGCGAGGACTCCGCCGGAGTCGTCCTCCTGCGCCCGGCGTCTCCCGGTACCGGTGTTATCGCCGGTGGTCCGGTGCGCGCCGTGCTGGACTGCGCCGGTGTCCACGACATCCTGTCCAAGTCGCTGGGCTCCTCCAACGCGATCAACATCGTGCACGCCACGGTGGACGCCCTCAAGCAGCTTGAGCAGCCCGAGGCCGTCGCGGCCCGCCGCGGCCTGCCCCTGGAGGACGTCGCCCCGCAGTCCATGCTGCGGGCCCGTGCCGAGGGAGAGGCCGACAAGCGCGCCCAGGCCGAGAAGCAGGAGGCCGAGAAGGCCGCTGAAGGAGTGGGTGCGTGATGGCTGAGTCCGCATCGAAGCAGATGACCAAGCAGCTCAAGGTCACTCAGATTCGCTCTGGCATCGGGGGCACCCACCGCCAGCGCGAGTCCCTCAAGACCCTGGGTCTGCGCAAGATCCGCCAGTCCGTCGTGCGCGAGGACACCCCCAGCGTGCGCGGCCTGATTGCCACGGTGCACCACCTGGTCACCGTTGAGGAGGTCTGAGATGGCTGACACCGAGAACACGCAGGAGGAGAAGGTGCGCGTCGTCAAGCTGCACCACCTGCGTCCCGCCCCCGGCGCCAAGAAGGCCAAGACCCGTGTGGGTCGTGGTGAGGCGTCCAAGGGTAAGACCGCCGGTCGCGGTACCAAGGGCACCAAGGCGCGTTACCAGGTCCGTCCTGGTTTCGAAGGTGGTCAGATGCCGCTGCACATGCGTCTTCCCAAGCTGCGCGGCTTCCGCAACCCCAACCGGGTCGAGTACCAGCCCGTGAACGTCGGCCGCATCGCCGAGCTGTTCCCCGAGGGCGGCACGGTGACCGTGGAGGATCTCGTCGCCAAGGGTGCGGTTCGCAAGAACCAGCTCGTCAAGGTCCTCGGCGGCGGCGACGTCACCGTGGCCCTGACGCTCACGGTCGACGCCTGGTCCGGCTCCGCCAAGGAGAAGATCGAGGCCGCCGGCGGCACCATCGCCACGCGCTGAACGCCGTGAGGTTGCGCCCGACGGGGGAGTAGCCCTCTGAGAGCACGGCCGTCACGAGTCGCGAGATCACTGACCCCGGTGGTCCAGGTATCCCTGGACCACCGGGGTTTCTCGTGCTCCGATGTCGAGGAACCGGATGAACGACGCTCGCCTGCGGTGAGGTGCGCTGAATCACCCGAGGGTGCATCGCCGGGAGGAGACGTGACAAAACCCGCATCTCGGCGGCGTTGCAAGGCTGTCTCAGCGCCCAGGTCGAGACCTCGGCGGGGTAGTCTGGGGTGGGCGCAGCTCCCCTGCGCTCAGCCTTGCTGCCCGCAGGGCCTGACCCAACCCCGAGTCCACAGGAGATCGAGTGCTCAGCGCGTTCACCCAGGCGTTCCGAACGCCAGACCTCAGGGCGAAGCTGCTCTTCACCCTCGGCATCATGGCCCTGTTCCGGCTCGGGTCGATCGTGCCGGCCCCCGGTGTCAACCTGGCCAACGTCAAGACCTGCATCGGTCAGACCCAGGACCAGAGCCTGCTCAGCCTCGTCAACGTCTTCTCCGGCGGCGCACTGCTCCAGCTGAGCGTCTTCGCGCTGGGGATCATGCCCTACATCACCGCCTCCATCATCATCCAGCTCCTGCGCGTGGTCATCCCCCGCTTCGAGGAGCTCCACAAGGAGGGACAGGCCGGCACCGCCAAGCTCACCGAGTACACCCGCTACCTGACCATCGGCCTGGGGCTGCTCCAGTCCAGCACCATCGTGGCCACCGCCAACAGCGGCCAGCTCTTCCCCGGCTGCACCGCTGAGATCATCCCCGGCGGCTCGGTCATCACCATGCTGCTCATGATCGTCACCATGACCGCCGGTACCGGCCTCATCATGTGGCTGGGTGAGCTCATCACCGAGCGCGGCATCGGCAACGGCATGTCGCTGCTGATCTTCACCTCCATCGTGGCCCAGTTCCCCTCCAACATGTTCTCCATCGCCGGCGGCAACAACGGCGCGTCCAAGTTCCTCATCGTCATCGGCGTGGTCCTCGTGGCCACCCTCGCGGTGGTGTACATCGAGCAGGCCCAGCGACGCATCCCCGTGCAGTACGCCAAGCGGATGATCGGGCGCCGCCAATACGGCGGATCCACCACCTACATCCCGGTCAAGATCAACACCGCAGGCGTCATCCCGGTCATCTTCGCCTCCTCGATCCTGGCCATGCCCCAGCTGATCGCCGGCTTCGGCAACCAACGTAGCGGGTGGGTGCGCTGGATCATGACCCACCTGCAGCAGACCCACCCGATCTACCTGACGGCCTACGGCGTCCTCATCCTCTTCTTCGCCTTCTTCTACACGGCCATCACCTTCGACGCTGAGGAGATCGCGGACAACATGAAGCGCTACGGCGGCTTCATCCCGGGCATCCGAGCCGGAGAGCCCACCGTGCGCTACCTGTCCTACGTCATCAACCGCATCACGACGGCGGGCTCCATCTACCTGGTGGTTCTCGCCCTCATCCCGACGCTCGCCGTGATCGGGCTGGAACTGTCCCAGCACCTGCCCTTCGGCGGAACCACTATCCTCATTATGGTGGGTGTGGGCCTCCAGACGGTCAAGGAAGTCAACTCCCAGCTGCAGCAGCGCCACTACGAAGGGTTCTTGTCATGAGCGCACGCATGGTTCTCCTCGGTCCCCCCGGAGCGGGTAAGGGCACCCAGGCCGCCCGGATCGCCGAACGCCTCAGCATCCCGGCCATCTCCACCGGTGACATCTTCCGCGCCAACGTTGCCGGAGCCACCGAGCTCGGCACGCAGGCCAAGGCCTACATGGACAAGGGCGAGTACGTGCCCGACTCCATCACCAACGCCATGGTCGCCGACCGTATCGCCCAGGCCGACTGCAAGGCCGGCTTCCTCCTGGACGGCTACCCGCGCACCACCGCGCAGGTCGGTGAGCTCGATTCCATGCTGAAGGGCTCGGGGCTGGCCCTCGACGTCGTCGTCGAGATCACCGCCGACGCCGAGGCCGTCGTCGCCCGCCTGCTCAAGCGGGCCGGTGAGCAGGGACGCGCCGACGACACCGAGCCCGTCATCCGCCGTCGCCTCGAGGTCTACGCCGAGTCCACCGCGCCGCTGGCCGGCATCTACGCCGAGCGCGGCCTGCTGGTCCAGGTCGACGGCATGGGCGAGATCGACGCCGTCACCGGGCGCATCATGGAGGCGCTCGCCGCCCGCGGCATCACCGGCTCCTGAGCTCAGGCCTCACCGGCGGGCCGTCCGCTCATGCGGACGGCCCGCCTACGCATGCTCCGGCCCGTCCCAGCGCCTGTGGGGACGCCCGAGGGAACACCCCGACAGTCTCACCCCGTCCACGCGACCACAGGAGGCAGCGTGCTCTCACGCGAGCAGATCCAGATCAAGACCCCGCAGCAGGTCCGCCTCATGCGTCGGGCCGGGCTCGTCGTCGCCGACATCCACGCCGCCCTGCGCGAGGCGGTGCGCGCCGGGATCACTACCGCCGAGCTCGACGCCGTCTCGGCCGGCGTCATCGAGGCGGCCGGTGCCCACTCGAACTTCCTGGGCTACTACGACTACCCGGCCACCGTGTGCATCTCCGTCAATGACGAGGTCGTCCACGGCATCCCCGGCGAGCGCGTCCTGACCGACGGCGACCTGGTCACCTTCGACTGCGGCGCCTACATCCTCGACGACGACGGCACCCAGTGGCACGGCGACGCCGCCTTCACCGCCGTCGTCGGTGGGACGTACCGCAGCGAGACCGATCGGCTCGTGGACACCACCACCCGGGAGGCCCTGTGGGCGGCCATCGCCGCCGTGGCTCGTGCCGCAGCGGGGGAGGGCAGTGGGCGCGAGCTGCGCCTCAACGCCGTCGGCGACGCCGTCGAGGCCGTGGTCGCGGACGTGGCCGAGCGCGAGGGGCTCGAGCTGGGGATCCTCCAGGAGTACGTCGGCCACGGCATCGGTACGAGCATGCACATGGCCCCCGATGTCCTCAACTACTCGGTCAAGCGCCGCGGACCGCGGCTGCGTCCCGGCATGGTGCTGGCCATCGAGCCCATGCTGACGGCCGGCAGCCCGGCCACGCGCGAGCTCGACGACGGTTGGACCGTTGTCACCCAGGACGGCTCCCACGCTGCCCAGTGGGAGCACACCGTGGCCATCGTCCCCGGCGGCGTGTGGGTCCTCACGGCACCCGACGGCGGCGCCGAGGGGCTCGCCCCCTACGGCATCGAGCCCAAGGCGCTGGGCTAGGAGGCGGACGGCTTCCGGTGTCGCTCGTCGGCCGGTCGTCATGACACCGGTGTGTCAGGAAACACCGCGTGATGACGCCATCTGGCATGGTGGAGCCCGGGCTGCCTGCCGTAAAGTTATCCGCTGGACGCGCGTCCGTCGATGACGCATGCCCGCATCACGCAATCGGGGCCCTGGCAACAGGGGACTGCCCGTGGTGGGGCCTCTGCAACGGCGACCGCGGCTGCCCGGCGACGTCGTCGTCGGGGTGAACTCGAGCGAGAAAGCACCGACGGAGGAACATGGCTAAGAAGGACGGAGTCATCGAGGTCGAGGGATCGGTCGTCGAGGCCCTTCCGAACGCGATGTTCCGGGTGGAGCTGAGCAACGGGCACGTCGTGCTCGCGCACATCTCCGGAAAGATGCGGCAGCACTACATCCGCATCCTCCCCGAGGACCGGGTGGTCGTGGAGCTGAGCCCCTATGACCTCTCCCGCGGCCGAATCGTCTATCGGTACAAGTGACATGTCGGCTCTCAGAGCCGGCGGAGGAACATCATGAAGGTCAAGCCGAGCGTCAAGAAGATCTGTGACAGCTGCAAGGTGATTCGTCGCCACGGCCGCGTCATGGTCATCTGCGAGAACCCGCGGCACAAGCAGCGTCAGGGCTGAGTCCCCGGCGCCGGGCCGCTCAGAGACCTGGACGGCCCTTTCCAGCACCCATCCCAGCGCACCCGCACCGCGGGTCCGCAACCCCCGGTTCTCGGAGGCCGGGGCCACCCAGCGAGGTGGGGGAGATGGGTGACGACCTCCGGGAGCACACAGGAGAACCACACCGTGGCACGCATTTCCGGTGTCGACCTGCCTCGCGAGAAGCGAGTCGAGGTCGCACTCACCTACATCTTCGGGATCGGACGTACCCGCGCGGACGAGACCCTGAAGGCGACGGGCGTCAACCCCGACACCCGCGTCAAGGACCTCACCGAGGAGGAGCTGGTCAAGCTCCGCACCCACATCGACGGCAGCTACCAGGTTGAGGGTGACCTGCGTCGTGAGGTTCAGGCGGACATCCGCCGCAAGATCGAGATCGGCTGCTACCAGGGCCTGCGCCACCGCCGTCACCTGCCGGTGCACGGTCAGCGCACCAAGACCAACGCGCGCACCCGCAAGGGTCCCAAGCGCACCGTGGCCGGTAAGAAGAAGGCCAAGTAAGCAGCAGCTCGCGCCCGCCTATCTCAGGGCGCAGTGACGACCTCATCACGAAGAAGGAAGAATGCCTCCCAAGACCCGCGCCGCCGCGCGCAAGACGCGCCGCAAGGACCGCAAGAACGTCACCCACGGTCACGCCTACATCAAGTCCACCTTCAACAACACCATCGTCTCCCTGACGGACCCGCAGGGTGCCGTCATCGCCTGGTGCTCCTCCGGCCAGGTCGGCTTCAAGGGCTCGCGCAAGTCGACCCCCTACGCCGCCCAGCTCGCTGCCGAGGCCGCCGCCCGGCGCGCCCAGGAGCACGGCATGAAGAAGGTTGACGTCTTCGTCAAGGGTCCCGGCTCTGGCCGTGAGACCGCGATCCGCTCCCTCCAGGCCGCCGGCCTCGAGGTCGGCTCGATCACCGACGTCACCCCCCAGGCCTTCAACGGCTGCCGCCCGCCCAAGCGCCGCCGCGTCTGAGGCTTCACGGGACGACGGCGCAGCCGGTGCTGCGTCGTCGTCTCACCACGTCCCGCCCGACCGGCGGGGCACGGAGTAGGACCGGTCCGGGCGGGCCGGCGGCTCCACCCATGAGGAACGGCGTCATATAGCGGGCGCCGCGACGAAAGGAAACCACGTGCTCATTGCACAGCGACCCACGCTCACCGAGGAGGTCGTGGTCGAGGACCGCCGCTCGCGCTTCGTGCTCGAGCCCCTCGAGCCCGGCTTCGGCTACACACTCGGCAACTCCCTGCGCCGCACGCTGCTGTCCTCCATCCCGGGGGCGGCCGTGACCAGCGTCCGCATCGACGGGGTGCCCCACGAGTTCCGCACGATCCCCGGGGTCAAGGAGGATGTCGCCCAGATCATCCTCAACATCAAGGAGATCGTCCTGTCCTCGGAGAACGACGAGCCGGTCGTCATGTACCTGCGCAAGTCCGGTCCGAGCGAGGTCACCGCCGGTGACATCACCCCGCCGGCCGGCGTCGAGATCCACAACCCCGACCTGGTCATCGCCACTCTCAACGAGAAGGGCAAGCTGGAGATCGAGCTGACGGTCGAGCGCGGCCGCGGCTACGTCTCGGCCAACCAGAACAAGGACCCCAACGCGGAGATCTCCCGCATCCCGGTGGACTCGATCTACTCGCCGGTCAAGAAGGTCTCCTACTCCGTCGAGGCCACCCGTGTGGAGCAGCGCACCGACTTCGACCGTCTCATCGTCGACGTCGAGACCAAGGCCTCCATCACCCCGCGTGACGCCCTGGCCTCCGCCGGCAAGACGCTCGTGGAGCTCTTCGGCCTGGCCCGTGAGCTCAATGTCGAGGCCGAGGGCATCGAGGTCGGCCCCTCGCCGATCGACGAGGCCTTCCAGCAGGACCTCGCCCTCATGATCGACGAGCTCGACCTGCAGGCCCGTTCCTCCAACGCCCTCAAGCGCGAGGGCATCCACACCGTCGGCGAGCTCGTCTCGCGCAGCGAGGCCGACCTGCTCGACATCCGTAACTTCGGTGCCAAGTCCATCTCCGAGATCAAGGACAAGCTGGCCGAGCTGGGGCTCTCCCTCAAGGGCTCCCCGGTCGACTACATCTCGGATGACGACTACGCCAACCCCACCTTCAGCGACGAGAACCAGGCCTGAGCCAGCTCGTTTTTCACCTAGGAGACAACCATGCCTCGCCCCACTAAGGGTCCCCGCCTGGGCGGCAGCGCCCAGCACGAGCGTCACCTGCTCGCCAACCTGGCCACGCAGCTCATCGTCCACGAGTCGATCAAGACCACGGAGGCTCGCGCCCGCCGCCTGCGTCCCTATGTCGAGAAGCTCATCACCAAGGGCAAGCGCGGTGACCTGCACGCCCGCCGCACCGTGCTGAAGAAGGTGACGGACAAGTACGCCGTCTACCGCCTCTTCGAGGAGCTCGCCCCCCAGTTCGAGGGCCGCGAGGGCGGCTACACCCGCATCATCAAGACGACCCCCCGTAAGGGCGACAACGCCCCCATGGCGGTCATCTCCCTGGTGCTGGAGCCGGTTGCTCGCAAGGAGGTCGTGGACGACGCGATCGCCACCGCCAAGAAGGCCGCCCAGAAGGCCGTCGCCGACGAGGACAAGGCCGCGAAGAAGTCCGAGACCGAGAAGGACGACAAGGCTGACAAGGCCGAGTACGCCGGCGCGGTCCGCCTGGAGGAGGGCTCCACGGACGCTCCCGACGACGACCACCTGGTCAAGGGCAACGAGGACTCCATGAAGTACCACGTTCCCGGCTCGCGCTGGTACGACGCCACGGTCGCCGAGGTTTGGTTCGCCAGCGCTGAGGAGGCCGAGGCCGCGGGCTTCGCCCCCGCCGGCGGCGCCTCCGCCCAGAAGGTCGAGAAGTGAGCCAGGGCGTGATGCGCTGAGTTAACGCTCCGGGGAGGGCCGGTCACCTGATGGTGACCGGCCCTCGTCGTGTTTGCGTGAGGTGGTGGCGGGCCTGTCAGACGTGGCCCTCCTCCGTCTCCTTCATCCGCTTGAGGACCTCATCTCGCACCTGCCGGATGCGGGCGGCCTCCTTATTGCTGCCACTCCGTTCCAGGACGTTTGCGTAGGTTTTGAGGGACATGGCGAGGTCGGGGGTGTGGGCGGCTGGGTTGTGCTCGGCTAGTTTTCTGCGAATGGTGACTGCTTCTTGGGCGGT
>NZ_MSRR01000017.1 GCF_001956585.1 Actinomyces naeslundii | reverse complement strand
TGGTGGAGACCATGAGAACGCCGCTGTTCTTCAAGGCCTGGTAGAAGCTCTCGAAGAAGATGCTGATGACCCCGAAGGATGCGACCAGCATGAGCAGGGGGACATACCGCCAGCCCTCCGAGAACTCAGCCTGGAGCATCAGTCGGGAGATCGGTCGGTTCAGGGCGATGACCAGCCCGGCGGCCGACAGGGTCGCCAGGGAGTAGCCCCTCATCACGGCGCCGAAGAACGCGCCCCGATCGGGAGAGCCGATCTCACGGGCCGTCGAGTACTGCCATGCCTGCTGGAACACGGAGGCGACAATATTGACCAGCGCGGGCATCTTGCTCGCCGCCGTGAACAGCCCCGCAGCCACGACACCGCTGTGCCATAGGACCACGTACCGTCCTGAGACGCTGACGAACCACCATGACAGCAGGTTGGGCACGAGCGGCAGGCTGTAGACAAGCATCCGGCGCAGCAGCACCCGATCAGCCCGGAAGGGCACCAGCAGCCGGTACTCGGCCGACCCCAGGAACGCGGCGAGGCCGCCCACGAGGTAGCCGATGGTGAAGGACCACAGGTAACCGTCGACACCCAAGTGCGCGCGAAATAGGAGTAGGTAGGTGGCAATGACCATGGCCAGCGCGTTGATGAGGCCGTAGGCCACGAAGCGGCGCACGTGGCCCAGCCCACGGGCAAGCTGGGTCGTGGCCTTGAAGACGCACACCGAGCAGAACAACACGAAGAAGGACACCACATGCCCCATGCCCCACACAGCACTAGCCAGAGAGCACAGCACCCCAGTGCACACGATGCCGCTACCCAGAACCAGCAGGGAGTTAGCGAAGAGCTCATCCTTGGGAACGTCATCATCGATCGAGAAACGATAGAGGGCCTCGACCACCCCCAGGGAGAGCAGCGGCAGCACGATCTCAATGGCACTGTTGAGCAGCTCAGCCGTCCCGTACTCACCAGCCGTCAAGGCAGTCGTGTACAACGGCATGAGCACCAGGGAGACCGCCTTAACCGCCAGACCCCCCAAGGCGAACACCAAGGTATTGCCCAACAGGAATGCGATACGGCTCTTGTGGTTCGCCAACACCGAGCTGCGCCTTCCACGTCTGGTGGAGTCGTGCTCCTCCTGCCGGCAGCCGCCACTCAGATCACTGGGACCGGTTCTACCCGAACGCGCAGAATGGACAGACTCCATCACGGGGCCCCTTTCTCAAAGACGGTTCGGTAGGGAAACAGGTGGTACCAGTCGGGGCGGTACAGGAAGAAGATCGTGGTAGCCGCGAAGGCGATGACGACGAGCAGGGCGCTGACGTAGGAGCGTTCAGGTCTCTGGCCCCGCACGGCGATATTCGCCAGACCGACGACGAAGGGCAGGGTCAGGTACATCTCGAGACGATCAACGAGGTTGAAGCCCAGTGACACCGTCACCATGGCGATGTCCGCTACCGCCAGGGCCAGGAGGTTGCGGGTGCGTCCGGAGGGGTCGGTCTCCACTGCGGCGTTCCAGCCGCAGGTCGCAGCCAGAAGCATGATGAGGACGCGCACAGCGATAAGGAGAACAGTTGCCGACCTCACTCCGCCGTCGGCATAGTCGGTGTTGAGGTAGTGACCGTAATAGGCGGAGGAAGCCGCAAGGGAGTTCATCACCCAGCTCAGCGAGAACATGCTGGCACCGATGAGCGTTCCCCACTTGAGCCAGTCCCCGAAGGTGCTCAGTCTCATGACTGGTACGAGGTAGACGATGAGCAGCAGCACCGCGCTCGTATGGAACTGGGTTGCGAGTGCAATGAGCAGGAGGTAGCGCAGCAGCCTGCGCTCCATGAGCGCAGGGACGGCCAGCAGGAAGATCGCCACCGCGACGCCCTGCCGAGCGAAAAGCATGAAGTCGTAGAAGACGGACATGCCGAAGGCGAAGAGCACCGCCAAGGAGTAGCTGGCGGCATACCGCTTGATGAAAAGCAAGGCCGAGCCGTAGACGAACACCGAGATGATGAGCAGCAGAACGTTGAAGCTCTGCGTGACCCTACTGACCAAGTAGTTGAGGAGAACATAGCCGTACTCGAAGCGGCTGACGGTGAAGGCCTCCTGGAGGGATGTAGTCGCCTTGATCGCCTCGAAGACGCGATGGTACTCGACCGTGTCGTTGCCAACACTCACGGCTCGCAACGAGGAGAAGGCCACGAAGGCGACGAAGGCAACCCCTAGGAGCACCGGTGAGCCGCGACGGCCGGCGCGACCTCGCAGCCCCAGCAGAGCTGCGGGCAGGAGAAGGGTGGCGAATAGCGCGAAGTGAATCCACATGCTCGGGCATCACCATTCCGCCAGCGCCTGGTACCGGTGTGCGAGCCGGTCGGCCTCGTGGGTGATATCGAAGCCCGCGGTGCGTGTCATCTCCTCACCCTGCGCCCTGAGACCCAGGTCTCTGCCCCGCTCGAGGGCCTGGCTGACGTGGTGAGCCCACTGGCTCGCCGGCTTCTCAAGCGAAAGGAACGTGGCCTCCCCGATCGCGACCTCGTCGGTCACCTCCTTGGAGCACACAAGCGGTAACCCAGCGCACTGCGCCTCGACTCCTACCATCGGCAGACCTTCGTAGAGGGAGGGCAGGAGGAACATGTCCATGGCCTGGTAGAGGGCTGCGACGTCCCCCCTGTCCCCCAGGAACAGGACGCGATCCGTCAGACCGCGCTCAGCCACGATCTCCTCGATGCCCGGTCGTAGAGGGCCGTCGCCAATGAGCATAAGACGCGCCTCGGGACTCAAACGCGCCAGCTCGGTGTAGACGTCGATGAGGAAGCGGTGGTTCTTCTGCTCGCTGAAGCGACCAACGTGGCCGACAACCGGTGCATCGCCCAGCCCCAGCCGGGCTCGCACGTCCGCACGCACCGGCTCCTTGAACCGGTAGGTCTCAACATCGATCGCGTTGGGCACCTCCTCGTATCTGCCACGACCGAAGAGGAAGTCGCCGGCCGCCCGAGAGCAGGCCAGGCGAACATCTGAGTAGGCACCGATGTTGCGGCAGACCAGCCAGTTGCGCACGCTTCGCAGACGGGAGTCGGAGTAGGCGGTCGCGTGAGAGTGCACGGCGAAGGATTGAACCCCGTGGCGATGCGCCACAGGGTAGAGAAAGCGCGACAGGATGGGGTCGTGGAGGTGTGCCACGGGGTACTGTCCCGCGTGCTCGCCCAGCAGCTGCGCCAGGGCTGATCGGATGTGTCCGATGCTGCCTCCGGCGTTGATGATGTAGCAGCGCCCTCCCAGCGACTCGATCTCCGCACGGTTGGTCTCGTCAGGCGTGGCGAAGCAGAAGAAGTCGAAGACGACCTGGGAGCGGTCCATGTGCCTGAAGTAGTTCATGAGCACGCTCATGACTCCGGAGCGCCGAGAGATCGATGAGTTGATCTGCAGGACTCTCAGGGGTCCGCCCTCGGTGTCCCGCGGAGCCGTTGACTGTTTCTGACTCACTGGCAGTCTCCCTCCATTGGCCCCGGCCCGGCCGGGGAACTGACTGTTTTGTGAATGCATGTCCTCATTTCACCTTGAGGGTCTTGATGAGGACCCACACGCCGATGTGGAAGACGGAGCGGGGGACGCTGAGGTGCTCGATGTCGCGGTAGAGCGTCCAGTGGTACTTGACCAGGCTCCGCTTATTCGCCGACACAGACCCCGAGCGAAGCCGGTACCTCATGAGGACCACCGGCATACCCCAGATGTAGCGCTCGGTGCGAAGCATGCGCAGCCACAGGGCGTCGTCGTTGCGCTTCCTGATGTTGGGCACCTCGAACTTCCCCAGGCGCGCCACGTCGTACATGACAGTCGAGTTGCCGACCGGGCAGTCCAGAAGCAGCCGGTTGTAACTGGTCCTAGCCGGACTGCGCACGATCTTGCCGGTGGGCGCGCCCTGCTCGTCGATCTGGGCGTAGGCGGTGCAGGACATGGCCACGCCGCGCGAGGTCATGAAATCGATCTGGCGCCTGAGCTTGTCGGGATGCCACAGGTCGTCGGAGTCGAGGAAGGCCATGTAGCGTCCCTGCGCCAGCTCCATGGCTCGGTTGCGAGCCATGGCGGCACCGCTATTGGTCTCCAGGCGCACGTAGTGGATGCGTGGGTCGTTCTCGGCCAAGGCCGCCACCACCTCGGCGGTGTCGTCGGTCGAGCAGTCGTCCACGACGAGCAGCTCCCAGTGGGAGTGGGTCTGCGCCTGAACCGAGGCAATGGTCTCACCGATGAAGGCGCCGCAGTTGTATGTCGGCATGATGATCGACACCAGCTCAGAATCCGGTTCACGGCCTCGCTCTGCGCCTGCTGTCATGGCTGCTCCTTACGTGTCGTCGTTTCACGTCTCATGTGGCGACCGCCAAGATCGTCCGAAAAGCGATCCGCAGGTCCCGTCCGATGCTGAAGTCCCGGACATCGCGCAGGTTGAGGCGCATCTTGGCCGGCAGGACCTGCGTGACGTAGGCGTCCTGGCCCGGCGGAGCGGCCGCCAGGATCTGGGCCTCGTCCTTGAACTCGATGGAGGCCGTGGAGGTGACTCCCGCCGGCAGCAGCAAGGTGGCCCGCATCTGCGGGGTGTACTGACGGACGTAGTCGGGTACCTCCGGCCTGGTACCCACGAAGCTCATGGTGCCGCGCAGGATGTCGATGAGCTGGCTGATCTCATCGAGGCGGTACCGGCGAAGGACGGCACCGACCCGGGTGATCCGAGGGTCGTCCCCCCGGGTGATCTGGTCGCCCGGGGCAACAGGCCGGTACGTCATGGTGCGGAACTTGACGATCCGGAACTCGCGCCCGAACTGGGTGACCCGTCGCTGTCGGAAGAACACGGGCCCGGGAGAGTCCAGCTTGATGAGGAGCGCCAGGATGACGAACAGCCACCCCAGGAGCACGAACAGAACCGTCGCTCCGACGACGTCGAGCAGACGCTTGAGCCGCAGCTGCAGTCCGCGACGGGACAGCGCCTCGTAGTAGGGGCGCACCTCCTCAGTCTGCAGGGTGGGGGGCAGGTCCTCCCAGGGAGGCATCCTCACGATCGGCCCACTGCCGCGAGCGCCTCGAGAGCGCAGCTGATGACGTAGTCGACCTGCTCATCGCTCAAGGAGGTGTGCAGCGGCAGCGACACCTCGCTGGCGTACAGGTTGAAGGCCCGCGGGTAGTCCTCAATGGCATAACCGAGGTCCCGGTAGGCGGTCAGCAGGGGCAGCGGCTTGTAGTGGACGTTGCAGGCCACATCCGCACTCGCCATGCGCTCGATGAACGCGTTGCGCCCGTCCTCGTCCAGGCCCGGCAGGTTCGCCAGGTAGAGGTGCCCGGAGGAGACGATCCCGTCCTCGTAGTGCCGCAGCGACGTGATGCCCGCCGGGGCCAGGGCCTGGTCGTAACGGGTGATGATCTGGCGCCGGCGCTCCAGCATGGAGTCGTAGCGGGACATCTGCGCCAGACCGATCGCGGCGCACACGTCGGTCATGTTGCACTTGTAGGCGGGGCTGACGACGTCGTACTCCCAGGACCCCAGACGGGTCTTGGACAGGGCGTCCTTGCTCTGCCCGTGAAGGGACAGCAGCATGTACTGGCGGTAGAGATCCTCGTCCAGCCCCAGCTCCGGCCTCCAGGTGACCGCGCCACCCTCTGCGGTGGTCAGGTTCTTCACGGCATGGAAGCTGAAGGTCGTGAAGTCGGCGGCGCTGCCCGAGGGCGTGCCGTCACGCCGGGCACCGAAGCTGTGGGCGCCGTCGGCGACCAGGGCGATACGTCCCAGTGCCTCCTGAACCGGGCCGCTCGCGGCAAAGAGGTGGCGCCGGCTGTCGACGACCTCGCGCAGCCCCGCGTAGTCGCACATGCGTCCACCGATGTCGACCGGGATGACGGCCTTGGTCCGCGGTGTGATGGCCCCTGCCAGGACGCTGGGGTCCAGCCCGTAACCGCCGTCGGCCTCACCGGCGTCGACCAGGACCGGGGTGGCGCCGACGTGCACGACCGGGGAGGCCGAGGCCGTGTAGGTGTATGCGGGAACGATCACCTCGTCTCCGGGACCGATGCCGAGCACCCGCAGGGTCAGCTCCAGCGAGGCCGTTGCGGAGTTCAGACAGACGGCTCGGCTGGTGCCGCAGCGTTCAGCGACCCGTTTCTCCAGGCTCTTCGTCCGGGGTCCCGTGGTGATCCAGCCCGATTGCAGCGCATCCAGGACTTCCTGGCACTCGGTATCGGTGATGTCTGGGGGTGAGAAATCGACGCGCATCAGCCAGCCTTCCTCATCGTCGACGACGTATTTGAACCGTGGTCAAAGCGCGGCTGGTAGGTGGGCACCGCGCGAGCGAGCTCCCGTTTGATCTCGTCATTCCCTTCGGGAAGACAGTCCTTCAACCGAGCGATCTTGTCCTCCACCTCCTGCAGCGTGGGCGGCGGCGCCGTGGAGACGAGGATGGACTTGTTCTCGGTGGGGTGCAGGTCCTCGCCGTCCATCTGCAGCTCCTCGTACAGCTTCTCGCCCGGTCGCAACCCGGTGAACGTCACCTCGACGTCACGTCCGACCCGTAGGCCTGAGAGCTTGATGAGGTTGACGGCAAGGTCGTAGATCCGTACGGGCCGTCCCATCTCCAGGATGAAGATCTCTCCGGCGCGAGACATCGAGCCTGCGGTGATGACCAGCTGGGCAGCCTCCGGGATCGTCATGAAGTAGCGGGTCATCTCCCTGTCTGTCACGGTCAGTGGCCCGCCTGCCCGCAGCTGCCGCTTGAACAGCGGAATGACTGAGCCATGACTGCCGAGCACATTGCCGAAGCGCACGGCGGCGAAGACGGTGGTGCGACTGGTACCGGCCAGGGCCTGAACCTCCAGCTCGCACAGCCTCTTGGTCGCCCCCATCACATTGGTGGGGTTCACGGCCTTGTCGGTGGAGACCAGGATGAAGTGGCTGCAGCCGAACTCCTCAGACAGACGGCACACCATCCAGGTGCCCAGCACGTTGTTCTCCACCGCCTCGCGGGCGTTGTCCTCCATGAGGGGGACGTGCTTGTGCGCCGCCGCGTGGAAGACGACCTTGGGCCGGTAGGCCTCGAAGCAGTCTCGGACGACCCGCTCATTGGTCACTGAGCCGATGACGACCGACAGGGACACTCCCTGCTCGGCTGCCCTGGACTGCATCTCGTGGAGCAGCTCGTAGGCCGTGTTCTCATAGACATCGAAGATGACGATCTGGCGTGGTTGGGCCTCGATGAGCTGACGGACGAGCTCGGAGCCGATGGATCCACCTCCGCCGGTCACCAGAACGACCTCTCCGCGCACGTAGCCCATGCTCATGGTGTCGAAGGCGACCTCATCGCGGCTGAGCAGCTCGGAGATCTCCACCTCCCGCAGGGCGATCCTTCCATCGTCCTGCTGGGCCAGGTCCCGCACGTTCGGGAGGGTCAGTATTCTCAGCCCCGTCTTCAGGCAGATGGCCAGGATGCGCTGGCGCTCGGAGGCCAGAGCCGAGGGACAGGCGAGCACGATCTGCTCGGCCCTGCACTGCTCGGCGATTCGGGGGATGTCCTCGCAGGAGCCGTGGACCTTGACACCGTGGACGTGGCGACCGTGCTTGGTCACGTCGTCGTCGACCAGGGCCACCGGCTCACCGCACATGTCCTCATCGCACAGATGCATGCGCTTAATGGTCAGCGAACCGGTCTGTCCCGCTCCGACGATGAGTGTGCGGGGCCGGATGTCGTGCGCTCCCGCTCGAGCGCTGCGTTGCACCTGACTGCTCCACAGGGCTCGCACGGCCAGACGAGCCCCGGCGGCCATGATGGCGAGCAGCGCCCAGGCCATGACGTAGGAGCGCACCGACAGCCCACCGTCGAAGGCCAGGGAGAACAGCAGATCCCCGCACGCCGAGCCGACGATGGTCGCGTAGAGGATCCGCAGTGCCTCGGTCATCGAGGCGTAGCGCCACAGGCTGTTGTACATCTTGAAGGCGGCGAAGACCCCGACGTTGACAACTGCGAGAACGCCGATGGCCAACAGGCCACCGGTCGCCCCCGTGGCCGTCGCCCACTTCGTGGTCCCCCACGCAGCGCAGTACAGGGCCAGATAGGTGGCCAGGACGTCGACGACCATCAGGGCGATGGGCTCGATCCGGCACACGGGCAGGTTCACCCACGCCGGTCCACGAGCGGGTTGCTGCACGGGCCCGGATCCGACCGACGAAGGTGCGCCGGAGAAGGCCAGCGCCTCCTGTCCCTCGGCTGCGCGTGGCGGCAGCAGCTCCGAGTCCGGCTCCCGGTTCCCGGCGCCCTCGTCGGGACGGCTTGTCGCACCGGAGGAGTACTGACGCGTTTCAGCCATGGGTCGTCACACTCCACTGTGCCAGCCGACGGGTAAGGGACATACCGCCTGTGAGTGAGGAACTCTGATCAAGCGATGCGCACCGGCAGGAGCGACAGAATTCAAATGTCATCAGGGTTTCAATCTGCGGATGGGCGAACAGCACTAACTGATTCGCTGGACGGACGGAGAATACGACTGCAATCACCGAAGCAGGCAACAACAGATCAACAACATGTCGGCCGATACCATTCAGCCGACACGAGTACTTGCCGTTTTTTACGGCTCCGCATCAATCTAACACCAGATGCCACCGATTGGAAGATTATGACGTGATTCTGCCGTAATCATCGTTTATTGACAGAACCAACGTCGTACAATGATGTGGAACCACAAATCGACCCCCATTGATTGCTTGAACCGACAAGAAATACCATGAGAGGCCACCGAGATCTCATCACTGATCAGATGCCTGCAAAGCGATGAAATAACAATTTCATAAACATCTTGTCAGCGTCACCACGCTCTCGACACGCACCAAAAAGCCTAGACAGGCACACTCTCAGCGGAGACGACACCGCTCCGCAGGCTCTTGCGCTTCCCTCCGAGCTCCGACACGTTGTTGAGCACCACTCCAAGCATGCGCCCACCTCCCTGCTCGATCGCCAAGGCCGCCTCATGCAGGTCCTCCGCGCTGGTACGACCAGCACGCGCCACGAGAATGACGCCTCCGGCACGAGCTGCCAGGACCACTCCGTCAGTGAATCGGAGGACTGGCGGAGCATCAATGATCACCAGCCGGTCTGCTGCCAGCTCACGCAGCAGATCGCGCATCATGGGGGCACCCAGCAGCTCGGAGGGATTCGCCGGCATTCGGCCTGCGGGCAGGAGCTCCAAGCCCTCCACCGACCCCTTGACCAGAGCCTCACCAAGGTACGCCGAACCCGTCAGAACGTCTGCGAGCCCAGGACTGCCCTGAAGTCCAGCCGTACCGGGTGCGCGCAGATCCCCTCCGACCAGGACAACCCTATGCCCGGACAGAGCCAGGACCCGCGCCAGGCTGGCAGCGGTGACCGAGGTCCCCTCCTGCGGACCTGCGGAGGTGACAACAACGACTCGCCGGCCACCCTGAGACAACGCATGGAGCACATTGGTACGGGCTACGCGCAGCTGTTCCTCCATCTTGAGCTCCGCCCCTCGACTCAGCCACCGCAGCGACGGAACCCGAGGCAGGGCACCGAGCAACGGCACCGACAACGCCTCACGAACCTCCTCCGGCCCCCTGAGGCTCTTGTCGAGCAGCTCCTGAACGAGGATCCAGACATAGCCCAGGACCAGCCCGGCCAGCAGCCCCACCGCCACACAGGTCACCAGGGCCGGAGACCGAGTCGCACTGACCAGCTCAGCGGAGGACAGCAGGACGATCTCCACGGGCGAGTCCTCCCCCTCCAGGTCCTTGATCTCGGCGGAGGCCTGACGAACAACCTCGTCAGCCAGAACCTGAGCCCGGTGCGATGAGTAGGCAGTGGCAGAGACCTGCACCGACACCGTCTCAGGAACTCTCGTCGCAGAGACGGAGGAGGCGAACTCCTCCGCCGTCTCATCCAGCTTGAGCGAGTCCACGACGCGCTGAGCGACCGCAGCCGAGGTGAAGACGGGGACCACGGCGTCGGCCTTCATTGCGGCGAGCTGTGCCGCATTGTACTGAGACAGCGTGCTCTGCGCCGGATCTCCCGCCACTTTTACGCGCAGATAGGCTTGGGAAGTCGCCGTATAGGTGCTTGGCGAGGCGAAAGCGAACAGCATTGATGCCAGAACGCACACAATAAGCGCCAATACCAGGGATCCAATACGCCGACGGGTCAGGTGAAGAAGGTCCTCGAGCGTCATCTACGTACCACCGGATAATAGTCAGGACTGACAGAGCAGGACACTCATCAATGCGGTTGACTAATGAAGACGTGCCCTAATTTACGCCAAAGACAGTAACACACCTGAGGCCGCAACACGCAAGCATCCGGTCGATTTAATGAGGAAGCACTCAGGATATCAACGAGTTTTTGAATGTTTCTTCCCATTGGAGCGAATTTATTTCGTAGGAAGTCTACGAATAGCCTTCTCCACCCTCTTATCCCGTCACAGCATGACGCCCTTAAAGGACTTCTTCTCCGGCAGGACGATTCGGTCTCCGAAAACGCGATCGTAACGCGAAGGAGCGAAGTCAGACAGTCCATCGGCGTCCGTGAAGGTGATCTCGCCGAAGTAGACGTTTCCATCCACCTCGTAGAAGTCGATGCGCGCACAGGCGAAGCCCTTTCCGAGCTCGCCGGCCAGGGAGAGCATGGTCTCCAGGCCTGCCGGTGCCGGGACGTCAGGAGCCCGGTCAGCTTCACACGTGTACTCGAAGGGCGCTCGAGTCCAGTCGGGTAGGTAGGTACCCCGCAGCGCGCGCCCCGGAGGCCGGTCCACGGTGAAGACGAACTGGACGACGCCGTCGAACACCATGAACTTGTAGTCACGCAGCCCTCCTGAGTCGTCACGCAGGAAGGGCTCGCACACGATGCGTGGCTCGCAGTACTCGTAGTGCAGCTCGAAGCCGCCCTTCATCGCCTGACGCAGGCCAAGCCAGTTCCTCAGGCACTGACGAGCCCCCGCCACATCGAGAGCCTTCTTGTCAGGCACGAGGATGTTCCAGCCAGAGCCGTGCGTGGCCTTGAGAACGAAGCTGTCCGGGAGGGACTCGAAGTCGATCTCATCGGGTGAGTCCCACACACCCAGCAGAGGAACGAGGTACCTCTCACCCACCGTGTCGGCAACCCACTGGCGCACCAGGAACTTGTCCGCCAGGCGCCCCTTGACCGGGGTGGAGTCGTAGAGCTTGAGCCAGTGGATCTTCTCCGTCATGGTACGAGGCTCCTCCACGTGGCAGGGGCGGCACTTGAACAGCCAGTACCAGTGCTTGAGCGCAGAACGGTAGTGATCCGGCGACAACCGGCAGTTATGGCGGTAGATCACCTGCTTCAACCAGTTTTGAACCGGTGGGGCGAAGACGATCTCCGCAGTGCCTCTGACACTCATTGCCAAAACCTCTTAATTAGGGTGCCGGCAGCCCCACCCAGGGTTGAGGTCACGCGTAACGCCTCTCAGGCCACCGTCTCGGCGGCCTGACAAGCACCGGCTAGGGAGATGAGAGAGGCGGTCCCGGGGAGCAGGAGCGCCATTGCCCGACCAGGCCCTGGTGGCCGAGCAACGACTTTATCCTGCATCACACCGGATGTATTTGTAAAGTAATCGACTGGGCGTGTTGGATCAGGCCTCGCCCGTCTCTGCAGCCTTCGCGGTGACCTTCTCGACGGTGGCGGTGGGTTCCTTGGCAGCCGGGTCCGCCACGACGGAGGCGTCCACGCAACCGACCTCCCGCTTGATGAGGTCCAGATGGGCACCGGTCCAGGCGCCCTTGTCCTGCGGAACCCTCAGCTCCAGACGGATCCGGTCCCCCACGTGCAGGCCGGCGGCCTTGCGCTCATCCTGAACCAGGCGCACCAGGTCACGGGCCCAGCCCTCGGCCTCCAGGGCATCGTCGAGAGCGGTGTCCAGGACCACGAAGGCTCCCGAGGGCAGCATGGTGGCGGCCAGGGAGTCGTCGTCGACCTCGATGCGGGTGGTCAGGGTAAAGGTGGAGTCCTCCGCCTCCAGCACCACCGGGGCACCATCGAGCAGGACGTCGTCGAAGCGCACGTCCCCGTCCTCGGTGAGCTCCCACTGGCCCGCCTTGACGGCGGCGAAGAGCTTGGAGGTGAGCTTGCGGACCTCGGGGCTGAAGGCGCGCGGGTTGAGGGACAGGTCCGCCCGGGCCTCGTAGCCGGCGGACTCGGCGTCCAGGACCCGGACCTCCTTGACGTTGACCTCCTCGGCCACGAGCTCGCGGAAGGGGGCCAGCCCGGCAGGGTCGGCCGTGGCGACGGTCAGGCTGCGCAGCGGCTGGCGCACGCGCAGCTTCTCGGCCTTGCGCAGGCTCAGGGCCGCTGAGACCGCCGCGCGGGCCTCGTCCATGGCCGAGACGAGCTCGGCGTTGGCGACGTGCGCGGGCAGCACCGGCCAGTCGGTCAGGTGCACGGAGCGTCCACCGGTCAGCCCCCGCCAGATCTCCTCGCTCACCAGCGGCGCCAGCGGCGCCATGACCTCGGTGAGCACGCGCAGCACCGTGGCCAGGGTGTCGAAGGCGGCCGTCTCGCCGTCGGTGAAGCGCTGACGCGAGGTGCGCAGGTACCAGTTGGTGAGCACGTCGAGGAAGTCGCGGATCGTGGCGCAGGCCCCGGTGATGTCGTAGCCGTCCATCTGGGCGGCCACCGTCTCAGCCAGGTCCTTGGTGCGGGCCAGGACGTAGCGGTCCATGACGTGCAGGCCGCCCCGCTTGGCGAACAGGCTCGCGTCGTCGAGGTCGACGCCGTCGGTGACGTAGCCGGTCTCGCCCACCTGGCCCGCGTAGAGGGCGAAGAAGTACCAGGTGTTCCACAGCGGCAGCACCACCTGGCGCACCGTGTCGCGGATGGCCTTGTCGGTGACCACGAGGTTGCCCCCACGCATGACCGGTGCCGAGAGCAGGAACCAGCGCATGGCGTCGGCCCCGTCGCGGTCGAAGACCATGGAGACGTCCGGGTAGTTGCGCAGCGACTTGCTCATCTTCGCCCCGTCGTTGCCCAGGAGGATGCCGTGGGAGACGCAAGAGGTGAAGGCGGGCCGGTCGAACAGGGCCGTGGCCAGGACGTGGAGGGTATAGAACCAGCCGCGGGTCTGGCCGATGTACTCCACGATGAAGTCACCCGGGTAGTGCGACTCGAACCACTCGACGTTCTCGAAGGGGTAGTGCACCTGGGCGAAGGGCATCGACCCAGACTCGAACCAGCAGTCCAGGACGTCGGGGATGCGGCGCATCATCGACTTGCCCGTGGGGTCGTCGGGGTTGGGACGCACGAGGGTGTCGATGAAGGGCCGGTGCAGGTCGGTGACCTCGACGCCGAAGTCGCGCTCGAGCTCGGCGTAGGAGCCGTAGACGTCGGTGCGCGGGTAGTCGGGGTTGTCGCTGACCCACACCGGGATGGGGGCGCCCCAGAACCGGTTGCGGGAGATCGACCAGTCACGAGCACCCGCTAGCCACTTGCCGAAGATGCCGTCCTTGATGTGACCGGGGTACCAGTCGATGTCCTGGTTGAGTTCGACCATCCGGTCGCGGATCGCCGAGACGCGCACGAACCAGGAGGAGACCGCCTTGTAGATGAGCGGCTTGCGGCAGCGCCAGCAGTGCGGGTAGGAGTGCACGTAGGAGGCCTGGCGCACCAGGACGGCGCGCTGGCTCTCGTCGCGGCGGGCCAGCGGGCCGGTGCTGTCGCGCAGGTCTGCCACGATGGGCTTGTTGGCCTCGAAGACCTGCAGCCCGGTGTAGTCACTCACCTCCTCGGTCAGGCAGCCGCCGTCATCAACGGGGACGACGGTCTCGATACCGGCCTCGGTGCAGGCGATCATGTCGTCCTCACCGAAGGCCGAGGCCATGTGGACCAGGCCGGTTCCGTCGGAGGTGGTGACGAAGTCGGCGGCGATGATCGTCCAGGCCTTCGGTCCGGGAGCGGCTCCCTCGGCCCGGTGGGCGGCGTCGTCGAAGTAGTCGAAGATCGGGTGGTAGCGCCGCCCCACCAGGTCCGCCCCGGTGCAGGTGGCCAGCACCTGCGGCTCCTCGCCGAGCTCGCGGGCATAGGCGCCCAGGAGGTCACGCGCCATGACGACGTCCTGACCGGCGACCGGCGAGTCGAGGTCCTCATCGACGTGGACGGTCACGTACTCGACGTCGGGCCCCACGGCGATGGCAACGTTGGAGGGCAGCGTCCAGGGCGTGGTGGTCCAGATGAGGACCAGCTCGGGGCGCTCGGCACCCTCACGCAGGGGCTCCTCCAGGCGCAGGCCCACCGTGACCGTGTTGTCCTGCCGGTCCTGGTAGACGTCGTCATCCATCTTGAGCTCGTGGTTGCTCAAAGGGGTGCGGTCGTGCCAGCAGTAGGGCAGGACGCGGTAGCCCTGGTAGGCCAGCCCCTTGTCCCACAGCTGCTTGAAGGCCCACAGCACCGACTCCATGTAGTCGGGGTCGAGGGTCTTGTAGTCGTTGTCGAAGTCGACCCAGCGGGCCTGGCGGGTGACGTAGTCCTCCCACTCCTTGGTATAGCGCAGGACGGAGCTGCGACACTCCTCGTTGAACTTCTCGATGCCGATGCCGCCGGGGCGAGTGATCTCGGTGACGTCGTCGATGCCGAGCAGGCGCTGGGCCTCGAGCTCGGCGGGCAGGCCGTGGGTGTCCCAGCCGAAGCGGCGCTCGACGCGCTTGCCGCGCTGGGTCTGGTAGCGCCCGACGGCGTCCTTGACGTATCCGGTCAGCAGGTGGCCGTAGTGGGGCAGACCGTTGGCGAAGGGCGGGCCGTCGTAGAAGACGAACTCGTCGCAGGGCTCGCCGCGGTTGTCGATGGAGGCCTGGAAGGTGCCGTCGGCCTTCCAATAGGCCAGGACGTCCTCCTCGATGGCGGGGAAGGAGGGCGAGGGGTCGATCTGCTCCCCCGGCCGGTGCAGGGGGTAGAAGGCGGCGCCGGTCGGCTCGCTGCCGCCGGCGGTGGTGCTGTCAGCCATCTTCTCAGCCATCGCGGTGTGCTCTCGTCTCACTCGTTCCTACCGCCTCGGGCGGGTGCCCGGGGCCTGACGAGGACGACGTCGGCTCCCGGTCGGGCCTGGTGCCCGGCTGGTGCCGCACCGCGGTACCACCTCGCTTGCCGTGCTGCGCGCCCCGACCGGGACGGTTCGCACGACCGCTTCGTTTTCAGCTGTGACGGGCTGTCCCGTCCGGTTCTACTGAGGGCCGACGGCGCTGGTGCGCCGGGGTCCGGTTCTTCCGGAGGCTCGCCGGTGATGGCCGGGTCTGTGCCTTTGCTCCGGGGAGTGTAGTGGGCCGCATGCATCCGGGGCCAGTTCGCACCCTGCCTCGGCGACGTCGTCCTCCCCACACCCGGCGGTGGAATAGCGGCCAGGTGCCCTCCTGCCCGGCCCCGACCCCGGCCCCAGCGACCGCAACCGAATCTGCACACACCAACAAGAACTTCAGGGACGACACGAATACGCGTCGTCCCTGAAGAAAATGTTGATCTGTGGCGGTGGTACTGCTGGTCACCGGCTCGGATCCGCTCGGTCTAGCCGGCTGCGTTGAGCTCCTCGACGGCCTCCTCAGGCAGGCTGAAGCGGGTGGCCTCGACCGCCTCAGTAAGCTGGGCGACGCTGCTGACGCCCACGATCGGGGTGATAACCGGCTGCTGGGCGTTGAGGAGGGCCAGGACGACCTGACTCGGCTTCATGGCCAGTCTGTCCGACCAGGTGCGCAGCGCCGTCAGCCGGTTGTGGGTCCCCGGGTGCACGTAGGCCTCGGGGAGCGGGCGCTCCGGGTGCTCATAGGCACCGGTGAGCAGCGGCGTGTAGGCCCACAGGTCCAGCCCGCAGCGCTCGGCGAGGTCCTTGCTCTCGATGGTCATCATCCCGTGAGGATGGTCCTCCCCCTCAACCGGGATGTCCGGCCTCGGGTGGAGATACGACTCCCGCAGCTGCAGAGCGCTGAATCCGGCCGAGCCTCGCTGCTGGGCGTACACGTTGGCTGCGGCGGCGTACCAGGCCGGGTGGTTGGACAGCCCGATCCGTACAGTCAGCCCTTGCTCAACCAGGTCGCCGAAGATCTCGGCGACATCGGCGACCGACTGCTCCCGATCCTCCATATGGGCCCAGTACATATCGATGCGCTCCGTCTGCAGGCGCTGCAGGCTGTCCCGAATGGCTCGGTTGACAGTGTCCCTACCAAGGCCCTCCACGGCGTCTGGGAAACCGTGGGGGCGGGTCGGCTCCGCACCGGCCTTGGTACTGATCCTCACCTGGCCGCGCACACCGCGATCAGCGAGCCACTGGCCGATGACGATCTCACTCTGGCCCCCGAGGCCGGTCTCGGATCCCCAGAAGGCGTAGCAGTTCGCGGTGTCGATCCACTGGCCGCCCAGATCCAGGTAGGCGTCAAGGATCTCTCGGGACTGGGTGGCGGACAGGCGGGTTCCGAAGTGCATGGTGCCCAGCGCCATGCGGGGGTGTGCGTCAGTCATCGGGGTGCTCCCTTCCGGGTCATCAGGGTGAGCGGTGCGAGACGTGCCAGCGACCGTAACCGATTCCGCAGGCACCAACAAGAGCTTCAGGGACGACACGAATACGTGTCGTCCCTGAAGAAGATGCTGATCTTGACCGTGGCTCTCAGCTCTCCGAGCTCGGGGTGGCGTCCTGCTGCTGGAGGACCCCGGAGGAGGAGCCGGAGCCGCCCTTCTGGTTGCCATCACCCGATCCGGATCCACCGGAAGCGTCGCCGTTGGGCGTGGTCCGGCCGGCTCCACCGGAGCCTCCTCCCGGACCGCCCTGCCCACCGGGGCCGCCCTGCCCACCGGGACCACCACCGGGCATCTGGCCTCCGGGACCGCCCTGTCCACCAGGACCACCCTGGCCGTTTCCGGACTCGCGCTGAGCGTGATGACCACTGGCGTCACTGCCGTGGTCCAGCAGTGAGTGAGTGCCCCATCCGGCCCCGAACGAGCCCGCCAGCAGCGCCACCCCGGCAGCCCCTACGACGGCGCGGCGGCGGTACCAGGGACCACGAGCCTTGGCTCGGGCCTTCTTGGCGCTGTCAGAGGCGGAACCAGCCACGCCGATGGTTGCGGCGTTCTGAGCATCCGGGGAGGCCCACGCACCTGCCAGCCTCGTGTCGGCAGTGCTGCTGGCGGCAGCGGCTGCCCGAACCGCGCTGGCCGTCGCGGCGGGGGCTGTCTGGTTGCCGCGGGCGTCGTTGCGCTCACTGCGCCTGTCCGCGCCTGACGCGGCGTCCACAACGGCGTCCACCGCTACGTCCGGCGCCACGGCCTCGACGGGATGGCCATCGGCCGCACCTTGCGAGAGAGCCTGAGCGTCATCGTCGGTGCCGGTCTGGGTGGGCAGGCTCTCCGTGGCCGCGTCACGCTGGGAGGATTGGGCCTTGTCGTCACCGGAGGAGACGTGCTTGGTCATGGGGGTCCTTTCAGTCTGGTTCCCGGCCCGGCCGGGGCTGGAGCAGACGCTAGGGCCCCGTACTGTGCCCGCAGCAGGTCAGACCTGTGGACCGCCTGTGTCAGGCAATCCGCTCACAGTCCATGAGCCGAGCACCAGTGGACGACCAGTCCTGGGACAAGCCCGGATCCCTTACTGCTTCCGGGCCACCAGCGTGTTGGAGGCCTGGGCCCGCGGCCGCACCACCATGGAGTCGATGTTGACGTGGGCGGGCAGCTCCAGCGTCCAGGCGATGCAGGCGGCGACGTCGTCGGCGCTGAGCGGCTCGGCCACGCCGGCGTACACCTTCGCAGCTGCCTCGGAGTCACCGTGGAGACGGTTGAGGGAGAACTCCTCGGTGGCCACCATGCCGGGCGCGATCTCGATGACACGCACCGGCTCACCCACCAGCTCCAGGCGCAGCGTGTTCGCGATGATCCGCTCGGCGTGCTTGGCGGCCACGTAACCGCCACCGCCGGGGTAGGTGTCGTGGGCGGCCGTGGAGGTGAGGAAGACCAGGTCGCCGCCCCGCTCGCGCATGCCGGGCAGGAAGGCCTGGCTCACGCGCAGGGCCGCCAGGACGTTGCGCTCGTACATGGTGGCCCACTCCTGGGCGCTGCCCTCAGCAACCGGATCCACTCCCAGCGCACCGCCGGCGTTATTGACGACCGCGTCGACCGGGCCACCGTCGAGCACCTCTCGGGCCAGACGCTCAACGTCGCCCGGCACCTGAAGGTCGGCGGCCACCCAGGTGCAGCCGGTCTCGTCGGCCAGCGTCCCAAGGCGCTCCACCCGCCGGGCGGTGGCCACGACCTCCCAGCCGTGGGAGCGCAGGAGCCGGACGGTAGCGGCGCCGATACCCGTGGAGGCCCCGGTCACGAGGGCGCGGCGGACCGGGGAAGAGCTGCTGGTGACGTCATGCTGGTTCTCGCTCACCGTTCCACGATACGTCCTCGTCACGCTCACCTGGCACAATCGGCCCCGATTCGGCTGCCCCCGGTCCGTCCGAACCGCACAACCCGGTACCCCATCGGAAGGCACCCCGTGAACGCCGTCATCCTTGCCGTCCTGGTCATGCTCGTCCTGGCGATGCTGCGCGTCCATGTGGTGCTCTCGCTGTTCGTCGGCGCACTCGTGGGAGGTCTGACCGCCGGCCTGGGAATCAGCGAGACGATGGTGGCCTTCCAGGACGGGCTGGCCGCCGGGGCCAAGATCGCCCTGTCCTACGCGCTGCTGGGGGCCTTCGCCATGGCAGTGGCGCACTCTGGCCTGCCCCAGCTGCTGGCGAACTGGCTCATCGCCAGGATCGAGACCGAGGACGGTTCCACCTCCAAGCGGGCCGTGCGCATGACGACCATGCTGCTGCTGGGCGGCCTGACGGCCATGGCAGTCATGAGTCAGAACCTCATCCCGGTTCACATCGCCTTCATTCCGCTCGTGGTTCCGCCGCTGCTCATCGTCATGAGCCGACTGCAGCTGGACCGCCGAGCGGTGACCTGCGCGATCACCTTCGGGCTGGTCACCACCTACATGTTTCTGCCGCTGGGCTTCGGACGGGTCTTCCTCCACGACATCCTCTACGCCAACATCAAGGACGCCGGCCTGGACGTCTCCCACATCTCAGCCACCCACGCCATGGGGATCCCGGCGCTGGGCATGGTTGTGGGCCTGCTCATCGCCGTGTTCGTCACCTACCGCAAGCCCCGTACCTACCGGATCGATACCGGCAGTGACACCAGCTCGGGCGAGGAGATCTCCGGTCCCGCCGAGATCGACCGCCGCAAGGTGGCGATCGCACTGATCGCCGTCCTCGCCTGCTTCGCGGTCCAGACCGTTCTGACCTGGACGGAGTCCAAGGCCGATCCGCTCCTGGTCGGGGCGCTCATGGGCCTGCTGCTGTTCATGGCCACACGGGTCGTCACCATTGCCGAGGCCGACGACGTCTTCACCGGCGGCATGCGGATGATGGCCCTCATCGGGCTCATCATGATCACGGCCCAGGGCTTCGCCAATGTCCTCAAGGAGACCAAGCAGATCGAGCCGCTGGTGAAGTCGGCGACCTCCATGTTCGCCGGCTCCAAGCCCGCGGCCGCCTTCGTCATGCTGCTCGTGGGCCTCATCGTGACCATGGGAATCGGCTCGTCCTTCTCCACCCTGCCGATCATCTCGGCGATCTACGTGCCGCTGTGCCTGTCCCTGGGCTTCTCGCCGGTTGCCACGGTCTCCCTCATCGGGACCGCGGGAGCGCTGGGGGACGCCGGCTCACCGGCGTCGGACTCCACGCTGGGCCCCACGGCGGGTCTCAACGCCGACGGACAGCACGACCACATGCGCGACTCAGTCATCCCGACCTTCCTCCACTTCAACATCCCCCTGCTCATCGCCGGGTGGATCGCCGCCATGGTGCTCTGAGACCGGTCGGCGGCAGCGGGAGCCCTCACCACGAACCGACCGACTCCCCGGAAGTCACTCCTCCCGGCGCACCGGCGCGGTACCGTGATGGCCTCACATCACAGACGAGCAGGAGGCCTTCATGCGTATCGGGTTCATCGGTGCCGGCAACATGGTCAGCGCGATCGTGCGAGGGGCGGTGGCCGCGGGAACGCCGGCCGGGCACCTCCTGCTCACCAGCAAGCACGGCTCCGCCGAGCGCCTGGCCGACCAGGTCGGTGCGGTCCACGTGCCCGACGCAGCAGACCTGGTCTCGCGCAGTGACGTCCTCATCCTGGGCCTCAAGCCCTACGTCATTCCCAGCGTCCTGACCCGCCTGTCCGAGGCCATCGGCCGCAGCAAGCCCCTGGTGGTCTCCATCGCGGCCGGTCTGACGCTCGAGCGCCTGGAGTCGCTGCTGCCGGCAGGCACCCGGGTGGTGCGCACCATGCCGAACATGGCGGCGGCCGTGGGCGAGTCGATGACGGCGCTGGCCCCGGGGCGCAACGCCAGCGCTCACGACCTGGAGACGGTACGCACCCTCATGGAGTCCATCGGTCGCACCGTCATCCTGGAGGAGAAGGACTTCTCCGCCTTCATCGGCCTGGCGGGATCCTCCCCCGCCCTGGTGTGCGCCTTCGTCGACGCCTTGGCGCGCGCCGGCGTCATGGGGGGCATCCCCAAGGCCCTGGCCGTCCAGATCGTGGCCCAGGCGGTACTGGGGACCGCCCGTACCGTGCAGACCGAGGCCCAGCGCACCGCCGAGGGCGGACACGGCCGCACTCCGGCCGACCTCATCGACGCTGTCTGCTCCCCCGGCGGTACGTCAGTGGCTGGGATGGTGGCCCTGGAGCGCGCAGGTTTCTCCGACGCCGTCGTACGCGCCTTCGAGGCCATCGTCGAACGAGATCGCGAGCTGGGCGCGTAGCCGCGAGCGCGAGCCGGCAGGTCACGCCCCGCTCCCGACCATTCCCGCCCTTCCCGCCCCCGGACGAGTACATGTCTCGTGTAGGGACACCCTGTTTCCGCTTCCCTACGCGGAAAAGTTCACCCTTGGCAACGACGTCGTGACTGGAAGCACATATCGTTCTTGCTTGCTGTCAGATAAACCCGTCGCTATTGTTTCGGCCATGACCTTCTCTCACGCAGTTCTTCTCAGCGGTGCTTATCCCGCTGACATTCTGCGTGCTCACGCGGTCATGTGTTGTCGGGCCTGACCAGCGCCTGACACCACGGGGACTTCAAACCCCGCAACGAGGTATCCGGCGCAATGAAGCGTCCGGAAGGCCCCGTTGAGACGGCTGACGCCAACCGAACGGCTCTGCAGGCTCTGTATGAAGCAGCGCACCAGGCCGCCCCGGACGCTCCTCATGTGCCAATGACACACCACCGTCATGGAGGAGCAATGACCACCACCGTCACGCCACCTGTCCGCACCGTGCGCCCGCCGCGCAAGGCCCGGTCGAACGGCCAGTGGGCCCTCGACGGGCGCGAGCCGCTCAATGACAACGAGGCCTTCAAGCAGGACGGGGCTCCGCTGGCGGTACGCGACCGGATCATGAACATCTACGGCCCAGGCGGCTACGAGACCATCGCACCCGACGACCTCAACGGCCGTTTCCGCTGGTGGGGTCTGTACACCCAGCGCAAGCAGGGAATCGACGGCGGCCGCACGGCCCGGCTGGATGCCTCCGAGCTCTCCGACCGCTACTTCCTGCAGCGGGTGCGTCTGGACGGTGGGAGCCTGAGCCGCGAGCAGCTTCGCGTACTGGGCTCGGTCTCCAACGACTTCGCCCGCGGCACCGCCGACATCACCGATCGCCAGAACATCCAGCTCCACTGGGTGGAGATCGGCAGCGTGCCCGAGCTGTGGCAGCGCCTGGAGTCGGTGGGGCTGACCACCATCGAGGGCTGCGGGGACACGCCCCGGGGGTTCCTGGTCTCCCCGGTGGCCGGCATCGCCAAGGACGAGGTCATCGATCCGACCCCGCTGGCACGGGCCATCAAGGACACCTACCTGGGAGACCCGGAGCTGGCCAATCTGCCCCGCAAGTTCAAGACCGCCATCACCGGCTCCCCCAGCCTCGACATCCTTCACGAGATCAACGACATCTCCTTCGTCGGCGTCAACCACCCCGAGCTCGGTCCCGGCTACGACCTGTGGGTGGCCGGCGCCCTGTCCACCGCCCCACGTCTGGGCCAGCGGCTGGGGGCCTTCGTCACGCCGGAGGATGCCCTCGACGTCTGGTACGGCGTCATCCGTATCTTCCGCGACTACGGCTACCGTCGCCTGCGCAACAAGGCCCGACTGAAGTTCCTCATGGCCGAGTGGGGGCCGGAGAGGTTCCGCCAGGTCCTCCAGGACGACTACCTGGGACGCGCCCTGCCCGATGGCCCGGCACCTGAGGAGCCGAGCGGGGACTCCGACCACATCGGCGTCCATGAGCAGAAGGACGGCCGCTTCTGGGTGGGGGCCAAGCCACCCGTCGGCCGGTTGAGCGGTGACGTCCTGCTGGGCCTGGCCGACCTGGCCAGCCGGGTCGGCTCGGACCGGGTGCGCACCACCCCGCTGCAGAACCTGCTGCTCCTGGACGTGCCGGCTGACAGGGTCGACGACGCCGTCGCGGGCCTGCGAGAGCTGGGGCTCGATCCCGATCCGGGTGCTTTCACCCGCTCGACCCTGGCCTGCACCGGGCTGGAGTTCTGCAAGTTCGCGATCGTGGAGACCAAAAGGCTGGCGGCGCGCGTATCGGCCGAGCTCGACGCGCGCCTGGCCGACACCGACCTCGAGCGGCGCATCACCCTGACCGTCAACGGCTGCCCGAACTCCTGCGCCCGCATCCAGATCGCGGACATCGGCCTCAAGGGCCAGATCATCACGGTCGACGGCGAGCAGGTGCCCGGCTTCCAGGTGCACCTGGGCGGTGGGCTGGCCACCGACGGACGCGCCGAGGCCGGCCTGGGCCGTACGGTGCGGGGTCTCAAGGTTCCCGCCTCCGGCCTGACCGACTACGTCGAGCGCCTGGTGCGCCGCTACCTGGACCAGCGCGTCCCCGAGGAGACCTTCGCCCAGTGGGCGCACCGAGCCGATGAGGAGGCCCTGCAGTGAGCGCCGTAACCGCTGAGAGTGCCCGGGTGCCCCTGGGCCCGCCACACCGCGATCCTGCTGCCGCCTCGAAGTCGCAGGGCGCAGGCAGGGCTCCGCTGAGATCCACGGAGGAGCTGCGCGCCCTGGCGGAGGCCGGCGCGCGCGAGCTCGGCGACGACGCCCCGGCACTCGACGTCGTCCAGTGGGCGGCCCAGAACTTCCCCGGCACGCTGGCCGTGGCCTGCTCCATGGCCGACGCCGTCCTGCCGCACGTGGTCTCCCGGGTCCTGCCCGGCGTCGACGTCCTCTTCCTGGACACCGGCTACCACTTCGCGGAGACCATGGGCACCCGCGACGCGGTGGCCGCCACCATGGACGTCACCGTCGTCGACGTGGTTCCCGAACTGAGCGTGGCTGAGCAGGATGAGCGCTACGGACCGGACCTGTGGTCGCGCGACCCGGCCGCCTGCTGCCGTCTGCGCAAGGTCGAGCCGCTTGCCCGGGCCCTGAGCGGCTACGAGGCCTGGGCCACCGGGGTGCGCCGCGAGGACGCCCCCACCCGCACCCGCACGCCGCTGATCGGATGGGACTTCACCCACGAGATCGTCAAGATCAACCCCCTGGCCGCCTGGAGCATGGATGACCTGACGGGCTACGCCGACCAGCACGGTGTGCTCATCAATCCTCTCCTGTACGACGGGTACCCCTCGATCGGCTGCGCCCCGTGCACAGCGCGAGTCAAACCCGGAGACGATCCCCGTTCCGGCCGCTGGGCCGGATTCACCAAGACAGAATGCGGAATCCACCTATGAGCATCACCCTGACCCACACCCAGCCCGCCCCGGCCCCCTCCCCTGACCCCGTTCAGGCGCTGGGCCCCGGACCATCCGACCTCGCCGACCTTTACGAGGCCCCCACGGCTGCCGAGGCCCTGGGAATCCTTGACGTCCTGGAGGCCGAGGCCATCCTCGTCATCCGGGAGATCGCCGCCGAGTGCCGTCGCCCCGTCCTGCTGTTCTCCGGGGGCAAGGACTCCGTAGTCATGCTGCACCTTGCGCGCAAGGCCTTCTGGCCCGCTCCGATCCCCTTCCCCGTTCTGCACGTGGACACCGGCCACAACTTCCCCGAGGTGCTGGCCTACCGTGACCAGACGGTCGAGGACCTCGGTCTGCGGCTCGTGGTGGCCCGCGTCCAGGACTACATCGACGACGGCCGTCTGCGCGAGCGCACCGACGGCACCCGCAACCCGCTTCAGACGATCCCGCTTCTCGACGCCATCGAGGAGGGCGGCTTCGACGGCGTCTTCGGCGGCGGACGCCGCGACGAGGAGAAGGCCCGGGCCAAGGAGCGCATCGTCTCCCTGCGCGACGAGTTCGGCCAGTGGGACCCACGCAACCAGCGCCCCGAGCTGTGGAACCTGCTCAATCCCCGTCACCGTCCCGGGGAGCACGTGCGGGTCTTCCCCTTGAGCAACTGGACCGAGCTGGATGTGTGGCGCTACATCGAGCGTGAGGACATCGCACTGCCCGACCTCTACTACGCCCATGAGCGCGAGGTCTTCCTGCGTGACGGGATGTGGCTGGCAGCCGGCGGCGTCAACTCGCTGCGTGCCGGCGAGCAGGTGGTCACTCGCACGGTGCGATACCGCACCGTGGGCGACATGTCCTGCACCGGCGCCGTCGAGTCCGCCGCCGCCACCAACCACGACATCGTTCTGGAGGTCGCCGCCTCCACCCTGACCGAGCGGGGAGCCACCCGCGCCGATGACCGCCTGAGCGAGGCGGCCATGGAGGACCGCAAGAAGGAGGGCTACTTCTGATGAGCACCCCCACCCTCACCGATATCCCCGCCGAGGCCGAGGTGCGCGCCGCCGCCAGCGGTTCGCTGCTGCGACTGGCCACCGCCGGCAGCGTCGACGACGGCAAGTCCACGCTCGTGGGCCGCCTGCTGTTCGACTCCAAGTCCGTCCTGCGGGACCAGCTGGCCGCCGTCGAGCGAGTCAGCCTGGACAGGGGGCTGACCAGCGCCGATCTCGCACTGCTGACCGACGGTCTGCGGGCCGAGCGGGAGCAGGGCATCACGATCGACGTCGCCTACCGCTACTTCGCCACCCCGCAGCGCTCCTTCATCCTGGCCGACTGCCCCGGGCACGTGCAGTACACCCGCAACACGGTCACCGGCTGCTCCACGGCCGACGTCGTCGTGCTGCTGGTGGACGCCCGCAACGGGGTCCTGGAGCAGACGCGCCGCCACCTGGCGGTCGCCGCCCTCCTGCGGGTCCCGCACGTCATCGTCGCGGTCAACAAGATCGACCTGGTGGACTTCTCCGCCGAGGTCTACGCGACCATCGAGGCCGATATCCGCGCCGTGGCCGCGGAGCTGGGCGTGGCCAAGATCCATGTCCTGCCGACCTCCGCGCTCCTGGGCGACAACATCGTCGAGGCCTCGGCCAGCACGCCCTTCTACGAGGGGCCGACCCTGCTGGGGCTTCTGGAGTCCCTGCCCACCGCCCGCGATGAGGGTGCTTTCCGCCTCCCGGTCCAGCTGGTCATCCGTCCCCAGGGTGCGGCGCCGACGTCCGAGCTGCGCGACTACCGGGGCTATGCCGGACAGATCACCTCGGGCACGGTGCGCGTCGGCGACCCCGTGGTGGTCCTGCCGTCGGGCAGGCGCTCGCACGTGGCCGGCATCGATCTGGGTGAACGCAGCCTGGAGGAGGCCGTCGAGGGTCAGTCGGTGACGGTTCGTCTGGCCGACGACGTCGACGTGGCCCGCGGCGACACCTTGGCCGCGGCGGGCGACGCGCCCCAGGTGCTCACCGAGGTCGCCGCCCGCGTGTCCTGGCTGAGCGAGGATCCCCTGCGCCCCCGGGCGCGGGTGCTGCTCAAGCACGGCGCCCAGACGGTCCAGGCGATCGTGCGCGCCATTGAGGGCCGCCTCGACCTGGACGACCTGACCACGGTGCCGGCGGACGCCCTGGAGCTCAACGACATCGGCCTGGTGCGGCTGCGTCTGGCCTCGCCGGTGCCGTTGGCCGACTACTCGGTCTCCCGGTCCGACGGCGCCTTCCTCCTCATCGACGCCCACGAGGGCGGCACACTCGGGGCGGGCATGGTGCAGCTGGCGGGCGCAGGCAGCGGCGAGCCGGCTGCGGCCGCCTCCTCAGGCAGGGGCTGAGGCATGACCCACGAGATCTCTCCACATGCGCCCATCGGCTCCACAGGCGGCTGGGTGGCACTGGTGGGTGGTGGCCCGGGTAGTAGCGGCCTCATCACCGCCCGCGGCCTGGAGCTGTTGGGCCAGGCGGACGTGGTCGTCGTCGACGCGCTGGCGCCCCGGGACCTCCTGGAGGGCCTTGGACCCGGCACCGAGGTCATCGACGCCTCCAAGCGGCGCGGCCGGCACGTTATGAGCCAGGAGGAGATCGATGCGCTCCTGGTCGACCTGGCCCGCCACGGCAAGGGGGTGGTCCGTCTCAAGGGCGGCGACCCCTACGTGCTCGGGCGCGGCGGGGAGGAGGCCGCCGCCTGCCGTGCGGCCGACGTGGCCGTCGAGGTCGTCCCGGGGATCACCAGCGCCATCGCCGTGCCCGCCGCGGCGGGGATCCCCGTCACCCACCGGGGGCTGTCGCGCGGCTTCTCGGTCATCACGGCTCATGCGGATCTCGGGGTGCTCCCCCAGCGCCGCGATCACACCCTCATCCTGCTCATGGGGGTCTCCCGACTGCGGGACTCGGTCGCCTCCCTGCTGGAGGCCGGCAGCGATCCGGCCACTCCGGCGGCGATCATCGAGCGCGGCTACCACCCCGACCAACGCGTGACCACCACCGAGCTGCGATGTCTGGCCGACGTCGCCGCCCGGTACGGCGTGACCGCCCCCGCGGTCATCGTCATCGGCGACGTCGTCACCCTGAGCCCGTACTGGGCTGACCGAGTCGTCGAGGAGACCCGGCCGGCGAGCCCCGCCGCGTGAGTCCACTCGGCGCATGCAGACCGAACGTCCTGGAGTCTCTGATGCGCAAGCTTGTTCTTCTCGCCCTCGTCGGCCTGGCCGCCCAGCTGGTCGACGGCTCCCTCGGGATGGGGTACGGCATGACCTCGTCCTCCCTGCTGCTTCTGGCCGGACTGAGCCCGGCACTGGCCTCGGCCTCGGTGCACCTGGCTGAGATCGGCACGACCCTGGCCTCGGGTGCCTCCCACTGGCGGCTGGGCAACACCGACCCCCGCCTGGTGGTCCGGCTGGGGCTTCCCGGTGCGGTGGGGGCCTTCAGCGGCGCCACGGTCCTGTCTCACCTGTCGACCCGCGCGGCGACCCCGGTGACGGCGAGCCTGCTGATCCTGCTGGGGACCTATGTTCTGGTGCGCTTCGCCCTGCGCCCGCCCCGAGGCTCTGGTAGCCGGCACTCCCCGCACGGCAGGCGGCTCCTGGTTCCCCTGGGACTGGTGGGCGGTTTCGTTGACGCCACCGGCGGTGGCGGCTGGGGACCGGTGGTGACGACGACGCTGCTCACTGGCGGTCGCACGGCGCCGCGCACCGTGGTCGGCTCGGTGGGGGCCTCGGAGTTCCTGGTGACGGTGGCGGCCTCGGCCGGGTTTCTCACCGGGCTGGGAACGGCGGGCATCAGCCTCGGGATCGTCCTGGCCCTGCTGGCCGGCGGGCTGGTGGCGGCTCCGATCGCCGCCTGGCTGGTCTCCCGTCTGCCCGGAGCGGTGCTGGGCACCGCCGTCGGCGGGCTGATCCTGACCACAAACCTGCGAGTCCTGCTGTCCTGGGCCGAGGCCTCGGCCCGAACCGGGGTCATGGTGTACGGCGCGCTCGGGGTGATCTGGGCGGCCTTCCTGACCCTGGCGATCCGCAAGGCGCGGGCTAGTGCCAAAGACATCCGCGAGGAGACCGATCAGGCACTTGAGGAGGTCCGATCCACTCATCAGCGCGGCCACGCACCTGAGGTTGCTGTACCGGACGATCCGATCACCGCCGGTGGGCCCGTCAGGCCGGTGTCGGTCGAGCCGGCTCGTTCTCGCACGCACGCAGATCTGGTGGTGGAACCGGTATGAGCACTCGTCCTCTGGTGCTGCTCGCCCACGGCTCGCGCCGGCCCGGGCCGTCCTCAGTCATGTCCCGCACCGCCGAGCGCGTCCGCACGATCCTACCGGCGGTGGAGGTGCGCACAGGCTACATCGAGCTCCAGGCCCCGGACCCGGCCACGGCGCTGGAGGGACTGGTGGATCCGGTGGTGCTGCCCTTCTTCCTGGCCCGCGGCTATCACGTCCTCAATGACGTACCGGCCGCGGTGGAGCGACACGGGTCGGGGACGGTCACCGGGCACCTGGGGGTCGAGGAGCACCTGGTGGAGGCGGTCGCGCAGCGTCTCCACGAGGCATCCGCGCCCCTGGGCGGACTCGCAGGACTCGACCACATCGTCCTGGGCGCGGCCGGGTCACGTCAGGGGGTGGCGCTGGAGGAGGTCGAGGCCATCACCCGCTTGCTCGAAGCGCGTCTGGGACGCAGGGTAACGCCCGCCTACCTCTCGGCTGCGCGCCCCAGCGTCCGTGACGCGGTGAGCTCGGCCCGGGCCCGGGGTGCCAGGCGGGTGGGTGTGGCCACCTACCTGCTGGCGGAAGGGCGTTTCCATCGGGCCCTGCACTCCACGGGCGCCGACGTCGTGGCCGCTCCCATCGGCGACCACCCGGCGGTCGCCGAACTGGTGGTCCACCGCTACCGGGAGGAGCTCGCCTGACCTCGAGGCCCTCCCTCCACCGAGAAGGACACTTTCAGCGGAAGGCAACATTTTCCGTACCTCTACGCGAAACATGTCGCTCTCGGCGGAGGAGGAATGTCAGTCACTGCCATCCTCAAGGAGTCGCTCGGACAGGCGCTGAACGATGGGTTCGACCTCCTGCGAGGTGGTGGCGGCGGCGCTCACGCGGCCGAAGATGCCCACCGCCAGGAGCCCGAAGGCCGTCTCCTCATCCTGCTGGCTCGGCTCGCGGCGTCCGTGGGAACGGGCCACCAGGAGGGAGGTCTCTCTCAACCAGCGGCGCCAGGTGCCGGCCAGTCGGTCCCGGGAGTCCTCATGACGAATCGCGTAGAGCCAGGTCTCCAGGTGCAGGACAACATCCTCCATGGGAAGCTCCTGGAGCTGCTCGCCCCACTGGTCGGGGCTCGCCATCTCCCGAGTGGCCTCATCCGAGCTCTCCTCACCACAGGTGACGACCTCCAGGAACAGGGCCTCCTTGGAGGGGAAGGAGGAGTAGAAGGCGCCCTTGGTGAATCCAGCCGCCGAGGCGATGTCACTGACCGACGCCCCCTCGTAGCCCTTGGCAGCGAACACCTCCCTGGCAGCAGCAAGGATCCGCGCCCTGGTCTCCTCGCTCCGACGGCGTCCACCGCCCCGACCCGGGGCGGCGCCGCTGACTGCAGTGGAGGCGGAGGCCAGCTTCCGGGAGGCGAGGTCCAGGGAGGCCGCTACCGCACTCTCACTGCTCCGGCGCGCTCCCTGACCGACCGCCCCCACTGCACGGGAGAAGGCGGTGATCGCCTCATTGAGGGCGCGCGTCGCCTCCCTGATGTCATCAGAGGCGGAGGCCCCGGAGTCATCACTGTCACTGTTCGTCCCACGGGCGGAGCTCCTGGCGGTCATGCCCCCACTGTAGAGGAGGCCCCTCAGAAAGGGGTTCACGGCACTTCCCCCCTCCACGTTCGTCACTCCCTCCACCGGTCTCCGACCATGCGGACATCCCGGCCGACTCAGGGCCGCCTTCCCAGGGCCCATGACGCTCCGGCGACGGCCACCAGGCACCATCCGCCCAGGAGGCCCCAGGAACGGGCGGGCATGCTGGCGTCGTGCGAGAACAGTCCCGCACGCACCACCTGAGCCATGGGCTCGAAGGGCAGCCAGCGGTGGATCTCCTGGGCCCAGTCGGGGAGCCTGTCGGCAGGGAAGCTGACGGGCGAGAACAGCATGATGCTGAAGGCGAGCACCTGGGAGAGGATCTGAGCCAGGGCCGGAGCCAGGAGCGTGGCGATGGCGTATCCGATGCAGGCCGCTGTCAGGGCGACCAGCACGGCGCCGGGCACCAGCCACCACTGCGGGGCGAGGTCGACGTCGAAGCGGGCGTTGGCGACGATGACGCCCACAACCAGGCCGGGCAGTGCAAGAGCGGTCCAGATCGCGAGGTCTGCCAGGAGGAAGGCGATCCTGGGGACGGGCAGGGTGCGCATCCAGTCCAGGCTGCCCTCAGTGCGGGACTGGGAGACCCACTGGGGCGTCATGATGAGTCCCAGCGAGATGAGCGCGATCGCCGGGCCGCCGCCGGCCAGGTAGAGACTCGCCTCGCGGCCTGGGTGGCCCGCAATGAGCCCGTATCCCAGGACCATGGAGACGGACAGCAGCGTCTGGACGATGATGAAGAGAGGGAGCACGGGCAGGCTGCGTCGGAACTGCCACTGAACAAGCAGGCCAAGCTGGTACCGGAGCGGAGTCACCCGAGGGCCGGTGCCACCGGCCTGGTCCGGATCAGCAGTTGTACTGGTTGGAGTAGACATCATGTTCTCCTTCATTTCCTGATTCTCTGGGGACGGGAGTCGCGCCGCGCTTACGCGGCAGCACGGGGACGACGCGAATCATCGGGACGGATCGGGCCTTCCGCGGATTCACACGGTTCAGGCGGCATGACGGCTCACCTCCTCACCCGTGCTCCCGGTGAGGTGCACGTAGACGTCCTCCAGTGAGATCGGTGCCAGCTCGTATCGCTCGATCACTCCGTCCTTGAGGGCATGAGCGGCCCACTCCACGGCCTGGGTCGTACGGTGAGAGTCCACCGCCACGGATGCGCGTACGGCGTCGTGCTGCGTCAGGCTCATTCCCGCGGGAGGCTCGATCCGCCGGCCGGGAGTCCGGCTGACCTCCAGGACGAAGGACGATCCGTGGCCGGCCACGAGTGCCGCAGGGGTCCCCTCGGCGATGACGTGACCGTGGTCCAGGACGGTGAGCCGGTCGACCGCCCGCTCGGCCTCCCGCACGTTGTGGGTCACCAGGAGGACCGCCGCCCCGGCCTCGGCCAGAAGGCGGATCTGGTCCCACAGCAGGCGCCGGCGTACCGGGTCGACATCATTGGTGGGCTCATCGAGGATGACCAGGCGCCCGGGGACGACGGCGCACATGGCGAAGGCAGTCAGACGGGCAACACCGCCGGAGATCTTCTGCGCGGGAGTCCTCGCCCACTCCCCCAGGTCGAGGGCCTCGATGAGCTCCTCGGCGCGCCTGCGCGTCTGACGCGGACGCCCTCCTCGCATACGCCCCACGAGGTCGATCGCCGTCAGGGGCGTGAGTCCCGTGATGGGCACATTGGCCTGGGCCTGGACATTGGTGAGGCGACGGGCGAGAGCGGGGTTGGCGACGGCGTCAACCCCGTCGAGCCTGATGCTCCCGGAGGTCGGGCACAGCAGCCCCACCACCTGGTTGACCAGCGTGGTCTTGCCCGCGCCGTTGTGCCCGAGGAGCCCGACCACCTCGCCGGCACCCACCCGCATAGTGACGCCGGCGTTGGCTCTCACCGTGTGCGGCCCGCTTCCGAAGTGCTTGTGAAGGTCCTCGATGGCTAGTACGTCGGCCATGAAGCCCCCTCCTTTCGTTCAACTACCTGGATCCGAGCACCTGATCGACCACCAGGCCGATCCGTACCGGTTGGTATTGACGATACCATCCAGTATTTCCAGGAGGTTTCATTGAGTCCTGAGAGCTTTCATAGCAACAGAAACGCTGTCCCATACCAACCGGTACGGGACAGCGTCTGCCCGCCATGTCGTCTGACCTGAAACGGCCCCGCTTCACCCCTGACGGATGTGCCAGCGCGAGGAGGCCGTGGATGCCTCGATGAACTCGCGGAAGGGGCCGGGAACGGCAGCCAGCTCCTGGGGCGTACCGCACTGGGCCACGCGGGCACCGGCCTCGGCCGGTTCGAGGAAGACGACCTCATCGGCCTGGCGGACGGTGGACAGACGGTGGGCCACCACGATGACGGTGCGGCCCTCGGAGAGCTCGCGCACCACCTCGGTAATGGCGGACTCGTTCTCCCCGTCCAGGGCCGAGGTGATCTCGTCGAGCAGCAGGATGGGGGCGTCCTTGACGAAGGCCCGGGCGATGGCGACGCGCTGACGCTCCCCACCGGACAGGCTCAGCCCGCCGGGACCGACCTGCGTGTCCCACCCGTGCGGCAGCGCCTCGATGACGCGGTCCAGGCGGGCACGCCGGGCGGCCTCGGCCAGCTCGGCGTCGGTGGCCTCGGGCCGGGCGATGCGCAGGTTCTCCCGGATGGTGGTGTCGAACAGGTAGACGTCCTGGAAGACCATGGAGGTCATGCCCATGATCGTGGAGGCCCGCATGGAGCGAACCGGTGCGCCGCCGATGGTGACGGTCCCGTCGTCGACGTCCCAGAACCGGGCGGCCAGGCGCAGGATCGTGGACTTGCCCGCCCCGGAAGGTCCCACCAGAGCGGTCACTCTCCCCTGCGGCGCGCTCAGGGAGACGCCTGCCAGGACGGGGCGGCCAGCATCGTAGGAGAAGGAGACGTCGTTCAGGGCGATCGTGGTTCCCCGGGGCTCGGTCTCCTGGCCGGGTTCGGGATCGGGCAGGGGACGCGCGTCGAGAATGTCCCCCACAGCCCGTAGGGCGACCTTCGCGTTGTCGGCCTCGGATCCGTACATGGCGGCCTTGGTCAGTGGCAGGAGCGTGCGCGCGGTGACGGCCATGATCGCCAGGTATCCGACGACGTCGAGCCGGTACCCGCTCACACGTGACAGTCCAGCCGCCATGACCAGGGCGAAGGCGATGTTGACGATGAGGTTGAAGTACTGCCCGGGCCTGCCCTTGACCCGTAAGCCGTCCAAGGTGGAGGCGGAGTCGGCCTCCAGGGCGGCTCGCACCGGCGCCCAGCCCGTCTTGGTGACACCGGTGGCGCGCAGCACGGGCTGGAGCCGGGCGAACTCCACGAGGCGTCCGGCCGCGGCGCTCGAGGTGCGGTCCTCCGTCTCGTTGGCACGGGTGGTCGCGGCTCCCATGAGTCGCCACACGAGAACCAGCGGGACGATAGTGGCGGCCATGATGAGCGCCAGGGGCCACTCGACGACGGCGGTGGCCCCGAGCATGACCAGCGGGACGATGAAGGCGTTGCACAGGTTGGGGATCACCATGGAGGCCAGGTGGGAGAGGGTGTTGACCTCCTTGGATGTGGCGTTGACGACCGCGGCCTCCCGCTCGGCGCTGAACCAGCCCAGGGGCAGGGTCAGGACATGATCGGCGATGCGGTCGATCATCGTGTCGCAGACCTCGAAGACACTGACCCGGTAGGAGCGGTGCATGGCGGTGGTGTCCACTGCGGCGGTGATCACCCCCGTGAGCACGACTGCGATCAGCCAACTGGTCAGCGACTCCGAGCGCGAGTAGAGGGCGCGCAGGAAGGGGATCATGAGGGCCAGGGTGAGGCCCTGAAGAACGGCGGCGGCCACGAACCAGGCGGTGATGGTCCGCATCTCGGCGGCGTTGACGACTCGCGTCAGCAGCTTCCACATGGCTACTTCTCCTCCTGCCCGGCCGCCTCGGCTCCGAGCTGTTCGACCTGGGCGGTCAACGCCGCGGCGTCGGTCTCCTCGCTCAGGTCCTGGCTGCTCCACATGGCGGCGTAGCGGCCGTCTGCAGCCAGCAGCTCCTCGTGCGTGCCGCGCTCGGTGATGTGTCCGGCGTCGACGACGAGGATCTGGTCGGCGTCACGGATCGTGGACAGGCGGTGGGCGATGATGATGACGGTCCGCCCGGCCGCCAGCCGGGACAGGGCCTGATGGATGTCGCGCTCGGAGGCCGGGTCGGCCTGGGCGGTGGCCTCATCCAGGACGAGGACGGGGGCGTCCTGGAGGTAGGCGCGCGCCAGGGTGACGCGCTGACGCTCCCCTCCGGAGAGGAACCCGCCCGTATCACCCAGGATCGTGTCGTAGCCGTGGGGCAGACGTGTGATGCGCTCGTGGATGCAGGCTGCCCGGGCGGCCGCCTCGACCTGCTCCCGGGTGGCGTCGGGACGTCCCAGGGCGATGTTGTCGTGGACGGAGCCGTGGGCCAGGGCCACGTCCTGCAGCACGATCGCCACGCGCGAGAGCAGCCAGGGGAAAGTCGCGTCGCGCACGTCGACGCCGCTGATGCGCACGGCGCCGTCGTCGACGTCGTGGAAGCGGGCGATGAGGCGGGCCAGGGTCGACTTGCCACCACCGGAGGGGCCGACGAGCGCTGTCACGGTTCCCGGCTCGGCGGTGAAGGACACACCGTGCAGGACCGGGGAACCGGCCTCGTAGGAGAAGGTGACGTCCTCGACGTCGACGCGCCCGGGGGCGGGCCCCTCACCGTCGTCACGGGTTCCCTCGGGCATCGGCGGCAGGGAGAGCAGGTCGGCGGTGGCCTGGGCGGCCATCCTGGACTCGTACATGTGCTGCATGAGACCGATGAGGGTCATGAGCCCTTCCGGGAGCCCGAGGGCCACCAGGAAGAACGGCAGGGTCGCTGACAGCGGTGTCCACCCCTGGGAGGTGAACAGGACGGCCAGGAGCGCGACCGTGGCGAAGACCGTGGAGGGCCGCAGGACCGCGGTCATGGCACTGATGGCCCGGCCGGACCTGCTCACCCACTCGTATGACAGGCTGGAGAACTCGGTGCGCGCCTGGCTGAAGCGGGTGCGGGAGGCGTCGGTGGCCTGGAAGCCCTTGATCTCCTTGATGCCCTCGAGCATCTCGACGGTCGCGGCGGCCAGCGCGGTCTGAGCGGCCCCGAAGCGCTCGGTGATGCCCGACAGGCCGGACAGGGTCAGGAGCATCGCTCCCAGCGCGAGCACCCACAGCCCCACCAGCGCGCAGGCCAGGCGCCAGTCGGTCCACAGCAGATAGGCCGTCCCCGCCGCCGCCATGACGACGGCGTTGGTGGCATCCCCGGGGACGTGGGCGACAAGGGTGTGGATGGAGGTGGTGTCGTCGCAGACCATCTTGCGGATGGTGCCGTGCGGGATCTGCGCCACCCGCCCCAGGGGCAGGCTGCTGATGGCGTCGACGACCCGCTCACGCAGGTGGTGCCGCAGCCGGGCCTCGGCCAGGTGCGTGATCCCGAGGCCGGCCAGGTAGAGGGCCTGGGAGGCGAAGAGCGCCCCGACGGCGATGGCCGCCCAGATCCACAGACTGCCGCGCCAGCCCTCGGGGGAGGTCTCGCCCAGCCATATGGCCGCCATGTTGCGCAGGGCCTCGAAGGGGACGATGGACATCAGCGCTCCGACGGCGGTCAGCAGCCCGGTGACGATCATGGCCGGGCGCGCCGGCCGGATGAGCTCGCCGACGGTAACGCCGGAACGCCCGGCGCCGCCGACCCGTCCGGCCTGTCCGGGGTGGTCGGCCGGCTCCTCGGTGAAGCGTTTCATTGCCTAGTGAGTTGTCTGGTGAGTCGGTTGGTCGGGCATAGTGCTCTCCTCAGCGGAGGGTGTTCCAGGTGAAGGCGACCAGCGCCCAGGTGAGCACGACGACTCCCCAGTCTCGTGCTCTCCAGGGCTCGTCGGTCATCTCGGTGCGCCGTTGGTGGGCGCCGAAGGCACGTGAGTCCATGGACAGGGCGACGCGCTCGGCGTGCTGGATGGCCAGGATCATCAGCGGCAGGATTGATCCGATCCAGCGGACCACGGGGGCGAGCGGCCCCCAGCGGTCGCCGACTCCGCGCAGCGCCCTGGCGGTGCGCAGGAGCACGAAGTCGTCTTGGAAGCGGGTGATGAAGGCGATGGACGCGATTCCCGCCGCCCCCAGTCGATAGGGCATGTGGAAGGTGGTGGTCAGGGTCCGGATGAGGGCCTCGGGGTCGGTGGAGACACCGGAGACGAGGACGAGTGCGACGAGCGCACCGATGCCGGTCCCTCCTGTCACCGCGTCACCCAGGTCGTAGAGGCGCGCAGCGGTCTCCTGGTGGTGGCTTCCGCTGCTGAGGATCCAGATCATGAGCGCAGTGACCGCCCAGGGGGCGATCACCGAGGCCATGGTGCGTCGCAGGGAGGCGCGCGCGGCGATGACCAGGACCGAGGAGGCCAGCAGGACGCCCAGGTTGAGGTGATGGTTGCGCAGAGCGAAGACCATCACCATGACCGGGAGGACCGACGCGAAGAGGGTGAGGGGGTTGAGCGAGGTGAACAGGCCTCGCCGTGGCTGGGGCCGGGGCGGCACCGGGGCGGGCTCGGGCAGACCGGTGCACGAGTCCGCTGCTCCGGTGCCGGACGCCTCCGCCGGCTCATCCACGTCGTCGGCGGCGGCGACCTCCTGCACCGAGGCTGGAACCGTTCGGGTTCGCGACGTCGGTCCCGGCAGGGCGATGATGTGGGTGCAGTGCTCCAGGGCGAGCTCGAGGTCGTGTGTGGCCATGATGACCGTGCGCCCCTGATGGCGCAGCTGGTCGATGAAGTCCATGAGCTCGCGGGTGTTGTCCCAGTCCTGCCCGTAGGTGGGCTCGTCCAGGACGACGACGTCGCGCTCCTCGCTGACCATGGTGGCCACCGACAGCCTCCGAGCCTGGCCGCCCGAGAGGGTCAGGGGATGGTGGTCCCGGTGGGCGGTCAGGTGGAACTGCTCAAGGAGCTGGTCGACCCTCGCCTGCGAGGTCCCTCCGACGGCGAGCTCGGCTCCGACGGTGGTGGCCACGAACTGGTGCTCGGGGTTCTGAAAGACGTATCCGACCAGGTGCCTGCCCTTGCCGACGTCCCGGCCACCGACCACCGCCTTGCGTGTGGTGGAGCGCACGAGACCGGCCAGGGCGGACAGGATCGAGGACTTGCCCGCGCCGTTGGGGCCGACCAGCCCCACGAGCTCTCCGCCACCCAGTCGCATGGACACGCTGGGCGAGCGCCCCGGTACCTCGAGGTCGACCAGCTCGACACTGGTTCTGGGCTCCGGCCGGGTGCGGCCGGCGAGCGCGTCGCGGGTGTCGATGGACTCAACCTGCTGCCAGCTCTCAGCGGAGTCCTGCATCTGTTTCTCCAGGTAGCGCACCTCGACGTCCGCACACAGATCAGCGAGCCGCGGCACTCGGACTCCGGCTTCGGCGCAGGTCAGTGGTGCCTCAGGTGCGGAAGAGCTCGCGGGCAGGCCGTCCTCGGCGTCGCGCAGCGCCCGGGGCATCCATACGCCGGCGTCGGTCAGCTCACCGCGGTGCCCCATGAAGAGCTCACGCGGGGTGCCGACGGCGATGATGCCTCCGACGGTATCGAGAGCCAGGACCTGGTCGACGATGGGTAGCACCGGGTCGAGGTCGTGGTCGATGACGACGACCGCCGTGCCGGAGGCTGTCAGAGAGGAGATGAGGTCGTAGAACTCCTCGCGGCCGGTGGTATCGATGGTGCTGGTGGGCTCGTCGAGGACGAGGAGCCGGGGGTGCATGGCCAGGGCGACGGCGACGGCGAGCCGCTGACGCTGTCCGCCTGAGAGCGTCCAGGGGTCGTCCCAGATGCGTTCGATCAGGCCCGCCCCGCGCAGGGCCTCGTGGACCCGCGAGGTGATCTCACTGCGGGGCAGGCAGAGATTCTGCAGGGGGAAGGCGACGTCGTCGTGGACGGTGCGGGTGACGACAGCGGCGTCGGGGCTCTGACCGACGTAGGCGACGGTCTCGGCCAGGGTCTGGACAGTGGCGTCTGCGACCTCGGTGCCGTCCAGGCTCAGGCTGCCGGAGTACTCCGAGGGCAGGCAGTGCGGGATGAGACCGCACAGGGCACGCACCAGCGTGGTCTTGCCGCAGCCCGACGGACCGATGACGGCTGTGACCCGACCGCGCAGGTGGGTGAGGCTCACCGAGTCCAGAACCCAGCTCTCGCGTCCGAGGTAGTGGACACTGAGCCCCTCGATCCTCACCAGGGCCGATCCTTCCGGCCCGCCATGCGGCTGTTCCACCGCCGGCGCGTCGGACACGGCGAGCGCTGACTCAGGCACGGCCGGTCGCACGGTGGTCGATGCCGACGCCGGCGCGGTTGAGCAGCCGGGTCAGGACGATGGTGATGGCACCACCGACAAGTGCCGAGACCACGGCGATGATGACGCCGGCACTTGCCGAGGCGATGCCCGCCGAGGCGCTCATGACGGAGACGTACATGATGCCGTTGAGCAGGCCGAAGGTCGTCGCCGAGATCAGGAAGGACCACCAGGTCCACTTCCGGTAGAGCATGAGGGCGAGGGGCGCCTCGACGAAGGCTCCGCCGATGAGGGTGCCGACGATGGCGGCGGGACCCGTCGGAGTGGTGAAGACACTCATGATCCCCATGAGAAGGGCCGCGATCATCACGGCGCCGGGGCGGCGCACGACGGTGGCGGGCAGCAGGAAGGGAACGAGCCACAGTCCCATGATCGCGCAGCCCAGGAGAACTGCGTCTCGGGAGGCTCCCGCCGCCGGGGCCAGGTAGTTCAGGGGCACCAGGAGGATCATCGAGACCACGGCCAGAGCGGCGATCGTCATGAGGTGACGGGTTCCGAGCGCTGAGTCGGCCAGGCCCGAGCGTGACGACGTGCGCACGGTGGGCCGCTCCTGCCCAGTCGATGTCGCTGTGCGGTTGGTGGGACTCATGTCTTCTCCTCGTGTGTTCTCGCAGGTCACGGTGAACAGTCCGACGCCGTGCCGGAGCACCGGGGACGCACCGCCTCAGGCGCGTCGGCGCGACGGCCTCACGTCTACTCGGATATCGTCATATTTGCAAATCATTATCATTATCTACCTAGATGTCATTCGATCTCGATGACGTGGTCGGTGCACTCGTTGAGGAACTCGATGTCGTGGCTGATGACGATGACGACGCGCCCCTCGCGCGCCAGGTCCCGCAGCTCAGCGGCGATGGCCACGAGATGTCGGTGGTCGACACCGGAGGTGGGCTCATCCAGGATGAGGACGCGGGCGTCCTGGTCGATCGCGGTGGCGATGACGAGGCGCTGCTTCTGCCCGCCGCTGAGCGAAAGCGGGTGACGGTCGGCCAGGTCGGCCAGGTCGAGGCGCTTGAGCTGCGGAAGGCCGGCCTCCTGGGAGACCGACTCGGCGAAGAGCTGGCGGTGGACGTCCTGCATGACGAGGAAGGCCTGCCCGGTGGCGAGCTCCTTGCCGTCCAGGGAGATGCGCACGCCCCTGCGGGCGCGCTGCAGACCGCAGACAGCCCGTGCCAGGGTTGTTTTGCCGATCCCGTTGGCACCCATGACGCCGGTGATCGCACCTGCGGGGAAGAAGAGCTCGGGGATGTCGAGAATGAGGCGGCCGCCGCGCTCGACCTTCAGGTTCTCGATGCGCAGACCTCCCTCCTGCGGACCTCCGGGAGTCTCATCGGGCTCGGCCCGCAGTGCGCCACCGGCCGCGCGAGAGGGATGCTCGACGCCGCTGCTCACGACGTCGTCGGCCGTGCTGCCCGCGCGGCCGGTCCGGGCTGCGACGGGCTCGGGGCTCGTAGCCAGGCGGGGCCGCTCCAGGGTGCGCAGGCCCAGCCGCCTGCGCCGCTCGTCCTCGATCCGCCACAGCTCCTCGCCGCCCATCCGGTGCAGGACGCGTCCCCGCCCCATGATGACGGCCTCGTCGACGAGGCCGCGCAGGAAGTAGATGCGGTGCTCGGCCACCACGAGGGTCCGGCCGGCCTGTTTGAGCCGTTCGATGGCGGCGCGCACGTCGTCGATCGCCCGCGGGTCCAGGTTGGAGGTGGGCTCGTCCAGGAGGATGACGGGGGTCTGCTGGGCCAGGGCCTGAGCGCAGGCGACCTTCTGGGTCTGGCCGCCGGATAGGCCGCGCAGCTCCCTGTCGGCCAGGTCGGTGATGCCCAGCGTCTCCAGGGCCTCGTTGCGACGTCGCCGGATCTCCGGCGCGGGGACCTGGTAGTTCTGGGGTGAGAAGGCGAGTTCGTCAGCCACGGTGGTCGTGAAGAATTGGGAGGCGGGATTCTGGAAGACCGTGGCGGTGCGCAGGCCGGAGCGCTCGATCGGGGTGTCGCAGACCTCCTCGTCCCCGACGAGGACCCGACCGGTGAGCTCGCCGTCGTGGAAGTACGGGATGAGGCCGTTGAGCAGCCGCAGGATCGTGGACTTGCCCGACCCCGAGGCCCCGCACACGAGGGTGAGGCTTCCAGGGGCGATATCCAGATCGACACCGTCGAGCACCTGCTGGCCGGTGGGATAGGCGTAGGAGACGCCCCTGATGCCCAGCCTCGTCTCATCAAGCGGGGTCACCGCCACACCCCCGGGACGGGAAGCAGCGCGAGAGCCACCATGGCGGCGCTCAGTGCGAGGAGCACGGCGTCGGCACTCCCGAAGCGCAGACGATCGACGACGGTGGGGCGGCCGCCGCCTCCTAGCCCCCTGATGAGAGCCGCGGCCGAGAGGTCGTCGGCGCTGCGGGCCGAGGCGGCCAGGACGGGCACCACGAGCTTCTCAATGCACTGAAGCGGGTGGCGCCACAGGTAGGAGCCGCTGTAGCCGCGCAGCCGCATGGCCTCGATGACGCCCCTGGCCTCATCGAGGGCCACCGGCACGAACCGGAAGAGCACCGCCAGCGGAATGGTGAGGAACCGCGGCGCGCGCAGCTGGTTGAGGGCCGCCAACAGGGTGCTCACGCGGGTGGTGGTGACGAACCATGCCCCCAAAGACAGTGAGATGGCGAAGCGCAGCAACCAGTAGGCAACAACCCCGAGGAACACCGCGAGCCCGCTCGGCCACCACTGAGGCAGCTGAGTCAGTCCCCAGAACATCGCGGTGATGGCGCAGTAGCTCATGAGGACGCGCACCGGCTCGTCCAGGGCGATGAGCATCCCCACCAGGACCGCGATGAGTCCGACGGCGCCGGTGGCGGCAACCCCCATCACCAGCACGTTGCACACCAGGAGCAGCAGGAACTTGCTGCGCGGATCGGCGCGAACACGGGCAATAGCGCCGACGCCGGAGCGGGGGCGCGCCCCGAACGGGGCGTCGAGGAGCGAGCGGCTCTGCGGGCCCGGCGCCGCCGGGCCGGCCGGGGACATCGAGATCTGTGGGCGCCGCATGCTCAGGCGACGCCTGCGCGCTCGAAGTGCTTGCGCAGCACCTTCATTCCCAGCAGAGCGCTGGCACCGGCCACGAGTGCGATGACGAGTACCCACCCAAGAAGGAACTTCATACTGATCAGTGACTGGAGGTCTCTGGCGTACGTGTCCCCCATGGACTCGCGGATGTCGGCGAAGTAGGCGTCCGAGGCCCATATCACCGGGAGGATCGGGCTGATGGCCCACATGGAGAAGACGGCGAATCCCAGGGCGTTGGTGGCGGTTCTGGCGTATCCACCGGCGCGGGTGATGGTGTCGGCGGCGAGTCCCAGGACGGTTGCGACCAGGGGTGTGACCCAGGCGTGTCCAGTGGCGACCATGAGGATGCCGATGATGAGCCCCAGGATGGCGTAGGCGCCGAAGGCCCGGGTCCGGGCCACGTAGAGCATGCAGATGATCGCCTCGACGATGATGCCAATGATCCCGCCGATGAAGATCATGATCGGGTGGATCGCCCCGAGCATCCCGGAGGCGAACAGAGCGATGAAGTACAGGGCGGTGAAGACTCCCACGTTGATGAGGTTGCGCGGCGAGGCGATGTTCGCCGCCCGGGCACCACCGTTGCCACTGGCGGGGTTGGTCGCTGCTGACCTGACTGAACTGGCTGTGCCGGCCATACCGGATCCTCTCGTCAGCACCTCACTGGCTTTGGTGAGGCATACCTAAGTGTGTACTCCTTCTCGGGGGTTCCCGCAAGGGCCGAACAGGCACGGAGCAGCTATAGGACGATCAGGACTAACCGTTGAAAAGACGGGAGAACCGGGTAGTGAACCGGCGCTGAGGATGCCGGGCGAGGTCCTCAGGAGCCTAGCCCGGAGCGCCCAGGCCACCGCGTCCCACAAGGTCGATGCGGTGCATCTCCTCGGGACGCAGGCACCGCACCCGCTGAGTCAGGGACTCGGCGGCGTCGCTCACAGTCGCCAGAGGGTCGGGCAGGTCCACGGGAGCAGTGGGTGGTGAGTCCAGGCGCAGGCTCTCCCAGGTCACCGAGAAGTCGGCGCCCACCTCCAGACAGGCCGCCACGAAGGCCCCCCGCAGGGCGGCGCGCGTTGCCGGGGGCGTGTGGCGGGCGCGCTCGATCTCCTCCGGTTCGCACAGGCGCGCCATGGCCCCCTGGGTGACCAGGCGTGGCCCCAGCCCGGTCTCGGCGTTGAGGTCGTGGTAGGCCAGGTCCACCCGCGAGCGCAGGGCCTCCAGAGCATCACCGGACAGCTGGGGGTGGCGCTCGCGCTGGGCGCTCATGAGGCGGCGCTTAATCGCCCAGTCGATCTCGGTGTCGATAGGACCGGTGTCATGGCGACGCAGCGCAGAGATGACGCGGGGCGCCAGGTCCTCCAGCAGGTGCTCGGCGCCGCGGAGGAAGTCCGGTACTCCGGCGTCGCCCAGGTAGGAGGTCATCCGCTCCAGGAAGGCCTCCTGGATATCGACGGCGCTCAGGCGGCGGCCGTCGACGGTGATGGCGGGAACGTCTCCCCAGGGGCTCTCCCCCAGTGCGGACAGGGTGGCCAGCGGGTCGGCCAGGATGAGGTCGGTGAAGTCCCAGCCGGCCTCGAGGGCGTCCAGGAGCAGGAGGGTCACCGCACTGCGCAGTCCCGTCGTCGGCTCGGCCATGGTGGTGTCGGCGCAGGTGACGTGCAGGCGGCGCAGGCGGGTGGCGTCGGCATGGGGCTCGTCGCGGGTGTTGACCAGGGCGCGCTGCCCGGTGGTGTCGGCCGAGGTCAGGGCCTTGAGGTGCGGCGCGCGCGGCGACAGGCCCCAGAAGGCATCCTCGTCCCCCGATCCCCGAGCGTCCGTGCCGCTGCCGGCGGCACCTGGCTCCAGTGGTCTCCCGGAGCCGACCAGGACGGGGCGGGTGGCCAGGAAGGAGGTGAGGACCGCCATGACGGCTTCACCACGCCCGACGTCGACGCCCTCAGTCCCGGGCGCGTCATCGAGCAGGTGACGGGGCACGGAGTAGCTCTCGTGGCAGCCGTAGGTATGGCCGGCGGAGTCGGTGTTGTTGGCCAGGAGGTGGAAGCGGGCGGAAGTCCCCATCTGCGCGAGCCCCGCGGCGGCGCGCTCCGCCATGGCGGCCAGGATCTCGCGCCCGGCCTGGTCCTGGGCGACGAGGCTGCGCACGCTCACGCACTCGGCGGTGGCGTACTCGGGGTGGGCTCCGATGTCGAGGTAGAGGCGCCCGCCGTTGGGCAGGAACAGGTTGGTGCTGCGGTAGCCGGCGGGCCGGTGGCGGAAGATGAGCGCCGCCGCCCGCTCGACGTCCGGCAGGTCGTCCTTCGTCGCTCCCGACGGCCCGGCGGGAGCGCACAGGACACCGAACTCGGTCTCCAGGCCGGTGACGCGCGGCCCCGGGGCGCTGGCGCTCACTGGCCGCCCTTCTGGACGAAGCCTCGCACGAACTCCTGAGCGTCAACGGCCAGGACGTCGTCGATCATGTCCAGGACCGAGTCCAGACCCTGGCCCCGGGCAGGTCCGGCCGGCGCGGGGGTCGGGTCGTCATCGGGGGCGGGGTCGTCCTGGCGGCTGCGGGACGGCTGGGCGAACTCACTCATGTCTGCTCTCCTGACGGGGTGGCGGGTGCGGTCACGGCTTCGGTAGTCGGCGCCAGGCGGTCCAGGCGCTCGCCCGTGAGGCGCGTCAGGACCTCGACGACGTCGGCGGCGCCCTCGACGGCAGGTGACGCGGTAGCACGGGTGAAGGACAGGGGGTCGGTCAGGGGCAGGCGACGCTGATCCTTCTCACCGGTCTCCAGAACCATGGAGTGCCAGCCGGCGGCGACCACCTGGCCGGGGAAGGCGCTCACGAGCCTACCGCGCAGCCAGGCCCGGGTCGTGGTGGGCGGCTCGTTCAAGACGGCCTCCCCCATCTGCTCGCCAAGCCCACCACGTGCGTCGACGCCGGCGGGCACCCGCTCGGCCAGGCCTCGCCCGGCCGGGGACAGCTCGGACCAGGCCAGGTCAACGGCGTGGAGGACGTCGCGCCCGCGCGCATCGGGGTGGCGGCGAGCGGTGGCGTCCAGAAGCTGCTTCTTGGCGACCCACTCCAGGTGCCCTGCGGGGCCTTCCGAGTCCCCCAGGTGTCCAGACTCGTCGCCCCAGGCGCGCAGGGTCTCGAGCTCGCGCAGCGAGGCCTGCCAGAAGGCGAGGATCGCGCCGGTCTCGGCCCCGCCGGTGTCGGCGCCGTCGGCCAGCGCTGCCAGGTCCGGGCTCAGGGGGTCGCCCGCCGGCGCCGGCGCGAGGCGCCCCTGGTCCTCCAGGTGGCCGCGCACCGTCTCGAGGTACTGCTCCAGGATCTCCAGGGCGCTCAGGCGCCGCCCGTCGGCGAGCTCGAGCGCGCCGCGAAGGCGGGTGTCGCGGGAGACCTCCCGGGCCTGGGCCACGGGGTCGGCCAGGCGCAGGCGGCGCCAGGCCGCGGGGACGCCATCGGCCAGGACCTGGAGCACCAGGGAGGTCATACCGAGCTTGAGCCAGGTCATCGTGTCGAAGCAGTTGGCGTCACCGGGCAACAGGTGGAGGCGCCGCCAGCGCTCGGGGTCGGCGTGGGGCTCGTCGCGGGTGTTGACCAGGGGACGGTCCACCGTGGTTCCCAGGCCCACGACCTTCTCGAGGTAGTCGGCCCTCTGACTGATCTGGAAGGCGGCGTCCTGGGAGACGGCGCCAGTGCCGACCCGGCCTGCACCCACCAGGAGCGGGCGGACCACGAGCAGGGGCACGAGAACCTGGGTGAGGTCGTCGAAGTCGATCGAGCGGGGCACGAGGTAGTTCTCGTGGGTGCCGTAGGTGGCGCCCTTGCCGTCGACGTTGTTCTTGAACAGGCGGGCCGCCACGCCGCGACGGCGCAGCAGCTCAGCTCCCCGGGCCACCAGGAGGTCCCCGGCCCTGTCGGCCAGGGTGGCCTGCGCGGCCCCGGTGCACTCGGGGGTGGCGTGCTCGGGGTGTCCGTGGTCCACATAGAGACGCCCGCCACTGGACAGGCAGGTGGCGGTGCCGCGCTGCCAGGCCTCCTCCTGGGCGGTCAGGCGCGCCACGACGGTGGTGCGCAGGCGCCCGGGGACGGGTCCCTCGACGGAGACGGCTCCCGGGACGTCGGTGAGCATGGAGGGATCGACCGCTGAGCGGTCCACCTCGAAACCGCGGGCGTCACGCAGGGGGTACTCCCCCGAGTAGTCCCAGCGCACACCCGGGCAGCGCCCCTGCTCGCTCTCGGCCTCCAGACAGGCCGCCACGACGTCCTCGGGCTCAGCACCGAGGATGCCGTACTCGGTCTCCATCCCCATGACCGTCACCTCGCGGCCGGGAGTCCTCCGGGAGCTCGTCGATGCCACTGTCCTCACTCCTCCCGGAGGCGCTGGAGCACGGTCATGGAGGTCACCGGGGCGCCGCGCCGCCCGCTGACGCGGGCCCAGTCGTCGGGGTGGACGGTGGCGGGCAGGCCCTCGTTCTCCATGATCTCCTCGATGACGGCGCGGTACAGGTGCTCCTGCGTCAGACCACGCCTCCCGCTGGTGACCAGGTCCTTGACCGCCGCCTTCTTGGCCCGGTCGACGATGTTGGCGAGCATGGCGCCGCTGACGAGGTCGGCGACGTGGAGGATCTCGACCTGCCCGTCGGAGCGGGTGAGCTCAACCATCTCGGTGGCGCGGCGGCGGGTGTAGAGGGCCTCGACCACCTGCTCGATAAGAACATCCACCGCCCCCTTCGCGCCGCCGTGGGCGGCCAGGAGCTCCTCGCTGATCGGGAGGTCGGGCGTCAGGTAGGTCGCCAGGATCTCGGCGGCGCCGTCCCGGTCCGGTCTGCCGATACGGATCTTGACGTCCAGGCGGCCCGGTCGCAGGATCGCAGGGTCGATCATGTCCTCGCGGTTGGTGGCGCCGATGACCACGACGTTGTCGAGCTCGTCGACGCCGTCGATCTCGGCGAGCATCTGCGGGACCACGGTGGTCTCCACGTCCGAGGACCGCCCGGACCCGCGGGTGCGGAACAGGGAGTCCATCTCATCGAAGAAGACGACGACGGGCACCCCGGTGGCGGCCTTCTCCCGGGCACGGGCGAAGATGACGCGGATGCGCCGCTCGGTCTCCCCCACGTACTTGTCCAGCAGCTGGGGTCCCTTGATGTTGAGGAAGTAGGCCTCGCCGCGCCCACCCGCGCTCAGGGAGGCGGCGACCGCCTTGGCGATGAGGGTCTTGCCGCAGCCGGGCGGACCGTAGAGCAGCACCCCGCGCGGCGGGGTGAGCCGGTGCTCGCGGTAGAGGTCGGGATGCAGGAAGGGCAGCTCGACGGCGTCGCGGATGAGCTCGATCTGCTCGCCCAGTCCCCCGATGTCGCCGTATCCGACGTCGGGCACCTCCTCCAGGACGAGCTCCTCGACCTCGGAGCGCACCACGGGGCGCAGCGCCATGCGCACGGCCAGGTCGGCCACGAGGGCGTCGCCGACCCGGGGTCGGTGGTCGGTCAGGGTCGCCGAGAGGCTAAGGACCTGCTCCTCGTCGTGGCGGGCCAGGACCAGGACGGTGCCGTCGTCGTAGGTCTCCTTGACGGTGACGACCTCCCCGAAGCGCGGCGAGGGGCAGGTGGCGGTGATGACGAGGTGCTCGTTGAGGACGACGTCGTCGCCCGGGTGCAGGGAGGAGGACACGACGGCGGGCCCGACGCCCACCCGGTGGCGCCGCCCGGCGATGGAGACGTCAGCGGTGCGTGCGGTGGCGTCCACGGCCAGGACCGTGGCGTGCGCCAGGGGTGGGAGCTGAAGGGCCTTGACGTCCTCGTGCAGGGCCGCCAGCTCCTGGCGTGCCGCCCGCAGGGCGTTGGCCAGGTGGGTGTTCTTACGGCTGAGCACGCCGGTCTGCTCGACCAGTTCGCGCAGGCGGTCGGTGGCGTCCGACGACGTCGCCGCGCCCGAGCCCCTCTGCTCCACCGCTTCCTCCGGCCCCTCGTCCATGCGCGTCCTCCTTGACTCCGGTCTGCCTCCGGCCCGGCATCGGTCCGGGTCCTCCTCAACCCGTAGTGGTACAAGCGTACCAATCCAAGCTCGTTTCGTAACCCGGATTCAGACCTGCACCGTGGTCGAGCCCCGCCGACGTCTGCCGACCTCACACCGGGCCGTGTCGAGGCTCCGGGCAGCGCCGTGACAGAATCGGCCCCATGTCTGAGACACCCACGAGCCCCGCCGCTCCCCCGTCATCGTCCAGCCGTCTGCTGCCCTCCGAGCCCCACAGCCCGCGAGTGCCGGCCAAGGTGTCGACCGACGGCCTGGAGACCACCTGGGGCGAGCGCTGGGAGTCCGAGGGAACCTACGCCTTCGACCGCAGCGCCGAGCGCGCGGAGGTCTTCTCCATCGACACCCCGCCGCCGACGGTCTCCGGCTCCCTGCACGTGGGACACGTCTTCTCCTACACCCACACCGACACGGTGGCCCGCTTCCAGCGCATGCGTGGCAAGGCGGTGTTCTACCCCATGGGCTGGGACGACAACGGCCTGCCCACCGAGCGCCGTGTGCAGAACTACTTCGGGGTGCGCTGCGACCCCTCCCTGCCCTACGACCCGGACTTCACCCCGCCGCACACCGGCGGCGAGGGCAAGTCGATCAAGGCCCGCGACCAGGTGCCGGTCTCGCGTCGCAACTTCGTCGAGCTGTGCGAGCGACTCACGGTTGAGGACGAGAAGCAGTTCGAGGCCCTGTGGCGCCGGCTCGGACTGAGCGTGGACTGGTCGCACACCTACCAGACCATTGGCGAGCGGGCCCGCAAGGTCGCCCAGACCGCCTTCCTGCACAACCTTGAGCGCGGTGAGGCCTACCAGGCGGCGGCACCCGGCCTGTGGGACGTCACCTTCCAGACGGCGGTGGCCCAGGCCGAGCTGGAGTCTCGCGAGTACCCCGGCTTCTACCACCGTCTGGCCTTCCACATCGTGGACGAGGAGGCCGCCGCCAAGGCCGAGGCCGCCGGCGCCCCGGTGGAGAACAGCGTCGACGTGTGCATCGAGACCACCCGCCCCGAGCTGCTGCCCGCCTGCGTGGCCCTCGTGGCCCACCCCGACGACGAGCGCTACCAGCCCCTGTTCGGTACCAAGGTCTCCTCCCCCGTCTTCGGCGTCGAGGTGCCGGTCCTGCCGCATCCTGCCGCGGAGAAGGACAAGGGCGCCGGGATCGCCATGTGCTGCACCTTCGGTGACACCACGGACATCGACTGGTGGCGCGACCTGCAGCTGCCGCTGCGCGCCATCCTGCGCAAGGACGGCCGCATCGAGACCGAGACGCCCGAGTGGATCACCTCCGAGGCGGGCCGCGAGATGTACGGGGCCATGGCCGGCAAGACCACCTTCTCCGCCCGCGAGGCCCTCGTGGCCCGTCTCGCGCAGACCGGTGAGATGCGCGGCGAGCCCATCAAGACGGTGCGTCAGACGAACTTCTTCGAGAAGGGCGACAAGCCCCTGGAGATCGTCACCTCCCGCCAGTGGTACATCCGCAACGGCGGCAAGGAGTGGACGAACCCGGCCTCCGGCACCGACCTGCGAGACGAGCTGCTCGAGCGCGGCCGCGAGCTGGAGTTCCACCCCGACTTCATGCGCGTGCGCTATGAGAACTGGGTGCGGGGCCTCAACAACGACTGGCTGGTCTCGCGCCAGCGCTTCTTCGGCGTCCCCTTCCCGCTGTGGTACAAGGTGGGCTCCGACGGCGAGGTCGACTACGACGCGGTCCTGACCCCGGACGAGTCCGAGCTGCCGGTGGACCCCTCCTCCGACGTCCCGGCCGGCTACACCGAGGACCAGCGCGGCAGGCCCGGCGGCTTCGTCGGCGAGCTCGACATCATGGACACCTGGGCCACCTCCTCCCTGTCGCCCCAGCTGGCCTCGGGCTGGCTGACCGATGAGGACCTCTTCGGCCGGGTCTACCCGATGGACCTGCGTCCGCAGGGCCAGGACATCATCCGCACCTGGCTGTTCACGACGGTGGTGCGCGCGGACCTGGAGTTCGCGGCCCTGCCGTGGCGGAACGCCGGCCTGTCCGGGTGGATCCTGGACTCCGACCACAAGAAGATGTCCAAGTCGAAGGGCAACGTCGTCACCCCCATGGGCCTGCTGGAGCAGTACGGCTCCGACGCCGTGCGCTACTGGGCCAGCTCGGCCCGCCTGGGCCTGGACGCGGCCTTCGAGGAGACCCAGATCAAGATCGGCCGGCGCCTGGCCATCAAGGTCCTCAACGCCTCCAAGTTCGCTCTGTCCATGGGAATCCCGTGGGACGCGGACGAGGCCACCGTGGCCGCGGCGCCCGCCCCCTGCCTGGACGCCTCGGTGGTCAGCGAGCCGATCGACCGGGCGGTCCTGGCCGCGCTGGCCGACGTCGTCGACACCGCCACGGCCGCCTTCGAGGAGTTCGGGCACGCCCGTGCCCTGGAGGTCACCGAGTCCTTCTTCTGGACCTTCTGCGATGACTACATCGAGCTGGTCAAGGACCGGGCCAATGACTTCGACGGTTCTCACGAGCCCGCGGCCGTGCGCTCGGCGCGGGCGACGCTGGCGATCGCCGTGGACACCTTCGTGCGCCTGCTGGCCCCCTTCCTGCCGTTTGCCACCGAGGAGGTGTGGAGCTGGTACCGCAGCGGCTCGGTGCACCGGGCGGCCTGGCCGCAGTCAGTAGGCCTGCGTGAGGCCTCCGCCGGGGCCGACGCCGAGCTGGTCGCCCGCGCCGGGGCCGCCCTGGCGGCGCTGCGCAAGGTGAAGTCGGAAGCCAAGACGAGCCAGAAGACGCCGATCCTCTCGGTGACGCTGGCTGTCGCGGCCGACCGGCCCGAGTACGCCGAGGCCATCGAGGCGGTGCGTGCGGACCTGACGGAGGCCGCCAAGGTCACCGGCCCCTTCACCGTGGAGCAGGCCGCCCAGGCAGCAGACTCCGAGTCGGCCGACGGCGCCTCCCCGGTGACGGTGACCGCCACCGAGCTCGGTGAGGCCCCGGCCAAGAAGAAGTGAGCCGCTAGCAGCCGGTCTTCTGACGAACGGTGGCGCCATCCCAGGGCGGGGCGGCGCCACCGTCGTCGTTCTAGGACGCACCGGGCAGGCTCACGCGATCGGTTCTCGCCTCGAGGCTCAGCAGGATCCGGTACTCGATGAGGACAATGGCGATGGCGGTCAGCAATGCCGCAACGACGTCGATCCGACTCTGCACGACGCAGTCGTGGGAGAAGTACCTGAACTCGAGCGTGGAGAAACGCTCTCGCATGCACAACGCCGATCCGGCGCCGAACTCGTCCTCGACCTCGGCGTTGTCGACTGTGAACAGCCAGGCGAGCCCGATCGCCAAGGCGAACTCGCCACCGAACCTGAACCATGAGAACGTACGGGGAGCAAGGGGCATACGGAGTATACGGTCGCGCTTCCACCAGGACAGAGCCATCGCCGCCAGGGCAATCGCACCGAACGCAGCGGAGACCGCCTGCGCGATATGCACCCTGTCCGGAGGACCCCCCGTCAGCTCGGGCTCGATGATGACATCCTGCACCACCTTGTAGCCGGCTCCGTCACTACCAGCAAGAGTCAGAACATGCGGGATCACCTCTGTAGTCACGACATCGGAGGAGTCTCCGTAGATCATGCTCGTCGTGACCTTCGCAGTAACACGCACAGTCCCATCGTGCTGGAATACCGCCTTGACGAGTCTCACTTCGCTCTTGACATCCCTCCACCGAATCCCCATCTGGGCGAGCTGATCACGCTCGCCACGGATGGTCTCTTCGGCTCGCATAGGCGGGG
>NZ_MSRR01000016.1 GCF_001956585.1 Actinomyces naeslundii | reverse complement strand
CAGCCATATCTGGCGCTGCCAAACAGCTCTTGCTAGAAAACCTTCTCAACGTCCATGACGTAGGCCGAGGCCGGGGCCCCCTGCTGCTGGCCAGTAGCCTGCACCGGTGGCATGAGCACCACGATCCGGGAGCCTTCCGGCACGCCGATCAGTCCCGGAACGGACTGCTGTGCTTGCGCCATGTTGATCGACTCGGCGGCGTGCTGCTCCCAGGTGTTGGACGGCTGGGAGCCGTCCCAGTAGTTTCCGGCAATGTTCATCACGGCCGTGGAGTTCTCCTTGATGGCCGGACCGGAGCCGCGGGCCAGCACGATGACCTCGGACTTGGTCGGCTGGGCGGCGTCGGCCCCGATGGAGAGCTTCGCAGGCTGGCCGAGCTCACCGCTGACCGTGATTCCGCGCTGACTGACAGCCTCCTCGCCCTCCATCGTGGCCGAGGCCGAGCCGCCGGAGATCTTGCCGCTGACGCCGTCAACGATCTCGACGACGAACACGAGCGTTCCGGCCGGGTTCTGCTGCCTCTGCTGCTGGGCGCCGCCGGCCTGGGCGGCCTGAGCGTCCTGGGCCGCCTTGTTGCCGTAGGCCAGCTCCGGGGGAATCGACATGACGACCCGGTCACCCACGTGGTGCCCGGCCAGACCACACTTCCATCCCTGGATCACGTTCCCCAGCGGGAAGGTCGCCGGAGCACCGCTCTTGAAGGAGGTGTCGAAGGGGTCGGAGCCGTCCCACTGCCAGCCCGTGTAGTTGGCCTTGACCACACCGGCGGCGTCGATCTCAGCCCCGTTCCCCTTCGTCAACGTCTTGACGGTGAGGTTCTTGGGCGCCTGCGAACCCTTCTTCCAGGTCACAGTGGGCTGCTTGCCCGCGTCACCACCGACGGTCGGCAACGACTCGGAGTCGGAGTCGATCGTCAGGGTGGAGCAGTCCACGGGCGCCGTGGCCGCCGGCACCGGAGTCTCGGAGGCAGCGGCCTTGGACGCCGATGCTGAGGAGGAGGACGACGACCCCGAGCAGCCGGCCAGCGCGAGGCAGGCGGCCGCGGCCAGGGCGGTCAGGGTCAGGGATGTGCGGCGCACATGAGCTCCTTGCGTACGGGAGGGCCTGCGCGGCAGGGATCAGTGGAAGGACTCGCCGCAGGCGCAGCTTCCGGCGGCGTTGGGGTTGTCGATGGTGAAGCCCTGCTTCTCGATGGAGTCGGCGAAGTCGATGGTGGCGCCCGACAGGTAGGGCACGCTCATGCGGTCGACGACGACCTCGACACTATCCATCTCGGCGCCCTCGGTGGGGAAGGCGCGCACGGCGTCGCCGTCCAGGAGTCGCTCGTCGAAGTAGAGCTGGTAGACCAGGCCGGAGCAACCGCCGGGCTGGACGGCCACGCGCAGGCGCAGGTCGTCACGCCCCTCCTGGGCCAGGAGGCTGGCGACCTTCGCCGCGGCGGTCTCGGTGAGGATGACCTCGTGCTCGGGGGTCTCGGTGTCAGTGGTGTCGGTCAGGGCGGTCTCTGCCATGATCATCTCCTGGTCTGGTATGCCTACGTGTGTCTGCGGCGCTCCGTGTGATGCCGCTGAGGGTCCTGCGGCGGCCCTTCTGACGAGAGCCCTAAGGATCCACTGGAGCCAACGCTCCATCCGGATGCCTTGTTCCTGGTGACAACCCTACGCGGTCCCTGCCCCGGAGCCGGGGTGACGGGACTCACTGTGTTCAAGGGCGTCGCCCCTGGCTCGGGAGGGGAAGGGACGAAAGGGACATGGTCTCACCCTCAGGCCAGGGCCACCAGCTCAAGGTACTCCGGACCCCACAGGTCCTCGTCGCCGTCGGGCAGCAGGAGGACCCGGTCGGGGTTCAGGGCCTCGACGGCTCCCTCATCGTGGGTGACCAGGACGACGGCGCCGGCGAAGGTACCGAGCGCCCCCAGGATCTCCTCACGGCTGGCCGGGTCGAGGTTGTTCGTGGGCTCGTCCAGCAGGAGAACATTGGCGCTGGAGACCACCAGCATCGCCAGGGCCAGACGGGTCTTCTCCCCACCGGAGAGGACCCGGGCGGGCTTGTCGGCGTCCGAGCCGGAGAAGAGGAAGGAGCCCAGGACACTGCGCACCTGGGTGTCATCCATGCCGGGGGCGGCGCGGCGCAGGTTCTCCACGACGGTCGCCTCGGTGTCGATGGTCTCGTGCTCCTGGGCGTAGTAGCCGATCTTGAGCCCGTGGCCGGGGATGACCTCGCCGGAGTCGGGCTCCTCCACCCCGCCGAGCAGGCGCAGGAGCGTGGTCTTGCCGGCGCCGTTGAGGCCCAGGACCACGACCCGGCTGCCGCGGTCGATGGCCAGGTCCACGCCGGCGAAGACCTCCAGGGAGCCGTAGGCCTTGGACAGCCCGGCCGCGCGCAACGGCGTCTTGCCGCAGGGGGCGGGGTCGGGGAAGCGCAGGTGGGCGACCTTCTCCACGGCGGCCTCGTCCTCCAGGTCGGCCATGAGGCGCTCGGCGCGCTTGAGCATCTGCTGGGCGGCCACGGCCTTGGTGGCCTTGGCCCGCATCTTCTCCCCCTGGGCGCGCAGGGCGGCGGCCTTCTTCTCGGCGTTGGCGCGCTCGCGACGGCGTCGGTGCTCGTCGTCGGCACGCTGCTTGAGGTAGGCGTCCCAGCCCAGGTGGTAGACGTCGAGGACCCCGCGGCCGGCGTCGAGGTACATGACCTGGTTGACGGTGTCGCGCAGGAGCTCGACGTCGTGACTGATGACGATGAAGCCCCCGGCGTAAGTGCGCAGATGGTCGCGCAGCCACAGGATCGAGTCGTGGTCGAGGTGGTTGGTGGGCTCATCGAGCAGGAGTGTGTCGGGCTGCTGGAACAGAACCCGGGAGAGCTCGACCCGACGACGCTGACCGCCCGAGAGCGTGCCGATAGGCTGGTCGAGGACGCGGTCGGGCAGGCCCAGGGCGGCGCTGATGCGGGCGGCCTCCGAGGCGGCTGCGTAGCCGCCGGCCATGGTGAACTCGTGGTCCAGGCGCGTGTAGCGGTCCAGGGCCTTGGCCTGAGTCTCCCCCTCGGTCACGGCGATGCGCTCCTCGGCCTTGCGGATGCGGGCCAGGAGCGCATCGATGCCACGGGCCGAGAGGATCCGGTCCCGGGCGATCTCGCTCAAGTCCCCGACCTTCGTGTCCTGAGGCAGGTAACCCACCGAGCTCGTGCAGGTGATCGTGCCCTCGTGCTCGACGGCCTCCAGCCCGTGGCGCTCATCGGCGTCGTTGACGGCGCGTCCGGCGCCCTGGGCCACGGAGGTGGCGGCGAGCAGCTTGGTCATGGTGGTCTTACCGGCGCCGTTACGGCCCACGAGACCGATGCGCATCCCCTTGTCGACCCGGAAGCCGGCGTGAGCCACGAGCTGTCGGGCACCGATACGCATGGTGAGGTCCTGGACATTGATCACGCGCGCCATCGTACGGGCCCGCCGCTCCTGCCCGCCGCAACGGACCTATCAGTCCCACCACATCCACCAGCCGACCCCGCCGCCGGCCCACTCGGGTCGGGTGCGCACGATGTCGTCCGGGACGCTGTGGGCATCGAGCTCGTACCGATCCCTGACCCGCTCCCACAGCGCGGAGCACTGGCAGGCCCGGCTGTGCTCGACGAAGACCTCATAGCCCTGCAGATCGGGGTCGGCCACCCACAGGGCCTCGACGCTCAGGCGCTCGTCCTCGCGCTGAGGACCGATCCCGTAGCCGGACAGACGCACCCGCCCGTCGGCGTGAGCACAGGCGGTCAGCATCGTTCTCAGACTCGGGGAGAGGTTCTGGCGATCGACCAGCGCCGGAGCCGGCAGGCGCAGGAGCAGGTCGGCCGCCGTGGCGGCATCCATCCCGCGGAACGGCACGTAGTCGCTCATCGGGGCGCCGAGGGCGTCCGTGCGCAACGGCGTCTCCCCCGGCAAGCAGCGCGGAGCATCGAGCCAGGGCTCGAGCAGGTGCCACAGGCCGATACGCACCGTCCACCCCGGTGGACCGTAGAGGCGCGGTGAATCGGGCGAGCCCGTTGGAGACGATGCGGGAGACGGGGTCGTGGTGGGCGGCCGTACTGGAGTGGTCGACGCGACCATGTTGAGCTCCTTCGTTCGAGGCGGGTTGGGCCTCCAGACTGCGAGAACCGCTCCGCCGACGCAGCAGTTGCCCCGAGCGCCTGTGCGCAAAAGCGACTTCTTCTGCTCGAACCGACGTCGGTGGCCCCCTGGGTACCGCACCAGGACTCAGCACCGGCCGGATGGACTGTTGCCTTTCAGTTCTGGGCCGTGAGGCAGTAGCCTCTGTCTCAAGCACCTCTGCTGCGCCCGCGCAGCGTGGGAGGTGACAGATTCCCCACCACCGAGAGCGAGCCCACCGAGGGCCCGGAGCGCACCGGCGTGCATCCGTCGTCGTCGACCTCGCCCAGTAGGAAAGGGCCCGAATGGCAACTACGACCTCAACCCCTGAGGCAATCCTCGACGCCGTCGGCGGCGCCGATAACATCATCCATTTCACCCACTGCGCCACCCGGCTGCGCTTCGAGCTCAAGGACGCCTCCGGCGTCGACAAGGCGACCGTCGAGGCCATCCCGGGTGTCATGGGCGCCGTCCCCCAGTCCGGGGACCGCTACCAGATCGTCATCGGTGGTGCCGTACAGAGCGTGTACGACGAGATCAACAACCTGCCGGCCATGAAGAGCCAGAGCGGCTCCTCCGGTTCCGGCTCAGGTGAGTCCGACGCCGACGTCAAGGCCGCTGCCCGCGCCAAGGCCCGTGGCAAGAACGCCATGGTCGACGCCTTCTTCGAGTACCTTTCGGACTCCTTCCGTCCCCTGCTGCCGGTGCTGCTGGGCGCCTCGCTCATCATCGCCGGTCTTGCGGTACTGGATGCGTTCGGCGTCATCAATGCCAGTGATCCGAACCTGACGGCCGCGGACAAGCCCGCCGCACAGGTCTTCGCTGAGGCCATGTACAAGTCGGTGTTCCACTTCCTGCCCATCATGGTGGCCTACAACGCCGCCAAGAAGCTCAACATCGACCCCTGGGTCGGCGCCGCGGTCATGGCGGCGCTGATGACGCCTCCATTCCTTGACCTCAGCAAGGCACTGGGAACGACATGCACCCACAACGCCACGTTGAACAAGGACCTGTGTGTCGCGCATATCGCGGGCGTTCCCATGCAGCTCAACGACTACAGCGGCCAGGTCTTCGTTCCCCTCATGATGGTGGCCATCCTGGCCCTGGTCTACAAGGGTCTGGCCAAGCTCATTCCCTCTAACGTGCAGATGGTGTTTGTTCCGTTCTTCTCCTTCATCATCATGATGCCGGTGACGGCCTTCATCATCGGTCCAGTAGGTATCTGGGTCGGTACAGGCCTGGGATCCGGACTGGCGTGGCTCAACACGAGCGCTCCGATCGTCTTCGCAATCGTCATCCCACTGCTCTACCCGTTCCTGGTGCCGCTGGGTCTGCACTGGCCACTCAACGCCATCATGCTGGCCAACATCAGCTCGCTGGGCTACGACTTCATCCAGGGTCCCATGGGCTCGTGGAACTTCGCCTGCTTCGGCGCCACCGCCGGTGTGCTGGTCCTGGCCATTCGTGACAAGGACAAGGTCATGCGTCAGACGGCCTCCGGTGCCCTGGCCGCCGGCCTCTTCGGCGGCATCTCCGAGCCAAGCCTCTACGGTATCCACCTGCGCTTCAAGCGCATCTACCCGCGTCTGCTGGCCGGCTGTCTCGTGGGCGGTCTCATCACCGGTATCGGCGGCGGTATCAAGGCCTCTACCTTCGTGTTCAGCTCACTGCTGAGCATCCCGGTCTTCACCCCCATGGCCCTGTACGGCATCGCCATCGCCGCGGCCTTCGCCACCTCGATGACTCTCATCATTTTCACGGACTACCGCACCAAGGAGGAGCGGGCCGAGGCCCGTGCGGCTGTGGCCGACGCGGAGGCCGCCAAGGTCTCTGCATCTGCCCCGGCTGAGGCCGCTGAGGAGCCCGAGACCGACGGCGCCGCCGCGGCTGCCGGTACCGCTGAGGAGGGCGACCGGACCGCCAAGGCCCCCACGCCCAAGCCGGCCCTCGTTCCCGGCGCGGTCACAGAGATCGCCTCGCCGCTCAAGGCCACGACCATGGACCTGGACAAGGTTCCCGACCCGGTGTTCTCCTCGGGCGCCGTCGGCCAAGGTGTGGGTCTGGAGCCCGAGGGCGACATCGTCGTCACAGCTCCCGCGGACGGAACCGTCGTCGTTGCCCCCTCCTCGGGGCACGCCTTCGGCATCACCCTGGACAACGGCGTGGAGATCCTCATCCACGTGGGTCTGGACACCGTCAACCTGGAGGGCAAGGGCTTCGACGTCAAGGTCTCCCAGGGCGACCGCGTCAGCGAGGGCCAGGAGCTCGTCCGCGTGGACCGCTCCGTCATCGAGCAGGCCGGCTACCCGCTGACCACGCCGGTGCTCATCACCAACACCGCCTCCTTCGCCTCGGTTGAGGTCGTCGGCGGAGACTCGGTGGAGCCCGGTGAGGCCCTTATCAAGGTCACCGCACCCGAGGCCTGAGTCGCATAGCGACACAGCCGACCCGATAGGCCGCTGATACGACGTCGGGGCCGGATCCGTGAATGGACGGATCCGGCCCCGACGTGCTGCTTGCCCGGTACTTGCTGGCAGTGCCGGTTCCGGTCCGGATCAGTGCAGACGCAGCGCCCAGAAGGCCACGGCCGCGGCAGCCGCCACGTTGAGGGAGTCCACTCCCCCGGCCATGGGGATGCGCACCACCTCGTCGGCCGCGGCAATCGTCCGGTGGGACAGCCCGTCACCCTCCGTGCCCAGGACGACGGCGACCCGCGAGTCCGGTTCCGTACAGGCCGGCGAGGCCGCGAACTCATCCAGCGCCACCGAGTTCTCCGACAGGGCCAGCGCGGCCACGGTGAAGCCCTGCACATGGAGCTCATCCATGGCAGGCCAGCGCTCGATCCGGGTCCAGGGGACCTGGAAGACGGTGCCCATGGAGACGCGCACGCTGCGCCGGTAGAGCGGGTCCGCGCAGCGCGGGGTGACCAAGACGGCATCGATCCCCAGGGCCGCTGCGCTGCGGAAGGCGGCTCCCACGTTCGTGTGGTCCACCAGGTCCTCCAGGACGGCGACGCGCCTGGCACCCGCTCCTGCACGCGCGGAGGCCAGCAGCTCGAGCACGCCAGCGAGCTCGGGCCGATTCATGGCGGCCAGCGCCCCGCGGTGCAGGTGAAACCCGGTGATGGACTCCAGCACCTCCTCGGGGGCGACGAAGACGGGGACCTCCCCGCCGTCGTCGCTTCCCCCGCAGCCGGCCGCGGAGGCGATGACCGGACGCATCTCGTCCAGGTGGCGCGGAGCCATGAGGAAGGAGCGCGGGGCGTGCCCGGCGGCCACGGCACGGGTGATGACCTTGGAGGACTCGGCCATGTACAGGCCGCGCTGGGTCTCCAGCCGGCGGCGCAGCGCCACGTCCGTCAGCCGGGTGTAGTCCGCCAGGCGCTCGTCGGCGCCGTCGGCCAGCTCAATGATCATCGCCCGTCACCTTCTGGGTCCGTCCTCGCTCAGCACAGCAGTACGGCGGGAAGAATAGGCCGATCCGCCTGGATCACCTAGTCTTCCCGCCGTAGCGTGCCGGGAGGCTCAGCCGATGCCGGCAACCGGCGTCAGCGGATGCGTCTCAGGCCCCGTGGGGCCCCTGGGGCGCGCCGGGAGGCGTGCCGTATCCGGGCTGGGCCTGGATACCGTAACCGCCGCGCGGGGGCACGGTGCCGGGCTGGCCGGGGTGCTCCCCGGGAGCGGCCGTATGGCTGCCGTGCGCGGAGTGAGCCTCCTCGACGCCGTCGGAGGTCGGAACAGTCACGGTCGGCCCGCCGTCGGCCTCGTCCGCGGGAGCCTTCGGAGCAGCGCTCCCCTTGGGGACGGGCTCCTCACTGGCCTCCTGGGAGGCCGACTCGACCTCGCCGCGAGCCTGGGCGAGGGCCTCCTCGGGGGCCTGGAGACTGGTGCTGGCCAGGTCCGAGGCGATGCCCAGATCGAGCTCGCTGCCCGACAGGTCGACGCCGGCCCCGGAGTCGGCATCGTCGTCCGAGCCGCTCAGGCCGCCACCGGGGCCCCCGTCCTTGCCGCCACCCAGGGCACCGGCGATCCCGTCAAGGGCCGCGGTGAACTCGGTGGGCACGATCCACATCTTGGAGGAGGAGCCGTTGGCGATCTTGGGCAGGGTCTGGAGGTACTGGTAGGCCAGCAGCTTGGAGTCGGCGTTTCCTCGGTGGATGGCGTCGAAGACCTGGAGGATGGCGCGCGACTCACCCTGGGCCTTGAGGATCGCGGACTGCGCCTGACCCTCGGCGCGCAGGATCGCGGACTGCTTGTCACCCTCGGCCGTGAGGATCTGGGACTGCTTGACACCCTCGGCCGTCAGGATCGCGGCGCGGCGGTCACGCTCGGCGCGCATCTGCTGCTCCATGGAGCCCTGGATGGAGGCGGGCGGGTCGATGGACTTCAGCTCGACGCTGTTGACGCGAATGCCCCAGCGGCCGGTGGCCTGGTCCAGGACGCCGCGCAGCTGCCCGTTGATCTGGTCGCGGCTGGTCAGCGTCTGCTCCAGGTCCATGGATCCCACGACGTTACGCAGCGTGGTGACGGTCAGCTGCTCGATCGCCTGCAGGTAGTTGGAGATCTCGTAGGTGGCGCGCGTCGGGTCGGTGATCTGGTAGTAGACGACCGAGTCGATGCTCACGACGAGGTTGTCCGAGGTGATGACCGGCTGGGGCGGGAAGGAGACGACCTGCTCGCGCAGGTCCATGACGTTGCGCACCCGGTCGACGAAGGGCACCAGGAAGTGCAGACCGGCGGTGTAGGCCGCCTGGAAGCGACCCAGGCGCTCAACGATGATGGCGGTGCTCTGCTTGACGATCCGCACCGCCCGGAAGATGGCGATGATGACCAGCACTGCCAGGAGAAGCAAGATGATGGAAATGACGGGCACGAGTTTCCTCCTGCGGGGTTGAACGGGTGGTCAGGACGGCTGTGAGCCGGCCACGGGAACTGAAGGTGTCGGGTGACGAGGGGGCAGGTGGACGGGTGAGCTGCCGACGACGCCCATCAAGGCCCACAGATGCCAACACGGTAGGACATCACCGGCCGGCTCGAAACCGCTGCGGACGTCTCAGGCGGCGTCCGGAATCAGGATGCGGAGGCATCGGCGGGCGCAGCCGCCGGGGCGACGACGGCCACGGCCCCGTCGATCTCGGTGACGATGACGCTGGCTCCGGCCTCCAGGCGGGTCGTCCCCTGGACGACGGGGGCCAGGCGGGCGCTCCACTCCTCACCGCCCAGGCGGACCCGGCCGCCGCCGTCGTCCACTGCGGTGATGGTGGTGGCCGACCTGCCGATGAGGGCGTCGACATTGGTCTTCATCTGCGGTGTGGTGGCCGCCAGGCGCCGCTTGGCCCAGGGGCGTACGGCGAAGAGCAGCAGGGTGGAGACACAGGCGAAGACCACCACCTGCGCCCACAGGGGCCCGCCGAGGAAGGACGTCAGTCCGCCTCCCAGCGCGCCTCCGGCGATCATGAGGAAGGTGAGATCGGCCGTCACCGTCTCGATGACGACGAGGAGCAGGGCCCCTCCGATCCAGAACAGCCATTCCATGAGAACCTCCTGATGAACGCGGTTGGCGAGTATGTGGTCCGGTCCTGGGCGGGGACGGTGTGAGCCGGGGTGCCTGCCCGTGCCCGGAGCCGGTCAGCCCCTGGCCTCGGCGACGCGCCTGCCGTGACCGGTGCGTCGGCCTCGGGCGGTGTAGCGTCCACGGTCGTGGGTGACCTCCAGCGGCAGACCGAAGGTCGCGCTGATCGTGTCCTCGGTGAGGACCTGCTCCAGCGGGCCGGAGCCCACGACCTCCCCCTCGCGCAGCGTGAGCGCGTGGGTGAAGCCCTCTGGGATCTCCTCAAGGTGGTGGGTCACCAGAACCATGGAGGGCGAGTCGGGCGAGGAGATGATCTCCGTGAGCGCCGCCAGGAGCTGCTCGCGACTGGCCAGGTCCAGGCCCGAGGCGGGCTCGTCGAGGAAGAGCATCTCCGGGTCCGGCATGAGCGCGCGGGCCAGCTCGACGCGCTTGCGCTCCCCGGATGACAGCGTCCCCCAGAGGCGGTCGATCAGGTGACCGGCGCCCAGGGCGCCCAGCAGGGCCTGGGCCCGCTCGACGTCGAAGTCGTCGTACTCCTCGCGCCAGCGCCCGATGCGCCCGTAGGAGGCCGACAGGACCACGCCCAGCACCTTCTCGCCGCCCTGGACATTGGCGGCCAGGGCGGAGGACAGCAGACCGATACGCGGGTGGAGCTCGGAGACGTCCACGCGTCCGAGCCTCTCGGAGAGGATGTCCACCGTTCCCGAGGAGGGAAAGAGCCTGGCCGAGGCGATTCTGGCGATCGTGGTCTTGCCCGCACCGTTGGGTCCCAGCAGCACCCAGTGCTGCCCCTCCTCCACGGTCCAGTCGACATGGCTGAGGATCTGGTGGCTGCCGCGGTGCAGCGAGACGTCGTCGAGGCGCAGGACACTGGTCATGGGCCGATCCTATCGTGCTACCGACATCACATCGGGCAGGTGAGGAACCACCGGAGCAGGAGACGGCGGGACCTGCTCCCCATCCGGTCGGCCAACCGGGTCCTGGGCGCCCCGCCCTTCACTAAGGTGGTTCCCCATGGATCCCCTCAATCCTCCCGCGAGCATCGTGCTGGCCCTGTGGGCGCCGGTTCCCTCCTCCCACGGCCTGTCGCTGCTTCAGGGCGCCGACGGCGTTCACGACGTCGTCGGCAGCACCGTCCCCAAGGCCCTGGGCGCGTCGACCGGTGCCACCACCGGTCCAGGGCGCGTCGGCCTGGAGCACTGGCTCACGGATGCCCGGCCACTCACCCGGGTGACGGCGGTCCTGCCCTCTCCTGCCGGCAGTACCGGAACGTGGGGCATCCTGCCCGACGTCGAGGAGGGAGTCGTCATCGAGGGGGCACTCGGGCGGGTGCTGCTGGTGCCCGAGGAGTCGGGCACCTCCATGACCTGGCACGCCGATCCGGTGACCGCTCCGCTGCCCCCGCTGGACGCCGCCCACGCCCGCAGGCAGGTGCACGCCGCCACCGAGGAGGCCATCGACTCACTCATCGAACTCGACCTGGCGCGTGAGCGCCCGGATACGGCCGATGCCCTCAACGACCTTCTCACGGCCGTGGTGGACCCCCGTCTCATCCCGCCCTGGCTGCCGAGGCGCAACCGGGAGCTGCTGGAGCGCTCACTGCGGTTGGCGGGGATCTGCGAGCTGGCTCTGGACGACGACGGTGCGGCTACGACGGCGCTTCAGGCCCAGCGGCGCTGCGACGTGCTGCGTCCGCTGCTGGCGGTGGCCCGCCACGGCGCGGCGGCGGCCACCGAGTGGTGGGCCCGGTAAAGGGGCTCAGAGCCGTACCACTCGGTGGCGCCCGACGACACCGGCCGTCTCGGTCTGCGTCATCCCTGGGGCAGCCGTGGATCAGCCCTGGGCCAGGACCCAGTTGTAGACGTCCATGGTGCGCTGGGCGATGGCCTCCCAGGCGAAGTGCTCCTCGACGCGGCGCCGGGCGGCCTCTCCCATGACCTTGGCGGCCTCGGAGTCGGTGACCAGGGTGGTCAGGCGCTCGGCTAGGTCGGCCTCGAAACGGGCCGGGTCGATGGGGGTGCCGGTTCCGTCCTGGACCTGCTCGATGGGCACCAGCAGTCCGGTCTCACCATCGACGATGACGTCGGGGATGCCGCCGGTGGCCGATCCGACCACCGGCAGGCCCACAGCCATGGCCTCGAGGTTGACGATGCCCAGGGGCTCGTAGACCGAGGGGCACACGAAGACGTCGGAGGCGGCCAGGACGGCGATGAGCTCGGGACGCGGCAGCATCTCCTCGATCCAGACCACGCCGGTGCGCTTCTCGCGCAGGCGGGCCACGAGGCCCTCGACCTCGGCCTTGATCTCGGGGGTGTCAGGGGCACCGGCGCACAGGATGACCTGGACATCGGCAGGCAGCTGCTCGCAGGCGCGCAGCAGGTGGGGCAGTCCCTTCTGGCGGGTGATGCGGCCGACGAACACGACGGTGGGGCGGTCGGGATCGATGCCGAGGCGCTTGAGGGTGGCGGCGGCCGCGGCGTCGGCGTCCTCGCCCTGCGGGTGCTTCCAGGCCTCGAGGTCGATGCCGTTGTGGACGACCTTGACGCGCTCGGGATCGATGGCCGGATAGGAGCGCAGGATGTCCTCGCGCATGCCGTTGGAGACCGCGATGATACCGGAGGCGGCCTCGTAGGCGGTCTTCTCCGCCCAGGACGACAGGGCGTAGCCGCCGCCGAGCTGCTCGGCCTTCCAGGGGCGCAGGGGCTCCAGGGAATGGGCACTGATGACGTGGGGGACGCTGTGGAGCAGACCGGCCAGATGGCCGGCGAGGTTGGCGTACCAGGTGTGGGAGTGGACGAGGTCGGTCCCCTCGGTGCCCTGAGCCATCTCCAGGTCGACCCCGAAGGTGCGCAGAGCGGCGTTGGCGCCGTCGAGCTCAGCGATCTCGGGGTAGCCGGTGACGCCGTCGTCGGCGCCCTCGGTGCCGGGCTCGCGGGGGCCGCCGAAGGCGTGGACGCGGACGTCGGCCAGGGGGCGCAGGACCTTGGCGAGCTCGTTGACGTGGACCCCGGCGCCGCCGTAGATGAAGGGTGGGTACTCCTTGGTCAGCAGGTCGACCCTCATGGGTGTGCCTCTCCTCTGTCTGCTGGATGGACTGACCGCGCCGTCCTCGGCGCAGGACGGGCGCCCTACGGTGGGCGGGCGCCACACCCGACGGTATACGCACGCGCCTGGAAGTGGGACTGTTCGACGTCGGTGGTTTCCACCGACTCTCACACCGAGGCCCTGCGAGAGCCCGGACGGAAGGGGATCTAGATCGAAGGTCCGGGTTGAGTCAGGGATGACTCAGATTGTGATCTGTTTGGCCCCATAAGTCCCTCGAGCAACGTAAGGTAGGCCACATGGCTCAACCTCGCGTTCTCGCAATCGTCCTCGCCGGTGGCGAGGGCAAGCGTCTCATGCCCCTGACCGTCGACCGCGCGAAGCCCGCCGTCCCCTTCGGTGGCATCTACCGGCTGATCGACTTCTCGCTGTCCAACATGATCAACTCCGGCTTCCTCAAGGTCGTGGTGCTCACTCAGTACAAGTCCCACTCGCTGGACCGCCACATCTCCAAGACGTGGCGCATGTCCGACATGCTGGGCAACTACATCGCCCCGGTACCGGCCCAGCAGCGCGTGGGCAAGCACTGGTTCCTGGGGAGCGCCGACGCGATCTACCAGTCCCTCAACCTGCTCGACGACGAGCGGCCCGACTACGTGGTCATCACCGGTGCGGACAACATCTACCGCATGGACTTCTCCCAGATGCTAGACCACCACATCGCCTCCGGGCTGCCGTGCACCGTGGCGGGCATCCGCCAGCCGAGGTCCCTGGCGGACCAGTTCGGCGTCATCGAGACCGACCCGACCAACCGAGGCAAGATCAAGGCCTTCGTCGAGAAGCCCAAGGAGACCCCGGGGCTGCCGGACTCCCCCGATGAGGTCCTGGCCTCGATGGGCAACTACATCATGAACGCCGACGCGCTCCTGGAGGCCGTCACGGTGGACGCCGCCGACGAGTCCTCCAAGCACGATATGGGCGGCAGCATCGTGCCCTGGTTCGTGAACCGGGGCGCCGCCGGCGTCTACGACTTCAAGGACAACGACGTTCCCGGTTCCTCCGAGCGTGACCGCGACTACTGGCGTGACGTGGGTACCGTGGACGCCTTCTTCGACGCCCACCAGGACCTCATCTCGGTGACGCCCGTGTTCAACCTGTACAACGACCGCTGGCCGCTGTTCGCCGGCTACCAGGCGGCGATGCCTCCGGCCAAGTTCGTCTACGGGCACCACGAGCGCCTGGGGCACGCGGTCGACTCGATCGTCTCGCCGGGCGTCATCGTCTCCGGTGGTGAGGTGATCTCCTCGGTCCTGTCCCCCGGCGTGCGCGTCAACTCCTGGTCCTCGGTGCGCGAGTCAGTCCTCATGGACGGCGCGGAGGTCGGCCGCAACACGGTGGTCAACCGCGCGATCCTGGACAAGTACGTCCGGGTCGAGGAGGGTGCCATGGTGGGTATCGATCCCGAGCACGACCGTGAACGCGGCTTCACCGTGACCGAGTCCGGCATCACGGTGGTGGCCAAGGGGCAGGTCGTCACCCGCTGACCCGGGCGGCACTCACCGCCCGCCCCCGGCTGCACCCGCTGCCGATCCGCTGCCCGCTGCGCCGTCTCCCGGTTCATCCCGGGGAGACGGCGCAGTCGTGTGCGCGGTTAGCATGACACCATGAGTAGCACCTCTCCCGCCCCTGCCGGTCCGGTCAGCGGCGCGCTGACCGACGGGCCCCTCGTGACCGAGGGCCCCGGCCTGCTGGTCATGGACGTTGACTCGACTCTCATCGAGCAGGAGGTCATCGAGCTCATCGCCGAGCGCGCCGGGACGCGCGAGCAGGTCGCCGAGGTCACGGCCCGGGCGATGCGCGGGGAGCTGGACTTCGCCGCCTCACTGCGCGAGCGGGTGGCGACACTGGCCGGGGTCCGCGAGAGCGTCTTCGCGGACGTCCTGGCCGAGGTGCGCCCCACCAGGGGGGCGGCCGAGCTCATTGAGGCACTGCACGCGCGCGGCTGCCGGGTCGGGGTCGTCTCTGGCGGCTTCGAGGAGGTGGTGGTGCCCCTGGCCGAGCGCCTCGGTATCGACCATGTGGCGGCCAACCGCCTGGAGACGGACGACGGCGTGCTCACCGGCCGGGTGCTGGGCAGGATCGTGGACCGTCAGGAGAAGGTCCGCTGCCTGCTTACCTGGGCCGAGCAGGACGGGGTGCCCATGGAGCGCACCATCGCCGTCGGGGACGGCGCCAACGACCTGGGGATGCTGGCAGCCGCAGGGCTGGGGGTGGCGTTCTGCGCCAAGCCGGTCGTCGTCGAGCAGGCCGACGCCGCAGTCCACGTACGCGACCTGCGGGCAGTCCTGCAGCTGATCCAGAGCTGATCAGAGGCGGACCGGGGCCGGTCCGGGCTCTTGTGGGGCCGGCCGGCTCAGTCGCGCTTGCGGGCGGTGAAGATCTCGCGGATCCGGGCGCTCTTGGGCTCCAGCTCCGCCCAGCGGCAGGGGACGTCGATGACGACGGCGGTGGCCGTGGGCACGCCGAAGGAGATCTGGGAGGCCAGGTCGTCGTCGGTGTCGTGGAGGATGTGGGCCAGGACTGAGATCGTGGGCTCGTGGCCGACGACCACCACTGTGCTCGCGTCTCCCCCTTCCTCGGCCAGGACCCGCAGGATGCCGTTGGGGCCCAGGTTGTAGATCTCCTCACGCACCACGGTGTCGGCGGGCTCGAGGCGGTCGCGCAGGGGGCGGGCGGTCTCGCGGGCACGGGCGGCCGGAGAGACCACGAGCAGGTCGGTGGACTCCAGACGCTTGCGCAGCTCCTTGGCCAGCAGGCCGGCGAGGGCGGCGCCCTTGGAGGTCAGGGGACGTTCCAGGTCGGTGACGGCGTCGTGTGAGGCCTTGGAGTGGCGGACGAGCACGAGGCGGCGCATGGGATCCGTTGTCACGGCTCTACCCTACGGCACCGCGGCGGTCCTGACACGACTGTCACGGACAGCTGTCACGGAGCGTTTCAGCGCGCTCGGCCGACGACGCACGCCCCGCCGTCGACGTGGATGGTCTGCCCGGAGGTGGCCGGCATCCAGGTCGACAGCAGGGCCACGGCGGTGCGTGCCACGGCGGTGGCGTCACCGGTGTCCCAGCCCAGGGGGGCGACCTCGCTCCAGCTCCTGCTGAGCTCCTCGAAGCCCGGGATGGCGCCGGCCGCCGTGGTGCTCATGGGGCCCGACGAGATGGCGTTGACTCGCACTCCGCGTTCTCCGAGCTCGACGGCGAGGGCGCGCACTGAGGCCTCCAGCGCCGCCTTGAGGGGGCCCATCCAGCCATAGCCGGGGTAGACCCGGGCACTGTCGAAGGTCAGGGTCACCACGCTGCTCCCGCGGCTCAGCAGCGGGCCGGCGGCATCGACAAGGGCGGGCAGAGAGGCCGCCGAGACAGTGAAGGCGCGCTCCAGGCCGCGCAACCGCTCCTCAGTCCGAGCAGTGGACTCGGGTCCGGTATCGCCGGTACCGGGCGTCTCGAGAGGGAGGACCGTGCCCAGCAGGTCGAGGTCGGCACGGGCGACGGAGTGGACCAGACCATCCAGGCGGGTGACGCCCAGCTCCTTCAAGGCCGGCGCCAGGGCGGACAGGGAGTTGGCGTCGGCCACGTCAAGGGGCGTCACCGGGTCGGGCAGACCGAGGCCGCGAGCCACCGAGGCGGTGGCTACCAGAGTGCGAGGGTGACCGCTCAGCAGCACACGGGCGCCCTGCTGGGCGGCGACGTCGGCGACAGTGCTGGCGATCGAGCTGGGCCGCAGGACACCGGTAACAAGCACCGTACGGTCACTGAGCAGTCCCGTGGGAGGGTTCATGCCCTCATCGTCCCACGCCTGCCGACCGTCTATCGCCCTATGCCCATGCCGCCGTCGACGCCGAGGATCGCGCCGGTGACGTAGGAGGCTGCTGAGGAGGCCAGGAACAGGACGGGGCCGGCGACGTCGGCGACTTCGGCGAAGCGCCCCAGGGGGATCTGCTCGAGGTAGGCCGTGCGGATGTGGTCGGGCAGGGAGGCGGTCATGGCGGTGCGCACGAATCCGGGCGCCACCGCGTTGACGGTGATGCCGCGCGGCGCGAGCTCGCGGGCCAGGGAACGGGTGAGGCCCTCCACCCCGCCCTTGGCGGCGCCGTAGGCGGACAGGCCCACGCCTCCACGGGCAGCAATCACCGAGGAGACCAGGATGATGCGCCCCCGGCGGGCCCGCATCATGGCGGGGGTGACGGCACGCACCGTGTTGAAGGTGCCGGTCAGGTCGGCTGAGATGACCTCGTCCCACATCTGGGAGGAGGTGCGGGCGGCCAGGGACTCCCGGTTGACGCCGGCCGAGGCCACGAGGACCTCGATGGTGCCGTGCGCCTCGGTGGCAACGCTGAGCGCCTGGGCCAGCGCCTCGGGGTCGGTGACATCGGCGGCCAGCCCCAGGACCCCGCCTGGGGCCTCACCGGAACGGGAGATGCCGGCCACCCGATCACCCTGTGCGAGGAACTCCTTCGCGACTGCCTCCCCAATCCCTCGGGAGGCACCGGTCACGACGACGGAACGTGGTATTGACGGCTCGGTCTCTTCGTTCATCAGCACAAGCACACAAGGTAACGCGCGCGAGCATTCATCATCAGCAGTTCGTCACGCACCACCCTTGATCAACCTGTGTTATCTACCCCACAGGTGGTCCATACCTGTCGCAATATGGAGCCGGAGGGCACGGCCGGTCTGCGTCGTGGTGCCTGTCATGTGTCAGCATGTCAGGATGACGACGACTGAGACCACTACCTCCGCCCCCAGTGCCGGCGCTTGCGGTCCTGCGCCCGTGCCACTGCGCATCGGCCCGCTGGAAGTGGCCACCCCGGTCGAGCTCGCCCCCATGGCCGGAGTCACCAACGCCTCCTTCCGCCGCCTGTGCCGCGAGATGGCCGAGGCCGCCTTGCCCACGACGCTGGCGCCCACCTCGACCGGCCCGATAGAGGCACCGGGTGGCGGCCTGCTGGCTCCGGCGGGTCTGTACGTCACCGAGATGGTCACCACCCGGGCCCTGGTGGAGCGCAACGAGCGCACTCTGGCGATGGTGCGCACCGACCCGGCCGAGCGGGTGCGTTCCATCCAGCTCTACGGGGTGGATCCGGCCACGGTGGGCGCCGCAGTGCGGATCCTGGTGGAGGAGGACCTGGCCGACCACATCGACTTGAACTTCGGCTGCCCGGTGCCCAAGGTGACGCGTAAGGGCGGCGGGGCGGCGCTGCCCTGGAAGCGCGACCTGCTGGCGGCGATCCTCACCGAGGCGGTGCGCGCCAGTGAGGCGGCCGTCCGCGCCACCGGGCGGGTACGGGAGGTCCCGGTGACCATGAAGATGCGCCTGGGCATCGACGAGGAGCACGAGACCTTCCTCGACGCCGCCCGGGCCGCAGAGAACTCGGGGATCGCGGCCGTGGCCCTGCACGCCCGCAGCGCGCGCCAGCACTACTCGGGTCAGGCCCGCTGGGAAGAGATCGCCCGTCTCAAGGGGGCCACCGACCTGCCGGTGCTCGGCAACGGGGACGTCTGGCTCGGCGACGACGCGGTGCGCATGATGGAGGCCACCGGCTGCGACGGCGTCGTCGTGGGGCGCGGCTGCCAGGGGCGGCCCTGGCTGTTCGCCGACATCGTGGCGGCCCTGCACGGCTCACCGGCGCGCACTCGCCCGGACCTGGACGCCGTCATCGAGGTGATCCGCCGCCACGGGCGCATGCTGGCCGAGGAGATGGGCGAGGACCGGGGCGTACGCGACCTGCGCAAGCACGTGGGCTGGTACCTCAAGGGCTACCCGGTCGGCGGCGCCGCGCGCGCCGACCTCATGGGGATCAGGACGCTGGCCGAGCTCGACGCCGGCCTGGAGCGGATGCGCTCGCGCCTGCCGGAGGTCGTCGACTACCCCGGTGACATCGTCGAGGGCCCCCGGGGCCGGGCCGGCAGCCCCAAGACCCCACGCCTACCCGACGGGTGGCTGGACTCCCCCGTCCTGGACGAGGCGCACCGCGAGATGCTCAGCCAGGCCGAGTCCGACGTCTCCGGCGGCTGAGCGAGTCCGACTGCCGCCCTCCGGTCAGTCGTCCGGTCAGCCGTCAGTCAGCCGTCAGTTAGTCGTCAGTTAATCGTCTAAGACCGGGGTGACGCGACACAGGGCCGCCGCGATCGCCGTCGTCGCCGGGATCGCCAGGACCAGGCCGATGGAGGAGATGAGGGTGCGCACGATCTCCTCGGCGATCTCGCCCGAGAGCATGGTGTCGAGCACCGCCCGGTCCATGAGGGAGGCGGCCAGGATGAGCGGCAGCGCCGTGCCGGCGTAGGCGAAGGCCAGGGTGTAGACGGTCGAGGCGATATGGTCCCGGCCGATCCTCATCCCGCCGGTGAACAGGCGCGTGCGCGACAGCAGCGGGTTGGCGGCGTGCAGCTCCCACACTGAGGAGGCCTGGGTGATGGTGACGTCGTTGAGGACACCGAGACCGGCGATGACCATGCCGCAGGTCAGCAGCGTCTGCAGATCGATATGCGTGCGGGAGGCCAGCAGGCGGGCGGTCTCGTCGACGTCGCCGGTCAGGTGGGCGGCGTCGGTCCCCCACAGGGCGAGCAGCACGGTCAGCACGATGCCGGCCACCGTTCCCAGCAGGGCCGTCGTGGTGCGGATGGATACGCCGTGAGCCACGTAGACGGCCGCCAGCATCATGGCCATCGACCCGACCAGCGTCACCGCCAGCGGGTGGGAGCCGGACAGGAGCGCAGGGATCATGAAGAAGGCGAGCACACCGGTGGCCACCAGCAGGCCCAGGACGCTCAGGACACCCTTGCGTCCGGCCACGGCGACGACGAGCACGAGGTAGACGATCGCCAGGGCGCCGACCGGGAGCTGGCGCTGGTAGTCGATGAAGGAGTACGGCGAGCCGGACAGGATGGCCTGGGGCGAGTAGAGCACCACGAGCCGGTCACCGGCATGGGCCAGCTTGCGGGGCTCGCCGACCAGCTGGACCGGCATGATCAGCCCCTTGCCCTCCCCCTCGGTGATGCGGGCGCACACGTGCCCCTTGGAGAAGTCCTCCTGCTTGACGCCGTTGACCTCCGTCAGGGCGCTCACGGCGCTCTGACAGCCCGACAGGTCCACGGAGGTGATGGTGGCCTTGCCCACCGATCCGCCCTCGGCGGTGAAGGAGCGCGAACCGATCAGTGAGCTCTTGCCAGGCCAGAGAACGAACAGCCCGACGACGGTGGCCAGCACCAGGGCGCCGACGATGACCCCGAGCACGATCCGTACCCTGCGGGCCTCCCCGGCATCCAGGTCGAGAGGACCGGAGTGGGAGTGGCTGTGCCCGCTGCGGCTATGACGGCTGTGGCCCCTGCTGTCCCGCCCCTCCTCGGCCGGCGGCTCGGGAAGGTCCTCGGGAGGGAAGGTCTCGTGGCTCGGAGAGGTCGAGTTGGTGCTCACCGTCCCATCATGCCCGCCCCGAGCCCCCTGTGCTCAACCGCGCGATCGCGAACGGGAACCAGGGCAGCGTGAGACCGGCCGTCCGGACGCATGGCGTGACCATCCGTAGCCGCAGGGCCTCGATGCAGTGCCTCACCAGGAGCTCCTCGCCGATGAACGCGGCGACGGTGGAAGTGCTGAATCGCTGCATGACCCAGAACACCTGGCGGCGCGCACGGGGGTCGTCCCGGCATTGCTGCAACCATTGGCAGAACCCCGCACAGGCGAGTCTCATGCGTCATCAGCCCATGCCACGTACCAGTGTTTCGCAGGATCGTCCACCCCGGGCGAACGCTGTTGCGCCCTCCGGACAGACCTGGTCCGAATACGCTCCTGGCATGAGCACAGAAGGCCATCCGCTCGTCGCATGGTCCTTGGCAGTTGTGGCGGTTCTCCACACAGGAATCGGCATGGTCACCGGCTGGGACGTCATCAAGGCAGGGGTTGCCGAAGGCCTCGTGGGTGTCTGGGCCGCGCCGGCGGAGCGCAGCGCCACCTACTGGTTCCTGGTCACCGGCGCCTCGCTCATGGTGCTCAGCACCGCCGTAGCGGAACTGGAGAGACGCAATCCCGCTCTGCCCCTACCAGTGACAGGCGGTCTGGCGGCATTGACTGCCGCAGGGGTAGCGACCATGCCCGCCTCTGGCTTCTGGACGCTGACGATACCGCTCGCCATCACCGTAGTCCGACGGCGAAGGGCCCGGCGGCCCAGACAGTCAGCAGAGTGACCCCACACCGCAGAGGCCCGGGTGATCGTGACGTCGTTGACGATGCCCCGCCGTCGGACCAAAATCCGACGGCGGGGCGCAAAGTTAGGACGGACCTCAGCAGCCGACGAGACGCTCAGCCAGGTAGCGCTCCACGCCCTCGAGCGGGATGCGCTCCTGGGCCATGGTGTCGCGCTCGCGCACTGTGACCGCGCCGTCCTCGGGCGAGTCGAAGTCATAGGTGAGGCAGAAGGGCGTGCCCACCTCGTCCTGGCGGCGGTAGCGGCGGCCCACCGCGCCGGCGTCGTCGTAGTCCACGTTCCAGGAGCGACGCAGGCGGGCCGCCAGCTCCTTAGCCGGGCCGGTCAGCTCCTCCTTGCGGCTCAGCGGCAGGACGGCCGCCTTGACCGGGGCGATGCGCGGGTCGAGCCTGAGGACGATGCGCTTGTCCACCCCACCCTTGGTGTTGGGGGCCTCGTCCTCGGTGTAGGCCTCCACGAGGAAGGCCATGAGCGAGCGGGTCAGGCCGGCCGACGGCTCGATGACGTAAGGGATCCAGCGCTCGGAACGGGTCTGGTCGAAGTAGGACAGGTCCTTGCCGGAGTGCTCGGCGTGGGTGGACAGGTCGAAGTCGGTACGGTTGGCGATGCCCTCGAGCTCGCCCCACTCCGAGCCGGCGAAGCCGAAGCGGTACTCCAGGTCCACGGTGCGCTTGGAGTAGTGGGAGAGCTTCTCGGCGGGGTGCTCGTAGAGGCGCAGGTTGTCCTCGCTGATGCCCAGGTCGGTGTACCAGGCCTTGCGGTAGTCGATCCAGTACTGGTGCCACTCCTCGTCCGTTCCCGGCTCGCAGAAGAACTCCAGCTCCATCTGCTCGAACTCGCGAGTGCGGAAGATGAAGTTCCCGGGCGTGATCTCGTTGCGGAAGGACTTGCCCACCTGGCCGATGCCGAAGGGCGGCTTCTTGCGGGCCGCGCTCATGACCGCGGCGAAGTTGACGAAGATGCCCTGGGCCGTCTCGGGGCGCAGGTAGTGCAGGCCGGACTCGTCGTCGACCGGGCCCAGGTAGGTCTTGAGCAGGCCGGAGAAGGCCTTGGGTTCGGTGAACTGGCCACGGGTGCCGCAGCTGGGGCAGGCGACCTGCTCCAGGCTCACCGTGGAGGGGTCCTCGATGCCGTGCTTGGCGGCGTAGGTCTCCTGGAGCTCGTCCTCGCGCAGGCGCTTGTGACAGGACTGGCACTCGATGAGCGGGTCGGTGAAGGCCTGAACGTGCCCGGAGGCGACCCACACCTCGCGCGGCAGGATGACCGAGGAGTCCAGCCCGACGACGTCGTCGCGCGAGCGAACCATGTACTGCCACCACTGGCGCTTGATGTTCTCCTTGAGCTCGACGCCCAGCGGCCCGTAGTCCCAGGCCGAGCGGGTTCCGCCGTAGATCTCGCCGCAGGGGAAGACGAACCCGCGCCGCTTGGCGAGGTTGATGACGGCGTCAAGGCGTGAAGGGGTGGATGCCAACGGAGTGCTCCTTCAGGAGTAGTCGTGGTCCCGCCTGGTTGGTGGGGACGAGTGGGGACAGTCTAGGCGGAGGGCCGTCATATTGAGGTGAGGGGCCCGTCGCACCGCGGCTGCGCGTGCAGCCACAGCAAGGCCGCGGGGACGGGGCCGGGCTCGCAAACAACCCCTCAGCAGCGCACATGGCGACTCGCCGCGGTTTGACGCATCGCGCCAGCAGTATGAGAATGATTCGCATGAGTGTTTCACGGACTCGTTCCCATGATCTCCGTCGCATCGTCGCGCTCGGAGCCGCCCTGGTCCTGGCTGCCGGCATGAGCGCCTGCAGCGCCCTGAAGAGTGAGAGCTCGTCAAGCGCCTCAGCACCGCACACGATCGCCCCGGGCAAGACGCTGACAGTATCCACGTCCTTCTACCCGATCCAGTACCTGGCCGAGGCCATCGGTGGCCCGCTCGTCAAGGTTTCCACCGTGACCCCGTCCAACGTCGAGCCGCACGACTTCGAGCTCTCCGGCAAGGAGACCGCCGAGCTGAGCAAGGCCGACCTCATCGCCTACGTCCCCGGCTTCCAGCCCTCCCTGGACAAGGCCGTCAAGGAGGTCGGCTCCGGGCCCACGGTGGTGGACCTGAGCAAGCCGGCCAACCTCGTCCACCACGAGGGGGTCGAGGAGGAGCACGAGCACAGTGAGGAGGCGTCTGACGGCGCCACTGACACAGCGTCCGCCGTCGCCACCGCGCAGTCCACCGAGGCCGGCCACGACGATCACGGGCATGCCGAGCACAGCCACGCCGAGGGCAGCGAGGATCACGACGGCGACCTCGACCCGCACTTCTGGCTCGACCCTCAGCGCATGATCAAGGTGGCTGAGACCCTGGAGTCCTCCTTCGCCCAGGTCGACCCGGCCAACGCCAACGACTACAAGGCAGGGCTGGACAAGCTCAAGACGGCGCTGACCAACCTGGACACGCAGTACACCAAGGGCCTGTCCAGCTGCCAGCACAACACCTTCATCACCTCCCACGCCGCCTTCGGCTACCTGGCCGACCGCTACAAGCTGACCCAGGCCTCCATCTCCGGCATCGACCCGGAGACCGAGCCCAGCCCCGCGGAGATGGCCAACATCAAGTCGGTGGTCCAGAGCACGGGGGTGAAGACGATCTTCACCGAGGAACTGGTCTCCGATGCGCCGGCCAAGGCGATCGCCGCGGAGACCGGAGCGGAGACGAGTGTCCTCAGTCCTCTGGAGTCCAAGCCCGAACGGGGCGACTACACCGACGCCATGACCTCCAACCTGGAGCGGCTCAAGGGCGCCCTGGTGTGCCAGTAGAGTCGGACGCTGCCGGCCGAGCCCGGCGGCCCGAGCAGATGACATCCAAGCAGATCGGCATGATCACTCAGGTATGACCTCCTCATCTCCATCAGCAGCATCGTCTCCGGCGACGCCGTCCGGCTCACCCCGGGCGGCGTCGTCCGTGCTCGCCATCAAGGTCCGAGACCTCCGCGTCGTCCTGGGGGCCTCCCTCATCCTGGAGGACGTGAGCCTGGCGGTGGGAGGCGGTGAGTCCGTGGCGCTGCTGGGCGCCAACGGCTCGGGCAAGTCCACTCTCGTCAAGGCCGTCCTGGGGCTGGTGCCCATGGCCGGCGGAGGCATCGAGGTGCTGGGCACCTCCATCACCCGGCGCCGCAGGGTCCCCTGGGAGCGCATCGGCTACGTCCCTCAGCGGATCGGTGCCGGTTCGGGCGTCCCAGCCACAGCCTTGGAGGTGGTGCGCTCCGGGCTCCTGGGGCCGCGCCGCCCCTGGGCGGACCGGGGCCGGACCGCCAGGCGACAGGCCATGGACGCGCTCGACGCCGTCGGACTGGCTCACCGGGCCGGTGACCACGTCCAGGTCTTCTCCGGCGGGCAGGCTCAGCGTCTTCTCATCGCCCGGGCCTTGGTCCGCTCCCCCGAGCTGCTCATCCTCGATGAGCCTTTGGCAGGGATCGACCGGGCCAGCCGCGAGTCCCTGGCCGAGATCCTCAAGGGGCTGCGGGAGCGGGGGCTGACCCTGGTGACGGTCCTGCACGAGATGGGAGAGCTCGCTGACGTCGTCGAGCGGGCGATCCTTCTGCAGGACGGAAGGCTCGTCGCCGACGGGCCGGCCGGCGAGGTCGCTCGCCTGCGCGACGGCGTCGTCGGCAGGCACCATAGCCACCACAGCGCCCACGGTGAGCACTGGGAGGACGACTATGACCACGGAGACCACCACCCGGACGCCGGCGGACCTCCGGCGCACCACGCCCCCGTCCTGGATCACCGGCTGCCCAATGCGCAGCCCCGCACCGGTAGGAGCGCCCGGCCATGATCGAGTTCATCTCCGACATGCTCGCCAGCCCCCTCATCCAGAGGGCCTTCATCGTCGCGGTACTCGTGGGGCTGGCCGCCCCGGTGGTGGGCACCTACCTGGTTCAGCGGGGCCTGGCGCTGCTGGGTGACGGGATCGGGCACATCGCCCTGACCGGTATCGCACTGGGCTGGCTGGCCGGAGCCGCCGCCAACGTCTCCCCCCACGACGCCTGGGCCGTCCCCGGGGCGATCATCATCAGCGTGCTGGGCGCCGTGGCGATCGAGGTCATCCGCGCCAACGGCCGCACGCGCGGCGACGTGGCCCTGGCGATCCTGTTCTACGGGGGCATCGCCGGGGGCGTCATCCTCATCCGTCTGGCCGGTGGCACGACGACGAACCTCAACTCCTACCTGTTCGGCTCGATCTCCACGGTCTCGGTCTCAGACGCCTGGTTCACCATCGCCCTGGCGACCCTGGTCCTCCTGGTGGGGCTGGGGCTGCGCGGCCCCCTGTTCGCCCTGTGCCACGACGAGGAGTTCGCCCGCGCCTGCGGACTGCCGACCAGCGCCCTCAACGTCCTGGTGGCGGTGGTGGCGGCACTGACGGTCTCAGTGTCCATGCGGGTGGTGGGTGCCCTGCTGGTCTCGGCGGTGATGATCGTGCCGGTGGCCATCGCCCAGCTCGTCTCGCACTCCTTCTCCCGCACCATGTACCTGGCGATGGGGCTGGGCGTGGTGGCCTGCGTGTCCGGGTTGACGATCACTTACCTGGTGGCAGCCTCCCCCGGCGCCATGATCGTGGTACTCCTAGTAGGGGGGTACGCCGTCGTCGCCCTCCTCTCCGGCCTGTGGCAGCTCGTCAGCCGCTCCCGACGGCACCGCATCACCTCAGGAGGTAGATCATGAGCGCAAGCGGCACAACGCAGCGCCCTCGTGCCACGCGTCAGCGCGCCGCCGTCGCCGACATCCTGTCGCGCACCGACGAGTTCCGCTCGGCCCAGCAGATCCACGCGGCTCTGGAAGCCGAGGGCACCAAGGTGGGGCTGGCCACCGTCTACCGCAACCTGCAGACCCTGGCGGAGACCGGTGCGGTGGACCAGGTGCGCAGCGCCGAGGGCGAGATCCTCTACCGGGCCTGCGAGAGGCAGGAGCACCACCACCACATCGTGTGCCGCCGCTGCGGATACGCCGTGGAGGTCGCCGGCGGAGAGCTGGAGGAATGGATTCAGCGGGTCTCGGCCCAGCAGGGCTTCACCCAGATGGAGCACACCGCGGAGTTCTTCGGCCTGTGCGCCAGCTGCTCACCCCAGGAATCAGTCCAGGAAACCGCCTGAGACACCTCCCCGGACTGAGACCGAGCAAGCCGGAGTCGGCCGGACCGCTACTGCTCGTGGTCCTCCGGGGTCTCGTCGTCCAACGGGTCACCGGCCTGGCCGGGCTCCTCGTGCAGCACCTTGTCCACGGCGCCGCCGTAGCGGCGCTCACGCCCAGCGTAGACCTCGCAGGCCCTCCACAGCTCGCTCCGGTTGAAGTCGGGCCAGGGCAGGGGCGAGAAGTAGAGCTCGGCGTAGGAGGAGGACCACATGAGAAAGTTGGAGGTGCGCTGCTCGTCCCCGGTACGGATGAACAGGTCCACGTCACGCATGGTGGGTGAGTAGAGATAGCGCTGAATGGTCTTCTCGTTGACGGAGGAGGCCTTGAGCCGGCCGGCGGCGACGTCCTCGGCGATGGCGCGGGTGGCGTCGGCGATCTCGGCGCGCCCGCCGTAGTTGATGCACAGGTTGAGGACCAGCCCCGTGTTGTGGGCGGTGAGGCGCTCGGCCTCGCGCAGCTCGTGCAGCACGGACTTCCACAGGCGCGGGGTGCGCCCGATCCAGCGCAGCCTGACGTTCCAGGAGTTGAGGACATCGCGCTGGGTGCGCAGTACCTTGCGGGCGAAGCCCATGATGAAGCGGACCTCGCCGGGTGAGCGCCGCCAGTTCTCGGTGGAGAAGGCGTAGACGCTCAGCTCTTTGACACCGATCTCGATGGCGCCGGCGGCAACGTCGAGCATATTGGCCTCCCCCACCCGGTGGCCCTCGGTGCGGGGCAGGCCGCGGGCGTTGGCCCAGCGCCCGTTGCCGTCCATGACGACGGCGACGTGCTGGGGCAGGGAGGCGGCCGGCAGCACGGGCGGGGTCAGGCCGGGCCGGTGCAGGGGCGGGGCGGCCTCGACCGTCATGTCTCTGGCGACGTCTGTCATGTTATGCCCTTTCCACCAGTGCGAGGGAGCGCAGGCGCCGCTCCAGGTACCAGGTCGTGTAGGCCGACACGAGGCCGGAGGCCTGTGAGCGCCCGCGCTGGCCGGAGGCGTCGGCCACGGCCCAGTCGCCGGAGAGCAGGGCGCCTAGGAGCACCATCGCGGCCGGCTCGACCTCCACGGCTCCGGCCGAGCGGCAGGACTCGCACACCGCACCGCCGACCTGTACGTGGAAGGCCCGGTGCGGTCCGGGCGCGCCGCACAGGGCGCAGTCGTAGCACGACGGCGCCCAGCCCCCCAGGGCCAGCGCGCGCAGCAGGTAGGAGTCCAGGATGAGTCCGGGCGCGTGGCGCCGGTGGGACATGGCGGCCAGGGCCCCTGCCAGCAGCAGGTACTGCTGGGGGCTGGCCTCGGTGCCCAGGTCGCCGTCGTCGGCGCTGAGGCGCTCGGCGGTCTCCACCATGGTCGAGGCGCAGGTGAACATGGCGTAGTCGGCGCAGATGGCCCGGCCGAAGGGATCGATGATCTCGGCCTGGGTGACGACGTCGAGGCTGCGTCCGGCGTGGAGCTGGACGTCGATCATGGAGAAGGGCTCCAGACGCGCCCCGAAGCGGGAGCTGGTGCGGCGCACGCCCTTGGCCACGGCGCGCACCTGCCCGTGGTGACGGGTGAGCAGCACGATAATGCGGTCGGCCTCACCCAGCTTGTAGGTGCGCAGAACGATCGCCTCGTCCCGGTACAGCCTGCTCGTCACGGACGCAGTCTCTCACGCCCCGTCAGCGCAGGGCACGATTGAGGGCGGAGATGACGGCCTTGAAGGAGGAGGTCGTGATGGAGGGGTCGATGCCCACGCCCCACAGGACCTGTCCGTCGACCTCGCACTCGACGTAGCTGGCGGCCTTCGCGTCGTGTCCCTCGCTCAGGGCGTGCTCGGCGTAGTCCAGGATCCGCACGCTCAGGCCCGTGCCCTCCAGGGCGGTGACGAAGGCGTCCAGGGGGCCGTTGCCGACGGCGGTCAGGCGCTTCTCCTGGCCGCCGTCGACCAGGGTGACGGTGAGGGTGGAGTCCTTGTCGTCACCGGTGGAGGTCAGGGTTGCCCCCCGCAGCTCGAAGCGGCCCCAGCGGCTGAGCTCGGCCTCGGGAGCGGCCGCTGCGGGCAGGTACTCGTCGGCGAAGATCGACCACAGGCGGGCGCCGTCGACCTCGCCGCCGTAGGTGTCGGTGTGGCGCTGGACGATGCGGGAGAACTCGATCTGGAGGCGGCGCGGCAGCTCGAGCTTGCGGGTGGTGCCCAGTAAGTAGGCGACCCCGCCCTTGCCGGACTGGGAGTTGACGCGCACGACCGCCTCGTAGGATCGGCCCACGTCATGGGGGTCGATGGGCAGGTAGGGCATGGACCACGGCACGGCGATCTCGGCGTCGGCCTTGGTCAGCCCCTCGGCCTTCCTGGCGTCGACCTGCTTGGCGCGTGCGGCGAAGCCCTTCTTGATGGCGTCCTGGTGGGAGCCGGAGAAGGAGGTGTAGACGAGCTCGCCGGCGTAGGGGGTGCGCGGGGGCACGTCCATGTCGGTGGCCCGCTCGACGATGCGGCGGACCTCGTCGATGTCGGACAGGTCGAGCATGGGGTCGACGCCCTGGCTGAAGAGGTTGAGGGCCAGGGTCACCAGGTCCACGTTGCCGGTGCGCTCGCCGTGGCCGAACAGGCAGCCCTCGACGCGGTCAGCGCCGGCCATGAGGCCGAGCTCGGCGGCGGCCACGCCCGAGCCGCGGTCGTTGTGGTTGTGCAGGGACAGGCACACGGCGTCACGGTGGGACAGGTGTCGGCTCATCCACTCGATCTGGTCGGCGTAGACGTTGGGGGTAGCCCGCTCAACGGTGGCGGGAAGGTTGAGGATGATCTCGCGGTCATCCTCGGGCTGCCACACGTCCATGACGGCCTCGCAGACCTCAAGGCTGTAGTCGAGCTCGGTGTCCACGAAGATCTCCGGGGAGTACTCGTAGCCGAAGATCGTGTCCTCATCCAGGACCTTCTCAGCACGGGCCATGATCTGGCGGGTGCCGTCGACGGCGAGCTCGCGGATCTGGTCGCGGTCCATGCGGAAGACGACGTTGCGGAACAGCGGCGACAGGGCGTTGTAGAGGTGGACGGTGGCCCGCGGGATGCCGACGCAGGCGTCCAGGGTGCGGTCAATGAGTTCACCGCGCGACTGGGTGAGCACGGAGATGGTGACGTCCTCGGGGATCGCGCCGTCGTCCACCAGGGAGCGCACGAAGTCGTAGTCGGTCTGGGAGGCGGCGGGGAAGCCGATCTCGATCTCCTTGAAGCCCATGTTCACGAGCAGGTCAAAGATGGCGCGCTTTGCCTGGGGGCCCATGGGCTCGATGAGGGACTGGTTGCCGTCGCGCAGGTCGGTGCTCAGCCAGCGGGGGGCCTGGGTGATGCGCTTGTCCGGCCAGGTGCGGTCGGGCAGGTCGATGCTGACGACGTCGAGGAAGGGCCGGTACTTGGCAAACGGCATACCGGAGGGCTGCTGGGGGGCGGGGCGGGCGTTACGCATCGGGGTTCTCCTGGGATCAGGTGCTTCGTGGTTCCGACGGCGGTTCCGGCGAGAGACCGGAAGGCTCCGGAGAGCTCTGGGGAAGCAGAGAGGCGCGGTCGGGAACGTGGCCGAGCAGGACGAGTCAGCCGCGGTCGGGGTGCCGGCCTGTCAGGCCCCGCCGCGGCGACTAAGCAGGAGGCTCGCCCGCTGCCAGGCCTGAGGCCGTGGAGTCGCTCGCACGGGGTAGACCCTACCCCGACGACGACCCGACGTCAGGTAAGGCGACCACGCCGGACCGCAGTATGAGACACACGCCGGGGCGATCAACCACGCAGCACTCCCCTCGGTCTACCGAACACCAACACCATATTGTAGTATCTCTGCTATATATAGTTGTGCTTCTACTGAGGAGGGTTTGTGTGATGCCTCCAGTCATCACCACGGAGAGCCTTGAGTTCTCCTACGGGGACACCCCGGTGCTGCGCGGACTCGACCTGTCGGTCGAGGCCGGAGAGGTCGTCTGTTTGCTCGGCCCCAACGGTGTGGGCAAGACGACCCTGGTGGAGAACCTGCTGGGCTCGCTGACGCCAACCAGCGGCCGGGTGCGAGTACTCGGCACCGATCCGCACCGGGCGGGCGCCGATTTCTGGTCACGAATCGGGCTGGTGCAGCAGAGCTGGACCGACCACGCCAAGTGGCGGGTGAGGGACCAGCTGGAGTGGATCCGCTCGGTCCAGCTGACGGCGGCGAGCCGGGTGAGCGGCGTCGAAGAGGTGCTCGACGCCGTCGGGCTCAGCGAGAAGGCCGACTCCCGGCTGTCCCGGCTCTCCGGCGGGCAGCGACGCACCATTGACTTCGCGGCCGCCCTCATGGCCGCACCCGAGCTCCTCGTCCTGGACGAGCCGACCACGGGCCTGGACCCGGCCTCGAAGGCGCGCCTGCACGACCTCATCCTGGCCAGGGTCGACGACGACGCCACTATCGTCATGACCACCCATGACCTGGCCGAGGCCGAGCACCTAGCCTCACGCGTGCTCATCATGAACGAGGGACGGATCATCGCCGACGGCACGGTCACCGCGCTGCGCGAGCGCCTTGACCGCGGCGCTGAGATCACCTGGGTCCAGGACGGCACCCGCCACGTCCACTCCACCCACTCCCCCGAGCGCTTCGTCAAGGAGCTCGATCTCGATCACGTCACCGGGCTCACCATCACCCGCCCCACCCTGGAGGAGACCTACCTCTCCCTCGTCAGCAGCAAGGAGCCCCACTCATGAGCACTCGCACCTTTCTGGCAGTTCTACGCGCGGCCCGCCGCCAGGCCGCCCTGGACCTGCGAGCAGGCATTGTCGGGTCGAGCATCGCATTGCTGGCCTCGGTGAGTGCCATCGTGCTGGCCAGCAGGAGCACCCAGGCCGCGACCGAGGCCCACACGGCCTTCGGCCCCATGTTCCTCACCAGCAGCATCGGCACGATCAGCTGCTTCATCACCTTTCAGATCGCCAGCGAGACCTACTCCGACCGCATCGGCGGCGCCCTGCTGCGGGTGCGCGTTCTCCCCCACGGCCCGCTGACGTGGACGATCGGCAAGACGATGTCCTCGCTCACTCAGACCCTCGTGTTCCAGGGCGCCATCCTTCTCGGCGGGGCCCTGTTCGTTGAGACACTTCCCCTGAGCCCACCCCAGATACTGGCCTGCCTGCCACTCATGATGCTGTCGGCCATCGCAACAGCCCCACTGGGCTTCCTCGTGGGCGCCTTCGTCCGAGGCGTCTACAGCTTCATGGTCTCCTATCTGCCCCTCTTCGCCCTCATCGCGACAAGCGGCCTCTTCATGCCCCTGGACCGACTCCCCTCCTGGGTGCAGGCGGTCCAGCTGGCACTGCCCACCTACTGGTCGGGGCACCTGACCCGGTGGACGCTGGTGGGCGATCCCTCGTGGGAGCTGGGCCGGGCCTTCTTCCCGGTGCTCGCCGTCGGGATCCTGGTGACCTGGACAGTCCTCGGCTTCGCAGGGGCCTCGCTCGTCGTGCGGCGCAGCTTCCGCAAGGAGACGATCGGTAGCCTGGCGCGCGTGCAGTCCACCATCCGTTCTCAGACCGGTCTGTGACCATGTCCGACGACGTCGTCCACAACCGGATCGCGGTCCTGCGCGCCGACCGCCGGGTGAGCCGCCGAGAGCTCGCCGAGGCGCTGGGCGTCCACTACCAGACGGTGGGCTACCTCGAGCGCGGGGAGTACGCCCCCTCGCTGCACCTGGCCCTGCGCATCGCCCGTTACTTCGACGTGGCCGTGGAGTCAGTTTTCTCCCTCGAGGAGTTCCCCCGACTGACGTGAGACGCACCCCGCCCTCACGCTCTGACCGGGCCGTCACCCTGAGGTGCTATCGGCCTCGATCCCAGCGATGATCCGATCGAGGCCGTAGTCGAGCTCATACCCTTGTCCATCATCAAGGGCCCCGGCCTTGAGCACCTGCGCCATGGATGTCAGCCCGTCGGCTTCGAGACGGGTCAGGAGCCAGGTCGAGGACGCACTGCGGCGCGTAGTACCGTGCGCCGCAGTCGCCAGGGAGCGCTTCAGCGCGGCGACGGTGCGCACGTGGCCGTCGACGAGCAGCGCCGCATTGAGCCGCTCCTGCAGCTCGAGCCCCGCACCGGCGAGCACCTGGAGGACTGCCTCCATCCATCGCAGACGATGCGGCCCGGTTGGCATGCCGTGGACCGGGGCGTCCAGGAGCCAGGGATGCGCGTCATAGCGGGCGTGTACGGCGAGCGCCCAGCACCGCAGTCCGCCTGACCAGTCCTCGGAGCAACCCGAAAGGACCGGAGGCGGCCCGAAGGCGACATCGACCATGGCGGCGATGACCTCATCGCGGGAGCTGATGTGCCGATACGCCGCCATGGTGCTCACGCTCAGGCGCTGGGCGAGCTTGCGAACCGACACGCCCTCCAGCCCCTCATCGTCTGCGAGCGCGATACCCGCGCGGACGATCTTGCCGACGCCCAGACCTTTGCCCCCCTCCCACTCTTCGGCCGCCTCAGAGGCATCGACTTCCCACAGCCACCGCTCCCACTTGGGCGGGGTGTCCGAATCGGTGTGCATCGTTTTGTCTCCTCGCCATTGCATCGGGGATCGGATTGCGTCGACCACGACACATGCGTACAGTGTACTCACAACCGACGTGTACAGCGTACACACCTTGGAGCCGTGAGAGGACGGGAGCATGACGAACGAGGAACGACCCCAGCACCAGGCCACCGCAAGGTCACGCACCGTTGCCACCACTGTGCTCATGGTGGCGACATTCATGGATCTCATGGACTCAACGATCACCAACGTCGCACTGCCCACGATCGGCAAGGACCTCCATGCGACGCCGGAGCAGCTGGAGTGGACTCTCGCCGGTTACGTCATCGCCTTCGCGACGCTACTCATCACGGGCGGTCGGCTGGGCGATATCTTCGGGCACCGGCGCATCTTCGTGATCGGGATGGTGGGATTCACCCTCGCCTCCCTCGGGGCAGCGCTGTCCCAGACAGGCGACCTGCTCGTTGCGACCCGCGTGATTCAAGGCGCGTTCGCCGGGATCATGGTGCCCCAGGTGCTCTCCAGCGTGCAGGTGATGTTCGCACCGGAGGAGCGCGCTCCTGTCCTGGGCATTATTGGAGCGCTGAGCTCGCTGGGGGCCATCGGGGGACTGATCCTCGGTGGCTGGCTCGTCACGGCCGACCTTCTGGGTATGGGCTGGCGCAGCATCTTCCTCGTGAACGTGCCGGTCGGAATCGTGCTTGTCGCTGCGGCGCTCCTGTTCGTACCGAGGAGTCGTTCGGAGCATCCGCTCAGGCCCGATCTGGTCGGGGTGCTGCTGGGTGGTCTCGGTGTCTTCCTGGTCGTCTTCCCGCTCACCGACGGCCGCGCCGCGGGGTGGGCGTGGTGGATCTGGGCCATGCTGACGACGGCGCCCTTCATCATCGCCGCCTTCGTGTGGCAGCAGAGGCGCATGCTCAAGGCTCACGGATCCCCGCTGCTGCCACTCCCGCTGTTTCGCGACCGAGGCTTTGCGAGCGGACAGCTGGTGCAGGTGCTCTCGTCGATCGGCAACGGCGGGTACGTGCTCATCCTGCTGTACTACGTTCAGAGCGCACTCGGCTTCACCGCATTGGCGGCGGGGCTCACGCTTCTGCCTTTCGCACTGGGCTCCATCGTGGCCACGCCGTTGGCGATCCTCGCGACGAAGCAGATCGGCAAGTGGGCCGTGCTGCTCGGCGGGATGGTGCAAGCGGCTGCACTGACCTGGGTCCTGTGGACGATCTGGACCGCCGGAACGTCCCTGACGGGTTGGGACCTCACCGCCCCGTTGGTACTGACGGGTGCCGGGCTGATGACCTTCATCATGCCGCTGACGAGTATCACGCTTGAGTCGGTGCCCACCCAGGACGCCGGAGCGGCATCCGGCACCCTGACCACCTTCGGTCAGGTCGGTATGGTGCTGGGAGTCGCTCTTGCCGGAACCATGTTCTTCGGGATCCTTCAGGACACGGCCGACGCTCGCGAGGCCGTCACAACCGCCCTGTGGGTACCTATCGTCGCGTACGGAGTCGCCGGCCTCGCCTCAGTGACCATGCCTGGTCACACCAAGACGTCACCGCAGGACGCATGAGCCCTGTCCCCATCCCTTCCTCCCCGGTCCCTTGCAGTATGGAAGCCGGGTGGTGCCCTCCAATCAGGAGGGCACCACCCGGATGATCGGTCCTGTCACTCGGTCCCGCCGGGACGCTACGGCATCGCCCGGCCTACAGGAGGCCTTCAGCCAGGTCCAGCGGGGTGCCGAAACGGTGGTTGGTGACGGCCACCGCCTGCTCGCGCAGGAAGGGCAGCAGCTCGGAGTGCGGGCAGGCCGTCACGGCGCCCGTGTACAGGGCGATGTCGGGGCTCCCACCGGTGACCCGGCTGGCGTGGCTCCAGCGGGCGGCCGAGGTCTCCTCACGCGGGCCGATGACGCGCACGCGCGTACCCAGCCCGCCGGAGGCCGCCAGCTCGGCCAGGCGGGCGTCCCAGGCACCCTGGTCCTCGACCGCCACCTGGACGCCGGCTGCCAGTAACGCGTTCTGCAGCGGCTGGGGCAGACGGTCCGCGACCGACAGGCTGATGAACCCGCCGGCACGCACCCCGGCCGCCATGACGCGAACGACGTCGGCCAGGGCGGTGCCCTGCCCGGCGCGCACGACGACGTCGACCTCCCGGTAGCGCAGGATGTTGCGCTCGCAGGCCAGGCCCGTCACGTCACGGTTGGCACCGTAGGCGGTCCGCCAGGCAGCGGCATCTGCCACCAGGGCGCGGCGCAGCTCGGCCAGGTCGGCGGCGTCCAGCTGACTGCTCACGGCGTCGCACAGGTTCGCCACGCGCGGGTCGAGGGCGGCGGTTCCCTGCTCAACCTTTCCACCCTGACCGCGGGCGGGCTCGACCTCGCCGAGGCCCAGCAGGTAGGAGGGACCACCCGCCTTGGTGGTGGAGCCGATGGCCGAGCGCTTCCAGCCGCCGAAGGGCTGGCGGCGCACGATGGCCCCGGTGATGCCGCGGTTGACGTAGAGGTTTCCTGCCTGAACGCCCTCGAGCCAGATCGCCAGCTCGGTGGCGTCCAGGGTCTGGATCCCGGAGGTGAGCCCGTAGTCGACGGCGTTGACCGCCTCGATGGCCTCCTGAAGCGTGTCCACGCGCATCACCCCGATAACGGGGGCGAAGTACTCGGTGAGGTGGAACTCGCTGCCGGGCACGACCCCGGCGCGGATGCCCGGGGTCCACAGGCCGTCACCGAGGTAGCGGGGCTTGAGGACCCAGTGCTCGCCAGATCCCAGGGTGGTCAGGCCGCGTACGGCCTTCTCGTCGTCGGGCACGACGACGGGCCCCATCTGGGAGTCCAGGGACAGCGGCAGGCGCACCCGCAGGGAGGCGGTCGCATCCACGAGCTGGCGGGCGATGCGCTCGGAGGTGCCGGCCGAGGAGACCAGGACCAGCAGCGAGGAGGCCGAGCACTTCTGGCCGGCGTGGGCGAAGGCCGAGTAGACGGCGTCGCGCACGGCGATGTCGGGATCGGCCGAGGGGGTGACGATGATGGCGTTCTTGCCACTGGTCTCCCCCAGCAGGTGCATATCCGGCTTCCAGGAGCGGAAGAGGCGGGCGGTGTCGTAGGAACCGGTGAGGACCACGCGGTCGACGTCCTTGTGGGTCACGAGGTGGCGTGAGACGTCGCCGTCCTCCAGCGGGGCGAGCACCACGAGGTCCTCGGGGATCCCAGCGTCATGGAAGGCGCGCACGAGCTCGGCCGCGCAGCGCCGGGCCGGCGGAGCGGGCTTGAGGATGACGGCGCTGCCGGCCGCCAGAGCCGCGGCCACGCCCCCGGTGGGGATGGCCAACGGGAAGTTCCAGGGCGAGGCGACCACGGTGACGTCCACCGGGGTGAAGCGGGCCCCGACCATGTGCTCACCATCGTGCAGCAGCAGGGAGGACTCGGCGTAGTGGTGGCAGAAGTCGATGGCCTCGCTGACCTCCGGGTCGGACTGGTCGATGGTCTTGCCGGCCTCGGAGCCGGCGACCTCGATGAGCTCGGCGCGCCGGGCGGCCAGGACGTCGCCGACCCGGTGCAGGGCGGCGGCCCGCTCGGCCGGGTCCAGGGACTGCCAGACGCCGGCGGCCTCGGCCGTGGCGGTCACGAGGGCGTCGACCTCGGCGTTCGTGGCCAGGCGGGCGGCTCCGGCCTCCACCTCGGCCACGCCCCGCGTGGAGTCCGGGATGGCCGCGGCGATGTCCCGGGCCCACTGGCGGTTGGCGGCCAGGGCAGGGTCGGAGTCCGGCTCGGAGACGAAGGGCCTCCTGGAGCGCTCCTCCAGGGTGCCGGTCTCCTCCGGGACACCCGCGTCCCGCTCGGCCAGGCGGTCCTGGCGACGGTTGGGCTCGGGCACCGGGGCGTCCGGGTCGAGGTCGGACAGAGCGGCCAGGAAGCGGTCGCGCTCGCGGCCGAAGACCGCCTCGTCAGCGGCCAGCTCGAAGACGCCGGACATGAAGTTCTCAGGTGCCGCGTTCTCCTCCAGGCGGCGCACCAGGTAGGAGATGGCGACGTCGAACTCGTGGGGGTCGACGACGGGCACGTAGAGCAGCAGGTGGCCGGTGTCTCGGCGCACGACCTCCTGCAGACCGGTGGCCATCCCGGAGAGCATCTCGAACTCGACGCCGTCCTCGACGCCGCGAGCGGCGCGCAGCTCGTAGGCGAAGGCGATGTCGAACAGGTTCTGGCCCGCCACACCCAGGCGGATCGCGCGGGTGCGCTCCGGGGTCATCGCCCAGGAGAGCATGCGCTTGTAGTTGGTGTCGGTGGCCTGCTTGGAGGGCCAGGTGGTCAGCTCCCAGCCGTGGATCTCGGCGTCGACCTTCTCCATGGACAGGTTGGCGCCCTTGACGACACGGACCTTGATGCGCGAGCCGCCCGCAGCCACGCGGCGGGAGGCCCACTCCTGGAGGCGCTGCATGGCACCCAGGGAGTCGGGCAGGTAGGCCTGCAGGACGATGCCGGCCTCGTAGCCGTACATGTCCTCCTGGTCCAGGATCGCGGTGAAGACGGCGATCGTCAGGTCCAGGTCCTTGTAGTCCTCCATGTCCAGGTTGAGGAAGGTGCCGTTGTCGCGGGCCAGGCGGTAGAGGGGCAGGAGGGCCTGGACGCCGTGGGCAACGACCTCATCGAAGCCCCAGGGGTTGTGCGGGCCCGTCACGGCGGAGACCTTGACCGAGACGTAGTCGACGTCCTCGCGGGTCACCAGGCGGGAGACCTCGGCCAGGCGCCGAGCGGCCTCCTTCTCCCCCAGGACAGCCTCGCCCAGGAGATTGACGTTGAGGCGGTTGCCGCCCTTGCGCAGGCGGGCGAGCGCCGGGCCGAGGCTCTTGTCGGTGGCGTCGACGACGAGGTCGCCGACGATCTCACGGAAGACCCGCCGGGCCACGGCGGTCACGGTGCGCGGGGCGAGGCGGGAGGCGGCCGATCCCAGCCCCATGGCACCGGCCAGGGCGGGAGGCAGGAAGTCGGTGCGGCCCGAGGACAGGCGCTTGAGGGCGTCACCGGCGACGTCGAGGTCCGTGGGGCGCACGACGTCGTCGACGAAGCGCGTGGTGAAGGTCAGGCCGTCGGGGTCGGCGAGGATCCGGGACAGCAGCTTGGCCGAGCGCGGTACCGGCTCGGATGCCGACTCGTCAGCCCACCGGCGCGCTCGGGCGACGGCCTTCTCCCCTAGCGCCCACAGGTCATCGGGGCAACGGCGCCCTGCATTACCTGCGTTGGTGCGGGGCTGGCTGGGAACGACACTGTTCGTCATGCGTGGGCCTCCAGGCTCGGCTTGTGTGAGACACACATAGTGTGCGATACAACACCCCTGAAGCGCGACCGTTTCGCTGCACGAGTCCCCGGCGTTTCGCAAGACACCTTGGTCCTAGGCATCCCCTAGTGCCGGCCCCGCCGGCCCCGTACCCTTCCCGGGCCTTGTCCCGGCCCTCATCGGATCGGGAAGGAGAGGCTAGAAACCGAGGCGGGCCAGGGCCTTGGGGTCGGACTGCCAGTCCTTGGCGGTGCGCACGTGCAGGTCGAGGTAGACCTTGCGCCCCAGCAGCTTCTCGATGCCCTTGCGGGCGTTGACGCCCACTTCCTTGAGGCGCCGTCCACCCCTGCCGATGATGATGGCCTTCTGGGAGTCGCGTTCGACGACGAGGCTCACACGTACCTGGAGGCGGCCTCCGACGCCCTTGATGCGGCCGACCTCGCGCTCGTCGTCGGGGTCGGCGATCTCGTCGACGACGACGGCCAGGGAGTGGGGCAGCTCGTCGCGCACGCCCTCCAGGGCGGCCTCGCGCACGAGCTCGGCGATCATGACCTGCTGGGGCTCGTCGGTGATCTCGCCGGTGGGATACAGCGGAGGGGACAGCGGCATGTACTTGAGCAGAACCTCCTCCAGGACGTCGATCTGCTCGTTGCGCTGGGCTGAGACTGGGACGATGTCGGCCCACTCCCCCAGCTCGCTGACGGCCAGGAGCTGGGCGGCCAGGGCCTCGCGGGTGACGGTGTCGGCCTTGGTGACCACGGCGACCACGGGGGTGCGCAGCTCGGCGAGGTCGCGGGTGATGAAGCGGTCGCCCGGGCCGATCTTCTCGTTGGCGGGGATGCAGAAGACGACGACGTCGACGTCGGTGAGGGTCTCGCGCACCAGGTCGTTGAGGCGCTTGCCCAGCAGGGTGCGGGGACGGTGGAGGCCGGGGGTGTCGACCAGGACGATCTGCGCCTTCTCCTTGTGGATGACGCCGCGCACGTTGTGGCGGGTGGTCTGGGGGCGCCCGGAGGTAATGGCGATCTTGGTGCCGACCATGGCGTTGGTGAGGGTGGACTTGCCGGCATTGGGGCGGCCCACGATGCAGGCGAAGCCGGCGCGGAAGTCCTCGGGGAAGTCGGGGACGACAATCTCGACGCGGGTCGAATCCGCAGAGTCGGCGGCCTCATCCTCGTCGTCCTCCTCGCCCAGGATCGGGAAGCCGTCTGCGTCCAGCCGGGCCGTGACGTCGGAATCGTCGATCTCGTCTCCGGTCTCGTCCTCATCGTCAGGATCGGTGAGGGGGTTGGGGCCGTCCATGAGCTCGGCGTCGGAGGGAAAACGGAAGCCGGCTGGGGCGGAGCCGGGTTCGGGCATCTCGAGGGGCTCGGTCGAGAGCGCCTGGGCTGCCTCCTCAGGGGCTTGGGGCTGGTCGTCCTGGGCGGGCTCGACGGAGTTGTCGGAGCGGTCTGCGGTGTCAGTCATCGGTGTCCTCTTCGGGGGCGGGTGTGCGGGAGGCGAGAATGGTGGAGACCTGGCGGCGGCGGCCGGCGGCCTCCTCGGCCTGGAGGTGGACGCCCTGGGTGTCTCCGGCGGCTCCGGGCAGGGGGACGCGGCCGATGGCCTTGGTGAGCAGGCCGCCGGCGGTGTCGACGTCGTCGTCGTCGATCTCAAGGTCGAAGAGCTCGCCGAGCTCGTCCAGAGCGAGCCGGGCGGGGACGCGGTAGGTGCCGGGGGCGACCTCGACGACCTCGGGCAGCTCGGGGTCGTGCTCGTCGGTGAGCTCGCCGACGACCTCCTCCAGGAGGTCCTCCATGGTGACGAGGCCTGCGGTGCCGCCGTACTCGTCGACGGCCAGGGCCATGTGGAAGCGACCGGTCTGCATCTCGCGCAGGAGGTCGTCGGCGGGTTTCATCTCGGGGACGTACTCGGCCTCCCGGACGAATCCGGCCACGGCCAGCTCCTCGTGCTCGGGGTGGGCGGCCAGGCGGCGCAGGACGTCCTTGAGGTAGAGGATGCCGCGCACGTCGTCGGCGTCCTCCCCGATGACGGGCACGCGTGAGTAGCCGGAGCGGATGAACAGGCGCATGGCGGCGGAGGCGGGCTTGTGGGCGTCGATGGTGACCATGTCGGTGCGTGGGACCATGACCTCGCGCACGAGGGTCTGGCCGAGCTCGACGACCGAGCGCATCATCTCACGGTCCTCGTCCTCGATGGTGTCGGTCTCGCCGATCTCGTCGATCATCTCGCGCAGGTCCTCGTTGACGGCCTCGCGGGTCTCGGCGTCGGTGGGGGCGGCCTCGGTACGGCGGGTGCGCGAGAGGAGGCGGCGCTGCGGGGCGCCCAGGACGTCGACCCAGGTGAGCAGACCACCCAGGGCCAGGAGGGTGCCGGCAGGATTACGCCGGCCGTAGGTGCGCGGGGAGAAGCCGACGACGACTCCCAGCAGGATGATGTTGGCCAGCAGGGCCAGGGCCAGGACCTGCCACCAGGCGCGCACGAGCCCGGAGGCGGCCAGGGTGATGAGGACGGCGGCGAGCATGTCGACAGCGACGCGGGCGACGCTGAGAGCGCCCAGGACGCGGGGGCGGTGCTCGGCGAGGCGGCGGACCCTGGCGGCGCCGCGGCGGCCCTCCTCGACGAGGTCGTCGGCGGCGGCCCGGGTGAAGCGCAGCAGGGCGGACTCTCCGGCCGAGAGCAGGGCGCCCAGAGCCAGGACGATGACCGCGCAGGCGATGAGCGCGGCGGTGGGGATACCGGTCACGCGGGTCTCACTTGCCGCGCTCGGCCAGGAAGGTCAGCAGGAGGCGGCGCTGGAGGTCGAACATCTCCTTCTTCTCCTCGGGCTCGGCGTGGTCGTAGCCCAGGAGGTGGAGGATGCCGTGGACGGTGAGCAGGAGCATCTCCTCGGCCGCCGAGTGCCCGGCGGCCAGGGCCTGCTTGGCGGCGACCTGAGGACACAGGACGATGTCGCCCAGGGTCCCGGCGGGGGTGGGCGAGTCGGCAGAGCCGGGGCGCAGCTCGTCCATGGGGAAGCTCATGACGTCGGTGGGGCCGGGCAGGTCGAGCCAGCGCACGTGGAGCTCTTCCATGGGCTCGGGGTCAATGAACATGATGTTGAGCTCAGCGGCGGGGCTGACGTGCATGGCGGTCAGGACGTGGTCGGCGAGGTCCGCGAACTCGGCGGCGTCGATGACGGTGGTGGTCTCGTTGATGACCTCAGTGGTCATGCGGGTTCCTCTCCGAGTAAGGCCGGGCGGGGCGGTTGCTGCTCCCCCGACGGTACTGGCTGTTGCGGCCGCTACGGCCAGGCGGTCCGGCGGGTCGGGCGGCGGCGTCCTGGGCGGCGACCTCGGCGTCGTGGCGGGCGTAGGCCTCGATGATGCGGCCCACGAGGCGGTGACGCACGACGTCGGCCGACCCGAGCTCGCAGAAGCTGATGCCCTCGACGCCGGCGAGGATCCTGCGCACGACGATGAGGCCGGACTCGCGCCCGCCGGGCAGATCGACCTGGGAGATGTCTCCGGTGACAACCATGCGCGAGCCGAAGCCGAGGCGGGTGAGGAACATCTTCATCTGCTCAGGGCTGGTGTTCTGGGCCTCGTCGAGGATGACGAAGGCGTCGTTAAGGGTGCGTCCGCGCATGTAGGCCAGGGGCGCGACCTCGATGGTGCCGGCGGCCATGAGGCGGGGCAGGGCCTCGGGCTCGAGCATGTCGTGGAGGGCGTCGTAGAGGGGGCGTAGGTAGGGGTCGATCTTGTCGGTGAGGCTGCCGGGCAGGAAGCCGAGGTTCTCGCCGGCCTCGACGGCGGGGCGGGTGAGGATGATGCGTGAGACGCGCTTGCGGGCCAGGGCGTCGACGGCCTTGGCCATGGCCAGGTAGGTCTTGCCGGTGCCGGCGGGGCCGATGCCGAAGGTGATGGTGGATTCCTCGATGGCGTCGGTGTAGGCCTTCTGGCCGAGGGACTTGGGGCGGATGGTGCGGCCGTGGGAGGTGAGGATGTCGTCGGTGAGGACCTCGGTGGGACGGGTGGAGGTCTCCAGCAGGCCGACGGCGCGTTCGACGGCGTCCGCGGTCAGGGGCGTGCCGGTACGGGCGACGTCGATGAGCTCGGAGAGCAGGACGACGACGGTGTCGACGCGGGCGGCGGGGCCAGAGACGGTGACGGTGGTGCCACGCACGTGGATGTCGACGTCGGTGAAGCCCTTCTCGATGGCCCGCAGGACCTCGTCCCGGGCGCCCAGGAGGGTCACCGGGGCGACGTCCTCGGGCAGGGTGAGGGTGCGGACCACGGTGGAGTCGGGGGCGGTGGACTCCGGATGAGTGGTGGCCGAGTTGACTGATGAGACGGTCGGGGCTGCGGAACCTGCCGGGATTGAGGAGCTGGCGGTTGAGGAGGTCATCGCCGGCGAACCGGCTGCTGCGGTGGGCGGTGTCGTCATCACTGTCGATCCTAGATGATTGGCCCCAGAGACGCCGAGGGCACGTCACCCTGGGCCGCGCGCACTCTCGCGCACTCTGCAGCCACATCATGACGTCCTAATCGTCATCCGGACCTGCTGGGCCTCTCAACATTCTTCCGGTACGTCACATCTGATCCCGACTCTCCATCTCGGATCGGCTAGTGTTGTTGCAGTCGGCCCAGGGCCCCGAATCGCGGGCGGTACCCGCACCAGTAATGTCTTTCGAGGATTCGTATGACTGACTACCTCACCCTTGGAAATGACGGCCGACTCGTAGACCGCGAAGGCAAGACTCTGGAGCTCAAGCGGGATCTCAGCTCACCCACCGGGCCACTGCGCACCATCACGGCCTTCGCGAACTCCGCGGGTGGTCGCCTCGTCATCGGGATCGCGGATGATGGCACCGTGGTCGGTGTTGAGGACCCACTCGCCGAGGAGGAGCGCGTCGCCAGTCTCATCGATGACTGGATCTCGCCCCAGCTGGTTCCCGCCATCGACCTTGTCACGCTCGGCGGCAATACTGTTCTCGTCGTCGATGTTCCTCTGAGCACCCGACGCCCCCACTACATCACTCGGCTGGGGCCAGAAGCGGGCGTCTACGTGCGTCTCGGTTCCTCCACTCGCCAGGCCGATCCGGCGCTGGTCGCCGAGCTCGAACGCAACGCTCACGGCATCGCTTTTGAGAACCTGCCCGAGCCACGCGCCACCCTGACTGACCTGGATCTGAGCGCTCTGGCCGAGCTGCGCGGCCGCACCACCGACACGGATGATCTGCTGGCACTCGGTCTTGCAGTGAGACAAGGCGATCAGATCATTCCGGCCTACGCAGGGATTCTCGCTGCGTGCCCCGACCCCACGCGTTTCCTGCCCTCCGCCTGGGTTCAGTGCGGCCGGTTGCGCGGCCCCCAGGGCACGGACATCTTCGACCAGGTTGAGATCCACGGACCGATGCCGTTGGCCGTTGACCAGGCCGTGGAGTTCCTGCTGAAGCACGCTTACAAGACCGCCGTCTTCGGAGAAGTGCGCCGCCGCGATGTCTACTCCATCCCCATCGAGCCGATCCGCGAGGTCATCGTCAACGCCCTCGTTCACGCCTCCTACGCCGAGAGCAGTACCCCGATCCGCATCGGTTTCTACGACGACCGGATCCAGATCGACAGCCCCGGGCTACTCCTCCCCGGCATGACCGTCGACACCATGCGGCGGGTGTCCCGACTGCGTAACCCCGCACTGGCGCGCATCTTCCGCGAAGCCGGGATCATGGAGCAGTGGGGTACGGGCATCCAGCGCGTCTTCGAGCAGGTGGCCCAGGCCGGCTTGCCCGAGCCCACCATCGAGGAGGTCATCGACCGCGTGCGGGTCACGATCCACGTGCTCAGCCACAACCCTGCCGATGCCGGAGAACACGGTGAGTCACCAAGTCGAAGCACTAAGTCACCAAGTCGGAGTAGCCAGTCACTAAGTCGAGGCACTAAGTCGGAGCACCAAGACGGAGCACCAAGGCACCAAGTCGAGGCACTAAGTCAGGACACCAAGGCACTAAGTCGAGGCACTAAGTCGGAGCACCAAGACGGAGTGCCAAGCACACCGACTACCGCTCTGACGCCGGACGAGTTGACTGTTCTCCATCAGATGGAGACAGCGACAGCAAGCAGGGCAGAGATCATGAACGCGCTGGGCATTACGAACCAGACGCGCGCATTCCAGCGCCATGTCGAACCGTTGATCGAGGCCGGACTCGTCGAACGAACGATCCCCGACAAGCCCACGAGCCGCCTTCAGCGCTACCGAATCACCGACGCCGGACGCACCTATCTCCACAGACTCTCCGGAGACGTCAAATGAGCATCAATCTCCGATGGAGACAGTTCGCGTCATGGCGTCGCAAAAATGGGTTGTTCTGCGCTATTGTCTCCTGGATCATTATAGCCATCATTGCCTACACACTACTGAGCGCAATATGGGGATATGGACACGGATGGAGCCGCATTCTCGCAGGATGGCACATTGGCGCGACCCACGATCCTTTGGAACGCATCAAAGTCACTTTGACGGCTTTGGGCGGCGTCGGCGCCGTTGGCTACCTAGTCATCAAGTACCGTGAACGCGCAGCGCTTGAGCGCGGGGAGGCAGATGAAAAGCTTGTTCGTGCAGTCCAGCAGCTGGGCGACGCCTCACCACAGGTGCGCATCGCTGGAGTTTACGCACTGGCTGACGTGGCCGACACCTACGAGGGCCCCTACCATCAACGTGTCGTCGATATTCTCTGCGGATACCTGCGTACCGACCGACTTCTCAAGGACGCAAACGGAGACACGCGGTACGCTACCAACGACGATGGAACCCCTAACTATGACCAGCCCCTCAGCGCAGACGGAGCCGTCGAATCTACGATTCTCTCGGTACTGGACAGCCATCTCAAAACGGTTTCCGAGAATGACACCAAAGAGAACGCCAGCCCTGGCCCATGGAGTCACTGCACCCTCAATCTTCATGGAGCCACCCTAACAGAATCGATTCAATTTACAGGATCACACATTGGAGCATTTAATGTGCAAGACATCAAATTCGCAGGACATATTTCTTTTCAGGATTCCGTTTTCGCAAATTGCGCAATTTTCATAAATTCTATTTTTACTCAAGGCGTCAACTTTGGTAATGTTAGATTTGATCGACAGGCAATTTTTAGTGATGCGACACTTAAAAAGAAAGTCAACTTCACCGGTACTCGTTTTTCGGACGTTTACTTCGATGGATCCACATTTGAAAATAAAATCTCTTTCACCCTCGCCACATTCACAGCCAACGTCACTTTCGAAGCCATTAATTGTGAGAAAGAAATTCAATTTAGAGGTGTCACCTTTCCAGGGTATGTTAATTTAAAGAGGGCAACCTTTCGTCAGTTTGCCGATTTTACAGGCGTTACATTTGGTGGAGAAACTATTTTAGAATACGCAAAATTCAAACATGGTGTCCTTTTTTTGGGCGCCATTTTTGTGCACGACACCATATTTTCAAATGCAGAATTTAATAATTCTACCGACTTTACGGGAACCATCTTTAAGCAGCGCAGTAATTTCACTGGCGTTACCTTCAATGGCGACACTTCTATGTGGGGCGTCACATTCGCACATGAATCTATATTTCATAAAGTCACATTCAAGTACAGTGTCAGTTTTAGGAGAGCCACGTTTCCTCGTGGCGCAAATTTTATGGGATCTTTTTTCTTAAACGACGTTGATTTTTGGGAAACCAAACTAGAAAGTAACTCTAAGCACAATGAAGTCGATCATTTCCTGAATGCCAACTTCAATCCTAGCCCAGACGTAAGTTTATTTTTTCCCGAAAGCATAAAAGTGAACAACGAAGGACTCCCTGAAGGAGCAAAGTGGATCACTTTCGACATCATAGACAATCCAGCACCATCAAGTAATCGGCATTACGAAATTCCCGTCGACGAGCAGGTTCAGCGAGATGAGATACCTCCTACCGACAATTTCCCGAAGAACGGAAGCTGAGAAGAGAACAGTTACGAGCACGCCTCAACTCGTCGATGGGGACGACCACACTGGAGACCTCCTAGCGCTTGGTACTAACGGAGCCAGGAGGAGGCGCACATCGCAGTCCCGGAAGCCAGGACGCAGCCAAAAACTCCCCACGTGGAACAGTACAGACCTCGTTGACCTTCCCAGTAGGGGCGACCAAACTCCCAAAATGTCTCCATTAGTTTGTCAAAGTATTACGCGGATGCTTGCCAATGTATCCAATAACGATCTTACCAAGTTGCTGAACACAGTCTCGAAAGTAGATTCGAGGACTCACCGTACCCTTCGTTTGGATAACAATATGAGAGTACATTACTGCTTTTCCCGAAGGATCCACCTCCTTTGGCACATTAAAAATGCGCTCTGCAGAGTACTTCCTAGAACCCTTTACAATGTCTGATTCATTAGAGCGATAGCGACCGGACGATATAGCCCATGCCCCACCATAACCACCTTCAAGATACTCACGTAATCCACCAATAAATCTACTTCCTTTTTCTGATCGACGGAATTCACAATAGTCATCGAGCATGGCAAGGCTTTGCCAAGTCTGAGATAACCAGGCGCCGCTCTCGTCCCGTTCTGCGATATACATCATCTTCTTCCAGTCACAAGTAAATACCAAGTTCGGAAATTTGTCTTTACCGAACAATTCAATCTCTTCCCACTGTCCCAGTTCCTGCACGTAACGGCATTCTGGAGCGCCACGGGAACTACTGACATCTATACCATTCTCGATCAGCAACCGACGAGCTTCATCTAATTGGTAGGTGAGTGAACGGACCTTATCCGAGGAAGTTCGAGCCTCCTCATCCTTAATTAGCCATTCAAATTGTTGGTTCTCTATTTCTTCTTTGTGTCGAGACTCCATTTCTTGAACTATTTCATTATGATCGACAATGTTGTCGTCGATGGTTTGTTCAAGTCTTTGGATTGACGAGTTAGCGCGTTGCAGCGATTCCCTTAGCAGTGCGTCCGCAGCTTGAAGCCGATCTCGTTCAGCCCGCAGTTCAGCATTTTCGTTAAGCAAGTCAACTAGTTGCTCACCGTTGACTGTTTCCGTAACAGAATCTTGGAGTTCATTCCGAACATGATTTCGTTTTTCAATCGAGGTTACTTTAGCCTGCTCTCCAATGGGAATGGTTTGTAACACAATAGTTTCGGATCCAGGCGTTACAGGGGCCGCGGGAAGCTCGACAGCGTTGTTTCCCGGGTGAGTTGCACGATCAAGTTCTCGCGCAGTCACTGCATCGAGACGCCGCAAAAATTTTCCGATAGGCTGAGTATTGGCGTGTTCTCGACAGAGGCGACCATACATGCGACTAAGGTAAGGAGCGGTAGATTGTATAAGTCTTTGCGCAGACAGCACACGGTGCCTCAACCCATCTTGAGGGTCTGTAGGGTCAATCGGCGGCCTGAAAGTTCTTGGGGAGTATGGAGAGATTTGATGTCCGTTCGACACACTGGCATTGAATTCTTCAGTGGACGTCTTATCGAGCACATATACGGATGCTTGCCCAATCGTCTGCACCGTTAACTCAGTCATAATTTTTTGCCAGTACGTAGGATCAACCGTGCCATCCTCAGCACAGATAATGACAAGGGAACGCCTACGAGAATCAGCCATCCCCTCGATCAAGGAATTTACTCCCTCACCTCCGCGTAGATATGCAGGTTTAGCCCCCATAACTAAGCCGTGCTCACTACAGGAGTATGCCTCGAGGACACGCTGAACGAGCTTAGGTCTCGCAGTCCAGTGCGGTTTTCCTTCATTTTTCGGATCTGGCGGTGAGTCGATCTCGATGGCGACTGTGGGCTTAGCTCGGTCATCAGTGAAATCAAAACCGACGAGCAGTGAGGTAACCCATTGCTCGTCACCTCTCGGCGCATCAAAGTAAATTAGTTTGGCGTAGTCAACTCCTGCACCCGTTCGGCTGCGGGTATAAATTGCCCGATCACCTCCCGGAAACCTCTGCTCATGAAGCGGTTCCAGATCTTCAACGCTTTTAACCCCCTTCTGACTCCGCATCCAGGCGAACCCTTCACCGAGGAGCACATCGACGGCCTTCTCACGATCCAAACCGAGCTGCGGATCTAGTTCTACAGAGAAACTGCTGCGATAGCCGAGCATGGCGGTGTCCTTCATTGGAGCAGATAATGGTGCAGGAAGATGTTACGCCCCGTTGTTGGCTACAGCCACCCTTGGAATGTATCCGCCCCATTTACAATCATTTAATTATAAGGTAAGTTGTTGACAGCGTTGCTTCCCCTAGAATGCGCTTTGACATGTCGTGCATCTCGATCCTAACTTTCATTGGTTGGTTGAGTGGGGTTTGGCGGCGTCGTTGCCGGTGTCGTGGGTGAGATTATGCCGGTTGGGTGTGACGGCTTGCCGCGTGTCGCCTCGCGGTGGTCGGGCCTTTCCGGGGGCCAGAGGGTTCTTCCTTCAGGGGCGTGGTGGACAGGAGGCAGGAGCCGTGTGTCTACGGAGCCGGTAGGGCCTAGAGGTGCCCGAAGCCGTCAAGCCGAAGGCTGGTCCAGGGGTGGTCGGCCTTGTAGCGCAGGACGGTACGGCGGG
>NZ_MSRR01000015.1 GCF_001956585.1 Actinomyces naeslundii | reverse complement strand
CGCCAGGACCCCGAGCTCGACCAGATCGTGGAGCAGATGGACCTGCGCGCTCAGAAAGGCGAGCTCTTCACCGACCAGGATCGCCGTTTCCACATGCGCCTGCTCGAGCCCCTGGACAACCACCTCTTCCTGCACCTGACCGAGGCCTTCTGGGCCGTCCACACCCTCACCGTCCCTCTCCTGGGGGCTCCCAGGCCTGAGGACATGGTGGCAACCGCCCGAGCACATCGGGACATGTTCCGGGCCGCCCGCGCCGGGGACGCCCAGGCCTACCGCCAGGCCGTCACTCAGCACTACGCCCCGCTCCTGACGGCCCTCACCTGAACCGACCGGCATCTCTCGCTCAAGGCCCGCAGCGCTCTCAAGACGCAGCAAAGAGGCTTGAAGCAACCCGGTGGCGGAACCACCCAGGAGTCCCCCAGGTTCCGGCGTCTGGACGCTGTTGCAGGAGTGCACGACAAAGGGGCTCGCTGAGCCTGACGGTTCAGCGAGCCCCTTTCGTGGAGTCGTGGAGATGGGGGGAATCGAACCCCCGTCCGACGGACGCACAACAGGACTTCTCCGGGTGCAGCTCGCTAGCGATTTTCTCGGCCCCGGCATCTCACGCGAGCAAGGACGCCGACGGGCTCAGTCGATGAGAAGTCCCGAGAACCCTACCGACACGGGCTCTCAGCAGTGGCTTCCTAGATGACGCCAGGAACCGGGGCGGAAGCGCTCCCCGGGCTGACGGACTTCGAGGCTCGCTCAGGCGGCGAGGGCGAAGTCGGTGCGAGTGTTATCGGCACCTATTGGTTCGCGCAGAGCGTTGACGAGATGACTGCGCATCCTCGACCCGCTTCTCCTGAACCTACGACCGTCGTCGAAACCGATCATCCCCTGTGGAGTTGTCACCGGTCTGCCGAAACCTGACCGGAACGTGCTCTCAGCGAAGCCAGGTAATTCTAGCAGACAGAGAGTGATCACCGTCGGAGGACTACACCACACAACATCTCGGCAACCTGGTCACCTGCGGCGATGGTGGGTCAGCGACTCGAACGAATATCATGACAGAACAGGCCGGTTGCCTCGTGGTGGCCTCGGCCCTCCTCTGCACAGCGTCAAGGAGAGTGTCATGGACACACGCCTGTTTCCCGCCCTGGGCCGCGAGATCCCAGTCATCGGCACTGGTACGTGGCAACTGGGCATTGATCTGAGCGAAGTCGATCCTTCTCGTGCCTTCAGCAATCTCGATGCAGCGTGCGCCTCGGGGGTCACCTTCATCGATACGGCCGACGCCTATGACAACGGCGCCTCAGAGAGGTTCCTCGGTGAGTTCCTCTCCGCTCGTCCTCGCACCGGACTCACGGTGGCCACGAAGATGGGGAGGAGCAGTGGAGAGAAGACGTATCCCACCGACGCCTTCAGTCGAGACCGTGTTCTTCACTGGAACGACCGCTCCCGGAAAAATCTCGGCACCGAGACCATCGACATTGTCCATCTGCATGCTCCTCCCATCGAGCTACTTCAACGCCGGCACCTGTGGGAGCTCCTCGACGAGCTGGTCGAGACCGAGCGGATACGCTGCTACGGAGTGAGTGTCCTCACCTGCGCCGAGGCTCTCGAGGCGATCCAGCACCCGGGTTGCGCGAGCGTGGAAATCATCGTGAACGTCTTCCGGCACAAGCCCCTGGAGGGAGTTCTCCCCGCTGCGCGCAAGTCCGGGACCGCAGTGATTGCGAGGGTTCCGCTACCTGATGGGCTGCTGTCCCATAACCGTCGTCGTAGTAGTACACCCGCACCGCCCGGATCGGTGGCGGCCCTCGACGCCGGCTGGATCTACTCCGTGGTCCCCGACGAGGTGGGGATGCAAGCCGCCCATGAGTTCTCCGACCTGTGCCGCCAGCTCGGCCCTGAGCATGTTCCACCGGTACAGGTCGCCCTGCGGTGGCTCCTGGATCAGGAGGGCATTACCTGCATCCTGCCTGACGCTCGTAGTCTCAATCAGGTACGCTCCAACGCCCGTGCAGCCGAGCTGCCACCGCTGAGTCAGGAGATGCACACTGCGGTGAGAGAGCTCTACGACCGTCTCATCAAGCCCTACGTACACCAGCACTGGTAGGGCTGGACGACACGAGGGAAGGCCGCGCAGGCTAAACAAGCCGTGCGGATGATCACGGCGGTCTCAGCCCCGACGTCGGTTCGCGGCCGCCATCGCTCGGGCTGCTTCCCGCTTATCCTGCGCCTCACGCAAGGCCTGACGCTTGTCCCAGTCCTGCTTGCCTCGAGCCAGAGCGATCTCCAGCTTGGCGCGCCCACCGATGAAGTACAGCTCCAGAGGAACCACGGTGTAGCCCTTGGCCTGAACCCTGCCGGCGAGACGCTCGAGCTCACTGCGGTGCAAGAGCAGCTTGCGCTTGCGACGCGGGGAGTGGTTGTTCCATGTTCCCTGCAGGTACTCAGGAATATGGGCGCCCTGGAGCCAGGCCTCGCCGTAACGATCGATCTCGATCCAGGCCTCGGTGAGCGAGGCCCGTCCCATACGCAGCGCCTTGACCTCTGTACCAGTGAGAACCAGCCCCGCCTCGTAACGATCCTCAATGAAGTAGTCGTGAGTCGCCTTGCGATTGCGAGCTACCGTCTTGTGAGCGTCAGAGGCGGCCTTGGCCTTCTGCCCGGCAGTGGGCTTGGCGGCCCGGGCGGGCTTCCCAGCGGGTGTCATCGGCCTGTCCTTTCACGAGTGCGAGCTGCTGGCGCGCACGACTGCGCACAGGACCAGGAGTCTACGGGGCCGGTCAAGCCGGCTCGGTTAGAAACCGGGCAGGGTCATCGGATCGATGTACGCCCCGTCCTGCGCCACCTGGAAGTGGACGTGCGGCCCAGTTGCGTAGCCGGAGGAGCCGGTTGACCCGACGACATCCCCGCGGTTGACGTACTGACCATCGGCGATGCTCCGCCCCGAGAGATGACACAGGGTGATGACGTAAGAGTGCCCGTCGATGATGCCACCGTTGATGTCGATGCCGATGCCGCAGGACTCGGAGTTCCAGTAGGTGGCCACGCCGGAGACCGCGGCGTACTGCGGCGTGCCCTCACTCGCGGCGAAGTCGACCCCCTGGTGACCGGTCCCGGTCCCGGTGACCGGGTGGACGCGGTAGCCGAAGGGAGAGGTCACCTCGAGGGGACCGGTGATCGGGTGACCGATGTACCCGTTTCCCAGCGAGTCCGAGGCGATGGAGCTAGAGGGAACCGATGGCATCTTTCCGGCGCTGGCGGCCGCCCGGTTGGCGGCGTCGATCTGGGCGACTCGGGCGGCAGCGGCATCCGCATCGGCGTTGGCCTGATCGAGCTGGGTCTGCAGGTCGCTCTTTCGGCTCTCCAGCGCCGATGCGGCTGCCTGCTTCTGGGCGGCCAGCTTGGCGACCTCATCACGCTTGGTCTTGGCGGTGTCCCGAGCGGTCTCGGCATTGGCCTTAGCCGTGTCCGCCTCGGTCTTGAGAGTGCCGACCCGAGTGGTGGCAGCATTCTGCCTGGCCTCACGATTGGCGTTCTGAGCGCGCTCCACCTCCGCAGCGGAGAGCACCGCCTCCTGGACCCCAGAACCGATCTCAACAGCTGAGGCACGTCGGTTGAGGTCCTCGACGTCCTGCGAGGACAGGACATAGCTCCACGAGGTGACCGAGTTGTCTCCCTGGTAGGTCGACACCACGATCTCCCCCACGGAGTCCGAGGTCTCCGAGGCCGTCTTCTTGGAGGCATCCGCCTCCTGCTTCACCGCGTCGAGGCTGTTCTGAGCCGTGGTCAGGCGGTCAGTGGCGATCTGCTGCTCTCTCTCCTTCTCGGCCAGAGTCGTCTCAGCGCTAGTCAGCGCGGTCTCCGCCGCACTCAAGGAGTTCTGAGCATTTTGCAGTGAGATGTAGGCCTGCCCAAGGTCGGCGCTGACTCCCTCGAGGGAGGAGATGACCTCCTGCTGCTTACGCTTGGCCTCATCCTGTTTCGCAACGGCGTCGTCGCGCTCGTCGGCCAAGGAGATGTCCCCGGAGTAGAAGAAGGCGAGACTGACGGCAGCGAGGGCGCAGATCGCGGCGCGGCGGCGTGAGCGATGCAGGAACGGACGAGACGGCATGTGAGATCAGATCCTCGTGTACTTGGACAAGGAGAAGGCGGAGGAGATCGCGGCCAGGGCGATGGCCGCCAGGATGAGCCAGGGCGATAGGAAGAGGACGTCCCTGGTACTGATGAAGGCGCTGGTGAAGGAGATCGAGGAGGCGAGCCACCCCTCCACGACGTAACGGACCCCCACCCACAGGGTGGCCACCGCCAGGACCGCGCCGGTCAGCGCCGCGATCACTCCCTCCAGAATGAAGGGCAGCTGGATGAAGAGGTTCGATGCGCCCACCAGACGCATGATCCCCGTCTGACGGGAACGGGACATGGCCGACAGCCTGATGGTCGTCGAGATGAGTAGGACCGCGGCAACCGCCATAATGGTCGCCAGCCCCCCGGTGATCCACGAGGCCCGATTCATCACGAGGAAGAGGGGCTCCAAGGTGGAACGCTGGTCGACCACGCGCTCCACGCCACTGTGTCCCTCGAACTGCTCGGCCACCAGCTTGTAGTTCTCAGCGTCCTTGAGCTTGATGCGGAAGGACACGGGCATCATGTCCTCCGTCGCGTTTCTCCCCACGGCGGACTTGGCGTAGGCCTTCATGAAGTTCTTGTAGGCCTGGGCCTTAGTCTCCATCTGGTAGGACTTGACGTAGCCGGACGGAGCTCCACTGGTAATGAGGTTCTCGACCTCGCTGATCTGGGCGGCAGTGGCCTCTCCGTCGGCACAGTTGGGGGAAGCCGATGCCTTCGGGCACATATAGACCGAGACCTCGACCTTGTCGTACCAGTCGCCCTTCATGGTCGAGATCTGGCTCTGCAACAGCGACGAGGCACCGACGAAGAGCAGGGAGACGAAGGCGACGAGAACGACGGACACCGTCATCGCCAGGTTCCGGGATATGCCCTTGGCGGTCTCCGAGAGGACGAAACGCAGTCTCACAGTTCTTCTCCTTCAGCGGTCCGAGCCGTAGACACCGCGGTGCTGGTCACGTACGACCTCGCCGCCCTTGAGCTCGATGACGCGTTTACGCATCTGGTCGACGATCTCGTCATCGTGGGTCGCCATGACGACCGTGGTCCCCTGCCGGTTGATGCGGTCGAGCAGACGCATGATCCCGACCGACGTCGAAGGATCCAGGTTCCCAGTCGGCTCATCGGCCAGGAGGAGCTTGGGGCGGTTCACCATGGCGCGGGCGATCGCCACGCGCTGCTGCTCACCTCCGGAGAGCTCGTGAGGGAGACGCTTCTCCTTGCCGGCCAGCCCCACCAGGTCAAGAGCCTCTGGCACGGCGGACAGGATGTAGTGGCGAGGCTTGCCGATGACCTGGGACGCCAGCGCCACGTTCTCCAGCACGTTCTTGTTCTCCAGGAGCCGGAAGTCCTGAAAGACGAAACCGATCTCCTGCCGTAGCTGTGGCACCTTCCAGGAGGAGATGTGCGACAGATCGCGACCCAGCACGTGGATACGCCCCTTGGTGGGACGTTCCTCCCGGATGACCAACCGCAGGAAGGTCGACTTTCCCGACCCCGAGGCCCCAACGAGGAACACGAACTCGTCGCGATTGACCTTGATGTCGACGTCGTCTAGCGCCGGACGGGCCCCTCGGTCGTAGACCTTCGAGACATGGTCGAAACGGATCATCTGCTCGCTACTCCCCCTGCTGCACCCCGAGCACGGCGCCCGGGTTCATGGCGTTACCGCCACCGTATGCGCCGACACGCCAATTTCCTGCCGTGACACGCCCAGGGTCGGTGTGGGTTGTCCTGGCTGCGACAAGGTGTGATCCTCCTGTGATCGAAAGTCAGTCGGCTTCCACCTTTTCCACCTTCCAACAGTTCGTCAACAATGCGCTTAGGCTTGCGACCATGAGTGAGATCTCCTTGTCCCACGCGCTGTCACAAGCCTTCGAGGACCGCGTCGATCTGGGGTCCTGGGCCGGCTTCACCGCATCACTGGCCCGGTTCCTGGAGCAGGTGTGCATGCCCGCGCCGAGGCCGGCCACGCAGCGGGGAGACGCTCCCGACTCCGTCACCGGCCCCGGGATTGATCCGTCTGGAGGGACCCTCCTGCTGACCGCCCCGACCACCATGGTCAAGCCCGAGGAGCTGGCCCCGAAGGGACGCTGGGCGCAGCTCCTGCTGCAGCTGAGGCTGACTGCTCCCCTGGTTCCCTCCCCCGAGCTGCCCGGCGTTGTCCTGGTCGGCCGTTCCGACGGGATCGAGGTCTCGCTACCTGAGCTCGATGCACGGGGCAGAGTGCTGCTCGGCCCCACGGAACGAAGGATCCTGGGCGCTATCGGGTGGGAGGAGAGCGGTCACGTCTTCACCCGGTTGCTGTCCGACGGCGACGAGACGGCCGACCTGGTGACCCGCATTCTCATCGAGGTGCTCGAGGTGGCCCATCCTGCGGATCTCGACTTCCTTCTGCGAGCCCATTCCGACGTCAGCTGAGCACTGCCACTCACTCAACCGCCTGCTCAACGAGGTCATCGGCGAGCTCGTAGGCAGGCCAGTGCTCCGCGTGCTCCTGCACCTCTAAGGAGGCCGTACCAGTGACGAGGGACTCGGGGCTGTCCGACGGCAGCGCGCACAACTCGGGGGAGCCTTCTGCTGCTTGATCCTCCTGCGCCACCGGGGCCGATGCGCTGCCCGCCGTCACTGCAGTGTCCCAATGCTCTGATGAGAGGTGGTACTCAGGACCAGACACGGCACCGGACTCGAGCGAGGTCTCCCCTGCACCGGCGCCCGAGGCTGCCGAAGGCGCCGACTCAACGACCCTCACACGCGCAAACCGGGACTCTCCCCGCGTCAGGTCATGACCTGCTGTCTGCAGCGTGATGACATTGGTTTCATGCCTCCTGCCATCACTCTCCCAGGTCTCCTGCGAGAAGCGTCCCGCGAGCAGAACCGCATCGCCCTTACGCACCGAGTGACTCAGGTTGGCGGCCAGCTGGCCCCACGCCTTGGCGGTGAACCAGATCGTGTCTGCGTTGTTCCAGCCCTGATCGGTGCGGTAGGTCGGGGTGACGGCAACACGGAACCGACAGTAGGGACGGGCCTTCTCCCCGACCCGGGACAGAACCGGATTCGTTCCAACGACGCCTTGGACGGTGAGGTCGAGCTGACGAGTCATGAGGAATCTCCTTGGTCGCAGACGGGCGGCTCCATGTCGCCCCTTGACCACAACCGTGCTCGTTCGCCGCACAACTTGCCCAGCAGCACCTGCTGCGAGTCCTCACGTCGGAGGCTGCAGGTGCAGACCGGCAGGCTGTGGCCACCAGAAGACCGCGGAGAATCGGGGTTACAACCCCAGAGCGGCCTGCAGTATCCGATGTTTCTTCAGGACTTCGGCAGCGGGCCGGCTCAGTCCTCGCTCAACCACGGCCTCCAGGCGAGCACGCACCTGCTGCCCGTAGCGTTCAGCCTCACGGCGCGCTCGGGATCGCCGGCGCGCTGCTGCCAGCAGTGCAGCCATGATCCCGAGGACGATGACGCAGACGGGAACGATCTCGACGCTGTTGAGCAGAGCCTGGGCACCCGTGCGGACGACGGATGCGACCAGCCACGAGAGCCCACCGAGCACGAGGAGAAGCCCTCCCCACCACAACAAGTCGATCGCAGGCTGGCGATGTCCCGGGAGCGGAACTGATCCGACGGCCTCAGCAGTCTGTCCCGTCAGGGTCTCAGGAGGCACGACGGATGACTCCATGCTTCGGGCCCAGGCGGGAGGCAGACCCTGCGAGGTGCGGTGAACCCAGGTCGAGTGGGCAGAAGCCACTGCGGTACGCGAAGGAGGCTCGGGGCGTGCCAGCGCTCTGGGAAGAACCTTGGACAGACCGGCTCTCACCGAGTCCTCCACCGCCTGGGCACCGGAGGCCTGCAGCAACACCTTGGTGGTGTCCTCGGTCAGATCCGCATTGAGCTCCACCTCGCCCTTGGCCACTGTGGGACGCAGGCGGCGCGTGATCGCATCGAGCTCGGCCGAGGCCGTGCGAGCCGCGTTGGACTCCCGAGCGACGCGCTGGCGCAGCAGATCGCGCACGACGTCGAGATTGTCACCGCGCACAGCCGATACCGGCAGCACCTGAACTCGACTGAGGCCGTCCTCCTTGAGCAGGGAGCCGACGTCGTCGAGCAGGCTCGCCAGCCCGCTCTCCGGGAGGGTATCCACCTGGTTGACCAGGACGAGCATGTCCTCCTGACGGGCCCCCAGCCCACGCAGATAGCCGTCGTGGAGGGCCGCATCAGCGTACTTCTGAGGATCGACGACCCACACGAGGATATCGGCCAGCGGTACGAGCCGGTCCACCTGCAAGGAGTGCTCCGTGGTCACCGAGTCGTAGTCGGGGACATCGAGCAGAACCAGCCCGGACATGCTTCCTTGGTCCTCGGCGTCAAGGATCGAGTCCCTTCTGATCCGCCGTTCTGAGGAGACCCCGAGGAAGTCCAGGAGCGGGCCGGCATCGTCGCCCCAGGAGCAGGCGGCGGCCCGCGACGTCGTGGGCCGGCGCGCACCAACGTCCGCGAAGTTCAGCTGAGTCAAGGCGTTGAACAGGGAGGACTTGCCTGAGCCAGTACCACCGAACAGCGCTATGACCGTGTGATCGACTCCCAGCGCCAGGCGTTGAGCCACGGCATCAAGTGCCTTGTGAGCAGGGATCGACAGCGAGGCCGGCACCTCGGTCGGACACATGCGCAAGGCATCGCGCACCGCGTTCAGACGGGCGTCGAGGTGAGCGGCGTCGAGCACCTCGAAGCCTGGTTGCGCAGTGGACGCGGGAGGGGTGGAAGGGGTGTCGGGCTGACTCATGCTGTGGCTCCGGGACGAGTGAAGGGCTTGAGCTCGCCCGAGCGCAGACGCAGCGCAGCGGCGAACCCGGGGGCGGGGGCGAGCGAGATCGCCGCCCCCTTGGGGACAGTTGCAGTCAGCGCCTCCGTAACCGCTTCCACCAGGAGGGTACCGGCTTGACGAGTCTGCTCCTCCAGCCCCAGACGCCGGGCGGCTAGGACGGCTCCGTCGACACCGGCGGCCGCGGAGATGAGGAGATCGATGACGCTGGCGGGAGCCAGTCTACGAATGCTCTGCGGAATCTCGATATTGGCCTCGAGGTAGCCGACCCAGGCGTCAATGGTCACCACCGCCTCATCGCCCTGCCCCAGGATCCTGGCGGCACGATCACCGGCGCCCGCCTCCGCCCAGGCCCGCTCCGCCTTGGCACTCAGGGCGACAATCGCGGCCTGGAGCTGGTTGGCGAGGGCCTCGCGGGCATCGTTGGCCAGGTGGGCGAGCCCCTCGGCACGAGCCTTGTCCGCTCGCCCCAGAAATCCCCTGCGCATCCTGCCTCCCTGCGCCAAGGAGGCGAGCGGGCCACCGGATGAGGCCAGCGTGATCCAACGAGTGGCCGTAGCACCCTGGCCTGCGGAACCGGACCCGATATCGGCGCTCAAGGACTCGATCGCCACGTCCCTCAGCCCCTGGCACTCCTTCTCCAGGTCCTGCGCCACCGCCTCCTGGGCATCGACGTCGTCGGCCAGGCGTTCCAGATCGGTACGCAGGGTGCTCCACACTCCTCTGCCTGTGCGACGCACAAGACCGGCTGCACGGTGGCGGCCGGCGAGAAGCCGCAGCCATTCGCGCAGCTCAGTGACGCCGTCACCCGACAGCAGCCCCTCGTGCGGCCCGGCATCCGGGATGACGAAGAAGGGCGCCTCCGACAGCCCCAGCCCCTGCAGGCGGGTGATGAGATCTCGACGCACCTCGGACAGGATCTTCGCCGGCACCCGGTTGAGAACCACACCGATGGGGGTCTCGCGGCGTGTGGCCTCCTCCAGGGTCATCCAGGGCGTCTGGTCGCCGTAACGCGCTGCGGTGGTCACGAAGAGCCACAGGTCGGCGGCCTCGAGCAGCCTGCCCGCGAGCTCCCGGTTGGCCTCGTGCACCGAGTCAAGGTCCGAGGCGTCGATAAGCGCCAGCCCCGCAGGGATCGCGGAGGACACCTCCTGGCGGCAGACCTCCGTCAGGGGGTGATCGCTGAGCGACTCCATGTCCTCGGGATTGGCCACCAGGACCGGAGTCCGGGTGGTGGGGCGCAGCACTCCGGCGTCCGAGACCTCCTGGCCGAGCACGGAGTTGACGAGCGTCGACTTTCCAGCACCCGTAGAGCCTCCGATCACCACGACAGACGGGATGTCGGCGTCCTGGAGACGAGGGATCACCTGATCGCGCACCTGTCCAATGAGACCGTCGCGAAGCGTTCGAGCGGCCTCGATTCCGTCGGCGCTGAGGGCCAGGTCGAGGCGCTCGAGGTCCCTGACCAGGTCAGTGAGGACTTCGAGGAGCTGAACACGACTCAGCGAGGAGACGGGGGCATCGTCCTCGGAGTGGCGCGAGGGGACAGGAGCGGGCATGTGCCAACCCTATGAGCACAGCAGAGCAGAGTCGACGATTGATCTCGACAGTTCACACCACAGGTGTCGTGAAACCGACGGGAGTCTCCTGATACTCCGCTGTGACAACCGGCTTCACGCGCTCGCCACTCTGGAATACGGGGAAGCACTACGCCCCGGACCAGGATGCCGACGACTACGAGGGCAGCGAGCAGAACGTTCGTCGCCGAGCAGGGCACCTTCGTCGCACTTCTTCGCCCCGACACCCCGAGCGGTGGTCTTCCTTGAAATCCCAGCCTTCTCAAGGCCGTTATCCAGTGCCCCCGGCCGGACTCGAACCGGCAACCTGCGGATTAGAAGGCCGATGCTCTATCCATTGAGCTACGGAGGCGTGCACATGCGCCGAACCAGACTACGCCATCGATCGGGAGGTTCCGACCTCGAGGGCGGGCGAGGCGACGTCGCTTTCAACACCGGCAAACCATCACAAGGCAATCACTCAGCAATCACGGATGCGCATCGATCCAGACATGCGGACGATTGTGCATGGCCACTTCAGGCCAGTTCCCGAAGCGCTCGCCGCCCAGACCGCAATGCGTTCGTAACAACACTGCAATCACTCCGCAACCGAACGGAACGACACGCCAAGTCAATCCACCCCGCTGGTCATCCGGGATTATACGTATCCAACATCACACTGGGGAGTGCTCACTTTTAGCGGCGACATCGAAACAGCAGTATCGTGGCGGGAGTCCCATGACACACGCCCCGGAAGGACCGCGCCTTGTCCGTTCCCGCACTCATCGTGCGCTCTCTCTCTGCCCAAGCTTCGCTGGAACCTCACACCTTCACCAGAGCCTTCACCGTGGGAAGGGCACCTGACAGCGACGTTCAGATCGTCCATCCCCTCGTGTCTCGTACGCACCTGCTGGTGACCCCCACCTCAACCGGGTGGGCCGTGAGCTGCCAGGGTCGCAACGGCATGCTCGTCAACGGTTCCGTCACGCGCGAGGCACTCGTGGCTCAGGGCACCCGTATCCAGCTGGGCGATGCCTCCGGACCAGCGCTCGGACTCACCCCGATCGCGTCGGGTGCCGCTTCCCAACCCGGTTCCCCGATTCAGTCGCAACCGCTGGGACAGCAGGCCCAGTCGGCTCCAAGCGCCCCCGTCGTCCCGTCTCAACCGAGCGCGACCTCGGCACCACAGGCCAGGCCCCTCCCCCAACCCCTTTCCGGTCTGCCTCCGACGACAGCCGCCCCGGTACAGGCCCGTCCCACGCCTGGATCCATGGGTTCAGCCGCGTCAGCCGCGACCTATGTCGCGTCCGGAAGTCCTCACGGCGCACCGTCATCAGGTTCGGCGAACTCAGGTGCCTTCCCCTCCTCGCGCCACACGCTCAGTTCCTTCCGCATCACCTCCTCGGGCACCATCGGGCGGGCCCCCGACAACACCCTGGTCCTGGACGACCCGCTCATCTCCAAGCACCACGCCCGTATCGATGTCTCACCCAACGGCTTGGTCGTCACCGACCTGGGATCCACCAACGGCATCTACGTCGAAGGTCAACGAGTCTCGCAGGTCCAGGTGACCCGCCCCGTGCTCCTGGGGCTGGGCTCCACCTTCATCGCACTGAGTCCGGATGGCCTGTGCGAGGTCCAGGTCGCAGGCGGTGCCGGCGGCGAGCTGGTGGGTAAGGACCTGACATTCCGCGTCAACAACGGCAGCCTGACGCTGCTCGACGGCATCTCGTTCTCACTGCCGGGCAACGAGCTGCTGGCCGTCGTCGGGCCATCGGGCGCCGGTAAGTCGACGCTGCTCAAGGCTCTCACCGGCGAGCAGAAGGCTCAGGAGGGCCAGGTGCTCTTCAACGGACTGGATGTCTACGAGCACTATCCGGTCATGCGCAACAAGATCGGTGTGGTCCCCCAGAGCGACGTCATCCACTCCGCCCTCACTGTCCGCAAGACGCTCGAGTACGCCGCCGAGCTGCGCTTCGCCAAGGACGTCTCCAAGGCCGAACGGCGTCAACGCATCGCCGAGGTCCTGGAGGACCTCGATCTGACTGCGCATGTGGACAAGCGCGTCAAGAAGCTCTCCGGCGGTCAGCGCAAGCGGGTCTCCACCGCCATCGAGCTGCTCACCCGCCCCAGCCTCCTGTTCCTCGACGAGCCCACCTCCGGGTTGGACCCCCAGCTGGACCGTGACGTGATGGACCTGCTGGCGTCCCTGGCGCATGGGACTCGTCCCGGTGACAGCGGCCGCACGGTCGTCGTCGTCACCCACAATGAGAACCACATCGACCGCGCTGACAAGGTCCTCATCCTCGCCGCTGGTGGGAAGCCCGTCTACTACGGTTCCCCCCGGGAGGTACTCCCCTACTTCCGTCAACGGCTCAACGAGATCGCCTCGCAGGGCCGCCTGCTGCTCAACACCCCGAAGGGCACTCTGCCCGACCCGCCCGCCGTGGACGGCTACGCCGACGTCTACGCCCTCATCCGCAACCACACCGCGGAGCTGCGTCAGTACATGGAGGCCACAGTGCCCTCGACGCGGCGCGGAGGGGCTCCCGCTGCAGCCGCCGGGCCGGCGACGCAGGAGAAGCCGCCCAAGCAGCAGTCCGTGCTCCGGCAGGTCTCGACCCTCGTGCGACGCCAGCTGCGGATCGTGGCGGCCGACCCCTCCTACCTCGCCTTCATGCTGCTGCTCCCCATCATCATGGGGCTGCTGACCAAGGCGATCGAGGGGAGCGACGGCTTCGCGGTCCCCCACTACCCGGAGCCCACTCCCCCGACGCCGGAGAACCCCACTCCCCAGGTCATCAAGTACTCCAGCCAGGCCCTGCAGCTGCTGGTCATTCTCATCACCGGCGCGGCCTTCTCCGGAATGTCGGCCACCATCCGCGACCTCATCGGGGAGCGGGACGTCTTCCTAAGGGAGAAGGCCGTTGGTCTGAGATCCGGCGCCTACCTGTTCTCCAAGGCGACCATCCTGGCGCTCATCACCACCGTTCAGACCGCACTGATGATGGGAATCGCTCTGGCCCTCAACAAGGGCCCCACCGATGCCGTCATCCTGGAGGGGTGGCCGGGACTGGAGCTGGCCTTCTGCTGCTGGGCCGTCGCCTTCGTCTCAGGGCTCCTCGGACTGGCAGTCTCCGCGATGGTCTCCTCCTCCGAGCAGGTCATGCCGGTCCTAGTGGTCTCAATCATGGCCCAGCTGGTCCTGTCCGGCGGCATCATCCCGATCTCAGGACGGGCGGTCTTCGAGCAGCTGGCCTGGTTCATGCCATCGCGGTGGGGCTACGCAATGGCCTCCTCCACCCTGGAGATGCTCGCCATCATGCCCAACCGCGACGACGCGCTGTGGAAGCACGAGACCGCGCAGTGGCTGACGAACTACGGCCTGCTCTCAGCCATCGGCCTGGCCTGCATGGTGGCGTGCTACATCGCCCTGGCCCGCCGCGGGCGTCGCTGAGCCGTTTCGACCGTCCCGACACGAACGCCGGGGTGCCGACCACAGAGGTGGTCGGCACCCCGGCGCCGTGTATATCGCATGTACGCCTACTTGCTGGTGATGCTGGAGACCACCAGATCAAAGGTGTAGGAGGATCCTTGAGCGACCAGAAGGCGGGCGTCGCTCTGGTCCTTCGCGGGAACGACGGTGCCGCCGTAGGCGCCCGGAACCTTCCAGCCGACCTTGCCCGTATCGGGCGATACGGCAACGACGAGGTTCCCCGGATCACTGTCCGAGAAGCTGTACTCCCCGACCTCCACCAGCACCTGTCCGTCACTGAGCAGACCAATGGGCCTGATGTGGCACCCCTCGCTCTGTGTGAACTCGGGCAGCTCGAGCTTCTTGCTGCCGACCTTGGCCGTGCAGGCACCGGTGTCGACGACGACGTCGACCGTGCCGCTGGGACCGATGACGGGGGTGGTCGAGGACGATGCCTTAGCCAAGGAGGAGTACGCATCCTTCAGTGACGAGGCATCCAGTGGCGCTGACGACGCCCACCAGTGCTTCTCCGAGAACTTTCCTGAGACGGTTGCCGCCTCGCTGCCGTTGGCCTTGTAGATCGTGGCACCTGAGGACGTCACTCGCGAGAAGGCCTCCGGTCCGGACTCGATATTGAATCCGCCAGGGAATCGAGTGTCCTTGTCGAAGTCAGAGTCCGGCTGCTTGCCGGGCTCCGAGACGAGTACCTCACCGGTCTTGGCCGACAGCACCTGGAACTGTCGCGACTTGGTCTCGTAGGTGAGGATGAAGCCATTATGGACCCGGCCCCCCTTGTACTGGCCGGAAGCGCTCCACTTCTCCTTACCGGATGCGTCGTACCCCCTCATGGGGCCTCCGTCGGAGACCTCCCCCTGTTCAGACACGATGCCGAGGTCCTGCGTCGCTCCGATGTAGAAGGACTCCTTGGAGAAAGGCGCCTGAGAGGTCTTGCCCCCAGCCCCGATCACCGTGGATGCGTCAGTGGTCTGGGTGCAGAGCATCGAGCCGCCGACCCAGGGCCGAACCTTGTAGCACTCACCGCTCCACACCGGCGTCGTCGTGCTCTTCGTGAGATCAACGAGCTGGGCCTTGCCGCTGTGCTCGAAAGCCATCGTGGTCCTGTCTGAGGACATGACGGGTTCGGAGACCTCCGAGTAGCGCAGGTCCTCCCGGAGACCATTGCCCGCCGGCAGAGCCGCCGGCCACCTGTCGTCAATCTCCTGCCCGGAGAAGAAGTACCACCAGGTCGCGCTCGCCCCCGCCACTGCCAGGACGACGACCACGGCGGCCGCGGCCACCCACCGACGACGCCACCATCGCCGACGGGCGCCGGCCTGCGCTCCAGCCGCCGCAGCCGCCGTGTACTGGGCTCCCGGCTGGCTGTAGAAGGCGGGCGCGGAGGGACTGGAGCCGCCCGGAGCGGCCAGCGTCGAAGGAGCGGTGAAGCCTCCGGTGCCCGCGGTCCCCGGGCTGAGAGGAATCTGTCCGGGACTGGGGGCGTACTGCTGCCCACTGACCAGAGTTGGCGCCTCCGGCGCGATCGCCATCGTGGCGGGGGTCATCGAGTGACTCGGAGGCATCGCCGATGGCGCCATCGGATCTGCGGCCGAGGGGGCGTCCCAGTCATAGGGCATGACCGAGGCCGTCGACTGCGGAGGCGACTCGAGCCTCGGCGCAGCCGGAAGACCCGCCAGCGTGGACTGCATGGCATCCAGGTGTTGAGCGACAACCTCGACGGGAGGACGCATATCGGGCTGCTTCAAGGTCATCGCAGCGATGAGCTCCCACAGCGCGTCGGGCACACCGTACGGACGGCCCGCGTCACGCCGAGCGTGCTGACCGAGCAGCTGGGCGGGCTCTCCCACGAACGGCGTCGTCCCACAGGTCATCTCGTAGAGCATGATGCCCAGTGAGTAGATGTCAGCGGCGGAGGTGGGGGCCTGCATCGACAGGATCTCCGGCGCCATGTACAGCGGAGTACCAATGGCCCCGGTGAGGTGGGAGGCGGAGAAGGTGTCGCAGATGCGCGCCACCCCGAAGTCCGCCAGCCGAGGGACGACGGCCTCCGGCACATTCCCTCCCGGCGCCATACCGGTGGCAACCGTCTCCGACGGGTCGCCGCCCCGGCTGGGACGCGAGCTGAGCAGGACGTTGGCGGGTTTGATGTCCCGGTGGATCACCCCGGCCTGGTGAACCGCGGACAGCCCCTGGGCGATACGCGTTCCCAGGGAGGCCACTTGCGCAGGGGGCAGCGAGCCGCGTGCCCTCAGCAGATCGCGCAGGTCCCCTCCGTTGACGTAGTCCATGACGATCGCGAAGGTGGAGCCCTCGATGACGACGTCGCGGATGGCCACGACGTAGGGGCTTCGTACCCGCAGCAGCGTTGAGCGCTCTTTGATGAAGCGCTCGACGACATCGGGATTCTCCACCAGCTCAGCGCGCAGCACCTTGAAAGCCAGGACCTCACGGGCGTCTGTACGCCGGCCGCGCCAAACCTCTCCCTGGGCACCTGCTCCAATCCGGGTCTCCATGATGTAGGAGCTTCCGAGGTGAAGGGGGGCGGGGCTTTGGGACATAAGTGCTCCGTGTCGCTCGGGGGCTGTCAGGCTTCGCGGAGACCTTATCGCGATCTCCGCGTCAATCGGGCTGCTCCGCCAGGAGCCGGTCGTGAATCGCACTGCCCTCGCGCGAGGCACGATGACCTGATGTCCGGCGCAATGGCTAAAGTGGAGTCCGTGAGCAAGCAGATGACAACCTCGGACCCGCTGGTGTGGATCGACTGTGAGATGACGGGCCTGGACCTGGGCGCTGATGCGCTGATCGAGGTCGCCGTCGTCGTCACCGACTATGAGCTCAGACCCTTGGCCGAAGGAATCGATGTGCTCATCAAGCCCTCCGCCGCAGCGCTGGAGCAGATGAACGACTACGTGCGCACCATGCACACATCCTCCGGCCTACTCGCTGAGCTGGAGGACGGGCTGACGATGGAGGCGGCCCGGAAGACGGTTCTGGACTATGTGACCTCCCTCGTGCCCGAGCCCCGGAGCGCCCAGCTCGCGGGGAACTCGGTAGGCACGGACAAGGCCTTCCTGGCCCGCGACATGCCCGAGCTCATTGAGCACCTTCACTATCGGATCGTGGACGTCTCCTCTCTCAAGGAGCTGGCCAAGCGCTGGTACCCCAGGACCTTCTTCCACGCCCCGAAGAAGACCGGGGGGCACCGTGCGCTGGCGGACATCCTGGAGTCCATCGACGAGCTGCGCTACTACCGGGCCGTCCTGTTTCCCAACGGTGAGGGACCGAGCTCCCAAGAGTGCAAGGAAGCGGCTGAGCGCGTACTGGCGGAGCCGACCAGGTGACGGAACCGACGAGATTCGCGAAGCGAACGCGAAGCAACCCCGAAGTGACGCAGTGCACCGAGTTCGGTTTGGTGTGCGAGGAGATGAACGGATACAGTACCGATTCGTTGCGGCTTCGCCGTACATGGTGGCTGTAGCTCAGTCGGCAGAGCGCCTGGTTGTGGTCCAGGAGGTCGCGGGTTCAAACCCCGTCAGCCACCCCATCCGCCTGTTTCGGCAGGACCGCGCACTCCCCTTACTCTCAAGGCTCCTATCTCAGCATTCAACGGGCACGGTGCCGCGTAGAATGGAGCAGACCCTGACATGCTCTGACGACGACCTTGGGGAAGCGACTCACCCTGCCTCCCCGTTCTCCTCACACGACAGCGGGCACCCGGGTCGCTTAACGCACTGGCAACCTCATGCTCGAGAAAGTCCCTCCCATGCAACGCCGCGACTTCCTTCTCGCCCTGGCTGCCGGAACCGCCGGCTGCCTCAGCTCCTGTGCCGCGATGCGCTCAGCGTCCCGTTCAGCCTCCTCGTCGACTGCATCCACTGCGCTGACCTCACCCTCAACCTCCGCAGCCCCCTCACCGACACCATCACCGACACCGTCGCTCAGCCCACTCCACCTTCAGGACGGACCACCCCCACTACCTGCCCCCACTGCGGCGGATCCGCTCATCACTGGCCTGCCGGAGAACGTCGGCAACGTCGTGGCCATCACCATCGACGACGGCGTCGACTCCTCAGTGGTGGACGCCTACCTTGACTTCGCCAAGGACTCGGGAGTCCGCCTCACCTTCTTCGTCACAGGCGTCTACCCGAGCTGGACCGACAACCGGAACAAGCTGCTTCCCCTCGTGGAATCGGGACAGGTCCAGCTGGCCAACCACACCTGGACACACCCGGATCTGACGACACTGTCTGAGGGGGAAATCATTGACGAGCTCACCCAGTGCGAGAACCTGCTGCGCAACACCTACGGCGTCACGGGCACTCCCTTCGTCCGACCCCCCTACGGCGGCCGCAGCTCCTTCACCGACTCGGTCTGCGCCAAAGCGGGATACACAACCGCGACCATGTGGTACGGCTCGTTCGGAGACTCCGGGCAGCTCACACCGGACGTACTTCTCGGCGAGGCGCAGAAGTGGCTGCTCGCTCAGCACATCGTCATCGGTCACGCGAACTTCCCCACCATCACTCACGTCTACGGCCAGATCATCGACATCCTTCGTCAGCGCTCCCTGATGACCGCCACGCTCGACGACGTCTACTTCGGCCCCGGACACAGCCGCCGCGTCTGACGCGACTCACAGCCCACGAGCCTCCTCGGCGTCACGGCACTCCTGCATCCGCAAGGAGTCGATCTCCGGGGTCCGGGGCAGGTAGACGATCTCGCAGCGCCCTTCGAGCTGCTCGTTGAAGGTGTCAATCCAGTCATCGCCGATGACGAAGACATCAATGCCGTACTCATTGATGTCCTGGCTCTTCTGCCCCCAGGTCTGCTCGGGAACGACCAGGTCCACATACCGAATGGCTTCGAGCATCGTCTTGCGCTGATCGAAGGAGAAGTAGGCGCGCTTTCCCTTAGAGGCACTGAACTCATCGGTGGACAGAGCGACGATGAGATAGTCGCCCATCTCCTTGGCTCGACGCAGCAGCTCAATGTGCCCGTAGTGGAGCAGGTCGAAGGACCCGTAGGTGATCACGCGTTTCATCAGAAATTTCCTCAGGATCGGGACCATCGGCGTTTGTATGATTCACACAAGAACCGATGGCATTGTCGTTGGTTGCGCGTATAGCGGTTGATCGCGCTTGCAGTTAAGTCTATGCAGTTCCATCCCGCCAAAATTCGCTTGTTACCCCTCCGCAGCAGGGTTTCGACTATGGCGGCGATCACCCATTATCGCTTAACTCAATGAATGCGCCGAACTGCGTCCCCACCCTCTGAGCCGCACCTTCGCCAGCTGAGTCCATCATGTAACCCAAACCCCATATTCCGCGATATCACAACGATTACAAGCGGTTTCGGCGTCGTCACAGCAGGCCCCGAACATCACATTCTGATTGCAGACAACCCAATTATGGCGACAGTCGTATTTCCACCTCTACGGCACCACTACCGTTATATGAAAACGAGTAAAGAAGGCCTTCCCCAGGCCTTGCCCACCCCAGAAGCTTGGAGGTCGCCTGTGGTCGCAGTAACCCCTACCCGGACCTTCCCCTGCCTTCCCCCGAGCACCTCAGGCATTCCGTCACTGACCACATCGCCGCCCTTCCTCCCCTCAGACTTCTCGGCGGTACGACGAGACATGATCTCCTGGGCGCTATGGCTCTTCCTGGCGACTCTCATCAGGACACTGATGTCGGCGCATCGGATCCTCTATCCTCGGATGCTCCTGATAGGAATCACGTCCGCGGTTCTTATTCAAATGACCGCATGGTGCGTCACGTGGCGGTTCTGGCCGTGGGCGTCTACACGGGTCATGCCGTTCATCATCGTCGCGGGGGCGGGATTCATGATCGGATCCTGTTTCCTTGACCTCACCACGGAGGTCCACTTGCTACCGTGGACAGCCAGTGTCGCCGGATCCGTCATTGCCGTGGCAGGCCAGTGGGGACGCCGATTGAGATGGCGGGCTCGCGCACGGCGCAGACTGGAGCCGGCCTCATGACCGTCGCGCTCCTCAGTGGTCTTGTGCTGACTGCTGGCGTCTCCGCGTCCTTGACCGCGGTTGTGATACCGCTTCTGAAGAGGGCACACGTCATCGACGTGCCTGAGAACAGATCCCTCCACCAGCGTCCTGTTCCCCGCGGCGGCGGGCTTGCCATCGTTCTAGCGGTCTCACTGACCGCTTGGGTGGCCGGGCTCGTGGCGCTGCACCGGTTCGGCGCCGGAGCCGTCGTGGCAAGGCTCGACATCGCTCTCATCGGGCTGACAACGGTGCTCGCCTTCGCACTGGTCGGTCTCGCCGAGGACCTGCTCTCCATGGCCGTGCGGACCCGTCTGATACTCCAGCTCGCCCTGGGGGCGGGACTCGGGATCGCGGTATGCAGCGTGCTCGAGGCCTCGCTGTGGTGGGCGCCCGTTGTCAGCATGGGCACTGCCGTGCTGGTCAACGCCACGAACTTCATGGACGGCGCCAACGGACTGGCCTGCGGCCACGCGGTGGCGACCTCCCTGTGGTACGTCCTGGTCGCTACCGTGGCTCCGCTTCCCGGCCTGGGACTCGTCATGATCTCGGTGGCTGGAGCGAGCCTCGGGTTCCTCCCCTTCAATGCACCCCGAGCCAGGGTGTTCCTGGGCGATTCAGGATCATACGCACTGGGTGGGGCGTGGGCCTTCGCGGTGACGGTCTGCCTCGCCCAGGGCGTGGCCGTGGAGGCCGCCGTCGCGCCGCTCCTCGTGCTGCTGACAGATACCGGTTACACCCTGTGGATGCGAATGAGAACCGGACGGCGCTGGTACGAGCCGCACAAGCTTCACGTCTACCAGCGTCTGGTCTCGGCCGGATGGCCGCACTGGGCATCAGCTCTTCTGGTGACCCTGGCGGCCGTCTCGTGCTCCGCGCTGGCAGCGGCCAGCATCGTCTCCCCCAGTCGGATCTGGATGCCTCTGGTCGGCATGACCACGATCCTGTTCCTCTATCTGCAGACGCCCTCCATCGTCGGTGCATCGAGCCCCTTCCTCACACCACATGGAACCAGGTGAGGCATGCGGATCCTTCTCCTCATCCACTACTGGCCCCCCGAGGTCGGCGCCCCTCAACGGCGCTGGAACCGGCTGGCCACGTCGTTGGTCTCGCGTGGTCATGAGCTCGCGGTACTGGCCCCCTGCCCTCACTACCCCGGTGGTCGTCTCCTGGAGGATGACGGTCCTCACCGACCCGGCTCGGTCTCACGAGACGTCACCGGAGCCATCGTGCACCGGACCGCCTTCCGCTCGTACGATGCTGATCTGCGCCGACGTGGTGCTGACCAGCTGGTCGCTGCGGCCGACTCCGTACGTCTGGGGATCAGGCGCTTCAGCGGCGCGAACAGACCCGATGTCATCCTCGGGTCTGTTCCCGGACTCCCCACCCTCCCGGCGGCACTGGCCCTCGGCAGAGTGCTCCGTCGTCCGGTCGTGGTGGAGCTGCGTGACGCCTGGCCGGACCTGTTCATGTCTGCTGAGCAGTGGGACTCACCATCCGCCCACGCCTCCACCGAGGCACAGACGCCGCGCCGTTCCCTCGGAGCGGACGTCGTCGGCCGGAGCGTACGCAGCCTGATCCCGCCTCTGGTGACCAGGCTGGAGCGAGAAGCCACATCCGTGGTGACGACGACGGACTCCTTCGCACGGGTCCTGCGCGCCCGAGGGCTGCGCCAAGTGGTCACAGTCCGTAACACCGGCAGTAACGTGCCCCCAGATAGGGACCGCATCAGCCAACGGCCTTCGGACGGCGCCCTCCACGTGCTGTACCTGGGGACGGTGGGCCGTGCTCAGGGGATCGGCTGCGCGGTGAGGGCCGCGCACATCGCCCGGCAGCGCGGCACCCAGATCGTGCTGCGCATCGTCGGCGACGGCGCCCAGTACGATCAGGTCGCGACTTTGGCGCACCGGCTCGCAGCCCCCGTCGAAATGCGCCCCACCGTGCCTTGGGATCAGGTAGGCCGGCACTATGCATGGGCCGACACGGTGCTGGTCAGCCTGCAGGACTGGCCGGCTCTGTCGCTGACGGTTCCCTCCAAGCTCTACGAGATCATGGCGATGGGTCTGCACGTGAGCGCCTCGGTCGAGGGTGAGGCTCGGCGCATCGTGGAGGATGCCGGTTGCGGCGACGTCACTGCCCCACAGGATCCTGAGGCCTTGGCCGCCTTGTGGATCAGCCTGGCCGCTGACCGCAGCCGCCTGCGCGTGACGGGCGGGCAGCGGTGGTTGGAGGACAACGCCGACGCCGAGGAGATGGCGGAGCGCTACGAGTCCCTCTTGAAGCAGGTGACCGGTGACTGACGCCCAGATCTTGAGGAATCTGTCGTTACTGAGCACGTCCGCCGCCCGACAGCTGGTCGAGGACCCACTGCTGCTGGCCCTGCAGGGGGCACGCCGACTGCCTGGGCCCTGGCGCGAGCGCGCGGCCCGCGCAATCGGCACCGGTGCAGACGATGACGAGCTGCGCCGAGCGCTGTCGGAACTCATCGCCGACAGGACCGACTCCGCCTGCCGGGCACTGAGGCGGTCAGTACCCCGCTCGGCCGTGGGGCGCAGGCTCGCCGCTGAGCTGGCGGTCCAGCTCGGCGGCATCGAGCTGTGCCACCTCGACGTCGATGACCTGCCGGCGCCGATACGCGCACGGGACCTGTGGGCCCGGGGGCACCTGAGTGCTGCGGTCCGGGCCCTGGACGGTGTGCCGGACGCCAGGGCGCACCAAGCCCGCCTGCGCTCACAGCTGGCCATGATGAGCCCAGGATTCCATCTCCCCCGGCTCGCACCGTCAGCGAGCTGGACATCGCCCGACCCGACCGAACCACTCCGGGTCCTTCATGTGCTGACCAGCTCGCTGCCGCATACCCAGTCCGGCTACACCCTTCGCTCACACGCGCTTCTGCGGGCGCAGGCCTCCGCCGGCCTCACCGTACGGGCGGTGACTCGTATCGGCTACCCCGTCATCATCGGAAGGCCCGCGGCGCGAGCGATCGACGTCGTCGACTCCATCGCTTACCGGCGGATTCTTCCGGCTCGCACTCAGGCGTCCCCGATCGCCCGGCTGACTCAGATGAGCCGTTCACTGGCCCGTGAGGTGGAGCGGTTCTCCCCGCACGTGCTGCACACAACCACCAACTACGTCAATGCCCTGGTCACCCAGTCCGTGGCCCGCTCCTACGGGTTGCCCTGGGTCTATGAGATGCGCGGAGTGCTGGAGTGCACCTGGGTGGCCGGCAGGCCGTCCTGGCAGGAATCCGAGGCTCTGGGCTCCGAGCGCTTCGCGCTGCTGCGGGACAAGGAGGCCGAGATGGCCGGACGCGCTGACGCCGTCATCGTTCTCTCGCAGGTCCAGGCCGAGGATCTCACCGCCCGGGGGGTCGCTCCGGAACGAATCGCAGTCGTCCCCAACGCCGTGGACCCACAGGTCCTCACCGTCACCGGGCTGCCGTCGGCTGATGCCCGCGCAGCCCTCGGGCTGGCCCGTGATGGCCTGTGGGTGGGGAGCGTCTCCTCCTTGGTCGGCTATGAGGGATTCGACGTGCTGCTCCAGGCGGTGACGCGCGCCCGTAGCCAGGGCGCCGACATTCGATGCGCTCTGGTGGGCGACGGGGTCAGTCGTCCTGGACTCGTGGCCCTGGCCGCGGAACTGGGACTGGGCAGGTCGGTATGCGTCATTCCAGGACGGGTGGATCGCTCATCGGCCATGAACTGGTACCAGGCCCTGGATGTCTTCTGCGTGCCGAGGCTCGATACGCCGGTGTGTCGGCTGGTGACGCCGATCAAGCCGATGACGGCGATGGCGCTGGGACGGCCGGTGGTGGTCTCCTCTCTCCCCGCTCTCAGGGAACTCACCGCCCTAGGCGCGAGTCGGTCCTTTCCCCCCGGTGACGCGGAGGCACTCGCCCGGGTACTGATCCGGATGGCGGCCGAGTCGGGTGGACGGTCAGGCCCGGCCTCAGCCGGAGATCCGTCCCAGCCCCCCGGTCCACTGTCCTGTCCGCCGCAGCAGGGGCTGCCTACCTGGGACGCCAACGCCGCCCGTCAGATCGAGATCTACAAGGAGCTGGTATGAGCGAGGCCTCGTGGATGACCTGGCCGGACGGACAGCCGTTCTGGGGAGACAGGTCTGAGGTGAGTGTCAGCGTTGTCGAGCTCAGCGAGCTGTACCCGGTGGGTCGGCGTCCTCCACTGTCGATCTACATCCGCCGCCTCTGGCAACGACGTCACTTCATCTGGGCCGACGCCCGGGCCCGGGCATTGGGCTCTCAACGCGGCACCTTTCTGGGGAATGCGTGGCTGATCGCCAAGCCGATGCTCGATGCCACCATCTTCTTCATCGTGTTCGGGATGATGCTGCAGACAAGCCGCGGTATCAACAACTTCGTCGGTTATCTCATGATCGGGGTCACGTTCTTCCCGCCGCTGCAGCGGGCAGTGACCGGCGGCAGCCAGGTGATCGCGACCGGCAAGAACCTCATTCGGGGGTTCTCCTTCCCCCGGGCCGCGCTGCCCGTGTCGTACACGATTCGCTGTGCGATCGATCTGATCCCCCCGATGATCGCGGTCCTCATCCTCGTGGTTGTTCTTCCCCCGCACGCCTGGCCGAGCTGGCACTGGGTGCTGGTTCTGCCGGTCTTCGCCCTCCAGGCGTTCATGAGCCTGGGGCTGACACTGATCACCTCTCGTATGACGACGACGATTCCGGACCTGCGAAACATCTGGCCCTTCCTGACCCAGTTCTGGTTCTACGCCTCGGGAGTCTTCTTCTCCTACGAGCGCTTCATCGACCACCCGATGATGCTGCACGCCATGGACCTCAACCCCGGTTATCTCATGATCTCGATGTATCGCGATGCGATCTTGTACCAGCGCGTCCCCGAGGCACGTGTGTGGCTCATTCTCAGTGCCTGGTCACTCGGGCTGGCCCTGGTCGGCTTCGTGTTCTTCTGGGAGAAGGAAGAGGACTACGGTGTCGAACGCTGAGAACCGTCCACTCAACGCTCAGACGGCGCACCGCTCCGAGAATACGGAGGAGTCAACCGCGAGGCTCCCCGTCATCATGATGGCACCGGACGGCGTCACCGGCCACGCGGTCATGACCGCGGCGGACAGTGGTGAGACCGGACTCGGTACGGCCACCGTCGTCGCTGATGGCCTTCGGGTGCGCTACCGAGTCCCCTCCACCGACGCCGAGGACCTGCGGGCCACGTCACCCGCCCAGAAGATCTTCCTGGGTATGACGGGGCAGAGACCGAAAGTGAGTGTCGATGCCCTTAAAGGCGTCTCTTTCGTGGCACGTGCCGGAGAATCGATCGGAATCCTGGGGCGTAACGGGGCCGGGAAGTCCACCCTTCTTCGCGTGATCGCCGGCTTGGAGACACCGACGTCGGGAACGGTGAGTGCCCGTTCCAATCCGGTGCTGCTTGGGGTCAATGCGGCCCTTGTCCCAGACCTGTCCGGAGAACGGAACGTGCGCCTCGGGTGCCTGGCCATGGGGCTGGCCCCCCACCAGATCGACGCGATCCTGCCGGAGGTGATCGAGCTGACCGGAATCGGGAAGGCCATCTACCGCCCTATGAAGACCTACTCCTCAGGAATGTCCTCACGCCTGCGGTTCGCAATCGCCGCCGCCGCGAACCCGGACATTCTCCTCATTGATGAGGCCCTGTCCACCGGAGACGCTGCGTTCAAGGAACGCAGCGAGAACAAGATGACTGAGCTGCGGCGCGGTGCCGGGACGGTCTTCATCGTCAACCACGCCGCACAGGTCATTGAGGAGATGTGCACCCGGGCGCTGTGGCTCATGGATGGCGAGCTCATCGGAGATGGCCCAGGTCCCCAGATCGCCCATGACTACCGCTGGTGGTCCTGGAACATCGCCAAGGGCAAACCGGACAAGGCCGCCACGATTCTGGCCACGTGCAGGGAGAAGTGGAAACCAGCAGGGGTGCGGATCCAGCGCTCGGAGAGTCGCACGCTGCCCTATCGACACGCTCGAGGAGTATGACCATGCGCATTGAGGACAGCGCGATGACAGGACGAATCACGGTCTACGGATCCTGCGTGGCCAGGGACGCCGCGAGTGAGATGGAGAACCGGGGGTGGAGCGTGGAGCGCTACATCGCCCGTCAGTCCCTCATCAGCGCGGGGCGCCCAGCCGACGTCGGAGACCTCGACCTGTCCCTCCTGGCATCGCCATTCGCTCGTCGTTGCTTCATGTCGGACGTGGTGGGAAACCTGGAGGCCCAGCTGACGGCTGTGGCCGCGCGCACGGATCTCCTGCTGTGGGACCTGACTGATGAGCGTCTCGGTGTCCTGGAGACGTCCCCCGGGGCGTTTCTGACGCGTTCGACAGAAGCCATGACAGCCGGCCTCTACGAGGGACTCACCGCCAGGTTCCTTGAGCTGGGGACGGCAGAGCACCTGCACCTGTGGCGGCCGGCCCTTCTGCGCTTCCACACTCTGCTGAAGCGGCTCGATCTCACGAGGAGGACGATTCTCCTCAACGTGCCGTGGGCAACGAGGACTACCTCGGGTGAGCTGACAGTCCCGAGCTGGGGGCAGACGGCCATGGAGGCCAACTGGGTCATGACCCGCTACGTCGACCTTGTCCGTCAAGAGACCGACATACGGATCCTTCACGTACCCGATGAGCTCGTGGTCGCCGATGACGCGCACCGTTGGGGAGCCGCCCCCTTCCACTACGCCGGCACCCTGTACTCATGGGTGGCCGACGAGCTGGAGGTCGCGCAGGCGCCACGCGCTCTCGCCCCGGCGCTCTGAGCTCCGCCTCGCCTCCGTCACCGTAGTGACGAGGAGACTTCCATCATGAGCGCGTTCCAACGATCCTTAAGAGGTTGAGGCTTGTTCATTGAGACGTCTAGACCGTTTTAGCGGTAGTTGCGTGTCACTCATCAAAGTCACACCTTGCCCCTGAGGGAGTTTTTAACACCCAAGCCAATTCAATCAGAAAACGAGGCGTCACAAGAAAACCGCCCCACCCGTCACTCCACTCCGACGACAAGGCCCACGCACCCCCTGACGGCGCGTACGTACGGCTCGCGATCAGTACCCATGAGGCCCCGCCGGCGTGCGCAACACATTTATGGACAAGCGAATCATCGATGACGCACGCATAATGGACCAGGTCGGCGGAGATCTTGCATTCCTCATCCTCTCCCTGATGCAGAGAGAGCCTCTGTCCAGGTGAATCCAGTTCGCACCGGCGCCGAACGGCCGACGGAACCTCCGATCAGTTGGTAGAATATATTGCGCTGTTGAGCGAACATGGATTCGACGTGAGCGCGAGCGTGGAAGGCGAGAGTGTCTAATCATGAGTACTAACGATACGAACGGACTGAAGCTCCTGTTGCACAGCATTGACAGTTCCGGCCGTTTTCAGGAGGATACGACGGGACGCGGACGAGACGAGTCCCCGGAGATCGTTCTTAAGGGGAGAGATCCTGACGGGGCTTCGGTGGCAGTAACTCTGGAGGATATGACTCACCCATTGTTCGGAACCATGACCCATTGGCTAATTTGGAACATCGAGCCGACGGATAGGATTCCATCTGCAATTCCTCACGGTAAGGAGGTGGGTTCTCTTTCCGCACGCCAGGGTCTGGCCTACGGATGGCATCGTTATCGTGGACCCAAGCCACCACGCGGCAAGACACACACCTATCGGTTTACCGTATACGTGCTGGATGAACGATTGGATCTCTCCGCACGGTCTCGACGCAAGGCCCTGCTCCGGGCCATCGAGGGGCACGTGCTCCAGCGTGCCGTCATAGAAGGAACCTTCGAGTAAATGACCTCATCAATTCATCACCCGCCTCACCGACGACGCCGAAGAAGCCCCCGGCACTAATCGTCCTGACTTCGCGAGCCTCAGCCAGCCGTGGCCTGCGGGGCCACAGGGGAATACGCGGGACGCCTCCTCCGGAGTAGCGCCGTTGCGCCTCAGAGCCGGTGAGGACCCAACCGACGTCGGTTCCGGCGTAGCGAAGGGGCTCAGCCTGCCGACCAGGAGGCTCGACGGTGCAGAGCTCCATGACCTCGCCGTCACGCACCACCGCCACCTCAGGCTGCCCTTTCCACAGCAGAAGCCGGGCCCGATCCCGGGCGCCAAGGTTTCCCCAGGGGCTGCGGATGATCTGGTCGGCATCGAGCCTGTGCGCCAGCCGTCGCATCTCGGCGGCGTGCGCCTGAGCCAGTCCTGGCGGCTCGGCGGGCATCCGACCGCCGTCCACGACGCCGAAGTACCATCCCAGGTCGTACAGGATCGTCTGCTGCGCCCAGGGCGCGTCACTGGCGACGTCGAGAAGTGCGTGGTAGCGCGTGCGCATCTGGGCGTCGTAGCGTCCTGGCCGCGACCAGGCGGTCTGAACCGCGGAGTCGCCGGAGGCCCGCTTGTCGTAGTGGTAGACGGCATCGGGCACGTAGACGATGCGGCCCGAGCCGTTTCGGATGCCTCCCAGGTAGAGCGCGTCCTCGAAGGTGGGGGCCTCGCGGTCCTCGGGGAATCGAGATGCAAGCGCCTGGTCGAGGCGAAGGAGGCACTCATGGACCGAGAGCTGGATGGCCTGTGGCTGGCGGGCGGCGTCGACCCGAGCGGTCCCGTCCTGGAAACGAAAGTCGAGGGGGTGCCGCAGCCGGTTGCCCTCCTGGTGGATGACGGTGCGGCCGGTCAGCAGGATGTCACCCCGGCGCCTGGTACCCAGCAGCCGGGTGAAGAAGTCGGGGGCGAGCCAGTCATCGGGATCGGGGAAGGCTATCCAGTCTCCTCGCGCGTACTCCATTCCCAGGTTGCGGGCCCTGCCCTGCCCACCGTTGTCGGTCTCAACGATCTCGACGTCGAGGTCTGTTCGCCCGGCCCAGGCGCGGCAGATTCGGGGTGAGTCGTCACAGGCACCATCCAGGACGAGCACGACCTGGAGACGGTCGTGGGGGTAGTCCTGGGCATCGAGGGAGTCGAGAAAGCGTGGTAGGTAGGGAGCAACGCCGTAGACGGGGCTGACGAGGCTGACACGGGGAGAGCGACGAACCGCCCGCAGCGCGTCAGGAATCAGGCTGCGCATCAGATCATGTCGCGCTGAAGCTGCTTGGTGAGACGGGCGCAGGCTCCGGCGTCGAGCAGGATGAAGCCCTCCGGGGCGACGACGCGGCCGTAGACGACGTCCTCCACCGCCTGATAGACCTGCTCAGAGGTGTCGGCGCAGACTGCGCCAACGGCCTCGTGCCGGGCTCTGTAGTGATCCGTGTCGGGCCGGCCGTGGGGGTCCCAGACGATGCCGACGCAGCCGGCGAGCATGCCCTCGTCAAGGACGGAGGAGCGGTCGGAGATGACGGCCCAGGAACGGGCCAGCGTCTCGGGCAGCTCACGGCCGGAGACCGAGGGGACGCCCAGGGCACTGAACCACTCGGGCGCGTTCAGTGCGAGCTTGGGGTGGGCGAAGAGGAGCGGGTGGTGACCCGCCTGGGTCAGGCCGGCGGCCAACTCGAGCCACGGCCGGTAGAGCTCATTGAGGAGCCCGACGGCGTCGGGATCGTTCTCAAGTGCACGTGAGACCTCCGGGGCCCAGGTGGGGGCCAGCAGGATACGGTCTCGGTCCTGTCCCAGGAGGCTGTAGAGGTGGTCGTGGCGGGGGAATCCGGTACGCCAGACCTCTCGGTCGGTGAGTGTGTAGGAGGTGTGATCCGCCGTCAGCCCCGCCTGTTCCGGCGCGGTGGCGCACACGACGACGTCCAGGCGGGAGCCGTTGAACCAGCGCCACATATCGCGCATGGTCACGCCGTGCTGGAGGAAGACCACGCGCTGGTCGGTGCCGGTGCCCGCGCTGTTGAGACGATCCTTGATGAGTGGATCACCGATGTCGGACAGGATGATGGTCTCGGCGCCGGCCCAAGCGGCGTCGAAGCCGGGACCTGTCGGGTCGAGGAGGACGAAGCCGTCCTGCGCGAGCCGGTCCCAGTCCGGGCAGGTGCGTTCAATGACGAAGATGTGCCGGACGCTGGGGGCGTGGGTGCGGGCGTAGCGATACAGCGGCTCGGCATTGTCACCTGCGCTGTCATGACGGTCCATGTAGAGCCAGGTGCGCGGCCAGTCGGTTGGTGATGAGGCCGTGTACGGCGAGGGCGCCGAGGAGTCCGCGGAGGACGACACAGTCGAGGCCGACGACGCGTTGACCTGCTGGGGCGGGCTCTCCGTGCTGCCGCGGCCGAGGACCCTGGCCAGACGTCGGCGCAGCCCGGAGGGCGATGATCCGTGACGGTGCCGACCGGGTACCGTCTCAGGGGGTCTGGGGTTTCCCCGGTAAGGAGCCACCGGAAGCTCCTGGCCGTTGATGACCGCGGTGATCTCTCCCTTGGGCAGCCAGACGATGCGCTCGTGGAGCACGACCTCGTCGAAGTAACGGTGATCGACCGTCTTGGCGCTGGTGGGGCTCGCCCAGCTGCCATCGACCTTCCACTGCTCGGCGGGCAGGGCCCCGGTGAAGAAGTAGGTGGCCTTCTGGTCGCTGCGAAACCTGCGCGCTGAGGGCAGGATCGGTGCCGGCATGGGTCCGGCGGCCAGGGCCGTCAGGGCGGTGCGGCGCCCCACGGCCAGCGGCGTGGAGCAGTAAGCCTCGATCTGGGCAGCAGGAACATGACGAGTGACGGAGCGCAGCAGCTGGGCCACCTCGGCACGCTCGGCCACCGTGAGCCGGGCAGAGGGGAAGCGCAGTCCCCGGTCTGCCTCGGTGACCTGGATGAGGCGGTGAATGACGAGCTGGTAGACCCAGGCGGGAGGTGGGCTATCAGCCTGCAGCCACGCCGGCAGGAGCGTGCCCAGCAGGTGGCGGTAGTGCTCGATCTTCCCCCAGGCGCCGGGAGGTGACGGGGCGTGGTGGACGACGGCGGGACCGTCATGGAGGCCGACCCGGTTGCCGGTGTCCACGATATGGGCGATAAGCCCGCTCAGTCCGGCGTTCTCATCACTGCCGTTGGCACCGTCGGTGTCCTCAATACCTCGCAACGGCCCCAGCCCTCCCCAGTCCGACATACCTCGGCGGGGGACGGTGAGGACAACTCCACTGATGGTGTCGGGGAAGATGTAGGGCTCAGCGGTCAGGTCCGCGCTGCGGCTGCCGTGCTTGAAGCGCCATTGCAGCCGGTCATCCCGAGCGCCGTCGGGCCGGATGGTCACGGTCGAGGTGAGAAGGGTGCCGACGGCGTCGCCCGAGCCGTGCTGAGCCAAAGAGGCGAGATAGCCGGGCTCAACCCTGTCGCCGGCCCTGAGCAACAGGACCCGGGTTCCGGCGCTCAGAGGCCTGAGGACTTGGGCCAGCGACCCCGGGTCGGGGCAGCTGAGCGGAACGATCCCGGTCTCAGGCAGGTCCTGTCGAAGAGAGTCGAGCGTGTCCTGACCACCTGCGGAACCGATGATGATGACGTGCATGGTCTCGGCGCTGCGGGCGTTCATAAGGTGGGCATCTCCATTTCGTGGGGCGGTCCCCAATGACTAATGGTGGACGTCGCCAGCACCTCCGTGTTGGAGATGCCCCAGGTGTGTCCGAAAGTCGTCCCCCGCCGTTGGACGAATCCAAAACGAGAGGCCGAATAGATACGAGCCCCGACACGTACGCATTCATTGAGGAAACCAGTATCCTCCCCAATGGTCGTCTCGGGAAAATTGATGTCACGTGCCAGATCCGCACGGACCACCAGCGTAGGTCCGGAGACGAAAGTCGTATAGCGGTGCTCCCAGTCGCCGAAACGCAGTACCGTCAGGTCCGGCCCGGTCAGGTGCACGTAGTGGGCGTGCTTGCCAACGACCTCGGCGCGGGAATAGTCGACTGCGGCGAGGGCCTCGAAGAGATAGTGGTCACCGTAGAGGTCGTCATCATCCATCTTGGCGATGTAGTCGGCCTCCACCCGAGTGAGCATGATGTTGTAGCAGGATCCCAAGGGAGTACTGGTCTCTGCCGTGACCCAGTCGATCTCAAGACCCAACTCGCGGGCGCGGGCCCTGCTGCTGGCGCGCGGAGTGAAGCCGTGGGTGAGGATGACTGGTGCCATCGTCACCTGCTGCTGACAGGCCAGGGTCTCCAGGACGTGGTCAACCTGCTCCGGCCGAATGGTGGCCACCAGCGGTGCGATGGTGGGCCGGCGTCGGGCCCGCTCCCCCAGTCCGACAGCGCGCAGAACGGTGTCCACACGGTGGCTGTAGGTGTGGTGGGCCCAGATTTCGCGCTGCGCCAGGTAGGTCATGTACTCCCCGAGGAGCGGGTTGGCCACGAGAGCGCGCACGGTGAGCCCTGCCCCCACGCGGTCGGAGACCTTGGCCAGGGTGCCCGCGGGCAGAAGGCGGTCGGTGGCCGGCGTGGGGGTGGTCACCACAGGAGTGCCGCAGGCGAGAACCTCGATGACGCGGCGCGGAAGCATGGACGGGCTGCCCACCACGGAGCTGACGTTGAGGAAGACGGCGTAGGCGCGGTAGGCACTGAGCATCTGGGGGTAGCTGAGGCTGCCGCGCACATGGGAGTCCCAGGGAGACGGGAACTGGTAGGTGTCATCACCGTCGAGGTACCGGGAGAAGATGTCCAGCCCGTGGGGCAGCCGGGCGGAGACGTCGAGGGCGCCTCCCAGGACGATCTCCATCTGCTCACGTCGCTCGGGGTACTTGTGGGCGAAGTAGGTGCCGGCGAAGGCGACGTCCCGCAGGGTAAGGGGGTTGCTGTCGTCACCCAGGGGACGGATCGGGTTGTGGATGGTCGGCTGCGCCGCGAACGGCAGGATCCCGACGCGGTCGTGCCCCAGGTCGCGCTGGTAGTGCTCCACCATCGCCTCGTCGGTGGTGAAGACCCAGTCGAACAGGCGGGCGGTCTCGATGGCCTCGTCGTAGTGGGCGGGGTCCTCCTTGTTCCAGAAGACCGTCGGAACCCCCTGTTTTCGCAGCGCCGTGACCATCTCTCTCAGGTGACCGGAGGGCCCCTGGGGACCGATCACCTGGAAGCGCCAGGTGTCGTCGTTGCCGTGCCAGGCGGACTCCACGAAGAGCAGGTCGATGGGGGTCTGGTCGAGCTGTTCGCACCAGCCGGTGGGCGTCAGGGGTACGGCGCGCCACTCATAGCTCAGGGCGAGCGCCGTGAACTCGTCGGCGATGACGCCGACGGTCACATCGTGACGCGGCCCGGTCTCCTTCGGTGAGGGCAGGGGCCAGTCCGGGAAGGACGTCTGATCCCGGCGCCTGGAGGCCCACCGGCGGGGACGCGCCCAAGCGGTCGCCCGACGACGGCGCAGGTGCTCGCGCAGCCCCGCCAGCCCTGAGTGACGCAGGTGCCACAGGGCGCGCCGCAGCTCAGGCGCCGGCCGACGTGTCATGCGGGAGTCTTCTGCGCTCACGACTCTCCCCATTTCTCGTCCAGGGAGTCGAGCAGCTCATCGAGCTGGTCGCCATCGCGCTCGAAGTCGAAGACGTAGTCCCTGTTGGTCACTCCCAGTTCGCGCCCCTCGCAGTCCTTCTTCCTGCCGTCGATGACCTCCAGTGGGGTGACTCGGGCGGGGGTGGTCTCCAGCGAACGTCCCCAAAACTCGCCGTAGCGGGCGGACAGGATGGGCGGGGTCTCGGTGTATCGGAGCTTGACGAAGCCGTCCCCTCGCTTGCGCAGCACGATGCCGCCGTCGAGGATGGTCAGTGAAGCCACCTGCTCGCCATAGGCCTGTTCGTCCCCGCTCAATGTCCCCTCCCCTCCGTGCAGGCCGGCGAGACTGCGCGAGGCGGAGGTAATGAGCTCAGCGGTGTCGGGGCGCTCTCCCAGAACCGCACCGTCAATGGCGATGTAGTATCCGCCGTCGCGGACGGCGCCGATGAACAGCTGGGCGGACATGGCGCGCATGCGGGCGCTGTGGGTGAGAACGTCCACGAGGACGTCGAACCGGCCGTGAGTGGCCAGGGCCTGGTGCAGGTCGACCTGGTTCGTGAAGGGAACCACCCGGGCATGACCGATCAGACCGGAGTACTCCACGGGTTCCGCCTCGGACTGTCCGTCCCACTCCGCCTGCATCGTGCAGACGATCAGCTCACGCGCCCCCAGCGTCAGGGCGAGGTAGTTGCTCAGGTGGGGCTGAGGGCCGTCAACGAGCACGGCGACGCGTGGCTGCGCTCCGCCGTCGTCCCCGTCACCCAGTCCCTGAAGGACAGGCTCCAGGACTCCTGCTAGCTCGGCCGAGGGCGTGACAGCCGGCACGCAGGTGGGGGCCGCGCTCTGGGGCGCCGCCTTGGGCTGCAGCCTGTGCGGACACATCACGCGATCGCTCCTTGCGAGGCGCCTCGACTGCACCGGCTCCTCGGGGATGCCTCGTCCTCCTTGGGCTGCTGGTGGAGCGCTTCGGAGCCGAGCACCGCGTCAAGGGTGTCCCGCAGCGAACGCGCATTGTGCTCCTGAACGTCGAAGGTTCCGCGAGCGCGGAGGGGGTCGGCCAGAGCCGTGCGGATCGCCTGAGCGATGTCCTGGGGCGAGGTCCCACTCAGAACTCCGTAACCGAGGGCGATCAGCTCCCGATTGCCGGGAAGATCGGATGCCACGACCGCAGTCCCCAGCGTCATTGTCTCCAGCAGGGTGACCGGCTGCCCCTCGTGCAAGGAGGGCAGGACGAACAGGTCGGCTCCGCCAAGGACCGGGAACGGGTTGTCCATCTGCCCCAGAAGCGTCACGTGCCCGGCCAGTCCCAGGGAGTCGATCCTGGCCCGCAGCGTCCCCTCGAGCACCCCGGATCCGACGATCGCCAGGCCGATACTCAGGCCTTGAGCGCTGTCGTCCTCGGTGCCGTCGCCCGGGTCATCGCTGCGAGCGCCGTCCTGCTCTCGCAGGAGAGCAACCGCCTCGATAAGAGCGGCCTGGTTCTTCTCCATCGACATCCGTCCCATAGTGGTCAGGACGAAGTCGTGCTCGTCCTTCAGCGCGGTGAAGGCATCGGGGGCGGGTGCCTGCGCTCCGAGGCGCACCCGCTCGATGTCGAGGAGGTTGCGGGCCGAGAGCTGTCGCTGGGAGAGGCCGATGCCCAGCCCGGCCAGCCCGGTGCGGTTGTGGCGGGCCAGTCCCGGGCTGACCGCGACGACGGCGTCGACATCGCTGTAGAGGACGAAGACGCGCCGGAGGTTGGGGTACTTGTCGCGGTACTCGTTGTCCATCTGGTTGTGCTGGTAGCAGGAGGTGCGGGAACCGCGACGCCCCCAGGCCGCGATGAGCGATACCCAGGTCTCGGCGTAGCCGTCGTACTCGATGGCGGCGTCGGGCACGAAGTCGCCCAGAATGCGGCGCGTCTCGCGCTCGTAGTACGCCCAGTAGGCATCCCAGAAGCTCTGCGAGGTGTAGGCGTCGGGGTGGCGGGCGAAGTCGTTGACGCAGGAGCGTTCGTGAATCCGCCAGGGGGCGGCCCCGGGCTTGCAGATGACATGAACATGACGAGGCAGGCGACGGAAGATCTCCTGACGGTTCTCGTTCCCGCGCAGGACGGAGGGCTCGACGATGAGGTTCACCGAGTAGAGCGAGGGATCGAGTGCCTCCAGGAGCGCAAGGAAGGCAGAGGCGATCCCGTTGGGGATCATGGAGGCGTGGAACAGGAGTGTCCGGCGCTTGCGGGCACCGTCGCCGAGCGCGGGGTCAAGGGCGTGGTCCCTGATGATCGCCCGCGGTCCGAGGTCGTTGTCGTCGTCGAAGAAGAATCGGGCCAGCCGCGCCGAGGCCCGCCCGTCCTCGTAGGGACAGTATCGGGCCAGGGCCTCCTCATCCGCGATCCCCTCGCCGACCAGGGCACGTCCGATGGCCGAGGCCAGCTCGCCGCGGTCGTAGCAGGCCAGCCCGGGGACCTCCTCAGGATCCAGGTACAGACCCCGCTCGGCTCTGTAGTCCTCGATGTCGTGCATATAGAGCACAATGGGACGCTTCTGGGGGAGGAAGTCGAAAAGGATCGAGGAGTAGTCCGTCACCAGGACGTCGACGGCGGCCAGCAGCTCGTTGGTGTCGATGTCCTTGGGCACCACGCTCACCGGGAGATCGACGCCGGCCAGAAGCTTCTCGGAGAGGCGGTGGACCCGGTAAACCACGAGCACGTCGTCGCGGGAGGCCATGGCGGTCAGGTCGGCGAGCAGGGCCTCGCGGTCCAGCTCCCGTTTGCTGACTCCGCCACGCCAGGTGGGGGCGAACAGGACCAGACGGCGTTCGTCGTCCTCAGCCATTCCCAGGCGGCCTCTGAGTGCCTTGCGGTCCTGGCCACTCATGGTCAGTGAGGTGTCCAGTCGAGGGGATCCGGCGACGATGGTACGGCCCCGGTAGACGTCGAGCAGATCATGGTCCTCGATAAGAGCCCATCGGGTGAGCTCATTGGGCGCCATGAGCGTGGTGCTCAGCTGGAAGTTGCGCTGCAGGTTCTCGTAGTCGAGCAGACCGCCCCGCATGGACCGTCCCAGGGTCTTGAAGGGGGTGCCGTGCCAGGTGTTGAGGTAGCGCTGCTCGCGACGGCGCACGAAGTAGGGGGCGAAGGAGACGTTGTTGACGAGGTACCCGGCCGTGGCGAGGTACTGCATGTACTCGGTGCTGTGCAGGGGAACGAAGACGACATTGCGACGCCCCAGCAGATCCGCAGGAACGGCGCCCAGGTCGTTGACGGCCCAGACGTGGATCAGGTGGGAGTACTCCGGTCGGTCGACCATCCAACGGAAGACGGCCAGGGGGTGGCAGCCTATCGAGGCGCCGTGATTGGACTCCCACAGCACCAGATGGGGACTGACTGGAAGGACCTCCAGGGCCTCGGCGTAGCGGATGTTGCGAGCCGCTCCCGCGGTGCGCCCATAGGCCCGTGGGTCCAGCCCGTCCTTGCAGCCGAACTCCTCGGCCTGCTCGAGGATCTCGCAGGCGAGCTCGACCTGCCCGGCATCCTGGGCCAGCTGGGCCAGGACCAGGCGGTTGCTCCGGTCCCCCTTGAGAACCAGAGGAAGAATGTGACGGATGGATCGAGCGGCCGTGCGCGCTGCGGCAGGCGGGACGTCCATGCCGGCGTCAGGGTCGTCCGCACCGCCGTGGGACCTGAGAGCCTCGTGAAGACCGAGCATGATGTCACTGATGGTGGACTCGACAAGATCCTCCGGCCGCTGCCGAGGCGGCGGCGAGCTCTTAGCGCGGACCAGGGCGAGGAAGCCCGTGCTGGCCCGCTGCTTCGACACCGATGCCAGCCCGCGCGGGGCCGGTCCCAGGTAGGACCAAAAGGACTCCAGCGCCTCGTCGTGGCGTCCCAGCCTTGCCAGACAGACCCCACGGCGATAGCTCCACCAGCTGCGGGCAGGCTTCTTGAGCGTCCGCAGGGCCTCCAGGTAGGAGCGCTCCGCGGTGACGAGGTCACCGACACGTTCCGAGACGAGCCCCAGCTTATAGAGGCTGTTCCCGCTTCCCGGATCCAGCGAGGCGGCCAGGGCGTACTGTCCTTGTGCCCGCTCGTACTCGCACAGGCGGTCAAGGCACAGACCCAGCTCATAGACCAGATCGGCCCGGGACATCCCCTCTCCGGGGTACAGCTCAAGGAGCTCGAGCGCCAGTTTCCAATCGCCCCGGGAGCACGCGAACTGGGCCGGCCCTTTCCTGCACGCCTTGCCGCCGGCGGCCTCGCAGGCGGCGGCGAAGCTGACGGTGGCGGAGGCCCGATCGCCGTCACGGTGGGCGATGAGCCCCTGCTCGAAGAGCTCCTGCGCGCTGAGCCGATCAACGTAGGCCAAGGACTCCAGGGTGCACCTGGCCGGCCCGTTCAAGCCCAGGTGGAGCTGGGCCTGAAGAATCTTGCGCAGCCAGGCGGCATCGGTCTCGTGCTCGGGCAGACCGGAGAGCAGAACCTCCAGACGCTGCCACTGCGGGGTGCTCTCAGGCAGGCAGGTGAGCAGCTTGTCCGAGTAGCGCCGGTCTCGCACTCCGGAGGAGATGGCGCGCGAGAAGAAGACGGAGGCAGCCTCCGGATCATCCTGTCGCTTGAGAAGACAGCCGGCGCGGTAGAAGGCCTCTCCGCAGGCGGGGTCGCGGTCAGCCACCTCGGTGTAGGTTCTCAGAGCGGCCTCGAGCTGCTCCTGACGCTCGGAGATGACTCCCAGACGCAGGCGGATGGCGGTGTCGCGGGCGCTCTCTGGGATCTTTTCATACAGACGCTTGGCCTCTGCCAGGTTGCCGTCCTCATACTCCTTTGCGGCGACATAACGCACCAGCCTGGTGACGGCCGGCAGCCGCAAGCGGCCAGAGACGGCGCGGCCCATCTTCCTGAGGACAGCATCCTTGCTCGCCATAACCGCCCTTGTTCTACTATGCATATCCTATGAGTTTCATTCTGCATTTGACTGCACGCCGTACGACGAGACTCAAACCGGCTTCCAGCCCGGATCTCCATTTCGATCCGCGTAGCGACCCGAGTCAAGGCACCGCCACTCAGTGCAGACGCATGTCATTCTTGATCTGACTCGTAGAAACCTCGGGAGTCCGAGGAAGGTAGACGACCTCACACAGCCCCTCGAGCTGATCATCGAACTCTCCGCTCCAGTCATCACCCATGACGAAGACATCAATACCGTACCTGGAGATATCCTCGGTCTTCTGCCCCCATGTCAGCTCGGGCACCACAAGGTCGACATACCGAATGGCCTCGAGCATCACCTTGCGCTCCTCATAGGAGAAGTAGGCACGCTTTCCTTTTCCGGCATTGAACTCATCACTGGAGAGCGCCACCATCAGAAAGTCACCCAGCGCTCGCGCGCGCCTCAGCAACGCAATATGACCGTAGTGGAGCAGGTCATAAGTGCCATAGGTGATCACACGCTTCATAAGGTCACTTCCTGGTTGGATGGTCGAGGACCGCCCGCGTGACGACGCGCAGGCAAACCACCGTGAGTATTCCTCAGCCACCAGGAGATATTGAAGGTGTCGCAGAACCGATGCAATACCGATATATGGTCGAAATCTAGGACGCCACCTCATTGCTGCACCTCACAGGTGCATCGACCTTATCGAACCGACTATCGCACGTTTATGTCACAATTCTTCTTAACAGTATTTTCTAGACCTGAACTCATCGACGCATCGCCGCCTGTCAGCGCAGGAAACGAGTGATCCACCCACGGATCCAGGCCAGGTTCTCCAGGACTGGCGCCGGATCAACCTCCAACACTTCTCGGCGAGCAGCCTGGACATCGAAGTCACCCAGGATCCGGTTCAGATGGAAGGTGAGCTCATCATGATCGAGGGCGACCGGCAGTCCCGACCTGCGGGGCCAGTCGCCGTACAGGCCTCTCTCGACATCACGGTAGTGCTCCAGGTCCGGCACGTAGACCACCGCCGGCTTCCCGGTGAGGGCGAAGTCGAGGAAGATGCTGGAGTAGTCCGAGACCAGGACATCGGCCGCCATCATAAGTTCCTCAATGTTTGGATAGCGACTGACGTCAACCAGCCCGGGACCAGGCCTGGCACGGTTCATGTGGTGTGTGCGCATGAGGACCACCGCATCCGTGCGATGAGCCGGGTACACCTCTCCCAGCAGTCCTTGCCCGTTGCTGTGCCCAGCCAGGCCCTCTGGGTGACGCAGCCTCTCGCGCCAGGTCGGCGCATAGAGGATGACCCGCTGCTCCTCACCGATACCGAGATCGGAACGCACCCGCCGCCCCACCTCAATGCCACCAAGTAGCCTGACGTTTCGGGGGTACTCCCCCACCCGGACCTGCCCGCCGTACCCCAGCGCCCGCCTCAGACGCTGTTCGGCCTCCCGGTTCTGAGCCAGCAGCAGGTCCCACTGGGGAACCTGACGGGCCATGAGCCGCTGGTAGCGCAGACTGACGGATCCCGGGGCGGCGTCGTGAAGCAGCTTCTTGATCGGAGTGCCGTGCCAGGTCTGGAGCAGGTGCTGCCCCTCACGCTTGGAGAACCAGTCGGGAAGGTGGTCGTTGGTAACGATGACACGTGAGGTACGCAGCGCCTCCACCCACTCCTGTGATCCGACGACGACCGGGACCGCGCCCGACGGGACCGGAACCGTACCGTCGACCACCGACCACCACAGGGGCGCGCGCACATCGTGGGCAGCCAGGTCCTCGCAGATCGCAGCCGGATTGTCTCCCCCGCTGCGTCCACCGAAGGACTCCATGAAGACTGCCGGCCTCAGGGCCTCTGCCTCACGCTCAACGAGGAACCGACGGCCCCGTCGTGAGCGTTCCCGAGGCGTCAGCGGAGGAATGACGGCCACGGCCACGGAGCCGTCACGCCGGGTGATGATCCGCGCGCGGCGTGCTGGGCGCCCGGAGCCTCCCCCGGGGACAACGTCATCGGGCACCACCGCGCCGCCGGCGGGTGCCGGAACGATGGGAGCCTCAATGGCGGGGCCGTCGATTCCCTCCCCTGCCCGGCAGACCCCTTCGATGCGGTGGTCGGGCTCGTCCTCCGGCGTGGCGCTCCAGCCCACCGTGTAGGTCCCCAGCTGGACGTCGGTATCGACCAGACCAAGGTTCGCCGTCCACTCGCCGCCCGGCGCTAGGACGGCAGGTACCGTCATCCGGCCGCCGCTGCAGCTGACGACGATGTCCAGCTCCGCTGGGGCCCCCGTCACCGTTCCGGACAGCACCATCGTTGCGTCGACAGCCAGACACGCTCCGTGGAGCACGACGTCGATCGGCATGCTGGGTAGCAGCTCGCTCCCCCGGCTCCCGGTCTTCACCGAGGCGACCTGGAGCAGCCCCCGTTCACCGCGCACTGCCAAGCACCGCCCGGACTCCGACGGCGCCAGGCGCCACCTGCTGGAACCGGCCGGTTGCGGCATCCATGTCCACACCCTTCGCCCTGCTATGCGGGTCACCACCCGGAACCACACGGTGCTGCCGGGCTCGAGCCGCAGACGCACCGTGATCCCCGAGGGGAGGTAGGAGCGCCACGGGTCACCGGCCTCCAGGTCGGCGCGAGGCGCCTGACAGCGATCCACCTCGGTGCGCCGTCGAACTCTCCCATCCGCGTCGACAACCTCAATGACCGGACGATCGGTCAGGCTCGGGTCGACTCCCCAGACCCAGGCGCAGCCGCGTACCTCCAGGGTCCGGGGACCGACCCAGCGCGCCGTGTCGGTACTGACGTGCAGTCTCAGATCGACGTCTTGGAGCTCGGTGAGTCGGCCGGGCACCGTGATCCGTTCCAGAAAGCGCGGCTCGGGGCGCAGAGTCCCCGCCTCAAGGACCAGGGGAAGGCGGTTCAGGTCCTCAAGCCGCCGGCCGATCAGATCCTCAAGCTCCTCGGCACTGGCCGGATCGTCTCGCGTGAGGAGCCACAGCACGAGCCGATCGAGCAGCGCGGTCGAGTCCCAAAGAGAGTCCTCAGCGGCCGGAAGCACCCTCTTCGCCGTGCGACGGAGTCCGCGGACGAAGTCAGGCCGCTCCCGGTGAGCGCGCTCAGCCAGACGAACAAGGTCCCGGTTCAGGCGTCCGGCAACCAGGCGCCGACGCACCGACGGCGGTGCGCCCGCGGCCATCTGCGCCAGGACCCCCACCTCTGTCAGGAGGGCGGCGGGCTCGGTGTCCGCACTCGGGCCACGAGCCACCGATCCGACACGCCAGGTGTAGACCTCCTCATCAAGCACGTCGATGCGTGTCGCAGCGAGGAGCACCGAGAGGGTCCTGGCGGGCAGCGACACCGGTGAGGTTCGCAGTGCACCGAGCCGTCTTGGCCGTGTCCACAGCCACCGGCGAGCCATGACCGCGCCGGCCACAAGGTCCTCAACCACCTCGGGCACCTGGACCAGTGGCTCTCCGAGGCGGGGTTCCCTGGGTGGTCCCGTCCTCTGCCTGGCGCCGGTTGACGGTGTCAGGGAACGCGAGCGCGCAACGACAACGTCAGAACCCGACAGATCCAGGCACTGAATCATTCTCTGACAGGCACCGGCCACAAGGGCGTCTCCGCCGTGGACGATAGTGACTAGGCGTCCTCGCGCTCGTTTCAAGGCGGTCTCCAGGTCACCCGGGTCGCCACCGCGTTCGCTGGGCAGAACCCGGACACGCCGGTCCTTGGTGGACAGGCGAGTCGCTATCTGCTCACCAGAGCTCTGCGTGTCGGCTCCCTGCCCGACGACGACCAGGACCTCCAGGTCCTTGAAGCTCTGGTTGAGCACGGATCGGATGGCCCCTTCCAGGTGAGGGCCGGCCCCCACTGCTCGGACGATGACACTGAGTCGGGGCCGGTGCACGGCGCGCAGAGCCGCGCCGAGGAGACGTCGACCGCCCACGTCCTTCTACCCCGCCAACAGGGGACTCCGGCGGCGCCAGAGCCCTGTGGCATCAATGACGGTCCGCCCCTTGAGCAGGAGCGGATCGAGATCGGAGAACTCCTGGTGGCTGACCAGCACCACAACGACGTCGGCCTGCTCGACGGCCTGTCGGCATCCGGTCAGCCGCACGTTGGCCCACCGAGCCAGAGACGGCGGAAGCGCGTCGGCACGCGGCTCAGCCACCAGGACCCGGGCGTGGGGCGCGCCGGCGGCCACCTGCTCGGTAATCGCGAGTGCGGGCGACTGACGCAGATCGTCGACGTCGGCCTTGAAGGTCAGGCCGAGCACCGCCACAGTCGGCGAGACCAGTCCTTCCAGCGCCTGAAGGATGCGCCCGACGTAGTAGGCGGGCCGGGAGTCGTTGACCTGGCGAGCCGTGCGGATGAGCCTGGTCTCCTCGGGCGCGGAGGAGACCAGGAACCATGGGTCCACGGCGATGCAGTGGCCACCCACCCCGGGCCCCGGGTGCAGGATGCTCACCCGAGGATGGCGGTTGGCCAGGTCGATGAGCTCCCAGACGTCCACCCCGGCCCGGTCGCAGACGAGGGCCAGCTCGTTGGCGAAGGCGATATTGAGGTCACGGAAGGAGTTCTCCGTCAGCTTGGTCATCTCGGCGGTGGTGGCGTCGGTGAGAACCAGCTCGCCCCGGCAGAAGGTGGCGTACAGATCCCGGGCCAGATGCGAGGCCTCGGGGGTCAGCCCACCGATGACCCGGGAGTTGGTCACCATCTCGGTCATGATGCGTCCGGGCAGCACTCGTTCGGGACAGTGGGCGACATGCACCCGACGACGTCCCCCGCTGCCGTCCAGTGAGAGATCCGGACGCATCGAGATGAGCGCCTCAGCCAGGGCGCGAGTAGTGCCGGGCGGACAGGTCGACTCCAGGACGATGAGCTCGTCCCCAGTGAGGCACGGGGCGATCTGCCTGGTGGCGGCCTCGACCAGGGAGAGGTCGGCCGTGTTCCCCTCTCGCGTCAACGGCGTCGGCACGGCGATGACGTAAGTTCGTGCCGATGGTGTCACCGTCTGGGCACGCAGACGCCCCGCACCGACCTGCTCGGCCAGGACGGTGGCGAGCCCGTCCTCGAGGAAGGGCAGCTCTCCGCGGTTGACGGCCTCGACACGTTCCCGAAGCCGATCCACTCCGACGACGTCGAGTCCGGCACGGGCCAGGACGGCGGCCGTTGGCAGACCGATGTACCCCAGCCCGATGACGGCGACGTCAGCTACTCCAGCAGCGTTAGTCATGAGTCTCCATGCATCTGTATGCGTCCCACGGGGCGGCCCCGGGACTGCTCCGCCTCTGGGCGCTAGTTCACCGTGACGGGAAGCAGCTCAACGGCGCCGGGGTGCTCGGCGAGGTAGGACCCCACCCGGTCCTCGGCGAAGGCCTTGAACAAGGGCGCATCCGTGTCGCTGTCGAGCCGGACGATGGACTGGCCGTCCCCGGAGGTACCCGTGCCGGCGGTCGGTACGGTCATGAACTTGATGTCGTTGCTGTGCAGGTGACGCACTCCCAGGGCCAGGGACTGCATCTGGTTGATGGTGAAGGACTCGTCCACGGCGACCGTCCGGGAGGCGGTCTTGAGGAAGGAGTAGAGATCCGTGGGACTCGACAGGGTGCCGCCGGAGAGGGCCTTGCTCGCGATGGCACGCATCCAGCTCTGCTGGCGCTTGACGCGGTCGAAGTCGCCGTCCGGGAGTGAGGATCGCTCACGGGTGTAGGCCAGGGCCTGAGCTCCGTTGAGAGCCTGCGGACCGGCGCCGAGTTTCTTACCGGCAATCGTCTGGGGCGTCTTGAGGTTGATGCGCACCCCGCCGATCTCGTCGGTCAGGGCGACGAAGGACTCGAAATTCGCCACCGCGAAGTGATCGATGTGAATCCCGGTGAGGTTCTCCACGGTGTGGATCGTCAGCGAAGGGCCGCCATAGGAGTAGGCGGCGTTGATCTTGCCCTGACCATGACCGGGGATGTCCACCCAGGAGTCGCGGGGGATCGACATGACCGAGACGGTCTTCCTGTCGCCGCTGATCTGCAGGATCATGATCGCATCAGTACGCTGGGCGCCCTCCGCCCACTGGGACGGGTCGGATGCGCTGGTGCGGGAGTCGGTCCCCAGGACCAGGATGTTGGTGGCCGCCTCCTGACCGGCCGGCACCGACTGCCGCGGTGCTCGCGTGGCGATACCGGCGAAGGGATCGGCAATGGTCTCGATACCGGAGGCCAGGGAGTGTCGTACCCACAGGGCAAGGCCCCCCGTGGCCAGGGTCAGGACCAGGAATATCGCCAGCACGCTGAGGAGAGCGATCCTCCAGCCCCGGCCGGGACGACGTCGGGCGCCACCGGATGACACCGCTGCGGCATCTGAGGAAGCAGCAGCGGCACTGAGGTCAGCGCCATCGGCACCGTCGGCACTGTGGGCACCCGGGATGGTTCCGGCGTCATCCTTTTTCGCCAGGTCGCCTTCAGGATCAGGCAGGGGGGTCTGGGTCATGACGCATATAGCACCACACTTTTTTCAAGCGTTTTGCCCGGATCTCCCATTTTCAAGGCGATCCGGGCAAGATCATCATGAAATGAGATGCAACTGAGACGAGAGTAATCTCCTCGTCATCATTCAAATCTCGTCCAGAATATCTTTCCGCACAATCAGAAGAATGCCCTTCGGTTATTCTACGAACGAGGAGGGACGAGCTGATACATCCACCCGTAGGGGTCCTCGGCATGGCCGGACTGGATGGACGTGAGCCGGTCATGGATCTGCCGGGTGACCTCACTGCCCTCGATACGGGCATCGAATCCCTCGCCCTTGAGATGCCCCAAGGGCACGACAACAGCCGCGGTACCGCAGGCGAACACCTCGCTGACCCGGCCCGACTCGATGTCCGCCAGCAGCCCCTCAAGGCTGATGGTGTCTTCGACGACGTTCCGCCCCGAGTCACGCAGCATGCGGATGATGGCGCTGCGGGTGGAGCCCTCGAGGATGGTCCCGGTCAGCTGCGGCGTGCGCACGGTTCCGTCGGCGTCGACGACCATGATGTTCATACCGCCGAGCTCTTCGAGGTTCTTCTGCGAGACGTCATCAAGGAAACAGACCTGATCACAGCCCTGCGCATAGGCCTCCTGCTGAGGAAGCAGGGAGGAGGCGTAGTTGCCCCCGGTCTTGGCCGCTCCGGTTCCTCCGCGTCCGGCACGGTGGTACTCGGTGCTGACCCATATGGAGATGGGCTCAAGGCCATGGGTGAAGTAGGAGCCCGAGGGCGAGGCGATGACGTAGTAGTCGACCACCTTCGAAGGACGCACTCCGAGGAATGCCTCGGAGGCGAAGGCGAAGGGACGCAGATAGAGGGACTCCCCCTCACCCGAGGGCACCCAGGCGGCATCGGCGCGTACCAGATCCACCAGGGAGGCCACGAAGTCCTCCTCTGACAGATCGGGAAGAGCCAGACGCCGGGCCGAGGCGTTGAGGCGGGCCGCGTTGTAGCGGGGTCGGAAGGTCCACACCGATCCGTCGTCGTGCCGGTAGGCCTTGATGCCCTCGAAGATCTCCTGACCGTAGTGGAGCACGGCGGTGGCCGGGGATAGGCTGAGGTTGCCGTAAGGAATGACGCCGTAGTCGCCCCAGCCCTCACCCTGCTTCCAGCGAGCGTGGGCCATATGGTCGGTGAAGGAGTCGCCGAAGTGGAGACCCGCCAGGATCGCCTTGCGCTCGTCCTCGGCGACGGGCGACGGGTTGGCGGTCAGGGGGAAGCGACCGGCGATTGCGTCGGCCTCAGGAACGGGGACCTCAGCGGCACGGGCCAGGGATGTGGATGCGAAGTCGGTTGAGGCGGCGTCTGTCTCAGGCATAGGCCCACCCTACCGCCGAGGCCACAACTCGGACACATCCTTCCCATATCCTGACTCAAAGCCGGGGCAACGACTAGGTTCCGGCCATGCGCTCCGCCCGGCAGCCTTCGCACAGCCCCCACCGCGGCGTCCGGAGCAACGACGTCCGAGACCACACACTCTCCTGCAACCTCCTGGTCGCGGTCATACGTCTCACGCTCCTCGACCTACCAGGTGAGCGCCGAGGTGACCAGCAGCCCAGAGCTGGTCGCGACCGGGGCGACGACCATGCGTTGTCCGAGCACTGGGCCATCTCCTTGGCCGGCGAGTACCCGGACTACAGGCAGACCGCGCGGATGGAGCTCACGACGGCCAACCGGTCCGAGTCCTATGCCGGTATCGCTACGACCTTCAGTGCCAGCATCGCCGGTTCTCAGGTCGTCGGGAGGTCCTTCGCGCGGGTATGGTCCGCCGACAGCGCCGCTCTGCCCGTGACCCACGGTGTGCCAGCAGAGGAGCTTCGATACGACGTCCTGGGACGCGGTTGTTCATGGCATGACGATCGAGGACCTATCGGGGCAGTCCCGCTGGCCGGAAAGATCACCGGAGCCTGCAACACCAACCGCCCCCACCTCCGGCTGAGCCTCCACCTCCTGCATGAGGGGGCTCCGTGCACGACGAGCGTCCCCGGCCGACCACCGGTCACGGCTCTTGCGACCGCTCCTGGCCCTCAGGGGGATTCCTCCTGACATCAGCGGAGTCCTGCGGACCCGATGGCGTCGTGTCCGCAGCGGCATCGGACGGAGACTGCGACGTAGCTCCGCCTGCCCAAGACTGGGCGGGATCATCCGCCTCGGCCCGGCTCGAACGATCCTCCTGCTCGCTGTCGACCGTCGGCGCAGACAGCCGATCCGGATTCGGAGTGTGCCGCCGAGCGGCAACCGCCACCTCAACCCGGAATGTCTCAACCTCGGAGTCAGTGAGCGGGTCGTCAGCCAGGACGTCGCCCGCATAGCCCAACGATCCCGACAGGCACGAGCCACGCGGCAACGTGGCGCCGGAGACCGAGGAACGACACGCACGGACTAACGACGATCACCAGATCGTTCTGTCACGCTAGGGACACAAAGGCCACCGCGACATCTCAATGCGATGTCGCAGCTGCCCCCTTGGCCACAGCGGCGGCGATGGCGTCACCGATCTGGCCGGTCGTACGCTCGGCGCCGGCGACGCGGGCAGCCATGTCGACCTTGACACCGGCCTCGACCCGGCCGGCAGCCTCGGCAAGCCCCAGATGGTCGAGCATGAGGGCCACGGCGCTGATCGTGGCGGTCGGGTCGGCCTTCCCCTGTCCGGCGATGTCGGGGGCCGAGCCGTGGACGGGCTCGAACATGGAGGGGAAGACCCCCTCGGGGTTGATGTTGCCCGAGGCCGACAGCCCGATACCACCGGTGACGGCACCCGCCTCGTCGGTGAGGATGTCGCCGAAGAGGTTGTCGGTGACGATGACGTCGAAGCGACCAGGGTCGGTGACCATGTAGATGGTGGCGGCATCCACGTGGCAGTAGTCAACGACCACCTCGGGATACTCAGCACCGACGGCCTCGACGATGCGGCGCCACAGGCCCCCGGCGTGAACCAGCACGTTGTGCTTGTGGACAAGAGTGAGGTGCTTGGCCGCCCTGGACTGGGCCTTGGCGAAGGCGTAGCGGACCAGGCGCTCCACGCCGTAGGCCGTGTTGACGCTGACCTCGGTGGCGATCTCATGCGCCGTGCCCTGCCGCACAACGCCGCCGTTTCCGCAGTACAGGCCCTCTGTCCCCTCACGCACCACGACGAAGTCGATGTCACCGGGATCGGCCAGCGGCGTCGGCACTCCCGGGTAGTAGACCGAGGGACGCAGGTTGACGTAGTGGTCCAGGGCGAAGCGCAGGCGCAGGAGCAGACCGCGCTCGAGGACCCCGGAGGGGACGGACGGGTCACCGACGGCACCCAGCAGGATGGCGTCGTGTCCCCTGATCGCCTCGAGGTCCTCATCGGTGAGAGTCTGTCCGGTCCGGTGCCAGCGCTCGGCCCCCAGGTCGAAGGTGGTCGGCAGGACCGTGACACCGGTCCTCTCCAGCGCCCGATCGAGAACCTTGAGCCCCTCGGGAACGACCTCCTTGCCGATGCCGTCGCCCGGGATTACTGCCAGCTTGATGGTCTGCGTCATGAGACCACCTTAGGACATGGTCACGATACGAGACGAGAAGTCCACCTGATGAGCGAATCGCACAGTCGCGTTTCGACCGACGGTCGGTTAGTCTTGCTCCAGCGACTACATCAAGGAGGAGCCATGCCACGCACCCACCGTCCTGCTGCTCAACGTCGCGAGGAGATTCTCGACGCCGCGCACACCCTGTTCACCACCAAGGGCTTCCAGCCCACCACCATGGAGGACATCCTGAGGGTCGTGGGCATCGCCAAGGGGACGCTCTACTACCACTTCCCCAGCAAGGAGCAGATCCTCAGGGCTCTTGTCCTGCGCATCGTCGGCCAGGTGGAGCAGCGCGCCCGTGAGCTCGCCGCCTCATCGGCTCCGGCAGTGGACAAGCTCAAGGCGATCATGGCCGCGATGCGGGTCGAGGGCACCGAGTCCGAGCTCATCGAGCAGTTCCACACGCCTGGAAACGCGGAGTTTCACCTGTTGTCCATCACGGCCATGATCGAGCATCTGACCCCGGTCCTCGCCGATGTCGTCACCCAGGGGGTGAGCGAGGGCTCCTTCACCACTGAGCGGCCTTATGACGCCATCGAGCTGCTTTTGAGCGCCTCGGGCATCCTCCTGGACCACGAGATCCTGGAAGCCGGCCCCGACGAGCTCGCCCGCCGCCACGAGAGTCTCGTCTGGGCGAGCGAGACGCTTCTGGGCGCCCGGCCGGGAAGCCTGTCCATCCTCGCGGAGGCAGGCTCATGAGACACGTCGGCCTACTTGTCCTGGGCTCATTCATCAACTCACTGGGAACGGGTCTGACTGCCTTCGGACTGGCGGTCATCATGCTGCGCGCCCATGGAACGGCCTCCTCCGTGGCAGTCATCCAGATGAGCGCCTTCGCCCCACTCGTCCTCCTGGCACCCTTGGCCGGAGTTCTTGCCGACCGCTACGACCGCCGCCTCATGATGATCATCGGAGATGCCGGTTCGGTGCTCGGACTGGGCCTCATCCTTGCGGCCCTGTCCTCGCCCCGCCCCTCCTTGGCCTGGATCTGCACGGGGGCCGTCCTCTCCTCCTGCCTCGCCGCGCTCACCGAGCCGGCACTGAGGGCCAGCGTCACCGACCTGGTGACCGAGGAGGACTACGTGCGCTCCTCCGGGCTGCTTCAGCTGGCATCCGCGGCGAAGTACCTGCTGGCTCCGGCCGCGGCGGGGTTCCTCATGCCGCTCGTCGGCGTTCGGGGGCTCGTCCTGCTCGACGCCAGCACCTGCCTGGTCACAGTGGGGTGCACCATGACAGTGCGCCGGGCTCTGGCAGCAGGTGCGTCGCAGCGCGCAGCAGCCCAGCCCGGTGACGACCACGATGTCCTGGCGGGCTGGAGGACCATCACCGCCTCCCCCGGCCTGCGCACCCTCGTGGCTCTCATGACACTGGCGACCCTCGCTATCGGAGTCATCCAGGTTCTCATCAAGCCGATTCTCCTGCCCACCGTGACCACCTCTGAGATGGGCGTGATCGAGACCATCGCAGCCACCGGTATGCTTGTGGGGGCCGCCCTGGTCACCGCCTGGAAGAGCGCGCAGCCGACGACGCTGCTAGCGGCGGGGCTGGCTGGGACCGGCGCCGCCATGGTGCTGGTCCCCCTGGGGCCTGGGGCCTGGTGGGTGACCGCCTGCGGGTTTCTCACCTTCGGCAGCCTTCCCCTGTCCCAGGCAGGTGCGGAGGTCCTCGTGCGCACGCAGGTCGACAACACTCGGCAGGCACGGACCTGGGGCACCATCAGCATGGTCACCCAGCTGGGCTACCTGGCGGCCTACCTGTGCTCCGGGGTACTGGTCGACCGCGTGCTTCAGCCTCTGCTGGAGCCAGGACAGAGGTTGTCCGCCAGTCTCGGAGCCGTCGTCGGCATCGGCCCAGGACGCGGCGCCGCACTGCTCGTGGGCATCATGGGGCTGGTCATGGCCATGGTGGCCCTCGGCGTCCGTCTCCAACGCCAACGGCTCGCCTGAGCCAAGCGACAACGCAGGCAAATGTGGCGGTGCCCCGACGACCTGAGTCGTCGGGGCACCGCCGTACGCCGGCCTTAGCGGTCCTCAGCGGGCCACAGAGCCCTCGGTGTAGTCCTTGTCGACGTCGGCACGCCAGGCGAACATGGAACGCACCTCACGGCCGGTGGCCTCGATGGGGTGGGCCTCGCCCTCGGCGCGGAGCTTCTTGAACTCCGGGGCGCCGGCGGCCTGGTCGTCCATGAAGCGCTTGGCGAAGGTCCCGTCCTGAATGTCGGCGAGGACCTCCTTCATGTGGTCCTTGACCTCGGGCGTGATGACGCGCGGACCGGAGACGTAGTCGCCGTACTCTGCGGTGTCGGAGCAGGACCAGCGCTGCTTGGAGATGCCGCCCTCGTTGATGAGGTCGACGATGAGCTTCATCTCGTGGCAGACCTCGAAGTAGGCCATCTCGGGCTGGTAGCCGGCCTCGACCAGGGTCTCGAAGCCGTACTGGATGAGCTTGGAGACGCCACCGCACAGGACGGTCTGCTCGCCGAAGAGGTCGGTCTCGGTCTCCTCGCGGAAGGTGGTCTTGATGGCACCGGCGCGCGTACCGCCGATGGCCCTGGCGTAGGACAGCACAAGGTCCCAGGCGGTGCCGGTGGCGTCCTGCTCCACGCAGACCAGCACGGGCACGCCCCGGCCGGCCTCGAACTCACGGCGCACCGTGTGGCCGGGACCCTTGGGAGCCACCATGACGACGTCAATGTCCGCGGCCGGCTTGATGTAGTCGAAGTGGATGTTGAAGCCGTGGGAGAACAGCAGGGCGGAGCCGGCCTTGATGTTCGGCTCGATCTCCTCGCGGTAGAGGGCGGCCTGCACCTGGTCAGGGGCCAGGACGGTGATGACGTCGGCCCAGGCGACCGCCTCGGCGATCGGCTTGACGGGCAGGCCCGCTTCCTCGGCCTTGGCCACGGAGGAGGAGCCCTCGCGCAGGCCGACGACGACCTCCACGCCGGAGTCGCGCAGGTTCAGAGCGTGAGCGTGCCCCTGGGAACCGTAGCCGATGACGGCGACCTTCTTGGACTGGATGACGGACAGGTCGGCGTCGTCGTCGTAGAACTTCTCAGCTGCCATGATTGCTTCTCACTTCTCCTTGAGTTGATCGGTGATGGATCGTGGGCCGCGCGTGATCGCCACGGCACCGGACTGGACAATCTCTTTGACGCCGTACGGCTGGAGAGCCGTCAGCAGAGCCTTGACCTTGGATTCTGAGCCGATGGTCTCGATGACCACCGACGTCGGGGCGACGTCGACGACATGGGCGCGGAACAGGTCGACGACCTGGAGCACCGCAGTGCGGTTGGCGTCATCCGCGTGCACCTTGATGAGGTAGAGCTCGCGCTCGACAGAGGTGTCGGGATCCAGCTCAACGATTTTAAGAACGTTGACCAGCTTGTTGAGCTGCTTGGTGACCTGTTCCATAGCCAGCCCCTCAGCGTCGGCGATCACCGTGATGCGTGAGATGTCCTCGTGCTCGGTAGGGCCGACGGCCAAGGAGTGGATGTTGAAGCCCCGACGCGTGAACAGCGCCGACACCCGGGTCAGGACGCCAGGCTTGTTCTCCACCAGGACGGACAGCGTGTGCTTCTCGCTCACGGCGCTCACTCCTCTTCCCACACCGGGCTCATGCCGCGGGCGTGCTGGATCTCGTCATTGGAAACCCCGGCGGCGACCATGGGCCACACCTGGGCGTCCGCGGAGACGATGAAGTCGACGACGACGGGGCGGTCGTTGATGGCATTGGCCTGCGCGATGACGTCGTCCAGGTCCTCCAGGCGCTCGCACCGCAGCCCGACTGCCCCGTAGGCCTCGGCCATCTTGACGAAGTCGGGAACTCGCTTCGTTCCGGCCCCGGTATGCAGGTCGGTATTGGAGTAGCGCTGCCCGTAGAACAGGGTCTGCCACTGCCGCACCATGCCCAGCGAGGAGTTGTTGATGACAGCGACCTTGATGGGAATGTTGTTGAGGGTGCAGGTGGCCAGCTCCTGGTTGGTCATCTGGAAGCAGCCGTCCCCGTCGATGAGCCACACCGGACGGTCGGGGCAGGCCTCCTTGGCACCCATGGCGGCGGGCAGGCCGTACCCCATGGTGCCGGCACCGGCGGAGGTGAGCCAGGAGTGGGGGCGACGGAAAGTGAGGTAGTGCGCCGACCACATCTGGTGCTGCCCCACACCCGTGACCCAGATGGTGTCCTCGGATGCGGCCCGGTTGAGGTGCGTGATGACCTCCTGAGGCTGAAGCAGCCCGTCGTCGGTATCGGTCCAGCCCGTGGGGTAGGTGGCCTGGATGCGCTCGACCTCACGCCGCCACGGCGTGATGTCAACCCGCCCCTCAGCGGAGACGTGGTCACGGAACTCGGCACTCAGGGCAGGGACGACGTCGGTCAGATCGCCAACGATCGGGACGTCGGCGGTGCGGATCTTGGAGATCTCGGCCGGGTCGACGTCGACGTGGATGACCGAGGCCTTCGTGGCGAAGGTGTCTGGCCTACCGGTGACCCGGTCATCGAAGCGGGCCCCCAGGCAGACGACGACATCGGCCCGTTGCAGGGCCCCGACGGCGGCAACGGTTCCGTGCATTCCGGGCATCTGCAGGTTGAGCGGATGCTCACTGGGCATGACGTCCAGCGCGGTCAGCGTGGTGACGAACGGCGCCCCGATGAGATCGATGAGCTCGGCCAGGTCATCGGAGGGCACCTGCGCACGATTCAGGCCACCGCCGAGGTAGAGGACGGGGCGGTCGGCAGCGGCGATCACCTCGGCGGCCTGAGCCAGGCGCCGCTGATTGGGCTTGCCGGGCAGACGGTAGCCGGGCAGGTCCCGGGCCGGGGGCCACACGAACTCAGTGGGCCTCTCCTGGGCGTCCTTGGAGATGTCGATGAGGACGGGTCCAGGACGACCGGTTGAGGCCATGTGGAAGGCCTCAGCCACACGCGGAACAATGTCCTCGGGACGGGTGATGAGGAAGGAATGCTTGACGAAGGGCATCGTGGCACCGACGATGTCGGCCTCCTGAAAGGCATCCGTCCCGATTCCACGACTTCCGACCTGGCCGGTGATGGCCAGCATCGGCACCGAGTCCATGTGCGCGTCGGCGATGGCGGTGATGAGGTTGGTAGCACCGGGGCCGGATGTCGCCACGCAGACTCCGGGCCGGCCCGTGACCATGGCGTAGCCCTCGGCGGCGTGGCCGGCACCCTGCTCATGGCGCACCAGAACGTGCCTGATCCTCGTCGAGGCGAGCAGTGGGTCGTAGAAGGGCAGAATGGCACCGCCCGGCATCCCGAAGATGTCAGTGACACCAAGCTCTTCCAGCGCGCGCACCAGAGCCTGGGCGCCTGTCATGACCTGTTGGTCCTGACGTGCGGGAGCGTCATCGCGGGTCATCGCTCGCTCTCCTTCTCCGTGCTTACCGTCCGGCGACCTGCCGGGTAATGAACGTTAGATCAGTGTTCACAGAGAGTCATATCGAGACACCTGTTGTCTCGCATCATGGAATCACGGACGTGGTGGGTCGCCTGCGGCCCGTCCCCTCCCCCGCCCCGAACTGCCTCTTTCGGAATCGTCTCCGGCCGACGAGCCCGGACCTTGGTATGCCATGAGCCCCGTCAGAGATGCCACAATAACCCTATTACTCATGACAAACATCCGCCGCGTCACTATCAGCGGCGAGACGGAAGGCGGCACAGCGACGTGGTCACCACTGTCCTGCACTATCTGTTAGACAACCCGGTTGTCATCGTGCTCCTCATGGTCGGCGCCGGACTGCTGCTCTGGCGCGCCAGGCGCAGGAGCATACGCGTCCCGGCAACGGTCCTCCTGGCCGCCAGCACCGCTCTCCTGGGCTGGAAGGTGGCGCACGCCAATGTCCTGCACCACTTGTCCGAGAACGTGGTTCTCGTCCTGTTCCTCCTGGTCGGCACCGGGATGCTGCTGGGGCACGTCAAGATCAAGGGAGTAAGCCTCGGAGCTGCGGCGGTGCTGTTCTGCGGCATCGCGTTGGCGGCCTGGGGAACGTCTGCAGCAACGCCGATCGAGGTTCCTCGAGAGCTGGGAACGCTGGGGCTGGCGATCTTCACCTTCGCCATCGGGATCCAGTCCGGGCCGAACTTCTTTCACGTCATCCGAACCGCCGGTGGTCCGTTGGCCATCCTCCTGGGCGTACTGAGCGTGGCGGCCCTGGCGGCCGTGGGGGTAGGACGTCTCCTCGGCCTCAAGGCATCGATGATCGCCGGCGCCTTCGCCGGCGCTGTTACCAACACTCCTGCCCTGGCGGCGGCCGGTAACGCTGCTGCCATGGCTGGTGACAAGGCAGGACCAGGAGACGCCACCGTGGCCTATGCCGTCACCTACCTCTACGGTGTCATCGGCATGCTGTTCTTCTGTCTGCTGGCACTGCGTTACCGTCGCAGCGACAAGGACACCCCTTCTCCGCTCATCAACCGCACCATCCGGGTGGAGCGCGAGGACGGTCCGCTCCTGGGCAACATTGTCGAGACCATCTCGGGAGAGCTGCGATTCTCTCGCCTGCGTCGGGGTGAGAAGGGCCCGATCACCCGACCGACGAACGACGACCGGCTGTACAAGGATGATCTCATCACCGTCGTCGGCACCCAGGATGCCGTGAACCAGGCGATCAAGGCGGTGGGCCACGGCTCCTCGCACTCACTCATTGAGGACCGCAAGTACCTCGACTTCCGCCGTATCACGGTCTCGGACCCGAAGCTGGCCGGCCGCACCATCGGTGAGCTCGACATCGACCACCATTTCGGAGCAACGATCTCTCGGGTACGCCGCGGCGACGTCGATATGGTGGGCACCCCGGATCTGGTGTTGCAGCAAGGAGACCGGGTTCGCGTCGTCGGTCCGACCGGACGCATGAAGGAGATCTCGACGTACTTCGGCGACTCGTCGCGAGGGCTGTCCTCCATCAACCCGGTGGCGCTGGGCCTGGGGATGGCACTGGGCATCTTCATCGGTGAGTGGAAGTTCCTCACGCCCACCGGCGCGACCTTCTCCATTGGATCGGCCGCCGGAACACTCCTGGTCGGGCTCATCTTCGGGCGTATCGGACGCATCGGAAAGTCCGTGACCGCCATGCCCTTCACTGCCACGGCGGTGCTCTCGGAGTTCGGACTTCTCGTCTTCCTGGCCCAGGCGGGCACCAAGGCGGGTGGCGAGATCGCCCACGCATTCACCGGAGGCGACTGGTGGAAGATCTTCATGACCGGATTCGTCGTCACCACCATTGTGGGACTGGGGATCTACGCCTCCATGCGCTGGGTGGTCAAGATGGGCGGGACCCGTCTGTCCGGCCTCATCGGAGGCGTTCAGACGCAGCCGGCGATTCTGGCCTTCGCCAATGAGCGCACCGGTGCCGACCCGCGGGTCGCCCTGGGCTACGCAATGGTCTATCCCGTAGCGATGATCGTCAAGATCTTCATCGCCCAGGTCCTGGGCGGGCTCTGAGCCTTGCTGTACTGAGACACCCAGGCCTTGCACCGCTGGCCCACCTGCAACAGTGGCCCGCCGCTTCATGTCAGCGGCGGGCCACTCTCGCGTCAGCTGAACACCGCAAGGCTCGGCGTCAGTCCTCCAAGGGCTGCGACGCGGCCTCGGCACGGTCGTGAGGAAGCTCCATGTGACCGGAGGTGGCCACATCATGGCGCCAGTTATGGTCGGTAATGATGCGAGCCAGGGCAAGACCGACACCGATGGCCGTGATGACGAAGAAGACCTCAGCCAAGTTCGTGGCCGCGTCGCCGACGTCGACTCCCTTGTCCACCGATAGCGTGTTGAGTGCTGAAATCGCCCGGTAGAAGGGAACCCCGGGAATCATGATGACGACGGCGGGCACCGAGAGCGCCACCCTGGACAGAGAGGCACGGGAAACGAAGAGCTGAGCCAGCAGTCCGATCGTCACCGCGGCCAGCCCCACGGCGAGCTGCCACGGGACATGGAAGACGTCAATGAGAAGCAGCCTTCCGGTGTTGGCCAAAGCCCCAACCACCGCAGCCAGCATGCTGGCCTTAACGCCTGCATTGAACAGCATGGCGAAACCGTAGGCGGCGATGAACGAGCAGAAGCACCGCAGAACGTAGAGAAGGGGACCGTCGAGAGTGGTGCCGCTGGCCGCCGCAACATCCCAGCGGAAGATGAAGGTCACGGTCCAGACGGCAACACCCGCTGCTGCCATGACCATGAGAACGTAGGCGCTGCGTGAGAGGGCAGACGAGAAGTCCTGTCGGAACAGGTCGAGCATCGCCGTCACCATGGGGAAACCGGGAATGAGGAACAAGATGGCGGAGATGATGCCGCCTTGATGATTTCCTGCCACCACACCAGCGGCGTTCAGCGCCGTCACGATTCCCATGTAGGTGCCAGAGGCAACGACACCGCAAACGAGCCAGGTGAAGAAGTGCTGGTAGTGACGCTCAAGCATCTGCCGGCGGATGAACTGACCCAGAAACGCGGCCACGAGCACCGTCAGGCACTCAACCCAACCGCCCTTGTTGAGGAAGCAGAATCCGGCACAGGCCACGCCCGATGCTGCGGCGTTGGCGAAGGCGTTATAGCGGGCGTGCATCTTCTCGACCTGTTCAAGCTTGGCCTCAAGGTGCTCAACGGTCTCGTGTGCGCGTAGATCGTGGACGATCCTGCGCAGAGCCTCCAGCCGATCGACGTTGACGCCCACCCGACGCACCTCGCAGGCCTCAGTGCGGAAACGGCTACCGACGTACGAGGACGTGACGATCTCTGTCATTGTCACCGTGGCCTCATGACGGTCCAGGCCGACGGCGGAGGCCGCTCTGGCCATCGACGACTTGATGCGGTAGGAGCCTGCGCCTGCTGCAAGCATGAGGCGCCCAAGATGCAGCACCACATCGGACTGCTGCATGAGGCGGTCGGCGTCAAGGTTCTGCTCGTGGCCGCTCGAATGGAAAGAAGGTAGATCGGTGTCAGTCACAGAGACAATGGTGCACCGTAAGATGCCCCTGTGTCAGATCGTCCGGTGCCCCAACTCGCATGCACCGGTGTGCTGTAGGAGCAAAAGACGGTAGGGCCCATGAGATCGTGGTGATCTCATGGGCCCTACGGTGGTGTGTGCTCGGTGGTG
>NZ_MSRR01000014.1 GCF_001956585.1 Actinomyces naeslundii | reverse complement strand
ACCTCGTCAGCGGGGGCGGGGCACCTCCTGCTCAGGAGGTGCCCCGCCCCAGTCGTGGCTCAGCCGATTCCGGCTCAGTAATGGCTCTGGACCACCGTGTTCGTGTCGACCCAGTTGTAGATCCACTGAGCCTCGGAGACCGGCATGTTGACGCAGCCGTGGGAACCGGAGTACCCGAAGCTGGAGCGCCACCCCGCACCGTGGAAGGCGTAGCCGCTGTAGAAGTAGCTCACCCAGGGGACGTCCTCGGCGACATAGGGCGATCCGTCGGCGTTCTCCCCGCGCATGGTCTGGGACTCGTACTGCAGGTAGACCTTGTAGGTGCCGGTCACCGTCGGGGTCTCGGCGGCACCGTCCACAATGGAGACCGGACCGTGCACGACGGTTGCGCCCTCGTAGGCGGTCACCGTCTTGTTCGACAGGTTGAGGTCGACCCACTTCTCACCCGGAGCGGCCTGGTAGGGCAGGTTCTCCGCACCCGCGGCGATGGTGCGCTCCTTCCACTCGGCCTTGACCGCCGTCGTCTCGAAGGTGCCGGTGTAGGCCTTGTCGCTGCCGAAGGACTCGGTGATCGACTTAGCGACGGTGTCGGCATTATTGACCGTCTTGCCGTCCTTGGCCTCCGTCGGGGTGGAGACCACCTTCCCACTGGCGTTGACGTTGCGCTGACCCGTGACGGGCTCGACCTTGGCCTCCTCGGCCTGTGCCTGGACCCACTGCGAGACCTTCGCGGAGTCCACGGCAATGGTGGGTGCGGATTCGGCCGAGTTGGTGACCTTGATCCACGAGGCCTTGTCGGTGTTCTCCGCCGTGTAGGAGTCCTCATCCAGGGTGATGGTGACGTCCTGGGAGACCCAGTTGTTGGCCTTGTCGGCAACCTTCTGGGCCTCGTCGTCGGAGACCTTCGGTGCGGCATCCGTCATTGTCAGGGAGACGGACGACGAGCCCAGGGATGTGGCGGCCTTCTGCGCGGCCTGCTCCAGGGCGTTCACGTCCAGCGAGGCGCCATTGGAAGCGCTCGTGGTTGAGAACGTCGTGCCGTCCTCACTGAGCACCACGGTGGCGTTACGCGCCTTGGCGCGGTCCTCGGGGATGAGGGAGGTGGCATAGCTGCTCACGGTGGTGGTGTTGGTGGTGGTGACCACCGGGACCTCTCCCTTGGAGACCAGGGCCTGGAGCTTCTCGCCGAGCGAGTCTCCCCGCGCCATGACGGCGTCGGCGGTGGCCTGGGCGTCCACGGTGGTTCCCAGGTCGGCCAGGGAAGCGCTGGCGGTGACATCACCGGAGATGTCGACCTTGGCGCTCTTGGCGCGGTTCTCAATGGCGGCGACCACCTGCTCGCGGCTCTTGCCGGAGACGTCGGTTCCGGCCACTGTCGTCCCAGGAACGGCTCGTCCGTCGTAGTGCGCGGCGTAGGCATAGCCTCCCGCGCCGACGACGCCCAGCAGGAGGAGCGCAGCGGCTGCGACACCCAGCGGCCAGCGACGACGGCGTCGGGGCTCGTCCAGGTAGGACTCCTCGTCCGAGTGCGGAGGTACTGCGAAGGCGGATACCGCCGGGGCCGCTGGACCGGTAAAGGCGGCCGAGTCGGAATCGGCGTCGTCCGTGGTGGCAGGGCCTTCGGTCCCGGTGCTGCTCTCGGGGGCCGGCTGGTACTGCAGCTCGTTGTCCGTTCCCGGAGCGGCGACCGCGGACGGGGCCACCACCTCGATCTCCTCGGTGCTGCCCATGTCCTCGTTCATATCGTCCGAGTCGGTGCTGGTGGAGCGCTCATGCGGTGCCGTGTTGTTCGCAGCCGCATGGAAGACAGATTGGCGGCGCACACCTGCGGGCTCTTCGTAGGGTGTGCTGAGCACCGGGTTCTTGCTCGATGAGGCTTCTCCCTGGTGCTGGGCACCAGTGGGGGAAGTGTTGCTGCTCATGCGTCCTCGTCCCTCGACCGGTTGCCCCTGGCTGTGGCGGGGCGCGGTCGAAATCCAGTTGTCCGTCCGACCTCCGGAAGGCCCAACGTCCTGAAGGTCCGGTCCAAGGGCTGCTCCCGGTCCTACCCGCCCAGTGCGCCAGCACTGGCCCTGGTAGGCCGTCAGCAACCCGGTGCTCACCATGACATCGGTGAAACGAGGGGATGTCAATCATCTTCGAGGATGACGCGCTGTGAGATCGCACGAATCCGGTCTCAGTTTCGTTTCCGCTGGAATTCCGGGGCTCGAAGGCCATCCTTCACCTTCCGCCCCCGGATCGTCCATGGGGACCTGTCCCCGTTGTCGGTCCTGTGTCGCCGTGATGCGACGGCAGTTCGGCCGGGCCCGGCTAGACTCCACACCATGTCTGCTATCTCCACTGATGAGGTCGCACGGGTTGCGGCACTGGCTCGGGTTGCGCTGAGCGATGAGGAGGTGACGCGACTGGCCGGAGAGCTGGATGCGGTCGCCTCCTCCTTCGCCCGGGTTACCAGCGTGGTCTCGCCCGACCTTCCGGCCACGTCCCACCCCGTGCCCCTGACCAACGTACTGCGCGAGGACGTCCCGGCTCCCACGCTCGACGTCGATGAGCTTCTGGCCGGAGCGCCGGCCTCTGAGGACTCCATGTTCCTCGTGCCACAGATCCTGGGGGAGGACTCCGCCTCATGAGCAGTACTCACGCTACCGGACTGGCCGGCCTCATCAGGAGTAGTGCCGCCGATCAGGCGGCGGCCCTGGCTGCCCGGGAGGTCTCCTCCCGCGAGCTCACCCAGGCCCACCTGGACCGTATCGCCGCCGTCGACGGCGCCGTGGGGGCCTTCCTCGATGTCGACGCCGAGCGCGCCCTGAGCCAGGCCGACGCCGCCGACGCCGCCCGCAAGGAGGGCCGGACGACCAACGAGCTGACCGGCGTGCCGGTGGCCGTCAAGGACCTCATCGTCACCCGTGGTCAGGTCACCACCGCCGCCTCTCGGATCCTTGAGGGCTGGGTGCCGCCCTACGACGCCACCCTCGTGCGCAACCTGCGCGCCGCCCACGCCCCGATCCTGGGAAAGACCAATCTCGACGAGTTCGCCATGGGCGGCTCCACCGAGCACTCCGCCTTCGGGCGCACCGCCAACCCCTGGGACCTCGGGCGCATCCCCGGAGGCTCTTCGGGCGGCTCCGCGGCCGCCGTCGGTGCCTATGAGGCCCCGGTGGCCGTCGGCACTGACACCGGGGGCTCGATCCGCCAGCCCGCGGCCGTGACCGGGACGGTCGGCGTCAAGCCGACCTACGGCACGGTCTCGCGCTTCGGCGTCATCGCCATGGCCTCCTCCCTCGACACGCCCGGCCCTATGGCCCGTACGGTGCTGGATGCAGCACTGCTCCACGACGTCATCGCCTCTCACGACCCGCTGGACTCGACCTCGCTGTCGGACGCGCCGCGAGGCATGGCGGCAGTCGTGCGCGCCGCTCAGGAGGGGCGGGACCTGACCGGTCTGCGGGTCGGCGTCATCTCCGAGCTCGACGGCGGCGAGGGCTACCACGACGGCGTCGTGGCCTCCTTCCACGCCGCTCTGAAGCTGCTCGAGGCAGCAGGCGCGCAGGTGGAGACCGTGTCACTGCCGCACCTGGAGTACGCGCTGGACGCCTACTACCTCATCATGCCGGCCGAGGCCTCCTCCAACCTGGCCCGGTACGACGGGATGCGCTACGGATTGCGGGTCGAGCCGACGTCGGGCCCAGTCACCGCCGAGACCGTCATGGCGGCCACCCGTGGGGCGGGCTTCGGTGACGAGGTCAAGCGCCGCATCATCCTGGGCACGCATGTGCTGTCGGCCGGCTACTACGACGCCTACTACGGCTCGGCCCAGAAGGTGCGCACCCTGGTGCAGCGCGACTTCGACGCCGCCTGGGACAAGGCGGACGTCCTCGTCTCGCCCACGGCCCCGGTCACGGCCTACCGCTTCGGGGAGAAGGACGACCCGTTGGCGATGTACAAGCTGGACGTGACCACGATTCCGGCCAACCTTGCCGGGGTTCCCGGCATGAGCCTGCCCTCGGGCCTGAGTGACGACGGGCTGCCGGTGGGCTTCCAGATCCTGGCGCCGCAGCGAGCCGACGACCGGCTTTACCGTGCCGGAGCCGTGCTGGAGGCAGCGCTGGAGGAGACATGGGGAGCGCCGCTGCTGTCTCGCGCGCCCGAGCTGGAGGAGACACGATGAGTGACACGCTGATGGACTTCGACGAGGCCGTTCGCCGCTACGACCCGGTCCTGGGACTGGAGGTGCACGTCGAGCTGGGGACCGTGACCAAGATGTTCGACGCCGCCCCCAACGTCTTCGGCGCCCAGCCCAATACGATGGTAACCCCCACGTCGGTGGGACTGCCCGGGGCGCTGCCGGTAGTCAACGCCCGCGGGGTGGAGTACGCCATCCGCATCGGGCTGGCCCTGGGATGCGAGATCGCCGAGTCCTGCCGCTTCGCCCGGAAGAACTACTTCTACCCGGACCTGTCCAAGGACTTCCAGACCTCACAGTCCGATGAGCCCATCGCCTTCGACGGGGCGCTGGAGATCGAGCTGGAGGACGGATCCTTCTTCACCATCCCGATCGAGCGGGCCCATATGGAGGAGGACGCCGGTAAGAACACCCACATCGGAGGCGCCGACGGCCGCATCGAGGGCGCCAGCCACTCCCTGGTGGACTACAACCGTGCCGGTGTGCCGCTGGTGGAGATCGTCACTCGCCCCATCGAGGGTGCGGGTGCCAAGGCCCCTCAGGTCGCGGCCGCCTACGTGCGCACGCTGCGCGACATCTTCCGGGCGCTGGGGGTCTCCGAGGCGCGCATGGAGCGCGGCAATGTGCGCGCCGATGTCAACGTCTCCCTGCGCGAGTCGCCGGACGCGCCGCTGGGTACCCGCACCGAGACCAAGAACGTCAACACCTTCCGCGGAATCGAGCAGGTCGTCCGCTACGAGATCCAGCGACAGGCGGCCATCCTGGCCGCCGGGGGAGAAGTGCTTCAGGAGACCCGCCACGGTCAGGCCGACGGCACCACCCGCGGCGGTCGCGTCAAGTCCGACGCCGATGACTACCGTTACTTCCCCGAGCCGGACCTCGTGCCGGTGGCGCCCAGCCGGGAGTGGGTCGAGCAGATCCGCGAGGGCCTGCCGGAGATGCCGGCGGCCAAGCGCCGTCGGCTCAAGGTCGAGTGGAGCCTGAGCGATACCGAGATGCGCGACGTCGTCAACGCCGGGGCTCTGGAGCTCATTGAGGCCACGGCCGCCGCGGGAACCACCGGCCAGGCCGCCCGTAAGTGGTGGATGGGGGAGCTCTCCCGCACCGCCAAGGAGCAGGAGATCGGTTTGGAGGACCTGCCGGTCGCACCCGAGCAGATCGCCGATCTGCAGGCACTGGTCGACTCCGGGCGTCTCACTGACAAGTTGGCTCGCCAGGTCCTTGAGGGGGTTCTGGCCGGGGAGGGTGATCCCGAGGCCGTGGCTGCTGCTCGAGGCCTGGAGGTCGTCTCCGATGACTCCGCCCTGCTGGCGGCCGTGGATGAGGCTCTGGCGGCGAATCCGGACGTTGCCGACAAGATCCGTGGTGGCAAGGTGCAAGCGGCCGGTGCCATCGTCGGTGCCGTCATGAAGGCGACTCGCGGCCAGGCGGACGCCAAGCGCGTGCGTGAGCTGGTCATGGAGCGCGTCCAGAGCTGAGACCGGCTTGACGATTGAGCTGATCATCTGAGCCGACTGTCCGCCACACCGGTCCCCTCGCGCTGAGGGAGGCTGATCTCGCCCGGCCCGTTCCCCCTGGCTGCCGCCAGAGGGGGAATGGGCCGGGTTTTCGTCGTCGGGAGCTCCGGAGGAGACGGGCGGTTGGACGCCTCTTCGTGTGAGACCCCTCCCAGCAAGCGGGTGGAATGCCTGCGAGCGAGCATTGGCGTCTCACTATCCGGTCGACTTAGGACCGTCATTCGGCTAGGAGGCGGTCGATGGGGGATAGGCTCAGAGCACTTCATCTCAAGCCCCTCGCCTGTCCCACAAGGAGTGCCCATGGTTCAGCCCAGTCCCAGTTACACCGTTGCTCTGTACCTCGAGGTGCCGGCCTCCCAGAAGGCGGTAGCCCGTCTGGTCGACACCGCCACTGCGACTGGCGCCATCGTCACAGGCGTCGACGTGGCCGACGCCGATGGTGACAAGCTCACCGTCAACCTCACTGCCGACACTCGCGACTCCAAGCACCGCAACGAGCTCGTCGCCAAGCTCGAGGAGATCGACGGCGTCGTCGTTCGCAATGTCGGCGACTCGACCTTCCTGACCCACGTCGGCGGCAAGATCGAGGTGGCCGGCAAGTACCCGATCCACAACCGTCGTGACCTGGCCCGCGTCTACACTCCCGGAGTGGCCCGTGTCTGCAAGGCCATCTACGACCACCCCGAGCGCGCCCGGATGCTCACCATCAAGAAGAACACCGTCGCCGTCGTCACCGACGGAACCGCGGTCCTGGGGATGGGGGACATCGGCCCGTCCGCCGCCATGCCCGTCATGGAGGGCAAGGCCGTCCTGTTCAAGCAGTTCGGCAACGTCGATGCCTGGCCTGTTGCCCTGGATACCAAGGATCCAGAGGAGATCATCGCCATCGTCAAGGCCATCGCCCCTGCCTACGGGGGCATCAACCTGGAGGACATCGCCGCGCCCAAGTGCTTCGACATTGAGGCTCGCCTGCGCGAGGAGCTCGACATCCCCGTCTTCCACGACGACCAGCACGGTACTGCCATCGTGACCCTGGCCGCCCTCATCAACGCCTTGAAGATCGTGGGCAAGAGGATCGAGGACGTGCGCATCGTCCTGTCCGGCGTCGGTGCTGCTGGCAACGCCATCGCCAAGCTGCTCATGGCCCACGGTGCCACCGATATCGTGGGCTACGGGCGTACCGGGGCCCTGTCCGCAGCGGACACCGAGGGCATGAACGAGCACCGCAAGTGGCTCGCGGAGAACACCAATCCGCGTCAGGTGACCGGATCCCTCAAGGAGGGCCTCAAGGGCGCCGACGTCTTCATCGGTGTCTCATCGGGCAACCTGCTCGAGCCCGAGGACCTGGCCGTCATGAACGACGGCGCCATCGTCTTCGCCATGGCCAACCCGATCCCCGAGGTCGACCCGATCCGGGCCGCCGACTACGCCGCCGTCGTAGCGACTGGGCGTTCTGACTTCCCCAACCAGATCAACAATGTGTTGGCCTTCCCCGGACTTTTCCGGGGCCTGCTGGATACCGGTATCACCGACATCTCCACCGAGCTGCTGCGGGCCGCCTCCACGGGGATCGCCTCGGTGATCGCCGATGACGAGATCAGCCCCGTGTACATCATCCCCGGTGCCTTCGACACCCGGGTTGCCGATGCCGTGGCTAAGGCGGTGCGCAAGTTCGCTGAAGCGGAATAGGGACCGGTACGCTTCGAGTGACGTGGAAAGGGGCGTGCAGCACTAGTAGGTGCTGCACGCCCCTTTCCGTACTCGATACTTGGCCCGAGCTCGCTCGTCAGTCTGACGACGTCGGTGACATCAGCGCAGCCAGGAGTCGCCGACCAGGCGTGACCACCATGTGCCCAGCCCCAGGGTGTCGCCGGCCCGCGTCAGCGCGAACAGGATGGTGGACAGAGCCAGAACCCAGTGGAGATCGACCAGGGGATTGGTTGCGGCGTTGTCGGTGCCTCCGGTACCGATGGGCCACAGGGCCAGATACATCGAGACCATGAGTGCTGAGGCCGCGATGGCACTCACCTTGAGTCCGATACCCAGTGTCAGGGCAACGCCGACCCCAAGCATTCCGGCCATGAACAGCCAGTCACCGACAGGGTTGGCGACCAGCTCGAAAACGCTCCCGAAGGGGCTGTTGGCCGCCACGCCCTTGATGAAGCCCTGGGCGGGCTGGCCCCCGTTGATCCAGGCCATCTGGCGAGGTGTGGAGAATCCGAGGCCGAAGGCCTTGTCCAAGAAGGCCCACAGGAAGAAGAAGCCGACGACGATCCGCATGGTGGCCAGCACGATACGAGCCGCTGGGCTTGTCACGATGTCGGATCCGGAACGAAGGCGCATAGCGCCATGGGTGGAGGCAGGCACGGGAGGTGCTCCTTAGTGATCGCTGGGGTCCGATTCCGGACACCAGAAAGTTGAAACGTAAACTGACCTGTCGATCGTAGCGCGCAGGTTGCTCGGCGGGTACTGATGAACGGCGGGGTGTCGGGGTGGTGATCCCATGCGATCGGCGAAGATGCTGGAACGGCAGCGAAAGGTTGATGTGTCTCGGATCATGGTGTTCTGGTTTGACGCCCATGGGGCGAACCTGCCTAAGGTACAGCCCGCTGCCGAACGGCCGGGCTTCGCGTCAGGCCCTTCAGTGGTTGCTTCACTCTGGCGAGAATGCCGAAAGATGTGATCGGGAACAATGTTCGCGAGGTTGACATCGGACGGCGGATCTCCTAGATTGGTGGAGTTGCTCGCCAGGGCAAGGTTAAGTCGCGAGGCTTGACCGATATCTGGCTGGGTGTGTTGTTTGAGAA
>NZ_MSRR01000013.1 GCF_001956585.1 Actinomyces naeslundii | reverse complement strand
CCGCCATTGTGGCGGCCGCCCGCCACTCCCGGCGCGCCAGGAGGACCAGGATCGCCACCGCCGGTGTCAGCTTGATCGCGGCGGCCAGGCCGCTGAGGACCCCGCGCCACCGTGATCGCTCGGGAACCAGGAGCAGGTCGACGGCGACTAGTGCCATGAGGATGGCGTTGACCTGCGCGTACTCCATGGTCTTGGGGAAGGGCTCCAGGGCGATCACCCCGATGAGTGCAAGCCACGGTGCCAGGTTGTGCGCCGTCCGGACCCTGGCGCCCAGGCGCCGGAGGGTCGCATAGGCCGTGATGGCGGCGCACAAGGGGGTGGCCACGATCAGCAGGACGGTGGCCGACTGGTACGACATCCAGGTCAGGGGCGCTATCACCCAGGCCGCCAGCGGCGTGTAGGTGAAGGGCCACAGGTGCTTGGACGGCAGGGCGTACCAGCCGTAGAGGTCCCCGCCCTCGAGCCACTGCCGCACGGCCTCGTAGTAGACGAAGGAGTCCAGCTTGAAGATCCACTGGCCGTTGTCGTCGACCAGGGACCAGTAGGCGGGCACCAGCAGCGTCAGCCACCCGATGACGGCGAGGACCGGCGTGCGCGCGATCGCGACCAGTCGTGGGAACCGGGCGGCGGGTGCACCGCCCGTGGTGCCCGCACGGTCCGGGCATTCTGCGCAGCCGGCGCCCGGAGGGGCTGAACGGGGGTCGTTTTGTGGATTCCCTGCGATCGACATCGTGCTGAGTGTAGAAGAGTCACAGAGGATGCTGGGAATCGATGCTGACGGGCCTGATCATCAGTCGGCGGCCAGCGACCGAGTGGTCCGTGCTCGTTTGAGTGCGGGCAGACCCACGACGCCGGCGAGGACGGCGGCCCAGCCGAAGCCGGCGACCGCGAGGTATCCGGCGTGCGAACCGCCGGCGTCCGCGGCCTGCCCTGCCAGCAGGGACCCGATCGAGACCCCGACGTTGAGCGCGGTACTCACCCAGGCCAGTCCCTCGGTGAGCTGGGAGGGGGCGACCGTCACCTGGATGATGTTGTTACCGCTGGTCAGGGTCGGGGCGATAGCAAGTCCCGTCAAGAGGGCCAGGACCGACAGCACCACGAGATTCGGGGCCAGGACGAAGGTCGAGGTGCCGATGGCCAGCGCCGCCGTACCGGTCATGAACTGCTTCCACAGCGGCCACCCCCAGGTGCGTGCGCCGTAGAGGAGGGCTGCGATGAAGGAGCCCACACCCCAGACCGCCAGGACGAGACCGGAGGCCGACTTGTGCCCGGCCTCGGTGGCGAAGGCGACCGCGGCGACGTCGTTGGCCCCGAACATGGCTCCCGAGAGCAGGAAGACGACGACGGTGGCCATGACTGCCCCGTGGCGCAGAACCGGGCGCTGCCCCTCGAAGCCATGCGTCGAGTCCCGGCCGGCCTCCCCGGTCCCCTCATCCTTCTCGGCTGCGTGCCGACGAGGGTGTGGAACGGGCTCGGTGGCGCGCTGGCTGAGGAACCACAGTCCGCCTGCCGCGTGCATGATCAGGCAGGTCACCCATCCCGAGGTCACCGGGAGCAACGGCGTTGTGCACACGGCGGTGGCCAGTACCGGCCCCAGAATGAAGGCCACCTCGTCCAGGGCGGCCTCCAGGGAGAAGGCCGTGTGGATGTCCTCGGGGCGAGTGAGCACCGCGGTCCAGCGCGCCCGCACCAAGGAGCCCATGGAGCCGGCCAGCCCTCCTGCGGCGGCGGCCAGCACGGCCAGGATCCCCAGGTGCGCGTGCGCGGATGCGGCGGCGATCAATCCGGCCAGACTGGTCGCCGAGATGAGGACTGCCGGCAGCATGACCCGGGACTGACCGTAGCGATCGACGCACCGAGCCAGGATCGGCGCCCCGATGGCCAGCGCCACGAAGCTCGCGGCGCTGACCAGGCCCGCAGCCGTGTAAGAGCCGTAGAGCTCCTCGACGGCGAGAATCGTGGAGATCCCCACCATCGACATGGGGAACCGGGCGATCAGCCCCGCGCTCGTGAAGGCGCGGGCACCGGGGCGAGTGAGAATCGCGTTGTATGAGGTAGCCATGGGAGGAGCTGCGTGCTGCTGGGGGAACTGAAGGAAGACGGCGCGGCGCCTCGGCCGGTGCAGAACCGGCCGAGGCGGGAACGTTTACTGGCCGTGGGTGGTGGACTCGACCCTTTCGCGACTGAGAGTGAAGCCCCTGCCACTGACCTGGCTCCAGCACTGCATGCCGGCTTCGGTCGAGGTGCAGGCGAACTCGGAGTTCTTGGCGGAGGAGCCGTATCCGAGACTGACTCCGTTGGCGGAGAAGGTCGAGCCGCACTCGGTGGACTGGCCGCCATTGGCGCCGATCTTGACGATCAGAGGCTTGTCACGGCAGGAGCTCTCTGCGTGCTTGTTGATGACGCAGGTGGCGCCATCCTTCCCGAGGGTGCAGGTGATGTTGCCGCTGGGGGCGTCGAAGGCGGACAGCTCCTGGGCTCCGTTGGGTGCGGGCGCTTTGAGTGTGGGTGTCGCCGAGGCGCTCGGCGTGGCTGACGCCGTAGGAGAGGCGGAGGCGTTATTCGGGGCTGCGCCGGCCGCCTGATTGCTCTGGGTCGTGGGCTGGGTGTCCGATTCGTTCGCTGATTTGTGGTTGTCGCTGCCGGAGAAGTACCAGGTCGCCAGGAAGACCAGGATGGTGGCCACCAAGAGGGCCAGAATCAGCAGGATGCGGTTGGAGGTCAGGAAGGAGGAGGGGGCCGAGGAGTCGTCGTCCTCGGTGCCGACGCCGAAGACACCGCCGTTGCCGTCGGTCGTGGCGGAGGCCTGTACGGCGGCGGGAATCACCGCGCTCTGCGGCTGGGAGAGGTTCGCGGACTGCTGGAAAGTCTGCTGCAGGGCCGGCTGGGCCGGTCTGGCCGGTGACTGTGACGGGACTGCCTGGCTGGGGTCGAAGGTGGGGTTGGAGACGGCTGGATCGCCCGTGGCCCGGAAGCTGTCGACCTGGGTGTTGGCACCGGCCGCGCTGAAGGCGCTGGATGCGCTCGCGGCACTCCTCGAGCTGGTCGCTGAGGCCCCGGAGGCCCCTGAGACACCAGAGGCGGCGCTGCCGGGCTGGAGTGAACGGGGCAGGGTCACCTGGGTCGGGGCCTCGGAGGGCATGGCCGACGGCGATCCCGGCTGGGACCCGGGGGGTGAGACGACCGCCAGGGGTGGAGACGCCTGTGGAGCCTGATCCGACTGGGGATGTCCGCTGCGAGAGGCCAGGGCGGCGTCGACCGCAGGGTCGCCCAGGGTGCCCAGCCACTCCAGGAGGGCGGGGTAGGTCCGCGGGTTGGCGGCGATGTAAGGGCGCAGACCGGGGTAGTTCTGTGCCAGCTGGTGGAGGGTCTCCAGCTCTGCGTTGGGATCTTGCGCTCGCGCGACAAGCTCGTCCTTGGCCTGAGACATGCTGGGTCCTTCGGGGTCGGGAAAACTGCGTCGGTCCAGGTTGACCGACATCCGGGTCCGTCGTGGATTGGGTGTCGGAACCACCTGCGATACCGAGTCAGGGAACGCGGTACTGCGCTGGTGGCGCATGGGCCGGTCAACCGGCCACGCCGAAAGACTACCTGAGTGCCTCGTGATACTGACTGCCTGACCGGTCACGGCCGCCTGCACCCCGCAGCGGCTCACGATGGCCTGTGACGACCTGAGTCAGGCGGGGAAGATCCCGCCCGAGCGACGCTTGGGGGCGGCATTGTTCGCCCTCGGCCCGGTCCAGGCTCCCACATGATGGAATCTCTGCCGTGGTGCGGTGGTTCTGGGCCGGGTGCTGGGGTTTACTAGGGGAGTGCAAGCAACGCAGGGGAAAGGGAGACGATGACCGAGCACGTTCGTGCTGACACCGAGGCCCTCGTGATTCGTGGGGCCGACGGCGCCGGGGCCTCCGGCGTCGTCGTCGGTGCGGCCACTGACGTGGGGCGCCTGCGCACTGTCAACGAGGATGGCTACCTCGCCATCGCCCCGGCCTTCGTCGTCGTCGATGGGATGGGTGGGCACGCCGCCGGCCGCATGGCCACGCAGGTCGCTCTCGACTCCCTCTACTCACTGGCCGGCACGACCGTCACCGACGTGGAGACGGTCGTTCGCTCGGTGATGGCCGCTCAGGAGGCGATTGTCGCCATCCCGTCCCACGCCGCCTACCTGCCCGGTGCGACGATCGCCGGTGTCGTTCTGGCCTGGATGGAGGATGAGCAGGGGATTGCGCGGCCGACCTGGATCATCTTCAACATCGGGGACGCTCGGGTCTACCTGCTGCGCGATGACATGCTGTCCCAGGTCACCCGCGACCACTCCCGGGTCCAGATCCTCATCGAGACCGGTGAGCTCACTCCCGAGCAGGCGCGGCGCGACCCTCGCCGCAATGTCGTCACCCGCGCGCTGGGAGGGGGGATCGCCGACTCCGCCGTCCCCGACCTCTACAGTGTTCCTGTCGCCGCCGGAGACCGCCTGCTGATCTGTTCCGACGGCCTGAGCGACGAGCTCGACGACGAGGCCATCGCCACTGTGCTGGCCGCCGGCTACACGGCGCAGCGCACGGCCGAGCTTCTGGTCGCCGCCTCCCTGGAGGGGGGCGGTCATGACAACACCACGGCCGTCGTCGTGGACTCCGCCGAGACCCCGGCCCTCGCTCCCGCAGTCGTTCCCGGCGATGCTTCTACCCAGGAGGTGCTGTGACCGCATTGTCCCTGCCTGGCGAGCGCGTCCCGTTGCCCGAGGGGCTGACGCGGCTTTCAGACGGCTCTGTGAGGGTTGACGGCGCCGATGGTGTTGCCGTGATCAGTCCGGCTGCCGGGGCTGCCTCCCGCACCGTCTCCATCGAGACGGGGCTGCGCGTCCTGGATGCCCTGGGAGGGACGTACCTCCCCCGGGTGGGGCCGACGGCGACGGCTACGCCGGCAGCGGAAGAGGCGACGCAGCCCGCGGAGCCCGGTGATGAGACCACGTTGCTCAAGCCGGTCGCTCTGGTGACGGAGCTCCCGCAGGACATGGCGCCGACGGCCCTGGAGGCCGAAGGCGTCCTCGGATCGGAGGCCGATGATGTCCCGTCCGGCGCTGACGTCCCGGACGTCGCAGCCGTCGGGACTGTCGCAGCCACTGCGGGCGTGTCGGAAGCGATGGGGGTTGCAGACGTCGCCGACGGCCGCGGCGCAGGGACGCCCGCCGGAGCGACCGGGGAGGACCCCGCGGCGGAGCCTGCTGCGTCGAGCATCGCTGAATCGGCTCCGGAGATGCTGGAGACGGGTGTCTGGGAGGACCCCGATGACTCCGCCGGGTCCGCGGACGGGAGCCGGAACGGCTCCGGAACCGGTGGTTCCGAGACCGGTGACGTCAGTACGTTCCCGGACTATCCCGAGCCGGAACCCGGATCGGGGCGTCGGCGTCGCGGTGCTCACAGGGCCCCTTCGGCGCCGACGGCGAGCTCGGCGGGCCAGCCGACCGCCGACACCCCCACCGCGCCGGACAACTCCAAGAGCAAGCAGCCTCAGCCGGTCCGGGCCCCTCAGCCTCTGGAGGCGCTGCCCAACACCGAGGTCGTCTCGGCCTCCGAGGCCGCTCTCATCGCGGCACCACCGGTGCGGGCCTCGATCTGTCCTCAGGGGCATGCCAACCCGCCTGAGATTCGGGACTGCCTGACCTGCTCCCAGCCCTTGACGGGGATGTTCTCCTACGTGCGCCGGCCGGCGCTGGCCACACTGACCCTGTCCACCGGCGCCGCGATCGAGGTCGCCGGTGACGTCGTCGTCGGACGCGCCCCCCAGGTTCAGCGTGGAGGCGACCCGCATATCGTGGCCCTGGTGACGGTGCCCAGTCCGCAGCACATGGTCTCGCGCTCTCACCTCATACTCACGACCTCGGGGTGGAGCATCCTGGCTCAGGACCTCGGCTCGTCCAATGGCACGGTGCTTGCGCGCCCCGGTGCGACGCCCGTCCTGCTGGGGTCTGGTATGCCGACACCGGTCTTCATGGGGGACCTGATGGATATCGGTGACGGCGTGACGCTTCGGATCGACCCGCCGGCATGGCTGAGGCCGCGAAGTGACTGAGGGCACGTTCTGCTCGGCAGTGCGTCGCCGTTGATTTCACAGGTGATGATGCGGGTTGGTGACAGGTCTCGTCTCAGACACCCTCAATGTTCCTAACGACGTGATATTCATGTGGTGCGGTAGCAACCCGGCCGCCTCGGAGCGGCACTGGCGCTGTGGAAGGAGATTTCATGAGTGACCTGACCTGGACCGAGATGCCAGAGGTCAATCCGGAGCAGCCCGACGAGCTCGTCCTGGACTTCTCCGGAGAGATCCATCGGATCGCCCCCGCCGACACCTTCGTCATCGGCCGGGGCGGCGACCTGGACATCGATGACAACCCCTACCTTCACCGTCGCTTCCTGGTCTTCGCCTTCTCGGAGAAGCTCTGGTGGATCGCCAACGAGGGAAGTCGGCTGTCGGCCACGCTGACCGACGGCGAGGGACTGGTCCAGTCGCGCCTGGCCCCCGGTGCCAGGATCCCCCTGGTCTTCCCCCGGGTCATCCTCACCTTCTCCGCAGGGCCCACCACCTACGAGATCAACCTCGTCACCTCCGGGGAGGATCACTTCTCCGGGATCGACGGCGTGCGTCAGTCCTCGGGGCAGACCACCATCGGGGTGACCCCGATGACCCGTTCCCAGCTGCTGCTCGTCCTGGCGCTGTCCGAGCCGGTGCTCAAGCGGGCCGGGACCGGAGCCGCTGAGATCCCCTCGTCCGCGGCGGCCGCAGCGCGTCTGGGGTGGCCCTTGACCAAGTTCAACCGCAAGCTCGACAACGTCTGCGAGAAGCTCGATCGGGTGGGTGTGCGCGGGCTGCGCGGTGGACGCGTGGCCGGGGCCGCCTCCAACCGGCGCACCGCCCTGGTGGAGCACGCCGTGTCCACCCTCATGGTCACGGCCGAGGACCTCTACATGCTTGATGAGGAGCGGGCCGCCAATCAGGCGGACGCCGGCCAGGAGCCCGCGCGCTCGGTGAGCACTGCTCCAGTGGCCCAGAGCTCGCCTGCGGCATCGAGGCATTGACGAGGTGCGAGGGATGACAGACGAGCGGGATGACAACGACGTGCTCGAGAGCCCGAGCGACGCGACCGAGGCGAGCGAGTCGCAGGAGGTGTTGCTCGAGGAGATCGTGGCCGAGGACTCCGAGGAGCGCGATTCATTGCTCCCTGATCGGCGTCGCCCTGTGCGGCGTCGTGGGCGGCGCTGGCTGGTGGTGCTGCTGGTGCTCGTCGTCGTCCTGACCGCGGGCGCCGTTGGGGCGGAGTACCTCGTGCGCGGGCAGGTCGATGCCGCGGTGCGATCCGCCCTGCCGGGCCTCAGTGAGGACGCGAGGATCACCACCAAGGGGATCGTCCTGCGCCAGCTCCTCGGTGGCTCGCTGGACAGTCTGGCGGTGGACTCCAAGAGCCTGGAGATCACCCCCAAGGGTGAGGGTGGGGGCACGGTCACGCTCAGCGACGTCGACGTCGACCTCAGCCACATCAGTCTGCGTTCGCCCTACCCGACCGATACGGTGACGGCGTCCGGAACGATCAGCTGGCGGCAGGTGACCGCGCTCGCCGCTCGGGAGCACCCGAAGATTCAGGGCATGACGCTGCAGGCCAAGCGGACTGGGACGAGCGCCCAGGACCCGGGGGCCATCCAGGCCTCGGCCGCTCTGCTCGGCATGAGCGGTGAGGCCGAGATCGTGCCGTCGGTGAGAGCCGATGGCAACCTGGTCCTGACCGTCACCTCCACCCGGATGGGGGGAGAAGAGGCCGGGGTCGACGTCGGTGCGGGGGAGAACAGTATGCTCAGCTACGTCGGGCTGGACTCCCCTGAGATCACGCTTCCTTCCGGATCCCTGCCTCAAGGGCTGCATCCGACCAGTGCGATCGTCACCAATGACGGGCTCCGGCTGACCCTGGCCGGAAGCCGGGTGAACCTCGGTCAGCTCTGAGGACGGCGCCCTCGGCCCGGCCACGATTCGTCTCACATTTCCCTCGAAGTGACGTCATCACAGTGAAAGGTGGGGCTGTCTCGGACCTGTGGGGAGGACTTCCCCTCCTCGGGCGGCCCCTGCGGGCGTCGGCTCGTATAGCCTGCCAATGCGTTGCCTATCCAGGCATGAGCGCACGGCATGAGGAATCAAGCCAGAACCGAGCAAGGAGAACCATGAGCATGCAGCCCGAGCACCACGCCCAACCCGGCAGTCAGTCGGGTGGCTGGGGCAGTGGTCAGCCGACTGGTCAGCCGACTGGGCAGCCGATCGGTCAGCCCGCCGGTCAGCCGGTTGCCCGGCAGCAGGCTGGTCAGCCCACCGGCTCCTCCGCGGGACAGGGCGGTCCGGGCATGACCCAGCCGCCGCCTGTGTTCCCGCCTCCGGGCGCTCCGCAGACCTCCAGTGCTCCCGCCGCCCCCTCGCAGCCCGCGTCATCGAGGGTGACGGTTCCCGGCTACCCCTCCGGGCCTGCGGCGCCGGCTGAGGAGAAGGTCGGTACCGGCCCTCTGCCCTCCCGGGAGACGCTGCGTCGTGAGGCCCGGGCCGCCTCCAGCCGCCGAGGTGCCGGGGACGCCGACGTCGAGCGCGCCGGTGTGCTGCTGAAGTCCGTCGCGGACATCTTCTCCCAGCGAGTCGTCGGTCAGGAGCAGCTGCGCACGGCCCTGGTCACCTCGCTGATGTCCAGTGGCCACATCCTGCTGGAGTCCGTGCCCGGCCTGGCCAAGACCACCGCCGCCCAGACGCTGGCCTCCGCCGTCTCCGGCTCCTTCCGTCGCATCCAGTGCACGCCGGACCTCATGCCCAACGACATCGTGGGCACCCAGATCCTCAACTCCTCCACCGGTGAGATGACCACCCAGCTGGGGCCGGTCCACGCCAACATCGTCCTGCTCGACGAGATCAACCGGTCCAGCGCCAAGACCCAGTCGGCCATGCTCGAGGCCATGCAGGAGCGCCAGACCTCCATCGGCGGAGTCGTCTACCCGCTGCCGCATCCCTTCATGGTCCTGGCCACCCAGAACCCCATCGAGGAGGAGGGCACCTACGTCCTGCCCGAGGCCCAGATGGACCGCTTCCTCATGAAGGAGGTGCTCACCTACCCGCGGCCCTCGGAGGAGGCCGATGTCCTGGACCGCATCTCGAACGGCAGCTTCGACCAGCCCGTGACCGGGCGTCCCATCTCCACCGACGACGTCGAGTGGCTCCAACGGGCCGCCGAACGGGTCTACGTCGACCCCGTCATCAAGCAGTACATCGTCGCCCTCATCAACACCTCCCGTGGCGGAGGGCCCCGGCCGGTTCCCGGCCTGGACCGGCAGGTGCGTGTGGGTGCCTCCCCGCGTGGCGGTATCGCGCTGATGAAGGTCGCTCAGGCCGTCGCCCTCCAGGAGGGGCGCACCTACGTCATCCCCGACGACGTGCGCCTGCTGCGCCACGGGGTACTGCGTCACCGGCTGGTGCTCACCTATGACGCCCTGGCCGACGGCGTCGCCCCCGAGGCGATCATTGACGCCATCTTCGCCGCCGTCCCCACGCCCTGAGCCCGGTGGGGACCAGCGGAACGATGAGTATGGAGGCACCTGAGGCAGCCGGAGCATCCGCTCCCGGTCCCGGCGAGGGGAGGCGCGGCGCGCGGATCGAGCGTCTTCGCGCCGCCCTGAGCCTGCCGACCCTGCGGCGGGCCACAGGGCTGCTCGACGGGCGCCACAAGTCGGTCTTCGTCGGCCGCGGCCAGGACTTCGATGACATGTCCTTCTACCGGCCCGGGGACGATATCTCCGACATCGACTGGAAGTCCTCCGCCCGACTGGGGCAGCCGGTCATCAAGCGCTACCAGCGCGAGTCCATGATGTCGCTGGTCCTGGCCGTGGACACCGGCCGGACCATGGCTGCGATGGCCCCCTCCGGGGAGGACAAGCGCGACCTGGCCCTCGGGGTCGCCGAGGTGTTCGCCTACCTGGCTCGGATGCGGGGAGACTCGGTGGCGCTCGTGGCCGGGGACGCCGGCCGGACGATCTCGCGTCCAGCGCGTTCGGGGGCCAAGCACGTCGAGACCCTGCTGACTCTGCTTGCCCGCACCTTCGAGGATCTCGATGCGCCCGTCGACGGTGCCCCCGACGGCGTCTTCGAGCTGGCGCCCGGGGCTCCCGCCTCCAGCCTGCCGCGTCTCATGGAGCGGGTGAGCACCTGGCACCGTCGTCGCAGCCTCGTCGTCCTGATCACCGACACCGCCCATCCCGGCCCCGACGCCGCGATCTGGCTCAGACGCCTGTCGATCCAGCATGAGGTGATCGTTGTGCAGATCGAGGACGATGACCCGCTGCGCCCGGACGGCGGCCGCGGTCGGGACATCGACCTGCCCTTTGAGATCCCGGCCTTCCTGCGCTCCGACGCCCACCTGGCGGCCCAGGCCGGCTTGGTGCGCGAGCAGTGGCGATCCACCGTCGAGCAGGTGCTTGACGCCCGGCACGTGGAGTACGGCGTCGTCTCCTCCGAGGAGACCCTCATCGATGACATCGCCGAGCTCCTTCAGCGTGAGCGCGCCGCCGTGGCCAGAGGGAGGCGGTGACCCGTGCAGATCATGCCCCCGGTTCTCATGCCGATATGGATGGTCATCGTGATGATCGTCGGGATCCTCCTGGTGAGCGCCTGGTTGCTGCGTACCTTCCTGGTAACTCGCAGAGACACCTCCCTCGAGGTCGGGGACATCCCGATGGCACCTGGTGAGCGCCGTCAGTGGGGCGAGCGTCTCACCGAGATCGCCCAGCGCTGGGACGGCGGCGAGCTGGACCTGCGAGACCTTCACCTGGAGCTGGCGGCTCTGCTGCGGGGCTTCGCCGAGGCCCGCAGCGGTGAGGAGATCACCACCGCCACGGTCTCGGAGATTCTCGACATGGCCGCTACCGCCGGTCCACGCTCGGTGGAGGAGCGTCGGCGCAGCGTGCGTCAGGCGGGCCGCCCTCTCGACACCAACCCGCTGGGGCATATTGGAGAGCTGCTCGCCGTGTGGGAGCAGCCCTCCTTCGATCGTGAGCCGCAGGCCGCCGCGCAAGAGGCCCTTACTCACGCACGGGAGGTGATCACCCAATGGTGATGCCCTGGCTGTTCGCCATTCTTGTCGTCATTGCCGCAGTGACGATCATCTGGGTCTTCGTCACCGATCGCCGCTCCCAGGGGATGTCCGGTTCCGGCGCCCGCAAGCCCCGGAGACGGCCCTGGAGCCGTTGGGGAACGCAGCAGTCCGCGGAGCTTCCGCGGCGGCTGGCCAACTCCGCGAGCCTGTTCCAGCTGCCGGCGGTGTACGCCCGTATCAGGTCCCAGCGCCGGCTGCACGCGCTCCTGGCGGTTCTACTGGTTGCGTGCCTGCTCGGCGCCTCAGCCATCGCCGGCCGCCCCGTACGCGTCACCGAGCGCTCTGACGCCTTGGCCAACCGGGATATCGTCCTGTGCCTGGACGTATCGTCGTCGATGGTGAGGATCGACTCCTCGGTTCTGACGACCTTCTCCGACATCCTGGAGGACTTCGACGGCGAGCGTGTGGGGCTCGTCGCCTGGAACTCCGCGGCCCAGACCATCGTCCCGCTGACGGACGACTACGACCTGCTGCGTCAGCAGATGGAGGACCTGGGTGATGTCCTGGACATCGACCCGGACAACGCCACCTACAAGCAGCAGCTCCGGTACGCCGAGGCCTTCAGCGGCACGGTGAACTCCAGCGTCAACGGCTCCTCCCTGGCAGGTGACGGGCTCGCCTCCTGTGCCCAGGCATTCGACAACCAGGGGCTGGAACGCTCCCGCTCGATCATCCTCGCCACCGACAACCAGGTCATCGACCCCGACAGGGAGCAGATCTACTCCCTGCCCGACGCCGTCGACCTCCTGTCCGAGCGCAAGATCCGCCTGTTCTCCATCTACGGTGCGGACGATCAGCAGTCCTACCAGTACGAGCTCGAGCAGACCCCCGAGGAGTCGCGCGAGGAGCTCAAGACTCTCACCGAGAAGCAGGGGAAGGGCCGCTTCTACGACGTCGAGGACTCGGGTACCGGCGGCGACATCGTCAAGCAGCTGGAGAAGACCGAGGTCAGCGCCCTCGGAGGCCGAAAGCAGACCCGTCGCACCGATGTCCCCCAGATGCCCATCATCACCCTCTCACTTGTCCTTCTGGGCTATCTGGGGCTAACCACCTGGAGGCGAGCATGAGACCGGTTCCTGTCATCGGAGACTTCGCGTTCATCCCGGTCACCTGGTGGATCCTCGTGTTCCTGGTGAGCGCAGCCCTGGTGGTCCTGCTCGTCGTCTCCCGGCGCCGTCTGAATCGGGACGGGGCTGAGCCGATTGCCCGCCGAGCCTGGTGGCGGCGCCTGGCCATCGTCGTCGTCATGACGCTGGCGATGGCGGGGCCGGCGATCCGCGGCAGCGAGGCCATCAGTGTCTCCAACGTGGAGATCTACATGGTGGTGGACCGCACCGGGTCCATGGCCGCGGAGGACTACCAGGGCAAGGGGCCCGACGGCGTCGACCAGGCGGCCTCCACCAGGCTTGACGGCGTGCGCTCCGATATGCGCGCCATCCGGGAGGCCTTCCCGGATTCGCGGTTCTCCATCATCGCCTTGGACAACACCGCTGCCACCGAGCTGCCTCTGACCCGTGACACCAACGCCGTCGACGCCTGGATCGGCTCACTCAAGCAGGAGGTCTCGGCCCACGCCACCGGCTCCTCGCTGGAGGTGGCCCTGCCGATGCTGGGCCAGTCCCTGGTGCAGGCCCGTAATTCCGAGTCCAAGGACATCCGTCTCGTCTACATCTTCTCCGACGGGGAGGCCACCGACGACGGTCGTGGCGCTCAAGCGGCCGACAGCGCCGGCATCTCCTGGAAGTCACTGGCCGGTCTTGTCGACGGGGGCGCGGTGCTGGGCTACGGAACCACCGAGGGTGGGAAGATGCGCAGCTACGACGGCTCATCCTCCACCGGTGAGCACACCCAGTCCGACTACATCGCCGACGGCCAGGGTGGGCAGCCCGGGGTGTCGAAGATCGACGCCGACGAGCTCCAGAGCGTGGCCACCGACATGGGGTTGCCCTACTACCACCGTACTGGTGGCTCTGGCGACGACCCGACGAGCAAGTTCACCAACCTGAACATTGAGGCCGTCACCTCCGACGGACGGGCCAAGACCAACGCCCGGGTCTACCTGACCTGGCCTCTGGGAATCATCGCCTTCGGCCTGCTGCTGTGGGAGATCATCGACCTGATGCGAGCCGACCGCCGCCTGCGTCTTCTCACGGGAAGGGGAAGATGATGACGACAGGAAACACTCCCGGAGCGGGGCTCCCCCCGGAGGGTGCCGGCGCCGAAGGCGACACCTTCGATTACCTGCACGAACCGGGCTCGGACGCATCCCCGGACCCCTCCGCCCCCGAGGATCCCCGACGGCGTGAGGCCCGTCTGCGCCGACGCCGCCGGCTCCTCAAGATCGGTGGAGTGCCGGCAGTGCTGGCCACCATCATCTCCCTGTGGCTCGGCTCGATCTTCCTCATCTCCCTGGCCGGCAACCGTGCGGCAGCCGCCGGCCACTACGACACTGCGCTGTCCCGCTACCGCACAGTGGCCAGGATCAACCCCTGGTTGGAGCAGTGGCGCGTCTACTTCAATCTGGGGACCGGGCAGCTCGCCGCGGATGATCCGACCGCCGCGGTCACCAGCCTCAACCAGGCGCTCGCCAAGGCTCCGAAGGCCAAGGCCGATCCCCAGACCAAGGTGAAGGATGCCCGCTCCCCGGAGTGCATGGTTCGCGTCAACCTGTACGTCGCGCACCTGTCGCTGGCCGCCAAGGCCCAGGAGAGTGGCGACTCCGCCTCGGCGGGCGAGCATGCTGAGGAGGCCAAGAAGGCCGCCGACACCTGTGAGGTGCCGCCCCCGCCTGAGCAGAACCCCTCGCAGAGCCCGAATCCGTCGGCAACGCCCAGCTCCGACCCCAGTGCCACGCCCAGCTCGGACCCCTCGGCCAGCTCCTCCAGCCAGCCGAGCGCCACCCCCAGCTCTGATTCGAGCGCCACGCCCAGCTCGGACCCGAGCTCCACTCCCAGCTCGGACCCGTCATCGTCGGCCTCGAGCTCTCCGGGTGAGACCCCCTCCAGCTCACCGACCCCTGCCGATGACCGGGCCCAACGCCTGCGGGACCGCAACAACTCCAGCTCGGGGCCGACTACGAAGCCCAAGGACGGTGGTGGCGGGGGCAAGCCCTGGTGAGCGGCTCCGATGCGGTGAGTGCCTCCCGGCTCGTCGTGGCGGCCGCTGTCCTGGACCGGCTGGAGCGCCCGACGACGCTGCTGTGCGCAGCCCGTTCCTACCCGCCCGAGCACGCGGGGCAGTTCGAGCTGCCCGGGGGCAAGGTCGAGCCGGCAGAACGGCCCGAGCAGGCCCTGGCTCGCGAGCTGGATGAAGAGATCGGTATGAGCGCGCGTCTGGGACCCGAGCTCATCCCGCCCCGGGGCCTGGCGGTTCCCGTGCCACTGGAGGGCGGTCCTGGCGACGACGCCCCGGCCTGGCCGGCCATGCACGGTTTCAGGATGCGTGTCTGGCTGGCAGAGCCCGCTCTGCTCGGGGACCAGGGGCGGGTCGGTGCCGACCACCTGAGCCTGGAGTGGGTGAGCCTGGACCCGCCCGACCGGCTGCGCCGGCTGCCGTGGCTGGAGGCGGACCTGCCCATCATCGATGCGCTGGTGACGGCGCTGGGACGCTGATGGGGCGCCGACGCGGTCGAGTGGTGCGTGCTCCGACACCGCCGGAACCGCTGCTCCCTCGGTTTCCTGACACTTCTACCAGCCACGTCATCTCCTGAGTTAGGGTTGCCTCATGCCGAAGATCCTGGGTTCCTCATTGGCCGAGCATCGAGAGCGCACGCGTACGGCCCTGTTCCGCGCGCTCTCCGAGCTCATGAGCCGGCGCAGCTTCGACAAGATCACGCTGTCCGATGTCGCCAACCACGCGGGCGTGGGCCGGACGGCCGTCTACAACCACTTCGCGGACAAGGAGGACCTCCTCCTGGCCTTCATGGAGCACGAGGCAGGTCGCTACGCCGAGGAGCTTTCCCGGGCGCTGGCCGGGATCCAGGACCCGATCGACCGTCTGCGTGTCTACGTGCGTCAGCAGGCCCTCATCGCACGACACTTCCACTTCCCGACGTCGGGACCGCTGGCCGACTCCGTCTCGCGTGGTACCGCCGGCCGTCTGCGGGCCCATGGCGCGCTCGTGGCCCAGATGCTCTCCTCGATCCTCACCGACGCCATGGACCAGGGGCTCATCCCCGCCCAGGAGCCCGAGCAGGTCATCCCCCTCATCCACGCCACCGTCATGGGTGGGCGTCCGACCCCCACGGACCCGGAGCGGCGCCGGGCCTACCTGGACTCCCTCGACGCCTTCGTGCTGCGGGCGGTGGGAGCCCATCAGCCCGCCCACGCGGTTCCGGCCATTCCTCACCCCCACGGTGCCGATCCAGCGGATGCCGTCGGCCATCCCGGTTCGGTTCGTCACAGCGCGGTTGGCTGACAGCGTGCGCCGTGGAGTGCCGGGCACACAGGTGCGCCTGGCAGACTTCCACCCGTGAATCCGAGCTGGACTGATACCTGGAACGACCTGCTGGCGCGCGCCTCGAGCGTCGTCGGCCTGGATCCCGGCGTGCTGTGGCCGGCGCTGGCCATCCTCGTCATCGTCCTGGCCTGGGCCCCGGCCCGACGCTGGGGACGAACTCTGGTGACGATCGTCCACGAGGCCGGGCACGCCGCCGTCGGGCTCATGGTGGGCCGGCGATTCCTCGGCTTCGTCGTCAGCCGGGACCTGTCCGGACACGCCGTGACCGCCGGCAAGTCCACCGGACCCGGCCGCGTGGCCACCTCCTGGGCCGGCTACCCGGCACCCGCGGTCCTGGGCGCCGTCGTCGTGCTTCTGGCACTGAACGGCTGGGCGAGCGCAGTCCTCCTGCTCGGGCTGGTCCTCCTGGTGGTCCTGCTGGTCATGTCCCGCTCGGTGCGCACGGTGCTCCTCGTCCTGCTGGTCGCGGTTCTCACCGGGGCGCTGTGGTGGTGGGGCGGGCCGTGGCGCGACGGCGTCGTGGCCGGTGTCGGGCTGGCCCTCATCGTCGGAGCCTGGGACTCCCTGCGTGATGTCGCGGCCTCTCGCGATCCGCAGCAGGACCACCGCACGCTGGCCCAGCTGACCCGGGTTCCTGCCGGAGTGTGGTTGGCCAGCTGGTTCCTGGTGGATGCCGCGGCCACCGGCGTCGTCGTGCTGGCTCTGCGCGATCTTCTGTGAGTTGGGTCCCGAGGGAGAGTCAACGACGTTCCTGACCGGGCGGGATCAGGACCTGGGCGGTCGCCAACATGGCCTACGCTTCGTCCTGGCGACATCGGGCCCGCCGGCCCGCCCGCCGTCCCCGCCCGGCATCAACCACTGCGCGCCCGCGTGCAGCCGGTGGCCGGGACCTACCCTGCTCCCGGGCGACCCGGGATTCCCTCAAGGAGAACACATGATGCTGACCCGCCGGGCACTCGGCCTGACCGCCCTGGGACTGGCCGTCTCTGCCACGCTCGCCGCCTGCTCGTCCAAGTCTCAGGACGAGGCCACTGAGGAGGGCAAGATGGCGCTCATCGTCTCCGACGCGGGTGAGGCCGCCGCCGAGGAGCTGTCCAAGGCGGTGGAGGCCTTCACCAAGGAGACCAAGGTGGAGGTGGACGTCAAGGCCGTTTCCGACGTCTCCCAGGAGCTGGCCCGCGGGATCACCGCCGAACCGACCGTCGACGTCGTCGTCCTCGACCCGGCGCAGCTGTCCAGCTATGCCGGTTCCCTGCACGCCTGGGACAAGAACTCGCCCGCTGTGAAGGACGCGCATCCCGCACTGCTGACCAGCGCCACCAGGAAGGGGACGATCAACGCCGCGCCCAAGGACGTCTCCACGCTCGCCCTGTTCATCAACACCTCGCTGTGGCAGGCGGCAGGCTTGAGCGAGTCGGACTACCCGACCACCTGGGAGCAGCTCGGTCAGGTGGCCGCCAAGCTCACCTCTGGTGGGGTCGTTGGCCTGACCCTGGATGCCTCCTACTCGCGCGTCGGAGCCTTCATGGTTCAGGGAGGTGGGGGACTGACCAGTGCTGACGGCACCCAGGCAACGGCCTCCTCCGAGGGATCGATCGCGGGGCTGACTGAGGTCAAGAATCTTCTGTCCTCCGGCTCGGCCGGCTGGGGCGCGGACCTGCCCGCTGGGTCGGCCGCGGACGCCTTCGGCCAGGCGCAGGCCGCCATGGCGGTGGAGTCCGAGGCCCTGGTGAAGACCCTGGCGGATGCCTACTCGAGCATCTCCTACAAGGTCGTCGAGCTGCCGGCCGGCAGCGGCGGCAAGGGGACCCTGCAGTTCCCCACCTTCTACGGCGTGGTCGAAGCCTCCAAGCACAAGGCCGATGCCATCAAGCTCGTCGAGTACCTCACCGCCGCCGAGCGGCAGGTGACCCTGGCCACTGCGGCGGGCACCGTGCCCGCCAGCAAGTCCGCTGGAGAGACCTGGAAGGGCAAGCACGCCGACCAGGCGGCCTTCCTGGCCGGCGTCGAGTACTCCCAGGCCGTGCCGTCCGCCTCCGGTGTCTCCGACATCGTCGCCACCTTCGACAACGAGCTGCCGGGCCTGGCTGGGGGAGATCCCGCCGGCATCCTGAACAGCGCACAGGTGAACCTGCAGGCCATCCTGTCCTGATGTCGCGGGGCGGCGCCGGCTGACGATGTCGGAACCGCCCCGACAGGGCAGGCACAGAGCGCAGGAGCAAGAGATCTCGCCGGATCTCACTGTGACGTCAACGACTGGTGAGAACTGGCCTCTATCCGGACAATCGCAACAGGACCCAACGTTCCCGCCCTCTTCTCCTATCGCTCAGTCGTGATGACGGCTTCGTGATGGACTGGGAAGCGCACTGATCGGGCAATGAAGCAGTACTCGGCGGCTCGGTCGTGCAGTGCGGCTGCACGCTCAGGATCACTGCCGGGAGCAATGGTCACTGCGGGGTGAAGGGTTGCTGAAGTGAACTCCCCAGCTCCGCCTGGGCGTTCGACCATGATGCCGGTAGGGGTGTCTGAGTACGCGGTGACGGTGACGCCCGCGTCTGCTGCGAGGTGGAGGTACCACAGCATGTGGCACTGCGAGAGCGAGGCGAGCAGGAGCTGTTCCGGGTTCCACCTGTCGGCGTCCCCTCGGAACGCAGGATCTGCTGATCCGGGGATCACCGGCAGGTCGGCGGTGATCCCCCGGACGTCATGGTCGCGCGAGTAGGCGCGGTATCCGGACGTGCCCCTACCCAGGTTGCCTGTCCACTCCACGCATACGGAATATTCGTGATCTGGCACACAAAAAGTATAGGGATGGGCCGATCAGCCGTCCAGGGGGCGGCGAAGTCGGTGGGTGAGGGTGTCTGGGGCGGTTGGACAGGGGTGGCGTATCGCTGGGATTGGGGGCGGGGCCCGTCGTGACGACGAGTGGCGCTTCATCAATCCCTCGTCCCGAGGAGCCCGCACTGATGTCATCTCCACCACGACCGTCCTGGAACAGCAAGAACGCCACCCCGGACACCTCCCGGTCAGGCCAGGAGTCTTTGTGTCCAGAGTGACGTGCAGATGGAGCGGGTGACGGGAATCGAACCCGCGCTGTCAGCTTGGGAAGCTGAAGTTCTACCATTGAACTACACCCGCGTGGCACCAGTGGACGTGCGCCCCAGGTGCGTGCGGAAGTCTAACCCAGACTCCGGCCGTCTGCGCAAATCGATCTCAGACCCGCTCGCCGTCTCGGTTCCGGTTCTGTGGCGGGTCCACGACGTACAGCCCGTCCCGGCGGGATCGTGTCCGCTACACTCGCAGCCGTTCCCGGACTTCTCAAGGCGCGCAGTGAATACATGAGTTATCCAACCAATCCCTACGATCCCATGGGCTCTCAGCCGGATGTGCCGGCGCTTCCTCCGGGCCCCACCGAGGGGGAGTACCCGGGTGGTGAGTACCCGCCCTACGCCGGGCAGCCCGGTTTCGACGCACAGCCGGGATACGGCCAGCAGGGCGGCTACGGTCCACCGCCGGGCTACGGTCCCGGATACGGCGCACCACCCGGATACGGGCCCTACCCCGGTTACGGTCCGCCGACCTACCCGGGCAAGTCGAAGGTGGCCGCCGGCATCCTGGCGCTGTTCCTCGGATCCTTCGGGATCCACAACTTCTACCTCGGCTACACGAGCAAGGCTCTCATCCAGCTCCTGGGCACGTTATTCAGCTGCGGGATCCTCGTTATCCCGATCGCCATCTGGAGCATTATCGAGGGGATCCTCATCCTGGCGGCTCGGCCGGGCGAGCCGCCATGGGGCGTCGACGCCGATGGCGTGCCGCTGAGCGCCTGAGGACCGGAGCAGACCTGACGGCTCTCGGCTCCGGGGCGGGACATGTGCTACCTCGCCGTCGGGCACCCGGTATGACTGTTCCCGCGGACCTGGCACAATCGAGCCCGTGCTGCTCTCAGACCGCGATATCCGCACCGAGCTCGACGCCGGACGGGTCGTCCTCGACCCCTACGACCCTGAGATGATCCAGCCGGCCTCCATCGACGTGCGCCTGGACCGCTGGTTCCGTCTCTTCGACAACCACCGCTACCCGGTCATCGACCCGGCCGCCGACCAGGAGGGGCTGACCCATCTGGTCGACGTCGGGGCCGACGAACCCTTCGTCCTGCACCCCGGTGAGTTCGTCCTGGGCGCCACCTACGAGCGCATCACCCTGCCCGACGACGTCGCCGCCCGCCTGGAGGGCAAGTCGAGCCTGGGCCGCCTGGGCCTGCTGACCCACTCCACGGCCGGCTTCATCGACCCCGGCTTCACCGGGCACGTCACCCTGGAGCTTTCCAATACGGCCACCATGCCCATCAAGCTCTGGCCGGGGATGAAGGTGGGGCAGCTGTGCTTCTTCCGCCTGTCCAGCCCTGCCCAGGCCCCGTACGGTTCGGGTGCCACGGGCTCGCGCTACCAGGGGCAGCGCGGACCGACGGCCTCCCGCTCCCACCAGTCCTTCCACCGCACCCGCATCCCCGACGCCCCGGCGGCCCCCGCCGACGGCGCCGGTCCCGTCCCCCAGGAGAAGCACGCATGAGCGACTCGACCGACTTCGCCGTCTCCCTGCCCACCGACACCGGCACTTTCACGGCCTCCTCCATGTTGCCGGTCGGGCTGCTGGACACTAACCACGTCCTGCTGCTGGCTGACGACGTCGCTCCCGACGAGGTCGAGGCCCTGGCCCTGTCGCAGGACATCCAGTCCGGCTGGGTGGGGGTCTCCAGCCTCCAGCTCTTCCCCGGGGTCTCCCTACTGGGGCCCTGGAAGGTCGACGCCGAGATGCGCCGCCTCCTCGGGGCGCCGGAGTGGACTACGCAGCTGATGATCCTGGACTGCCCTCGTATTCGCGCGGGTGCCCTGCCTCCGGAGCTGGCGGGCCTGGACCCGCTCTCCGACGCCTTCCCCAAGGCCCAGCCCACGGGGGCCGAGCTGGTGGCCCTCACCCGCCTGCGCGCCATCGCCCGGCGCTTGGCCGGAGCCCTGCGACTCATCCCCGGCGGGGATAAGGAGGACCCGGTCCTGGTCGAGCCCAGCCCCGAGGTCTCCGCCTCCCTGACTGTCTACGCCCCGGTATGGCTCGGCCCGGACGACCTGGTGGCCGTCCTGCATCCCGTGGCGCCGGAGACGAGCGCGGCCCTTGAGGCGGTCCGGCCCCAGGGTGCCGTCGGACTGGACGCCATCGACCCCAAGGAGCTGGAGCGCCTCGTCGAGCGCATCGGCCCGGAGGTCTTCGAGAAGGCCTGGCGCAGCTCGGAGAAGGTCCGCCAGGACACGATGCGTCAGGAGATCGTCGCTGCCGCCACCGGCAACGTCATCGAGGAGCTGCGCGACGGCTACGCGGTGGTCACTCCGGTCGACCCCGAGCACGAGGGCTGGGGCCGTATCGAGGTGCGCGCCGGCGCCACCGACGGGCTTCCGCTGGCTGTGCGCGGAGAGCCGTGGGCGCGAGGAGCGGTCCTGTCCTACGACCTGCGCTGGATCCCCCAGGACCAGGCCGACGCCTACGCCGAGGTGGTCTCCCGCTCCCGGCGCCGTGAGCGTCAGACGGCCCGGGACCTGGTCGAGGAGCTCGCCACCGTCCTGGTCACCGCGGTCTCCGGGGTGGCCGTGGACGACGACGGATTCCTCGTCTCCCTGGGTGAGGATGCCGAGGAGGCCTGAGAGGTCTGCAGGGGCCGCCAGGACTGCGCTGGTACCGGCCGGCTCCGGCGGTTGCGTAGGGAGGCCGGCCAAGCGGACCGGGAACTGCGTTTTCTGTCCAGAACGTACTTCTCCCGCGGACGACTGAGGCCGCACTCCAGTTGTCTGCAGGAGAACGCAGTCCTCGTGGGAAAAGTAAGTCCCCGATCAGGGCCGGTGCGGTGCGACGAATTCTGGCCTGCGGTTCTTGTCCCGAGCGGATCAGGGTGGCTCGACGGCTCGTCCCGAGGTGCTGGATGGGGACAGAACCAGTCGGTGGTGTCCTTATCAGCAGCAAAGGGGTCGGCACCCCTTGAGAGCCGTCACACAGTCCGCAGAATCCTGCGGTTCTGTATCCAAGTTCAAAGCTGAGTACCGGTCTTTGCTGCAGATATGGACATCTATGCCGCTGTCGACATCCGAGCCGTACTCAGCAGGGAGAGGTTGGGTGCGCACAAGACCGGTAGCCCAGCCATCACCCGCCATCCAGACGCCTACTGACGCGACCCCGAGGACTCGGGCTCAGGGCGGGCTCGCTCAGCCCCGGGTGTGGTGCGCGCCGTGAGGAGCTCGATGCCGGTCCTCGCCCGCTGAGCATCCCAGTGCCAACCGGTGAAGCGGTGGGCATCGACCAGTGCGCCGACCCAGGCCACCGGCTCCTCGCCGCGCTGCTGCCCCACCCCCAGGTAGTGGCGCAGGAGCCCGGCAGCGGCCAGGGCGTCGTCGAGCGCGTTGTGGTGGCGGCCGATCTCCACCCCGGCGACCTCGCAGCACGTGGTCAGTCGGCGTGACGGCGTCGTCATGAAGTGGCGCGCCCACTCCATCGTGCACACCCGCGGCACCCGCGCGCCGCGGTCCAGCAGCCCTCTTGTCCCCAACGCCTGGGTGAGGAAGCCGACGTCGAAGCGGGCGTTGTGAGCGACGACCGCTCGCCCGGCAAGGTCGGCCACGAACAGGTCCGCGACGTCGTCGAGCCCAGGTGCCCCGATGAGCTCCTCGGCGACGAGCCCGTGAATGTGGGTGGGGCCGACGTCCACGCCCGCACCGGGGTCGATGAGCGTGGACCAGCAGCGCTCGACCTGCCCGGCGGCGTCGGTGAGCACGAGCGCGATCTCCAGGATCGAGTCCGTTGCCGGTGACAGTCCCGTGGTCTCCAGATCGACGACGGCATAGCCGATACCAGCGGCCTCGGCCAGCTCAGCAGGTGTGGGAGTAGCGGCCGCCTGGCCGGAAGCCATGGGGGAGCGGGGACGCAGCGGGCCGCGGTCGGCGGGCGGGCGGTGGTAGAAGGGCATCGCCCCGATCCTCTCTCGAGTCAAGACGATTCGCAGGCGCATGGCGCATCGTGTGCCGTCGGACCGGATCCGGTCCTGGGCGGTCGGCGCTCGCGACCGTACCGGACGCCTTGCGGACGGCACCGAGGGCTTAGCCCCGAGGCGTAAGGTACGAACGCGGGGGAGCGCGGCCTCCCGCGTCGAGACACCATCCTGGCGAGGAGGAGCGATGACCGCCCCGGACACCCCTCAGACGCAGGCCCCTGCGTTGCCGGCCATGGCCGACTTCCCCTTCCCGACCGCACTCGTGGTCACCGGTGCACCCGCTCCCGACGGCGGCGTGCTCCACGAGTCCGGCGACGTCGATGAGATCTTCCCCTTCGCCTCGGTCACCAAGCCGATCGTCGCCTGGTCCGCCCTGGTCGCCGTCGACCGGGGGCTGCTGGACCTGGATGCCCCTGCGGGCGCACCCGCTCCCGACGGCGCGACCATCGGGCACCTGCTGTCCCACTCCTCGGGGATCGCCGCCGACTCCGACGAGCGCCTGGCCTCCCCGGGCACGCGTCGCATCTACTCCAACCGCGGCATCGAGATCCTGGGGCAATGGCTTCAGGAGGCCACCGGTACACCCCTGGAGACCTGGGTGGAGACCACGGTGCTTGAGCCGCTGGGGATGGCCAGCGTCCTCATCCCCGGCTCGCCCGCACACTCCGGGGAGGGCAGCGCCCGCGACCTGTCGCTGTTCGCCCGCGAGCTGGCTTCGCCGAGGCTCGTCTCGCCGGCGCTCGCGGAGCGCGCCTGCGCGCCGGTCCTGCCCGAGCTCGACGGCGTCCTGCCCGGCTATGGGCGCCAGGTGCCCAACCCCTTCGGGCTGGGGGTGGAGGTGCGTGGAGCCAAGTCCCCGCACTGGACCGGGAAGGGCAACAGTCCGCAGACCTTCGGGCACTTCGGCCAGTCCGGCTCCTTCATGTGGGTGGATCCGGTCGCCGAGCGCCAGGCCGTCTTCCTGGGAGCCGAGCCCTTCGGGCAGGTTCACCGGAAGACGTGGCCCGCGCTGGGCGACCAGATCCTGGCGTTGTAGAGCAGGCGCACCGGCGACGGCGACCTGCTGATCATCACTCGGCCTTGACGTTGAAGATGACGCCGGTGGTGCTCTGCGTATAGACCGGTACTTCCTGCTTCTGGTCGAGGGGTGTGAGAGTGATCTTCAGGGCGTTGACGTTCGCGGCCTTGACCTCGAATGCGTGGGCGTCGTTGAAGGGAACGTCAACCGTCTCGATCTCCTTGCTGTCAGCGAAGATCGCGACCCTCATGATGAGGTCGGAGCTCTTGGCGTCATTGGCCTGACCGGCGGTGAACGTGACCTTCTGGAACTTGTTGGCCAGACGCAGCTCGATCTCGCCCTTGTTCTGCCAGTCGAGGTTGGTGCCGATCCCCATGATGTTGGTAGTCGAGGCGACGTCGTAGCGCTTCTCCTGCCAGTCGCTCGTCGCTGAGGGCTCCTGGAAGTCCGAGAGTCTGAGCTCGCGCCCCTTGCTGTTCTCCGGGGTGAGGCCGTTCGTGGTGGCCTCCGCCGAGGCCGAGGCTGAGGGGTCCTCCGAGGCGGTGGCTGAGGCCATCTCGGTGGCACTGGCTGTGGCGGAGGCCGACTCGGACGGAGTAGGGGTGGGCGTGGGCGTGGGGGAAGAGGCGGTGGTGCTCGTCTCCTCGGTGGGGGAGGCGTCCTTGGAGCCGAAGGGCAGGCTGCCACAGGCGGTCAGGGACAGGGCGGTGATGGGAAGAAGGACGGCGGCGATTCGACGCGCTGAGGAGAGTTTCGAGGAGCTCATGGCGCGAGAATAGCGGCGTTGGTCAGTGAATTCTGCTGTGAATCTGGATCCCAATCCAACAGAAAGAGAAGAGTATTCAGTTTCGACCGAGCAAGATAATATGTTTTGTGGGGCGTATGAAGCGTTGTTGTCGTAGGAGAATCTGAATGTCGAGGGTAATTTTGACAGTCTGTCGGTGGGGTATGTTTATGCGGTCTTCGCTGGGATGGGTAGTAGTCCCCTAGGACTTCGGTCTTATTTATCTGGATTGTCTGGGTGGGCTGTTCCGCTGGTTCGCGTGTGGTCAGTTCTGCTTGATGGGGAGGGCGGCGTTCTCAAGGTCGCGGACTGAGGCGGTCAGCCTGTCGGTACTCACCTGCACCTCTGCGCGGCAGACGATCCGGTGGTCTCTGGATTGCCGGGTTACCCGAATGCTGTGGTCGACGGGGCGACCAGAGAAGTCCTCGTACTTCTTGCCGCAGTCTACCTCCTCCGGGGCGTCGTAGAACTCCTCGGAGGCGTGGTCGACGTCGCAGGAGGCCGCCTGTCCCTGCCGGTTGAAACACCGCCGGAACTCTCCTCCGTCCTTGTAACCGTTGTGATCGTTGTCGGACGCCCAGATGTCCTTGAGCGAGGCTCTCGGCAATCCCGATAGCGTCTCGACGACGCACCGGTCATCCGTGTTCTCAAGGGGTTTGACGTCGAGGCCTGAGGCGAGGAGATCGATGCCGGGGGAGCCTCCCATGTGGAGGATGAGCGCACCTGTATCGCAGGAGGAGTCGGCCGGTTTGGCGAACACCTCCCGCGAGTGCGGCGAGTCGCACGGCGTCGGGGTGTCGCCGTCGTAGCAGCCCGACGCCGGTAAGCCTGTTTGTGCGGAGCTGTCATCAGCCGGCTTGGCCCGCTTGACAGTTGGAGTGAAGGGCTCTTGCCGGGCGGATGAAGACTGGAGAGTAGGGGACGGAGCCTGCGTGGACTGGTCAATGTATGCCCGAAGCGCGACAACTACCCCCGCTATGGCAACCAGTACCCCAATGGTGGTGACCCAGAATGTATACGACGCGTATTTTCCTTGCTTCAGAGTTGATGCTTTGACGTCCTCGTCATCGATTTCAGTGTGTCGAGTTTTCCTTTTTTTGAATGGAGATCTAAACATGTTCAATTCTGTGGCTCCTGTTACTCGAGCCTCATGTCGAACATGACGGCTGTAATCGATCCTGAAATGTAGGAATCTTTTCCTTCCGGTGGGCGTAGAATGAGTTCAATCTTCAGCGCGTTGACGTTCGAGACGTCAATCTCGAGTGGCTTTACGACGTTGAAGGGGATGTCGACGAGCTGGTCGTTCTTGCCATCTCTGTAGGTGCCCACTCGCAGGATGAGGTCCGAGGACTTTGAGTTGTTGGCCTGGCCGACTTTGAAGGTGAGCTTGTGGAATCGGTTCTCCAGTCGGAGCTCGGCCTGCACGCCCTGGCTTCCCTCCAGCTCCGCTCCGATTCCTTTTGCGCCGCTCGTGGTAGCCACGTTGAAGAGGTCCTGTCGAAGTTCTCGCGGTGGTTCAAAGAAATCTTCTAGCGTCAGATCTCGTCCCTGAGTGTTCACCGGTGCCCCGGTTGCCGAAGTCGGTCCGGATGATGGTCCGCCGTCGGAGCCACTTGTTGGCGGTGTCGATGGGGCGCTTGCTGTGGTGCTGTCTGTCGCTGAGGAGGAACTGGTCGGCGTTGGAGCCTCGGTGGGACTCGGAGAGGGGGGTGAGTTCTCGGCTGGTGGAGTTGTTGTCGGCTGCGTGTTGGGCTCGGAGGTGGATTGCTGCCCCGAGCATGCCACCAACGTCAGTGCGGCAAGGGAGGAGAAGGTGAGTGCCGTGCGTCGACTGACCGACTTGGTCTTATATTTCATACGGATATCGTATGTCTGATATGTCAAGTTTCTGAGGGGTCTGAAGTTTAATTTCTACACAAATATTCCAGTAATATTTTGACTGAATCGTTGGTTGTGTCCTACTGTTTTGAGTGACAGACGACCCATGTCATGTGCAGGTCGCGTGTCGGCTCCGTGCTCAGCCGTTCTGGTCGCGGCCTGCGGCCTCAGTCGACCTCGACGATGACGGGGACGTGGTCGGAGGCGCCCTTGCTCTTGCGCTCGTCGCGGTCGATGGCGGCGCCGGTGACACGGCCGGCCAGAGCCGGCGAGGCGTAGACAAAGTCGATGCGCATGCCCTCATTCCTCGGGAAGCGCAGCTTCTGGTAGTCCCAGTACGTGTAGTTGGTGACCCGCTCGCGCGTGACCTCACTCATGCCCGCCTCGGCGAAGGCGTCAAAGGCCTCCCGCTCCGGCGTCGAGACGTGGGTCGCGCCCTCGAAGACACTCATATCCCACACGTCCTCATTCCTCGGTGCCACGTTCCAGTCGCCCACCAGCGCCAGCGGCAGGTCGGGCTCGGCCTCCAGCCAGGCGGCGACGTCGTCGCGCAGCACCCGTAGCCAGTCGAGCTTGTACGTGTAGTGCGGATGAGTGAGCTCGCGGCCGTTGGGCACGTACAGGCTCCACAGGCGCACCGGCCTCGATTCTGAGTCGGCGCCCACCGTCGCCCCGAGTGCCCGGGCCTCGACGACCGGCTCGGCCTCGGGCTTGGCCGCCCATCCGGGCTGGCCCGGGAAGGAGGTGTCGACGTCATCGAGTCCCACGCGTGAGGCGATCGCCACCCCGTTCCACTGGTTGAGGCCGTGGATGGCCAGCTCATAGCCGGCGGCCTCGAAGGGCTCGACCGGGAACTGCTCGGGGCGGCACTTGATCTCCTGCATCGCCAGGGCGTCGATGTTCTCCCGCTCCAGGAAGGCCAGGACGCGGTCGACGCGGGTACGGATGGAGTTGACGTTCCAGGTGGCCAGACGCATGGCAGCAGGGTAACCGGCGGCAGGGCGGGTTCCCATTGATCACTCAGTAAGCATCCTTAATCTGCCGTCATGGGAACAGCGCTTGTCACCGGGGCCACGAGCGGTCTCGGCCTGGAGTTCGCCTGGCAGCTCGCCCAGGCGCGTCATGACCTCGTCCTCGTTGCGCGCACCCCCGAGCGCCTGCGGCAGGTGGCTGAGGAGATGCGGCAGTTCGCCGGCGTCCAGGTGGAGGTCCTGCAGGCCGACCTGTCCCAGCGTGATGAGCTTGAGACTGTCGCCGAGCGTCTGCGCGAGCCGAGTAAACCCGTAGGGCTCCTGGTCAACAACGCCGGCTTCGGCCTGGGGCAGCCCTTCGTCGGGGGAGACCTGGCCCGTGAGGAGCAGGCCCTCGACGTCATGGTCCGGGCGGTCATGGTGGCCTCCCACGCGGCGGCCGACGCCATGGTGCGGCGCGGACGCGGCGCCATTCTCAACGTCTCCTCCGTTGCTGCGCACAATGTCGTAGGTACCTACTCGGCCCACAAGGCCTGGGTGCTCCGGTTCACCGAGGGGCTGGCTGTCGAGCTCGCCGGCACTGGCGTGACCGCCACGGCGCTGTGTCCGGGGCTGGTCCACACCGGCTTCCACGCGGCGGCCGGCATCGATGAGACCCAGTGGAAGGACTTGCTGTGGCTGGACGCCGAGCGCGTGGTCAGTGACGGACTCACTGCGGTGCGCCGCGGCCAGGTCATCTGTACCCCGAGCCTGCGCTACCGCAGTGCCAACGCCATACTGCGACTGGCACCCCGCTGGCTCGTGCGCCGAATGGCCGGTGACCTTGAGCGTTCCGACCGGGACGCTCAGTAGAGTCGGCGAGCCTTCCGGAGAATCGCCCAGGGCTGAGGGCCTCCGCTGGTCAGGAGGGCCGCGACCTGCAACGATCGGACCATGGCTTCCATTACCTTCCACGGAGACCCCGTCAGCACCGTCGGCGAGCTGCCCGCTGTGGGCTCGACCGCGCCCGCCTTCGAGCTCGTGGGCGCCGATCTCGCCCCGGTGACCAGTCAGTCCCTGGCCGGTCGGCGCGTGGTTCTCAACATCTTCCCGTCGGTGGACACCGGGGTGTGCGCCGCCTCCGTGCGGCAGTTCAACAAGCTCGCCTCCGAGCTGGACAACACGACCGTGGTCTGCGTCTCCGCTGACCTGCCCTTCGCCGGCTCCCGCTTCTGCGGCGCCGAGGGCCTCACCAACGTGGTGACCGGCTCGACCTTCCGCTCCACCTTCGGCGCCGACTACGGCGTCACCCTGGCTGACGGCCCGCTGGCCGGCCTGCTGTCGCGCGCCGTCGTGGTCCTCGACGAGTCCGGCACGGTCATCTACACCGAGCAGGTCCCCGAGGTCGGCCAGGAGCCCGACTACGACGCCGCTGTGGCTGCCCTGTCCTGACCCTCCTCCCCACAGAGTCGTCCAGAGCCCGCCCCTCCGCAGAGCGCGGAAGAGGGCGGGCTCCGGCATCGGCGGGTGTCTACCCGGCGCACGAGCCCTCGAGCCCACTACCATCGGAGTCGTGAGCACCAACGATTCCCACATCGCCCGACTGGCCGAGCTCGTCAACGAGCTGTCCGTCGTCCGAGGCAAGGTCACTCTCGCCTCCGGCCTCGAGTCCGATTTCTACGTGGACATGCGCCGCGCCACGCTCCATCACGAGGCCGCCCCCCTCATCGGCCACGTCATGCTCGACATGCTGGAGGAGGCGGGCCTGGGCACCGACGACATCGACGCTGTCGGCGGCCTGACCATGGGGGCCGACCCAGTGGCCGCCGCCATGCTGCACGCCGCCGCCTCGCGCGGCCTGGACCTGGACGCCTTCGTCGTGCGCAAGGCCGCCAAGGACCATGGCATGCGCCGTCGTATCGAGGGCCCCGACGTCGCCGGGCGCGCCGTGGTGGTCCTGGAGGACACCTCCACCACCGGCGGCTCGCCCTTGGAGGCCGTCGAGGCCCTGCGCGAGGCGGGCGCCGAAGTGCGGGCCGTGGCCGTCATCGTCGACCGGGCCACTGGCGCGCGCGAGCGCATCGAGGCCTCCGGCCTGCCCTACTATGCGGCGCTCGGCCTGGCCGACCTCGGCCTGGAGTGAGCACCCGACGGCGCCCGCCGGCATCCGCCCGCCGGGGCGAGGGCTCTGATCGCATGGATCAGCCTGCCGACCTGCCCGAGGTGGAGCACCGGCCTGTGGTGCCCACTCGGGCTGCGGCGCCGTCCCCTGAGTGCTCGGCGTCCCCCGGGGCCTCCGCGCTGTGCCCGGAGGAGGACCGGCCGGCCGATGTTCGCCAGATCGGCGTCGGACCCTGGCCCGGTGGCCCCGAGGCCTGGCCCGCCGATCCTCGCTACGATCGCGAGCTGCTCGCGGGAGGCGACCGGCGCAACGTCGTCGACCGCTACCGCTACTGGACCATCGCGGCGATCCGCGCCGACCTGGCCGCCCGCGCCCACCGGCTGCACATCGCCATCGAGAACGTCAGTCAGGACCTCAATATCGGCTCCATCGTGCGCAGTGCCAATGCCTTCAACGTCGCCGGGGTCCACGTCATCGGCCGACGCCGCTGGAACAAGCGCGGCGCCATGGTCACCAACCGCTACCTGGACGTGCACCACCACCCCGAGCCCGGCGAGCTGCTCGACTGGGCTGCAGAAGACGGTTACGAGGTCATAGGCATCGACAACGGTCCCGGAGCTCAGCCCCTCGAGGGCGCCACGCTGCCCGAACGGTGCCTCATGGTCTTCGGCTCCGAGGGTGAGGGCATCAGCGCTGAGCTGAGCGCTGGCTGCTCCCGTCTGCTGCGCATCGGCCAGTACGGCTCCACCCGCTCCATCAACGTGGCGGCCGCGGCGGCAGTGGCCATGCACACCTGGATCCTCCAGCACGCAGGGCCGGCGCCCGACTGACTCCGGGCGCTGGAGGCCCGCTGTATCGCCCCGTCTCTCGAGCGGCGGAACCAAACCGGTCCTGAACAGGTCAGGGAACTCACCCAGGACCATGATCCGGTTCACCTCGGTCCGAATTCGTGGAACAATCGGCCTCGCACCACTGACTCATACAGAAATCAGGAGGCACCCAGTGGCCATTGCAACCCCGGAGTCCTACGCCGACATGCTTGACCGCGCGAAGGCCGGCAAGTACGCCATCCCCGCGATCAACGTCACCTCGTCCCAGACTCTGTCCGCCGCCCTCAAGGGCTTCGCCGACGCCGAGTCCGACGGCATCGTCCAGATCTCCAACGGTGGTGCCGCCTACTGGTCCGGGTCCTCGCGCCTCGACCGCGTCAAGGGCTCGATCGCCTTCACCGCCTACGCCCGCGCCGTGGGTGACCTCTACCCCGTCACCATCGGTCTGCACACCGACCACTGCCCCAAGAAGCTCCTGGCCGACTGGATCCACCCGCTCATGGAGATCGAGGCCGAGCAGGTCAAGAACGGCGAGCTGCCGATGTTCAACTCCCACATGTGGGACGGCTCCGCCGAGGCCCTCGACGACAACATCGAGATCGCCGTCGACATGCTCAAGCGCGCCAAGGCCGCCAACGTCGTTCTCGAGATCGAGATCGGTGCCGTGGGTGGCGAGGAAGACGGCATCAAGGGCGAGGAGAACGCCAACCTCTACACCACCGCCGACGACGCCTGGAAGGCCGTCGAGGCCCTCGGCCTGGGCGAGAACGGCCGCTACATCACCGCTCTGACCTTCGGCAACGTCCACGGCTCCTACAAGCCCGGTCACGTCAAGCTCCGCCCGGAGATCCTCGGCGAGATCCAGGACGAGGTCGCCAAGCGCCTCGGCGACCGCCTGTCCTCCAAGGTCGGCGACAAGAACTCGCCCTTCGACCTGGTCATGCACGGCGGCTCCGGCTCCACCGACGAGGAGATCGCCACCGCGGTGCGCAACGGCGTCATCAAGATGAACGTCGACACCGACACCCAGTACGCCTACACCCGCCCGGTCGCCGGCTGGATGTACACCAACTACGAGGGCGTCCTCAAGGTCGACGGCGAGGTCGGCAACAAGAAGCAGTACGACCCGCGCGCCTGGGGCAAGGCCGCCGAGGAGGGCATGGCCGCCCGCGTCGTCGAGGCCTGCGAGCGCCTCGGCTCCGTCGGCTCCGCCCGCAAGTGAGCCCTCACCCCGCGCAGGGGTGAAGGACTGAGCGGCGACTGATCGCTGTACGTGGCTCCGGCGCCATCATGGTGTCGGAGCCGCGTCGTGTCCGCGTACCGAGGTGACGGGAGGGCTGACCCTGCCGGCGTCCGACGCTGAAACGGCCGAGTGGTTACATTCTTGCAGGGAGTGCACTCCTGCGTCGCTGGTCCTGACGGGAGGTGGAATGGGCTGGATTAGTGCGAAATAAAGCGATCGACAGCGACGTCGACCTTGGCGTCGATGAAGAGACCTGGGTCACTGGTTGCAAGCCTTGCAGCAATCTGGGCGAGAATGTGCCATGATTGGTCGTCGCCGTTGAGCCGACGGGTCCGCCGCCGGCGACACGGCAGTCGCACCTCGCGGACGCCTCGTCCGTACCTGTCCCATGTGTCCAAAGGAGGACTCCCAATGCGACTCATCTCCCGCCGCTCCATGCTGGGCGGAACCGCCGTGTTCGCTGTCGCCGCGACTCTGGCGGCCTGCTCGAAGAGCTCGTCCGGTTCCGACGGCGATGGAGGTGTCTACTTCCTCAACTTCAAGCCCGAGTCGGAGCAGGCCTTCAAGGACATTGCGGCTGCCTACACGAAGAAGACCGGTGTCGCCGTCAAGGTCGTCACTGCCGCTTCCGGCACCTACGAGCAGACTCTGAAGTCCGAGGTCGCCAAGTCCAACCCGCCCACGCTGTTCAACCTCAACGGCCCCGTGGGCTACGGCAACTGGAAGGAGTACGCCTCCGACCTGTCCGACGCCGACTTCACCAAGCAGATGACGGACGCGTCCCTGGCCCTCAAGGGGGATGAGGACAAGGTCGTGGGCGTGCCGCTGGCCATCGAGGGCTACGGCATCATCTACAACGCCGCCATCCTCAAAAAGTACTTCGCCATGGAGGGCGCCAAGGCCACCGCCGTTGACCAGATCAAGGGCTTCGACAAGCTCAAGGAGGTCGTCGAGGACATGCAGGCCAAGAAGGCCGACCTCGGTATCGAGGGTGTCTTTGCCGCGACCTCGCTGTCTCCCGGCGAGGACTGGCGCTGGCAGACCCACCTGGCCAACTACCCCGTCTACTACGAGTACCGCGACGACAAGGTCGACGACCTCGACGAGATCAAGCTGACCTACTCGGACAACTACAAGAAGATCTTCGACCTCTACCTCAACAACTCCACGATCAAGCCCACCGAGGCCAGCGCCAAGACGGTCACCGACTCCATGGCCGACTTCGCCCTGGGCAAGGCCGCCATGGTCCAGAACGGCAACTGGGGCTGGTCGCAGATCTCCGAGGTCTCCGGCAACACGGTCAAGGCTGAGGACGTCCACTTCCTGCCGATCTATGTCGGCGTGTCCGGTGAGGACAAGGCCAACATCGCCATCGGTACCGAGAACTACCTGACGATCAACTCCCAGGCCGCTGAAGGTGACCAGAAGGCCACCAAGGATTTCCTCACCTGGCTGTTCACCGACGCCGAGGGCTCCAAGCTCGCCGCCGAGAAGCTCAGCATCATCGCGCCCTACAAGGCCTACGCCGAGCTGGCCCCCTCCGACCCGCTGGGCAAGGAGGTCGCTGCGGCCATCACCAACAAGGACCTCACGCCCGTCAAGTGGGTCTTCCCGACCTTCCCGAGCCAGGACTTCAAGGACCAGCTCGGCCAGCACCTGGCTCAGTACGCTTCCGGCAGCGCTGACTGGGCGAAGGTCAAGGACTTCTTCGTGACCACCTGGGCCTCCGAGAAGAAGTCGGCTAAGGAGAGCTGACACCGTCGAGTCGCCTCAGCCCGACCGGGACCGCCTGAGTCCGTCGACGGCGGCGTGGTGGCGACTCATCTCCCCATACCCTTTCCGTCCGGGGCGGCGCGCCCGGAGCCAATCGGCTTGCGCGTTGCCGCCCCGGCGGGAGCCCTTTGGTACCCGGCCGTCCCGGCGGGTGCCGGTCGCACCTCGAGGCAGATATGACCAAGGCACTGAAAAAGTTCTTCCCAGTTTTTGCGGGGCCGACCCTGTTGGCCTTCATGATCGCGTTCATCGTCCCCTTCTTCATGGGGCTCTATCTCTCCTTCACCAAGTTCAGCACTCTGACCAACGCGCGGTTCGTCGGTACTGACAACTACGCCAGGGCCCTGGGGGAGCGCAGCGACTTCCCTCAGGCGCTCGTCTTCACCGCCGTCGTCTCGGTCATCTCGATCGTCACGGTGAACCTGGGCGCCTTCGCCCTGGCCTACTTCCTGACCCGCAAGCTGCGCGGCACCAACTTCTTCCGCGCTGTCTTCTTCATGCCCAATCTCATCGGCGGCATCGTCCTGGGCTACACCTGGCAGGTCATGCTCAATGCGATCCTCCAGCGCTGGGGCCAGACGATCGTCAATGACTGGCGACTGGGACTGGCCGGCCTGGTCATGCTCGTCAACTGGCAGCTTATGGGCTACATGATGGTCATCTACATCGCCGGTCTGCAGAACGTGCCGCCCGAGCTCATCGAGGCCTCCCAGATCGACGGCGCTAGTCGCTGGCAGACGCTGCGCAACGTGACGCTGCCGATGATCATGCCCTCGATCACCATCTGCCTGTTCCTCACCCTGGCCAACACCTTCAAGATGTACGACCAGAACCTCGCTCTGACCAACGGGGCACCGGCCAAGCAGACCCAGATGGCCGCGCTCAGCATTGTCAACACGATGTACAAGAAGATCGGCCAGGAGGGCGTCGCCCAGGCCGAGGCCGTCGTCTTCTTCCTCATCGTCGCCGCCATCGCGCTCATCCAGCTGCGCGCCACTCGTTCCAAGGAGGTCGACGCGTGAGCACCGCCGTCCAGACCCACGTCCCCGGATCCGCCGCCCCCACTCGCAACGCGAGTCGGAAGACCGCTGCGCACACACCCGGACAGAACGCTCTCGTGGGCGTGCTGGGGATCCTGGCCTTCGTATGGGTCATCCCCCTGGCCTTCATCCTCATCAACTCCTTCAAGGGCAAGTTCTACATCTCCGACAGCCCCTTCGCCCTGCCGACCCCCAAGACCTTCGCCGGCCTGGACAACTACGCCACCGGCCTGGCCCTGTCGGGCTTCGCCAGCGCCATGGGCTGGTCGCTGTTCATCACGGTGGGCTCCGTCGTCGTCATCGTGTTCCTGACGGCGATGACCGCCTACTACATCACCCGCATCAAGACCTGGTGGACCTCGGCGATCTACTACGCCTTCGCCTTCTCCATGATCGCTCCGTTCCAGATGGTCATGTTCCCCACCGTCAAGGTCGCCGACATGCTCGGCCTGGCCACGCCCTGGGGCATGATCGTCCTCTACCTCGGATTCGGCGGCGGGCTGTCCGTCTTCCTGTTCGCCGGCTTCATCAAGTCGATCCCCATGGAGATCGAGGAGGCCGCCTACATGGACGGCTGCTCCCCGCTGCAGACCTACTTCAAGGTGGTCATGCCGTTGCTCAAGCCGACGGCGGTCACCGTGGCAATCCTCAACGCCATGTGGGTGTGGAACGACTTCCTCCTGCCCAACCTCGTCATCGGTCAGGACGATCGTTACAAGACGATCCCGATCGTCATCCAGTCGCTCGTCGGCTCCAACGGAAACCGTGACATGGGTGCCCAGATGGCCATGCTCGTCTTCGCCATCGTCCCGATCGTGGCCTTCTACCTCTTCGGTCAGAAGCACATCATCGAGGGCGTCGCCGCAGGAGCGGTCAAGGGCTGATGCCTGCGCACGAGTCCTGAATCGGGCGGTTCTCGGGCCCCACCGTGGGCACCGAGAACCGCCCGTATCATTTTCCCCTGTTACTGCTCGAGCCCGCATGAAGGAGATTCCGTGGCGCTGTTCCCCGGCCCCGACAGTCCGGCCTACCGGGCCTGGTCCGCAGCGGCCGACGTCGTCATCCTCAACGTCCTCACCCTGGCCGGCTGCCTGCCGGTGGTGACGGCAGGCGCCTCACTGACGGCCTGCGCCCGTGTCGCCGGTGAGATGGCGGCCGACGGCGACCCGGCGGTCGTTACCACCTGGTGGCGTTCCTTCCGCCTCAACCTGAGCCAGTCCCTGACCTGGTGGCTGCCGGTGCTCGTACTGGTGACCCTCGGCGGCTGGGAGTACCTGGTCCTGGCAGGCTCCTCCCCGGAGGGCCAGCACGGCACCGTGAGTGGTGCGCTGTCCGGGGTGGTGCTGGCTGGGGGAGTCCTCCTGGCCGCGGTCCTCATCTGGTTGGTGGCGCTGGTGGCCTTCTTCGATGCGCCGCTCATGCGGCACCTGTCCAACGCGGTTCGGCTCGCGGTGGGGCGCCTTGGGATCACGGCACTCGCTCTGGTGATCACGGTTGCGCCGGTGGCGGCCTTCCGGGAGCTGCCGGCTGCGCGGGCCGCGGTTGCATGGTTCATGGTCCTCATCGGACCGGCCTTCCAGGCCTACCTCATCGCCCTGCTCCAGCGCTCCACGATGACGGCGCTCGGTGCTCCGGTGCCGGCGCCCCGAAGCGGGTGACTCGGTTCGGGGTGAGCGACGCCTGCTTGCCGCCCGTCTAGCATGATGGTCCCGGAATCAGGAGATTCCGGGACCATCACAGTTGCTGGCAGTCCTTAGAGCCTCTGGTCCGGCTGGCCGAACTGACCCGGTTGGCCGTTGTAAGGCTGCTGGTAGGGGTGGGGTGCCGGCCCTGCGTCACCCGGCTGGTAGGGCTGACCCGGCTGGCTGAACTGGCCCGGTTGGCCGTTGTAAGGCTGCTGGTAGGGGTGGGGTGCCGGCCCTGCGTCACCTGGCTGGTAGGGCTGACCCGGTTGGCCGTTGTAAGGCTGCTGGTAGGGCTGACCCGGCTGGTAGGGCTGACCCGGCTGGCTGAAGAGGGCCTGGTTGGGGTCATAGCCCTGAGCGGGAGTCGCGTAGGAAGCGAACTGGGTCTGATGCTTCTTCTTCCGCTGGCTCATGGCAACCGCGACGCCTCCACCGATAGCGGCCGCTGGGATTGCTCCCATCAGCAACCACGCCCAGGTGGGAGTGGAGCTGCTCCTTCCTGTGCTCTCCTGAGAGCTGCTAGGCGTCGCGCCGGCAGCGGCTTTGTCCTTCCCCTTGACCTGGTGAGAGTCCCCATCGTTGAAGGAGACCTTGGTGCCGTCAACCTTGCCGCCGTCGGCTTCGGTGACCTCGCCGGGGAAGGTCACCGCCTGAGTGATGTTGAAGGTGGTGCTGGAGGACTGATCGTTGAAGTCGGGGGTTGTGACGGTGAACTCGTCCCCGCTGTGCGAGACGCTGCTCGATGAGTCTGAGACCGAACCGGATCCCTGCAGGATACAGCTGCGAGTGTCGCCCTCGTCCTTGAACTCGACCGTGACGTCCTTGGCGTTCGACTCGTCGGCGTCGAACGTTTCCTTGTTGCAGATGCTCTTGCTCAGCGTCGGGGTGGACCCGCGCTCCGACATCGTGAACTTCGCGGTATAGGTCTCGTCTTCCTTGACCACGATCTCACTGGACACCGTCATGCTGACGTCGTCCTCAGCCAAGGGAAGGGCGTGCCCAGGTGCGCCGGCCAGAGCCAGGGCGGCGACTACGGTCAGGACGAAGAGGAACGCCAGCGCAGAGCGCGGTGCGGAGATGGGGCGGACGGTGACATGAGGCATGCACCCCACCGTATCGTCTCCTCGGTCGGTTGGGACTGGATCGTCATCGGGATCTTTGTCCTCGGGCTCCGGTAGGCTTGAGGGCGGTGTGTCCACCGGCACGCCGTCACTGAAGCCAGGGAGCAGCCATGCCAGCCGTTGTCGTCGTCGGGACCCAGTGGGGAGACGAGGGAAAGGGCAAGGCGACTGACCAACTCGGTCAGGACGTCGACTACGTCGTCAAGTTCAACGGCGGTAACAACGCCGGCCACACGGTGGTCATCGACGACGAGAAATTTGCCTTCCACCTTCTACCAGCTGGTGTGCTCACCCCCGGGGTCACTCCTATCATCGGCAACGGCGTCGTCGTCGACCTGGAGGTCCTCTTCAACGAGATCGCCGAGATCGAGGCTCGTGGCAAGGATGCCTCCAGCCTCCTCATCAGCGCCAACGCCCACATCATCCCCTCCTACAACCGGGTCCTGGACCGCACCACCGAGCGCTTCCTGGGCGCGCGCCAGCTGGGCACCACCGGCCGCGGGATCGGCCCGACTTACGCGGACAAGATGAACCGTGTGGGCATCCGTGTCCAGGACCTCTTCGACGAGTCGATCCTGCGTCAGAAGGTGCGCTCCGCCCTGGACCAGAAGAACAGCCTTTTCCTCAAGGTCTTCAACCGGGCGGCCATCGACGCCGATGCCGTCGCCGACGAGCTGCTCTCCTACGCCGAGCGGGTCCGCCCCATGGTCGTGGACTGCTCCCTGGTGCTCAACAGCGCCCTCGACAAGGGCAAGACGGTCCTGTTCGAGGCCGGCCAGGCCACGATGCTCGACATCGACCACGGGACCTACCCCTTCGTCACCTCCTCCAACCCCACCTCCGGCGGCGCCTGCACCGGCACCGGCGTGGGGCCCACCCGGATCGACTCGGTCGTCGGCGTCGTCAAGGCCTACACCACTCGAGTGGGGGAAGGACCCTTCCCCACCGAGCTTCATGACGAGATGGGCGAGCGCCTGCGCAACGAGGGCGGCGAGTTCGGCGTCACCACGGGCCGTCCGCGCCGCTGCGGTTGGCACGACGCCGTCGTCACCCGGTATGCGGCCCGCGTCAATGGGCTCACCGATCTGGTGATGACCAAGCTCGACGTCCTGACCGGGTACGAGACCATTCCCGTGTGCGTCGCCTACGACATCGAGGGCACCGTCACCCAGGAGATGCCGCTGACCCAGTCCGACTTCCACCACGCCGTCCCCGTCTACGAGGAGCTGCCCGGCTGGAGCGAGGATATCAGTGGGGTGCGCCGCTTCGCCGACCTGCCGCAGGCCGCCCAGGACTACGTGCTGCGCATTGAGGAGCTGGCCCACTGCCGGGTCTCCGCGATCGGCGTTGGGCCGGGACGCGAGGCCACGATCTCGCGTCATTCACTCATCGGGTGACGCCTGTCGGCGGGGTGCGCCGAAGGGTGGGACGGTGCCTCTCCCGCCTCAAATCTGTGTGAACGGAGGGCAGGCGCCACTGACTTCGTTGCATGAAAACGGCGGCCCTGAGCGCAGTGCATGGCTGGCATGTTGCTCAGGGCCGCCGTGGTCGACTTCAGTGGGTGGTCGGTGAGCCTGGCTGGTTGTCAGAAGGAGGGACAACGGGGCCGGGGCCCGCCGCACTGTCGTGTCCCTGCTGCACGTAGTCCGGACCGGTTGGGGCCGAGGCCGGTGGGGGTACCGAACCGGGTGCCGGTGCCTGCCCGGGAGCAGGGGACGGCGGCTGCCCGAGTGCGTATCCCGCATCTGCGGTCGGGGGCACCTGATACGTCTGCTGCTGAGTCGCCTTCTTGCGGTTGTTCAGGTACCAGAAGGCACCGCCTCCGGCAGCTGCGACCACCAGCACTCCGAGGATCACCCAGACCCATGGGAAGGCGGGAGTGTCCTTGCCGGTCACCCGGTACTCACCGGGCTCTTTGAAGGTGACGGTGGTTCCGTCGATCTTCCCGCCGTCGGAGTTGGTGACTTTTCCGGGGAAGGTGACTGACAGGGAGAAATCCAGGTCGTCATCGGCGCGGGAGAGGTCTCCGCTCTCGGTGTCGAAGACGTACTCGTCACCCACGTGCTCAATGAGGTCATTGCTCTCGGAGATCTTCTCCTTCCCGGTGAAGGTGCAGGTGGGACGCCCACCGGATTCGGAGTAGGTCGCCTTGGCGTTCGCCAAGGATCCTGAACCGGTCGACTCTTCGCAGCTCTCCTTCAGATCGTCCGATGATGAAGAGTTCTTCTCGTTTCGAGCGACGGCCACCTTGTAGTCATAGGTGTCGTCCTTGTTAATCGTGATATCAACGGTGTAGGAGCCTCGGCTGTCTTGACTTGTTGAGGCGGGCGTCAATGCGTTGCCCGCAGGGGAAACAAGTGCGAGGGACGCAAGAAGTGGGATGAATGTCAGTGCGCGCAGGCTGGGACGCAGGGGAGTAGTTGCTGCCATGGGCATCACCCTAGACGATTGTCGGAGGTGATACAGGCGAACGTACGGAAAGGGGCAGCCGATATAACCTGGGATAACAGCGGAGAAAAGAAAAAGGCTGAAAGAAGGTGCGGGGCTCCGGAGTCGTAAGACTCCGGAGCCCCGGTGGCATGGTGTGAATCAGTGTGAATCAGGTGTCAGTAGGTGCCCTGTCCGGGCTGGGGTCCGCCGTAAGGCGACTGTCCGGGCTGGGCCTGAGGGGTGCCGTAGCCCGCCTGCTGGCCGGGCTGGGCCTGAGGGGCACCGTAACCCGCCTGCTGGCCGGGCTGGGCCTGAGGAGCACCGTAACCCGCCTGCTGACCGGGCTGGCCGGGGAAGGCCTGGTTCGGGTCGTAGCCCTGAACGGGAGCACCATAGGAGGGCTGGCTCTTGTTCTTCTTGCTGCGGATGATGAAGAAGGCGGCAGCACCGCCGACCACGGCCAGGGCTCCCACGCCGACAAGGATCCACACCCAGATGGGGATGGAGCCGTCCTTGCCCTTCACCTTGTGGTTCATCGAGTCGGTGAAGGTGACCTTGTTGCCCTCGACCTTGCCGCCGTCGGCCTCAGTGACCTTGCCGGGGAAGGTCACCGAGTAGTTCAGCTCAAGACCCGGTACCGAATCGGCAGTGCTAGAGCTGCCGCCCGACGTGGCATCGACGATGTACTCGCCCTTCTCGTGGGTGATTCCCTTGGCGTCGGCAATCTTCCCGGATCCCTCAATGGTGCAGGTGCGGGTGTCGCCTTCCTCCTTGAAGGTGAACTTGGCGTTCTTGTAGTAGTCATCGGAGCTGATCTCGTTGAAGCTCTCTGCGGAGCAGGAGTCTTCGGTCAGTGCCTCGACGCCGGTTGAGGAGTCGATCATGTCCATGTGGACGTTGTAGGTGTCGTTGGACTTGATGGTGACGTCGACGTTCATGGTGAGCTTGACGTCGAAGTCTGCCTGAGGGGCGGCGTGACTGGGAGTCGTGACCAACGCAAGGGTCGCGGACAGGGCGAGGGCCGCGAGAGCCGTCAATGCGGATAAGGGCGCAGGGATGCGGCGGGTGGCTGCAGGTGTCATGGGCCCACAGTAGCGGTTTCGATGCCGGGTTGTAACCGGGGCTTCATGGGGATCGCTCCCCGGCGTGGGCTGTCACTGAGGCTGCTGCGGTGGGGGCCACCCGCTGTGCTGCGGAGGCGCCTGCGTCGGAACGGGAGGATAGGTGCTGTCGCCCGTCCCATCGGGGGCGCTGGGCTGCGACGGTTGTCCGAGGTATTGCTGGTACTGCTGCTGGTACGGATGATGAGGCGTGGACTGCGCGGGGAACTGCTGAGGTTCCGGCTGATTGGGATGGAACACCTGCGATGCGGGGCCCGGAACGGGGAAGGCTTGCGGGTGTGGTCCTGGCTGGGGCGGGCTGCTCCGCTGACGGCGTCGTACAACGACTGCCATCGTGATGAGTCCGATGACCACGAGCGATCCGACGCCGCCGATGATCCAGGGCAGGAGCTTGCTGGTCGTCAGCGCGGAGGCGGGACGGTCCTTGCCCTTGACCACGCGGCCCGTGAAATCGGTGAAGCTGACGGTGTTTCTCTCGTTGCCCTCGACTTCTCCGCCATCGCTCTGGGTCACCTCCCCGGGGAATGTGGCGGCATAGGACAGTCGCAACTTCGGTGATGGCTCCTTTCCGTTCAGGGAGCTGGTGTCGATGGAGTACTCGCCGTCCTTGTGGCTGATCGCGCCGTTGGTCTCAGAGATCTTCCCCTTCCTCGTTATGGTGCAGACTCGTTTGTCCTTCCCGTCGTCGAATTTCGTCTCAGCATTGGCGAAGATATTCGGCTCCAGGAGGAAGTAGTTCAGGGTGCAACTGCCCTCTGTGATGGGGGGAACCACGCTGTAGTCCGTCTGGTCGGTGATGACGAAGGATGCCTCAAAATTGTCATCGCTCTTGACGGTGACTTTCATTTCGATAGTGATATTCAGCTCGTCTGCCGCTTGCCCTGGAGGAGAGACTAGAGCCATCACAGCGATGAAGGTGAGGACAGCCAGTGCACTCAGTGCGGCATGGAGTCTCCTGGTGGTGACGGCACAGCTCATGACGTCACCCTAACCGTTACCTGGGCCCTCGGCGGCCGTTTGCGTAGCAATGTGGTGGTAGCCGGCTTTGTCCGTCCGCCTTGGTCTCAGGGTCGGTCCTGGGGCGGCCGGAAGTCCGAGTGGCCGGTTCCTTCCTGGTAAGGCATCTGCGCGTAGCCGGGGCCTGCTGAGTGTCCCGCGTATCCCGTGTCCTGGGGTGGAAAGGCGACGGCACCCGGACCCGGGGCGACGTACGGGGAGTAACCGGCTTGAAGATCGGCAACGGGATAGACCTGGGTCGGCCCCGGCGTCGGCTGCTGGGCGCAGGGAAGAGGTGACTGGTACGGCCCGCTGATGTAGACGTCTGACGGGATCGCGCCGGCAGCCCCGGCATCCTGCGGGACCCCGCCGTATGGGGAAGCCTGACTCATCTGCTGGGCGCGCCGGACTCGCAGAAGGTAGATCACAACCCCCACGATGATGAGGAGGACGATGCCACTGGCTATGGCAACCATCCACCACCGCAGGTGGAACCTCCCGTCCTCGCCTTCGGCGTGCAGGCTGTCTGAGCTCTCCAGCGCATTGTCCCAGGTGACCTTGTTGCCCTCGCTCCTCCCGTTGGACTTCGTCACCTCGCCGGGGAAGGTCACGGACACGGCGACCTTGGTGCTGCCCCCGATGTTCTGGGAGGGGAGCTGCGGGTTCTTCGAGCCGAGCTTGCTCAGTGAGCCTGGTGACAGGTCGAAGATGTACTGCCCGTCCTTGTGCTTGATCGTCCAGGTGTCAGTCTGAAGCTTGCTGAGTGGAACCGCCTTGGCGGTGACCTGACAGGCCGGATTGCTGTTGTGGGACGTGTAGGTGTAGGTCGCCTCGACGCCTTCGGGGAGCGGGGAGGACTTCCCCAGGTCCTTCTCTGTGCAGGTCTCCTTGGTGATGAGGTGCAGGTCGGATGAGTCCCACATGATGTAGGTCAAGTCGGCGGTCTCGTTGTCATGGATGACGAAGTCGTAGTGGACTCCGCAGCCGGCCAGGATCAGGGTGAGGGCGGCCAGTGCCGCCCAGGCCACTGGCCGCGGGACGTTGCGAGAGGCATCATTCATGCTTTGAGTCTAAAGCGGCGCAGCTCCTTGCAGGGGAGTACCCGCCTTCAGTGGCTAGTCCTTGCGCGTGCACCGCCGGCGTGACATGTGCCTTGTGGGGCGCCGCCGCAGAACGACCGCCGCCAGGGCTCCACCGACTGTCACGAGGCCGGCGGACAGCCAGATCCCCGACCTGCTCCACCAGGACACGCCCCTGGAGTTCTGCGCGTAACCCGAGGCGCTGACGCCCTTGGCCACGGTGTCGGGGTCGTCCCACGTGACCGTGGTGCCTGAGACCTTGCCTCCGCCGGACTGCGTCACCGCGCCGGGAAAAGTGACTGAGACCTTGGTGTCGACGACGCCCCTGAAGGAGGTGCTGCTCGGCTGGGGCTCGCCCTGGCCTCCCGACGGCGCAGCTGCGGCCTCCGGCGTGGCCCCGGCTGCGCCGTCGGCCCCGCCGGTCTCCTGTGAGGGGTCGGATGAGAAGGGCTGGATCGTCACCTTGTAGAGGTCGCCGTCGCGCACGACGATCGTGTTCGGCTCGGCGGACGAGGCCTGGGGAACCTTGACGCCCCTGATGCTCACCTGGCAGCCGAGCCCGTCGTCGCCGGTGATCGGCTCGGCCTTGATCGTGGTTCCCTCAGGTACGCCCAGGGCGGCCGGGTCGGAGTAGGCGGAGCAGTCGGGGGTCTTGCCCTGGGGGAAGACGGCGCCGGTCGTGTCCCGCATCTCCAGGGCGACGTCGTAGGAGCCCTGGGAGCTGATGGTCATGTCCATGTGAGCGGTGCAGGCGCTCAGTGCCAGACAGCAGGCGGCCACGATGGTTGACCGAGCGGCGGCACCAAACAGCAGACGGGCCCGGGGGCGCACGAAGGAACGCGTGGGGCTGGACGCGGGAGACGGCGCGACGGACATGCGGGCACGCTACACGCTCGCACTGGACCTTCACTGAGGGCGGAACGATGTCGTTTCAAAGGCGGCAAAAGCCGTCATCCTCCCGAATGTGGCCGATCACATGCCGGTGTGGCCGGGCCGAGTGGCCGAGTTAGGACCTTCGGCGATGTGACCTCGGGCGCCACGTGGGGGAGGATTGCCCTCGACCGAGCGGGTCTCCAACGGCGCGCTCACCGGATCAACATACCCAAGGAAGGGACTCGCATGACTGTGTCTGAGAAGGACGTTCGCGCCGCCGCGCCGGCTAACGCTCCTGAGGATGTCATCGAATTCGTCACGCGCATCGCCGAGCTGGCCAAGCCCGAGAAGGTCTACTTCACGGACGGTTCACAGGAGGAGTGGGACCGTCTGACCACCGAGATGGTCGAGTCCGGCGTGTTCACCCGCCTCAACCCCGACAAGCGCCCCAACTCCTTCCTCGCGCGCTCCCTGCCCAGCGACGTCGCCCGTGTGGAGTCCAGGACCTTCATCTGTTCCGAGAAGGAGGAGGACGCCGGCCCGACCAACAACTGGTACGACCCGGTCGAGATGAAGAAGATCCTCAACGAGAAGTTCGACGGCGCCATGCGCGGCCGGACCCTCTACGTCATCCCCTTCTCCATGGGTCCCCTGGGCGGCCCCATCTCCCAGCTCGGCATCGAGCTGACCGACTCCCCCTACGTGGTGGTCAACATGCGGATCATGACCCGCATGGGCTCGGCCGCCATGGACCTCATCGCCGAGGGCCGCCCCTGGGTCCCGGCCGTGCACTCCGTCGGCGCGCCGCTGGCCGAGCACGAGAAGGACACCACCTGGCCCTGCAACGACGAGAAGTACATCACCCACTTCCCGGAGACCAATGAGATCTGGTCCTTCGGCTCCGGCTATGGCGGCAACGCCCTGCTGGGCAAGAAGTGCTACGCGCTGCGCATCGCCTCGACCATGGCCCGCCGCGACGGCTGGATGGCCGAGCACATGCTCATCCTGCGCCTGACCAATGAGAAGACCGGCAAGCAGTACCACGTCACCGCCGCCTTCCCGAGCGCCTGCGGCAAGACCAACCTTGCCATGCTCCAGCCCACCATCCCGGGCTACAAGGTCGAGACCGTCGGCGACGACATCGCCTGGATGCGCCCCGGCCCCGACGGCCGCCTGCGCGCCATCAACCCCGAGGCCGGCTTCTTCGGCGTCGCCCCCGGCACCTCCTACGACACCAACCCCATGGCCATGGACACCATGAAGGCCAACACCATCTTCACCAACGTCGCTCTGACCGACGACGGCGACGTGTGGTGGGAGGGCATCGACGCCCCGATGCCGGAGCACCTCATCGACTGGCAGGGCAACGACTTCACCCCGGCCGATGCCGCCGAGGGCAAGAAGGCCGCCCACCCCAACAGCCGCTTCACCACTCCGGCCTCGCAGTGCCCGATCATCTGCCCCGACTGGGAGGCTCCCGAGGGCGTGGCCATCGACGCCATCCTCTTCGGCGGTCGCCGCGCCACCAACGTGCCGCTGGTCGCCGAGCAGTACGAGAACGCCCACGGCGTGTTCATCGGCTCGGCCGTGGCCTCCGAGGTCACCGCCGCCGCCCTGGACGCCAAGGTCGGCTCTCTGCGCCACGACCCGATGGCCATGCTGCCCTTCTGCGGCTACCACATGGCCGACTACTGGACGCACTGGCTGGAGATGCAGGAGCAGCTGGGCGACAAGTTCCCCAAGGTCTACCAGGTCAACTGGTTCCGCAAGGACGAGAACGGCAAGTTCATCTGGCCCGGCTACGGCGAGAACTCCCGCGTGCTCGACTGGATCGTGCGCCGCGCCTCTGGCGAGGCCGGGGCGATCGACGGCGTCACCGGCCGCTACCCCAAGTTCGAGGAGTTCAACCTCGAGGGCCTCGACCTGGGCGAGGAGGAGTGGGCCAAGATGTACGACATCGACCCCGAGGCCTGGTCCGCCGAAATGGACGACACCGAGGAGTACTACAAGCAGTTCGGCGACAAGCTCCCCGAGGCCATCAAGGAGCAGCTCGCCAAGTTCCGTGAGCGCATCGCCAAGGCCAAGAATGCCTGATCACGGCTGAGAGCCTTCCCTGCGAAGGACTCTGACGGGGGCTCCCACCGGTTCGCCGGTGGGAGCCCCCGTCTCTCTGTCGCACCGAGGTGGTGAGTGGTGCCCATCGTGACGGGCAGATTCCTGTGATGTAAAGGAATATAGTGGAAATAATACGGCGGGCGGGTGGGGCATCTATGGTGCTGCATCGAACCGCGGTGCGCCATGCGGAGGTGGTGAGAGTGGAACGTCGAGAAAACTTCTACGTAAGTAATGTCCGCGGCATTCTAGGCGAAGATGGTATTGGTCGCTATACCCCAGACGGTTCCTTTGTGCGCCTCAAGAACCCCTTTAGAGGTTGGGCTACTCTCAAGTGTATTCATGAGGGCGACTGCAAGCTGATCCTGCGCAGGTCGACGATAGTGAGATTGGCTGCGGTGGCAGTGATAGTCATCTCTATTGCGTGGCTGTTCCTTCTTAATATGCGCCTGAGTGATTCTCTTTCGCCGGAAGATACTCACCTTCTTCTCTGCCTTACTGTAGGGGCGCTCGCGTGGGCGGTGAACACATTGCGGCGCCGAACTGTTCTTAGCGAATCGGGCATTGAGATGCGGGGACTGCTCTTCGCAGAGTTGCGCCCCTGGCCCGCAACTCGATCGAAAATAACCTTCTCCACTATCGAAATCGGTAGGCACTGTCCGTATGGAGTGCTTATCTACCGAAATCGATTGATGTTGATCAATGGGGCGCTAGACGACCTTATTAGACTACCGGGAAGCGTATCCTGGGTGGAAGGCGAATACATGATTGAGCGGATTTGGTCATTCGCCGAGGAGAGGGGCTGGGTGGTCTCCGATCTCGGTAATCTTCAGGCGGATCCTGAGATGGTACGGGCTCGCGGAGAGATAGATAGGACGGCGATCGCGAATCGAAAGGAGTTGACCTACTGTGCTCCCGCTGTGCGGAAGCTGAAGGAAATGATGTGTAGTTGGGGCGTGATCATGTTCTTCATGGCTGCACTCCCCCTCGCGGGAGCGCAGGACGTGCTCAGGGATGACGCTCGCGATGTTTGGCTTGTAATGCTCGGAGTGACTCTACTCATCCTTGGTGCTATTCCCGCGGTGATTCTATTGGTGGGAATAGTGTCCTGCTTTCGGAGGACGTTGGTCCGCCGGGCGGGGATTCAAGTCAAGGGACGGGTTATTCCGTGGCCGGAGTCCCGCTCTGACTTGTATGTCGCAGGTGATCGAGTCTTCTTAGCGGGGCGCGATGGTTCGCCCGTTCCCCTGCCTGCGACGGGGCTGGGGATCGGTGGTTTTAAAAAACGGCAAGAGAGGGCGATAGCTCAGTGTGAATCCATATGGCTCTGGGGAGTGACTCATGGTGTCGCAGAAGAGCATGGCCGATATATCCGTCTTCAGGACGAAGACATGCAACGAGACAGAGAAGTGTTTGAGATACGTGCAGGATTGAGATCATCGGCCACATTCAATGGTTGATTGCATTTCCTGGGAGAGGGTGACGTGTGATGATATCTTTTACGAGCCGTTCTGGTGGCGCCGGGAACACCTCTGGAGGTTCCGGAAGCAGGCGCCCAGTCAGGAACAAGTCGCTGCGGGGGTGGACGACTGAGACCTCAGATGGACGCCTGATACTGAGGCGCTCAGTGCTCGTTCGGTACGTCGCGATGGCGGCGGCCGTCGTGGGAGTCGCCTGGATGGCGTCAACGGGGGCGCAATTGCTGGGCTCGCTGATGAGCGGCTTCTATCGCTCCGATGACATGTATGTTCTTATGATGCTCAGCATTCCGACGATCTGGGGGATAAATGTTACGCGACGTAGATCTGTTCTGAGCGAGTCCGGTGTTGAGATGCGGCGTCTTCTGTTCACTGAGCGACGTCCTTGGACGTCAGTGCTCTCAAGGTTCACGCTTTCGACGCTTGATATGACTGCGCCTGGATCCGAAGGAGGAATCGATCGAACTCGGATCGTACTCGTGAATGGTGATCGTGACGATCTCATCAGGCTTCCAGGTTGTGTTCTCGGCATGACGCTGGATGATTCCAGCAACAGGGGCTCTGCTGCTCTCCGGGCCATGTTGAATTATGTCCGACGACACGGCTGGATCGTCTCTGACGCTGAGTCGGTTCACGAGGATCCTCGGCTGGTGGAGGCTCGTCAGAATCATGGGGCCGACAAGATGATGAGAAAGAGTCGTGTTGTGTTCTGCACCCCAGTCTGGCGCAGAATCAAAGAACATCTCTGCAACGGTGGACTCTTCCTTATCGGATTGGGGGTACTGTTCATCCTCATTAGCGTTCAGCAGCTATTCTATGAAACAACCTCGGTGAGTGACTCGGATCGACTCTACGCGATACTGTTTCTTGTTCTTGCTCCCGTATTAATGGCCTACCCCATATACAAGATCTATGGATGCTTCCAGCGAGTAGTCGTGGATGACCGAGGAATTCGTGCCGGGAGGAGGACCTGCGCCTGGCCGGAGTCCCGCTCCGACCTGTTCGTCGTCGGGGACAGGATCTTTGTCGTGCATGCCAACGGGAGGCAGATCGCACTGGACGGTGCCGGTGTCACATGGGGGAACTTTCGTCGGAGGCAGGAGCAGTTGGTCGCCCGCTGTGAAGCCATCTGGCTCTGGGGTGTCGCCCATGGAGTCACCCGAGAGAGCGGCCGGTATATCGCCGTGCAGGATGAGGGCATGCAACAAGAACGCGAGATACTCGAAAAGAGCATCGGTTTGATGATCCCGCGGCGAGATCAGTCCGCTTGAACCGGAACGCCGGGCGTTCGTCGACGCCGAGTGGGCATGATGTCCTGGACCAACTCGGTGCGTGCGGAACGCGAGCGAGGGGTACCCGTACGAGGACGCCGTCTGGTACTGAGGCTGACACGGGGACTGATTCTGGGGAATCGGCATCGACCCATTCCTGGGGAGTGCGTCGGTTGCGATGACAGCGTAGGAAGTCAGGCTTCCCGCGGAAGTGGCCTGTGTCGGCGTATCAGCCAGCGGAATCTTCGATGCCAGAGCCCCAGCTCCTCCGCCCGAGTGGGTGGGGTCCTATCTCGTCGTCGTTTCGGAGGTCACCGCTGTGTAACGTGGCGTCATGCGCGAGTACTCACCTGATGGGTTCATGTCGCCAGGCTCCTCCCACGTGGCTCCAGCGGCCGACGGCGCACAGATGGGTCAGACGATCGACGAGGCCGTCGCCGACCTGGCGCTGCGAGCCACTCGGTACCTGCGCACCCATTTTCGCGATCGTGTCACCATCGGAGACCTCTCGGCGCACCTCGCCTACAGCCCCTCCCACCTCACCCGGGTCTTCACGGCCGCCGTCGGAACCTCGCCCATGGACTACCTGGCTGCCTGGCGACTGCACAAGGCCAAGCACCTCCTCGTCGCCCACCGGATGGGCGTGGCCGAGACCTGTCACGAGGTCGGCTACACCTCGGTGGGTACCTTCAGCCGGCGCTTCCTGCGCGACGTCGGAACCCCGCCTGGCGCCCTGCGTCGCATCGCCGACCGGATCGCCGAGCAAACCCTGCCGGCCGTAAGCCTCCTGGTACCGGCGGCGGGGAGGATCCGCGTACGCCCGGAAGTTCCGGAGAAGATGCGCCGTGCGCTCGGACCTGCCCCCTACCAGTGGGTCGGCACCTTTCCCCGCCCCGTCCCCAGCGGGCTGCCGGCCACCGGGACACTGCGTCGTGGTATTGACGAGGTGGAGCTGCCCGTGGTCCCGGACGCTCCCTGGATCCTCGCCACCGTTCTTCCCGACGGTGCCAGCGTCTACGAGCACCTGGCCCCCGCGAGCCCGCTCGTCGCGCGACTGCCCGTCCCCGAGGTTCCCGTCGCCGGCCCCGTCACCCTGCCGGTGCGCGCCGCCCTCCCCTGGGATCCCGCGGTCCTTGTGGCCCTGGCAGCGATGGTGGTCTGATGGTCGTCTGAGTCGGCCTGAAAGGGGCACCGCTCAAGAGAGCAGGATCGGAGTCGTTAGCGGTGCGCCGACCGGTCTACCGTCGTGGAGCGTTATGACGTCCCTCGACATGCAGCTGGAGTAAGGAGCCACTGATGACCGACATCACCGCCAATGCCCTGCCTGTGCCCGCCGAGCGCCTTGCCGGCTTTCCCTGCTGGATCGAGCTGTACACACCGGACATCGACGCCTCGGCCGCGTTCTACCGGGACCTCCTCGGCTGGGAGATCACCCGCAGTGAGCCGGACGAACCGCTGACCACCGAGGTGCATCACGGCGGCCGGCTCATCGGCTCCTTCGAATCTGCCGCCCAGGCCCCCGGTGGTTCAGGCTGGCGGGTGAGCTTCATGGTCGACGACGTCCGCACCGCCGCCGGAGCCGCGGAGAGAACCGGAGGGAGTGTCGTTGTGGAACCCACTCGCGTCACTGAGACCATGGCCTACGCCCTCGCCTCCGATCCCGACGGTAACGTCATCGGGCTCCTGGAAGATGAGGATTTCGAGGGACCCTACCCCTACCAGGCCGGGATGCCGGTGTGGTTCGACGTCCTGGCCAGCGACCTGGAACTGGCTGAGCGCTTCTACCGGGAGGCCGCCGGGTGGCCCACCCGCCGGCTGACCATTGACGACCAGGAGCAGTCCTTCTACACGAGCGTCGTCGGGGGCAGATCTGTGAGCGGTGTGGGCCGGGCAGGCTATTTCGGGGGTGAGGAGGCCCCCTCGCGCTGGCGCATCTACTTCGGGGTCAAGGACGCAGACGCCGCCGCTCAGCGGGTGCGCGAGCTCGGGGGAACCATCGTCGTCGAGCCCATCGACTTCACGTTCGGGCGCATGGTGGAGGTTGCTGATCCGTACGGGGCGCGCTTCCTGCTCACCACCTTCTGACCCGCACACAGCGGCCGGGCGGGGTCACTGATGACCCCGCCCGGCCGTGTCCGGAGAGCGAGAGCGCTGGATGCTGTGAAAATGCGGAAGGAAGCACCCTCATGGCTGGACACTGCCCAGTGTTACCCCGCCTGCCGGTCCTCGGCGCCCCCGTCCGCTTCGGAGACCGCGTCCGCCGTGACTCTCTCGGGGTCCAGCAGCGCTAGGAGCCGCTCGGTCTGCCACGGCAGGATCCTGCCTTCGCCGAAGACCAGCTGGGCCTTATCGGGGTCCTCGACGACGTCGTCGGCCAAGAGCCCCAGCAGGTGCGCCAGCGGCATGCGCCGACCCTCCAGCAGGTCGAGCAGATGCGCCAGGGCCCGGTTGCTGCTGTGATCCAGGTTCGCCACCTGGTGCTCGCCCACGCCCACGGCCAGGTCGCGCCAGTGCAGGAAGAAGCGGATCGTCTCGCCCTCGGGCAGAGGCAGCCGGGTTCCACGCCCCGCCGTGCGCAGGCCCGGTGAGGCCGAACGTAGTCCCAACGGAGCCGTGTAGCCCTCATAGAGCCGCTGATCAACGGTGATCCGCCCCAGGTGTGCCCGCCGGTGCAGGGCCTCCTCGACGGTGCGAACCACCGCGGCGTCGGCGGGGCCGGGACGACGGGTGGAGGGGATGAGCGTCGTCTTGGTGGCTCTGTCAACTTCGATTGGCCCCATGGTGACGGTCTGTTCTGGCCCCATGTCTACCCGGAGACCGGCTTGACCGAATCTTCACATTCCCTTGCCCCGACCTTGGTGTGGGGCTTCGAGGCTTGTGGCCATGACCTCGAACGAGAACTCTTCCCGTACCGTGCCGCTGGTTGCCCTGGGTGTCGGCACCATCGCAGCTGCCGCCCTGGCCCTGGCCGCCCCTGACCTGACCTCCGGGTCGGGGATGGAGGGCATGCCGATGACCCACTACATGGGGCTGTTGGCCGTGCGTCAGCCGTGGAACCTGCTGTTGTTCATGGCGCTTCCGGTCGTGCTGGCCGAGACGCTCGCGATCACCGAGTTGGTGATGCTGTTGGCTCGTCGGGGTGAGCGTCCGGCGCCGGGATGGGTGACGAAGGTGGGCCACTGGGCCGGGTTGCTGGCCGGGCCGGTGTGGGTGTTCATCGGCCTGCACCTGCTTATCACTGCCGTGGTTCCGCTGACGGTCAATGGTGGCTGGCGTGGCCCCGCGGACGTGATCGCTGTCCTGTCGTACCTGGCCGGTGGCGTGCCGATGCTGGTGATCAGCCTGCTGGAGGCCGAGCTCTTGGGCCGCGACGAGACCGGGCGCCTGCGCCTGCACGTGGCGATGGTGGCGGTGTTCCTGGTGGTGGCCCACGTCGCGATGATCTTCGGCATGCTCGACCCTGCCGTCATGGGCTATTCGCCGAAGGCGCCGGCCTCGGTGCAGCACGACATGGGCAGCATGTCCGGCATGAACCACGACATGGGTGGCATGACGGACATGGACCACTCGACGATGATGCCCAGCTCCGCCCCGTCGAATTGATCCCCGGCCGGGTCCGTGGTGAGGTGGTGTCATGAACAGCGCTTCTGTTGCGGTTGTACCGAGTGTCCTGGTCGTCGACGACGAGCCGGTGCTGTCGGGCACGGTGAAGAACTACCTCGAGCGGGCCGGCATGTCGGCCCAGACCTGCGGGGACGGGCTGGCCGCGCTTGACCTTGTCCGGGCCACGGCCCCCGACGTGGTGGTGCTGGACCTGGGCCTGCCGGGCATGGACGGGGTGGAGGTGTGCCGCCAGCTGCGCACCTTCAGCGACTGCTACGTGTTGATGCTCACGGCCCGCGCCGACGAGGTCGACAAGCTGATCGGGTTGTCGGTCGGCGCGGACGACTACATGACCAAACCGTTCAGCCCGCGTGAGCTGGTGGCTCGCATCCAGGTGCTGCTGAGACGCCCCCGCGCCGGAAGTACGGGCGCCACGGCCGCGGTGGTGCACCGCATCGGCGCCCTCACCCTGGACCCGTCGTCGCGTCGGGTGGAGCTCGACGCGTCACCGGTGGAGCTGACCCGTACCGAGTTCGACCTGTTGCAGGCCCTGGCGGAACACCCCGGCTGGGTGCTGAACCGCCGCCAGCTCACCGACGCCGTGTGGGGCGAGGACTGGGTCGGCGACGACCACCTGGTCGACGTGCACATCGCGCACCTGCGCAAGAAGCTCGGTGACGACCCCTCCCAGCCCCGGTTCGTGCAGACGGTGCGCGGCGTCGGCTACCGGATGGGCCAAGGGCAGTGATGCCGCGCAACCCGCGCGGCAGTTGGGGACGCCGACTGCTGTGGACCCAGATGGCCGTGGTGGCGGCGATGGCCGCCACCACGGTGCTGACGGCACTGCTGGTCGGCCCGGCATGGTTCCGGATGCACATGCTCGAAGCCGGCCACGCCCAGCCCGATGTCGTCGAGCACGCTCAGCAGGCCTTCCACGACGCGGGCCTGGTGTCACTGGCCGTGGGTCTGGGCACCGCGATGCTCGCCGCCCTCGGGGTCGCCACCGTCCTCAACCGGAACCTGTCGCGCGGGGTCGAAGCCCTCGTGGACGGCGCCCAACATGTCGCCGCCGGACACTACGACCAACCCGTCATGATGACCTCGGCCAGCCCCGAGCTGGCCCAGGTCGCCGACGCCTTTAACCACATGGCCAGCCAGATCGCCTCCACGGAGCAGACCCGACGACGCATGCTCACCGACCTGGGCCATGAGCTGCGCACCCCGCTGGCCGCCACCCAGGTCACCCTCGAAGGACTGCAGGACGGTGTGGTCGACTTCACCCCCGCAAACGTCGAGATCCTGCTACGGCAGAACCAGCGGCTGGCCGCCCTGGCCGCCGACATCTCTGAGGTCTCCCGCGCCGAGGAAGGCAGCATCCCACTGTCGCTGAGCCACCAGGACCTCGACCAGATCGTGACGGCCAGCGTCGCCGCAGCCCGGCACGCCTACGACGCCGCCGGGGTGACGCTGCACGCCCAGACCGTTCCCGGCCTGCGCGTCGACGTGGATGCCGCTCGCATCGGGCAAGTCCTGGACAACCTGCTGCGCAACGCCCTGCAACACACGGTGGGCGGCAACCGGGTCGAGGTCGCGATGAGACACGAGCACGACCGGGCCGTGGTCCGCGTCACCGACAACGGCGTCGGCATCCCCACCGAGGCCCTCACCCACGTCTTCGAACGCTTCTACCGCGTCGAGGGCACCCGCACTCGCGACGTCGACGGTGGAACCGGTGTCGGCCTGGCGATCTCCAGGGCCATTGCCCGCGCCCACGGCGGTGACCTGACGGCCCACAGCGACGGCCCCGGCCACGGCGCAACCTTCGCGCTGACCCTGCCCACCGTGACTTCTTGACCAGATCTTGACCAACCCCTGCCGGGGCTTCATCCGGGCCCGACAGGCTCAAGGACATGAACACACTTTCCCGCCGCCACGTCCTGTTCACCGGTCTCGGCCTGGCCTCGGCAGGGGCCTTGAGCGCCTGCGGCGCCAAGAACACCCCGGCCGCAGCACCCGCCGCGCCGAACTCCCCATTGACGATCCCCAGCCAGACCCCGCTGGTCGCAGCCCCCGGCACGAAGACCGTCAACCACGTCCTCACGCCCCGGCCGGTCACCCTCGATCTGGGCGGCGTCACAGCCAGGACTTGGGCCTACGACGAGACCCTCGACGCCCCCGTCCTGCGGGCCCGCGCCGGAGACCTGCTGCAGGTCCGCGTCGAGAACAAGCTTCCCACCAGCACCTCCGTCCACTGGCACGGCATCGCGCTGCGCCAGCCAAGCGACGGCGTGCCCGGCGTCACCCAGCAACCCATCGAGGCCGGCAGCAGCTTCACCTACCAGTTCGTCGCCCCCGACCCCGGCACCTACTTCTTCCACCCCCACACCGGGGTGCAGATCGACCGCGGCCTGTACCGGCCGCTGGTCATCGACGACCCCGCTGAACCCGGCCGCTACGACCACGAGTGGATCATCACCCTCGACGACTGGGCCGATGGCGTGGGCACCTCACCCGATGACATCCTCGCCGCGTTCAAGGCCCAGAACGGCACCGTGTCCAGCGGCATGAACCACGACATGGGCGGCATGGACCACGGCATGTCACCCTTGGGTGACGCCGGGGACGTCACCTACCCCCACTACCTCGTCAACGGCCGCGTCCCCGCCGCGCCCCGCACCCTGACCGCCAAGCCCGGGCAGAAGGTACGACTGCGCGTCGTCAACGCCTCCTCCGACACCATCTTCAAGCTCGCCCTGCAGGGCCATCGACTCACCGTCACCCACACCGACGGGTTCCCTGTGACCCCCACCCAGGCCAGCGCCGTCTACCTCGCGATGGGAGAACGACTGGATGCGACCATCACCCTCGGCGACGGCGTGTTCGTGCTGCAGGCCGCGCCCGAGGGCAAGAAGGGCACCCTGGCCCGCGCCATCGTGCGCACCGGCTCCGGCAACGTCCCGGCCCCGGACACCCGCATCGCAGAACTCGACGGCAAGGCCCTGCTGACCACCCAGCTCAAGCCCGCCGACAGCGCCCGACTGCCCGACCGCAAGCCCGACACCACCCTCGACGTGGCACTCAACGGCCAGATGAAGCCCTACGCGTGGGGCCTCAACGGCAAACGCTTCGGCGAGGACACCCCACTGGCGCTCAGCCGCGGCCAGCGCGTGCGGCTGCGGATGACGAACATGACGATGATGGCCCACCCCATGCACATCCACGGCCACACTTGGGCCCTGCCCGGCAGCGACGGGCTGCGCAAGGACACCGTCCTGATCCGCCCCATGGAGACCGTCGAGGCCGACCTGCAGGCCGACAACCCCGGCACCTGGATGCTGCACTGCCACAACATCTACCACGCCGAACTCGGCATGATGACGACCCTGCGCTACTGACATCTCCCGGCCGATGTCGGCCACCCACGCCTGCCCTGATGGCGCGGCTGCCCCCTTGCGGCAGCCTCACCATCGCCGTCTGCAGAGCTTGACCAGACCTTCACCAAACCTCGCGAGCTCATTGACCTCGCCCCGTCACCGTGGAAGTGGAAGGAAAACCCCTTCCCCGAGCAGACAAGGACACGCCATGTACACGAGCCCCGACCAGGCCCCCCGCTCCTTCGGCGAGGCCCCCCGCCAGCCCCTTACCGGCCCAATGACCGACCAGGACCCCACCAGCACCACCCACCAGCACGGCAACTCCCACCAGCACGGCAAGTCCCACCACTGGATGCACCTGCTGATGTGCGCACCGATGCTGCTCGTGGTCGCCGGCTACCTGTGGGCCGGACGTGCCAGCCTCGCCGCCGGCGGTGTCCTGGCCGCCCTCGTGCCCGCCATCAGCTGCATGCTCATGATGTGGCTGATGATGCGCATGATGGACCACGGATCCCAGCACTGACCACCGCCCGCCATCCACCGGCAGCACCGTCTCGAGGAGCAACCCATGAACCACCCGGCAGCCACCGCCACCCACGACCACACCACCCGCTACACGTGCCCGATGCACCCCGAGGTGACCAGCGACCAGCCCGGCCGCTGCCCCGAGTGCGGCATGTTCCTCGTCGATGCCGACGCTGCACCCGCCACCCACCAGCACGGACACGGCCGCCAGAACGGACATGCCCAGCAGCACGACACCCACGACAAGGGCACGTGGCTCTGCCCGATGCACCCCGAGGTGACCAGCGACCACCCGGGACGCTGCCCCAAGTGCGGGATGTTCCTGCAACCCGCCGACGGTGGGGACGCGCCGGCCGCACAGCACCACGACCACCAGCACCCCACCGGCGAGCCGGCGGTGGTGGCCGGTGCGGTCGCTGCAGGGGACTGGACCTGCCCGATGCACCCCGAGGTCCGCAGCGACGGCCCCGGTGACTGCCCGATCTGTGGCATGGCGCTGGAGCGGGTCTCGGCCGGGCTCGACGACGGCCCGAACCAGGAGCTCGTCGACATGCGTCGCCGGTTCCGGGTGGCGGCGGTGCTGAGCGTGCCGCTGGTGGCGATGGTGATGGTTCCCATGGTGCTGGGGCGTGCGCTGCCCGGCAGCGTCGCGCCGTGGCTCGAGCTGGCCCTGTCGACGCCGGTGGTGTGGTGGGCTGGGTGGCCGTTCTTCGTGCGCGGCGCGAAGTCGGTGGTCAGCCGTCACCTGAACATGTTCACCCTGGTGTCGTTGGGTGTCGGTGCCGCGTGGCTGTACAGCGTGGTCGCGGTGCTGGCGCCGGGGTTGTTCCCGTCCGGGATGCGGGCGATGGACGGCCGGGTCGGCACCTACTTCGAGGCCGCGGCAGTCATCATCACCCTGGTGCTGCTCGGCCAGGTCCTCGAGCTGCGGGCCCGCGACCAGACCTCCGGTGCGATCCGCACCCTGCTCGACCTGTCACCGGCCACCGCGCACCGCATCGGGGCCGACGGCACCGAGACCGACGTGCCGGCCGCCGAGCTGCAGCTGGGCGATCGGTGCCGGGTGCGGCCGGGCGAGAAGGTGCCGGCCGACGGCACCGTGGTCGATGGTCACGCGTATGTGGACGAGTCGATGATCACCGGCGAGCCGGTTCCGGTCGACAAGAGCCCCGGTGACCGGGTCATCGGCGGCACGATCATCCAGGGCGGCAGCCTGGTGGTGGAGGCCACTGGCCTGGGCGCCGACTCGACCCTGGCCCGGATCGTCGACCTGGTCTCCCAGGCGCAGCGGTCCCGTGCTCCGATCCAGGGACTGGTCGACAAGATCTCGGCGGTGTTCGTGCCGGTCGTGATCGCCGTCGCCCTGGCCACCTTCGGGTTGTGGCTGGCGATCGGGCCGCAGCCGCGGCTGCCGTTCGCGATCGTGGCCGCCGTCAGCGTGCTGATCATCGCCTGCCCGTGTGCGCTGGGTCTGGCCACGCCAATGTCGATCATGGTCGGGGTCGGGCGCGGCGCCAGCGAGGGCGTGCTGGTCAAGAACGCCGAGGCCCTCGAACGACTGCAGAAGGTCGACACCCTCGTCGTCGACAAGACCGGTACCCTCACCCAGGGCCGCCCCAGCCTGGTCGACCAGCAGGGCGTCGACGGCCACGAGGATGCCCGGACACTGCTGCTCGCCGCGGCTGTGGAGGCCGGCTCCGAACACCCCCTCGCCAGGGCGGTGGTCGATGCTGCCCGCCAGACGGGACGCACGGTGCCGGCGGCCAGCGATTTCGCCGCCCACCCGGGTGGCGGTGTCAGCGCCACCGTCGACGGTCAGCACGTGCTCGTCGGCAGCCCCGCCTTCCTGGGCAGCCAGCACGTCGACACCCATGCCCTGGACGCCGTGGTGGAGGCCTACCGTCGCCGTGGCGCGACCGCGATCGTCGTGGCCGTCGACGGCAGGCCCGCCAGTGTGCTGGCCATCGCCGACCCGCTCAAGGCGACCACCGCCGGCGCGATCGAGGACCTGCGTCGGCGCGGGATGAAGGTCGTCATGCTCACCGGCGACAATGCCACCACCGCCCGGGCCATCGCCGACGAGCTGCGCATCGACCAGGTCGTCGCCGACGTCCTGCCCGACCAGAAGCACGGCCACGTGCAGGCCCTGCAGGCCCAGGGCCACACGGTCGTTATGGCCGGCGACGGCGTCAACGACGCCCCCGCCCTCGCCGTGGCCGACGTGGGTGTGGCCATGGGCACCGGCACCGACGTGGCCATCGAGAGCGCCGACGTGACCCTGCTCGGCGGTGACCTGGCCGCCCTGGTCAAGGCCCGCGACCTGTCGGTCGACACGATGCGCAACATCCGCCAGAACCTGGTCTTCGCGTTCGTGTACAACGTGGTCGGTATCCCGCTGGCCGCCGGCGCCCTCTACCCGGCCTTTGGCTGGCTGCTGTCGCCCGTCATCGCGGCCGCCGCCATGGCCCTCAGTTCGGTCAGCGTGATCACCAACTCGCTGCGGTTGCGCCGTCACCGCTGACCCCAAGAGCCCAGCCGGTCGTTGTTCACCCCATCACAGATGCCCGGGCTCGGGTGTGGGCGAGGCGGTAGGAGTTTGTGCCGGTTTCGATGATGGTGGCGTTGTAGGTGAGGCGGTCGACGATTGCTGCGCACATGCGGGGGTCGGTGAAGGTGTCGGTCCAGGCGGAGAAGGACTGGTTGGAGGCGATCGCGATGGCGTTCTTCTCCTCTCGTTCGGTGAGGACCTGGAACAGCAGTTCGGCGCCTCGCCGGTCGAGTTCCAGGTAGCCGAGCTCGTCAATTACGAGGAGGTCGACGCGGCCGTAGCGGTTGATGGTCTTGGTGAGTTGTTTCTCGTCGGCGGCTTCGACGAGCTCGTTCACGAGCCGGGTGGCGAGGGTGTATCGGACGCGGTAGCCCTGCTCGGCGGCGGCGGTGCCGAGCGCGATGAGCAGGTGGGACTTGCCGGTGCCGGAGCCCCCGATCAGGCACAGCGGGTCGCCGCGGCGGATCCAGTCGCCGGTGGCGAGCTCGTTGATGGTGGCCGGGTTGATGTTGGGGTTCGCGGTGAAGTCGAAGTCGGCGAGCCATTTCTCGCGGGGGAAGCCGGCGCTCTTGATGCGACGCAGGGTGGAGCGGCGGTCGCGGTCGTCGACCTCGGCCAGGAGGAGTTCGGCGAGGAAGCCCTGGTAGGTGAGTTGTTCCTTGGTGGCGGCCGTCACGGCGTCGTCGACGACGGCGCGGATCGTGGGCAGCCGAAGCCGGCGGCAGGCTTGGTCGATCGCGGCCTGCGCGGCTTGCTCGGTGAGGCCCTGACGACGGCGAAGGCTCTCGGGACGGCTGGTGCTGGTGGTGGTCATGGGGTTCCTGTCGGGGTGTGGTGGTGAGTCTCGGCGGGGGCCGGGGCGGGATCGGGTTGGCGTCGGCACAGGAGTTCGTCGTAGGCGGTGACGGTGGGCAGGGGCCGGGTGTCTTCGGGCAGGTGCGCGATGACCTGGTGCGGGTTGGTGGGGCGTCGGGGTGGCAGGTTCACGACCGTCCCGCCCCTGGTCTGGCTGGCTGGGGCGGGTGTGTGGGTGGTGGCATGGCGGCGGGCTTCGACGGCGACGACGTCGGGGCTGATCGCGCCCACCGACAGGGCCGAGGTGATGCCGGCGATCACCGCGTCGGACGGGAGGGATCGGTGGAGCAGGAGCACGTCGATCAACGCTTGGGTTCCGGCCACGTCGCCGCTGGTCTTGCGGGCCGCGGCCCAGAACGCGTCGTGGGCCGCGGTGAATGCTCCGGCGGCGCGGGCCTGCGCGAGGGCGGTGGAGCCGCGGAACGCGCCGGGCTTGTGCCGCAGCACTTCGAGGTAGTGGTCCAGCTCGACCCGGGTCACGCCACGGGTGCCGAGGCGAGGGTGGGTGGCGAGGACGGTGCGGCCCTCGAACACGACCACGCACGAGGCCCGCAGGGACACGCGGACGCGTTGGCCGATGAGGTGCGCGGGGACGGAGTACTTGACCATGCGGACGGTGATCAGGGCGGAGCGGTCGACGCGGGGGTGGAGGATCAGGCCGGGGTCGAAGTCGTCGGCCGGCAACGGTGCCAGGTGGGGCAGCTCGGCGTGGTGGTCCTGCCCGATCGTGTTGGCGTGGCCGGTGATGCGGCGGGTGTTGTCGTCGTGCTCTCAGGCGCGGATCTTGTCGTTGAGTTCGTCCAGGGTGGCGACTTCGGGCATGGGGGTGAGGTGGTTGCGGCGGAACCATCCGACCTCGCCCTCGACGCCGCCTTTCTCGTGGGCGCCGTCGATGCCGGGCTGGCAGTAGAACGCGTCGAAGCCGTAGTGGGAGCGGAACAGCACCCAGCGTTCGTTCTCGTCGCGTAGCCGGTCGCCGCCGTGGATGACCTGGACGACGGCGGAGGTGAGGTTGTCGTAGCGGATGTGGCGGGTGGGGATGCCGCCCAGGGCGTGGAAGGCCTCGATGTGTCCTTCGAGGAAGGCCTCCTGTCCGCCGGTCGGGTAGACGCGGTGGATGGCCTTGCCGGAGTGGGACAGGCGGTAGACGAACATGTGGCACTTGGTCTTGACGCCGTCCAGGATGACGTAGACCTCGCCGAAGTCGACCTCGGCCTCCGCGCCGGGGGCGTGGTCCTGCGGCACCATCGCCTCCACCCGGCGCCCGGCCTCCAGATCGATCTGCGCGCGCCTGACCCGGACGTAGTCCCGCACCGTGGAGTAGGACAGGTCGGTGGCGCCGTGCTCGTCGCGCAGCCGGGCCAGGATCCTGGTCGCGGTATGGCGCTGCTTGCGCGGCGCGGTCAGGTCATAGGTGAGCATCTCGTCGATCGCCGGCTTGTACGGGTCCAGGCGCGGTGCTGTGCGGACCGGTTTCTTGCGGGGTGGGGGTTCGGCTGCGGCGAGTGCCTGGCGGACGGTGCGGCGGTGGACTCCGTGTTTGCGGGCGAGCTCGCGGATGGACAGGCCATCGACTCGCGCGTCGTGGCGGATGTCGGCGTACAGCTGCACTCGTGATCCCATCTTGGCTCCCTTGCCCTCGCGACTGGTTCCCAGTGATGGGGACCAGCGTGAAGGGGTGGGGCCAGTTCAGACCGTCAACACCCCGGCAAGTCGCACGCGGGGCCAGATCAGGCCGTCACAACGGGGCCGAACCAAGTTGTCACAACCACCCTTGCCGGTACAACAAGCCGACCACCGTGGAATGGCTGGTCCGGAAGCGACCTGTTTTGCCAACGAGAGCCCGCCAGTCTGTGACGACGTCGTCTCACACCCCAAGTATCCCGGAGCGCTGGTCATGGGCAATAGTGGAGGACGCTGCGAAGTGATCTGGCTCTGGGGTGTCGCGCTCTATGCCGCCCGTGAGACCGGCCGCTATATTCCCATTCCAGATGCGGGCATACAGAAAGCGAGAGGAGACATTGGCTTGGCGGTACCTCGTCAGAGATAGCGGTACTCAGAGCAGGGATCCGAGCGTCAGCTGATGCTAGTCGAATAAGGACTGCCAGAGGCGGGCTGGAGCATCAGCTGCTGTAGGACACTATCGTCGCTGACACGTTCGTGTACTCGACAGCCGAAAAACTATGGTGTTCGTCTGTGCAACCTGATGTTGTGCAGGGGTGCTGCTGGTTCCAAACGACTGTCACCGTAATTATTTCAGAGTAACATGAGTATCATGTCTTGGAGATCTTCAGAGAAGAAGTCCGAATCACATGGTTGCTGTCATTACTGTCAGTATTTCCTCGGGGGTTCTGCTGTCAACGCAGGCGACGGGCGCCATTCTCGATTTTCTGGGTCTCTAGTGAGAGGCGGCCAGTTTGATGGTGGCGCTAAGGACCGCGCTGGGTATGTGGATTATCGAGAAGTAAAATCAAGAATTAAGTCAGGATCTGGAGTCCTGTTTCTTTCTGTAAGTGCGTCACTCATTACGGCATTATTTTGTGTGTTATTGGTAAAATTAGTGACGGGAAACTTTGGTGACTCCTTTCTGGGAGAATTCTTAGATCTGGCACTCCGTTTGTCAGGCTCTAGTTTTAGATCGGATGTCGTGGATGTCGGTGCTGTCGTCGCTGGTGCGGAGGTCGCTCTTGCTGCACTTTCGTGGAGGCAGCATAAACGCCCTGCAGGCGAGGGTGTGCGGCGTGTTGGGATGATGTGGTTGATTGATGTTTTCGATGATGCTCGAAGGGAGGATATTGCTGCTGATCTTATGCGTGTGCTGACTGCATGTTTTGGTGCCCTGGTTGTGGCGTTTTGGGTAAGTGTTTTTGCGGCTCAATACTGCGGGATTCAGGTCGATGGCGATGTTTTTGTTGGTATAGTTCTAATATTCACGTCCGGCGTGATCGCTCTATTGCCTCTGCTTTCGCGACCGAGTGGAAATGGTGTGGTTCGAGACTATGCTGTGGCGCTGCAGAATGTGGTCTCGTGGGTGCGATGGGGGTGCGTCTCTAAATGGATGACTTGTCGTGGGCGTGTGTCGGTGCCGAGGGCGGTGGGTGGTTATGCTGTCACATTTGCGATTAGTGCAGTGATGTTCGGGCTCGCGTGGTGGGCCTGTGCGGGGGTGGGCGCTGTCGGATTCGCAATACTGTACGGGATGGTTTGCTGTTTATTTGTGTGGTTGATGGTGGAAGACGTTCCTAATGTTATTCTCAGTAAACCTTTTGCAAGATTTGCGGCCATCTTTAATTTTATTTCAGTTTCTATTGCTGCTTTTGTATTGCCGAGCTTTGTGGCGGTCCTTAAGTTTGGGGTGGGTGGTGCGTGGCCTACAATGTGTGCGTGCATTGTGTGGTTAATTGTTATGTATCTATTCATGTTTCGCGGCATAAAAGTCCCGGTGTTGGCGGGTTTGATGTGTTTTCGTTTGTGTCGATATCAAAATGCCTTAAAGCGAATCTATCTAGATCTTGTGGAGGGGGAGATGTTGCATGATCGGGATGAATTAGGTGACGTCGCAAATATACTGATCCCGATGGGGAGTGTAATTCTGATGGAGGGTGAGAAACCTCCGGGCGTCTCTTGTGCGAAAGTGTGGTCGCGCCGGGCGGGCGCGATGGTCCCGGAGGAGGGGAAACCTCGCAGGCCTGGTCCTCACGCCGTCGATCTTCGGGCATATGTCGCAGAGACGTTGGGCATCGTTCTTCCTGGAACGGGGACGCCTGCGCTGCCCTCACGGGTGCGGTCGTCCAATAGCGCTATCGACGAGTGGCATATCGACTCATCGTACTAAGTGACTGCTCGCGATCTTCTGTGAGGGCTATGCCTCTCGGGTCAAAGTGTCCTTGCGGTTCCGCGTCGGAGTCAGCCCGCTTGAGTCTGCGCGGCGAGGGCCCGGTGGCGTCGGATGAGGAGGACGGCTGCAATGATCCAGCAGACCGCGCCGGCGCAGATCCCTGCCATGAGCGACCACATGAATGGGCGGAAGGTGAGCCCGGCGCCCACGAGGACCGTATCGGTGTCGCTCAGGTCGTCGCATGAGACGCGGTAGTTTCCCGCTTTCGCGGTTTTGAATGTCAGGGCGGATTCGTAGTCGCCGTTGTTGTTGGAGATATGCGATCCGGTGCTGCGGGAGACGGGGACCTCCTTGCCGTCAGGGGCGGTGACGGTGCAGGTGCTGACGATGGCGTCCTCCGGTACGTAGAGGGTCCGTTCCTCGTTGCTGCTCAGGCTGACCTGCTGTCCGTTGGTGATGACGTCTCCACTGGTGGCGATGCTGGCGGCGACGATGACGGAACCGATTCCCGCGATGAACGCTCCCAGTAATGGGCCGGTGATGAACAGGATGATCGCTGCAACCAGCTTCCCCGCATGGGTGGGACGAGGGCGCTGCTGTCCGTAGGGAGGCACAGCCTGATAGGGAGGCTGGTACGGCTGCTGGTACGGGGGCTGATTCTGGGGAGTCGACATCGATCCGTTTTCTGGGTGTGCTTCAGTTGTCGTCGTAGCGTAGCAAGTCAGGTTTCCTTCAGAGCGGCCTGTTTCGGCATATCAGCTTGTGGATCCCTCGATGCGGGGGCCCCGGCCTCTTCGCCGTGAGCGGGCTGTGCAGATGTTCCGTACCCAGGGACGCGAGTCGTCGTTTCGGAGATCACCACTGTGTAACGTGTTGTCATGCGCCAGTACCCACCTGACGGGCTCATGTCGCCGGGCCCCTCCCGCTCGGTCACAGCCGTCGACGGCGCTCAGACGGGTCAGCCGCTCGACGAGGCCGCCGCCGATCTGGCGCTGCGAGCCTCCCACTACCTGCGCACCCGTTTCCGCGATCGTGTCACCATCGAGGACCTCTCGGCGTACCTGGCCTACAGCCCTTCCCACCTCACTCGGGTCTTCACAGCCGCCGTCGGTACCTCGCCCATGGACTACCTGGCTGCCTGGCGACTGCACGAGGCCAAGCACCTCCTCGTCACCCACCGCCTGGGCGTGGCCGAGACCTGTCACGAGGTCGGCTACACCTCGGTGGGTACCTTCAGCCGCCGCTTTCTGCGCGACGTCGGAACCCCACCCGGCGCCCTGCGCCGTATCGCCGACCGGATCGCCGAACGAACCCTGCCGACCGTGAGCCTCCTGGTGCCGGCGGCGGGGAGGATCCGCGTCCGTCCGCAGGTCCCCGAGGAGATGCGCCGCGCGCTCGGACCTGCCCCCTACCAGTGGGTCGGGACCTTTCCCCGGCCGGTTCCCAGCGGGCTGCCGGCCACCGGGACACTGCGTCGACACATCGATGAGGTCGAGCTGCCCGTGGTGCCGGGAGCCCCCTGGATCCTTGCCACCATCCTCCCCGACGGCGCCAGCGTCCACGAGCACCTGGCCCCCGCGAGCCCTCTCGTGGCGCGGCTGCGTGTCCCCGAGACTCCAGTCGCCGGCCCCGTCACTCTTCCGGTGCGCGCCGCCCTCCCCTGGGATCCCGCGGTCCTCGTGGCCCTGGCGGCGATGGTGGTCTGATGGCCGTCTGAGGCGGCTCAAGGGGAACCGCTCAAGAGAGCAGGATCGGAGTCGTTCGCGGCGTACCGGCCGGTCTACCGTCGTGGAGCGTATGACGTCCCTCGACATGCGGCTGGATACGTAAGGAGCCACTGATGACCGACACCACCGCCCTGCCCGCCGAGCGCCTTGCCGGCTTTCCCTGCTGGATCGAGCTGTACACACCGGACATTGACGCCTCGGCCGCGTTCTACCGGGACCTTCTCGGCTGGGAGATCACCCCTGCCGAACCGGGCGAGCCGCTGACCATCGAGGTGCATCACGACGGTCGGCTCATCGGTTCCTTCGAGCCCGCCGAGGAGGCGCACGGGGACCCCGGCTGGCGGGTGAGCTTCATGGTCGATGACGTCCGCACCGCCGCCGGAGCCGCTGAGAGGGTCGGAGGGAGTGTCGTTGTGGAGCCCACTCGCGTCACTGAGACCATGGCCTATGCCCTCGCCTCCGATCCCGACGGTAACGTCGTCGGGCTCCTGGAGGGTGAGGACTTCGAGGGGCCCTACCCCTACCAGGCCGGGATGCCGGTGTGGTTCGACGTCCTGGCCGGCGACCTGGAGGTGTCCGAGCGCTTTTATCGGGAGGTCGCTGGGTGGTCCACCCGCCGGCTGACCATCGCCGACCAGGAGCAGGACTTCTACACCAGCGTCGTCGGGGGTAGATCTGTCAGCGGCGTCGGTCGGGCCGGCTACTTCGGTGAGGAGGCCCCCTCGTGCTGGCGAATCTACTTCGGGGTTGAGGACGCGGACGCCGCAGCCCGGCGGGTGCGCGAGCTCGGGGGAGCCGTCATCGTCGAGCCCATCGACTTCACGTTCGGACGCATGGTGGAGGTTGCCGACCCGCATGGTGCGCGCTTCCTGCTCACCACCTTCTGATCCTCGCACAGCAGCCGGGTGGAGCCGTTGACGGCCCACCCGGCTGCGTCCGGAGAGCGAGGGCGCTGGGATGCTGTGAAAGAGCAGAAGGAAGCACCCTCATGGCCGGACACGGACCAGGCTACCCAGACCGCTCCGTGTCTGTCGTCGTAGCTGCATCCCCGATCCGTTTCTCCGTCATCTTGTCTGCTGTCGCCTCCGCAGGCGCAAGCAGGGCCAGGATCCGCTCGGTCTGCCACGGCATGATCCCGCCTTCGCCGAAGACCAGCCGGGCCGCATCAGGGTCCTCGACGACGGCGTCGGCCAGCAGGGTGAGCAGGTGCGCCAGCGGCATGCGCCGGCCCTCCAACAGATCAAGCAGGTGAGCCAGGACTCGGTTGGTGCTGTGGTCCAGGTTCGCCACCTGGTGCTCGCCCACCTCTACGGCCAGGTCCCACCAGATGAGCCGGCGCTCGGCGAGATCGATGACGAACGGGGTCGCGTTGAACCCGGGTGAGGTCAGGTCGAGGCGCTGCATGACGGTGGATGCTTCAAAGACCTCGCCGCGCTGCGGGTCCGCGCCGCGGGCCATTGCCCCTGCCCAGCACTCGGGCACCTCGCTCAGGGGGTGGTGGGAGAAGGAGTGGACCGTCATGACGACGTAGCGCCAGCCCTGCCTCAGCGCCTCGGGGAGGGTGACGTCGATGAACTCGGCCGCCCCGTCGGGTGCGGAAGTGAGGTCGCCGGAGTGCACGGCCGCGGTCGAGCGCAGGTTGTAGTAGGCGATCTGCTCGGTGCGAGTGAGGTCCTCGGACACGAAGAAGGCCGACAGGTCCAGGTCCACACGGATCCCCCGGCTGTTTGCGGAGGCAGAGCCCCTCGGGGCCTCGGGCAGATCGCGCCAGTGCAGGAAGAAGCGAATCGTCTCGCCCTCGGGCAGGGGCAGCCGGGTGCCTCGCCCCGCCGTGCGTAGGCCCGGTGAGGCCGAGCGCTGCCCCAACGGCACCGTGTGGCCCTCGTAAAGCTGCTGGTCGACGGTGATCCGCCCGAGGCTCGCCCGCATGCGCAAGGCCTCCTCAACGGTGCGAACCACCGCAGCGTCGGCGTGGCCGGGGTGCCGGGTGGACGGGATGAGCGTCGTCTTGATACCCGTGCCCGATTTGATGGTGACGACCCGCCAGGGCAGCGCATCGGGTCCGGGGGAGGAGAAGTACTCCCACAGGCGGACCAGCACGGGAAGGGAGACCTTGGGCGCGATTCGCGCGAACTCGGCGACCACGCGCTTGCGGGTGGCGTTGTCCCCGCACAGCCGCAGCAGGTGGTTGAGGCGGCGGGCGAAGACCCCGGGGCGAGCGACCAGCAGGTGGAGGGCGCCCTCGACGTCGCGGCGTGCGAGCGCCTCCTCCAGGCGGGAGCCGAACCCCGGCTCGGCGCTCCCGGAGGCGACCTGGCGCAGGAGCTCGGTGGCGCGCGGGAAGCGACGCGCGTAGTCGCCGGCCCGCAGGTGGCGGGCCAGTCGCTTCCACCGCTCTGAGCGCCGAGCCATCTCCTCGGCGCTGTCCCGGCTGTCCTGGACCTGCCCGACGGCGTCGAGCAGTCCCAGCAGCCGGCGCCGTTGCGCGCGGGAGAAGGAGGGGAACCGGCACGGCTCGGCCAGGGAGACGTCGCCGCCCGCCATGGCGACCGCCAGGCGCAGCACGTCGGTGACGGTGCGGTAGGAGGCGGAGAAGTCCAGGCCGGGGAAGGCGACGGTGAGGACGGCGAGGTTCTCCTTGACGGCGACGTGCGGTGCTCGACTGGGACCGTGATCGCGCAGAGCCGTCAGGTCCGCGCGGTCCTGGGCGCTGAAGGGGGTCGCCTGGGCGAAGAGGTCGACCACGATCCGCTCCAGGTCCTGCTCTGTGGCCAGGTCCAGCTCAGTGAGGACGCTGTCGTCCTCCGGCAGGGGCACGCGGGGGCTGGGCCAGTAGGCGGGCAGGATCCTGGCCCCGACGACGTCGCCCAGGTAGTGCAGGGCGGCATTGACCAGCAGCGTGGCCTCGGAGGCGTCGCGGACCTGGACGGGGAAGTCGGGGTAGAAGGGGTGGTACTCGGCGGCCGGTGAGCCGGAGGAAAGGCGGGCTGTGGCATTGACCAGAGCCCAGGCGGCCTCGGGAGAGGCGAGAGCCTTCCGGGCCGGTGCGGAGAGCACGTATCCCAGTGCCCGCATGGTGGTCAGGGCCGTCTCGATACCCGCATCGGTGCCCCGTTCCGGCGTGGGAGTCTCCGCCCGCGAAGGGGCGGAGTGCGACGGCGTTGGCCGGCCGGTGGCCGGCGGGAGGTGAACCGCTCCGAGCCGGCGGATCGTCACTGCGTTGATCGCTGTGGCGGCCTCAGTAGCCGGGGCAACCTTGGCCGCAGCCCCGGCTTGTGTGCCGACCGCCGTCGTCGCAGGGGACTGATCGACTTCCACCTGAGCCTCCTGACACCTCGCCGTCCAGGGACTCCGCGCCCCGAAACCGGCTTGAGCGTACCCGGCTGCGATCTGGTTTTCCCGAGAAACCGCTTGGGCCGGTTCAGTGCGTGGACGCGCGGTGCCCGCGATTCCAGGCGTGATGCGGTTTCCATCATCTAGGCTGAGACCGTGAAGATCCTGCTTCTCGGCTCCGGCGCGCGCGAGCACGCCCTGGCCCGTGCCCTCGCCCGTGACCCGCAGACCACCGAGCTCGTCGTCGCCCCCGGTAATCCTGGGACCGCGGCCATCGCCACGAACCTCAACATCGACCCCTGTGCTCCCGAGGAGGTCGTTGCCCTGGCCACCCAGATGGAGGCAGACCTCGTCGTCGTGGGTCCCGAGGCGCCATTGGTGGCGGGCGTCGCCGACGCCGTGCGCGACGCCGGGATCCCCTGCTTCGGTCCTAGCGCCGAGGCGGCTCGTCTGGAGGGCTCGAAGGCCTTCGCCAAGGAGGTCATGGCCGCTGCCGGCGTGCCCACCGCCGAGGCCGCCGTATGCGCCACCGAGGCCGAGCTGACCGCCGCCCTGGACCGCTTCGGGGCCCCTTACGTCGTCAAGGAGGACGGCCTGGCCGCCGGCAAGGGCGTCGTCGTCACCGATGAGCGCCCTGTGGCCCTGGCCCATGGCCGTGCCTGCCTGACCCGCGGCGGCGGCCGCGTCGTCGTCGAGGACTATCTCGACGGCCCTGAAGCCTCCCTGTTCTGCGTGTGCGACGGTGCCACCGTCCGCCCCCTGGCCCCCGCCCAGGACTTCAAGCGGCTCCTCGACGACGATGCCGGCCCCAACACCGGCGGTATGGGCGCCTACTCGCCCCTGCCATGGGCTCCGGCGGACCTGACCGAGCAGGTGGTGCGCGAGGTCGCCCAGCCCGTCGTCGACGAGATGGCTCGCCGCGGTGCCGGCTTCATCGGCCTGCTCTACTGCGGTCTGGCCCTGACCAGCCGCGGACTGCGCGTCGTCGAGTTCAACGTCCGCTTCGGCGACCCTGAGACCCAGGCCGTCCTGGCCCGCCTGACCTCCTCCCTGCCCGAGCTGCTTCACGCCGCCGCCACCGGCCGCCTCGCCGAGGCCCCCGAACCCACATGGTCCGAGCAGTGCGCCGTCGACGTCGTTATCGCCGCCCCCGGCTACCCCGGTACCGTGACGACCGGCGGCACCGTCACCGGGATCGAGGCTGCCGAGGAGCTCGACGACGTCCACGTCCTGCACGCCGGCACCGGCACCACCGAGCACGGCGAGCTGGTGGCCACCGGTGGGCGCGTCCTGTCCATCGTCGCTCTGGGACCCACCGTGGAGGAGGCTCGGGCGCGCGCCTACGAGGCCGTTGAGCGCATCAGCCTTGAGGGCGCTCAGTACCGTACCGATATCGCCCGCACTTCTTCCGAGACCAAGGACACATCTGTGATCCTTTCGTAAGGTTGGTGAGCGTTGCCGCGACGGGCGAGTGCGGCACGCAGCGGCGGCGGTGTTGGCCCACGTCAACGTCCTGTCGACCTGTTCGGGGGGTCGGTCGGCCCTCCGATTCGTCCTCTTCCCACCGGTCGGATTTGCTCCGGCCCATCGCGCTGCCCTCCTGCGGGCGACCCGGATGAATTGGCGTGATACTGCGACAAGTGAGTTGTGCTGTGCGGTGAATCGCGTCGGCGACCTGGCGGCCCGGAATTGGGCACAGGGCACCCTGCCGATGGCAGGATGGGAGCATGACTCAGTCCGCGAGCTCCGTCTCCGTCAGCCTCGGAGCCTCAGCACCCGCCTCCCAGGCCCCCGCCATTCCAGGCTGGGAGCACCGTTCCAGCGGCAAGGTGAGAGACATATACTCCCCCACCGCTGAGGGCCCCTGGGCCGGGCAGGATGTGCTCCTCGTGGTCGCCTCGGACCGCATCAGTGCCTACGACCACATCCTGTCCACCCCGATCCCGGACAAGGGCAGGGTCCTGACCGCCCTGAGCGCCTGGTGGTTCGAGCAGCTCGCCGACGTCGTTCCGGGCCACCTCGTCTCCCTCGACGTCCCCGCCCAGGTCTCCGGGCGCGCCATGATCTGCCGGCGGCTGGAGATGTACCCGGTGGAGTGCGTGGCCCGCGGTTACCTCACCGGTTCCGGCCTGGCCGAGTACCGGGAGAGCCGGTCCGTGTGCGGCGTGCCCCTGCCCGAGGGCCTGACCGAGGCCTCCCGTCTGCCCGAGCCGATCTTCACCCCCGCCGCCAAGGCCGAGCTCGGCGAGCACGACGAGAACGTCACCTTCGCGCGCGTCACCCAGATGGTGGGCGAGGCTGCCGCCACCGCCCTGCGCGAGACGACCCTGGCCCTCTACACGCGGGCCGCCCGGATCGCCGGTGAGCGCGGCATCATCCTGGCCGACACCAAGTTCGAGCTCGGCACGGACGCCGATGGCACCCTGGTCCTGGGCGATGAGGTCCTCACCCCCGACTCCTCCCGCTTCTGGCCGGCCGATGCCTGGGCACCCGGCCAGGCGACGCCCTCCTTCGACAAGCAGTACGTGCGCGACTGGCTCACCTCGCCGGCCTCCGGCTGGGACCGCGGCGGAGACCAGGAGCCCCCGGCGCTGCCCGACGTCGTCGTCGAGAGGACCCGGTCCCGTTACCTCGAGGCCTATGAACGACTTACCGGCCGTCCCCTGGAGCTGTCATGAGCACCACCTCGCCCTCGTTGGACGTCCCTGATACGGGCCTGGCCGCCCGCGGCTTCAAACCGGGACCGGGGTTCTACGTCCTCGTCTGCCTCATCGTCCTGACGATCGTTCTGGCGCTGTCGGCTGCCATCACCTCCGCCCTCGGAGTCACCGGCACCTCCCGCGTCCTGGGCGGCACCGCCCTCATCCTGGTGGGGCTGGGCATGCTCGCCTCTCTGCGGGTCTCCGCCCGCTCCCTGGTGGTCAACGCCCCCCGCCTGCGCCTGGAGCGCAACCGGGTCCGCGCAGCCCAGGCCCGGCAGCGGGCCGAATCCGCCAAGAGTGCCAAGAGCGCCAAGGGCAAGGCGGACAAGGGCCCCCAGTCTTCGCAACGGGGCTCGGGGCCTGAGGGTGCCGGCGCTGCTCAGCCCGGAACCGACCTGACCACGCTCACCGTGCCGGGGACCAAGGTGCTGGTCCCCGAGCCGACTGGCCGGCGCGAGCTAACCACCCTTGACGTGGTCTCCGGGCCGGTGACCACCGCGCTTGCCGCGACTGCCTTCGGGCGCGCTGCCGACGAGCGCCTGGCCGGAACCTCCACCGGCGAGACCCTCATCCGTGTCGGCCAGCTCCTCCTCGGCGCCACCGGCTTCGTCCTCGTGGCCCTGGGACTCGCCTCCATCCTGGGACAGGTGATCTCATGACCCCCCGTGACCGACGTCCCGACAACGAGCAGGGGCCCGTCAACTGGGGCATCATGCCCAAGCGGACCCCGCGTCCGAAGAACTCCTCCACCCGGCCCGGCGGCAGCGGGCGCCTTGAGACCGTGCGCTCCGCCAACAACCCGGCTTCTTCCGCCTCGACCGCGTCGGCCGCGACGGGGGCCTCGGCCGCGTCCGCCTCGGGCTCGGCCGATGGTGTCTCCGGTGCCCGAGGCGCGGGCGGCGCTGCGGTCATGACTGAGGAGGACATGCGCTCGGCCGCCGCCCAGGCCATTGCCTCGGGAACCGCCGACGCCGTTGACGCCGCCATCGCCATCGACCTGGCCGACGTCGCAGGTGACGACTCCGGATGGGCCGACTCCGCCGTGTCCGCGGGCTCTCCCGCGTCCCCGGTCACCCTGCGCCCCGTCGGCAGCCCCGTCGAGGACTCCGAGGCTCATGGGGAGCCCGGCCCGACGAGTGCTTCCGTCCCACCCACCGGCAACAGTGCCGCCAGTGCCCCCGGCTCCGCAGCCGCTGCCGCCCAGCAGGACCGGGCCGTTGCCGGTGTCGTCAACGACAGCCGTTCCTCGCGGCCCGTCGTGCGCCCCACCGCTGTCGATGGGACGGGCAGCGACGCGCCCCGATCAGGGGGCGCCACCACCCGCGTCTTCACCATCTCCCAGGGCAGACCCACTGCCGTACCCAGTGGCGACTCCGGGGCCGGCGCGCCGTCACAGCCCACTCCCGCCTCCGCCCCGGCTCCCGACGCTGGAAGTCCGTCCACAGGCGGCTCCGGGTACCAGACACGACCCAGTGCCTCGTCCGGTGGCGCCCCCACGACGGCTTCCCAGACCGGTGCCACGGCCACCGGCATATCAGCGAGCCCGCCCACGGGCGCGCCAGGCGAGCTCGGGTCCGAGGAGGACGTCAGCATCCTGGCCGAGTCCAGTGCCTGGGAGGCAGCCACCAATGCCCTCGACTCCGAGGAGATCAAGGCTCAGGGCGGCGGTACCGACTGGGGCGTGGGTCGAGGCCCGGCCAAGGGGCGCGGCCAGCGGCGTCCCTCCTCCGGCACCGACTGGGGGGTGGGGCGCGGACCCGCTAAGAGCTCCGGCGCCCGTACGCGTTCCCCGTGGCCCGCGGCTGTGCGCAGGCAGCGCCTGGTCGGAGTGGTCTTCGCCCTGCTGGGCCTGGTCCTGGCCACTGTCTCGGCCATGAACCTGGCCCGCAACGCCGAGGTCGGCCAGCTGTGGATCCCGCCGTGGCTCGTTGCGGTCCTCGGCGGGGCCGGACTGGTGGCGGCCGCCGGCTATCTGGCCTGGGCCGGAGGCACCCCTGTGCGCCGAGAGGCCGAGCGCTGGAAGCCCGGTGTGCTCGACGCCGCTGCGGGCCTGACCACCGGGACCGTCAAGGTCAACGACCCCGACCGGTTGGTGGCCCGCGCTCGCGGACCGCTCCTGCTGGGCACCTCTGTGCGCGGCGACGAGACCGCTCCCACCGTGGACTCCGGCCCCAAGCCGATCATGGGAACCTCCACCGTCGACCAGTCGACCCACGCCCCGGCCGGAGTGGCCGGTGCGGTGGGCGGCTTCATGCTCGCCAGTGCGGTGGTCTGCGCCGTCGTCGCCCTCATCCTGGGGCCGAGCTGGCTCATCGCCACCGCTGCCCTGACGCTGGGCGGGATCGTCGCGATCCGCCTGGCCGGAGAGTGGCTCGGGCAGGTCTGATCCGGCGTGAGCCGGCTGAATGAATGCTCCCGGCCAAGTCCGGGTAGTCTTGGAGGCACACTCTTCCCGCCTTATCTGAGGAGCACCCATGGGACGCATTGTCGTCGAGGTCATGCCCAAGCCCGAGATTCTTGACCCCCAGGGCAAGGCAGTCGTCGGGAGCCTTCCTCGCCTCGGATTCGACCAGTTCACCGGTGTGCGTCAGGGGCGCCGCTTCGAGCTGACCGTGGACGGCCCCGTCACCGAGGAGCACCTGGCCGCCGCTCGCGAGGCCGCCGACACCCTCCTGTCCAACCCGATCATCGAGGATGTCGTCTCCGTGACCGCTGACGAGGAGGCCTGAGCCGTGAGTGAGTCTCCTTCCGCCCGCATCGGTGTCATCACCTTCCCCGGCACCCTCGACGACGTCGACGCCGCCCGCGCCGTGCGCCTGGCTGGGGCCGAGCCGGTGAGTCTGTGGCACAAGGACGCCGACTTGCACGGGGTCGACGCCGTCGTCGTGCCCGGAGGCTTCTCCTACGGCGACTACCTGCGCTGCGGCGCCATCGCCCGCTTCGCCCCCGTCATGGAGGAGGTTGTGGCCGCCGCCGAGCGCGGCATGCCGGTGCTCGGCATCTGCAACGGCTTCCAGATCCTCGCCGAGGCCCACCTCCTGCCCGGGGCGCTCCTGCGCAACGCGGATCAGCGCTTCATCTGTGTTGAGCAGCGGCTGCGCGTGGAGAACACGCAGACCGCCTGGACCAGTCGATTCACCGATGGGGAGGAGATCGTCGTCCCCATGAAGAACGGCGAGGGCAACTTCATCGCCGCACCCGAGGAGCTCGATCGCCTCGAGGGCGAGGGGCTCGTCGTCTTCCGCTACGTGGGCAACCCCAACGGCTCGGCCCGCGACATCGCCGGTGTGCGCAACGAGCGCGGCAACGTCGTCGGCCTCATGCCTCATCCCGAGCACGCGGTTGAGCCCGGATTCGGTCCCAGCTCGCAGGCCGGTCCGCGCACCGGTACTGATGGACTGGGGGTCTTCCGCTCCGCCATCGACTCCCTGCTGGCCGTCTGACCGCGCCTGCGCCTGACAGCCGTCAGGGCTGAGAACAACAACACCCCGCCCCTCCGAGTTATCCACAGGTCGCCGTCGAGCCTGTGTAGAACTGTGGAGAGGGCGGGGTGCCTCACTGTCCGGCCCCCCTCGGAGTGGTCACGCTCGAGTTGCACGACGCTGAAGAATGTGCAGTCGCTGCCGCCGAGGTCGTGGCCGTTGGAATCTCGCGGACAGGGCCTGACTGATCGGCTGGTTTCCCTGTATTTTCAGCCAAAACTCTGTCTATAGCGATGATGTCCCAAGGTCCGCCGCCGGGTTTGTGGGAAGTCCCCAGTGGGATCGCTCACCCGAGTTGGAGGTCTCGAATGGGTCTTGTGCACAGGGGGAGTGGCGACATCCCAAGAACCCACACAACCCTGCACAAGCCTGTGGACACGACCTGTGGATAACTCCGCTCACGGTGTGATGAAGTCCCCTGAGATCTTGAGCCGTGTAGGTCGCGGCCAAGGGGATGCTGGATCGTGGAGCGCCCAGGGTCGGCGCATGACGAGGCGAGCGGTCTCCGGTCGGGCGGACACGGGTAGTCACTGCCTCTGTGAATTATCCTCGCGCGCGTGCTCCTGAGAGTCGCATTCCAGATCCGCTGCTGTGAAACGAGATATTCACTGAGGCTCGGAGGGCGGAGCGTAAGACAGTCTATCGAAGACTAAATGGCTCTCCTTGATCACCCCTGACTCAACGAGAAAACACTCGCTGACTGGAGCGGATCGGGTCGAGGGAGTGTGGGGAAAGTAGTAGAGCACAGCAGTGCTGTCGTCACCGAAGGCGGCGTGAGGTGTGTGTCCCTCCATGACCTTCATGAATCCGCCGAGGTATGCGCGGTACTCCTCCTTGCCGTTGAGCTCTTTTCCTGGCGCGTGAACGACCACGTCGTCGGCCATGAAGCTCACCGCTTTGTCAAGGTCGCCGCCGGTCCACGCCTCGTGATAGGCGGTAGCGATACCTAAAGCGCTGTCGGAAGTGGTCTTGTTGTCAGTGGTCATGTGCTGCTCCTCAGTGAAGTGGTTCATGGCTTCGCTGTGCCACGTGCTTGTCGAGCCACGCCTTGAGAGGTTCGGCGCGGTTCTTGGAAGGCCCTCATGCTCTCTTGGACCTCGTGCCTCCCGATTCCCCGCCGGTAAGGGTGCGGTTGTGGTCCCTGGCGACGTCGACCCAGAAGGCAAGCTTCTCGTCGTCGGCGATGGCCTCGGGTGCAACGGTGATCCACCCGGGCCCCATGTCTCGCCCGGCACCCATCTGAGCCTGCGTCGCACCCGGTTCGTCCAGGAGCGCCTCATGGCGCTCGGCATCGGCACGCACCAAGAGGTCCCCGCTCTTCCCCGCGCTGACGATCATCTTGTCGTTGACCATGATCGCTCGGCCTCCGAACATGGAGACCTCCCGCACATCCGGTTCGTCATCGACCAGTGCGCGGACGCGCTGAACGAGGCGGTGCTGCTCGGGCGTCATCACTGACACGGCTTCTCCTCCCCTCGGCGATCAGTCGGTCAGCGGCTGCCAGTGGTCCGGTCCGGCGTCCCCGCCCGCACCGGCGACCTTGAGGCGGGGCATGAAGTGGGCCCATCCGTGCGCGTGCCCGCGGACCTCGGGCTCCGGCAGGTCGGTGTGGTGCAGGTCCACGCGCGTGCCGCCAGTGATCGGGATCAGGAGGAACTCGACCGTGGATGCGCCCGCGGGCAGGTCGTCATTGCCGGCGAACCCCCAGGAGACCACCACGCGCTTGCACGGCTCGACAACGAGGTACTCGCCCCGCACGGGATAGCCGGCGATGTCGACCGCGAACCGGCCGCCCGGCGACGGATCGAGATCGGCGTACTGCCCCATCCACGCCGTCATGCCCTCGTTGGTGGTGAGGTACTCGAACACCGCCTGCGGGGGTGCCTCGATCTCAATGGAGTCCCGGAACTCAGCCATGCCGCCTCTCCTCTCGCTGCTCGACGGCGGACTTGAGGGCCGCCAGCCTTCCGGGCCAGAAGTCGTCGAGGTAGGAGCGCACCGCCGCCAGTCCATCCGTGTTGAGCGCGTACAGGCGGCGCGTGTGATCGGCGCTGACGGTTGCCAGGCCCGCCTTCTGAAGGGTTCGAAGGTGATGTGAGGCGGTTTGCTGCGACAGTCCAACCGCCTGCGCGACGACGCCGACAGGCTGCGGGCCTGAGCGGATCACCCTCAGGATCGCCCGACGGTTCCCGTCGGCCAGGGCTCGTAACGCCACATCGACATCAATCGCCTCCGCTGCTCCCACGCGCTCCTCCTCAGGTCGATGACTTCACCCTAGCACAAATATCCACATGTACTCATGAATGTTTGTAGATAGTGATGTCATCTCTTTCGGGGCGGCGAACCGCATTGTTGCCGGTCCTCCGGACCGAGTGGGAACGAGGCCTGTCCCGAGCCGGATCTGCTCGGGCCTGCCGGTGCCGTCAGTCGGTCAGCCGCTAGCCCACCAGGTCGGCCACGATCTGCAGGAGGTCCTGCAGGTGGCGGTTGGACAGGAACTCCCGGCGCACGGACTCGTGCGCGGCCAGCCCCATCTCCTGGGCCCGCTCGGGGAAGAGCAACAGGTCGCGCACGGCCTCGGCCCAGGCGACGCCGTCGGTCGGGTCAACCAGGACGCCGTCGACGCCGTCGTCGATCTGGTCACGGATGCCGCCGACAGCGGAGGCTACCACCGGGGCCTTCTTCCACATCGCCTCGGCCACCGTCAGGCCGAAGGCCTCGATGAGGGAGCGCTGGGTGACCACCGAGCTGACCCGCTGGACGGCATTGACAACAGTGGCGTTGACCTCCCGGTCCTCCATGCTCGCCGCTGCCACGTGGATCCGTGAGGCGACCGACTCGGGCAGCACTGAGCAGCGCTCCACGATCTGCGTCAGGGTCGCCTGCGACTCGGACCCGTCCGGGGTCGGGCCGACCAGCAGCAGGTGGGCGTCCTCGGGCAGCAGGGCGATGTTGTCGGCGAAGGCCTCCACCAGCTCCAGGCCGCCCTTAAGGCGGTCCCAGCGGTTGACCTGGGTAATGACTCGGGCGCCCAGCGGTACCGGTCCGCCGGCCAGGACTGGGTCATCGGTCAGACCGCGGAAGGCGTCGGCGCGCCCGTCGTGACGCAGGAAGGGCACGGCCTCGAAGGGCGGTTCACCGGCGAAGATGCCGGACAGTCGCGCCACCGACCAGGCCTCGTCCAGATCCAGGACCCGGTTCTTGGGGGAGTCGGCGTCGATGGAGGGCGCCAGGACCGCGCAGCGCTCGGCCTCGATGTAGGGCGGCCGGTACTCGGGGCGGGAGACGACGACGAGGTCCACGTCCTCCAGGTAGCGGTCCAGGAAGGCCCAGGCGTAGTCGGCGGCCTCTCCCGCCCCTTCGGCCCCGGCGTGGCAGCGCCAGATCACGGTGGCACCCACGGCCTTGAGGGCCTTGGCCAGGCCGGCCGTGGGCGGGTCGTGGAGGATGACGACGTCGTCGGGGCGGACCTCATCGACGATGTTCTCCGCGTTGGAGGACAGGACGTGCTCGTAGATGTCGCGCTGCTTGTCCCCGAGCTTGCCGCCATCGCCGCGGTCTCCATGAATGCCGGCGTGCAGGCGGTTGGCGATCTGGGTGAACTCCTCGGGGGCGTCCAGGCTCAGCCAACGCACGTCGAGGCCGGCGCCCAGGGCGTAGCCCACGAGGGGGGCGACCGTCTCCGCCGGCCCTGAACCGGCGGCGGCCGACGGCGTCACCGTCCACACGGTGCGTCCTTCCAGGAGGGCCTCGGCGCCGGCCAGACTCGTGTGCAGCCGTCTGACGGCCACCTCGTCCAGGTGGCTCTCCAGGTGCGACAGGGGCAGTGGGGCGACGTCGATGTCTCTCATGCCATGATCTTCCCCCGAAATCGTGTGAGTCGCAGCACTTTGAGAGTGGGCGTGGCGCCTCGTTTCCATTTCTCAATGTTTTTCGGCCGAATTCCGCGACGCTAGGACCGGGCGCGGACAGCGGCGGGCCAAGGCGAGTGGTGAGATGAGGCACCGTGGGGGCGCGGGTAGGCTTGGCCCGGCCGCACTCCCTCTTCGACCAGGAGCACCCATGGCGCCCGAGTCCGCGATCCCAGCCCACCACCCCGACACCGTTGCCGATGCCGCCGCGACTCCCGAACGGGAGATGCCCTGGAAGGAGCTGGGGCTCAAGGCTGACGAGTACGAGTCCATCCGCGAGCTGCTGGGCCGGCGCCCCACGAACGCCGAGCTGGCCATGTACTCGGTCATGTGGTCCGAGCACTGCTCCTACAAGTCCTCCAAGATCCACCTGCGCCAGTTCGGGGCTAAGACCACTCCAGAGATGCGCGAGCACCTCCTGGTCGGCATGGGGGAGAACGCCGGCGTCGTCGACATCGGTGACGGCTGGGCCGTGACCTACAAGGTCGAGTCGCACAACCACCCCAGCTACGTCGAGCCCTACCAGGGGGCCGCCACCGGCGTGGGCGGGATCGTGCGCGACATCATCTCCATGGGGGCGCGGCCCGTGGCCGTCATGGACCAGCTGCGCTTCGGCGCCGTCGACCACTCCGACACCGCGCGCGTCGTCCACGGCGTGGTGGCCGGCGTGGGTACCTACGGCAACTCCCTGGGGCTGCCCAATATCGGCGGAGAGACCGAGTTCGACTCCTCCTACCAGGAGAACCCGCTGGTCAATGCTCTGTGTGTGGGCGTGCTGCGCCATGAGGACATCCACCTGGCCAACGCCACCGGCGCCGGCAACAAGGTGGTGCTCTTCGGGGCGCGCACCGGCGGCGACGGGATCGGTGGGGCCTCCATCCTGGCGTCCGAGTCCTTCGAGGACGGCATGCCCGCCAAGCGCCCCAGCGTCCAGGTGGGCGACCCCTTCATGGAGAAGGTCCTCATCGAGTGCTGCCTCGACCTGTTCGGCGCCGGGCTCGTGCTCGGCATCCAGGATCTGGGCGCCGCCGGCATCTCCTGCGCCACCTCCGAGCTGGCCTCCAACGGCGACGGTGGCATGCACGTCGACCTGGAGAAGGTGCTCCTGCGCGACCCCACCCTGACTGCCGGCGAGATCCTCATGAGCGAGTCCCAGGAGCGCATGATGGCCGTTGTCGCGCCCGACAAGCTCGAGGAGTTCATGGCCGTCATCGACAAGTGGGACGTCGAGGCCGCCGTCATCGGGGAGGTCAACGGCTCGGGCCGCCTGACCATCGACCACTTCGGGGAGCGGATCGTCGACGTCGACCCGCGCACCGTGGCCCATGAGGGGCCCACCTACGAGCGCCCCTACACCCGCCCCGCCTGGCAGGACGAGCTCAACGCGGACACCGCCGAGCGCCTGGACCGCCCCGGATCCGCCGCCGAGCTCGCCGAGCAGGTGCGCGCCGTCGTGACCAGCCCCAACCAGGCCTCCACCGCCTGGGTCACCGACCAGTACGACCGGTTCGTGCGTGGAGACACCGCCCTGTGCCAGCCCGACGACGCCGGTGTCATTCGCGTCGACGAGGCCACCGGTCGCGGCGTGGCCATCTCCACCGACGCCAACGGCCGCTTCACCAAGCTCGACCCCGCCACCGGCGCCGCCCAGGCCCTGGCCGAGTCCTACCGCAACGTGTGCACCGTGGGCGCCCGGCCCCTGGCCGTCACCGACTGCCTCAACTTCGGCTCGCCGGAGGACCCCGACGCCATGTGGCAGCTCGTCGAGGCCATTACCGGCCTGGCCGACGCCTGCGCCGTCATGGGCGTGCCGGTCACTGGCGGCAACGTGTCCCTCTACAACTCCCACGGCAAGGTCAAGGGGCAGCTCGACTCCTCGATCAACCCCACGCCCGTCGTCGGCGTCCTGGGTGTCATGGACGACGTGCGCCGGGCCAACCCCTCGGGCTGGCACGAGGAGGGTCTGGCCATCATGGCTCTGGGGACCACCGCCGACGAGCTCGACGGCTCGGCCTGGTCCCGTGTGGTCCACGACCACCTCGGTGGGCTGCCTCCGCGCGTTGACCTCGAGGCGGAGATGGCGCTCGGGCGGGTCCTGCTGGCCCTGAGCGACGCGGAGGGCCGCGGCGGCGAGTCACTGGTTCACGCCGCCCACGACTGCTCCGCCGGCGGCCTCATCCAGGCGCTCGTGGACTCCTGCCTGCGCTGCGGCGTCGGAGCAAGCGTGGACCTGACCGCCATCCAAGAGGAGGGCGTGGACGACTTCACCGCCCTGTTCTCCGAGTCCGGGGCCCGTGCGATCGTTGCCGTGCGTGAGGAGCTCGTGCCCGCCGTGACTGCGGCCGCCGAGGCCGAGGACGTCGCCGTGGCGCGCCTGGGCACCACCGGCGGCGACCTGCTCGTCGTGGCCGGCAGCGACCTGCTCGCCGACGGCGGTGCCGGGCGTCCCCTCGTCCTGGACCTGGCCGAGCTCGGGGCCGACGTCGAGGGCGTCCTGCCGGCCCTGTTCTGAGCGCCCCTCCACTGCGCACCGAACCGGGCATTCTTCGCCGAGCCCTAAGGCATTTCCGCAGGGCTCCGCGAAGAATGCCGGCTCGACGTCCGGGGGATTTGGAAAGAGACGGCCGGGTCTTACGCGTCCAGGTGCGCACCGCTAGCCTGGGTGCATGATCGATCATGCCTCTGTGAGTGTCAGTGATCCGGCGGTCTCCAAGGCCTTCTACGAGGCGGCGCTCGCGGCGGGAGGAACCGACAACGGCGCGCCCGGGGAGCGTTCGCACTACCACCCCGGCTACTACGGGGCCTTCGTGCTCGACCCTGACGGCAACAACCTTGAGGCCGTCTTCCACGGCGCTGGCGACTGAGCGTCGCCTGCGCGCCTCAACTCCGCTCTTGCCGGAGGCCTTCTACACGTACCGGGACATCTGACGCCTACGAGGACAGGAAACCTGCACCCGCACGCGTGGGATGTCCCCGCGCAGTGTCAGCGGCGAGAAGGAAGAAGGACTCGGAGCAGCAGGGCGGCGCGCTTCAGTTCCTACCGGTGATCAGCGTGGACGCTGTGCGCGGGACGCCGATGAGCACCAGATAGAGAATGCCGGCGAGGGCGGCGGTCAGGATGTTCTTGAGCCAACGACGTCCGAGGGGTTCGCCGTCGGAGGCGAGCCCGCGGATCATGGGGCGGGAGGTCGTGATCGCAGTCATGGCTCCAGCCTGCGTGATCATGGCTGAAGGCACATCAGGCCGCCGAATGATTCTCTGCCGATCCATATCCACCCTAAGGAGGGCGGATCGCGGCGCGCTTCCAACTCAGGTTGGAGGAGGCTTCCCGACGGCGGTCGTCAATTAATGTCCGGGTGTCTCAGGAAGATATCGAAGCGGTTGGCGAGTCATTCGTTGCCGACCGCGCAACGCTCCTTCCGTACCCGCTCGAACGGAGCGCAGTAGCGCGGAAGGCGGCGCCTCAGCGTGTCGTGCGCCCGGCGTGGCGCCCTCTCAGCCGCGGATTTGCCAGATATCACTCAGGTAACTGCTCGCAATCGGCTCAAGATGCCGCAGATACCTCGCAGAGATCTCTAGACTTCAACCATGACTGTGCCTTCAGAGACCTCGGGGACGATCGACCCTCGCGAGGTGTCACTGTATGCCGGCCACTTCGACGCGTTGTGGGGTGTGGCCTGGAGCCCGGATGGGACGCGGCTCCTGTCCGGATCGCACGACGGCACGGCCCGGGTCTGGGACGCGAACCGCGGCACCGAGCTGTTCGCGCTCGCAGGTCCCAGTCTGTCCATCAGTGCGGTGGCCTGGAGTCCCGACGGCACGCGTCTGCTCACCGCGGCGGAGGACCACAGCGTGCGCATCTGGGACGCGACCACCGGTGCCGACCTGCTGACCCTGGGGGTCGGCGGCTCCGGCGTCGGCGGGGCAGTGGCCTGGAGTCCCGACTCCACCCGCATCCTCACCAGCTTCGACGACGCCTCGGCCCGCATCTGGGACGCCTCCAGCGGCCAGGTGGTGCGCACACTGTCCGGTCATACGGAGCACCTCACCGCGGTGTCGTGGAGCCCGGACGGGACCCGCGTGGCCACCGCCTCCGATGACGGCACCGCCCGGGTCTGGGACGTCACCACCGGCACCGAGCTGCTGCGCGTGGGCCCCATGGCCTTCGTGGGGCGCGGCGCCACTGTGGGCCCCGACGGCAGGCCGACCCACGTCGGCCCGATCGAGCCGATGACTGGACTGTCGTGGAGCCCGGACTCGCGCCGCATCATCACCGCCTTCGACTCCGCCGAGCCCCGGGTCTGGGACGCCGCCACCGGCGAGGAGGTCCTCAGCCTCCACGGCCGCGAGCGCCGCTGGGTGAGCGTGGTCTCCTGGAGTCCCGACGGCAGCCGCATCATCACCGACGACATCTCCGGCACCACCGCCCACATCTGGGACGCCGCCACCGGCGAGGAGCTGCTCAGCCTGCGCGGCCACAGCCAGTGGGCCTGCGCCCTGGCCTGGAGCCCGGACTCGCGCCGCGTGGCCACTGGCTCGCACGACGACACCGTGCGCGTCTGGGACGCCGCTACCGGTCAGCCCCTGCTCGTCCTGGGGCCCGGCAACTCCGTCGAGACCGTCTCCTGGAGCCCTGACGGCACGAAGCTGACCATCGGCGCCAAGAACGGCGGCAACCGCGTCTGGGACGCCACGACCGGCGAGCCGCGGCTGACGGTGGACAACGGCGCCCGCGAGCTGAGCGAGGTCGTCTGGAGTCCCGACGGCACCCGCCTGGCCACATCCTCCTACCTCTCACCGCGCGTCCTCATCCTTGACGCCTCCACCGGCGACGTCGTCCAGGCCCTGACCGCCGGCGAGGACGACGTCAACGACGTCTCCTGGAGCCCGGACAGCGAGCGCATCCTCACCGGCCTGGGAGACGATCGCGCCGCGATCTGGGACGCCGCCCGCGGCGAACGCATCCTTACCCTCGAGGGCCACAGCGACATGATCACCTCGGTGGCCTGGAGCCCCAACGGTCAGCGCGTTCTGACCGGCTCCCAGGACGGGACCGCCCGCATCTGGGACGCGGACACCGGCGAGGTCATCCACACCTACACCGGTAACTGGGTGCGCGACGTCGTGTGGACCCAGGGCGGTCCCCGTGTCGTCACCGGCAGTGCCGACGGCGCCGCCCACGTCTGGGACGTCATCACCTCCGGCGAGCTCGTGACGCTGCGCGATGAGGGCGCCATGGTCCGCTCCTACGCCTGGAGCCCTGACGGCGCCCGGGTGCTGGCCGGCTTCGACGACGGCGTCGTGCGCGTCTGGGACGAGGTCTCCGGCAAGATCGTCCTGTCCCTGGCCGGCCACCGCTTCGGCGTCACCGATGCGCAGTGGAGTCCTGACGGCGCCCGGATCCTCACCGGCTCCGAGGACGGAACGGTGCGCCTGTGGGACGCCACCACCGGCGAGATGACCGGGCTGTTCCTGTGCTTCTTGCCCGACGGCGGGGTGGCCATCCTCGACGCCCCCTCCCTGAGCCTGCGCTCGGGTCCCGGTGAGGTCTGGGACTACCTCGGCCGTCCTGAGATCCTCGCCGGCCAGCTCACTCGTGTGGGTGTCGAGCGGCGTCAGTACATCAACCCCGACCCGCTGCCCGAGACCGTCGCGGAGCCTTCTCCGGCGATCCCGGAGGGCGAGGGCCCGGCAGCGGAGGGGACTTCCGAGACGTCGCCGGCGCCTGAGGCCGTTGAGGCCGGCGAGGTGACGGAGGTGGCCGACGACTCCGCTGAGCAACCGGCTGAGCAGGACTCCGCCGTTTCAGCTGGCTCGATCTCCGAGCCGGCTCCTGCGCAGCCCGATGCTGCCGCTGACCGGCCTGCTTCTCAGGCCGCTCCAGCAGGCGAGGGCGTGCCGGCTCAGTCGGCTCACGAAGAGGCCGCCTCGGCGCCGGTGCCCGAGACCGTCGAGGACGCCCCTGCCGAGACGGACGGCGAGCCGGTCCCCGAGGCGATTGCGGAGCCCGCAGCGGAGGAGGGGCAGATCGAGGAGCCCGTGTCCGCCGAGGCCGAGATCGTCACACCTGTCTCCGCCCCCGAGGCGGAGGACTCTGCCGCCCGTGCCCGGCACACGGCCGCGCACACGCCGGCAGACGCCGCTGTGGTCGCAGACGCCGTCGAGCAGCCGGCCGCACCGGCCGAGACCGAGCCGGTCGCCGCTCCGACGGGTGAGACCCTCCTCGTCCAGCCCTTCCCCGTGGATCAGGGACTCGTGGACGGTGAGGTGACCGCTCCTCCGGCCGCGACGACGCCGTCGATGGTTGCGATGCCGGTGGCTCCCACCACGGCCCCCGTCGAGGAGCAGAGCCCCGTACCGGTCGACGAGGGTGATCAGCCCGGTGAGATCGGGGTATCGGCAGCGCAGACCCCCTCTGCGGCCGGTGCTGAGCCTGACGACGACAGCACCAGCGAGGCCGTCATCAACACGCCCGCAACCCCGGCGCCCCAGACCGGCTCCGCCGCCTCGCGCCGGGCCCGGCACGCGGCCGCCACGGCCCAGACCCCGGCTGAGCCGGATGCGGACGTGGTTGTCGAGGGCGAGGTCGAGGCCGCCTCCGACGCTGCCGCACCGACCCAGGTGGCGTCGTCCTCCGGGACGGCCGAGTCGGCCTACGAGCCGGTGGCGATCCCCGCCGTCGAGCACGCCGGCGACGAGCCCGTCGCCGCGCCCACCGGTGAGACCGTCGCCCCGGACCAGTCCGAGCCCGCTCCGATCGGCGACGCCGGCAGCGAGAGTGACCAGACCACTCTGGACCTCTCCAAGGAGCTCGGTGAGCCGGTGCAGGCGGAGATGCCCCGGCACGCGGTCCCCGCCGAGGGCGCGGTGCCGCCTGTCGCCGAGGCCGAAGGCTCTGAGCCCGTCGCCGCGCCCACCGTCTCAACGCCCGAGGACGATCCTGAGGACCACGCGGCGCCCGAGGGTCCCGTCGAGCAGATCGACGTGGCGAACGCGGAGCAGGCGGAGAACTCGGAGAGCTCTCAGACGCCTGAGGTGCCAGTGGAGGCCGCGGAGTCTGAGGAGCCCGCGAAGCCCGCAGAGAGCACGGAGGCCGTTGAGGCCCCCGAGGCCGCTGAAGCCGCTGAGGAGGAGCCTGCGGAGCCCACCCCCGTCCCCTGGGGGGACGAGGAGCTGCGCCGTCGGATCTACACCGAGGTCCAGGAGTTCGTCGCCGCCATCGCACGCCGCGACGTCAACGAGCTGGCGAGCCGCTACGGCATCTCCGGTAACGACCTGGCCGGCCTTGACGAGCAGCTCGCCGTGCTCTCCATCCCGGCTGCCGACCTGGCCCTCTACCCGGTGGAGCAGGCCGACGACTACGTCGACGGTCACCACCGACTGGGGCTCAGCGAGCTGGAGGGCGGCGGCGTCGTCATCACCAGCGAGCTGTGGGCTCACGAGGCTGCCACCGGTGCACGTCTCAACGCCCACTGGAACCCCATGGGGATCTACCCCTTCGACTTCCGCAACGTGAGCATGTGAGTCATCTCCTGTGAGCGCCTTCGGGGCGCGTCGTAGTCCGCGTGTGGCCCCGTACCTCCTAGGTACGGGGCCACACGCGGTTCTCGGACCGGGGGTGCGCCGGCCGGCGCCGGGGCGTGCCGGAGAAGCGCTTCCCTGCGGATATGTGTCGTGGCTGTGAACCGCATAGACTTCCCGCCGTCAGTGTCATCCACCGAGAGGGGACGTTTGTGTCGACGGCGCAGCACCCGGCACGGGCCCGTGTCGCCGCCTGGGCAGTGCACATCTTGACCATGTCGGGACTGGTATGGGCCAGCCTGGCGATGCTCGCCACCATCAACCCCCGTCGGGAGTTCACCTGGATGTGGGTCTGGTTGCTCGTCGCCCTCGTCGTCGACGGCGTCGATGGCACCCTGGCCCGCCGTGCCAAGGTCTCCGAGATCATCCCCTGGTTCGACGGCGGCATTGTGGACATCGTCGTCGACTACCTCACCTGGACCTTCATCCCGGCGGTGTTCATGTACGTGGCGCTGCCGATGGGGCCCAGGCCGGTGGCGGGCCTGCTCATGGCCCTCATCCTGAGCTCGTCGATGTTCTGCTACGCCAACAAGCAGTGGAAGTCCACCGACTACTACTTCGTGGGCTTCCCGGCGGCCTGGAACATCGTGGCGCTCATGTTCTACGTGCTGCAGACCCCGGCGGTCTTCAACATCATCGTCACCCTCATCTTCGTGGTGCTCACCCTGGTGCCCACGCACTACGCGCACCCGGCCCGCGTCAAGCGCTTCCGTACCCTCAACATCGGCGCGGTGGCGGTATGGTTCCTGGCCACCTGCTGGCTCGTGGCGATCTACCCACACCGTCCCCTCAGCCTGGTCGCGGTCATCGTCGTCTTCGGCGGATGGTTCCTGCTCGCCGGGCTCCTGCGCTCGATCCGTGGTGCTGAGCCGGAGACGGCGGTCGCCGGTACCGACTTCTAGCGGCGCAGCTGCGGGCGTGCCATCCGGCAGGTGCCCAGTTTCGCACAGCGGCCACCCACCGTGAGGCGGGTGGCCGTTTCCTTGCGCGTCGGAGGTCTCTCAGCCGGCCCAGGTGCGCAGGCCTCGAGCGACCGCCACATCCCGCAGCCAGCGCCCGCCCTCCAGCAGGACAGTGGCCAGCACCAGGCCGATGACCACCATGATGACCCAGCCGGGGTAGCGGTTGCCGTCGCCGTGGCTGCCCGCGAAGAAGAAGTACACGTAGGGTGCGATGAAGGTGATGAGGGTGACGAGGAAGCCGGTGAAGCGGATACGTCGTCGTCGACCCGCGACCATTGCGATGATGCCCCACGTGTAGGGCACGGCGGTGACGATGTCGATGGTCCACAGCACCCAGGGGTTGCCGCGGAATCCGGGGGCGAAGGTTGCCGGCAGCGCCCGCAGCGAGGAGTAGATGAACACTGTCGCGTAGGCGAGGAAGCGCGGGTTGTGCAGGAGCCGGACGATCTCGGCGCGCGGCACCAGATCCACCCCGGCCTCGCGCAGGGCGGCCAGGGTGTGGCGCGAGACCCGCAGCGGATCGGTGCCCTCCAGGACGGTGCGCAGGAATCCGATCTGTGCCGGGGTTCCGGTGCTCCACTCGTCCAGGAGGTGGCGTGGGCTCACGGCGACGACGGTGACCTCATCCACGAGCGCATCCACGGCGTCGTCGGCGGGATCGCCTCCTCCGGCCTCCTCAGCCCTCGCGACCTCGCCCAGGGAGGCGATGTGGACCAGGTGCGCGCCCAGAACCACCCGCAGCTGCTCGAGCTGTGCCGGGGTCACCTCACTGAGCCACAGGCGCTGCCCGTGCTCAACGGCCAGGGACAGCGCGTGCCCCAGCGCCCAGCCGCGTTCGTCGGGGGCCAGCAGGTCCTCGGGGCTGGAGACCTGAGCGAGCTCGGGGACCTCTGCGACGTTGAAGCGCGTCAGGTCTCCGACACGATCGACGACCGCCACGGTCCGCAGGACCTCTGGGTCCAGGATGTGGCGTTGGGCTATGGGCAGCTCCGTGACGGAGCGCAGGGCCATCAGGTCCATGATGGGGGAGCGGGAGGCGAGGGCGTGTTCGGGCATTGGGATGAGCCTAGAGGAGTGGGTGCCCGTTGTGCGCATCCTGTGAGTCGATACGGCTCACTCCTCGCCCAGGAGGAGGGTCCTGACATCCTGTCCCCGGTGCTGGCGCCAGGGGCGCAGACGAGGCCGGGCGGGACCAAGGGGCGGCCGAGGGCCTAGGGTGGGTCAATGGGCACTCACGGGATCCCCTCAGCGCCGCCCGGCCGCCGCAGCGGCCCGGGGCTGCTCGTCGTGGCCGGTGCGGGCCTCATCGGATCCCGCCTGGCGGATATGGCCCGGGACAGTGGCTGGAGGATCCGGATCCTCCACCGCAGCGGACCGGGCAAGGCACCGCGGGAGGGCATCGAGGTCGATGCCTCCGGCAGGGAGCACGCCTGGTGGGCCCCCGCCGAGCGCATCCTGGCGCCCGGCGCCCTGGAGGGGGCCAGAGCCGTGGTGTGCCTGTCGGGCGCCCCGATCGCGCCGCGCCCCTGGACACCGGCGCGCCGTCGCGCGCTGGCGGCCTCGCGCCTGTCCACCACCGCCCTCATCGCCCGGGTCGCCGCGGGCCTGCCCCCGGCGGGGCGGCCCGGGGTCCTGCTGAGTGGGTCGGCCACCGGCTTCTACGGGGATCGGGGCGATGAGATCCTCACCGAGGCGTGCGGCCCGGGTGAGGGGTTCCTGTCCGAGCTGTGCCTGCGTTGGGAGGCCGCTGCGGGCCCGGCGGCGCGGGCCGGGCTGCGCACGGTCCAGTCCCGCACGGGCCTGGTGGTCAGCTCCTCGGGCGGGCTGGGCAGGCTCCTCGGCGCCGCCTACCGGGTGGGGGCGGGGGCCCGGCTCGGCCGTGGCGACCAGTGGCAGCCGTGGATCGGACTGGAGGATGCCGCGGCCGGCCTCCTGTGGGCCATCGAGCACGACGACATCCGCGGGCCGGTCAACCTGACCGCGCCCGAGCCTCTGCGCAACCGCGACCTCCACCGGCTACTGTCCCGCGCCTGCGGCCCGCCCTCGATAGCGGTGGTGCCCCAGGCCCTGCTGGACCGGGCGGGGAGGGGCGGGGCGACCGGCGGTACCGGAGGCATCGGCAGCATGCTTGCCGAGCTTCTCGGTGCCTCCCAGCGTGCGGTCCCCCAGGCGCTGCTCGCCTCCGGCTTCCGCTTCACCGCGCCGGGTGCGGCCTCGATCTGGGGACTCGGCGCCTGATCCCGCCCCGGTGCCGCGGCGACCATGATGCGGATAGCGCGGTTTTGGCTGCCTCGCCCGCTGATGGGGCGTGGGGCGGCGGCCTAGCGGCCGTCAGGGCGCGATGGTCCTGGCCCCGGCGGGGCCCGATGCTGGAGCCGCCCTCCTCACCGGCCGGCACGAGGACTCACGGTGCCGGACGATCTCGTGTGTCCGCCGTCAGGCACGGGCAATGACCTCGCCGTGCACGACGACGAACCAGGCGTCCTGGCTGCCACCCCACTGCCGCCAGGCCTGGGCCATCGTCTCCAGGTCGTCTCTGCGCGCCAGCCCCAGGTCGACGGCCTGGGGCCCGAAGGAGGTCAGGCACCGCTGCGCCCAGGTCTCGGACTGCCAGGCGCGGTCGGCGGGTGTGGCGTAGCACCAGGTGGAGGCCGAGGCTGTCACCTCAGTGAACCCCGCCCGGTGGGCCCAGGCGAGCAGTCGGCCTCCGGCGTCGGGCTCGCCGCCGTTGGCTCGGGCCGTGGCCATGTAGACCGAGCGCCACAGCTCCATGCCCTCGAACTCCGGGTACCAGGTCATGGCGGAGTAGACGGCGTCACGCACCGCCACGATCCCGCCGGGGCGGGTGACCCGTCGCATCTCGGCCAGGGCACCCACCGGGTCGCTGAGGTGCTGGAGGACCTGGTGGGCGTGGGCGATGTCGAAGGTGCCGTCATCGAAGGGCAGAGACATGATGTCCCCGTTGGTGAGCTCCACCCCCGCGGGCAGGTCCCGCTCGGCCAGCGTCGCTCGGGCCGCCTCGAGCGCGCCAGAGGCGGCATCCAGGCCGACGACGCGTCCGGGAGCCACCCGTTCGGCCAGGTCCGCAGTGATGGTTGCAGGCCCGCAGCCGACATCGAGCAGGTCCATTCCAGCGTTCAGGTGGGGAAGCAGGTAGGCGGCCGAGTCCTCGGCGCCGCGACGTGAGTGCGCGCTGAGGACCGCCGTCCCGTGGCCGTGGGTGTAGCGGGCCGCTCCGGCCGAGCCGCCCGAGGTGTCCGAATACTGTTCACCGTCCATGACAGGATCATCCGAGAACTGTGACCTCGACTGCATCATCGTCCGATATGCGGCCTTTGCGACGGCTATGTTTCCTCCGGATCGCGAGATGTTTCGTCTCAGTGAACGTCTCGGTGGAAGTCTTCTCGCGGCGCCGCGGCGACCAGCCAGGTGCTGAGCTTATTCCGCTAGGCGAAGGAGTCCCTCATGCAGGACGTTGTCGAGAAGGTCTATGAGCAGGTTGTGGCTCGCAACCGTGGAGAGGTCGAGTTCCATCAGGCCGTCCACGAGGTGCTGGAGTCCCTCGATCCCGTCATCGCGAAGCACCCCCACTACGCTGAGGGCGCCCTCCTGGAGCGTATCGTCGAGCCCGAGCGCCAGATCATGTTCCGGGTCCCGTGGGTCGACGACGCCGGCCAGGTCCACGTCAACCGCGGCTTCCGCATCGAGTTCAACTCCGCGCTGGGCCCCTACAAGGGCGGCCTGCGCTTCCACCCCTCGGTCAACGCCGGAATCATCAAGTTCCTCGGTTTTGAGCAGATCTTCAAGAACGCCCTGACCGCCCAGGGCATCGGCGGCGGCAAGGGCGGCTCCGACTTCGACCCGCACGGCCGCTCCGACGCCGAGGTCATGCGCTTCTGCCAGTCCTTCATGACCGAGCTGGCCCGCCACATCGGTCCCTCCACCGACGTGCCCGCCGGTGACATCGGCGTGGGTGGTCGCGAGATCGGCTACATGTTCGGCCAGTACAAGCGCTTGCGTAACTCCTATGACGCCGGGGTCCTCACCGGTAAGGGCCTGGCCTGGGGAGGCTCCCTCGTGCGCACCGAGGCCACCGGCTACGGCGCCGTGCTCTTCGCCCAGTCCATGCTCTCCACCAAGGGCGAGTCCCTCGAGGGCAAGAAGGTCATCGTCTCCGGCGCCGGCAACGTGGCGATCTACGCCATCGAGAAGGCCCAGCAGCTCGGCGCCACCCCCATCACCTTCTCCGACTCCTCCGGCTACGTCGTCGACGAGGCCGGTGTGGACCTCGAGCTGCTCAAGCAGGTCAAGGAGGTCGAGCGCGGCCGCGTGGCCGACTACGTCGAGCGCCGCCCCGGTGCCCGCCTCGTGACCGGCGGCTCCGTGTGGGACGTCCCCGGCGACGTCGCCCTGCCCTGCGCCACCCAGAACGAGCTCGACGGCGACGCAGCGGCCACCCTGCTGCGGGGAGGCTGCGGCGTGGTCTCCGAGGGTGCCAACATGCCCTCGACCCCCGAGGCCGTCGAGACCTTCCAGAAGGCCGGCATCCTGTTCGGCCCCGGTAAGGCGGCCAACGCCGGTGGCGTGGCCACCTCCGCCCTCGAGATGGAGCAGAACGCCGGCCGTACCCGCTGGGACTTCGCCACTGCTGAGGCCAAGCTGACCGGCATCATGGCCGACATCCACGACTCCTGCGTCGCCGCGGCTGAGGAGTACGGCCGCCCCGGCGACTACGTGCTCGGCGCCAACGCGGCCGGTTTCACCCGCGTTGCCGACGTCATGATCGCCCACGGCATCGTCTGATACCTGGCTGATCCGGGTTCGCGCCCATAGCGACGGCACCCGCCGCCTCTGAGAAGAGGCGGCGGGTGCCGTCGTTGTGCGCGTGTCCCAGCTGCCGCCGGCCATCGGTCAGGGGGCGCCTGGTTTCGTGAAAAATGTGCACAATTCAGTGCGGGCGCATACGGTTGGACATGTCCCCCTCCCCACTGTTGTCCCGGTACTCCGGTACTACTGCCCCGACCATCCCGCGCCCCACAAGGAATGACATGCGACTGCTCCCCATACGGGCCGTCAAGGCCTGCGCCGCCATCTGCGCGCTTACGCTGACATCCCTCAGTCCCCTCGTACTCACCCCGCCCGCCGGCGCCGATGAGGCGGCCCGGCCCGCTGCAGCGCTGGCAGCGGGAGACGCTGACCCGGCTGCCTCTGCCAGGACCATTGACCTGCTGGGGATCACCGACCTGCACGGCCACATCTCCCGCACCACCCAGACGGACCGTGACACCGGCCAGGCCTCCGTCGAGGACCCCGGCGCGGTCACCCTGGCCTGCGAGGTCGCCGCCGCCCGCGCCGCCAACCCCAACACTCTGTTCGTCTCCGCCGGAGACTCCGTGGGCGGATCGGCCTACGTCTCCTCTATTCTCCAGGACCGCCCCACCATGGAGACGCTCAACGCGATGTCCCTGGATGCCTCCGCCCTGGGCAACCACGAGCTCGACCAGGGCCTGACCGACCTGGAGACGCGCATCCTGCCCGCCTCGAACTTCCCGATCCTGGCCGCCAACGTCTCCGGCTCGGCGTCCCTGACTGCTGAGGGCAGTGGGAAAGGTGCCTACATCAAGGAGGTCGGCGGTGTGCGCGTCGGCTTCGTCGGCGTCGTCACCGATGAGCTGCCCACCCTCGTGTCACCGTCAGCCCTGTCCTCCCTCACCCTGAGCCCCGCGGTTGCCGCCGCCAACGCCCGTGCCGCCGAGCTCAAGGACGGCGATCCCGCCAACGGTGAGGCTGATGTCGTCGTCGTGCTCAGCCACGAGGACGCCGCCACCACCGCCACCAGCTTCGGCGGGAGCGTCGACGCCGTCTTCTCCGGACACACCCACGTGCCCTTCGCCCAGACCGTCACCGGTGTCGAGGGCAACCGGATCGCCGTCGTCCAGGCCGATCACTACGGCTGGGCACTGGGCCGCATCCGCCTCAGCTATGATCCCGCCAGCCGAAAGACCACTGTGGTCAGTGCTGACAACGAGGACCTGCGCAGCTCGAGCTGCACCACCGACGCCTACGGCGTCGCCGGGATCGTGGCCCAGGCGGAGAAGGACTCCGCCACCGAGGGCGGCAAGCCGCTGGCCAAGATCGGGTCGGACTTCCTGCGCGGCTCGGACGGCTCCGGCCCCGGCTCCAACCGCGGCACCGAGTCCACCGCTTCCGACCTCATCGCCGAGTCCTTCCGCAGCTGGCTCGCCACCGACATCCAGCCGGCCGGCTCCACCCGCTACGTGGGCATCATGAACCCCGGTGGCGTGCGCGCCGACCTCCTCTATGCCGCCTCCGGCTCCGAGGGCGACGGCGTCCTGACCTCCGGCGAGGCCTACACCGCCCAGCCCTTCGGCAACGAGATGGCCTACACGACCCTCACCGGCGCCGAGCTGAAGACGCTCCTGACCCAGCAGTGGCAACCCGGCTCCAGCCGGCCCGTGCTCACCCTGGGGCTGTCCAGCAATGTCGACGTCCTCACCGAGGCCAGCACCGATGCCAGTCACAGCAGCGAAGCCGGAGCCGCCCCCGCGATCCGCGAGATCCTCATCGACGGCGAGCCGCTGGCCGACGGCGACAGCGTCGTCGTCGCCTCCAACTCCTTCCTGCTGACCGGCGGTGACGGCTACACCGTCTTGAAGGACAAGCCGTCGACAAACACCGGCGTCCTCGACCGCGACGTCACCTCCGCCTACCTGGCCTCCTTCGGCGACCAGCCCGTCAAGGCCGGCTACTCCAAGCGGCAGACCGGGATGACCGTGGGGCCCGTGTACATCAGCTCAGGCGGCGCACGCAGCACCAACATGGTCTCAGTGACCCTGGACTCCCTGGCCTATACCAACGCCTCCGAGCAGGCCGCCGGTGCCCGGCGCGTGCGCGTGAGCTCGGGGGACAAGGAGATCCTGACCAAGGATCTCGACCTCACTGTCGACCCCGCCGGTCCGACCACCGGGCGGGTCGACTTCAACCTCACGTTCCCGACCGACGCCCCCACGCGCGCCTGCCGCACGGTCCAGGCCACCACCTGCCGCTGGGTCTCCGTCGAGACCCTCGACTCCGCAGGTACGGTTCTCAATCGCTTCTCGGTGGAGATCGAGGGTGAGGCCGCGGCCGACCCTGGTGCTGATGCGGGTGGTGCCGCAGGCGACGGTGCGGACATGGGCGACAGCGCGGCAGAGGGCGCTGACAGTACGGCGGACGAGGCCGTCGGCGAGGCGGCCTCCACCCCGCCGGTCGGCCGTGATGCTGATGAGTCGTCCGTGGGCGGCGGCACCGAGCCGTCCGCAGGTAACGGCGCGCAGTCCGCAGCCACCGCCGCTCCGGTCGTGTCCGGAGTGCCCGGCCGGGCGGCTGGGCCCGACCGTCCGGGCGAGGCGGCAAGTGGTGGGCCTCTGGCCCGTACTGGCGCCTCGCTCAGTGCGGGAGTACTCACCCTCGCCCTGCTCGCCGTCGGCGGCTACCTGATCCTGCGCGGGCGGCGTCAGGCCTGACGCCGACCCTGCGTCGCGGGCGCTCGCACAGCATTCGCACAGTACTGGTGTCCACATCTGCCGCAAAGAGGCTTCCGGGCCTACGAGAACGCCGATAGAACCGAGGAATCATACGGTTCTCTCTCGCCGGTGCGTTCACGTTCGGGGCCTTCGCGACAGATGTGGACACCGCTGTCTCTGCCGTCACTCCTAGTGATCTCCGCCGGGTGAAACCTGTTCTCAGAACCGCCTATGAAATGTATTGTGAGTCACTCAAGGGTAGACGTGGGTGACCGAACGGGCATACACTTACGCCTGTTCAGACATTCAAGATCGAGATAATGCCCGAACGGACATGATCGGTCGTCGACACCGGCGTCAGGGGGTGAACATGCGCATCGAGGACAGGCACCGCCAGATCGTGGAGCAGGTGCGTGGTGCTGGGCGCGTCCTCGTCGTCGAGCTCGCCGAGCGCTTCGACGTCGCCCCTGAGACGATTCGCCGTGACCTGACCGCCCTGGACCGCAGCGGCTCCCTGCGCAAGGTTCACGGTGGCGCGATTCCCGCCCCCGCTCTGCCGGAGACCGGGGTCGCCCAGCGTGAGCAGGTCAACCCCTCGGCCAAGCAGGCCATTGCCTGCGCGACCCTGGAACGGCTGGCCCTGGAGCCCGGCACCACCCTCCTGGTGGACGCCGGCACCACCACCGGGGCCGCCGCCCGGCTCCTGCCCGCCGACCGTGGACTCACCATCATCACCAACTCCGTCCTGACCGCGGCCTCCCTGGCCGCCGCCGGGCACACCCGGGTGCGGATCCTGGGCGGCCAGCTGCGCGGACTCACCCAGGCCGCCGTTGGCCCCGAGGCGCTCGAGACCCTGTCCACCCTGCGCGTCGATGTCGCGCTCCTGGGCGCCAACGGCGTCAGCGCCGCCCACGGGATGTCCACGCCCGACCCCGACGAGGCCACCGTCAAACGCGCCATGGTGCGCAGCGCCCGCCAGGTCGTGGCCCTGGTCGACTCCACCAAGATCGGTCAGGAGCACCTGGTCTCCTTCGCCTCCCTCGACGACGTCGACCTCCTGGTCACCGACGTCGAGCTCCCGCCCGCACTCACCGAACATCTCGCCACCACTGAAACAGAGGTCCTCGTCGCATGATCCTGACCCTCACGCCCAACCCGTCCCTCGACCGTACTGTCTCCCTGCCCGGCCCCCTCCAGCGTGGCACCGTCCAGCGTCTGACCGGTGTTGTCATGGAGCCCGGGGGCAAGGGCGTCAACGTCGCCCGCGTCCTGTCCAACTCCGGACGCGCGGCCACCGCCGTCCTGCCCGCCGCCGAGCACGACCCCATCCTCGCCGCCCTGGGTGCCCTCGAGCTGCCCGGACTCACCGTCCACCCGGTGCTGGTGACCGGAGCCGCCCGCATCAACACCGCGGTCACTGAGCCCGACGGCACCACCACCAAGCTCAACGAGCTGGGAGCGGGCCTGAGCGAGCAGGAGATCGCCGCCGTTGAGCACGCCCTGCTGGAGACCCTGGCGACCACGCCGCTGCCGGTCGGAGCCTCGCCCCACCACTGGGCGGTCCTGTCCGGCTCCCTACCGCCGGGCATCCCAACCAACTGGTACGCACGGCTGGTGGGGCTCCTGCGCGAGGCCGCGCCGGGGCTGCGCATCGCCGTCGACACCTCCGACGAGCCCCTTGCGGCCCTGGCCGCCGAGCTGCCCGACTCGGCCCCCGACCTCATCAAGCCCAATGGTGAGGAGCTCGGCCAGCTCGCCGGCCTGCCGGCCGACCGCGCCATGGTCCTTGAGGAGGGTGCCGTTGAGGGGAACTACGACCCCGTCGTCGACGCGGCTCGCCTTCTGGTGGGCCTGGGCATCGGCGCCGTCATGGTGACGCTCGGGCCCGCAGGGGCCGTCCTGGTGACCGCCGACGGCGCCTGGCACGCCACCGCTCCCGAGGTCCCGGTGGTCTCCACCGTCGGGGCCGGGGACTCCTCGGTGGCCGGCTACATCCTGGCCGATGTCAACGGCGGCGACGAGGCCGAGCGCCTGAGCACCGCCATGGCCTACGGCTCGGCCGCCGCCTCCCTGCCGGGGACCACCCTGCCCACGCCCGCTGACCTGCCCGAGCATCCCTCGGTCGTCACCCGGCTCTCCTGAGCCGGGGCGCCCGGAGGCACCAGGAACGCAGTCCTGCCGCATTCTCCGGCCCCGCACACATCGCCGGCCGCCTGCCGGTCTGCCCGACCACCCCGACCGTCCACGCCAACCACCCACCACATGACAGCCGCCCACCACCCTTGACCACCTCTGACACACCGCCACCGCCCACCGGGCGGCAGCCCCTCGGACACCAAGGAAGACCATGACCGAGAACAAACCACTGATCATCCCCGAGCTGGTCGCGCTCGACGCCGCCGCAGGCCCGGGCAAGGAAGACGTCATCGAGTTCCTGGCCACCACCGTGGCCGGTGCCGGCCGGGCCTCCAGCCCCGACGGCCTGGCCGCCGACGCCAAGAAGCGCGAGTCCACCGCCCCCACCGGGATCCCCGGGGGCATCGCGATCCCGCACTGCCGCAGCGCCCACGTCCTGGCTCCCAGCCTCGGCTTCGCCCGTCTGGCCGAACCTGTCGACTTCGGGGCCGCCGACGGCCAGGCCGCCGACCTCGTCTTCATGATCGCGGCCCCCGACGGCGCCGACGACTTCCACCTCCAGCTCCTGGCCAAGCTCGCCCGCGGGCTCATGCAGTCCGACTTCACCGACGCGCTGCGTCAGGCCGCCGACGCCGAGGAAGTCGCCCGGATCGTCACCGGGCAGGTCCAGCCCGAGCTGCTCGAGGGCGGGGGAGAGGCCGAGGATGGCGCGGTCAGTGAGGCCGCAGGTTCCGCTGACTCGGCCGAAGGGGTCGGTGCCGCGAAGTCCAGGGCCGCGGCGGCGACGTCGGCCCCAGCGGCCGGCGAGACCGTCATTGTGGGGGTTTCCTCCTGCCCCACCGGCATCGCCCACACCTTCATGGCCGCCGAGGCCCTGGAGCAGGCAGGCAAGGACCGCGGCATCACCGTGGCCATCGAGGGACAGGGCTCGGGCAAGATCGACGCCCTCGACCCTGACCTCATCAAGCGGGCCACCGCCGTCATCTTCGCCCACGACCTGCCCGTCAAGGGTCGTGAGCGCTTCGCCGGAAAGCCAGTCATCGACGTCGGCGTCAAGGCCGCCGTCAACGACGCCGGGTCCCTGGTGGACAAGGCCCTGGCCGCGGCCGATGACCCGAGCGCCGCCCGCGTGCCGGCCGGCGGCGAGTCCAGCGAGGAGAGCGAGGAGGGCTCCGAGCACTGGGCGCGGCGCCTTCAGCGCTCGGTCATGACCGGCGTGTCCTACATGATTCCCTTTGTGGCCGCTGGTGGTCTGCTCATCGCCCTGGGCTTCCTCCTGGGCGGGTACGACATCGCCCTGACGCCTGAGGGCGCCGACAAGTCCATGGCCGAGGTTGTCGCTCACGACTACACCCTGTGGAGCCTGCCTGGATCCGTGGAGGGCGCCGCCGGCTCCGGACTGACGCTCTATCTCGGCTCTGTGTTCTTCCTGCTGGGGCAGGCGGCCATGAACTTCCTCGTCCCGGCGCTGGCCGGCTACATCGCCTTCGGCCTGGCCGGTCGGCCCGGCATCGCCCCCGGATTCGCCATGGGCGCCATCGCCGTGTCGGTTGGCTCCGGATTCATCGGCGGCCTCATCGGCGGCATCCTCGCCGGCTACGTAGCCGCCTGGTTCACCGGACTCAACGTTCCGGCCTGGCTGCGCGGGCTCATGCCCGTTGTCATCATCCCGTTGGGCACCACGCTGGCCGTGGGCGCCGTCATGTACATGCTGCTGGGACGGCCGCTGGCCTCCCTCATGACCGCCCTGCAGGACGGGCTGACCTCCATGTCTCAGGGAGGCTCCGCCGTGTTCCTGGGGATCATCCTCGGACTCATGATGTGCTTCGACCTGGGCGGGCCGGTCAACAAGGCCGCCTACCTGTTCGGTACGGCGGGCCTGTCCGCCGCCAGCGCTGCCAACACCGCCCCCTACGAGATCATGGCCACCGTCATGGCCGCCGGCATGGTGCCGCCGCTGGCGATGTCCGCCGCGACCTTCCTGCGCTCGCGGCTGTTCACCAAGGCTGAGGTGGAGAACGGGCGCAGCGCTTGGCTGCTGGGGCTGTCCTTCATCTCCGAGGGCGCCATCCCCTTCGCCGCCGCCGACCCGTTGCGCGTCATCCCGGCCACCATGGCCGGCGGTGCGGTCACGGGCGCGATGACCATGGCCATGCACGTCGGCTCGCGCGCGCCCCACGGAGGTGTGTTCGTCGCCTTCGCCATCACCAACTTCGGCGGCTTCCTCCTGGCGATCCTGGCCGGGGCGGTGGTGAGCACCGCGCTGGTCATCCTCCTCAAGGGACTCGGTCGTCACCAGGGCAGCAAGGACGGTGCCGCGGCGCGGCCCGCCGCCTGATCCGGCTCCCGGTTCCTGTCACGAGGACGGTCCGCCATCTGGGCGGGCCGTCCTCGTCGTTATGAGCTCACGCGCTCGGACTCGGCGCTGGTCGCGGCATAGGCTCCGCATCATGGCTGCTAGACGACGCATCGAGCCCGCCGCGGGTGCCCAGGCCCTGCGCCAGTGGGTCCAGGAGCAGGACGAGTCCCAGGATGCTTCGGCGAACGGTGTCGGGGACGGTGCCGGAGCCGTCAGCCCGGCCGACCGGGCCGCTCGCCGTCGGGTGACCGCGACCGCCGTGCGCTACACCCTTGAGGAGCTCGCCGCCTGCACCCCGGGACGCTCGGTCGAGGTGCGGGTCCCGCCCTTCGGCGTCACCCAGGCCGTCGCCGGAACTGTCCACCGCCGGGGGACCCCGCCCAGCGTCGTCGAGACCGACGCCCCCACCTGGCTGGCACTGGCCACCGGCCGCCTGACCTGGCAGGATGCTCTGGACAGCGGTGCCCTGCAGGCCTCCGGTGAACGCTGCGACCTGTCCGCCTACCTGCCCCTGGTCCGGATCCCCGCATGAGTACCAGCATCTTCGTCACAGGCAACGCGGCTACGCGTCGAATGTGAGGATCACGTCGGTGAGTGGGGTCCGCGCCGGTAGGTTCGTCCCATGAGTCGCAAGCGCCTGAGCACCTACACCGCCCCGCCCGCCGAGGTCGTCCGCGCCCTGGACGAGCTGCGCGCTCGCTACGAGGTGCCCACCGCCTTCCCGCCTGAGGCCCTTGCCGAGGCCGAGGCCGCCGCCACCTCCTGGGCCCAGGACGGACCCGCCCGGCTCCTGGCCGACGGCGCCCGCGACGCCCGTGACCTGGAACTGGTCACCATCGACCCGCCCGGCTCCATGGACCTCGACCAGGCAGTGCTCCTGGAACGACTTCCTGCCTGGAGCGAGGCTGCGGGCACGTCGGTCGGGGACGCGCCCGGATCGGCGGCCACCTACCGCATCCACTACGCCATCGCCTCGCTGGCCACCTTCGTGCCCCCCGGTGGTGCCCTGGACGCCGAGCTGAGCCGCCGCGGCGAGACCATCTACGCCCCAGACGCCGCCACGCCCCTGCACCCCGAGGTCCTCTCCCACGGCGCCGCCTCCCTCCTGGAGGACGTGGATCGCCCGGCTTGCCTGTGGACCATCGACCTCGACGCCCGCGGCGAGGTCGTCTCCGCCCGCGTCGAGCGCGCTCTTGTGCGCTCGCGGGCCCGCCTCACCTACGGTCAGGTCCAGGCCGCCATCGACGGCGAGGGCACCCTGCCGTCGTCGGCTCCCACCGACCTGCCCGGGCTCCTGGCCGAGATCGGCCGCCTGCGTCTGGAACGCGAGGTCGCCCGCGGTGGCATCAGCATGACGACGCCTGAGCAGGTCGTCGAGGTGACCGAGGCGGCAGGGTCGGCGGAGGACTCGGAGTCCGCCGAGGCTCCTGGCCCGTCCGGTTACCGGCTCGCCTACCGCGTGCCCGTGCCCGCCGAGCAGTACAACGCCCAGATCTCCCTGCTCACCGGTATGTGCGCTGCCCGGATCATGGTCGAGTGCGGCGTCGGCATCCTGCGGACCCTGCCGCCGGCGCGCCCTGAGGACTACGCCCGCCTGCGGCGCGTCGCCGCGGCCCTGGGCATCGACTGGCCGGCAGCCCAGCCATACTCCGAGCTCGTGCGCGGCCTGGACCATGCCGTGCCCGCTCATGCCGCCTTCATGGACCAGGCCATGTCCCTCTTCCGCGGCTCGGGCTACCTCGCTTTCGGTGCGGGCGGCGTCGGCGTCCCGGCTGACGACGAGGCCGCCGACGCCGAGGAGGCCGTCCACTCCGCGATCGCCGCCCGCTACGCCCACGTCACCGCGCCGCTGCGACGTCTCGTGGACCGCTACGGCGAGGAGGTCTGCATCGCCGCCTGCGCCCAGGCGCCCGTGCCCGAGTGGGTGCTCCAGGCCCTGCCCGACCTGCCCGACGTCATGGAGCAGACCGGCAAGCGCGCCCGGGCCATCGGTCGCGGCGCCCTGACCGCTCTGGAGGCCCTGGTCCTGCGTGGCCATGAGGGCGAGGTCTTCGACGGCGTCATCACCTCCGAGCGCGAGGGACGCGGCGAGCTCGTCCTGACCGAGCCCGCCGTCGTCACCGAGGTCCGCCGGGGAAGCGGGCAGTCCGGTGACCGCCTCCCGGTCGGTGAGCGCGTGCGGGTCCGCCTCCTGTCGGCCGACCCCGCCGCCGGTATCCGCTTCCAGCTCCTTGCGGCGAGCTGACCGCGGCGGGGCCGGGAACGGGCGAGGAGACACGCGGGCAGGGCCCTCCGGGAACCTTCAGAATTCAATTGCCGTACGCGTCGACATTCTCCAAGACCCCGGAATCACGCAGTTGAAGCCGCGTGCCACAGGCACCTGTCAGTGCCCGCCGATGGGCAGGACCCCTCCGGTCGTGACAGACTGTGCGCGTGCGCACCGGTGAGAACCCCTCGCAGACCGCCTTCGACCATCCTGAGACCGTCCCCGGCCTGACTGCTCTGCCCGATGACCACTCCGACGAGCTCGAGCCCTCGCCGCGAGAGGAGTGCGGTGTCTTCGGTGTGTGGGCCCCCGGCGAGGACGTCTCCCGCCTGAGCTACTTCGGCCTGTACGCCCTCCAGCACCGCGGCCAGGAGTCGGCCGGCATCGCCACCTCCAACGGCTCCCAGATCCTCGTCTACAAGGATCTCGGTCTGGTTTCCCAGGTCTTCGACGACCAGGCCCTGTCCAATCTCACCGGTCACATGGCCGTGGGCCACGTCCGCTACGCCACTCAGGGTGCCACCACCTGGGAGAACGCCCAGCCGATGCTCGGCCCGGCGGCCGGCTCCACCCTCGCCCTGGTCCACAACGGCAACCTCACCAACACCCGTGAGCTCATGGACGCCGTGCGCACCACCTCCGGGGAGGACCTCAGCGGTGAGCTGGGCCGCGGCTCCTCCACGGACACCGCGGTCCTGGCCGCCCTGCTCAACCTCGTCTCTGAGCACGGCGCCCTGGAGGGTTGGGACTCGGCCGCCGACATCCTCACCTCCGGCATCACCGACGACGCCGAGCTCGACGCCGCCTACTCCACGCAGGCCCCCTTGAGCGTCCACCAGGCCGCTCGCCGGGTCCTGCCCATGCTGCGCGGCGCCTTCTCCCTGGTCTTCATGGACGAGGGCACGCTCTACGCCGCCCGAGACCCGCACGGGGTGCGGCCCCTGGTGCTCGGGCGTCTGGAGAACGGGTGGGCCGTGGCCTCCGAGACAGCCGCCCTGGACATCGTCGGCGCCACCTTCGTGCGCGAGGTCGAGCCCGGCGAGCTCATCGAGATCGACGAGGACGGCGTGCGCTCCTCGCGCTTCGCCACCGCACGCCGGGCCGGCTGCGTCTTCGAGTACGTCTACCTGGCCCGCCCCGACACCCGCATCGCCGGACGCAGCGTCATCGCCTCGCGCAACGAGATGGGTGCCGCCCTGGCCCGTGAGTACCCGGTGGAGGCCGACCTCGTCATCGCCACGCCCGAGTCGGGCACCCCGGCCGCCATCGGCTACGCGCAGGCCTCCGGCATCCCCTACGGTCAGGGTCTGGTGAAGAACGCCTACGTGGGGCGCACCTTCATCCAGCCCACCCAGACCCTGCGCCAGCTCGGCATCCGCCTCAAGCTCAACCCCCTGCGCGAGGTCATCGAGGGCAAGCGCCTCGTCGTCGTCGACGACTCCATCGTGCGCGGCAACACCCAGCGGGCCCTGGTGCGGATGCTGCGCGAGGCCGGCGCCGCCGAGGTCCACGTGCGCATCTCCTCCCCGCCGGTCATGTGGCCCTGCTTCTACGGCATCGACTTCGCCACCCGTGCCGAGCTCATCGCCACCGGCATGAGCGTGGAGGAGATCGGCGAGTCCATCGGCGCCGACTCCCTGGGCTTCCTGTCCGTCGAGGGCATGGTGGCCGCCAGCGGTCAGAAGGCCGACGACCTGTGCCTGGCCTGCTTCACCGGTGACTACCCGATCCCGCCGCCGGTGCGCAGCCTGAAGTCCGCCACCATCCCGGTGCGCCGCGTCCCGACCGCCTACCGCGGGCGGCGCCGCGCGAAGGCCGAAGACGCCGAGCGCACCATACCGCCGGGCAGCATCACCCGCCCGGACCTGGCCTCCGGCAGCCCCCTGGGCTCGACGACGTCGTAGCCCGGGGCGGCCGGCCGTGCGCTGACTGGCCGGCCCCGGTCAGCCGCCGGGGACCTGTGCCAGTTACCTGCTCCAACCTCGCCACCGTCCACCACCGCACCTTCCGACCCGAGTCCTCAAGGAGCCACCACATGACCCAGCAGCCCGAGCAGTCCGCCCCGGGAATCACCTACGCCGCCGCCGGCGTCGACACCGCCGCCGGGGACCGGGCCGTCGCGCTCATGAAGGACGCGGTGGCCGCCACCATGACCCCGGCCGTCGTCGGCGGCGTCGGGGGCTTCGCCGGGCTCGTGGACGTCTCTGCCCTGCGCGACTACCGCCGCCCGCTGCTGGCCACCTCCACCGATGGTGTGGGGACCAAAGTTGCCATCGCCCAGGCCCTCGACATCCACGACACCATCGGCCAGGACCTGGTGGGCATGGTCGTCGACGACATCGTCGTGGTCGGGGCCCGGCCCCTGCTCATGACCGACTACATCGCCTGCGGGCACGTGGTCCCTGAGCGGATCGCGGACATCGTGCGCGGCGTTGCCCAGGCCTGCGCCGCCGTCGGAACCCCGCTGCTGGGTGGGGAGACCGCCGAGCACCCCGGCCTCATGGCCCCCGACGAGTACGACGTCGCGGGTGCCGCCACCGGGGTCGTCGAGGCCGACCGGATGCTCGGTGCGGAGAAGGTGCACGCCGGAGACGTCCTGGTCGCCCTGGGCTCCTCCGGCCTGCACTCCAACGGCTACTCCCTGGTGCGCCGGGTCATCGAGCACGCCGGCTGGGACCTGGAGCGCGAGGTTCCCGAGTTCGGGCGCACCCTGGGCCAGGAGCTGCTCGAGCCCACGCGCCTCTACACCCGCGTGTGCCTGGCCATGCTGGAGACCCTGTCCTCGCCGGCCGCCCCGGGGCCGGTCCACGCCCTGTCCCACATCACCGGCGGGGGACTGGCCGCCAACGTCGCCCGGGTCCTGCCAGCCGGGCTCATCGCCGACGTCGACCGGGCCTCCTGGACGGTGCCGCCGGTCTTCTCCACCGTGCGCGAGCTCGGCTCGGTGCCGTGGGAGGACCTCGAGGGCACGCTCAACCTCGGCGTGGGGATGGTTGCCGTCGTCGACCCCAGCGCGGTCGACGCTATTCTGCGGGTGGCCGAGGGATCCGATATCCCCGCCTGGGTGCTCGGCGAGGTGCATGAGGCCAGGACGTACGAGGCGCAGGACCGCGTCGTCTCCGGCACCAAGGGCGTCGACGGGGGCGCTGTCGACATCCACGGCGCCTACCGGACCTCCTGAGAGGCGGGGTGCCGTAAGCGCGAGCAGCGAGGCCCCCGCCGGATGCGGAATGCGTCCGACGGGGGCCTGACGCCACGAAGTGTCACGCTTGGCGACTATTCAATCCCGACTGGGTCGGTTCCGGAGCGGGGCGCCAGGGCAGCACCGCCCTGACCTGGGTCGATGCGACGCAGGCGAATCGGGGCAGGAGTGAAGAGTCGCCGAGAGTGACACGGATGGCTGCCGACAGCCTCGACTCACGCGCTGGTAGGCGCGCTGAAGGGCCGGTAGGTGCGTCCCTCCGGCCCTCCTAGACTGGGGGTGGGGCTACTTGCCGCCCTCGTCCCAGTCGTCGTCGTCGACGGCATACTTGGCGGCCAGTTCCTCGTAGTCGATCTCGTCATCAGGCTCGGATCCCGAGGACGCTGAGACGAGCTCCCGCTCCAGAGCCTTGTAATCGGTCTCCGGGCTGAAGTACTTGAGCTTACGGGCAACCTTGGTTGCCTTGGCCTTCTGACGGCCGCGCCCCATAGGCTCGACCCCCTCCAACGTGTCACGGCGCGCACGTGGGCGCGCTCTTCCTGGTCAAATATGTCGTGGGCCAACCGTACAACGTCAATGCGCGCGAACACCATTCGGACACCGGATGAGAGTCGTGGTGACGCACACCCCACATGCAGGACGTCAGGCCCACATGGCTCTCAGGGGTTGCTCGGTTGATTTTGGGAATTTGTTCAGTGCTCCTGCGGGTTTTGCCCAAGATCAGCCCGAAACCCCTCCTGAGAGGCTGGGGTGCCCGGCGTAGCGGCCTCGAAGGCCCCTGGGAGGGGGCGGGGGAGGATATGGGGCGAGCGGGTGGCAGCGCTTCGCCTGGGGCGTACGTGGCGGGCCTGACGGACGTGTGGGTGGCCTGGCTGGCCGAACCGCGAGGACGCACGACAGGAAGAGGACGCACCTTAAGTGCTGAGAACTGATCCCGGGGGCGCAGTTCTCGAGGCTTATGGTGCGTCCTCGACAGGTGGCCGGTGTGGCCGCTGGGAACGACGTGCGGTCCGGCGGGTGGGTGGAGCCTGGCGCTCGGCGGGCTCGGGAGCCGTCGGTGTCAGCGACGGACGAGGCGGGACAGGACGATGCCGGCGGTCACCACGCCTCCGGCGACGGCGGCCGCCTTGGCGAGCGTGGAGGTCGCCTCGGAGTCGCCCTGCTTGGCGCGCTCCCAGGTCTCTTCTGCCTGCTCGGTCCACCGGCGGGCCTCCTCGCGCAGTCGGCCGGCGCTGGCCTCTGCTTGCTCACGCAACCGGCCGGCCCCGGCGACGGCCTGCTCACGCAGGTGGTCGGCCCGGGCACTCGCCTGCTCGCGCAGATGCTCCCCGGCCTCCCTCGCCTGCGTGCGCGGGTCGACCCGGGATGCGAACTCATCGACGCTCGCCGCCAGGGCCGCGCGCTGGGCGCGCAGCCGCTCCTCGATCTGCTCGGGGCTCAACGACCCGGAGCCGGCAGCCCCGGCGCCATCGGCGCCGGACGCGCCTGCCTCCTGACCGCTGGTCATGCCCGGCCCGCCCGAGCACGGAAAACCTTGACCGCGGCGACGGTCGCCGTCACACTCAGACCCGCCAGGGCGAGCCCCGCCGCCGTGACGATCCCCAGCGAGGCGGGGTCGCCGTCGCGGGCGTCATCGAACAGGCGGGTGACGCGCTGGCCGAGGGTCAGCGTGCCGGGTTCGTAGGAGTCGACACCGCCGTTGGGGTCGGTGCCACCGCCGACCAGCGAGGTCAGACGGCTCTTGACCTGCCCGACCCTTTCCTCGACCTTGCTGACGGCCTGGCTGCGCAGGTCCTGGACCTGCTCGCGGGCCTTGAGCTTGGCGACCTTGGCCAGGTTGTGCGGCGCCAGGCGGGCGGCGAGCTCGTCGACGTCGGCGGCCAGCGCCAGGCGCCGGGCCGCCATGTCGGACAGCACGGCATCGGCCGACGGCGCGGCCTGCGCAGCGGACGCGGGCGTGGGTGCGGTGTGGGTGCTCACTGGGCGTTCCCCCTCTCCAGGCCGGAGGCGACGGCGCCCTTGACGGCGTTGACCGACTCCATCAGACCCTCCTGCGGCGTGGGTGTGTCCGCCTTGGCGGCCTTGAGCCGCTTGATACCGATCAGGGCCATCGGCACGGCGATCACCGTGAGGATCAGTGCCACCACGAGGAAGGCCGCCCACAGCGGCATGACGTTGGACAGCGCCGCCGTCATCGCCCCGAGCAGCAGCCCGAAGATGAACAGGGCCAGAACCCCGGCGGCGCCGAGCAGCCCGGCTCCCAGGCCCATCTCCTTGGCCATGCGCTGGCCCTTGGCCTTGGCCAGATCGATCTCACCTCGCACCAGCGCCGAGATGTTCTCCGAGATACGGGCGATGAGCTCACCGAGCGTGGGCTGGGACCCGTTGGTCCCCCGAGGAGGCGTGGTGGAGGCCGACGGCGTCGCCTGCGACGGCGGGGGAGGTGGCTGGTTGTTGGGCATGAACGGACCTTCTTGTGTGAGGTGCAGCGTTGGGTGCAGTCGACTGACTGCGAGGCGGCGGGATCGCGACAGTGGGACGACCCGCCGACCCAAGAATCTCACAGCGCGCGCCATCGTGGAACAACGCAGGCCTGGGCGGGTTTGTAGGTTAGGGATATGGGGCCCGGCTTTCGCCACCGGCGATCTACGAGGGCGAGCGCTCGGACCCGGACCGCTACTCCTGGTTCCATGCCTGCCACAGGCTCGCGTACTCCCCGCCGAGGGCCACGAGCTCGTCGTGGGTGCCGAGCTCGACGATCCGCCCGTCCATGACGACGGCGACCCGGTCGGCGTCGGCGGCCGTGTAGAGACGGTGGGCCACCTCGATGACGGTGCGCCCGGCCAGCGCCGTGGACAGGGTCCGCTCCAGGGTCCGCGCGGCGCGCGGGTCCAGCAGCGAGGTGGCCTCATCCAGGATGAGCGTGTGCGGGTCCAGTAGCACGAGTCGGGCCAGCGCCACCTCCTGGGCCTGGGCCGGGGTGAGGTTCAGGTGCCCGGAGCCGACCATCGTGTCCATCCCCTCGGGCAGCTCGTCCACCCAGGCGTCGGCCCCGATGGCCTCGATCGCCTCGCGGATCGTCTCATCCGAGGCGCCCGGACGCCCCAGGCGCACGTTGTCCGCCACGGACCCGACGAACACGTGGTGCTCCTGGGTCACCAGGGCCACGTGGCGGCGCAGCTCGTCCTCGGTGAGGTCCGTCAGCGCCACCCCGCCCACGCTCACGCGCCCGGAGGTGGGCGGGTTGATGCCCGCCAGCATCCGCCCCAGCGTGGACTTCCCGGAGCCCGAGGGCCCGACGACGGCCAGCCGCTCCCCGGGCACGAGCTCCAGGTCGATCCCGTGGAGCACCTCGACGCCCTCCCGGTAGGAGAAACGCACGTCGTTAAGCACGATCCGCGTGCCCTCGGGCTCCTCGCCGGTCGGGGTGCGGTCGTCGGGCACCTCCTCAACGCCCAGGATCCGGGACAGGGAGGCCTGGGCGATCTGGACCTGGTCGATCCAGAACATGAGCTGCCCCACCGGCTTGCGCAGCTCCATCGAGTAGAGGGCGACGGTGGTGATCGCCCCCAGGGTCGCGTAGCCGCGGGAGGCCAGGAACCCGCCCCACAGGAGGATGACGACGACGGGCGCCCGCCAGGCGACGTCGAGCACCATGAACAGGCGCACCCGCAGCATGGCCGTGTAGCGCTCCAGGGACCAGGCCTCCTTGATGGAGGCCATGATGGCCCGCTCGCGGCGCGCACCGATGCCCAGCGCGTCCACGGTCTCGGCGTGCTCGACCGTCTCGGAGACCACGCCGTTGAGGCGGGCCTGGGCGGCCGACTCGGCCCGGTAGGCGGGGATGGAGATCGGCAGGTACCAGTGCATCATCGACCACACCGGCGGGGCGATGATGAGCAGCCCGAGCGCCAGGAGGGGGTCGGCGAAGGCCGCGGCCAGGAGGGTGAAGACGATCGTCACCACGCACACGAGGATCTGTGGGATCCCCACCCGGACGAGGAACTCGATGCGGGAGACGTCGGTGGTGGTGCGGCCCACGAGGTCGCCGGTGCCGGCGGACTCCACGGCGCTCAGCGGCAGGTGCACCACCCGGTTCATCATGCGCTCGCGCAGGTCCGCGAAGACCGACTCACCCAGGGTCCGGGCGTACTTCTGGGCGAAGCGGTTGATGAGCGCGCCCACGAGCGAGACCGCGATGATGGTCAGCACGATCCGGTCGACATAGCCGGCGTTGGCCCGCCCGGCCGAGACCCGCCCGACCAGCCGCCCCAGCAGCTGCGGGGCCACGAGCGTGGCCAGGACCGCCGTGATCTGGAGGGCCAGGACGACGGCGAAGTGCCCCCGGTAGGAGGCCATGATCCGGAAGGTCTTGCGCAGGGCGACGGGCCCGGGTGCGACGGGAAGCGCCATCAGCAGCTCACCTCCGCGTCCTCGCCCATGGCCCGGGAGACGACGGCGCGGTAGTCGGCCGCCTGCGCGTCACCGGAACGGGCCATCGTCATGAGCTCGCGGTGCGTGGAGTGCAGGAGCTCGGTGCCGCCGGAGTCGAGGAGGATGACCTCGTCGCAGGCCTCCAGGACCAGCGGCGAGGCGGTGACGACGACGGTCGTGCGCCCGGCGCGGGCCCGGTGCACCTGGGCGGCCACCCGGGCCTCGGTGTGGGAGTCCAGGGCGGAGGTCGGCTCGATGAGCACGAGCGTGGGAGCCTCGGTGAGCAGGGCCCGGGCCAGGGCCACGCGCTGGCGCTGCCCGCCGGACAGGGACCGCCCCTTCTCAGTGATCATCCCGGCCAGGCCCTCGCTGAGGGAGGTGAGAACGTCGCCGGCGTCGGCGATCTCAATGGCCTCCAGCAGCCGGTCGTCGCCGGGCATATCGCGCTCCTGGGCGCGGACCTGCTGGTCGACGTCGGCCCCGGTGGTGCGCTCGGACTCGGCGCGCACGAGATCCGTCAGGCCCGCCGGCTGCGGGTCGGGACCGCCGCGCACGTCGAGGGCCTCGCGCAGGGTCCCGGTGAAGAGCTGGGCGGTCGCCCCGGCGACGACGATACTGGCCCGCACCTGGTCCAGGGGCATGGTGGTCAGCGGCCGGCCCGCCAGGGTCACGGTGGGCCCGGAGTCGGTGAAGCGGCCCAGGCGGGTGGCCAGCTCGGCGGAGACCTCCGGGTCCGGGCACACGAGGGCCGTCATCCGGCCCTCCTCCAGGCGCAGGTCGCTTCCGGTGTCCACGAGGTCGCCGCTGACGGGGTGGGCGGCGGCGGGGTCCAGGTCGAGGCGCTCCACGAGGCTGCCGGCGGCGGGCGTCACCTCAAGCAGACGGCTCAGGCGCCGGGCGCCCACGACGGCTCGGGTGTAGTCCTGCACGGAGTTGGTGAAGACCCACAGTGGCCAGGACAGGTAGGCGGTGTAGCCGTAGAAGGTGATGAGCCCGCCGGGGGAGAGGCTGCCTGCCACCGCCATCCGGGCCGCGACCCACACGACGATCGCGGCGAAGAGCCCGGGCAGCAGGACCTGGAGGGTCATGAGGGTGGCCTGGGAGGAGGCCACCTCGACGCCGCGGCGCCGCAGCTCCTGGGAGGCGTCCCGGTAGCGGCGGGCGAAGACGTCCTCCCCACCGATGCCCCGCAGGATCCGCAGGCCCGCCACCGTGTCGGTGGTGATCGTGGTGACCGCGGACTGGGCCTCGCGCTGGACGGCCTGGCGCTTCTGCAGCGGCCGGATGACCAGGGTGACGATCGCCGCGACCAGCGGCATGCCCAGGATGACCACCAGTCCCAGACTCACCGAGGTGCGGAGCATGAGGACGGCGACGACGATGAAGCTGGCCGCGGCCCCCAGCAGGGCCGGCAGGTGCTGGATGAGCTTGCCCAGGTAGTCGGCGTCGGAGGCGATGATGGTGGCGACCTCGCCGGTGGAGACCTGCCGGGACAGGTCCGCCCCCGTGGCCGAGACCTGGCGGCCCACGAGCCGGTCGACGTCGAAGGCGGTGCGCATCCAGGCCTGGACCCCGAAGTAGGACAGCATCGTGTCGCCGACGGCGTAGACGACGAACAGCACCAGCAGCAGCGCGCCGATCCCCCAGATACGGGCATTGAGGCCGTTCTCGATCCCGGCGTCGAGGGCCTGGCCCAGGAAGGCCGGCACGATCGCCTGGATGATGTTGGAGGTGCAGGCCGCCAGGGTTGCCAGGGTGACCGGGACGGCGGCGCGGCGCAGCAGCCAGCGCAAAAGCGCCCCGGCCCCGAAGGACGGGGGCTGGGGCAGCGCGGTGTCGGGGGACATGGACGCAGGTGACAGGACGGTCCGGGACGACGGGGAGGACGGTTCGGGCATGATCGACCGAGGCTATCGGAGCTGAAACAGGCGCGGCAGGGGGGAGAGCCGGTGATAAGGAAGATATCGGGCGTGGGAATATCCGGTGAGTGCGGCTCGGGGCGGGTTTCAGATGGACCAGGCACACACCGGCGCCCCGGTCCGCCCCCGTCGGGGGATCGGGCCGGGGCGCCGGCGTCAGCGGGTCCGTCACTGTTCCAGTGCCGGCTGGATGATTCAGCCCCGCCGGCTGCCGCCGTGAGGCGCCAGCAGATGTGTGGACGGTGCCGGGCGGAGCCGGCGGACCGCGCTCCCACCTACCGTCTGCTCAGTGCTCACTCGGTGGCGATGGCATCCAGGACCGGGAGCCGGGAGGCCCGCAGCGCCGGCCACAGGGCCGCGACAATGCCGACCACCACGGAGAGCGCGAGCATGCCCACCATCTGGCCCCAGGGGACGCTCAGAGACGTGAGCCCCTGGTCCTCCAGGATCTTCTTGAGCGCCGCTGCCAAGACCACTCCGGTCGCCCCGCCCAGCACAGTGCCGTACAGGGAGGTGAGGACGGACTCGGTGATGATCTCGCCGGACAGCTGGGTCTTGCCCAGTCCGACGGCGCGCATGAGCCCGATCTCCCGGGTGCGCTCCGAGACTGAGAGCACCAGAGTGTTGACGATGCCCAGGATGGCGATGACGATGCTCAGCCCGAGCAGCCCGTAGAGGACGGCGAGCATCTGATTGACCCGCTGGCCGACCTTGTCGGAGAGCTGGCTGGCGTCGTTCACCGAGTACTGGTAGGTGTCAGCCACGATGTCCTCCGCCTTGTGGCGCACGGTGTCGAGGTTCGCACCGTCCTCCAGGGTGAGGAGCATGCCCAAGGGTGCGTCCAGGACGTGGTCCGGGTCGGTGCTGGTCCCCGGTGAGGTCCAGGACCCCACCGCCGCCGCCACCTTGGGGGAGTAGAAGTAGGTGCCGCCGATTCCCTTCGGGTCGACGATGGCGCCGACCGTTGCCTCCACGCTCCCGTTCGGGCCGGTGAGGGTGACCTTGTCGCCCATCTTGAGGTTCTCGGTCTTGTTGACCGCCACATGCGTGGCATCGAGGTCGCTCAACGATCCGGAGGTCACCCGTATGTCGTAGGCACTGGAGTAGGTGGCGGGGTCGATGACGAGGGATGTCGCCGCAGGATTCTGAGAGCCATCGGGTTTGGTGACGGCGTTGACGTAGAGGGTGTAGGAGGAGGTCTCCTTGACGCCGTCGATCGCGGCGAGCTCCTTGGCCTTCTCGCTGGAGAGCTTGGTGTTCGAGCTGCTCATTGTTGCGGGCTGGACCAAGAAGTCGGCCTTGAGGGACCTGTCGATCTCGTCGGCGGTCGAGGCGCTGAAGGAGGCGGCCAGTGTGGCGCCGGCGCACACCAGGGCCATGCCCACCATGAGGGCGCCGGAGGTGTTGGCCGTGCGGCGCGGGTTGTGGACGATGTTGCGCAATGCCAGGCGTCCAGACGGCCGCAGCATGCGGAATGGCAGTCCCAGGACGGCGACCACCGGGCGCGCCAGGGTCGGGGAGACGATGAGCAGTCCCAGGACCACTCCTCCCGCACCCAGGCCCATGATGAGCTGGCGCTGCTCCAAGTTCTCGTTCACCCAGGCGGCGGCGACCGCGGCCGCTCCGGCTGCCAGCAGCAGCCCGCCGATGATCGTGCGCAGCACCAGCGACTTCTCCCGAGAGCCCGAGACCCCGCGCATCGCCTCGACCGGGTGGGTCAGGGCGGCCTCACGCGCCGGTAGCAGGGCGCCGATGATGGTGACGGCCAGTCCCACCACCAGTGAGATCACGATGATCGGCGCGGTCAGGCCGGTGCCCTCCAGCAGCGGCATGCCCATGTTGTCCAGCAGCTTGGCCAGTCCGGCCAGGAGCCCGGCCCCTGCGGCCACGCCCAGGGCGGAGCCGACGATCCCGATGACGACCGCCTGGAGGAACACGATGCCGAACACCGATCCGGGCGATGCGCCCACCGCCCGCAGGAGGGCGAACTCCTTGACCCGCTGGCGCACACTCATCGCGAAGGAGTTCATGATGATGAAGGAGCCCACGAACATGGCGACGACGACGAAGACCATGAGGAAGGTCTGAACGAAGCCCAGCTGGGACTCGATGGTCTTGTTCTGCTCCTTGATGAGCTCGGCGCGAGTCTTCACCTGAGCGTCGTCGGGAACGACCTTGGTGACCTCGGACTTGACTGTGTCCAGCGAGGCTCCTTTAGCAAGGTCGATCGTGATGTTGGAGACCTTCCCGTCCGGGGCGGCGATGGGCATGAGCCAGTCCGGGTCCATTCCCACGACCGTCGCGCTGGCCATGGAGGACTCGAAGTGGAACTCACCGACCACGGTGACCTCGGTGGGCTGACCCTGGATGACGATGTGCGTCTTGTCCCCGACCTTGAGTCCGGAGTTCTTCAGGGCCCCGGACTCCAGGGCGATCTCGCCCCCGCCCTGGGGCATGTGACCCTGGGCCCAGGTCCGGCCCGGCTCCTTGTCGTACAGCGGCAGGAAGAGCGTGGGTGCTCCCATGTTCGAGACCGGGGTGTCGTTGGCGCCCACGAGGACCCCGGTCGTCTGGGCGTCGGGCTTGGCGGCCTCGACGCCGTCGATCTGCTTGATCTGATCGGCCAGGGAGCTGTCAATGGGCTGGGTCTGCGTGGAGTCGGAGGAGCCGTTGTTGCCGTCGGAGGCGATCTTGGCGCCCTCGACGTACAGGTCCGAGGTGATGGTGGAGGAGGTCAGCTTGGAGAAGGTCTCCGACATGGAGGCGCGCAGGGCCAGCGTGCCCGACAGGAATGCCACCCCCAGGACGACCGCGAAGGTGGTGAGGAAGAACTGCTTGGCATGGGCGCGTACGGAGCGCCAGGCGACTCGGTTCACGGCTCAGGCCCCCTTGGTGGCGGGCGCGGAGTCGGCCTCGCTCAGCTCGCGCAGGGCGTCCAGGACCCGGTCGCGGTTGGGGTCGGCCAGCTCGGCCACGACGTGCCCGTCGCGCAGGAAGATGACGGTGTCCGCCCAGGCGGCCGCCTCCGGCTCGTGGGTCACCATGACCACTGACTGCCCCAGGTCGTTGACGCTGCGGCGCAGGATCTCCAGGACCTGCTCGGTGGAGTGGGAATCGAGGTTGCCGGTGGGCTCGTCGGCGAAGACGACTGCCGGCTCGCCCACGAGCGCTCGGGCGCAGGCCACGCGCTGGACCTGGCCGCCGGAGAGCTCGGCGGGCCGGTGGGACAGGCGGTCCTTGAGGCCGACGGCGTCGACCACCTGGTCGAAGCGCTGCCGGTTGACCTTCTTGCGGGCGATGTCCAGGGGCAGGGTGATGTTCTCTGAGGCTGAGAGCGTGGGGACCAGGTTGAATGACTGGAAGATGAAGCCGATGCGCTCGCGGCGCAGACGGGTGAGGCGACGCTGGCTCATGGAGGAGACCATGTCTCCGTCGAGCATGATCTCCCCGGAGGTCACCGAGTCCAGGCCCGCCAGGCAGTGCATGAGGGTGGACTTGCCGGAGCCGGAGGGGCCCATGATCGCGGTGAAGCGGGCTCGGGCGATGTCGACGTTGACGGCGTCGAGTGCTTTGACGGCTCCCGAGCCGCGGCCGTAGACCTTGGTGAGGCTGCGGGCGGAGACCACCGGGTTGTCGACGGGGCGGTGAGGAGCGAGGACGGAAGGGGCTGCTGGTACAGGAACGGAACTACTCATAGGTTCAGTCTGACAGTGGCATGGATCGGTCGAATCCTCCTGACGGAGGACAAGCCCCTGGCCGTATGGCCGAACGACCCTGATCTGCGGTAGGGGACTCCCCTGAGACGAGGGTACGTGCCCGTGACTGGGCGGCGGATTTCCTCGGCCGACATCGTTTCTTGACCCTCGTGGCCGATTCGTGACTACCATCAAGGCTGATCGGCGCCTTTGAAGGACCCGGGACGGGTTGTGACGAGCCTGATCAGTCGAGGTCACCCATACGTTCTCCCGGAAGGGCTCTGCATGGATCCGGTTCAGCTCATGATGGCGGCTCACCAGGCCGACGCGGCGGTTGCCGCCCAGACTCCGGATCAGGCCCTGCAGGCCGCGATCGCGCAGAGCCGGCCAGACCTGTGGGCTCCGTTGTCGACCAACCCGGCGGCCTACCCCGACCTGCTCGGCTGGCTGGCCAGCACCGGGAACGTCGAGGTGCTCGCCAACCTCCGGGCACGTGGCTTCCTGACCGACGACGCGGAGTCTGCTGCTGCCGGTACCGCGGGCGGCGAGCCCGTCGCGGAGCCCGCTACCGCCCAGGAGGCCCCGGCGGAGGCGGAGCCGGCTGAAGAGAAGCAGACGGACGCGGAGCAGAGTCAGGAGCAGACCGAGGCGCCGCAGGCCTCCGAGGAGACCGAGCCGGCTGAGGACGATCCCACGCCGGTGGACGAGGACGAGGCCGAAGCGGCTGAGGGCGGTGAGACTGCCACTGAGACCGCAGAGGATGCAGACGTCACCGAGGATGTCACCGAGGATGTCACTGAGGCTGTCACTGACGAGGCCGTGGGCACCGCTGATGACGGTCCTGGCGAGGCCGATGACGAGCAGGAGACTAGGGAGGCCGAGGAGGGCAAGGAGGCCGAGGAGGACGCCGAAGCGGCTGAGGACCCGGGCCCCGATGAGCCGGATGATGAAGGCTCCGATGAGCCGGCCACCGATCTGACGGCGGAGCCGACCGAGGACGACGAGGCTGCGGACTCCGACGATGATGGTGCCGGCACGGCCGATGAGGAAGCGGAGGCGGACGAGTCCTTCGAGGACGAGTCGGGTCCGGGTGATCAGGCCGTCGAGGACTCAGCAGCCGGCGAGCCGGCTGACGACTCCGGGGATGAGTCGGTCGCGGCTGATGAGGGCCGGACCGAGGACATCCCAGAGGTTGACGACAGTCAGACTGAGCCCGTCCCCGCGGCTGATGAGGGTCAGACCGAGGACATCCCAGAGGTTGAGGCCCCGGCGGTCTTCGCCTCCGCGTCTCAGTGGCCCGAGGTCGGCTCGGCCGAGGCGATGACCTCGGCGCAGTCCGCGGCCCCGGCGGCCGGCTCGGTTGCTTCTGCGGCGGGCTCGGCCGATTCGGTGGCTCTTCCGGTGGCACCGCCACCGTCGGCCGAGGACATTGCCGCCTGGGCGGAGACCCCCAGCGGGGCGCCGTCGGGCTTCTCCGCCGCGCAGCCGGCGGTGGAGCAGGACATGTTCGGGGCCCAGATGGCGGCCCAGATGCCGCCGCCCCAGCAGCAGAAGCAGCCCTCGAGATCCGGCACCGGGCGCCTGGTGGCGATCATCGTGGTTCTCCTCCTCATCATCGCCGGCGGAGGCGGCGTATGGGCCGGCAACTACTTCTCCAGCAAGGACAAGGACGACGACTCCACCTCCCAGGACAAGGCCGGCGAGGGCGGCAACCAGAACAACGGTCAGGCCGACGCTGCCGCCACGTCAACCGCGACGGCCCTGCCCTCGGGGGCGGTCAAGGCCTGCTCCAGCATGCCGACCTTCACCATCACCTCGGTGGAGGACGGCCAGGGTGAGCTGAATGTCCAGGGCAATGTGACGACCTCCTGCGCCGAGGGCGACTTCCTCGGCGGATCGTCCAACCAGGTCCTCATCTACAGCTCCGCGAGCCCGACCGGCGGTGCCGACGTCGACCACCTCGTGGCCTCGGGAACCTTCGACCTCTCCAGCGATCCGCTCATCATCCCCAACGGCGGACGGGCGGTGACGCTGCGCTTCGGTGAGCAGCACTACTTCCGCACCGCCAAGGACCTCGACCTCAAGACCCTCACGGTCAAGCCCTCTTTCGACCGCGGCTCGCAGTCCAGCGTCACCTCGAAGAGCTCGACGAACTCCCCGATGACGATGGCCTCGTCCTCGAACTCCAACGCGAACCAGCAGGAGCAGGACGAGCAGGCCGCCGGCGACGCCCTGCAGTGGCAGGCCAAGCACGACCGCTCCGCCGTCATGAGTAAGTTCCTGGGCAAGTGGACCCCGCAGCTGTCCTCCAAGCAGGTGGACCTGGTCGCCGACGGGCAGACATGGACCAACCGCTCGATCCTCGCCGAGTTCCTCAAGACGCGGCAGGCCAACCCGAATGCCGTGATCGTCAACACCAGCGAGTGGTCGGTGTTCGACGTCGGTGGTTGGTGGGTGACCCTGTCCGGCGAGCTCTACGCGACCGCCGACGAGGCCAACGCCTGGTGCGACTCCCAGGGCTACGACGCCGAGCACTGCCTGGCCAAGCGCATGGAGTCCAGCGGATCGCCGCAGGGCACCACCAAGTCCCGCTGAGGCTCCGCCCTGCGGGGCCGGCCGGGCCGGCGCGCTTCAGGACTGGAGACTGCCCTTGAGGGCCAGCACCCGTGCGGCCGACTCGTCCACCCGCGCCGCGAAGGCGGGGTCGGACTGGGCGGCGGCGATGAGGGCCTTGACCATGTCGGCGGCCACAGCCGGCTCCGCCGAGGCCAGCACGATGTCGCAGCCGGCCCGGATCGCCTGCACGGCCCGATCGCCCGCGGCCACGCCCTGGACCTGGACGGCGGCGGAGACGTCGTCGGTGATGACCACCCCGGAGAAACCCATCTCCGTGCGCAGCATGTCGGTGACGATCTTCGAGGAGAAGACGGCCGGCGCCGAGGCGTCAATGAGCGCGTAGGTGGCCGAGGAGACCATGATGACCTGCGCGCCGGCGGCGATGGCGGAGGCGAAGACGCTGACGGCAGCGTCGGGCAGGCGGCCCGTGGTGCGGTCGACGACGTCGGCGGAGGTGTCCGTGTTGGCCGTGACCCGCCCCAGGCCCGGGAAGTGCTTGTAGGTGGGGATGACTTTCGAGGCCTGCATCCCCGCGGCGAAGGCGCCGGCCTGGGAGGAGACGGTGGTGGCGTCGTGGCCGTACTCGCGCCCCCAGTGGCCGATGGGCTCATTGGTGGTCGGTCGGTCGATGTCGACCAGGTCGACGACCGGGGCCAGGTTCATGTTGACACCGACGTCGGCCAGCTCCTTGCCCCAGGTGCGCGCCGCGGCCTCCAGCTGATCGCGCGGCTGGGTCGACTGGTCCATCGCCGAGGGGATGTCGGAGAAGCCCGAGCCGGACAGGACCTGGACCTCGCCGCCCTCCTGGTCGGTGGCCACGAGCATCGGGGTGTTGTGGGTGGTGGCCGAGCCGACCCTGCCTGTGAACGAGCCGATGACCTTCTGGGTCGCCTGGCTGCCAGCCGTGGTGCGGCCGGCAATGAAGATGTTGCCGACATGGTGGGTGTCGACGGCCTCGTCGGAGGACTGCTTGGGGGCGGTGGCGTCCACCCCGACCATCATGAGCTGGCCGACCTTCTCCTCCAGGCTCCAGCCCTCCAGCGCTCCGCCGGTGGCCGTCGCTGTGGCCGACGGCGTCGCGCTCGCGGCCGCGGTGTGCGAGGGGGCGGCGCTGGGCGATGCCGGCGCCGGGGTGGTGGGCTGCGGGCTGGAGGAGGATCCTCCGGCCGACGAGGAGCCGGGGATGAGGGAGCACCCCGCCAGGGAACCAGCCCCGAGGAGCGCCAGAAGTACTGGCCGCCGACTCACGTGGTGCTGCGGGAACTCACTCGGGGCGATGGGGCTGGGAGGCTCCCCGGCACCCGGAGCGGCAGGCCGATGACGGTCATTCATGCCGGCCACACTAAGGCAGGTCCCTGGGTGCTTGCGAGGTAATGAGTCATCCGGTCTGTTCCGGGACTGTTCCCGGGGCTACGCCCAGCCCAGTTCGTGGAGGCGCTCGTCGGGGATGCCGAAGTGGTGGGCGATCTCATGGATGACGGTGACCGTGATCTCCTCCACGAGCTCCTCGCGGTCGGTGCACCAGCGCTCCAGCGGCCCGCGGAAGATGAGGACGCGATCGGGCAGCACCATGGTCCAGCCCTCGTCGCGCTCGGTGAGAGGGACGCCGTCGTACAGTCCCAGGAGCGTGGGGCGGCCGGTCTCGTCGTAGTCCTCCTCGGTGAGCATCTCCGGGTCGGGCTCGTCCTGGACGAGGACGACGACGTTGTCCATCGCCTCGGCCAGGTCCTCCGGGATCTGGTCCAGGGCGTCGCCGACGACGTCCTCGAACTCCTGATCCGTCATCCGCCCCGAGGGCTGTACCCGGGGCTGTTCCGCCCCCTGCTGGTGCGCGTGGCTCACGGGGCCAGCCTGCCAGACCGGCGGCCTCCGACTCGACTGTCCTGGATGCCCGGAATCTCGCCGGAAACCGAGCGGTGAGGAGGGTCACGTCGTCGGGATTTGCGCTGCGGAAGACTGTCCCCTTAGTGTTCATCCCGGTTCGAGGCGCGACGACGTCGAAGGCCCCTGGCCCCCATCGTCTAGCGGCCTAGGACCCCGCCCTTTCACGGCGGTAGCACGGGTTCGAATCCCGTTGGGGGTACGGATTCGCACAAGTGAATAACACAGTGAATTCACACTGGCCTCGTGGCGCAGTTGGTTAGCGCGCCGCCCTGTCACGGCGGAGGTCGCGGGTTCAAGTCCCGTCGAGGTCGCGGAAAGGATCGGTCCGATCAGAAATGGTCGGACCGATTCCATCCCAAGGCTCTGTAGCTCAGTTGGTAGAGCGTTCGACTGAAAATCGAAAGGTCACCGGATCGACGCCGGTCGGAGCCACCGCGAAAGGCCCGGAACCCACAAGGTTCCGGGCCTTCGCTCTGTCTGCGCGCGCTCCGTCTGGGTCTGTGCTGCAGGTCCGCCTCCTGATGCGCCGGAGCGGTCGTCAGACGCATGGGGTGTGGTCACGTGCGTGCGTCGGGGCGGGCACGCCCGAGCGCGCCAGGCCTCTTCTGCGGGTCGCCTGCGGGATTCCCTCGCCATATCGGTCGCCAAGCAGGCCTTCATAGTGGATGATGGCAGCCCTGCATGTGTGCGACGCCACGTTCGTGAGTGCCAAGAGCCCGTACTCTACGCGGCCCGCACGCCTCCAGACACCCCTCGCCGCGTGACGGCGCCATATTCATACTGCGCAAGGAGGACGCCATGATCTCAAGGACCGTGACTCAGCCCCCGGGCGAGCCGATGGAGGAGCCGGAGGAGACCATCCATCCCGACCCCGAGGTCGTCGCGAACGCCTGGGTCGGCGACTGGCGCGCTCTGGAGGAGCGGGCCGCCGCGGACCTGGAGGGCTACTGGGCCGAGCGCGCCGGCGAGCTGGAGTGGTCCAGGCCCTGGGACACGGTGCTCGACGAGTCCGGGGCCCCTTTCTACCGTTGGTTCGTCGGTGCTAGGACGAATATCGTCTCCAACGCCGTCGACCGGCACCTGACCAACTCCCACCGCAACAAGCTCGCCCTCATCTGGGTGGGTGAGGATGTCGAGCAGGTGCGTACCTTCTCCTACTTCGACCTGGGCCGGGAGGTCGAGAGGATGGCCAACGTCCTCAAGGCCATGGGTGTGGGCAAGGGTGACGTCGTGACGATCTACCTGCCCCGCATCCCCGAGATCTTCTTCGCCATGCTCGCCTGCGCCAAGCTCGGGGCCATCCACTCGGTGGTCTTCGCTGGCTACTCCTCCGACGCCCTGAGCGCGCGCATCGACGACTCGGAGTCCAAGGTCGTCATCACTGCCGACGGCTCGTGGATCAACGGCAAGGTCTTCCCCTTGAAGAAGATCGTCGACGACGCGGTGCGCTTCTCGCCCACCGTCCAGAACGTCATCGTCGTGCGCAACACCGCCACCGAGGCTGTCATGGACCCCATCCGCGACCACTGGTACCACGAGCTGTGCAAGCTCCCAATCGCCCAGGGCCGCTGCGAGACCGTGCAGGTCGACGCCGAGGACCCCCTGTTCATCCTCTACACCTCCGGGTCCACCGGAAAGCCCAAGGCGATCCTGCACTCTCACGGCGGCTACCAGGTGGGCACCTACGTCACCCTCCACGACTGCTTCGACGTCCATGACGCCGACCGCTGGTGGTGCACCTCCGACCCGGGCTGGATCACCGGCCACAGCTACCTCGTCTACGGCCCCCTGCTCAACGGCGCCACCGTCTTCATGTACGAGGGAAACCCGACCTTCCCCTACCCGGACCGCTGGTGGAACCTCATTGAGCGCTACGGCATCAACGCCTTCTACACCGCCCCCACGGCCATCCGCACACTCATGCGCTTCGGCGAGGCCTGGGTGCGGCGCCACGACCTGTCCAGCCTGCGGCTGCTGGGCAGCGTCGGCGAGCCCCTCAACCCCGAGGCGTGGCGCTGGTTCCACCACGTCGTCGGCGCCGACCGCTGCCCGATCATCGACACCTGGTGGCAGACCGAGACCGGCATGTTCCAGATCACGACGGTCCCCTCCATGCCTCAGAAGCCCGGCGCGGCCGGCCGGCCGGTGTTCGGCCAGGAGGCGGCCGTCGTCGACGAGGAGGGCCGGGAGGTCCCCGACGGCGTTGAGGGGAACCTCGTCCTCAAGCGGCCCTGGCCCTCGATGATGCGCACTCTCTTCCGTGACCCGCAGCGCTACGTGGACACCTATTGGAGCAAGTACCCGGGCCTGTACCTGACCGGGGACTCGGCCAAGCGCGACGCCGACGGCTGGTTCTGGATCATTGGGCGCACCGACGACGTCATCAAGGTCTCCGGCCACCGTCTGGGTACGGCCGAGGTCGAGTCGGCGCTCGTCTCCCACTCCGCGGTGACCGAGGCCGCCGCCGTCGGGCTGCCCCACGAGGTCAAGGGGCACTCCGTTCACGTCGCCGTCGTCCTGGCCACCGGGGTCGAGCCCTCGCGTGAGCTCGAGGCCGAGCTGCGCCAGCACGTGGCGGCGACCCTGTCGCCGATCGCCAAGCCGGAGTCCTTCTGCTTCCCCGAGTCGCTGCCCAAGACCCGTTCGGGCAAGATCCTGCGCCGGGTGCTGCGGGCCCGGGCGCTGGGGCAGGACGAGGGAGACCTCTCCACCCTCGCCGAGGAGTGAGCGCCTCGGCCCCGGCCGGGCCCCTGATCCGGGGCCCGGCCGGAGCCGCCGTGAGGGCCCGGGACCTGACGGGTCCCGGGCCCTCGTTCACGCCTGGGCGAGCCCCGGCTGAGGTGGGGGGGGGAGAGTCTTCACTTCCGACTGCGCCGATAGGCGTGGCCGGTGGCGAAGATCCCGAAGGCGATGGCGGCGACCGGCCAGATGATCCATGAGATGTCCCAGGCGTCGAAGACGAAGCTCCACAGCAGGTAGATGATCACCGTGGCCGGCCAGTAGATGCTGGCCACGAAGCTGATGAAGGGGTCGTCCTTGTCCCCGTCCTGCTCATTGTGCTGCCAGGCGGTGTAGTTGCTGGGGCTGACGGGCGTGGGCGCGGGGCCGGCGGGCCGACTGGGCTCGGTCGGGGCGCCGGCTGCGGGAGCGGCCTGCGGAGCACCGCCGGGCTGGATGTCGGCCGCGATGCCCAGCGTCGGGGCCAGCTCCTGAAGGTTGCCGAAGTCGGTGATGACCTGACCGACCGCCTCGTTGTGGGTCTTGCCCTGGGCGATGGCGTCGTTGTAGGCGTCCTCCATCATGGCGCGCAGCTCGCTGCGGGCCTCGGTCAGGCGCGGCGTGGCCGGGTAGGGGGCGAACATGTTGTCGAGGAAGGTCTCGATGGTGTCCATCAGTGGGTTCCTTTCGCGAAGCGGTCGACGAGGGTCTTGGTGTCCTCCCACTCGGAGACCTTGGTGGTCAGGTGGGCGGTGCCCTCGGAGGTGAGGCGGTAGTAGGTGCGGGACTTGCCGGACTCGGACACTCCTGCGTAGGAGGCGGCCAGGCCGGTGGACTCCAGGCGCTTGAGGGCGGTGTAGAGGGTGGTCTGCTTGATGGTGTACTCGCCGTCGGAGACCTCGGTGATGGTCTTGGCGAGATCGTAGGCGTAGGACGGTTGCCGCTTCAGCAGGGACAGCACGATGAGGTCGATGTAGCCGCGAATGGCATCTGCGCTGATCATGTGACCCTCCTTCCTTGGCTTGCTGTGAGGGTGACCCTGAGGTCCTTGTGTGCATCTAACGTACTACGGCACGCGTAGTACGTCAAATGGAATTTGGGCGGGGGACTTCATCGTCACTCGTGGCCGTTCGTCACAGCCGGGGTACAGCCCCGCTGCCTACGCTGGTCCCATGCTCTTCGCAGCCACCACTCCACCCGCGTCCCCCAGCGCGGATCCTTCGGCGACCCCGACTCCCACGCCCACCCCCGGTCCCACGGGCATACCGTCCCTGAACGTCGACCAGACGGTCGAGGTGGTCTCCAAGACGACGAACGACCTCGCCGCCATCGGCCTGCAGGCCGGTGTCGGCGCCGCCATCGGCATCCTGGTCGCCGTCGTGCTCATGTCGATCCTCAGCTTCATGGGCAGGCGCCGCCTCCTGTACCGCGAGATCGTGGACTTCGGGCGCCGCCCCGCCTACGCCGTCGGTGCCATGACCGGGGCCTTCCTGGGCACCCAGATCGCTCTGACCGGGCTGCGGCAGACCAAGGAGGACTCGACGACGATGGTCGTCATCGAGCGGGGGGTGACCATCGCGCTCATCTTCTCGGTGACCTGGCTCGTCGTCGCCTTCGCCAAGGCCATCGAGTCCACCGTCGTCAAAGGGGTGCAGGCCAGCGAGAACCAGGGGCGCGCCAACCGCGTGACCACCCAGAGCCAGATCATCCGGCGCGTCGCCCAGGTGGTCATCGTCATCGCCGGGCTCGTCAGCGCCATCATGACCTTCCCCAGCGTCCAGCTGGCCATGGGCTCCCTGCTCGCCTCGGCCGGTCTGGCCTCCGTCATCGCCGGTATGGCCGCACGCTCCATGCTCGGCAACGTCTTCGCCGGCCTCCAGCTGGCCACCACCGACGCCATTCGCGTGGACGATGTCGTCGTCGTCGACAACGAGCAGGGCACCATTGAGGAGATCACCCTGACCTACGTGGTCATGCGCACCTGGGACGAGCGGCGCCTCATCCTGCCCTCGACCCACTTCACCGAGAACCCCTTCGCCAACTGGACGCGCGGCGGCTCCCAGAGCACCGGCACCTTCACCCTCGAGCTGGACTGGCGCGTGCCCGTCGCCGCGCTGCGCGCCGAGCTGGCCCGGCTCGTGGCCGCCTCCACGGTCTGGGACGGGCGCCAGGCCTCTCTCGAGGTCTCCGACGCCGTCGGCGACCACGTCACCGTACGCGTGGTCCTCACTGGAGCCAACCCGGGCGACGTCGGCACCCTCAAGTCCTATGTGCGCGAGGAACTGGTCGCCTGGCTGCAGCGCGAGGCCCCCTACGCCCTGCCGCGCACGCGGGTGGAGGTCGAGCAGGTCGAGGTCACCCAGGACCTCGGCCCGGAGGAGGTCGCCCGTGCGGCCGAGGAGATCGTCGCCAAGCAGAAGGCCGAGGCCGACACTGCCATCAAGACGGTGGCCGGTGACGACGATACGGCCACCGAGGCCGCAGGGGAGACCGCGGCGCACGGCCTAGGGGCCAGGCGCGCCGTCACGCTGGGGCGTGCCATGGGCCGCTCCCTGCTGCACCGCGCCCGGCGCGGGGGCCTGGGCCCTCGGTGAGTCGGGCCGGGGCGTGCTACGTTGCCGGCACCTGAGCGGATTGGTGCGTTTTCGCTGCGTGAACGCGGTTCGCCCGGCGCCGTCGTGCGGGTGACGATGGGGCCATGAGTACTGACACGAGCGGTGAGCCCTCCGTGACGCCTGCCTCCACGCCCTCCGAGCCGGTTGTCGACCTGGAGGCCGCGGTGCGCACCGATGCGCAGTGGCGCGCCGCCCTGAGCCCCATGGAGTACCACGTGCTGCGCGAGGCCGGCACCGAGCGGCCCTTCACCGGCGCCCTGCTCGACGAGCACCGCGAGGGTGTCTACCGCTGCCGCGGCTGCGGCGCCGAGCTGTTCCGCTCCACCACCAAGTTCGACTCCCACTGCGGCTGGCCCTCCTTCTACGACCCTGCCAGCCTCGAGGCGGTCACTTTGAGCACCGACACCTCCCACGGCATGGTGCGCACCGAGGTCCGCTGCGCCACCTGCAACGGCCACCTGGGCCACGTCTTCGACGACGCCCCCCAGACTCCCACCGGACAGCGTTACTGCATGAACTCCGTGAGCCTGACCTTCGAGGAGGAATGAGCATGATCCGGGTCCTGAGCCTCAATCTCCAGCACGGTCTGCCCGGCGCCGGGGCCGGGGACGGCAGCGCCGCCACCGGCTCGCTGGCCGGCGCCGACATCTCCGACCCCGCCACCGCCCGCGCCGTCATGCGGGCCACGGCCGAGCAGATCGCCGAGCTGGCCCCCGACATCGTCGCGCTCCAGGAGGTGGACCTGGGCCAGGCCCGTTCCGGGCGCCTTCACCAGGCCGCCTTCCTGGCCGAGGAGCTGGGGATGCCCACCTGCCGCTTCGCCGCCAGCTACGCCGGACCGGCCGTGGGGCTGCGCCGTCGGCCCCTGCGCAGCGCGCTCGGCTCGCCGACCGACGATGTCTTCGGGCTGCTGCGCGCCGCCGTCGGGGCCGGGCCGATCGGTTACGGCAATGCCCTCATCTCCCGCTTCCCGGTGGCCGGCTGGCACGTCAAGCGCCTGGGGCGGGGGCCCTCCAGCATCGTCAAGCGCGGTGAGCGCGCCTGGGACCCGCGCTCCTACAAGGTCTTCACCGCCTCCAGCCGTGTCATGGTGGCCGCGACCCTCGACCTGCCGGAGGATGTCGGTGGGCCGGCTCGCCGGCTCTCCGTCGCCTCCACGCACCTGGCCACCCGCGGGTCCATGGCGGCACGTCAGCTCGCCGCCGCCTGGGCGGCACTGGCCGGGCTGCCCGGACCGCACCTGCTCGTGGGCGACTACAACCTGGGTGCCGAGCAGGTCGAGGCCCTGGGGCTGGGGCGCACCGTGGGGGAGGGGCATACCTTCCCGGCCGCCGACCCCACGAGGCGCATCGACCACGTCCTCACCGACCTGTGGCCCACCGGCCCCGACGGTCTTCCGCTGACCGATGAGGCGGCCGTGGCCGCGGCGGGAGACGGGGAAGCCGGGAGCCCGCTGCTGCGTGCCGTGGACTGGGGGACGGCCTCCTTCATCATCTCCGACCACGTCGGCACCTGGGTGGACCTCGAGCCGGTCGGCTAGCCGCTGCGTGCCCCCGCGCCTCAGCTACGGGGCGTGTACCCGGCCCCGTTGCGGTCCCGCGCCCTCATGCGGTCCTTCCTTGAGGGGCGCGTTCGAGGCGCAGAGGGTACGAAGGCGCGCTCTACCCTACGAACTCGTCGCGCCGCGTCCTATGATCTCAGTCGGATTATCTCCGTCGAAGCGGCCGATGAGAGGGGGACGCCGAGGCTATGGGCGATGTCGTCGCGGGGCTGGCCGTCTTCGGGGTGGTCATCGCCGTCGGCTGGCTGCTGGTGCGCACCCGGGCCGTGCCCGCCGACGCCGACGGGGTCCTCACCCGCGTGTGCTTCTTCGCCGCCACCCCGGCGCTGCTGGTGACCACCCTGAGCCGAGCGGACCTCACGGCCGTGGTCTCGCGGACCACCGCCGTGGCCGTGGCCGCCGAGCTCGTGGCCATCGTCTCCGCCTGGTGCCTGCACCGCCTCGTGCTGCGCCGCTCCACCGCCGAGGCCACCATCGGCGCGCTCGCCTCCGGCTACGTCAACGCCGCGAACCTGGGCATCCCGGTGGCCGTCCTCGTCCTGGGCGACGCGGCCACCATCGCCCCGATCCTTCTGCTCCAGCTCTTGGTGCTCACCCCTGTCACCTTCACCGTGCTCGACGCCGTCACCCGCCGCGGTAACCCGTCTCGCCTGGCGACCCTGACCGTCCCGCTGTGCAATCCGCTGCTGTGGGGTGTCGTGGCCGGGACCGCGGCGAACCTGAGCGGCCTGGACCTGACTGCCTGGTGCGGGGGCTACCCGGCCCAGGGCCTGGAGATGCTCGGGCGCGTCGCGGTGCCGCTCATGATGCTGGCGCTGGGCATGAGCCTGGCCGGGGCGCCCCGGCCCCTGCGGAGTCCTGAGCCGGACGCTTCTGTCCGAGGCGCGGGCCGGCGCAGCGGCCTGTGGCTGGCCGTGGGCTGGAAGCTCGCTGTCATGCCGGGGCTGGCCGTCGTCGTCGGGCTGGCGACGGGACTCAGCGGAGCACAGCTGCTGACCCCGGTCGTCACCGCCACCCTGCCCACGGCGCAGAACGTCTTCATGTACGCCTCGCGCTACGGGGTGGGTAAGGACCTGGCGCGTGACGCGGTCCTGCTGACCACCGCCGGGTTCGTGCCCGTGGTCCTGCTCGCCGCCGCGATCCTGCGCTGATCGCGGCGGCGCGGGCTCATCGTCTCAGGGCAGCTCGTCGCGGGTGGGCGGATTGGCCCCGGCCCGCGAGACCGTGATGTCGGCGATGGCCGCGGCGTGACGCACGATCCGCTCCAGGGTCTCGGCGTCCACGGCGCGCAGCGCCTCGCGCCGCTCCGCGCCCACGAGGTCCTCGCTCCACAGGGCGTCCTCCAGGCCGCCCATGAAGGAGTCGCCTGCGCCCACTGTGTCTGCCACGACGACGCTCGGGTCGGCGGGCACCTCCAGGCGCACCCCGGAGGCGGACAGGGCCAGTGCCCCCTCCTTGCCGCGCGTGACGACCACGACGGCCGCCCCCGCCTCCAGCCAGGAGCGCAGCACCGTCTCCAGGTCCGCGTCCTGACCGTAGAGCCAAGCGATGTCCTCATCGGAGCACTTGACCAGGTCGGACAGGGCCACGAGGCGCTCGACGATCCGGCGGGCGTCCTCGGGCTCACCCATGAGCTGGGGGCGGGCGTTGGGGTCGTAGGCGATGGTGGATGTGGCGCGGGTCGCGCGCAGCAGCTGCTCCACGGTGGCGGCGCCGGGGGCCAGGATCGCCGCGATCGAGCCGGTGTGCACCAATAGTGGCGCCTCACCGTCAGCCAGGTTCGGGCGCGGCGGGTTCCAGTCCAGGTCGAAGACATAGGTGGCGGCGCGGTCCTCACCGATCGTGGCCTGCGCCGTCGAGGTGCGCTCGGCGCCGTCGGCGCCCGCAGCCAGGCGGACCCCGGAGGCCTCCAGATGGGCGCGCACGGCCTTGCCGCGCTCATCGGTGCCGATCCAGCAGTGCAGCTCGGCGTCGCGGCCCAGGCGCGCCAGCCCCAGGGCGACGTTGGCGGGCGAGCCGCCGGGGATGTCCACGGGCTCCTGCCCGGGGTGGATGACGACATCGACCAGCGCCTCGCCGATGACGAGGGCGGATCCTTGGCGGCCGGGTGCGGTCATGGTGACTCCTTTGTGCGGGACCGGGGACCGGTCGCTGTGAGTGAGGTGAGAGGGAGAGACGGCGAGGCGTGATCCGGGCAGAGGGGGGACGCGTCGGCGCGAAGCTCCCCGTGGATGGTCGGCAGAATGGTCGATGAGTGGGGCCGAAGGGTGAACACTCACAGACTACCGATCCGGCACCGCCCTCAGGGCGTGTCTCGCCCGACGATGTCCGAATCCGCGACAAAGGAGCTCCAGGTCCCGGAACGCATGAAGGGAAACCTTGGAATCATGCAGTTGCACTCCGTCTGAATGAGAACGATCCGAGCGTTTGTCACAGATTTGGACATCCACGGCTCCCTTCCGGCTCCTGTTCTGGTTCCCGGTGTCGCCCGATCAGCGCACCGCTGCCAGCCGGAGCCCCGGTCCCTTCGTCGCGCGGGCGGGCACGAGCGCGGCCTGGAGCCGCTGATCCGGGCGGGTCATGCCTGTCAGTCCGTGGACTCGTCCTGAGCGACAGCGGCCAGGCGGGCGCGGGCATCGTCGAGCCAGGTCTGGCACCGCTGGGCCAGGGCCTCGCCGCGCTCCCACAGGGCCAGGGAGTCCTCCAGCGGGACGGATCCCGCCTCGAGGCGCTGCACGACGGCCACCAGCTCCTCGCGGGCCCGCTCGTAGCTGAGCGAGCCCACGTCCTCGTTGGCGCTGGAGGCACCATCACCGGAGGATGCCGAAGACGGTGAGGACCCTGACGATGCCGAGTAGGCGCTGTTCTGGGGTGAGTACTCGTCTGGGTACTGGTCGGAGTATGGGCCGGGGTTCATCTCGGAGCTCACATGCCGATTCTCGCACGGGCCGGGCTACAAGCAGAGCGGGCTGGGCGGTCTGAGGGGTGCCCTCGGTGCAAAAGTGTCCAAGAGGGACGACTTTGACGGGCCCCGTCTCAGTGGCGTTCGCATCTGTGCTGGCCAGAGCGTTTTGGTGCGGTGTCGTCTGGTTGTGGAAGCTCCAAAGTCGTCCCATATGGACAAAATCCCGGCCTGAGTCTCTCCTTGACTCCTGCTGGTTCCGGCCGAAGAGCACCGATGCGTCAGACCACACTTCTACCCCGCTGTGCCGTTGGAGGTCGTCTCATCGAGGTGTGTCAGCGCTTCCGCCAAACCTGCCTGCGCCAGTGCCTCGCGGCCGACCTCCGTAACCTTGACGGCCCGGCTCCGCCCGATGCGCGTGATCCAGGCCCGATCGAAGAACGCCTGCGTCAGTGCGGTCCCCAGCGGCCCGCCGAGGTGGAACCGCCGCTCAGTGGAGTCCATGCACGCCTCCCCGCGGGAACGAAGCGGCTTCTCCAGCCCCCAGGTGGCCAGCAGATCCCCTCCGGAATCGGTCAGCCGCCAGGAGGGATCCAGGTGGCCGCGCTCCTGGAGGTACTCGGCCAGACTCACGCCGAGTCGCCCCGCCAGGTGGCGGTAGCAGGTACGGGCTGCCAGCAGCCGCTTGTTGGCGGTCCACGCATTGAGGCTGTGCGCCGTGGGCAGTACTGATGCTGACATCGCCCCCAGTGCCTCGATGACTCGAGCCGCCTCGGGTCCGGAGATCGTGACGTAGCAGTGCCGCCCCTGGCGGACCCTCGTGATGAGACCGTGCGCTTCCAGCACGTCGACATGCTCGCTGGCCGTCGATCGCGCGGTCCCGGCGTATGAGCCGAGCTCGCCCACCGTCCAGGCACGGCCGTCCATGAGCGCCGCGCACATGGCGGCCCGCGACGGGTCGGCGAGCGCCGCGGCCGTGCCGGCGACGTCGGGAACCGCCTCGGGGAAGAAACGGCCGGGAATCCGTGACATGTGGCCAGTATGCGCCCGCGCCGGTTCGGTGAGCGCCGAACGATTGCGGCTCTAACCTGCCGGTGACCGGCATCAGCCGGCAGACGGGGCCAGGGGGCCCGAAGCGACAAGGAGACCACTTATGAGCGGATACCGACGGTGCGGCGCCCTCATCGCGGCGCTGCTCGGGTTCTTCGTCGTCATGCTCGACACGACGGTCGTCAACGTGGCACTGGCGCGGATCGGCACGGACCTGGGCGCTCCGGTCGCCTCCCTGCAGTGGGTCGTCGATGCCTACGCCCTCACCTTCGCCGCCTTGCAGCTGTCGGCAGGGGCGGCCTGCGACCGGATGGGTGCTAGGAGCGTCCACCTGCTCGGCCTGGCGGTCTTCGGCCTGCTCTCGGCGGCCTGCGCCCTGGCTCCTGCCGGCGGAGCACTCATCGCCTTCCGGGCGCTGCAGGGTGTCGGCGCCGCAGCGATCGTCCCGGCCTCCCTGGCAATGCTCTCCCTCATCCATGATCGCCCCGCCGACCGAGCCCGAGCCATCGGCCTGTGGGGAGGTGCCGGCGGAGTCGCCGCGGCCGTCGGCCCGGTGGCCGGGGGACTGCTCGTGACCTTCACCGGCTGGCGGTTCGTGTTCTGGGTGAACCTGCCCCTCGTCGCGGTCGGCATGTGGCTCACCGCCCGCTGCCTGCCCGAGCCGGCGATCCGGTCGGCACGGCGAGGAGGAGGCGGCGACCTGCCCGGACAGACCCTCTCCGTCGCCGGGCTCGCAGCCGCCACCTACGGGATCATCGCCGCCGGTGAGCACGGGTGGAGCCCACCCGTTGTCGCCTCGACCCTCGCCGGACTGAGCTTGTTGACGGCCTTCGTCCTGGTTGAACGGACCGCGAGCAGGCCGATGCTGCCGACGACGGTGTTCTCCCGACCGCGTTTCGCCGTGGCCGCTGTGGTCGGGCTCGTGCTCAACACCGGCTTCTTCGGCCAGCTCTTCGTCCTGGCCCTGTTCCTCCAGCGCTACCTGGGCTACTCACCCTGGCTCGCCGGCCTGGCCCTGGCGCCGCAGGCGTGCAGCGCCGTCGTCGCCTCCCCGCTGGGAGGCAGGATGACCGCCAGGATCGGGGCGTTCCCCACGATGCTGATGGGCCTGCTCACCGGTGCTGCCGGATTCGCGGGGCTCGCTCTTGTCACGGCCTCGACGCCGTACCCGGTGGTGGCGGCCCTGACCTTCCTGGGAGGTTTCGGCACCGCACTGACCATGCCGGCCGCGACCTCGGCCGCCGTCGCCTCCGCACCGGCGGGTTACACCGGCGTGGCCGGCAGTGTCATCAACGCGGCCCGACAGACCGGCAGCGTCGTTGGTGTGGCCGTCCTTGGCGGCCTGATCGCCTCAGGCGACTTCCTGACCGGATTCCATAGGGCGGTGACTGGGGCGTCGGCCGTCTTCGCGGTGGCCGCGATCGCCGTCGCCGTTGTCCTTGTGGCGACCGGTCGCCCGAAGCGCGCGGACGCACCGTAGGTCTCGATGACTGGCCCCGGGACGCTGTCCACGAGCCCTATGGTGCGTCCACGATGCCTCCGGATGCCGTCAGCGAGCGTCCCTAGGGCGTCGCCGGCGCCCAGCCGCTACTCAGTCGATATTGGCGGGCCGGGGCTTGGTGGCGCCGACGACCTGGGCGACGAGACGCCCCTGGGCCAGGACGCCCTCGATGAGATCGCCCTTCTTGACGTCCTCGGCGCCGGTGATGACCTTCCCACCGGGGGTGCGCAGGATCGTGTAGCCGCGATCCAGGACGCCCTGCGGCGACAGGGCCGTCAGCCGGGCGTGATCGGCGCGCAGGTCCGCGGCCGCCAGCGACAGGCGGTGGCTGACCGCCCGGCGCATCCGGTCACGGGCCTGGTCGAGCTCGATGACCCGGTCGCGCACGATCGAGGTGGGGTCGGCCATGACCGGCCGGGCCCGCAGCTGGTCCAGGGCCGCCTGCTCGGCGTCCAGCCGCGAGGTGAGCACGCTGCGCAGGCGCTCACGGGCCGAGTCCAGGCCCACGGTCTCCTGGGCGAGGTCGGGGACGATCCGACGGGCGGCGTCGGTGGGGGTGGAGGCCCGGTAGTCGGCCACCAGGTCCAGCAGGGGGCAGTCGGTCTCGTGGCCGATCGCGGAGACCAGCGGCGTGCGGCAGGCTGCCGCGGCGCGCACGAGCCCCTCGTCGGAGAAGGGCAGCAGGTCCTCGACGGCGCCGCCCCCTCGGGCCACGACGATGACGTCGATCTGCGCATCAGTGTCGAGCTCCTGGATGGCGCGGGTGACCTCGCCGACGGCGCGCGTCCCCTGGACGGCGACCTCCCGGATCTCGAAGGGCAGTCCGGGCCAGCGCAGTCGGGCGTTGACCAGCACGTCGTCCTTGGCCTTGGCCTGGCGGCCGCACACGAGGCCCACCTTGCGCGGCAGGAAGGGAAGGGGCCGCTTGCGCTCGGCGTCGAACAGTCCCTCGGCGGCCAGGACGCGGCGCAGCTGCTCGATGCGGGCCAGCAGGTCCCCGACGCCGACGGGCCGGATGTCGTCGGCCTGCAGCTGGAGGGAGCCCCGCTTGGTCCAGAAGGTGGGCTTGGCACGAATGACGACGCGGGCGCCCTCGTTCAGCTCGGCGCCGGTGCGGGCCAGGACGGCGTCGAGGACGCGCGCGTAGATCGCCACCGACATGGAGACATCGGCGTCCGTGTCCCGCAGGGTGAGGAAGGCCATGCCGGCGCCGGGGCGGCGGTTGAGCTGGATGATCTGGCCCTCCACCCACACCTGACTCATGCGGGCGACGTACTGGTCGATCTTGGAGGACAGCAGCCGCAGCGGCCAGGGGTTCTCCGCGGTGGTGAGATTCGCGCGCGGCGCCAGTTCCTGCGGGGCCCCGTCTGCGGCGGAGGCGGACGCCGGGCCGCCGGCGGGGGAGGACTGCGGGCTGGGCTGGGTGGGGCTCTGGCCTGTCACATGCACCACTGTGCCACGTCCACCACTGGGGACCTGGGTCCCACTGTGGCACAGTGGTTGCCGTGACGATGACCGAGCTCGCCAGCGAGCAGACTGACGCCGCCGCGCACACCATCAGCCCCGTGTCCGCCCCCGAGGCCTCGCCCTCCGCCGCGAAGAGCGGCAAGCGGATCCTCATGGCTGCCCCACGCGGCTACTGCGCCGGCGTGGACCGCGCCGTCGACGCCGTCGAGCAGGCCTTGGCCCACTACGGGGCGCCGATCTACGTGCGCAAGGAGATCGTCCACAACAAGTTCGTCGTGGACGCCCTCTCGAAGCGCGGAGCCGTCTTCGTCTCCGAGACCGACGAGGTTCCGGTGGGGGCCCGCGTCGTCTTCTCCGCCCACGGCGTCTCCCCGGCCGTCCACGCCGAGGCCGCCGAGCGCCGGCTGGCCACCATTGACGCGACCTGCCCGCTGGTGACCAAGGTCCACAAGCAGGCCGTGCGCTTCGCGGACAAGGACTACGACATCATCCTCGTGGGCCATACCGGCCACGAGGAGGTCGAGGGCACCCAGGGGGAGGCCCCCGAGCACATCCAGGTCGTCAACGGTCCCCACGAGGTGGACCAGGTCGAGGTGCGCGACCCCTCCAAGGTCGTGTGGATCAGCCAGACCACCCTGAGCGTCGATGAGACCCTGGAGACGGTGCGCCTCCTGCGCGAGCGCTTCCCGGAGATGATCGACCCGCCCGGCGAGGACATCTGCTACGCCACCCAGAACCGTCAGGGCGCGGTCAAGCAGATCGCCCCGCAGGTGGACCTCATGATCGTTGTCGGCTCGGGCAACTCCTCGAACTCGGTGCGTCTCAAGGAGGTGGCTCTGGAGGCCGGGGCCGGCGCCTCCCACCGGGTGGACTTCGCCAGTGAGATCGACCCGTCCTGGCTCGACGGCGTTGAGACGATCGGTCTGACCTCGGGCGCCTCGGTGCCGGAGATCCTCGTGCGCGAGGTCGTTGAGCGCCTGGCCGAGTTCGGCTTCGACGATGTCGAGGAGGTGCGCACCACCACGGAGAAGATCTCCTTCTCCCTGCCCAAGAACCTGCGCGCTGACCTCATGGCAGCCCAGGGAGGCCCGGCGACCCACAAGCGCCGCGAGCCGGGCGCCGACCACACCTGCTGAGACCGCGGCCGCCCCGGCAGCTCCGTCGACCGTGAGCGTCAGCACAGGCCAGGGCGCGTGAGACAGGCCGAACGTGAACGACGGGTTGCGTGCTCGACGATTACCCTCGGTTGGGTGACACACTCCCACGACGAGTCGGCCCCTAGCAGCCCTCCTTCCGTCGGGTCTGGCGGACGGCCCGGCGCTGGCGGCGACGTCCCTGTAGAGGCGCTGGTTTCCGGCGCCCCCGACCAGGTCTCCAACGAGGCGTTGGAGGAGGAGAGCGGGCTGCAGCGCAGCCTGACCAACCGGCACATGCAGATGATCGCCATCGGTGGCGCCATCGGTACGGGGCTGTTCGTGGCCTCGGGCGCCACGGTCTCCACGGCCGGGCCGGGCGGCGCCCTGGTGGCCTACGCGGCGATCGGCCTCATGGTGCTGCTCCTCATGCAGTCCCTGGGGGAGATGACCGCGCACATGCCGGTGGCCGGCTCCTTCCAGACCTATGCCACCCGGTTCGTCAGCCCCTCCTTCGGTTTCGCCATGGGGTGGAACTACTGGTTCAACTGGGCGATCACGGTGGCTGCTGAGCTGGTGGCGGCGGGGATCGTCATGGCCTACTGGCTGCCGGGGGTGCCCTCATGGATATGGGCGGCGTTGTTCCTGGCCCTGTTGACGACGCTCAACGCCCTGTCCGCCCGAGCCTTCGGGGAGGGCGAGTTCTGGCTGTCGGCCATCAAGGTGGTCACCGTCATCGTCTTCCTGATCGCGGGCGTGGCGATGATCGCCGGCATCGTCGGCGGCAGGCCGGCGGGCTTCGGCAACTGGACCACTGGCGACGCCCCCTTCCACGGCGGGATGCTGGCGATCGTGTCGGTGTTCATGGTGGCCGGGTTCTCCTTCCAGGGCACCGAGCTCGTGGGTGTGGCGGCCGGCGAGGCCCGTAACCCCCGCCGCGACGTCCCCAGGGCGATCCACACGGTGTTCTGGCGGATCATGATCTTCTACATCGGGGCGATCGCGGTGGTCGGCTTCCTGGTGCCCTACACCGACCCCAACCTGCTGCGCTCGGAGACCTCCGACATCTCCTACTCGCCCTTCACCCTGGTCTTCGAGCGGGCGGGGATCGGGATCGCGGCCGCCATCATGAACGCGGTCATCCTCACCGCCGTGCTCAGCGCCGGGAACTCGGGCCTGTACGCCTCGACCCGCATGCTGCACTCGATGGCCCTGCAGGGCCAGGCACCGGCCTGGTTCGCCTACGTCAACCGCCACGGGGTCCCGGTGAGGGCTCTGGGGGCGACGGCGCTGGTGGGCGCCGCCGGCTTCCTCACCGCCGTGGTGGGGCAGGACACCGCCTACACGTGGTTGCTCAACGTCTCCGCCCTGTGCGGTTTCATCGTGTGGCTGGGGATTGCCGTGTGCCACTTCCGCTTCCGGCGCGCCTACGTGCTCCAGGGCAACGACCCGGCCGACCTGCCCTATCGGGCGCCCTGGTTCCCACTGGGGCCGATCCTGGCCTTCACCCTGTGCGCTCTGGTGATCCTGGGTCAGAACTACGAGGCCGTCTTCAAGGGCCAGCTGCTGGAGGTGCTCTCCTCCTACATCGGTCTGCCGGTCTTCGGGGCCATCTGGCTGGGGCACCGGATCGTCTCCGGCTCGCGCGTGGTGCGCCTGGAGGATGCCGACGTCTCGGGCGTGGTCGTCCGCGAGCGTCACTGAGTAGCGCCCTCCTCACCCCATATCCGACGTCGGGCCACCGGTCAGCCACCGGTGGCCCGACGTCGGCTCGTGCTGGGATCTGCACGAGGGCGGGGAATCGCTGCGGATCGGGTGCCTACAGCAGGGACTGCACCCGCACTGTGACCTGGGGAGTGCTCCGGCCCCCGACGCCGGGGGAGCCGTAGTCCTCGCGTGCCTCGGAGGTGTCGTCGGGCTCGCCCGCCTCCGACAGAGACTGAATGATGGTCTCCTGGACGTCGTGCACGATCTCCCTGACGGGCCGTGAGCCGTCGATACCGATCTCGATGACGGCCCTGCGTGAACCCGCCTCGACGACGACTCCGAAGCGGGCCTGACGAGGGTCCTGCTGCCGGATGTGACTGCCGATCGCCCTCAACGTGCTGCCTATCCCCGGCTCGATTCCTCGTACGCCGGGGACAGCAGTGACCAGGTTTGCCAGCTCGGCTGCTGAGAGGCTAGTCGTCATCGTGGAGATCCTCGATGTGGACGTTGACGGTCGGGGACACTCCTAGGTTCTCATGGCAGGCTCCTCGAACGGCGTCGCGGACCCGCTGGGCGAGCTGCGGCAGGCTGCCCGCGTTGACGTGGGCGGAGATCCGGCAGGAGATGGTCTCTGGAACCCCCAGGCCGCGGTGATCCTCGCCCGAAGGCGCGTGCTCGAAGGAGGACCGCAGGGCGCGCGCGCCGGGTACGGAGTCCACAGCTCGTCGGATGAGCGCTCGCAGCGAGAACTCGGACATGCTGTAGGGCCCCAGATCGGTGGCGGGCATCTGCACCTGGGCGCCGTGACGGGTCTCGGCGATGACGGCTTCCATCAAGTGGCGCTGCGGCATGACCGAGGCGCTCGCCTGAGACTCCAGCCGGTCCCACTCCTCGTGGAGGGAGGCGATCAGGCGCAGGTACTCCCGCGTGTCCGCGTCATCCTGCTCGTGAGACCGGGTGAATGGCCTGGCCGACGCCGTCGAGCGTCGGGCGCTGCGTGAGAGCTGGTTGGCAGTGCTCATGACCACTCCTTCATCTGGCGCATGACGAGAGCGCGAGCGCGTGCCAGCCTCCCGCGGACGGTGGACTCGGTGAGATTCAGGGCCTGGGCGATCTCCTCGTAGGACATGTCGTCGACCTCTCGGAGCACCCAGACGATGCGCAGCTCGGGCCGCACGGAGGCCAGCAGGTCGGCCAGTGCCTCGATCTGGGCGTTGACCTCGCTGGACTCGGCCGGGTCAGTGGTGCTGCTCGAAGTCGTTCCCGCCATGGCGCTCGCGGTCTCGAGGCTCTCGGAGTCGTAGGGATCGGTAGCCCGACGCTGACGCTTGCGCGTCATGCTGGTGGCCTTGTTGGTGCAGATCCGCATGAGCCAGCTCCGAAAGGCGGCAGGCTCTCTGACCAGGTGAAGACTGCGCCAGGCCTGGATGAGGGTCTCCTGGACGATGTCCTCACTGTCGTGACGGTTTCGCACGATCATGTAGGCGGTGCGGAACAGACGCCCCTGGTAACGCTCGACGAGCTGTTCGAAGGCGTTGATGTCTCCGTCCTGGGCGCGCAGGACCAGGTAGCGGTCCCTGTCATAGGACGAAGCGCTCGGTGGTGCGGCGTGGTGTGGACGCGGGCGAGGTGCCGGCACTGCCTCGTCCTGCTTCTCATGTGTCATCGCCGTCCCCGGTGCTCTCGGGCGCATGCCGTCCTGTGACGGTCTGCGAGATGTTGCGCGAGTTCGAGGAGCGCTCCAGACGCACCAGGATGTCGACTTGTCTGGGGCGCGTATCCAGGGACGTGGTCACGTCATCCTCGAGTCGGCGCCTGAGAGCGGCGACGGTCCACTCGACCTCGCAGCCCTGGGACACAGTGGCGACCCCTTGGAGCCACAGACTGCTTGGGGAACCAGTGACCCACACCGAGCACCGCTCCACCCCGGGGACGTCCTGGGCCCGCTCGGACAGGGCCTGTGCCAGGACGTCGGGGCTGACGGTGGCCAGCAGGACGCCCTCGGAGTCGCTGAATCTCAGGGGCGAGGCGGCCGCCTTGCGGGGGACTTGCATGGCGAGTAGGACCAGCCCAGCGATGAAGGCGAGCACTGACGCCAGCGCGGTGGTCGGCAGGAGCCAGTGCGCCTGGGGCGTGATGAGGCTGTCCACCCGGTCCTGCGCAGTGGCCAGGAGCGGGGCGACGTCGGGCCATGACCGACCGGTACCGAGGCCGGAGGCAAGCAGCCAGGATGCCGCTGCCGTGATGAGAAGGCCGCAGCCGGCCAGGACTGTCCTGTTGAGGACTCCGGAGACTGAACGCATAGTGTTCTCCCTTTCAGCTCGTGTGCCTGATCCGCACTCGGCTGCGTGCGATGCCCTCGGGCTTGAACGCCTGCAGGGCCTCATCGGCCTTCTTGCGGGCGGCTTCTCGTACCGGGGTGAGGTCGTCCAGGACGCTGAGGACGACGACGTCGACCCGTGAGCGGCGAACTCTGACGGTGGCGCTGTGGACCCCGTCGACCTGCTCGATCTGGGTTCTCACCAGTCCGGACAGGTCCCGGCGCGTTACTGCGGTCTGGCCGGGGACGGCGTCGGGGAGGATCTCGACGCGCTCGGGGACCCCCGGCCACAGGGCCATGAGGATCATGACCAGGCCGCATACGGCGGCGATCCCGGCGGTTATGAGTACTGTGGCGGATCCGAGGGTGGTGGATTCGATGGCGTCGAGTGTGGAGGCGGCCCGGTCTGGCCAGGTGCCGTTCACGATCCGGTGCCCCAGCAGCCAGGCCCCCAGTCCTCCTGCGGTGAGCAGCAGCAGCGCCAGGATGACACTGGGCACGCTGCGGGACGGGCGACGAATGAGTTTCTGGATGGGTGCTCTCATTTCAGGCTCTTCCTGACGTGGCTGCTCGGATTGAGCCAGGAGATCTCGATGGCGATCTTGCCGACGCGCAGCCCGGTGAGGTGCTCGACGCGGCTGCGCACGTGCGCGCGCAGGTCCTCGATGGTGGAGGTCAGTGGCGTGGGGAAGACCAGGCCGAGGTTGAGGTGGAGGACAGCGACCTGTCCGTAGAGCTCGCACTGGGCTTCAGGTCGGGAGGCGAAGTTGCGGCGGGTGCCGATTCCCAGGAGCCCTCCGGCGTTGGAACCGACGTTGCCGGTCTCATAGGCGGCCTGGGCGGCGATCTGGGCGACGACTCGGGCCGGAATGGTGGTGACTCCGCGCTGCTCCCGGGAGGAGTCCTCATCCCGGGAGGGCCCCGGCTGCGTGATCGCCGGCTGGGTCGCGATCGCCATCTTCACTTCCTTCGCCGATCCAGGATGCTTCGGACATCGACCCGGCCCTCCAGGTAGAGGCCCACCGCCAATCCGGCCAGGCCGCACAGGGTCACCAGGACGAAGTCGGCGAAGGAGCCGAAGGCGAGGATGGTTCCAAGGAACAGGCCCACCAGGAGGGCCAGGTGCGTTGTCTTCATGAGGACTCCTCAGATCAGGCGTCGGGATGGATCACTTGAGGTCGGTGGCCTCGGCGACGTCGGAGTCGTCGTCAGGCAGGTGGACGTCGGTGACGTTGATGTTGACCTCGACGACCTCCAGGCCGGTGGTGCCCTCGATCTGCTCGATGATGTTGCGGCGGATGGCGTCGGCGACCTCGACGATGGAGACGCCGTACTCGACCACCACGGTGACCTCGACGGCGGCCTGGGTCTCGCCCTTCTGGACGCTGATGCCACCGGCGACGTTGGTCTGGGCGTTGGGGATGCGGTCGGTCACCGCACTGAAGGCGCGGCGCACGGCGTTGCCCATGTCGTAGACGCCGGGCACCTCACGAGCGGCCATACCGGCGATCTTGGCGACGACGTTCTCGTCAATGGTGGTCACGCCGTGCGAGGTCTGGAGGGGACCGCGAGGGGACTTGTCCTCCTCGGCCTGCTCGTTGCGCTCGCGCTGCTGGCCGGTCTGGGGAATGTCGTTGTTGCTCATGAGAGCCTCTTTCGTTGATCCGTGAGATGGATAGTGACGGAATGTGGTGGTGCGCGGGCCAGCAACTGTTCTGTCAAGGTGCCCGGTGGCTTCCGTGGCCGGCTCGTGTAACTGGCCGTCTTGACCGACTGTCTTTGCTATCCGTCATGACTGCCGCGCTGATAGGAGGACGTTGCCGGCCGGGGAATCCTCACGCCTCCAGGCCATGGCTTGCGTCACAAGAACGGCGAAGCGGGTTTCATGGAGGCGATGAGTGCCTCCATGAAACCCGCTTCGGGGCGCCGAGGGTCTACTTCCGGCCGGTGACGCTCAGGTAGATGGAGATCGCGACGATGGCGGCGATGATGGACAGGGCCCAGCGGATCCAGTCGATGCCGGCGGTCTGAGCGACGCCGAAGAATCCGGCAACCGTGCTTCCGATGAGTGCGCCCACGGCGCCCAGCACGATGGTCCACAGCACCGAGATGTTCTGCTCGCCCCGCATGATGAGTCGAGCCAGGGCTCCGATGATGGCGCCGGCGATGATCATTCCGATGATTGACAGCATGGTCTCTTCCTTCGACGGTGTCCGATGAAGCGGGGTGCGCCTCACTCACATGGACATGAGTACGGTTGTGGAGCGTGTCAGCCAGTCATGAGATGAGAGGCAACACTCCCTGATAGACGCCATGGAACGGTTAATCGTCATGGTCCGGAAGTGTGGCACGCATTACAGCGCTGTCGGGTCGGTCTGTCCTTCGGCGGTGAGCTCGGGCGCGGTGAAGGTGCGCACCTGGGCGGCATCTGCGCCGATGAGTGTGGGGGAGTCCACCTGCTCACCGAGAGTCTCCAGGGAGCGGGCGGTCACCAGCAGCCGGTTCTCCATGGAGCCGACCGCCTTGTTGTAGGCGGTCACGCTGCGCCGCAGCGCCCCACCCAGGGCATCGAGATGGCTGGCGACGGTCCCCAGCCGCTCGTAGAGGGTTCGGCCGAGCTCCAGCAGCTCGCGGGCGTCGTCGTTGACGGCGGTGCGGGCCCAGGCCGTGGCGCAGGTGCGTAGCAGGGTCAGTAGCGTCACCGGTGAGGCCAGGGCGACTCCGCGCCCCAGCGCGTGCTCCAGAAGCGCGGGGTCTGCCTCCAGAGCGGCCGAGAGCACGGCCTCAGCCGGGACGAAGAGCACCACGAGCTCGGGCGAGTCCCCCAGAGCCCGGTCGTATCGGCGTGTGGCCAGCTGGTCGACGTGTCCGCGCAGAGCCTTGGCGTGAGCGGCTAGGAGCTCGCCTCGCTGGGACTCGTCCTCCGGGCCGGCGCCCTGGACGGCGGTGGCCGCCAGGTAGGAGTCCATAGGCGCCTTGGCGTCCACGGCCAGGTACCCGTCCCCGGGCAGGTGGACGACGACGTCGGGCCGGGACCGGCCTGCAGCGCCCTCACCGGAGGCCGGGCCTGTCAGGCCGCCGCGCCTCTGAACCAGTGCCCCGATGGTGCGCTGCTCGGAGAAGTCCACGTGCCGCATCATCCCGGAGGCCTCCAGGACCCTGGCCAGCTCGACCTCGCCCCACATGCCACGCGCCGAGCGCGAGCGCAGCGCACCCTCCAGGGAGGCGGTGGAGCGGGCCAGGTCCTGCTCGCGCAGCGCGGTGGCCCGCAGCTGCTCGGCCAGGGCCGCGTGCTGCTCGGCTCGCTGTTTCTCCAGGGACTCCACCCGGGTCCCCACCTGCTCGAGCTGGCTGCGCACCGGTGCCAGGGCCCGCAGCACGGAGCCGTCCCGCTCGGCACGTTCCTCGGCCACCTGGGTGCGCGAGGACAGCTCCTCGGCCCGCGCCTGCCACTGGGCGGCCTGGGCCCGCAGCTCCGCCACCTGCTCGTGGTCCGAGCGGGCCGCGGTGGTGCGCCGGGCGATCGCGCCGATGTAGCCGATGACCACCCCGATCGCCAGACCGACCAGGAGCAGCAGGATGGGAAGAAGGACGGGTGAGGAGCTCATGAACCGATGGTGCCCCAGAGGTACGACATCTATCTCGCCCCCTTAAGCGCAGTGGCGCCAGGCGGCTGCCAGTCGCCGCTCCTGCCCGCCCCGACGTCGTCGGCCAACCCTTCGCAGCCGCATGTCAACCAACCGCTCGGACCTGGGTCAACAGTCCTGAATCCCGACCTCTCGACCAAGCGGTCACCGAGAAGAGACCAACGGCACGGCGCCTCTGCTACTTGAGGAGGATGGGTATCTGCGCAGGCAGTGCCATGCTTAGTAGACGTGAGCGTCCTGCGTGGTATCGAACTGACCAGTTTCAAGCTGATCCTGGCCGTCGCCCTTCTCGCCCTCCTGACCGCCGTCATCGCGGCAGTACTCCTGCCACGGACGGTCCCGGCCGCCACGCGGGAGAAGACCGCTGACGGCCCTGCCCACCCCGCGCTCCGAACGGTGCTGCGCGCCGTCGGACGCTACACGGCTCGCACCGTCATGGTGAGTGTGCCGGTGCTGCTCGTCATGGTGCTCGCGGGGCTGCTCATCAACCGGCCCATGCACTACGTGCGCACTGTCGGCGACGTCATCGAGGCGGCCTCCCCACGAACCCAGGTCGTCTCGCGCGTCACGCCCCTGCCGGAGGCCTCCGCCTACGAGGCCGCCCCAGCCTCGGCCTGGAAGGCGTCCTTCCACGATGCCGGCGACGGCTCCCAGGAGGCCACCTGGACCGGTCCGGTCAGCGGCATCACTCTGCCGGTGCGCGTCATCGTGCCGTCGGGCTACAGGCCTGATGACGGCCGCACCTACAACGTCATCGAGGGCATCCACGGCTGGGTCGGTGACCCGCAGTCCCTGGTGACGGGCATGGCCTCGCCCAAGCGGCTCCAGGAGGCGATCGACGCCGGCCGCATCCCGCCGTCGATCATGGTGATCCCCTCGGTCAACGTGGACGGCAGCCAGCACGACTGCGTCAATATCGCCGGCCGCCCGCCCGTGGAGACCTGGACCGCCGAGGAGATCCCCCGCATGATTCAGGCCACCTTCCCCAATGTCTCCACGCAGCGGGCCGGATGGATGCTCATGGGTATCTCAGCGGGCGCCTACTGCGCGGCCCGGACCGCCTATGACGTCCCGCAGCGATTCGGCTCGGTGGGCGTCATGTCCGCCTTCGACCACCCCGATGAGGGGGCACTGGCTCACGGGGGCAAGCAGCTCCAGGCGCAGAACACGCTGTCCACCATGCTGGAAGCGCGTAAGCCCGACGGCCTGCGCTTCTACGTCATGGGGGCCCAGGACGACTCCACCGGCTCGGCCCGGGCCGCCTGGTTCATGGAGGACGCGGCGCGGGAGCCCGACTCGGTAACGATCGACACCCCGGCTCACGGCGGGCACTCCTGGGTCCTGTGGAACAACTACTTCCCGTCGCTGCTGACGTGGTGGGGCTCGGACCCGGCGGTCTTCGCCGCGGCCGGTCTGCCGGCGCAGGAGGGCGATGTATGGGCCAAGGCCACCGCCGCCGGCGTGAGGCCTCTGACGGAGACGCCCAGGGACCAGCGTGTGGTGGGGTCCCTCTCGCCGACGCGTGCCAAGCCCTTCGAGATCAACGGTCTGGGCACCATCACCGTGGCGGTGGTCGCCGCGCTGGTCGCGCTCGGAACCGCCCTGTTCTGGTCGCCCCGCTGGGGTCGACGGCGTGACGGCGGCAAGCCGTCGGTGGCGCGGCTGGGCGGCGCGATCCTGGGACGCATCGTGGTGGTGATGGTGACGGCGGGCCTGGTCGCGCTGGCGGCGGGAATCGGCGTCAACGCCGGCGGGGGCTTCTACACCTCGTGGCGTGATCTGCGGGCCTCGGTCCGGGTGAGCAACACCGCCGGGAAGTGAGTGGTGCTCCGGCGGCCTGATCCCGCCGGGGGACGCCGTCGGGGCGCACGGTGTCGGAGGGGCCGTCTAAACTCTCCTGCGTGGCACTTACCATCGGAATCGTCGGACTGCCCAACGTCGGCAAGTCCACCCTGTTCAACGCCCTGACCCGTGCGACCGTCCTGGCCGCCAACTACCCGTTCGCAACCATTGAGCCGAACGTGGGGGTTGTGCCCCTGCCGGATGCGCGCCTGGACAAGCTCGCCGAGCTGTTCCACTCCGCGAGGGTGGTCCCGGCGACGGTCTCCTTCGTGGATATCGCCGGGATCGTGCGCGGCGCCAGTGAGGGCGAGGGGCTGGGTAACCAGTTCCTGGCCAATATCCGTGAGGCCGACGCGATCTGCATGGTGACGCGCGCCTTCGAGGACCCGGACGTGGTCCACGTGGACGGCAAGGTGGAACCGGCCGGGGACATCGAGACGATCAGCACCGAGCTGGTGCTGGCGGACATGCAGACCCTGGAGAAGGCGATCCCGCGCCTGGAGAAGGAGGTGCGGGGCAAGAAGACGGAGCCCGTGGTGCTGGAGACGGCGCAAGCGGCCCTCAAGGTCCTGGAGGAGGGGACACTGCTGTCCGCCGGGGCGCAGGCCGCAGGGATTGATGCGGAGGTGCTGGGGACCTTCCAGCTCATGACCACCAAGCCCTTCATCTACGTGTTCAACATGGACGACGCCGGGATGAGCGACGAGGCCCGTCAGGCAGAGCTGCGCGAGTTGGTGGCGCCGGCGGAGGCGATCTTCCTGGACGCCCAGTTCGAGGCCGAGCTCGTGGAGCTGGAGCCGGAGGAGGCAGCGGAGATGCTGCATGAGAACGGGCAGGAGGAGTCCGGTCTGGACAAGCTGGCCAGGGTCGGCTTCGACACCCTGGGGCTGCAGACGTACCTGACGGCGGGGGAGAAGGAGTCCCGCGCGTGGACGATCCGCAAGGGCGCGACGGCGCCTCAGGCAGCGGGTGTCATCCATACTGACTTTGAGCGGGGTTTTATCAAGGCAGAGATCGTGAGTTATGATGATCTGGTCCAGTACGGCAGCGTTGCCGAAGCCCGCGCTCACGGCCGAGTGCGCATGGAAGGAAAGGACTACGTCATGGCAGACGGGGATGTCGTCGAGTTCAGGTTTAATGTTTAGGTGCATAAAAGTAACAAAATTCTTTGAGGCATACTTTAGTCCTCTAGCCGACTCCGAATTTATGTGATTATGTTTATGTGTCCCGCCATTCCAGGCGCTGATCTTTAGCGTGGCCTCATTAGCGAAAAGCGCATACTGCTCCTGACTGAGCTTACAGCAGGCGTGGCGACGTAGGTGCCGCTACAACAGTACTTCCCGAACAATCTATCCAATATTCACAATAGGGAGGGTAGTGGCAAAAAGGCTTTAGAATCGATCTAAATGCAACTTCGGTGCAAGTCCACGTGAAAAAATAACCATGCTTATGCGAGGTGTGATGGATAGTCTTGGAAGGCGAGCTGATTTTTCTGAGTCTACATCGAAAAGAGGATATTGGGGAGACGTTCCTCTCAGAGTTAGAATTGTAGAATACCTAGTCTTGATTGTTGTTCCAATTCTTATTCCCAATTTCTCTATATGGCTGTTTAGGTACAACCAGATGGGGGTATTTAATCTATCAATTGGGGACTGCGGTGCGACTGTCTGTGCAGTAATGATAGCGTTGCTCGCCCGAAATTGGGGAAAACCTAAGGAATCGCACGGTTGGCTTGTCGCATTTCTGTCCGGCATGTTTTTAATGATTGAAATGACCGTTTTGGTGGCTTGTGATTCTACAGCGCAGGTAACAAGATTGTTGGCGGCGGTAAAGTCAAGTGAGCAAGATGGGAACATTCAGATTGCTCAATCATTAGCGACAGAGGTGACTCAACATTCTCCGGGAGTTCTTTATTGGATACTTAGCTATACGTCCTTAGCGATTGTCGCAATCTATGAAGGGTGGATTATTCTCGGAGGTCAAGAAAATGCCTGAAATTCAAGACTATGAAAAACGATCACCTGAGTCGGTGGATATCAAGAGACGTCTACAACGAATAGACATATTTGCTGTGGTAGCATCACTCATTTCTCTGCTTTGCGCGTTGGTTACGTTGTTCCCGGCGCTCGCTAGCTTGAGCGGGGGCGAGTTTTCAGATTCGCGACGCTCTTTGCTGGCGTCCATGCTTATTGTGTACATAGCATACATTATTTTTGCCTTCATCTTGATACATCGTCGAATGCATCGTCGCCGTCGCTATAGGATGAGAATATCTCTTACCGGACGACCTAGGGTCGGGAAAACGGTATTTTCTGTCCTGCTTTACTATATTATTTCCTCCTCTCCTCCGGAGGATGTAGAATTCTCGGGGGAAACGGATAACATAATAAAGATGTTTCGAATGCTGAAAGGCTTTGACTTGGGTGACTGGCCTGTGGAAACCAGTGCCGATGGAGTGTCGGTGGTGAAAGGAGAACTTTCGCGTCATACAAAGTATAGTGGTTCTAGCATATACGAGATATCTATTGCTGATACAGCCGGCGAGAATTGGGCTAGTTTAGAGGAAACAAGTTCGTCTGAGCGTCCGTATCTGACGTTGGTGGCGTCTTCTGATGCGTTGGTGCACGTCGTTTCTGTTCCAGAACTGCGCAGCGGTAAGAGTGGTTTGGTTGATGATGTGTCAGATCTTGAGATGGCGGCAAAGTTAATTAGTAACTCACGGAGAGGCGCTAAGAGTGCAATTCCGTTACTCGTAGTGTTCAGCAAGTTTGATGGTGAGGCTGTCCGACATTCTTCAGATTGTGGAGCTCTGTTTCGGGTATTCGATCGCACTCAAATCGTTCAGGAAAGAGAAATTAAGGATGAAGACATCGTAAGCTACGTGAATAATTTTAGCGAGAGATTGTCGTCAGAGTTTGTGATCCGCTATACCGTTTCTTCGGCTTTACAGGCAAGGAATCAGCAACTATCTTCAGATCTCGTAAAATGGTTAATGTTGTCTGCTGAATAGTTTCACGAGTGTCTTCTTGAGTTTTCAAGGGGGTGGATGAATTCCTTTGTGGTGTGTAGGGGGTAGGGGTGCTGGAATGAGTGTCGGCAGTGACGATGGGGGTTGAGGTGCTTGTATGGTTGAGTCGAGTATTGCTCGTCGGCCGCCCATAAGTTTCCGCAGTGTGAGCAAGTGAGCTGACTCTCGGCATGTGAGGTGAGGTGGGTTTGTTTGAGGTTCCGACTAGCAACGAAGTTTGGTAGAATGTTGATCTACACCTTGCAGGCAGTTCATTTTGGAAAATACAACGATACCCTGTTTAGATATACTTCAGGTGTGGTGGTAAAAGCAATAATGGGGTGGTTGGATGCAATCAGTCGTCGTTTCAGGATTGCATGCCTCGATGTCTTTGAATCGGTCGCTCGTGGTGAGGATCGGCCAGGAAGCGACGCCGATCGTCTTACGAACTTGCTCAGACTCGGTCGAGAGTTTGAGGGCCTGTCTCAAGATCTTGCTAACCTATTCGGACGTCCAGTTGACCTGGTGTCACGAAACTCGTTGTACCCACTGATTCGTGATCAGGCCCTTGTGGACGTGGAGACATTTTATGGTGCGGCCTGAGTGTTTGTATCTGAGAGACACACGAAAAGCAGACGATCGCATTATTGCCTTTGTCGACGAACCCCTGGCCGGCAGTTACCTCGAGAATGGTTGACTGAGTAGTGAAGATCCGCAGAGACCCAGTTCAGGAAGCCGTCACCACCGGCTGGCTCTCGCTGGGTTGGACCACCGCGAAGCCCGGACCATGGAAGGCCAGATGGAAGGAATCGCCCGACCTGCGTTCAATGAGGGAGATCATCTTGAAGTTGCTCTTGATCTGCGGCTGCAAGTTCGTTGACTCGCAGGTCGCCTCCTGTGTGTCAGCGAAGGTCGGTTGCTGCGAGTTGTCCAGACGTGCAGGCAGCCCGTTATCGGGGCCAGGCACCGTCTCATCCCTCGATGGTGTCTGGTCAGAGCCCGATGAGATTAGGCGGGATATGAATCGTTTCCGGTGCAGGTCGTCTTTGACTCAACGTCAGTGCTGTGGACTCTTGTTGTCTTTCCTGGCTGCGGCGTTGATGGCTTCAGAAAGTTCTTCGTACGCAACTGAGGGACCGGCAAGTTTCTCCAGGGTTGTCAGGCCAATGGAGTCCTGACCAAGATCCTCTATCGTCCGTTTAGGAAGGACGTGGAAGCGCCATTGCGAGGCCAGGAGCGGGTTGTACTCCTCGTGGGTGCGCGCTGTCTGGATCGCGAAGACGTACACAGCGGCGTTGTAGGTGGGAACTGGCGTCAGCCCACCCTCTGTGGACCAGATGCGACTGCGAAGCCCCGTGAACTGGATCGTTGAGAGCTTGTACTGGTCCCACGCCTGGAGGTAGGCAGAGGTCTTGACCTCGATCGTGGTCCCATCCGGCGCCAGAACATCGTAAGGATCCCACTCGATCCGCAGTCCGGTCGAGCCGACCGCCTTCGCCACCAGGAACTCAGCCAGGTAGCCACGGGCATTGTTCATCCGGAGATTTGACAGAGCGAAGCGCCAGAAATCCACGACCGTCGCATCCGTACCGGCCACCACCTCCTCACCCGACAGCGGCGTGGGCCTGGGTGCGCGGATCGGCGGGGGAGTAGTCACAGAGCCATTGTCTCAACAAGAACAGGGTGGTTACTCAGCCCTCAGACATGGGCAGGAGAGAAGCGATGACCGCCTCCCGCGAACGCCTCTTCGCGGTTGTCGGTCGCTCACACAGATCCTGACTGTCGAGCGCTCCGCCGTCATCGCCCTCGCTCAGGACGACGCCACCACCGGCTGGCCCTCGCTGGGCTGGACCACCACGAAGCCCGGCCCGTGGAACGCCAGTTGGAAGGACTCGCCTGAGCCGCGCCCAATGAGGGAGCCCATCTTGAAGCTGCTCTTGATCTGCGGCTGCAGGTTCGCCGACCAGCAGATCGCCGCCTGCGGGTCAACGAAGGTGGGCTGCTGGGAGCAGTCCAGAAGCAACGGTGGCCCGTCGGAGGACACGGCCACCACGCCCTGCCCCTGAACGACGAGGTTGAACAGCCCTCCGGCAAGGATCCCGGCATTGCCCAGCATCCTGATGTCATAGCCCAGGTGCGCGTCGAAGGCCAGCAGGGACGGCGTGTTCACCGTGATCGCATCCCCCTCCAGCTGAAGCAGGAACACGTTCTGGGCACTGCGGGCGAAGAACACCTCGCCCTGACCCGAGACACGCATGAGGTTGCCGCCCTCCCCGGTGGCGGCCTTCTTAATCATGCCGCCCAGGCTCCTCGACCCCTGGTAGGAGAAGTCAATGTTTCCCTGGTAGGCGACCATCGCGCCCTGCGCGGCCAGCACCTCCGGGCCCAGGGCCACACGAAGCATCTTGCTGGACTGGACAGTCCAACGCTGACCGGTCTCCTGCTCACGGTTGGCCTGCTCAAAAAGGGGACTGCGCATGGAAGGTACCTCTGTTTCATGGGGCGGTACGGATACGGGGCCTTGTCGGCTTCAGACTTCCGACTGGTCCATCGTCGTCGGCCGCGGAGTCGCAACGCAATGGGGATCCCTACCCACACGGGTAGGGATCCCCTCACTCAGCAGCGTTGCGGCTGCCGGCTCTCAGCGCCTTGGCTTAGGCTCTGCGGCGGTAAGCCAGCAGCACACCTCCTGCGATCGCGGCCAGCGCCAGGACGAGCGGGATTCCCACGTACGCCCCGGTCCGGGCGAGGGGCGAGCCGGAGCCGTCCTGTGCCGGGGCACTCGGTGCTGATCCGCTTGACGTCGGGTCACTTGGTGCCGATCCGCTTGGCGTCGGCTCACCTGGCGTCGACTCGCTCGGCGTCGCCTTACCGGACGCAGAAGGCTGAGGGGTCGCCGACGGCGAGGGCGTGTCAGCGACCGCGGTGTAGGTGTTGGTGAAGGAGGTGTTGACTACCTGGTCCTTCTCCGAGACCGTCACCTTCTGGGCCTCCGGAGCCGCCAGCGTGTAGCCATCAATCGCGGCCGCCTTGGCGTCCTCGGTCACGGTGCACTGCGTGCCTGTGGGGACCTTCGGTCCGGTGACTGCCTTGCCGTCGGCCTTGGCCTTCAGCGTGCCCTCGGTCCCGTCGGAGCAGGTGTAAGCAAAGGTGAACTCCCTGTCGCCGACCTGCGCACCCGTCACCGTCTTGAGCACCGAGAAGGAGCCGGTCTGACGCGTGTAGGTGTTGGTGAAGGACAGGGCGGCGTCCTTCTCCGCGATCGTCACGTTCTGCGTCTCAGAGGCCTTCACGTCAAAGCCGTTGACCTGGGCCGACGACGTCTTCTCCGACACCGAGCACGTCGCCCCGACCGGCAGCGCGGGTCCGGACACGGCAGTGCCGTCTCCACGAGCCGTCAGCTCACCCTTCACTTCGCCCTCGACGTCGGACGTGCAGCTGTACCCGAAGGTGAAGGTCACGTTCTTGTGGGTCTCGGCGCCGTCGCCCTCCACCTTCTTCGACACGGTGAAGGTGCTGCGG
>NZ_MSRR01000012.1:4625-61653 GCF_001956585.1 Actinomyces naeslundii | reverse complement strand
GGCGCGGGCCCGGGGACGGTCTCGGAGGCGGTCGACAGGACGTTCGGGATCGGGTTCGTCGGGCCGGTGACCTGGACGTAGGTCTCCTCAGCCGGAGGCTCCGGAACTGGTGCGGACTCGCGCGGAGCCGCAGGCGGTGCGGCTGCTTCCTCGGTGGTGGCGCTCTGCTCCGTAGGCGCGGGGGCTGCCGGTGCCTGACCGGGCTGAGTCGGCGGTGTCGATGGGGGCGCCGACTGCACCGCTGACGGGGCGACCGTCGCGCCCTTGCCGGCACCACTGCGCCGCAGCCGGTCCAGGACCCCTCGGGCTGCGTTGGCGACGCCGGCTCCGGCAGCGCTGACGGCGGCGACCGTCGCGCCCGCATTGGCCCCTGCGGACCCGCTTCCGGCGCTGCCGGCGGCCGACGACGGACGCTGCGCCGTCGGCATCGGCGTCGAGCTGGACTCGCGGTAGCCGACCACCTGGTCCCAGCTTCCCAGCGAGCGCGCCACCTCGGCCGCGGAGACGGGGGGTTGGCTGCTCCAGGTGCGTTCGCACAGCTCGTCCAGAACCGGGTCGACGCCCGGCACAAGCGTGGAGGGCTTGACCGGAACGCCGCCCAGTCGTGGTGCGGAGGGGATGCCGGGGCGCTTTCCGGGCCACCGCCCGGTCAGGCCGTAGTAGAGGATCTCCACCAGAGCACGGGCGTCTGCGCGGTCGGCGGCCGAGGGGTCGTGACCGGCTACCCGGCTCTCCAGGTCCAGTGCGGCCGCCTCGATACCCAGGCCGCTGACCTTGATCGTGCCGTCGGGAAGAACGCGGATGGACTCGGGTGACAGGTTCAGATGGTGCAGACCCTTGCGGGCGCCGGCGTCGAGCGCCTGCGCGGTCTCGCCGATGATGGCGCGCGCCTGTGCCGGGGGCATGCCCCGTGAGACCAGGGAGGAGAAGGTGCGTCCGGTCAGCGGCTCAGTGACGATGACGGAGGGCTCGGCGCGCTCGACGTCGTAGACCTGCTGAAGGCGCTGGTCCTCGACCAGCACAGCCCGGCTGGCGGACTCCAGGACGTTGTCACGGTGAAGCGTCGCGTCGGTGAGAACCAGGATCGTGACTTCTCGATCCAGGATCGTGTCAACGCCACGGTGCCTGACAATGCGCGGCAGCGTGGTGGACAGCGTACCCAGGAGTCCGTAGCGACCACTGCCGATCGGCGTCGCCTCCGACATGCGTCTCCTTCCTTGAGATGGTTGTCCATCTGAACCAGTTGAACCCATCGTAACTGTCTGAGGGCTCCAAACCGGGGTGATGTGGCTCGTGTGGGCAGAGACGTGGGGCGGGTAGGGGGCGGACTGCCCTGTGGCCACCCGGGAGGGAGGGATGCTCGCGGGAAGTGAGGGAGGGATACTCCCGGGAGTGTTGGCTGGGACGTGCCCCGTGGTCCAGGAGCGATGAGAGGCGTCAGCCGCGTAGTCGGCGCGTGTAGGGGGTGGTGGTGCCACTGCCTGCGAGGGCGCCGGGGGCGCGGGCGCGAGCGGGTAGACGGGCTGTCCGTCCTGGGTGTAGCCCGTGGGCGCCTGCGCGGGCCGGCCTCCGGCACTCCGCTGCCCCATTTGACCCGGCTGATCCCAGGAGTCGGTCTGCGCCTGCGGGGGCGGGGGTGGGGCGGACGGGGAGGCATGAGTGCCGCCGGCGGTGTAGCCAACAGCACCATGAGCGGCCTGATGAGCGGACGGTCCCGATGGCATGGCCGACGGGACGGAAGCCGATTGAGGCGGTGGCGGTGGTGCTGGCGTCTGAACGGCATCCATCTGAGCGGTTGCCGTCGTCGTCGGCTCCGGCGGCGACAGCCAGCTCGCGATCGCCAGAACCACTCTCCCGAGGCCGCCGGGCAGGCGACGACCGATGGTGGACAGGATCCGTGAGAAGGGCCGGAAGGCGACGGCGATCTCCTCGATTCTGACGACGCGCCCCATGAGCAGGTAGACCAGTGACATGACCGTCGCCACGATGCAGATGTGCCCGAAGGCCGCGAGCATCTTGGTCAGGGAGGAGTCGGCGTCGACATTGCCCAGGATCAGGTTGAGGACGATCCCGGCGATGACGGCGGGTGCCACCGCGATGACCAGACGCAGGTGGGTGGTGATGATCTTGCGTCCGTCGAGGCTGGGCAGGTGGGAGCGCAGCATGGGGATGACGACCAGGCAGCCTCCGATCTGGCTGAGCGTGTTGGCCGCGCCGGCCCAGGCCATCCAGTGGTTGGCCGGGGCCATGAAGTAGGCCATGACGCACAGGACGACCGGGACGACTCCGACGACGACGTCGGCCAGGAGCAGCCGCTTGGTGTCCGAGTAGGCCAGCATGACTCGCTGGGTCCCGAACCAGATGCCCTGAGGGACGATGCCCAGCGCCAGAGCGATGAGCATGGGGGCGCTGGCCTGGGCCTCGGGAAGGGTGATCGAGGGGGTGAAGAGCTGGAGGGCCGGGACGGCCAGCACGCAGATGCCCGCGGTGGCCAGGACGGTGAACACGCCCGCCGAGCGCAGTCCCAGGGAGAGGTCCTCACGCACGCCGGCGGCGTCCCCGGCCGCGGCCTTCTCACTCATGCGGGTGAACAGGGCGGTGATGATGGAGGTGACCACCAGGGACTGCGGCAGCATGTAGATGAGGTAGCCGTTGAGCCACATGGTGGTCGAGGGCACGATGACGTCCGCGTACTCGGGCTGCTCGGAGGCCGTCACCGCGTAGGAGCCCAGGTTGGAGGTGATCCAGTTGCTCAGGCTGGCCACGCCCACTCCGGCCAGCGCCCACAGGGCCACTTTGACGGTCTTGCCCAGGCCCAGGCCCCGCACCCCGAAGATGATGCGCGGCCGGAAGCCGGAGCGCACCAGGGGGATGTAGAGGACCAAGGCCTGAACGGCGATACCCAGGGTCGTTGTCGCCCCGATAAGCGTGATCCGAGGAACGTCCCAGACCTCAGGCCCTTGGCCTGTGGTGTACCGGCCGTAGATATGAAGGTAGGCCAGGATCGAGGCGATCGAGATGATGTTGTTGAGCACCGGCGACCACATGTAGGGCCCAAAGCTCGAGCGCGCGTTGAGCACCTGACCCCAGAGCGCGTACAGGCCGTAGAAGAAGACCTGCGGCATGAACCAGAACGCGAAGGCGAAGGACAGCATCTGCCACTGCCCCTGGGCCAGGGAGCTGGCATTGATGGCGAAGATGAGAGGCGCGGCCGCGGTCGCGATGCAGGTGACCACCAGCATGAGAGTGGCCGCAGCGGTCAGGAGACGGTTGACGACCTCCTCGCCGTTGCGCCGTCGCAGCGCCTGGACGATCTGCGGCACCAGGATGGCGTTGAGGATGCCGCCGATCATCATGTTGTACAGGTACGTGGGCAGGTTGTTGGCCGTGTTGAAGGCGTCGGCGGCCCCGGACCCGGTGGCGCCGAGCGCCATGACGATGAGGGCGTTGCGCACCATGCCCAGGACGCGGGAGACCAGCGTCCCGGAGGCCATGATCGCCGAGGATCGCGCCAGGGAGGCCTGACTGCGTCCCTGGGAGGAGGAGCGCTTGGCTCGTGAGTGCTTGATCATGCTCATGCCGTCTCCTGTGCAGCCGGGGTCACCGCTGTGCGGCGGCCTCGTCTTACTGTCCTCACGGTACCGATCACCACGATGGAGACCAGGACGCCGACGATGACACCGGTGCCCCGGCTCTCCCAGTCGGCGCGGACTCTCATGTTGACGGTGGTGGGGGTGCCCACGGTGGTGCCGTCCGCGGCGAGGACCTGCACCGTCAGGCCGACGTCGCCGGAGCCGACGGCCTGGATCGGTACCGTGACCTTGGCCTGCTGGTGGGCGGGGACGGTCACGGTGGTGGTGCGTGGGACCTGAAGGCGCTTGTTGTCCGAGGTCAGGTAGACCTGGACGGTCACGTCCTGGGCCAGGGAGGAGGTGATCCGCACCGGCAACTGCGCCTCGGAGCTGATGAGGTTGATGGTCGACGACGGTACCGCGGCCAGCGAGGAGGTGACTCCGGTTCCGGCCGCCTCGGCAGCCGGAATCTGCGCCCTGCAGGTCGCTGGTTTGGCCCGCCAGGTCGCCGAGGAGACGACGGCCTCGAGGTTGGTGTACTCGCCCAGCAGCGCAGCCGGGTCGGAGAGCACCGATGCGACTGACTGGAGCCTGCTGGCCGTGCCGCCCGCGGCCGCAAGGGTCGCCGTGGTCAGCTCGTTGTCGTCGGTCACGTTGTCGTCCGATGGCTCGGAGCGCTCGATCCCCGAGGTCCCCGCTTCGACGGCCTCGACCTCGGCCCGGGCGCGTTCCTCAAGGCCGCTCAGGGACTGGGACTGAGTCCAGGAGGTTGAGCGCAGGGCGGCCACGCGCGCCTTCAGGGCGGACGGGTCCGCGGTGGAGGCGGCCTGGCGGGGCATCGCCACAACGATGTCGCGTTCCAGCCCCGGGGCCTGACGGGTCAGGATCGCGCTGTTGCCGCGTAACAGCTGGCGGGTGTCGAGCTCCGCGGCCTGAGTGGTCTGGCCGGATGAGGAGGCCTGCCGCGCCTGGTCGGAGGCGCCGTCCTGGGACGCCTCATCGGATGTGTCATTGGATGTCTTGCTGGATGGCTCGCCGGCGAGTGCCTCCGACAGGGACTGCTCGGGGATCAGCACCGCGCGATCGCCGAGGGCGCCGAGTCCGGAGGGCGTGTAGGTGAGCTCGTCGGTCACGGGCAGGGAGTCGGGTGAGGTGATGATGGTGGAGGTTGATTGCGGCAGCGTATTGACCGTGGCGGAGTCCATGACGCTGGAGGCCAGCCAGCTCATCGACGCCGGCGCCCCGGCCTTGACGATGGCCGACTCCTGGGTGCGTTGCGTGGCGGTCTCGATCAGATCCGCCCGCTGCAGGTGCGCCAGTGCGGCGGTGTCGGAGTCTCCCCACGGCAGGGCCACCAGGCTGCCGGTGCCGATGGCCCGCATGAGGGCGGCGGAGAGCTGGGCGACGTCGTTGGAGGTCTTGCCGCCTGACGATGGTGCGGTGGCGCTCGCCGATGGTGAGGCCGTACTGGGTGAGGACGGCGTCGGGGATGAGGACTCCGCCGCTGGTGCCGATGGGTCGGCGGAAGCCGAGGGACTCGCGCTGGACGACCCGGACGAGTCGTCGCCCTGAGGTGCCTGAGGGGTTCCGTCCGGCGTCGAGGGCTGGGAGTGGCCGTTGCGGGCGGCCTTCTCCAGGTCGGCCGATGTGACGCCGAGGGCCTCGACCAGTGCGGGGTCGACCGCCATGACGACGTTGTCGCCGGCCATGCCCAGCAGACCGAGGACCCGTCTGTGGACACTGGTGAGGGTCTTGGCACGCTGCGAGGTGTGCGGACCGGCGAGAACGGCCATCTCCTCCACGGAGGCGGTGACCGGGATGAACGTGGTCAGGCGTACGGGTGTGACGGAGGCGCCGCTCTCCCAGACGAGAATGCTGCGGTCCTGAGCCACAGAGGTGCCTTGAGACTCCAGCGTGACGGCTATGCCGCGCGGCCCCCACCGGTCGGCGCTGGTCAGCGGCAGCTCGTCGGCAGGAACGGTGATGGAGAACTGGGTGGTCTCACCGGGCTGGAGGTCGCGGCCCAGCGGGATCGTGACCGGGTCCGACAGCCCCGACTCGTCGGTTCCGGTCAACCACTTGGTCAGGCTCTCACTTGTGACGTCGGTGGATCGCTGCACCCTGGTCACCAGATCCACCCCGGAGACGGCCTGGCCGGTTCCGTTGGTGATGGTTCCGGTCAGGGTCAGGTCCTGGTCGCTGTGCAGCACCTCGGGGGTCATGGTGTCGATGCTCAGGGTCACCTGCTTGGCGGCCGCCTCGGTGTTCTGGATCGAGGCGCCGGTGGTCCTCCCGCTCATCGACGCCGAGGCGGGCAGTGCGGAGGGGACCGTCGTCGCGGACGGTCCGGCCGGGGCCACCGGCGCAATCTTGGCTGAGAGCGCGCCAGGGGCCGGTTCCGCCTGGGCCGTCGGCAGGGCGATCAGCGGCCAGGTCGCCAGCCCCGCAAGGCCCAGCAGGGCGGCAAAGGTCACCATCGCCCTGCTCCGCAGCCGGGAGCCCAGCGTGGTGACCACCTTCGCGCACAGGTCGGTGGCGCTGGTCATCCATCCCCCACCAGGATGTCCCAGGCCGCGGCGACGATACGACGCTCGTTGGGGTAGGCCAGGCGGTGGGAGACGTCCTCGAGGGCGACCCACTCGACGTCCTCGGCCTCATGGTCCGGGTCGTTCTCCGTGGTCAGGGTGCCGCTGACCGCTTCCAGCAGAAAGTGGTGCACCACCTTGTGGACGCGGTGCTCGTGACCGGCGAACCAGTAGTCGATGGTCGCCAGGTGCCGAAGAACACGGCCGGTGATCCCGGTCTCCTCCATGATCTCGCGGACCGCGGCCTGCTCGGGGGTCTCGGTACCCTCCAGGTGCCCCTTGGGCAGGCACCACTCCAGCCGGCCTCCGCGGTTGCGTCGGGCGATGACCGCTGTGAAGGCCTGACCGTTCTGAACGTCGACGACCAGGCCGCCGGCACTGGTCTCGTTGACGATCGGCAAAGCGCGCGCACTCGCCCGATGTGCCGGGTTTCCGGCGCGGGGCGTGCGAGTGCGTGGCGAGGGCATAGGGACACTCTAGGGCGTCCAGGCCGCAGGATGTCTCTGGCCGAGTACGTCGTCGCACACAACTGCGCCGCCGGAGGGCAGCGGTGCCTGTACGTGCGAGTACGCGCGAGAGGGTCCTCACGGCGAGACCGATGGCGTCGTCGACGACGGCGCGCCGGTCAGGGTTCATGGCAGGCTTGGGCCGATGACTGCTCACCCCGCTCCCGCCGATCCCGTCAATCCTACGGACGCCTCCGCTGAGAACCGAGGCCTGACGCCCAAGGCCCGTCGGGCGCTTGAGGGCCTGCCCCCGGCCCTGGCGGCCCTGGGGCACGCCTTCGTGCGCGCCGGGCACGAGATCGCCCTGGTCGGCGGACCGGTGCGGGACGCCTTCCTCGGCGTCGCCCCCCACGACCTGGACCTGACCACCTCGGCGCGCCCCGAGCAGACCGAGAAGATCCTGGCCGCCTGGGGTGAGACCACCTGGGACGTGGGCCGGGCCTTCGGCACCATCGGCGCGCGCAAGGGCTCCACCATCGTGGAGGTGACCACCTACCGCAGCGAGGCCTACGAGGTCGGCTCCCGCAAGCCCCAGGTCACCTACGGAGACACCCTCACCGGGGACCTCACCCGCCGCGACTTCACCGTCAACGCCATGGCGCTGCGCCTGCCCGACCTCGAGCTCGTCGACCCCTGCGGCGGCCTGTCCGACCTGGCCGCCGGTGTCCTGCGCACCCCGGTCAGCGCCGAGCAGTCCTTCGACGACGACCCCCTGCGCATCATGCGGGCCGCCCGCTTCGCAGCCCAGCTCGGCTTCGATGTCGAGATGGACGTCATGACCGCCATGGAGGAGATGGCCTCCCGCCTGGAGATCGTCTCCGCAGAGCGCGTGCGCGCCGAGCTCGAGCGGCTGCTCATCAGCCCCTGGCCCCGGCGCGGACTGGAGCTGCTGGTCCACACCGGCGTGGCCGACGTCGTCCTGCCCGAGCTGAGCGCCCTGCGCGAGACCGTGGATGAGCACAAGCGCCACAAGGACGTCTACGAGCACACCCTGACCGTCCTCGACCAGGCCATCGACCTGGAGACCGGGCCCGACGGGCCCGTCCCCGGTCCCGATCTGGTCCTGCGCCTGGCCGCGATCCTCCACGACATCGGCAAGCCCGCCACCCGTCGCTTCCTGCCCGACGGCACCGTCACCTTCCACGGCCACGACCACGTCGGTGCCCGAATGACGGCCAAGCGCCTGCGGGCGCTGCGCTTCGACAAGCAGACCATCAAGGACGTCTCCCGGCTGGTCGAGCTCCACCTGCGCTTCCACGGCTACGCCGACGCCGCCTGGTCGGACTCGGCCGTGCGCCGCTACGCCACCGACGCCGGTCCCCTTCTGGAGCGCCTTCACCGGCTCACCCGGGCCGACGTCACCACCCGCAACCGCCGCAAGGCCGCCATGCTGGACCGCGCCTACGACGATCTCGAGGAGCGCATCGAGGCCCTGCGCGCCGCCGAGGAGCTGGCCGCCATCCGCCCGGACCTCGACGGCGGCCAGATCATGGCCGAGCTCGGCGTGGCCCCCGGACCGATCGTCGGCGAGGCCTACCGTTTCCTCATGGACCTGCGTATGGAGAAGGGACCGATCGGCGAGGACCTGGCTCGCCAGGCGCTGCGATCCTGGTGGGCGGCCCGCCAGAAGAGCTGAGGGCGGGAGAATGCTTGAATCGTCAAGGGAATTGCGGGTCGGCGTCGTCGGCATCGGGGCCCGCTGCTACCTGGCCGCGCTCGCGGACTCCTCGCCCGTTCCGGCCCGGCTCGTCGCCGCGGCCGACACCGCCCCCGACGCCGCCGAGCGTGCCGAGCGGCTCCTGCCCGAGGGGGTGACGGTCGTGGGCGACCACCGCGACCTGCTGGAGTGCGGGCTCGACGCCGTCGTCCTGACCACTCCCGATGACACGCACGAGGAGCTGGCCTGCTTCTTCCTTGAGGCCGGTATCCCGGTCTACCTGGAAAAGCCCCTGGCCATCACCATCGAGAGCGCCGACCGCATCCTGGCCACGGCCCGGCGCACCGGCACCCGGCTCTACGTGGGCCACAACATGCGCCACATGGAGGTGGTGCGGCTGCTGAAGTCGATCATCGACTCCGGGCGGATCGGGGAGCTCAAGGCCATCTGGTGCCGCCACTTCGTGGGCAACGGCGGTGACTACTACTTCCGCGACTGGCACGCCGAGCGCCGCCACGTCACCGGCCTGCTGCTGCAGAAGGCCGCCCACGACATCGACGTCATGAGCTGGTTGGCCACCTCCGAGCCGGCCCGCGTCGTCGGCATGGGCGGGCTCATGGTCTACGGCGAGGCCGGGCGCCGGGAGCCGGGAACGAGCGCCGGCACCGTCATGCAGGACTGGTTCAGCCTCGATCACTGGCCGGCCGATGAGGTGAGCGACCTCAACCCCGTCATCGACGTCGAGGACCACTCCATGCTCATGATGACCATGCGCAACGGGGTCATGACCTCCTACCAGCAGTGCCACTTCACCCCCGACTACTGGCGCAGCTACACGGTCATCGGCAACCGCGGCCGGGCCGAGAACCTCGGCGACGGCGCCGGCGACGTCGTCAAGGTGTGGACCGAGCGCACGGAGCACTACAGCGAGTGCGCCACGCAGGAGTACGTCATTGCCGAGGAGGGCACCGGGCACGACAGCGCCGACCAGCTCGCCATCGATGAGTTCCTGCGCTTCGTGCGCGACGGCGGGGTCACCGACGCCTCACCGGTCTCCGCCCGGGAGGCGGTCGCCGCCGGGGTGCTGGCCACCCGGTCCCTGCGCTCGGGGTCCGTCCCCTACGACGTGCCCGAGCTCGACGCGGACCTGGCGGCCTACTTCCATCGTGGCCAGCGGGGCCCGGACTCATCGACATTTTCTTCATAGATGACGCGGCTCCGCGTCATCTATGAAGAAAAAGTCGGTTTGGACGGTCGGCACCACGTACAGTGCGAGCCGGGCGGGGCCGGGGTCTCACGAGGACCTCGCCCGTAGGCGGACAGGCAGGATTCGAGGAGAGCGCATGATTCACCACATCACCCTGACCGGGCGCAGCATCGCCCTGGCCTGCGACGGCACGGTGACCACCCAGCACGGGGCCGGTGGCGCCACCGGCGCGGTCTACGTCGAGGCCTCCCACCTGACCCTCCTGCACGATATGCGCGACGGCGAGTTCTACCGCACCGGCCAGAACTCCTGGTCGCCGTCGGGCTGGCGCCGCCTGAGCGAGGCGCCGATGCGTATCGCCGATGAGCAGCGCCGTCGGACCGCCGACGACGACCCCTGGGACGACACCGTCCGCCACCACTCCGCCTGGATGGCGGTTCTGGAGGACTCCGCCGGGGCGCTGCTCGTGGGCTGCCTGGACGGGCGCACGCCGCGGGTGCGCGCCGACACCGCGGTCCTGGAGGCATTCACCGAGTCCGGCGACCCGGCGCGCTGGGTGATCCTGCCCGGCCCGGCCACCGCCGTCATGGCCCGCTACGCGCGCGAGCTCGGCGAGAGCCTAGGCAGCCGGGCCATTGAGCCGCAGAGCGTGTGGTGCTCCTGGTACTCCTACTACGAGGGCATCTCGCAGGAGGCCCTCGAGCGCGAGATCCCGCAGGTCGCCGAGCTGGGCTTCTCCACGCTTCAGATCGACGACGGCTGGGAGGTCGCGGTCGGCGACTGGGAGGCCGGTGAGAGCTTCGGCGACGGCATGGAGGCCGCCGCGACCCGGATCCGCGAGGCCGGCATGCAGCCGGGCCTGTGGGTGGCGCCCTTCATCGCCCTGCCCGGCTCCCGGGCGGTGCGCGACTACCCGGAGATGTTCGTCCACAACGCCGACGGTGGACTGGCCGTGGCCGGCTCCAACTGGGGCGGCAGCTACTACGCGCTGGACACGACCCACCCCACCGCCCAGACCTACGTGCGCAAGCTCATCGCCAAGATCGTCCACCGGTGGGGCTTCAGCTACCTCAAGCTCGACTTCATCAACGCCGCCGCCATCCCCGGCTACCGGCACCGCCAGATCGACCGGGAGGAGGCCTACCGCACCGGGCTGCGCCTCGTGCGCGACACCGCCGGCGACGAGACCTTCCTCCTGGGGTCCGGGGCGCTCATCATGCCCTCCATTGGGCTGCTCGACGCGGTGAGGGTAGGGCCGGACGTGGCCCCCATGTGGGAGAACTACGCCTCCGACGACCTCTCCGACGCCAAGGCCTACAACGCCCTGCACGCCGGCATCAACCGGCTCTGGCTGGGCCGGGTCATCGGGGTCGACCCCGACGTCGTCTTCTTCCGCCACCGCCGCAACCTCCTGGATGACACCCAGATGCAGTGGCTGCGCGATGTCGCCGAGGCCAGCCGCTACCGGTGCCTGTCGGACCAGATGACCTGGCTCGACGACGAGGAGAAGGAGGCCGTGCGCGCCTACCTGGCCGCCGAGGACGAGCCCCTGGAGATCCTGGGCCGCTACCGCTTCAGCCTGGGCGAGCGCGAGATCGACCTCACCGAGGCCATCGAGGGCAAGGCGTCGGCCTACCCTCTGTGAGGCGGGGCTGAGCCCCGGCTGGCTGGAGTCGGTTAAAGCTAGGTGGATCGCTTGATCGACTGTTTGGTCGCCTCTTCATGATCTGTTTGGTCTGTGTGTGCGCATCGCTCGCTTGAGGCTTCGCAAGTCAACTCCATCGCCATCACTGGAGATACCGGTTAGTGGCCTCTTTGCACTTGACCCGGTACCCGGGCCCGGTCAGCCGGGCCAAGACGTCTATTGCACGAGGGTTGGGGGCTACTGGAAAAGGGGTGGGGGTACTCCACATGGGTGGTGGGTTCGTGCAGTACGCACGACCCCTGGCCAGTAGATCCCCACCCTCGTGGAGTGGGGCGGTCCGAGGACGGTGCCCAGGGCTTAGTGGGCGTCGAGCCACTGCCAGGAGGCAGCGTGGGAACCAGAAGGGGCCGGGCAGGAGTCAGGCGGCGGGAGATGAGGGCGCGCAGCCTCACGACCAAGACCTCACAAGACCTCGCGGAATCGAGCACGTCAGCAGCCCAGTGTCCACGGCGCTGACATCAACGAGCCCGCCGTCGGCACGCCCAGTGGGAACCGTTGGAATTCCAAGGATCCTTCCCGGCTTGCGACGCCGGTGCGGGGTTGATGTCAGCGCCATGGACACCAGCGCCCCGCCAGACCGCTGTCAACGACCCGATCCTCAGCCGGCCGTAGGTCCCGCGCGCCTCGACGCACTCGACAGCGGGATGAGTAGTGCGCGAGCTGTCGGCGCAGAACTGGCCGGGGAGGCCGGTCCTGGGCCGAAGCCCCGCCAGATTCCGTTGGGATTTCGCCGTCGTCGGGCCGGGGCCCTACTTGGTGGGGGTGCGGCCCAGGGTGAGGTAGCCGGGGAGCGTCTGGTCCTGGCCAGCGCTGGAGAAGCGCAGCGGCTGGCCCGACTCCAGCGGGTTGACCACGCGTACCAGGATCGTGTTCTCTCCGGCCGGGTCGTCCGGCAGCTGCCCGGAGAAGGTCTGGGTCTTGCCGATCTCGATCTTGCGCAGGTCGCCACTGAGCGTGGTGCGCCCGACCTCCGTACCGGTCGAGGTATTGAAGGCCACCGCCTCCACGTTCCAGTTGTAGTAGAAGGGGGCCACCCCGTTGTTGGCGATCTGCACCTCGACCTTGCCGTTGCGCATCCGCCAGCGCGCCACCGCCAGATCGTAGCCGGTCTCGGCGGAGGCCTGCACGGTCCGCTCGCGCTCGGTGCCGTTGAGCGTCGTGGTGAAGGCCCAGTTGTCCACCAGCCAGCTCGCGTGCGTGGCCTTGATGGAGGCGCTGATGTCCACTGTTCCTCCGTTGGAGCCCGAGGCCATGCAGCTGCCCGGGTTGCGCACGGAGCACTCCTGGATACCGGGGTAGATCTCGCCGCCGATCGGGTAGTGCTGCCAGGCCTGGTCCGCCTTGGCCTGCTTCAGCTGGGGCAGGAAGTGCCAGTCGGCGGTGTCCATCGTCGCGTAGCCGAAGGAGTCGTCGTGGTAGCCGACTCTGTGCTTGGCCGTCTCCGCGGACGGGTAGCGGGCCAGCGTCGGCGTCACCTGGAAGGCGCCGTCCCAGGTGTCGACGAGGGTGTTCTGGTTCGCCGTCGACGGCATCCAGTTCTCGCCGGAGGGGTTCTCCCCGGAGACCTTGCCGTTCATCGGGTAGGTGTGCCCCTCGCCCCAGAAGCCCACCAGGCCGTGGGTGATGAAGGCCAGGCGCGGATCGCCGTCGTACTGCTGGCCGAGGGCGGAGATGAAGCCGGTGAGCATCGACATCATCTCGGGGTCGTTGTAGTCCGGCGCCAGCGACTGGCCCGGCGCGTTGCCGTTGACCGTGTACTCGCGGGTCGGGACCTCATGGGAGCTCAGCAGGTAGGCAGGCATGCCGCTGGGGCGACCGGGGTAGTCGACGTAGAAACGCAGCACCGCCTGGTGCCCGCGCGCGGCGATGGCGTTGAGGTGCGCCTCGAGCTTGTCCCACGAGTAGGAGCCGGGCCCGGCGACGACGTCGCTGACCGGCAGTGTCAGCCACTCCATCGTGTAGGGCGGGGCCGTCTCGGGCAGCCCGGGCGAGTAGGAGGCGTCCGACGGCGCGAAGGGCATCATGCCCTTGAGCGGGTTGGCCTCCGGTGTGGCCGCCGCCGGCACCTCGGTCCAGGCCCGGTTGCAGTTGCAGGCCCGGAACCCGGTGGCCAGGGACACGACGGCGACGAGCGCCACAATGAGGGCGCCGAGTCGCGGCCTGCGCCCCCTGCGGAGCCGGTCGATCAACTGGCGGCCCAAGGAGGGCTCGCGATCAGAACCTGGACCGTGCGACTCCTCTGCGGCCCTCGAGCTGGAGCCGGGAGCTGCTGCCGAAGTGGTCTCGTCGTGCTGTGAATCGATCATGAAAACTTGTTAGGTAGGGACCTGGGTGTGGGTAAACCCTACCGGTCAGTTGAGCGGTCTACCTGTGCTATCGCTGACAACGTGCTTGGTTGACAGGGCGGAGCGCCTATGTCACCCGTACTTTTAGAGGACATGAGAATTTCGCGCCGTGCTGCGCCTCGTTCCGGCTGTGGCCCGATGTCGGCCGGCGTTGTCGGCTGGGGAGAACGTTGAGGAGCTCTTCGGGGCCGGCCGAGGCGGGGTGGGATGAAGAGGTGTCATCGTCGCCAGGCGGGACGAGATTGCCGCCGCGCGCATAAGAGGCAATGATGACTCCGTGCGCGTCTTCAATTTCTCCGCCGGTCCCGCCCAGCTCCCCCTGCCCGTCCTCGAGCAGGCCGCCTCCGAGCTCACCAGCTGGGGAGGATCGGGAATGTCCGTCCTGGAGGTCTCCCACCGTGGAGCCGACTTCGTGGCCTGCGCGGCCGACGCCGAGGCCACCTTGCGCCGACTCCTGTCCATCCCTGAGAACTACCGCGTCCTCTTCCTCCAGGGAGGGGCCAGCGCCCAGTTCGCCGGCATCCCCCTCAACCTGACCGCCCCCGGTGACACGGTCGCCTACCTCAACACCGGCCAGTGGTCCGCCAAGGCCATCAAGCAGGCCGGCGCCTACGAGCTCGACGTCGTCGTGCCCGCCGACGAGGCCGCCTCCTCCTACACGACCACCCCCGAGCCCGGCTCCTTCACCGTGCCCGAGAGCGCCCGCTACCTGCACTACACGCCCAACGAGACTATCGGCGGCGTCGAGTTCGACTACGTGCCCGAGGCCGGCGACGTGCCGCTCGTGGCCGACTTCTCCTCCACGATCCTCTCGCGGCCCATCGACGTCAGCCGTTACGGCCTCATCTACGCCGGCGCCCAGAAGAACATGGGCCCCTCGGGCCTGGCCGTCGTCATCGTGCGCGAGGACCTGCTGGGGCACGCCCGCCCGGTGACCCCCACCGTCCTGGACTACCAGAAGATGGCCGACGCCGACTCCATGCTCAACACGCCCCCCACCTTCGCCATCTACCTGCTGGGGCTCATCGGCCACTGGATCGAGGACGGCGGCGGCCTGGAGGCGATGGCCGAGCGCAACCGCGCCAAGGCCGAGCTCCTCTACGGCTTCATCGACTCCTCCGACTTCTACGCCAACCCGGTCCAGAAGCGCTCGCGGTCCTGGATGAACGTGCCCTTCACCCTGGCCGACCCAGCCCTCGACGCCGACTTCCTGGCAGGTGCCCAGGCCGCGGGCCTGACCAACCTCAAGGGCCACCGCTCCGTGGGCGGCATGCGCGCCTCCATCTACAACGCCATGCCGATCGAGGGCGTGCGCGCCCTCATCGACTACATGACCGACTTCGCCGACCGAGCCTGAGCCTGAGCCGCCTGCCGGCCTTTGGGCTCGGCTTCCCGCCGCAACCGCCCCTCCATTCGGACCGTTCTGAAGAAAGTACCTCCGTGACCACCAGCAGCGCTGACCGCAAGTTCCGCATCCGTACTCTCAACGCCATCTCCGGGGCGGGCCTGTCCCGCCTGCCCGACGATCTCTACGAGGTTGGCGGATCCGTGGAGGAGCCCGACGCCCTCCTGGTGCGCTCGGCCAAGCTCCACGACACCCCCATCGAGGATTCGGTCCTGGCCGTGGCCCGCGCCGGCGCCGGCACGAACAACATCCCGGTGGACAGGCTCACCGAGCGCGGCGTGCCCGTGTTCAACACCCCCGGCGCCAACGCCAACGCCGTCAAGGAGCTGGTTCTGGCGGGCCTGTTCATCGCCTCGCGCAACCTCATCCCGGCGGCCCGCTTCGCCCACACCCTGGAGGGCGACGACGCCGAGATCGCCAAGGCCGTCGAGGCCGGTAAGAAGCAGTTCGTCGGCTTCGAGCTGCCCGGCCGCACCCTCGGCGTCATCGGGCTGGGGGCCATCGGTGTGCAGGTGGCCAACGCGGCCCTGGGGCTGGGCCTCAACGTCGTCGGCTTCGACCCGGGCATCTCCGTGGAGCACGCCTGGCACCTGAGCGCCGAGGTCGAGCGGGCCGACTCCATGGAGGAGGTCTTCCGCCGCGCGGACATCCTCACCGTCCACGTGCCCCTCATCCCCGCCACCCGCGGGCTGGTGAGCACCCAGCGCCTGGCCCTCATGAAGGAGACCGCGGTGCTGCTCAACTTCGCGCGGGACGAGATCGTCGACACCGACGCCGTCGTGGCCGCCCTGGACGAGGGTACGCTACGCGGTTACGTGTGCGACTTCCCCTCCACGCAGGTTCACAAGCACCCCAAGTGCATCTCCCTGCCCCACCTGGGCGCCTCCACCAAGGAGGCCGAGCGCAACTGCGCCATCATGGCCGCCGACTCCCTGCGCGGCTTCCTCGAGGACGGCCAGGTGCACAACTCCGTGAACTTCCCCGAGGCCGTCATGGCGCGGCAGGAGGACACGCACCGGCTCGTCATCGTCAACCGCAACGTGCCCAACATGGTCGGCCAGGTCTCCACGATCGTGGCCCAGCACGGGCAGAACATCGCCAACCTGCTCAACAAGTCGCGCGGCGAGCTGGCGGTGACGCTGGTCGACGTCGAGGGTGACATCGAGCCCAGGGTCCTCGAGGAGCTGCGCGCGATCGACGGCGTCCTGTCCGCTCGCGGCATCTGAGCGGCCTGCTTTCTCGGCCGGGGACGAACCTGTACGGCCGGGACGAACGACGCGTGCGGGGACAGGAGCTCCTGTCCCCGCACGCGCAGGATGTGCCCGACCAGTTGTGGGTCAGAGGTTGTTGACCCAGGCCCGGCGGTGCCCGAACAACGAGAGCGTGGGCTTGTAGAGCAGCACGTACTGACCGCCGGCCGACACGTCGGTATCGAAGCAGACATCGCCGCTGACCGAGCCGCCCGCGATGAGCGTGGAGGAAGACAGGTGGTTGCTCGACCCCAGGAAGCCGCTGTTGCTGATCGCCCCGGCCGGGTTCTGCAAGGTGAAGTCCAGGGCGTTGACGTCCAGGTTGTTCTTGGAACCGTTGGTGATCGTGATGGTCGAGCAGGCGGTGGGGCCCAGGGTGGCGTCGCCCGCGGCCACGGTCGTGGCGGTCACCTTGACGCCGTCGTCGTCGATCGTGTCACCGGCCTTTCCGACGACGTCTCCCGACTGCTTCCCGGGGAAGCTCAGGCCGGAGTCGGTCTTGCCGGCATCCGTCTTGCCCGTGTCGTCGGCCTGAGTCGTCTGCTCGGGGGAGGGTGCAGGGGCGGCATCCTGTCCGGCAGTCTCCTGGGGGGCCGCGCTGGCGACGGACTGGGTGGTGGACTGGGCGGCGGGCGAGGCGGCGGCGCTGGACTCCCCCGTGCCTCCGCCGCCGTTGAGTGCGGAGGCGACGATGCCGACGGCGACCAAGGCGCCAATACCGGTGAGGATCTTGTGGCGGGCGAACCAGGAGCGTTTCGGCTCAGGGGCAGGCATGGCTGCCGGTGGCCAAGGGTATCCCGGGGCGGGGCTGCCGACGGGTGAGGGCGGGACTGGGTTGGCCGGGTTGGTCATGATGGGTCCTTCGAGATGTAGGCGGTGAGGTGCTGAACCGGAAGCGGCGGCGCCGACCGGGATACGAGTCATGGCTTGAGCCGACGGGATCAGCTGACGGGAACAACGATGGCCCCGGCTGCGCAGTGGGCACATCGACCGATGAGTCCGAGACGGCTGTCCAAAAGGGTGCTTGTCGGGACTGTCCGAAAGGACGACGAGTCGGGTGCTCGATCGTCCGGAATCGTGTCCTATCGGGTGACTATGCGTGTCAGTGCCCGGCTCTACAGTGAGCACATGTCAGTCCCCGGCCACCCGTCCGCTCCTGCACCCGGCACACCGCCCGTGCCGGGGTGGAGCGGTGTCGCCGGCGTTGGCCGGGCGGCGCCCACCTCCAGGACGCCGGGCCCGCAGAGCCGGCCCGCCTACTCTCCCTATCCCACCCACCCGGGGTATCAGGGGTACTCGGGATACCCCATGCCACCCTCGTATCCTGCTTATCCCACTCCTCCCGCCGCTTCTGCGGGGGCGGTCCCGCACCTCCGCCCCCCGATGGCTGCGGCTCCCTACGGTCCTGCACCGCTCACCCCTGCGAGACCAGCTCCGTCGTTCAAGGAATCCCTGTCCCCGTCGCAACGCCGCACTCTCGAGGTCACTCTCGCGGTCCTGCGCTCCCTGGGACTGTTCGTCCTGTGCCTCCTGAACTCCCTCATCGCGCTGGGGTCGCACTTCGGTCATGAGCAGGCGCTCAAGCAGACGGGTAATGTGCTGCTCGAGTTTGCCGCGGTCCTGATGGGGCTGGTGCTCCTCGTCGCCGTCTTCCTGCGTCGGCGCTGGCCGGTACCGATCACGGTCGCCTCGGCGCTCTCGGGCATTGCGCTCTTCTTGGACACCACGGTAGGACTCATCGCCTTCACCACCGTGGTGCGCCGGTCCCGGTCCCTGCGAGACCCAGTCCCGTGGGCCGCGGGTGCCCTGCTCACCGTCGGTACCCTGGTGGCGCTCTTCCGCGACGCGAGCTATGGATCCACTGGGAACTCAATGATTGGGAAGATCGCCTCGGGATCACCTGATCCCGATGCCGTGACCCATGTGTCGGCGCTGCAGGTGCTGTTCCTCGCGATGGTGGTCATGGCCCTGCCTATCGCCGTCGGGCTGTGGCTGCGCGCACGTGACGGGGAGAAGGAGGCGCGACGTCGGGCCCACGAGGCCGCTGCCGCATCGGCCCGCGCCGAGCGCACCGCTGAGGAGCAGGCACAAACCTCGACCCGCCTGGCGGACACCGTGAGCCTGCAGGCCGAGCGCGAGCGGGTGGCCCGTGAGGTGCACGACGGGCTCGGCCACCGCCTGTCGCTGCTTGCCCTCCACGCCGCCGCCCTTGAGCAAGGGGTGCTGGCGACGCCGGACTCCCAGGGTGCCGTGGGCTCCGCCGACCCTGCGGATGAGGAGAGTCCTCAGGCCGCCGCCCAGCGCGTGCGGGAGGAGGCCCAGGGGGCCATGAAGGATCTGCGCTCTCTGCTGGCGGTCCTGCGCGAACCGGTGGGTGCGGCCGAGCCCGCCCCGCGTCTGGAGGACCTCAAGGAGGTTGTCGACGGGGTGCTCGCCGCCAGCCAGCCGCTGAGCTCGTCGATCTACCTCGATCGGGCCGCGGAGGCCGACGAGGTGCTCTCCCGCGCCGTCTATCGGATCGTCCAGGAGTCCCTGACCAACGCCCGCAAGCACTCGCCCGGCATGAGCGTCCAGCTGAGGGTCGAGGGCGGGCCGGAGGCCGGCATCGACATCACCTGTTCCAACCGGATCCCCCGCCAGAAGCCGACGCCCGAAGCCGGTGCGCATGGTGAGGAGGCCTGTGAGGCGCCTCAGGTCGTCGGCTCCGGCTGGGGACCAGGAGCGGGCTCGGGAGTCGGTGCCGTGGCCGGTGACACCCAGGGCGGCTCGGGCCTGCGCGGCATGGCTCGGCGGGCGGAGATTTGCGGCGGCACCTTCCGTGCCGGCCCCGACGGCCACGGCAGGTTCGTGGTGAGCGCGCACCTGCCGTGGCGCTCGGTGGACTCGTCCCCGGCTGGCCGCTGACCGGGCCGAGCCCCGGGAGATATGGATCAGGGCACTGGGCACTCGACCTGAAGAATCCTCGTGCGTCTGGGCCGTTGGGACGGTGATCGTGTCGGCGCACGCACCTAGGCTGGCCCCGTGCCCGACCCCTCCGCCGCCCCGGTCCCCTCACCGTCCTCCCCTGTGCGCATCATCCTCGTCGACGACGACCCGCTCACCCGCGCCGCCATCAAACCGCTTCTGCGGCCGCGTGAGGACTACGCGGTGGTCGCCGAGGCCGGTGACGGTCGCCAGGCGATCGAGGCCGTTGAACGGGTTGAGGCCGATATCGTGCTCATGGACCTCGGGATGCCTGTCATGGACGGGATTGAGGCGACGCGCCAGATCTGTGCGGCTCCGCGTCATCCTCATGTCGTGGCTCTGACCACCTGGGACGTCGATGACGCCGTCGTGCGGGTCATTGAGGCCGGTGCGGTGGGCTACCTGCTCAAGTACTCGGCCTCCGAGGAGCTCGACGCCGGACTGCGCCGGGTCATGATGGGCGAGTCCGTCCTGTCCCCGGGCGCACTGGCCGAGCTGTTGCGCTACGTGCGCTCTCAGCCGGCGGTCGCGGCCCCGGTGGTGGCGGCCTATGACGCTCGCGCCGAGGAGCGTCAGCGCGCCGTGGCGCAGGCCCGGCAGGCCGCGGCCGGGCTCAGCCGGCGCGAGCTCGATGTCATCGCGGCGGCGGCCGAGGGACTGACCACCGAGGAGATCGCTACCCGGCTGTACATCTCGACCTCCACCGTCAAGACCCACCTGCACAGCGCCCAGGACCGGGTGGGGGCCCGCAACCGGGTGCACCTGGCGGTCCTCGCCGAGCGCGCCGGCCTGCTGGGGTGACAGGGACGCGACCGGCCCCTGAGACCGTGGTGTCTCAGGGGCCAGTCATCTGAACGAGGGGATCAGCTCGAGTCCGGCACCATGGCCTCTCGGGTGATCAGTTGTTGCCGCCGGCGTTGTTCCCGCCACCGCCGGGATTGGGGTTGGCTGGTTGCTGTTGGTTGTTGTTGTCCCCGCTGTCCTTATTACCAGTGGAGACCGTGAGGTTGACGGTGGAACCGGCGGGCACCTGAGTGCCAGCCTTCGGATCAGTGCCAATGACCTTACCGGCGTCCACGTCCTTGGAGGCCTTCTGATCCTGGGTAACGTTGAGACCGAGCTTCTGCAGCTCGGCAGCCGCTTCATCGGCAGTCTTCCCGTTGAGGTCCTTGGGCACCGTCACCATGCTGCTCGGCGTCGGCGTGGCCCCGGCCCCGCTGGAGAAGTGCACGGTGATCGTGTCTCCCGCTGAGGCGCTGGAGCCCGAGGCCGGGTCGGAGGAGACGGCCTTGCCCTGCTCGACCTCGGTGGAGGTGACGTCGTCGCCGCGCTTGAACTTCAGGCCGGCGTCCTCGATGGTCTTCTTCGCCGTGGCCTCGTCCTGGCCGCTGATGTCGGGGACGGAGGTATTGCCGGTGGAGAGCACCAGGTTCACCGTGGTGCCGCGCTCAACGGAGGTCCCCGCCGATGGATCGGTGTAGATGACCCGGTCCTTCGCGACGCTGGAGGAGTCCTCCAGGGTGGTGTTGCCACCCTCGAGCCCCGCCTCTTTGAGGGCCTTGCGGGCGTCCTCCTGGGTCTTGCCCTCCAAGTCGGGCACCTTGACCGTGGCCGATCCGGTGGAGAAGTGGACGGTGACGGTGGTGCCCGGATCGACCTTCGTGCCCTTCGACGGGTCGGAGGAGACGGCCAGGCCTGCGCTGACGGTGTCGTTGGCGACCTCATCCTTGGCGAACTTCAGGCCGGCGTCCTCGACGGTCTTCTTGGCCGAGTCCTCATCCTGGCCGGCGACGTCGGGGACATCCACCTTGCTGACGGTCGCACTCGGCGTCGGGGTCGGGTGAGAGTCGAAGGCTCCGGAGGCCCACAGCCCGGCGACGACGGCCAGGGCCATGAACAGCAGGAACACGAGGATCCAGACCCAGGCGTGGCTCTTGGGCTTCTCCTCGGGCTCCTCGGCCTCCTTGGCCGCCTGTATCGGAGAGGACCCGGAGGGCACCTGGGCGAAGGCGGAGGTGGGCTGAACCGGCTCGGCGGCCGGTGAGGCCATGACCGAGGTGGCCGGGGACCAGGAGTCGGCGGCCGGCGCGGCCACGGACATGCCCCGAGCGGCCGCCTGCAGGTCGGCGCGCATATGGGCGGCGTCCTGGTAGCGGTCATCGCGGCTCTTGGCCAGCGACTTGAGGATGACCCGGTCCAGGGACTCGGGGACGTCGGCGGCCAGCGAGGAGGGCCGTTTGGGAATCTCGCGCACGTGCTGATAGGCGATGGCCACCGCGGAGTCGCCCTGGAAGGGGGGCTGACCGGTGAGGAGCTCGTAGAGGAGGCAGCCGGTGGAGTACAGGTCCGAGCGGGCGTCGACGGACTCACCACGGGCCTGCTCCGGCGAGAGGTACTGGGCGGTGCCCACCACGGTGTGGGTCTGGGTCACCGTGGAGGCGGAGTCCTCAATGGCCCTTGCGATGCCGAAGTCCATGACCTTCACCGCACCGGTGGAGGTCAGCATGATGTTTCCGGGCTTGATGTCGCGGTGGACGATCCCCACCCGGTGGGAGTACTCCAACGCGTCCAGGACGCCGGAGACGATCTCCACGGCCTCCGGGATCGGGACGGCCTCGCCCTCGCTGAGGAGCTCGCGCACGGTGTGCCCCTCGACGTACTCCATGACGATGTAGGGCACGGTACGGCTGGCGCCGCCGGGCTGAAGCAGCTCCTCCTCGCCGGAGTCGTAGACGGCGACGACGGCGGGGTGATTGAGTGCCGCCGCCGACTGGGCCTCGCGGCGGAAACGGGCCTGGAAGGTTGGGTCGCCGGCGATGTCTGAACGCAACAGCTTGATGGCCACGACCCGCGACAGGCGGGTGTCGTAGCCGAGGTGCACCTCTGCCATACCACCACGTCCGATGAGGTCGCGGATCTCGTAACGGCCCGCGAGGACCTGGGGGAACTGACTGGTCACAGTACCTCCTTGACAGGGATGCTCAGCATCAAGGCTGGCATGACCTGATGCGCATGGGCAAGCGTACCCGTGCTGTGCAGGGTGATGAGGGCGAGTGCGGGGATGATGACTCTCAGGGTTAGCAGATTGAGGCCGAGGAAGGAGCGTCCGGAGGCGTGCCGGGCGGTGCGCGACGGCGTCGGCTCCTGGGCCGCGTGACGGCCGGGACGCACCGTGGTCGGCTGCGGCAGCTCACGGGTCTGCGGGCCACGGCGGCCGGTGGACTCCCAGCTGAGCGCCTCGCGGGGGTCCCAGGCGTCCGTGGGCAGGTTCACGACTGCCCGATCCAGGGCGCGGGCCACCTCGCGTGCTGAGCGCGGGCGGTCGGCCGGCTTCTTGGAGAGCAGCTTGAGGACGATGTCACGCACCTGCGGCGGGACGGCGTCGGGAAGGGCCGGCACCTGCTCATTGACGTGGGCGAAGGCGATGTCCACCTGGGTGGCGCCGCTGAAAGGACGGCGTCCCACCAGGGCCTCGTAGGCGATGATGCCCAGCCCGTAGAGGTCGCCGGCCGGGGTGGCCATGTTGCCCATGGCCTGCTCGGGGGCGAGGTACTGGGCGGTGCCCATGACCATGCCGGAGGCCGTCAGCGGGCGCTGGTTGATGCCGGTGGAGATGCCGAAGTCGGTGAGCTTGGCCAGCCCCTCGCGGTTGATGAGGATGTTGGAGGGCTTGACGTCGCGGTGGACGACGCCGGAGTCGTGGACGACCTGGAGGGCCCGGGCCACCTGGGCCAGGATCGGCAGGATCTCGGCGGGGGACAAGGTGCCCTTCTCGGCGATGATGTCGGACAGGGCGCGGCCCTGGACGAGCTCCATGATGAGCCAGCCGGTGCCGTCCTTCTCACCGGAGTCCAGGACGACGGCGAGGTTGGGGTGACGCAGACCCTGAGAGTTCTTGGCCTCCGCGCGCAGACGGGACAGGAAGATCTCGTCCCCGGTCAGCTCGGGACGCAGGATCTTGGCCGCCACCGCCCGACCCGAGCGCAGGTCGGTGGCACGCCACACCTGCCCCATGCCACCCAGGGCGATCTGCTCCACGAGCTCGTAGCGGCCCTGGAGCTGGAGTCCTGCGACTGGCTTCACTGGTCCACCGCCGCATCGATGACCTGAGCCGCGATGGGGCCGGCGATCTTGCCGCCGGTGGCGCCGTCCTCGGTCTCGGCATTGCCGTCGAGCACGACGGCGAGCGCGATCTGGGGCTTGTTGATGTCTGTTCCGGCGAAGCCCACGAACCAGGTGGTTGGGCCGCTGTCCGTACCGGTCTCCGCGGTACCGGTCTTGCCGGCCACCTGGACCCCGGCGACCTGGGCGCTGGTGCCCGTGCCCTCGGCGACGGCGGTCTGCATGAGAGAGGACAGGGACTTGGCGGTGGCGGAGTCGATCGGGGTGCGGGCCACCTTCTTGGAGGTGGTGCTGACCTCGTTGAGGTCCGGGTCGAGGGTCCGCGAGACCAGGTAGGGGGTCATCTGCTCGCCGTCGTTGGCCACGGTGGCCGCCACCGTCGCCATCATGAGCGGGGTCGCCTGCACGGAGGCCTGGCCGATGCCCGCCATGGCCGTCTGCGCCTGGGAGTCGTTGTCTGGGAAGACCGAGGGGGTGACCTTCAGCGGAATGGACAGATCCGAGCCGAAGCCCCAGTTACTGGCCTCCTTGGACAGCTCCTTCTCACCGACGTCCATCGCCAGCCGGGCGAAGGGGGTGTTGCAGGACTCGGCGAAGGCGTGGGAGAAGCTCGTCCGGCCACCGCCGCAGGACTCCCCGCCGTAGTTCTCCAGGGAGTGGCTGGTACCCGGCAGGGTGATGGTGTCGGGGGCGTCGACCTCGGACTCCGTCGTGATCTTGCCGGTGCGCAGCGCCGCCGCCGTGGTGATGATCTTGAAGGTCGATCCCGGCGGGTAGCGGTTGCCGGCGATGGCCCGGTTGTCCAGTGGCCGGGAGGAGTCCTCGCTGAGGGCCTTGCTCGCCTCGATGGCGGCATTGGCATCCTGGGAGGCGAACGCCGAGGGGTCGTAGGAGGGCGAGGAGACCAGGGCGAGGATGGCCCCGGTGCTGGGATCCAGAGCGACGACGGCGCCCTCACGGTTGCCCAGGGCCTCGTAGGCCGCCTGCTGGATCTCGGGGTTGATGGTCAGCTCAACGGCCCCGCCCTTCTGCGATCCGCCGGTCACCAGGGTCTTGATCCGCGAGGAGAACAAGGAGGGGTCGTCCCCGTTGAGCACGGAGTTCTCCTCCCGCTCCAGGCCTGTCATCGAGGCGAAGGCGGGCGAGAAGTAGCCGGTCACCGGGGCGTAGAGCGGGCCATTGGCGTAGACGCGCTGGTAGTTCTGGGAGCCCTGGCCGTCGTCGGACTTCTGGGTGCTGGCGATGGTGGTGCCACCGGCCAGCAGGATCGGGCCGCGGTCGGTCCCGAACTCCCGGCTGACGGTGCGCGAGTTGCGTGCGTCGGAGGTGAGGGCTCCGTTGGCGGACAGTGGTTCCCAGATGGCGGGGCGAGCCAGGCCCTGGACGCTGGTGACGGACAGGGCCAGAGCGGAGAACATGACCAGGACCAGGAAGGCGACCTGCCGGATCTGTCGGTTCATGGCTGCTGCCTCCTGTCGCTGTCGTCACTGAAACCCGGGGCCCGCGATGAGCGCAGTGTCTCTCCGTCCGGTGCGGTGTGCGGCGGAGGCGGTGCCTCCTGGCTGACGAAGACCGTGGGGGTCGCGTCGTTCGTCGGGTTGCCGGGCGCCGCGGAGGGGGGCCCGTAGCCTCCGGCTTCGGGCTGACCGGCTCGCTGGTCGTCGACATAGCTGGCAGAGGCTGGAGAGGCGGCTTGGGAGGGGCTGCTGCCGACCGTCTCCTCGGCCGGCTCGTCTGCGCCGGCGTCCTGCACCCGACGACGCAGGGAGACCGGCAGCTCGGCCGTGTCGATGATCCGCGGTGCGTGGGTGGCCGGACGGCGGGCGGCGTCGGACAGGCGCAGCAGGAGGGCCAGGATGACCCAGTTGGCGAGGAGTGAGGAGCCGCCGTAGGCCAGGAAGGGCAGAGTGAGCCCGGTCAGCGGGATCAGCCGGGTGACGCCACCGATGACCACGAAGATCTGCAGGGCGATGGCGAAGGACAGGCCCACTGCCAGGAGCTTGCCGAAGCCGTCGCGCAGGGAGACGGCAGTACGCAGCCCCCTCTGGATGAGGACGAGGTAGAGCATGAGGATGGCCAGCGTGCCGGTCAGGCCCAGCTCCTCGCCCAGCGAGGCGAAGATGAAGTCGGAGTTGGCGAAGGTGACGAGAGTCGGTGACCCCTTGCCCCATCCGGCCCCCATGAGTCCGCCGGTGGACATGCCGAACATGCCCGTCAGCAGCTGCCAGGAGCCGCCGGCGGCGTTGTAGACGGCGTTGTCGGTGGCGTGGAGCCAGCCGTTGATGCGCTGCTGGACGTGATGGAGGTGCGTGGCCGCGAACCAGGCCGCCGGGAGGAACAGGGCCGCTCCGATGAGCAGCCAGGAGGGGCGGTCGGTGGCCACGTACAGGACGACGACGAACAGGCCGAACAGCAGGACCGAGGAGCCCAGGTCCTTCTGGAGGACCAGGACGCAGATGCTCACGCCCCACACGATGAACAGGGGGCCCAGGTGGCGGGCGCGCGGCAGGCTCATCCACAGCACCTTGCGGCCCGCCAGAGCCAGGTTGTCCCGGTTGGCCACCAGGTAGGAGGCGAAGAAGACCGCCAGCAGCACCTTGGAGAGCTCGGCCGGCTGGAAGCTCATGGGGCCGATCCGGATCCAGATGCGGGCGCCGTTGATGCTCTGACCGATGAAGGGCAGGAAGGGCAGGACGAGGAAGACCAGGCCGGACCACATGGCCCAACGGTCCCAGCGCCTCAGGCGCCGGTAGTCGCGCAGCAGGAAGAGCACGGCGCAGAAGAGGATGACACCCAGCAGCGTCCAGATCAGCTGCTTGGCGCCGACGTAGAACTGCCACTGCTCGTTGACCTCGTAGGCCAGGTCCAGGCGCTGGATCATGGCCAGGCCGATCCCATTGAGCGCCACCGCTGCCGGCAGGAGGACCGGGTCGGCCCAGGGGGCGGTGTAGCGCACCCACAGGTGCATGAGGACGGTCAGGCCGAGGAAGGCGCCTCCCAGCATGACGGTCTGCGCGGGGGAGGAGCCGGTGCGGTTGAGCGCGGTGAGCACGAAGCCGCCCAGGCCGAGGACCAGGGCCACGCCGAGCAGCGCCGCCTCCGCCCACCGGCCCGAGTGCCTCGCGGTGCCGGCGGGTTGGATCGTCGCTACGCCTGCGGGGGCGCCCATGGGGCCTGGAGCAGCAGTCATCTCAGCCCTCCTGCTCGGCCTGATCGGGCTGAGCCGGTTGAGCAGGCGTCTTCGATGAGGGAGTGGACGTCGGTTTCGGAGATGCGGAGGGGGAGGGCGTGGCCGTTGAGTCCGATGAGCCTTGCGGGGAGCGGGCCGGCTTGAGGTAGGAGCGGACGGTCTTGTCGACGTAGGTCTGCGCCTCGCTCATCGACTTCTGGGTGACGGTGGCCTCCAGGCGCTCGCGAATGTTGTTGTCGAGCTTCTCCACCGGCAGGTCCGCGTAGGTCTTGACCGAGTGGCTGAGCTTGAGGGGGCCGATCGACTGCGGGATCCCCTGGTAGATGGCGACCTGGCCGTCATAGGTGGAGACGTAGTAGCGGGTCTGGGTCCAGCGGTAGAACAGGGCGCTGGCGCCGACGAGCGTGGCGAGCAGGACGATGCTGCCCACGAGGACCCGACGGCGGTGACGGCGCCGGGCCTTCTGCTGGGTGGCGGCCTCGACGGCAATGGCCTCATCGACGTCGGAGGAGTCCTTCTTGGAGGTGGAGTCGGGCCGTTCCTCCAGGGTGGCCATGAGGGCCGCGGCCTTGGCGGCGGGGCTGGCCTCCTCGGAGTCCTTGGTCCCCGCCTCGCCGTCGGCCTTGCGGTTGGCGGCCGCCGCACGCTCCTGAGCCAGGCGCTCGGTGGCGGCACTGCCCACGACCTGCGGGACGGTCTGCGGCTCGGGATCGTCCTTGACGACGTCGAAGACGACGGCGGTCACGTTGTCCGGCCCACCGGCGCGCAGGGCCAGGTCGACGAGCTGGTCGGCGGCCTGACCCGGGTCGGCGACGCCGGCCAGGACCTCGCCGATGGTCTCGGCGGTCACCGGGCCGCTCAGGCCGTCGGAGCACAGCAGCCAGCGGTCGCCGGGGACCGCCTCGCGGATCGACTCGTCGAGTTGGACCTCGCCCTCGGTGTCGCCCAGGACGCGCAGGAGGACGGAGCGCTGAGGGTGCTGGCGGGCCTGGTCCCGGGTGAGGCGTCCGGTCTCCACGAGGTACTCCACGAAGGTGTGGTCGGTGGTGACCTGGGTGAGGGTGCCGTCGCGCAGCATGTAGGCGCGTGAGTCGCCCACGTGGACCATGGCGAGCTTGTTGCCGCTGCGCATGACGCCGATGCAGGTGGTGCCCAGACCGGCGAGGTCGGGGTCCTGGGAGGACAGGGTGACGAGCTCGGTGTGGGCGGCCTGGACGGCGTCGCGCATGAGGCCCAGCAGCTCGCCGGCCTGGTGGGAGTCGGCGTCCAGGGGCATGAGGTGCTCGATGGCGACCGCTGAGGCGATGTCTCCGCCCGCGGGCCCGCCCATCCCGTCGCACAGGAGGCACAGGTGGGGGCCGGCGTAGCCCGAGTCCTGGTTGGACTGGCGGACCAGGCCGACGTCGGAGCGCGCGGCGAAGCGCAGGGAGATGGTCATGAGCGCAGCTCCAGCGTCGTTTGGCCGATTCTGACAGGAATGTTCATGGGGAGCTCCACGGCGCCGTGCACGGGGCGGCCGTCCATCATGGTTCCGTTGGTAGAGCCGAGGTCCTCCAGCCACCAGGCGCCGTCCTTGGGGAAGACGCGGGCGTGGCGCGATGAGGCGTAGGAGTCGTCGAGGACCAGGGTGCACGAGGGAGAACGGCCGATAATGATCGACGAGGGGCTCAGGGGCACGGTCGAGCCGGCCAGGGGACCCTCGGTGATGACCAGGCGGGTGGCGCTACGGCGTCGGCCCCTGGGGGGAGGACCCGGGGGCTGCTCGGAGCCGCCCGCGGAACGCCGGCGCGAGGGGCCGGCGGCGGGGGAGTCGGCCATGTCGCGCCGCATGACGCGCACGATGAGGTACAGGAAGAACCACAGCAGGACCAGGTAGCCCAGCCGCAGGATCGTGAAGGCGAGTGCGCTCACCCGTTGACTCCGCTGTTCTGGGTGCCGTCCCAGAACAGGATCTGGGTGCGCCCGATAGTGAGGGTGTTGCCGTCCACGAGTGTGACGGCATCGACTCGCTGACCCTCGACGAAGGTGCCGTTGGTCGAGCCCAGGTCACTGGCGATGGCGTTGCCGTGCGTCAGACGGATCTCCAGGTGACGGCGTGAGACGCCGGAGTCATCGACAATGATGTCCGCCTCCGAGCCGCGCCCGATGACGGTGACCGGGCCCGTGAGCAGGTAGCGCTGGCCGTTGATGTCGACGATCGGGTGCGCCGGGGTGGCGGAGGCGGAGGCGGCCGGAGCGGCGGCGCCGCGCCGCGTGGAGGACTCGATCTCGATGGCCGGAGCGTTGGGGTTGTTGTTGACGAGGAAGGAGACCTCGACCGGGCCGACGAAGGAGTAGCCCTGGTCGGCGGCGTGCGAGGTGGCGACCTCCTCCATCTGACGCACCATCTCGTCCTGGCCCCAGGCCGTGATGCGCTCGATGCTCGGCGGGGTGAGGTGGATGCGGAAGATGTTGGGAACCACTGAACGGTCGCGCGCGAAGGACGCGGCACGCTTGTCCATGGTCTCGCGGAGCTTCGAGGCGATCTCGATGGGCTCGATGTCGTCCGAGAATCGGGACATGGCGCGGTTCGTGACGTTCTCGACGCCCTTCTCGAACTTGTCCAGGAATCCCATGGACAGTACCTCCCCCAGATATGGTGTGGCGGCCCCCGGGATGGAGCCGGGAGGCGGGACGGCCCCGCCTCGCTATGGGCCTGCACGGACCTGCGTGCAGGTCGATACCGTTCCCATCGTAACGGTAGCGAAGCCATCGCAGGGAAGACGGCCCCGTCTGTGTGAGGTAATTGTGTCGTGAGCGGTCTCACGGCCGAATGCGGGGGTGAGGATTGGACGTCGGCGGGGTCGGCGGGCTAGTCTCATGCTCGCTTCTCGCGCGAGTGGCGGAATTGGTAGACGCGCACGGTTCAGGTCCGTGTGATCTTACGATCATGGGGGTTCGAGTCCCCCCCCGCGCACAGAACGGAAAGGCCCGGACCTTCAAGGTCCGGGCCTTTCGCTATGCCCGTTCCCGGTTACTTACTTTGTCGCTCTCTGTTGCTCTTTACTGCTCTCTGCAGGGCGGTCAGCGCCGTCGGCGGGTCGTCGGCTCCGGTACGGGTCAGGCCGAGGCGGGCCGGGGGTGCAGGCGGCGCAGCAGGTACCAGGCGGCCAGGGCGCCCGCCCAGGCACCGACGGCGTTCTGTCCGACATTGGCCAGTGAGGGCCGCCGCTCCAGCATCGGCAGGAGGCTCTGAAGGACCTCGGCGCTCAGCCCGACGACGCAGCCCGCCAGCGCCCACATCCACCAGGGGACGTCCCGCCAGCCCGCGACGGTGCAGAAGGTGGCCGGTGCCAGCATGACCAGGTTGAGGACGACGTCCTTGCCCTCCTGGCTGAGGAAGGCCGGCCCCAGCGAGTCCTTGAGCTCGGCGACCTCGCGTCCGGAGGGCCACACGACCGCCACGCAGATGATGACCAGGAAGATGACAGCGGCCACGCGGGCGATCCGCTCGTGGGTGGTGACGGCGGGGGTGACAGTGTTGTCAGAGTTGTCAGAGTTGTCAGGGCTGTCAGGGCTGTTGGTGGGGTGGGTGCTGTCGGCGTCGGTGGAGGTCAGGGCTTGGGGGGTGGGTTGCTGGGTGGGCACGCTCACGACGCTACCGCCCGCCCCCGGAGGACCCCGGAAGGCGGGCGGTAACGATCAGAGTACGGAGGTGTGTTCGGGGATCAGCAGCAGCTGGCGTTGATCTCCGTCTCGGCCTGTCTGGCCCGGGCGCGCCAGAACTCGCGCTCGCTCATGGGGCCGTGCCCCGGCTCCTGCGCCGACCCATGCCCTGGCCCGTGGGCACCGCCGGGGCGGTTCGGGCAGTCGGCGTGCTCGCGGGCGTAGCGCTCCAGGTAGCGGTCGTAGGCCGACTCCCCAGTCATGTCCCGCCACAGGGTGCGAGCCTGGGTCAGGGCCTGGCGCACCCGACGGCGGGTGCCCGCCCGCCCTGCCGCCTGTGCTGTCGAAGGGGTCTGCGTCATGACTTCTCCGCGTGGGCCTTGTGGGGGATGAGGGCGGGGTCGCCCACCTGCTCGTACTCCTGAGAGACCTTCTTCATGAGCGAGGAGGCGATCATCGTCTCGGGCGCGTAGAAGTTGGACTCCTGGTACGGGTCCTCCGACGTCGTCGTGTCCCGGTTGCGGATCGTCTGGATGATGCGGATGAGGCCGCAGACCATGACGAAGGCGACCATGACCAGGAAGACGATCGACAGCGTCCCCTGGATCATCGTGTTGCGCACGATGGCCCGGGTCTCCTCGATCTTGGTCGGGTCGGTGAGCGTGCCCAGCTTGGCGACGGCCTCGCGATGCTGCTGGAAGTAGCCCACGAGCGGGTCGGTGGAGAAGATCTTCTGCCACGAGGCCGTGAAGGTGACGGCCGTGTCGAACACCAGCGGGATCGCGGGGATCCACACCCACTTCGTGTAACCCTTGCGCACCACCATGACGGTGACCACCAGCAGGGCCACGGCCGCGATGAGCTGGTTGGCGATGCCGAACAACGGGTACAGCGTCTGGATGCCGCCGCGCGGGTCGGTGACCCCCATGAGGAGCAGGGCTCCCCAGGAGGCGACGACGACGGCCGTGGTCCCCCAGGCGCCCGCGTGCCAGGACGGGTCCTTGAACTTGGGGAAGGCGTTGCCCAGCGCGTCGGAGAGCTGGAAGCGAGCCACGCGGGTGACGGCGTCGACGGCCGAGAGGATGAACAGGGCCTCGAACATGATGGCGAAGTGGTACCAGAAGCCCATCATGGCGCGCCCGCCGCCGATCTGGTGGAGGATGTGGGCGATGCCCACCGACAGGGTGGGGGCGCCACCGGTGCGCGAGACGACGTTGGGTTCGCCGACGTCGCTGGCCAGGCGCTCCAGGGCCTCGGCGCCCGTGTAGGTCTTGGGGTTGCCCTGATCGTCCCAGGAGTCCCACTCGGGGTTGAGCTTGCGGCCCTGGGCGTCGGTGACGCCGAGCTTGGCCACGGCGGCCTCGGCGAGCTTCTCGCAGTGGTGCTCGGGGTCGTCGGTGGTCTTGCAGGGGGCGGAGGCGACCGTCTCGGGGCCGGCGATCTTGTTCATGGTCGCCGTCGAGGTGTTCATGGAGAAGTAGATGCCCGGGCTCAGGGAGACCGCGGCTGCCAGCGCCATGATGGCCACGAAGGACTCCATGAGCATGCCGCCGTAGCCGATCATGCGGACCTGGGTCTCCTTCTCCACCATCTTCGGGCTGGTGCCCGAGGAGACCATGGCGTGCATGCCGGACAGGGCGCCGCAGGCGATGGTGATGAACAGGAAGGGGAAGAGGGTACCGGCGAAGACCGGGCCGTCGGTGTTGAAGGCGAACTCGGTGACGGCGGCCATCTCCACCAGCGGGCGCACGATGATGATTCCCAACGCCAGGATCGTGATGGTGCCGACCTTCATGAAGGTCGACAGGTAGTCGCGCGGGGTGAGCAGGACCCACACGGGCAGGACCGCGGCCAGGAAGCCGTAGATGATCATGGCCCACACCAGGGCGGTGGGGGACAGGTGCAGGTAGTGGCCGAAGGAGGACTCGGCCACCCAGCGCCCGCCGATGATGACGGCGATGAGCAGGCCGAAGCCGACGAAGGAGACCTGGGTGATCTTGCCGGGCTGAACGAAGCGCAGCCACAGGCCCATCCCGATGGCGATCGGGATCGTCATGCCCACCGAGAAGACGCCCCAAGGGGAGGCGGCCAGCGCGTTGACGCAGACCATGGCCAGGACCGCCAGGACGATCATGAGCATGACGAAGACGACGACGGTTGCCACGATGCCGCCGATCTTGCCGATCTCGTCGGTGGCCATCTGACCCAGTGAGCGCCCGCCGCGGCGCATGGAGAAGAACAGGACGAGCATGTCCTGGACGGCGCCGGCCACGAGCACGCCGATGATGATCCACAGGGTGCCGGGCAGGTAGCCCATCTGGGCGGCCAGGACCGGGCCGACCAGTGGGCCGGCGCCGGCGATGGCTGCGAAGTGGTGGCCGTAGAGGACGACGCGGTGAGTGGGGTCGAAGTCGCGCCCGTTGTTGATGCGCTCGGCCGGGGTGGCGTTGGTGTCGTCGGGGCGCATGATGCGCCGTTGGATGTAGAGGGCGTAGAAGCGGTATCCGATCGCGTAGGTGCACACGGCGGTGACCACGAACCAGATGGTGTTGACGTGCTCGCCGCGCACAATCGCCAGCATCCACCAGCCCAGGACGCCCAGGGCGGTGATGACCACCCAGGTGGCGATCCGTGCGGGTGTCCATCGATTGTCAGGACGTATGCCGACGGGGACGCCGTCGGCGTTACGGATGATCCGCTTCTCCTCCTCCGGTGAGTAGGTGGGTAAGGAGGCTTCTTTCTGGGGCATCGGGATTCCGCTCTCGTCGTCGAGAAAAAGGTATGACGTCATCGTCTTCGGTGACTCATCCAGGGTATTCCTCCTGGTCGAGGAAGGGAAGCAATGGCGAGTCCGGCGGCGGCGCGCTCGGCTTCCAGGCCGGATATCCGTTCGATTTATCCCACCTATTGGATACTCCTTCCGATGGTTACTGTCCGGTGTCACGTACGACGTCGTCCAGGTCCCGCCGTGGACTGGGCCGCGCGGCGCGCTCGGGGTGGCCCACGCGGAAGGCGAGCAGGCTCTGGGCGGCCGGGACGCCGGTGATGGCGGCCCAGCGCTGCGAGAACCGGTCCGGCCGATCCTGCGCGGCATCGCGGGCAATCCGCTCGGTCACCTGGTTCATGTGGTGCAGCCCGAGCCCGGCGGCGGTCGCGGCCAGATGGACGTGCTGGAGCAGGCGGCCGCCGTCGAGGCGGTTGCGGGGGTTGTCGACGTCGTCGACCCGGACGATCCCGTAGGCGCGGGCAGTGGCGGTATGGACCTCGCGAGTGCTCTTGACCCAGAAGTCGTCGGAGGCCTTGCGCGACTGGGCGGGCAGGATCTTGGCCGCTATCAGCATGGTGTTGCTCAGGCCCTGGCAGTCGAGAGTCAGGCCGTCGCGGTGGGCGTCGATCTGGGATCGGTCGTTGCGGAACCAGGTGAAGGAGTCTGCCGACATCTGCGCGTCGTCGGTGATCGCCTGGGTGGCCTCGACGTACAGGTCACCCAACCTCGCGACCGCCGATACCTCAGTGACCCAGACGAGCTGAGCGCCGTCCGGGGCGGCCCTGGTGAGTGAGTCGAGGACGGTCTGCTCCAGGGCGCTGGCGGTGAAGGGACCGCGGTACGTGTGACGCCGCGGGATCGCTGTGGCCAGCTCCTGCTCCCGGGCGGTAGGCGGGGTGTCATTGACGATCCGGATGCGGGCAATGTGATCGGGGCGCTCCGAGGCGCCATCGGGCCAGGGCTCGATCTCGGCCCGCTTGCCCTGCACGCGGGCGGCGACCTCGATGGCATGGAGGGCGCAGCCGAAGCCGGCGGCGCGCTCGCGGCCGTCCGGATCGCACAGCGGTGTGACGCGATCGGGGTCGGCCCGCAGGTCGATGCTGCCGGTGCTGTCCTCGGTGCTCCCGCTGTCGCCGCTGATGTCGAAGAACCAGGGCTGGATGTTGTGCGGGTTGGCCGCGAGCGTGGCGGCTGCGACAAGGTTGCGAAGCCCTGAGGTGCCCGCGCTCCACTGTCGCCACAGCTCGTAGGGCGCCCCTTCGCTGGCGTTCCAGGCGCCGTTGGCGGCGCCACGGATGCCGACGCCGGCGGCCCCAGCGGCCAGGACCGCACCACTGATGCCGACGGCCTTGAGCGCTGTGCGCCGAGACGGGTGGCGGCGTCCGCGAGGACGGCGGTTGGATCTCTCTGAGGCTGACTCCGTTGGGTCCGTTCGGTTGGGCTCGGAGCCGTCGGGAACAGTGCCTGAAGGGCTGATCGGGGTCGTCATGGGTGGTCTCCGTCGGCGTCGGCGCTGGTGGGCAGGTGCAGGGCACGGCGACCGGCCTCGGTGAGGTGCGGCTCGATGATGGCGCGCCCGTAGTGCTGGGAGTCGATGCGGGGGTCGTCGACGATGCTGGCGAAGGGCTGGGCGGTCTCCGAGACGAGCCAGAGCAGGCTCACGAGGTCGCGGATGGTGGTGGGTGGGGCCGGCGGGCGCAGGAGCCCGGCGTCGATGATGCGCTCGACGGCGCGGACGAACTCGTCGCGGCGGGCGGTGTAGCCCTGGCGGTAGGCCACGGCCAGGACCGGGTCGGTGTGGAGAAGAGGAAGGAGATCGCGCAGGAAGAAGGCGTAGGCCGGATCCGGTTGCTGCGTCTGGGTGGCGCGGTTCCACAGCGCGCGCAGGGCGTCGACCGGCTCGGTCACCTGCTCGGTGGGGATGCGCATGCGCTCGGCCCAGTCGTCGAACAGGGCGCGGACGATCTCCGCCTTGGAACGGAACCAGTAGTACAGGTTTCCCGGGCTGATACCGGCCTCGGCGGCGATCTGGTTGGTGGTGACAGGTTCAATGCCGTGCTGGGTGAACAGGTGACGGGCGGCGTCCAGGATCGCGGTGCGACGTCGGGCTGTGCGCTTGGGGCTGCGCGGGGGTCTCGAGGGCTCGGGAGAGAAGGAGGGCGTGGGGGCGTCATCGGGCATGGAAGCACTGTAGCCCTTTTTAGAGTAAAAACTCTAAAAAGGGTGATGGAGTGTTCTCTGGACTCCCCATATGGATCCTGAAGTGTCGCAATGCGAGGGAGCCACCCTGCTGCCACCGGATGGCCCCCGGAGGGGCATCAGCCCCTGAGGAGCTGAATCAAGCAGGTGACAGGGGCGACTCGCCGCGGAAGGCATCCTTGCTATGGCGCGTCTCGGCGATGCATGTCTGTGTTCGGCTGGGGCCTGTACCTGGATCAGTGGGCGGGGCATACAGGGCCTTCGAGGCATACGGCTACCCTGACGTCGTGTCCGTGCTTCATCCTGTCCTCGACGTCCTTGTTCAGGCGCCGATCCTCACCGTCTTCCTCGTCATCGGCCTGGGAACCGCCGTCGGGCAGGTCCCGCTCGGACCGATCCGCTTCGGTGCCGCCGGGGCACTCTTCGTGGGTCTCGCGGTGGGCGCCCTCGACCCCCGGCTGGGCGCGGACCTCGCCCTGCTGCGAAGCCTCGGCCTGGCCCTGTTCTGCTACACCGTGGGCCTGGCCGCCGGCAACACCTTCTTCCGCGATCTGCGCAGGCAGCTGCCGCTCATGGCCCTGTGCGTCGTCGCACTCGTGATCGCCGGCGGGGCGGGCGGCCTTTACTCCCACCTGGCTGGCGTGAGCCCCGCGATGGACTCCGGTGCCTACGCGGGTGCCCTCACCTCGCCGGTGCTCGACGCCGCCATCGAGGCGGCCGGCACCCAGGAGCCCGCCGTCGGCTACGCCCTGGCCTACCCCGTGGGCGTGGCCGTCGCCATCCTCATCGTGTCCGGGGTCGTGGGGCGCTCCTGGCCCGGAGGGCGCGACCCGCGGCCCGCCAGCGCCGACGGCATCACCGCCACCAGCGTCTACCTCCTCCAGCGGGTGGCCCTCGGTGAGATGAAGGCCTTCAAGGAGGGGAGCATCCGTATCTCCTACCTGGAGCGCGACGGCGAGACCCGGGTCGTCGCTCCAGGTGAGGAGCTGCTGCCCGGGGACAAGGTCGTCATCGTCGGGGCGCCGTCCGCCGTCGAGTCCGCCATGCATGACCTGGGCACCGGGCTCAACAAGTGCCTGGCCAAGGACCGCAGCGTCGTCGACTTCCGGCGCCTGACCGTCTCCTCGACGCGGGTGGCCGGGCGCACCATCGCCGAGGTGGACCTGCCCGGGCGCTTCCAGGGCGTCATCACCCGCGTCAAGCGCGGCGACCTGGATCTGCTGGCCCGCGAGGACCTCGTCCTGGAGCTCGGCGACCGGGTGCTGGCCGTCGTCCCTAGCGACGAGCTGGAGAAGGCCGCCGACTGGTTCGGCGACTCCGAGCGCTCCATCGCCCAGATCGATGCCTTCTCCGTAGGGGCCGGTATGGCTCTCGGAGTGCTCCTGGGACTGGTGGCGATCCCGCTGCCCGGCGGCATCACCCTGCGGCTCGGGGTGGCGGCCGGGCCGCTCGTCGTCGGCATGGTCCTGGGGTGGGTGGGCCGCACCGGGCCCTTCGTGTGGGGGCTGCCGCACGCCGCCAACTCCACCATCCGCCAGCTGGGGCTGCTGTTCTTCCTGGCCGCGATCGGGCTGGCTTCGGGGCCGGACTTCGCGGCCTCGGCCTTCTCGATGACGGGACTCAAGGTGGGGGTGCTCGCCGCGCTCATCGTGGTGGTCAACGCGATCGTCCTGCTGGCCGGGGCGCGGTGGGCCGGGGTCTCCGCGCAGCGCGCCTCCGGCGGCCTGGCCGGGCTCGTTGGGCAGCCCGCGATTCTGGCCTTCGCCCTGTCCAAACGCGACGACGAGCGCATCGAGGCCGGCTACGCGACCCTGTTCGCCCTGGCCATCGTCGTCAAGATCGTCATGGTCCAGGTCCTCGTGGCGCTGTAGGCACGGATCCAGGCGGCGGTGCACGAGGGAGTGCCTCTCGAGCCGCCGGATCCTGGCCGAGTGAGCCCAGAGGTGTCCACATCGGTGACAAAGGAACCTGCGGCCCGATCAGGCCGTCAACGGAACCGCGGAATCATGCGGTTTCTTTGTGGTGGTGTGTACCCGGAGCCCGCCTTTGTCACCGATTTGGACACGCACGCCTCTTTCGCGACCTGCTGAGGCCGCCGCGATACGAGTCGATGCGGACGATCAGTCGGCGGCGTCGCGCTCGGCGAAGACCTCGCGTGCCACGAAGGTGGCGTTGAGCGCCCGCGGGAAGCCGGCGTAGACCGAGGCGTGCAGGATCGCCTCGATGATCTCCTCGCGGGTCAGGCCCACGTTGAGGGCGGCCCCGATGTGGATCCTCAGCTGCGGCTCGCAGCCGCCGAGGGCCGTGAGCACGCCGATCGTGACGAGCTGGCGGCTGCGGGCGTCCAGGTCGGGGCGGGCGTAGACGTCCCCGAAACCGAAGGCCGCGATGTGGTGGCCGAGCGCCGGGCTGATGTCGGCCAGCGAGTCTATGACGGCCTGGGCCGCCTCGCCGTCGACTGTGCGGGCGACCTCCAGGCCGCGCTCGCGCCGGGCCAGGTTCTCGGGGCTGTTGATGTCGTCCTGGGAGTGAGTGGTCTCAGCGGTCATGAGGGGTTCTCCTTGTCAGTGTCGGAAGTGTTGATGTTGTCCGGGGTGGCCTGCTCCTCCAGCTCCCGCGTGTAGGTGGCGATCTTGTACTCGGTGGCGGCCAGCGCGAGCCGGAGCTCGTCGATCCGGGCTCGTAGCCCGTCACGGTGCTCGGTGAGCAGGGTCAGGCGCTCGGGCACCGTGTCCCGGCCGGCCTCGACCATGTCGACATAGCGCTGCAGGTCGCGGATCGACATGCCCGAGGTTCGCATCCGGGTGAGGAACACCAAACGCCGTACACCCGCGGCGTCGTAGCGGCGGTACCCGGAGGCGTCGCGCTTCACCTGCACGAGGCCGATCCGCTCGTAGTAGCGCAGGGTGTGGGCGCTGACCCCTAGGCGATCGGCGGTGGTCGCGATGTCCCATCCGGCCGCACCGGGGCCGTTTGCCGGTCCGACGTCGTTGCTGGGCGGGACGGAGGCGAGCCGCAGCGCCTCGCGGAGCCGGGCGTCGTCGGGCTCGCTACCCGAAGCGGTCGTGCTGGTCATGATGCAGACCGTAGGACTTCGAGTGCGCTCAAAGGCAAGAACGGTCGGAGCGGCGGCCCGGATGGTGCCGCGGGGCTAGCCTGGCCGCATGCTTGTCGCCTTCTCCGTGTCCCCAACCACCACCGATACGCCCGACGGCTCGGTCTCCGAGGCGGTGGCCCGAGCCGTGCGCGTGGTGCGCGACTCGGGGCTGCCCTACGAGACGACGTCGATGTTCACCACGATCGAGGGCGAGTGGGACGAGTGCATGGACGTGGTCAAACGGGCCTGTGCGGCGGTCGCCGAGGTGAGTCCGCGCGTGGCGCTCGTCCTCAAGGCAGACATCCGCCCCGGCTGGACCGGCCAGATGACCGCGAAGGTCGAGCGCGTCGAGGCCCGCCTGCGCCAGGCCGACTGAGCGGCGCCCGGCAAATCGACCAAAACTTCATAAACGACGCGGCTCCGGGTCGTTTATGAAGAAAAGGCCGATCTATGAAGAAAACGTCGGTGAGTGCGGCTATGAGACCGCCAGGTCCTCCAGCCACCGCCCGATCGAGCGCGGTTGAAGTCTCAGGATCTCCTGGGCACTGCTGTCCTCGGCGATGGTGTTGCCGTCCTGAGCGTTGAGCGCCCGGTAGAGGTTGATAACCGGCGCCGCGGCCGGCCCGAAGAACGGCGTGATGAGCTCGCCGAAGGCCTCGGGCGTGATGCTCTCGAAACGGACCTCGCGGCCCAGGCGGCTGGAGAAGGCCGCGGCCAGATCCGGTCCCGTCAGTCCGGGCAGGTGGCCGACACCGACCGTGCCTGTGGTGGGGGAGGCATCCGTGAGCAGGCGGGCGACGACCTCGGCCACATCCAGGTGCGAGCTCCAGGAGACCGGGAACGACGCCGGGAGCGGGTAGCGCAGCACGCCCTCCTCGCGCACGGGGCCCAGAACGACCGGCAGGAGAAGGTTCTCCAGGTAGAGGCGCGGAGCAACCACGGCCGTGGGGACGCCGCTGCCGGTCACGCCGTCGATGAGCGTCATGATGGGGCTGTCCACGGGAGCCTGCAGCGGCGAACCCGGCTGGTCGACGATCTGCCCGCTGGTGGAGATGATGACGCGGCCGGGGTGGGCCCGGGTGACCGCCTCGACGACGGCCCGGGCCTGGGCGGCCGCCACCTCGGGTGCGCCCATAGGCAGGTGGACGAAGACGCCGTCGGCGCCCTCATAGGTTGAGGCGAGGGAGTCCACTGAGGCCAGGTCGACCTGCCGAACGGCGATGCCGTCGGGGACCGCCTCGGGATGGCGGACCGCAGCGACGACGGAGCGCCCGGCGGAGGTCAGAGCGGATAGAACGGGAGAGCCTTGGGCGCCCGTGGCGCCGTGAATGATGTCAGCCATGACGCCATTAGTGCATATGATGCACCAGTTACGTCAACTGCACTATTGGGGTAGGTTTCGATGTCATGAGTGAGGTCGATCTTCCCGAGTGCGGGGTGGCGAGGTTCCTGCTGCTGTTCGACGGGCCCTGGGCGACGCTCATCGTGCGCGAGCTCATGCACGGCCCGCAGCGCTTCGGGGAGCTGCGCGATGCCCTGCCGGGGATCAGTGCGCACACGCTGACCAACCGGCTGCGGATGTTCGAGTCGCGCGGGATCGTCAGCCGACACGCCTACCCGGAGGTGCCGCCCCGCGTGGTCTACGAGCTCACCGACCTGGGCAGGAGCCTGAGGCCGGTACTCGATGCGATGAATGAGTGGGGCGCCAGCTGCCCGACGTCGGCCTTCACGCCGCAGCCCGGCTCGCGCCGGTGAGGCGCGCCTGCGCCCGGCAGATCGACCAAAACTTCATAAACGACGCGGCTCCGGGTCGTTTATGAAGATTCTGTTGAAGTGTGGGTGGGGAGGGAGGTGCGGGCGGCGTCAGCGACTCAGCTGAGCAGGGCCAGGACGACCGCGGCGCTGCGGGCAGCGGCCTCTTCGACGGCGATGTGGAAGTCTTGGCCCGCCTCGGGGCCGCACAGGTCGGACACGCCGCGCACTGAGACGAAGGGGACGCCGGCGCCCGCCGCCACCTGCGCCAGCGCCGTCGACTCCATGTCCGTGCTCAGCGCTGCGGGGAAGACCTCGCGGGTGTCGGCCACGTTCGCGGCCGTCACGAAGGAGTTGCCGGCCAGCATCTGACCGACGCGCAGTCGCGCCGAGCCCGACGACGCCGTGGCCCCGCGCAGGGCCTCCTGGCCCACCTGCTCCAGTTGCTCCAGCAGGGCCGCATCCCCGGCGAAGGTCTCCGGCTGCCCCGGGGTCTGGCCGCGGGCGTAGCCGAAGGCGGTGGCGTCGGCGTCGGTGTAGGCCAGGGTCGCCGAGGCGCACACGTCGCCGACCTCGACCTGGCGGCCGAGCCCGCCGGTGGTTCCCGCCGAGACGATGGCGCTGGGGCGGACCTGAGCCAGGACCGTCGCCAGTGCGCTCGCGGCCGCCACGAGCCCGATGCCGCTGCGCACGACGATGAGCTCGCGCTCGCTGTCGGGAAGCTGGAGGGACCAGGCGCGTGCGGCCTCCGGCAGGGTCGGCGCCTGGGCAGCCGCGCGCTTGGGCAGGGCGTCCAGGAAGGGCTGGGCCTCCTCGGCCATGGCGCAGGAGACGATGACGGGTGCGGCACTGGTGCGACTCACGCGCCGAGCCTACAGGGGGCGGGCGGCGACCGGCGTGGTCAGTGAGGGCTGCCTCGAGGGCTACGCTTCTCCCGGCTCCTGCGCTCTCCTGGCTCACTGACGGGGACATTCCGCGCGGCCGGGTGCTTCTCGTTCCAGCCAGGGGCGTTCGACGCCGTCGGGGACAGGAATCCCGTCCCCGGACGCGCAGGATGTCCCCGGTGGTGCGGAAAGGTCCCCGGACGTGCAGAATGTCCCCGTACGTATCGGGCCAGTCCGTCGCGTCCGCCGGCCCTTGCTTCACCCCACCGCCGGCCCTTGCTTTGCCGCGCCCCTTCGCTGGTCCTCAGGCCCCGGGCCCCACTATGTTCCGGCGCCCCATGGTCTACGACGGCCTACTGCCCTGCACCGTGATCGTCCTGGGAGCCCGCGGCCGCGGTGACGGCCGCGGCCGGGTTGATCGGCAGCGCTCGGCGCGACTGGTCGCGGCGCAGCAGGAAGTTCCCCAGCCGGATCGGCCAGGCCACGTGGTTGATCCGCGGCCAGCGCAGCATGACGTAGTCGACGGCGTCGTCCACCTCCAGGCGCCGCGTCGAGTTGCCGACCCGCACCCACAGCGCCGCCCCGTCGCGCCCCTTGGCCGGCTTGAGGTAGACCGGCAGCGGGGACGGGGGTGCGGTCACCCGGCACACCTCCGCGGTCCCGTCCGGGGTGGGCGCGAAGTCCACCTGCGGCAGCGCGGCGGCGTTCGTGCCCATGCGCGTGCGCCACATGCCGCGCAGCCACAGCTCGAAGCGGTCGGCGTCGGGCTGCTTGAGTGTCGTGTAGTCGGGGCCGAGCCCGATGAGGTTGCCGGCGTCATCCACCCCGAGCAGGAGCGTGCCGCCCGCGGAGTTCATGAAGGCGGCCACCGTCTTGGCCACGATCTCCTCCATGGCCTCGTCGCGCTTGTCCGTGCGCAGGTTCCAGCGGGCCGAGGACTTGAACTCCAGGCGGTCGGACTCGCCCATCTGGGCGACCTCCGCGATCGGCTGCAGCGTACGGTGGTGCTGGAGGCGCGCCAGCACCGCGGAGGTCGCGACCAGCACGACGACCGCCACGCCGCAGGAGGTCACCAGCATCTTGACCGAGAACAGGTCGCCTTCGTCGAAGAGCCACCCCGCCAGCAGCAGTCCCAGCCACAGCCCGATGAGTGCGATGAGCGTGGCCGCCGCGTCCGAGACGGCGACCCGCCCGCGCAGCAGGAAGCGTGTCGCCCGCCCCACCAGGAAGGACAGCAGGAGCAGCAGCGGCTGAGCGACGACCCACCAGATGAGGACGGGGTTGGCGGGATTGGTGATGGTGACGGTCTCGATGCTCTCCACGTGCGTCAGGCTCTCTTCGGGTCGGTGCCTCGCGGCGCGGGCATGGGACGGGCAGGTGCGGGCTGAGTGAGGCTCAGGATACGGCCGGCGCCGGTGCCTGACCGGGCCCGACGGCGGAGCCCGACGACGACGTGCCGTCTCACCCCGTCACTCTGCCGGGCCCGATGTTGCCGGGCTGTGAGGACTGTTCCTCCCCAGCGGTCTGATCGGCCCGACCGGGCTGCTCAGGCACGTCAGGCCATGACCCGCGTCCACTCCTCGCGGTCGGCGAGGAAGTCGCGCACCGCCTCCTGGGCCGCGGTCAGCGAATGGTTCGCTCCCCAGCCGCACTGGACCTCGTTGGCCGCGGGCACCTCCTCGGCATCGAGGAGGTCGCGGAAGGTCGCCTCCAGAAGCGGCAGGAAATCCTCGGTCTCCACCCCCAGCATGAGGGCGTAGAAGCCGGTCTGGCAGCCCATGGGGGAGAAGTCGATGAGGCGGTCGGTGTGGTTGCGCATGAGCTCGGCGCTCAGGTGCTCGATGGAGTGCACGGCCTTCATCTTCAGGTGCTCGCGGTTGGGCTGGCAGAAACGCACGTCGTACTTGACGAGCACGTCCCCGCCCGGCAGCTCCTTGCGGTCGGCCACGCGCACATACGGCGCGGCGACCTTGGTGTGGTCCAGGTTGAAGGACTCGACGTTCATCCTCGGCGTGCTCTGCTCGCTCGTCTCGCTCATAGGGCCAGCCTACGGGGCGGGTACAGGGCAGGATGGGGGCATGACTTCACTGTCGCGCATCGTCTCGGGGCCCGACGGCGCCCCCACCCTGGTCCTGCTCCACGGCATCACCGGCTCCGCGGTCTCCCTGGCCGAGGCCATCGACCACTGGGTGGAGCGCGGGTACCGGGTCGTCGCGGTCGACGCCCGCGGGCACGGCCTGTCCCCGCGGTGGACGCAGGCCCGGCTCGAGCGGGCCGGGGAGGTCCTCGTGGAGGACCTCATCGCCGTCCTGGAGGACCTTGCCACCTCCTCACGCGGCCGGGCCGCGCTGGGGCTGCCGACACCGCCCGCCCCGGTCGTCATCGGCCACTCGATGGGCGCGGCCACCGCCATGGTCGCCGCCGGGCGCCGCCCCGACCTGGTCACCGGCGTCGTGCTGGAGGACCCGGCCCGCTTCGGCACCCGCAGCCCGCGTGAGCTGCTGGCCCGTGGCGCCGCCCGGGAGCGCGCCCGCGCCGCTGAGGTCGTCGACCTGCCGGCCGCCGTCGGCCGCGCCTTGGAGGCCATGCCCGACGTCGAGGCTCTCCCGGGCGTGTGGGCCTCTCAGCGCACCGACCCGGGCCTGCTGCTCTCCGGCGTCGTCACCCCCGAGGTCCCCTGGGACGAGGCGATGGCCGCGCTCGACGTCCCCGCCCTGCTGCTCACCGGTGACCGGCCCGGCAGCGCCCGCGTGGGCCGCGAGGGCCTGGAGACCGCCGCCCGCAATCCCCGCGTCTCCCCGGTCCTCGTCCCCGGCGCCGGCCACCAGGTGCGCCGCAGCGCCCCGGAGGCCTTCTACCGCGCCGTCGACGAGTGGCTGAGCGAGGTCCTACCGGTGGGCTGAGCCCGCGGTGCGCCGGCGCCGGAGCCCTGGGAGAGACGGAGAACTCCCACGGCGCGCAGGGGTCGCGCCGTCGGGCCGACGCCGGTCCGTGGGAGGATGCGGGCATGGCAGCTGTGTCCGAGAAGGCCCGGAAGGCATCCGCACCCGTTCCCGGGGAGCGCTCGCAGGGGGAGACCATCGCCTACCTCCTGGCGGCGCTGACGATCGGGGCGGTGGGGCTCTACCTCATCAAGGACCTCTTCGCCCCGGCCTTCTTCGCCCTCACCCTCGTGGTGACGGTCCGGCCGCTGGTGTCCTGGATGACGCGCCGTCATGTGCCTCGCGTACTCGCGGCAACGGCGGCGATCCTGCTCATCTTCGCCTTCGTCGTCCTGCTGTTCGCGGCCCTGGCCGTCGCGGTGGCTCAGCTCGTCGACACCCTCCCGCAGTACGCCCCCAAGTTCCAGGCGATCTGGCGCCAGGCCGAGACCCAGCTCAACGGCATGGGGGTCGACCAGTCCACGGTGCTCAAGGAGGTCACCAATGTCCTGGACACCTCCCGGCTCGTCACGATGGCGCAGACGATCCTGGGGCAGCTGACCTCGGCCAGCGCGATGCTCGGCGTCATGGCGATGGTGGTCGTCTTCCTCATGTTCGACACCGCCAAGATCGAGATCCGCGCCGCGGCCCTGGGCGTCCTCAAGCCGGGCATGGCCTCCGCCCTCGTCTCCTTCTGCGAGGCGGTGCGCTCCTACTGGATGGTCTCGACGGTCTTCGGCCTCATCGTGGCCGTCATCAATGTGCTGACCCTGTGGTACTTGGACGTACCGATGGCCATCACCTGGGGCGTGGTCTCCTTCATCACCAACTACATCCCGAACATCGGCTTCGTCCTAGGCGTGGTCCCGCCGGCGGTGCTGGGGCTGGTGGACTCCGGGCCCTGGACCGCACTGTGGGTGGTCCTGTCCTACGTGGCGGCCAACTTCGTCATCCAGTCCCTCATCCAGCCCAAGTTCACCGGGGACGCGGTGGGACTCAACACGACGACGACGTTCCTGTGCCTGCTGTTCTGGTCCACCGTCATCGGGGCGCTGGGGACCATCCTGGCGGTGCCGCTGACGCTGTTCGTCAAGGCCCTCCTCATCGACTCCGACCCGCGCTCGCGCTGGGTGGGGATCTTCCTGTCCGCCGGCGACTCGCCCGTGCGTGACCCCGATGAGCTGGACGAGGACGTGCTCGACGAGCTCGACCAGCTCGACCTCGACGGCGACGGCGTCGGCGAGGCGGATCCCGACCACGGCCGGCCGGTTGTTGAACGGCTCGCCGACAAGGCTGAGAAGGTTGAGGCAACGGCCAAGAGGGCCGACAGCGCCGAAGACGGCTCCGTGCCATCCGGCAGCCATCAACGCTCCCAGGCGGACTGACCGCCTAAGGACGAGCTGGGCGCCCCTGGGAATCGGCGACTGCGCTTCGCCGCGAGAACGTACTTCTCCCGCAGACGACTGAGGTCCACCCCCAGTCATCTGCGGGACAACGCAGTTCTTGCGCGGAAAGTACGTTCTCGATGACGCGATCTGCCGGTTCAGCTGGCCGGTGCGGGAGCCCTCGGGCTCAGGCCTCGGCGCGGCCCTGGCGCCAGTAGCCCATGAAGGCCACAGAGCGCCGGTCGATGCCACGTTCGCTGACCAGGTGGCGACGCATCGTCCGCACCGCAGCCGCCTCCCCGGCGAGCCACGCGTACAGGGTGGTGCGCTTGAGTGCGTCCCCGCCCTTGGCGTGACGCGGCACGTCCCACAGCAGCTCACGGTCGACGTCGATCTCCTCGACCTCCTGCGGCACCCCTACCGGACACAGCTCCCCGGCGGCCCGGCGTACACCCTCGACGAGCAGCTCCCCGTGCGAGCGGCCGTTGCGCCCAGCCACCCGCACCTCGATCCCGGGGTGCGTGGGCAGGTAAGGGGCATCCGCGTCACCGGGCATCTCGACGACGGCGACTCCCCGCGCGCTCGCGGGCAGGTCCTCCAGGATCCGGGCGATCGCCGGTGCTGCCGTCTCGTCCCCGCCCAGCAGGTAGCGCTCGGTCACCTGCGGCGGCACGAAGTCCACGCCACCGGCGTCGCCGTCCCACTGCCGGTTCGGCCCCAGCAGGACCGCCTCGGTACCGACCTCGGCCTCAAGGATCCACCGAGAGGCCGGGCCGAGCGGGTCGTGCACCACCATGTCGACGTCCACCTCCGCACGCGTTCCGTCCGGACCCTCCGCCTCGTGGCGAACCGTGCGCGTCGTGTAGGTGCGGATCGGGCACCGGTGCTCTTCGGGCAGCTTCATCAACCGGCCGTACCAGTCCTCGCCGTCGGGTAGCTGCTCGTAACCCGACGCCGGCGCCGGCAGCACCAGCTTGATCCGCTGGTCCCAGCCCGGGTCGGCGTAGTGGACCAGATCATCCCCGATGAAGGTGAAGCGCCGCATGGACGGCGTCACGTCGCGGACTGCCGTCACCGTGACATGGAAGAAGCGGAACGGAGATGTCGGTGAGGCGGACGGTCTGGCTGGGCTCATCTCGGGACTCCTTCGTGCGTCTGGCGGCGTGGTGTTGGGGAAGCGCCCTCGAGACCGCTCTGAGGACTGCTTGAGGCGGCTATCAGACGGCACCGATGGTTGGGCGATCGGATGGGCTGCTCCCGTTCTCCGGTGCCGTGCACGCCATGGCGGCCCTTGGGAAGGATGATGGGCGTGCCGAAGGCCGGACCGGAGATGGCCCTGGAGGGCGGGGCGAGTATGTCGACGCTAACCGAGGTAAGCCATACCTAACAACGGGTGGGTTGGTGCAATAGCGCACGCTGACGCCGCGTCATCTCGCGAGGTTCCCGTAAGAGCCCGGATGGCTGCGGGTTTCCAGGCCGACCCGAGGATGGTGCCCGGGTGGTTCAGGGCTGGCGGGCGAGGTCAGCGGCGCCGACGAGCCCGGCCTCCTGACCTCCCTCGGCCAAGACCACCGGAATGGCGGGCCGGTGGGTGCCGGCCGTGAGGTTGGCGTTGAAGGCCTTGCGGGCGGGAGTCAGCAGGATGTCGCCGGCCTCGGCCAGGCCGCCGGCGATGACGATGACCTCGGGGTCCAGCAGCGCGCACATGTCCGCCAGCCCCACCCCCAGCCAGTGGGTGAGCTGCTCGTAGCACTCCAGGGCGGCCGGGTCGCCCTCGCGGGCCGCGGCGGTGACGGCCTTGCCCGAGATGTGCTCCGGGTTGCCGCCGGAGAGCTCGATGATGCGGGCCGCGTAGGCCGGCCGGAACTGCGCCAGCTCCCAGCCGTTGACCCCCAGGGCCGTGCCGGCGCTGTATCGCTCCAGGCAGCCTCGCAGTCCGCAGCCGCAGGGGCGCCCGCCGGGGACGACGTTGATGTGCCCGATCTCCCCGCCGAATCCGGCCGCCCCGCGCAGGAGGTGCCCGTCGACGACGATCGCCCCGCCCACGCCGGTACCGATGGCCACGATGAGGGCGTTGCGCTTGCCCCGGGCCGCCCCGAAGCGGGCCTCGGCCCAACCGAATGCGTTGGCGTCGTTCTCGACGACGACCGGCAGGCCCACGCCCTCGGAGATGACGTCGCCGATCCGCATCCCGGTCCAGTCCAGGTTGGTGCCGTGCGCCATCGTGTTGCGGTCGGAGGACACCATCCCGGCCGCCCCGATGCCCACGGTGGCCGCGTCCGGGAAGTCCTCGTGCAGGCGCCTCACCACCGTGGTGATCGTGTCAACGATGGCCTGGCGGTTGACGGCGGGCGAGTCGCGCCGAACCGTCTGCAGGACCTGCCCGTCGTCGTCGACGACGCCGGCCGCGATCTTCGTTCCTCCGACGTCCACGCCAATGCTCAGTGCCATGCTCTCGCTCCTTGTGAAAACGACCGTTGTTTACGTTGCCATCCGCGTTGCTGCTCGTCCAGCGACCGATGAGCCGAGGGTGAGTTGAATGGGAGAAGAATATCGTCCCCCGGCCCGCCGCGAGGCGAGTCGGGGGACGAGGTGCGGTCGTCAGCGCGTCGCCGTTGGCGCCGCAGAGGTCTTGGAGGTGTCGGACGTCTTGACCTTGGCGGCCTGGCTGTTGATGACGGCCTTCATGTACTCGGCGTCCTGGTAGCCGCTGATGAAGGTCTCGCCCACGATCATGAACGGGGTGCCCGTGATGCCGATCGAGTGGGCGTGCTCCTTGGCCTCGGTGACTGCGGAGACGGTCTCGGCAGCGTTCATGTCAGTGCGGAACCGGTCGATGTCCGCCACTCCGGCCTTCTTCGCGAAGGCGACCAGTGAGTCCTCGGTGTACTCCGGGTGGCCCTGAGGATCGGCGGCGGCGTAGACGGCGTCGTGGAACTCCCAGAACTTGCCCTGCTTGGCGGCGGCCCGGCCGGCTTGGGCGGCCAGGGGCGAGGTGGGGCTGATCTGGGCGAGGTCGCGCCACTCGACGCGCAAGGTGCCCTGGGCCACCAGGTCGGCGAGCTCGGGCTCGACCTTCTGGGCGAACTGGGTGCAGTAGGGGCAGGCGAAGTCGGAGTAGACGACCATGACGACGGGGGCGTCGACCTTGCCCTTGGCCTGGGCGTCGGCGGGGTCGCGGTGGGTCTCGGAGCGGATGAGCTCCAGGGTCTGCGCATCGGGGACCGGCGGTGCCGGCGTGGGCTCGGCGGCCGTTGTGGCCGCGGCGGCCGATGTGGTGGAGGTGGCCGCCTGGCTGGTGGCGGCGGCGCCCTGGCGGTGCCGTGCCACGTTCTGCAGCAGCAGTGCGGCGATGACGGCCAGGATGACGGCGATGACCACGAGGACGATCACCGTGGTGCGGTTGCTCCTCGACTGTGCTGGTGTCGGAGAAGGCGGCTGAACACTCATGGCGGGAGTCTGTCAGAGGAGCGCTGCCCCGCAATACGTCTGATGGGGCTGGTGGGAGCACACTTCGTCACAGCCGTCTCAGAAGCGTCTCAGCAGCGGCCCCAATCTCACGGAGCGCTCACGGGCCGCTTACGGGGCGCTCACGAATGTCACCGATGGTCACCGGCGTCGGGCCGACGTCGTCGCAGGCAATTGAGTCGGGATGCCCGCTCCGGCGCAGTCCTAGCGCAGGGCGGCCCCCGCGGACAGTCCGAGTCCGACGGCGCCCAGCGTCGCCGCCGTCATGAGGGCGGCATGGGCCAGGGCCGGGCCCCACCGGCCCGCCAGCAGCAGTCGTGCCCCCTCGACGCAGGCCGTGGAGAAGGTGGAGTACCCGCCCAGGAACCCGGTCCCCAGCACGGTCAGCGCCGCAGCCGCCCAGGACTCGGAGTGCGGAGAGTCGCCCGCCCAGCCCACGAGCAGGCCCATGAGGAGGCAGGCGGTGACATTGACGACGACGGTGCCCCAGGGCATCCAGGGGGACGCCCCGGAACGACGCCGTTCCAAGGCGCTTGCCGAGGCGGCCGCGCTCGTCCGGCCGCTGAGCCGGTTCACGTGGGTGTCCACGCTCCAACGGCAGGCCGCCCCCGCCCCGCCGGCCAGCGCCAGGGGGAGCCAGTCGGCGAACCAGCCCAGCAGTCCGGTGGCTCCGGCCCCGCTCATGACGTCTCCCTGCGGTACAGCCGGCCGGCCAGCCACAGTCCGAGGCCGGCCGCCGTCAGCCCGACCGCCATTGATCCCACCAGGTAGGCGGCGCCGAGTGCGGCATGGTCGGTGGCCCCGCCGGAGGCCAGGAGCCGGTGGCTCTCCAGGATGAAGGTCGAGTGGGTCGTCAGCCCGCCTAGCACCCCCGTGCCCAGGGCCAGGCGCAGGTGGGGGCGTCGCTCGCCGAGTGCCCCGAGCAGCAGCCCCAGGGCCAGAGCGCCGACGATGTTGATGGCCAGTGTCGTCGTCGGCAGGTGGCCGGGTGCGGCGGGCCAGGCCCGCTCCAGGGCCGCGCGCACCAGGGTGCCGGCGCAGCCGCCCGCGGCGACCAGTGCCAGAGAGACGCCCACCGACGGGGCCCGCCGGGCCCCGGTTCGAGGTTCCGCGTCGGACGTCGTCTCAGCCATTGCGCTTGGCGATCTGGAAGCCGTTCTTGTTGTAGATGACGGTGTAGGTCGCCCCCTGCTTGGAGTGCTGCTCTCCCCAGGTGGCGGCGTCGGTGGTGCTCCACTGGTTGCCGCCGCCGTTGCGGTTCATGACGACGTACTCCTTGTCGGGCCCGCTCGTTCCCATCCAGGAGACCTCGGCCCGCGGCACCAGGTAGGCCAGCATCGACAGGTCGGTGACCACCGTGGACCCCTCCGGGATGGTGGTGATGACCTCGCGGGCGGTGGACACCCGCCGCGCCTCGGGGTCCTCCTTCTTGGTCTCGGCGTTGGGCGTGTTGAAGTTCTGGTCGGTCGCCTTCCACAGCGGTAGGTAGGGAGCGGTCAGCACGCCGGTGGCCACCACCGTCAGGATGCTCACTGCGGCCATATAGCGGTGGTGCAGCGGCACTGTGAGCCAGGTGGGGAAGGCGATCGGGCGCCGGCGGCGGATGTCGACTGCGCCCGCTCCGGCGGCCTCGGCGCCGGAGTCGTCGGCAGCCTCGGGCGAGGACTCAGGTGAGGACTCAGGCGAGGACTCGGGGACGGCCAGGCCGTCAACACCCACCTCCCTGACGGGCCGGCCGGCCGTGTGGGCGCCGCGCGCGCGGCGCCTGGCGACGACGTCGAGCAGCGCTCCCAACGCGATCGGCATGAGGGTGACGTTGTAGTGCCAGTTGTCCCACACCCAGTAGAAGTCCACCGATCCCAGGAACCGCCAGGCCAGGGTGGGCAGGACCACGAGCAGCCACGGCGAGGTCAGCCCGACGACGCCGCTGGTGAGGATCAGCATGACGACGACCTTGATCTTCTGGGTCAGGGCGTCGGGGCTGATGGGTTTGTCCTCCGAGCTCAGCCCGTAGCCCCACACCCCGTCGGGGTGGAAGGCCGGCAGGAACACCAGGATGGAGAAGAGGAAGGCCGCCACCCCGCCGACCATCATGCCTGCTCCCAGCCGCAGCCCTCGGCGTCGGTTGCGGGCCTCGTCGGTGCGGGCCGTGTCGTCGAGGTCGTCGGCAGTGGGGTCGACGACGGTACAGCTGCGGTACCAGGCCGGCACCAGCGAGGTGAGGATGACGGCCACCCCGATCATGAGGAGCGTCAGTCCCATGTCCTCCTTGACCAGGACCAGCGGTGCCGACCAGGCCGTCACCGCCACCCAGCGCCGCTCCACGAAGGCGACCGAGGCGTAGGCCAGCATCGGCATGGCGAAGGCGACCTCATGGAACTGCGCGGCCACGGCTCCCTGCATTCCCCAGGACAGGACGTAGACGAGACCCAGGGCGCCGCCCACCCACTGGTTCGTCAGTCGGCTGGCCAGCCGGGTCAGCGGCCAGGCCGAGACCGCCAGCAGCAGGTCCTGGGTGATGAGCAGGCTCAAGGGGGTGGGGAAGAGCCGCCAGATCGGCCCCAGCAGGATGAGGATCGGGTGGAAGTGGTCGCCCAGGAGATTGAACCCGTCGCCCTTGACCGGCACGATCGGGGCCTGGAGGTGGGCGTAGGCCTTGGCCATCTCGGAGAAGATCGCCAGGTCCCAGCTGGGGACCTGCTTCATCGTCTCCCACTGGACGATCGAGTAGTAGATCATTACCCAGGCGCCGATGACGACGACGATCACGGCCGGAATCGAGTGGCGGATCTGGTCTCGGAGGTTCGCGGCGAGGTTCACGGCGCTGAGCCTACCCGTGTGAATCAGGGATGAACCTGGTACCGCTAGGCTCGTGGCGTCACCCACGATCAGGAGACGAGATGTCCCAGCCGCAGCAGCCCGCCGAGTCCACGCCGGCGATCGACTCCTCAGCGCCGCAACAGCGGTCTGACCTCGACCAGCTGGTGGATCACGACGCCGAGCCCCAGCTCCAGCGCCACCTCACCAACCGCCACGTCCAGCTCATCGCCATCGGCGGAGCGATCGGAACCGGGCTGTTCATGGGATCGGGAAAGACGATCTCCCTGGCCGGCCCCGGTGTGTTCCTCGTCTACGCGGTGATCGGCGCCATCCTCTTCCTGGTCATGCGAGCCCTGGGCGAGGTACTGCTGTCCAACCTGTCCTACAAGTCCTTCGCCGACGTCGCCCACGACCTCATCGGGCCATGGGCCGGTTTCTTCGTGGGCTGGACCTACTACGTGTGCTGGCTGGTGACGGCCGTGGCCGAGGTCATCGTCATCACCGGATACGTGGGGTACTGGTGGCCGCACCTGCCCCTGTGGGTCACGCCGGTAGTGACCGTGACCCTGCTGTTCAGCCTCAACCTCGCCACCGTCAAGGCCTTCGGGGAGATCGAGTTCTGGTTCTCCATCATCAAGATCGTGGCCATCATGGCGCTCGTCGTCGTCGGTGTCTTCATGGTGCTGCACGGATTCACGGCGCCCAACGGGGCTCACGCCCAGATCTCCAACATCTGGAGCGGAGGCCTGTTCCCCAACGGTGCGAGCGGGTTCTTCGGGGCCTTCCAGATCGCCATCTTCGCCTTCGTGGGCACCGAGCTCGTGGGAACCGCGGCCGCCGAGGCCAAGGACCCCGAGGTCACCCTGCCGCGGGCCATCAACGCCATCCCGGTGCGTATCGTCCTGTTCTACCTGGGGGCGCTCGCGGCCATCATGGCCGTCACCCCGTGGCAGGAGATCAACCCCAAGGACAGTCCCTTCGTGGCCATGTTCGCCCTGGCGGGGCTCGGCGTGGCCGCCAGTGTCGTCAACTTCGTGGTGCTCACGGCCGCGGCGTCGTCGGCCAACTCCGGGGTCTACTCCACCTCCCGGATGCTGTTCGGTCTGTCCTGGGCGGACAACGCTCCTCACATCTTCCGCAGGCTGACAGCCCGCTCGGTGCCGGGCGTCTCCCTCATCGTCACCTGTGCCAGCCTGCTGACCTCGATCCCGCTGCTCTACACCTCCGAGTCCATCATCGATGCCTTCACAACGGTGACGACGGTGGCCAGCGTCCTGTTCATCTTCGTGTGGTGCGTCATCGTCGTGTGCTACCTGCGCTTCCTCACCCTGCGGCCCGAGCTGCACGAGGCCAGCACCTTCCGCCTGCCCGGTGAGCGCGCCGCGGCCTGGCTGTGCCTGGCCTTCTTCGCCTTCGTCATCTGGACCCTCACCCAGGCCCACGACACCCGCATCGCGGTCTTCGCCTCGCCCCTGTGGCTCCTGGCGCTGGGCGTGGCCTGGGTCGTCCACAGCCGTCGGCTCGCCAGGCAGCAGGAGCTCCAGTCGTGAGCGCGTCCGGCGACGAGAGCAAGGCCGCTCCGACGTCCTCGGCCTGCCTGGAGGACCTGCTCGCCCAGGCAGTGGGCGCTGTCCGCCGGGCGGCCGCCTTCGCCCTGGACCCGGGCGAGGAGCTGCGCGTCGAGGCCAAGGCGCACCGCAATGACCTGGTCACCCAGGTCGACCGCGGCGTCGAGGAGCGTATCGCCGGCTGCCTGGAGGCCACCGGCATCCCCATCCACGGTGAGGAGGCGCACCGCGTCGAGGACTTCGAGACCTATTGCGGGCGGGCCTGGGTGCTCGACCCCATCGACGGGACCCTCAACTACGTGTCCACCCATCGCGACTGGGCCATCTCGCTGGCTCTGGTCGACGACGGCGTGCCCGTCCTCGCGGCGCTCGCCGACCCCGTGGCGGGCTGGCTCTACACGGCCGTCCGCGGCCGAGGCGCGCGGATCGAGCCGCTGACTGGCGAAGCAGTGGGCTGCGACGGCGTCGCGTCGAAGGCGCTGGAGCCGGTGAAGGACCTGCCTCTGAGCGAGGGAATGGTCATCGCCCATTACCAGCTCACGCAGCACGCGGGCATCGGTCGGGCCATTGAGGGCTCGCGTGGCATGCGCTGCTACGGGGCGGCCGCCCTGGAGATGGCGGAGGTGGCCGCGGGCGGTGCGGTGGTATACGCCCAGCCGCTGCTCCAGCCCTGGGACGTTGCGGCCGGTGCGCTGCTGTGCACCGAGACCGGTGTGGTTCTCACCCGGATGGACGGGTCGGCCTTCGACGTGCGTCGCGCCGGGTCGCTGCTCGTGGGCAGCCCTGCGGCCCACGCCGAGGTGCTGGAGTATCTCAGCCCTGACCGGTGCTAACCTTTGTAGCGGTCGTTTAGGTGTGGGGCGCTTGCCGCCACCCGAGAACCCTCGCGAAAGGTGCGCCGTGTGAGGCAGGCACTCATCTTGCTGCTGATCTGCACCGCCAGCTTCATGAACGTCCTGGACGTCACGGTCGTCTCCGTCGCCCTACCCGATATGGGAGCCACACTGGGCGCGTCGCTGAGCGAGCTCCAGTGGGTCGTCAACGCCTACACCCTGCCACTGGGCACCCTTCTCATGTCGGCGGCGACGCTGAGCGGATCGGTCGGGCGGCTGCGCCTCTTCCGCTGGGGAGTCGCCCTGTTCACGGCCGGCTCCCTGATCTGCGCGCTGGCGCCGTCGGTCAATGTCCTGGACGGGAGCCGCTTCATCCAGGGTGTCGGTGGCGCGATCTTCCTGGGCGTCGGCGTCCCCATGATCTCGGACCGCTATCAGGCAGGCCCCGCCAGGGCGCGGGCGATCGGTGTCTACGGCGCGGTCTCCGGCGCGGCCATCGCCCTGGGGCCGCTCATCGGCGGAGGACTCGTCCTGCTGGCGGGCTGGCGCGCGATCTTCTGGATCAACGTCCCAGTGGGCCTGGCGGTCTGGCTCGGCTCGCGCTGGGTCCCCGAGACCGGTGCGGACCGGGGCGCCACTGCGGCAGACGCAGCAGCCAGGAGGGTCGACTGGCCGGGCACGGCACTGTGCGTCGCCATGACGGGGGCGCTCACGCTGGCGCTCCTCCAGGGCAGCACGTGGGGGTGGACCTCGCCCGCGATCGTCTCCCTGCTGGCCGGCTCGGCGGTGCTGTTCGGGGCCTTCTGCGTCGTCGAGAAACGATCGGCCGACCCCATGGTCGACGTCTCCATCCTCTCCGAACCCACCTACGCCGGCAGCGTCATGGTCGGCTTCATCATCCAGGCGGCCCTCGTCGGGCCGATGTCCTTCCTGTCCCTGTACGCGCAGAACATCTACCGACTCACCCCGGCCCAGACCGGACTGTGCTTCCTGCCCTTCAGCGCCGCCGCCCTCATCGTGGCCGCCACCTGCGGGGGAGCGGTCCGACGCCACGGGGCCAGGGCGAGCCTGCTGGGGATCGTGCTGGGCGGCGTCGTCGGCTCCTGCCTGCTCATGCTTCTGCGCGGTTCAAGCACCTGGCTGGTCCTCATCCCCGGGCTGATCATGGCGGGGGCCGCCACCGGGGCCACCGGGACGATCGTCAACCAGCTGGCGGTCTCCTCGGCCGATGAGGACACCGCCGGGATGACCTCGGGATTCTCCGCCTCCGCCCGTCAGCTCGGCATCGTTATGGGGGTCGCGGTCATGGGCGTGAGCTACGAGCGCGTCATGCGGAGGGTGATGACCATGTCGCTGGAGATCGGCGTCCTGGGGCGGGCGGCGGATCGGGAGCGCCTCATCTCCCTGGTGGCCTCCGGTAAGGGGCTGCGGGCGCTGGACGGCTGGCCCACCGCCATGACGGCCGGCATGCGCTCCCACCTGGCACCACTGGTCCGCTCCGCCACGGATGCGGGTCTCACCGTCAGCCTGGGGGTGGGGGCTGCGGCGATGTCCGTCGTCGCGATCTACCTGGCCCTGACCGTTCCCGGGCGACGCGCGAAGGCCGAGGTCTCGCACCTGTTCGCCTCGTGACCATGCGCCCGCGCGGTCGTACTTGAGGGTGCGCGTTCGAGGGGTAAAAGGTGCGAACGGGCGACCTGCCCGACGAACGCGCGGACGGTCAGCCGGCGGCGGGGGAGACCTGGCTGGAGAAGGTCTCCTTGCCCTGGTTGTCGGTGACGACGGCGGTGACGACGGCCTGCTCATCGGTGGGGACCGTGGTGGTGGCCCGGGCGCCGGTGAGGACCTCCTCGGTGCCGTCGGCGTGCTGGACGTACCAGTCGATGCTTGCGATCGCACCGTCGGCATCGGTGGAGGCCGATGCGTCCAGGGTTAGCTGTTCGCCGTCACGGGAGACGCTGATCGCAGCAATGGGTCGGGCATTGGCGGCCTGCGCCTCGACGTCGGCGAGCTGGGCCGGCTGGGTGGTCCGGTTGGCGACGCCCAGGGCCTTGATAACGGCGTCGGCCGTGGCGCGGTGGCCGTCGGTGTTGGGGTGGAAACGTCCGGTCTCGAGCAGCCCGAACATCCACGAGCCGTGACGGCCGCACAGCTCGTGGCGCTCGAAGTTGCCGGTGGGGTCGGCGAACAGGTAGCCGTGGCGCAGGGCCGCGGCCTTGAAAGCGGTGTTGAGCTCATCGGTCTTGGCGTTGATCCAGCGCTGGTCCACCTTGGTGACGCCGTGGCAGCGGCCCAGGAGGAGCCCGCCGGAACCGCCCTGCTCGGGGAAGAGACGCGGGTAGCCGACGGCGACGACCGCTGCGTTGGGGGAGCGGGTGCCGATGTCGGTCATGATCGACTCATAGCTGTAGACGCCGTCGCGCGTGGTCTTGCCGGCCAGGGCGTCGATGGCGCCGTCGACCGCACCGGTCACCTCCGCGTCACTGCTGCAGCCGACCGCCGAGAGGAAACCCCGGTCTCCACCGCCGATGCAGTCGCCGAGGATCCTGGCGAAGCCGGCGTCGTTGCCCCCGATGGAGAAGGTGACCAGGCCGGTGTCGGGGTCGAGGCGGTCGAGCTGGGCGGCCTCTCCCCAGGACTCGTTGGCCTCGTAGAAGTTGCGGGTCCGGGCGCCGGAGCAGGCGCCCATCTCCAGGGTCCGCCCGGTCCTCTCGCTCACGATGTGCGCGTAGGAGCCCGCCGAGCGCCGACAGGTATTGCCGCCCGTGACATCGGTGCCCGCCGCGTAGGGCGGCACTCCGAAGCCCGAGGCGTAGGAGTCGCCCAGAGCCACGTAGGCGCCCTCCGGCAGGCCGCTGAGGTCGGGTGGGTCGAGATGCACCGCTGGCGCCGCCTGGCTCGCGCCGAGCAGAACCGCGATGACCGTGAGCAGCACCAGCCGCACGGCCGGGCAGCGCCGACGGCGTGGGCGGTGGTTGGTCGAGTCGGTAGAGCCGGCCTGGTCGGCGGACTGCGGCGGGGTACCGGATGCGGGCAAATGACGCTCCTCGGATTGTGGTTGAGCGTTGAGTCAACCACGACCCGGCAACGGGACCAAGTCGGCGCCTTCGGGAACGGATGGATACGTCGTCGGCGTACTGATGGCCGCGCTTTGCCTTTCCATCGACAGATTCTTCACAGA
>NZ_MSRR01000012.1:0-4583 GCF_001956585.1 Actinomyces naeslundii | reverse complement strand
TGTGAAGAATCTGTCGATGTTGGGCCTGGATTCTGGCTGCTAACCGATGGCGGGGGAGGTCTGGGTGGTGAAGTCCTCCTTGCCCTGGTTGTCGGTGATAACGGCGGTGACGGAGACCTGTTTGTCGGTGGGGACCGTGGTGGTTGCCTGGGTGCCGGTGAGGACCTCCTCGGTGCCGTCGGCGTGCTGGATGTACCAGTCGATGTTCGCGATCGTGCCGTCGGTGTCGGTGGAGGCTGAGGCGTCCAGGACTAGCTGGTCGCCGTTGCGGGTGAGGGTGAAGGAGCCGGCGGGGCGCGTGTTGTCCACCTGTGCCTGGGCCGCGGCGGGCTGCTCCTGCGCGGCCTGCCGATTGTTCAGGGTGTTCATGATCGAGGAGGCCATGGCTTTGTGGCCGGCGGTGTTGGGGTGGAAGCGTCCGTCGTCGAGCAGGCCGTCGAACCAGGAGGTCTGCTTGCCGCACAGCTCGTGTCCGGCGAAGGATCCGGAGGGGTCGGTGAACTGGTAGCCGTGGCGTTGGGCGGCGGCCCTGAGAGCGGCGTTGAGCTCGTTGGTGCGGGCGTTGATCCAGCGTTGGTCCACCTTGGCGAGTCCTTGGCAGCGGCCGGGCACAAGGCCGCCCTTACCGCCCGTCGAGGTGAACATGCGCGGGTATCCGACGGCGACGACAGTCGCGTTGGGAGCGCGGTTGGCGATGTCGGTCATGATCGTGTCGTAGCTGTAGACGCCGGTCTGCTTGCCCTTGCCGGCCAGGGCATCGATGGTTGAGTCGACCGGGTCGGTGACCTCCTTGTCGCTGCTGCAGTTGGAGAAAGGAGGCTGGGTGGCGCACTCGGAGAGGATCTTGGCGAAGCCGGCGTCGTTGCCGCCGATGGAGAAGGTGACCAGGCCGGTGGAGGCGTTCAGGTGGTCGAGCTGGGCGGGTTCTTTCCAGGGCGTGCGGGCCTCGTAGAAGTGCTTGGTCCAGGCTCCGGAGCAGGCGCCGAAATCGAGTGTCTTACCGGTCTTGTCGGCGACCTGGTGGGCGTATGCGGCCATGGCCCGCTTGCACTTGTTGCCGTTCTCCATCTGGACGTTGGTGCCCTTGGCGTAGGGAGGAGCCCCGACGCCGGAGGCGTAGGAGTCTCCCAGAGCCACGTAGCTGCCGGCGGGAAGGGAGGGGACCTGGGGAGCGGAGTAGGCCGAGGGGCCGACGGCGGTGAAAACGGTCAGCACCATGGCGAGCAGGCCGAGGCGTACGGGGCGGGTGGAACGGAGTCGCTGGGGTCGGGCGAGGTAGCGAACAGGCTTGATCGGGAGGGGAGTGCGGTGGGAACGGTCGTGCACAGTGGGCTCCTCAACATTGAACTGACGGTTCAAAACAACACTACCGATCGGTGGGATCGTGTGGGTGGGAGCGTGGTTCGTCGACTGACGTGGAGGGTGGGGCGCGGAACAAGGTCCGCATGCTGACTTATCTCCGCCCTCCGCCTGGGTTGCCCGGGATGCGGTGGGGCTGGGCCTTGGAGATCGGCTCGGTCAGACGGGCGGCGATCGTCTGCTCCAAGGCCCAGCCATCCCCAACCGCCTCGCCCAGACCCAGACGGGTGTAGGTGTCGTGTAGGGCCTCCCACAACAGGACCGAGCAGCTGGTCTCTATTGTGGTGGATCAGGCCGCGGTGTGCCCTGGCGCAGGCGCCAGAGGCTCAGGTCCCTGCTCGGCGACATTGTGGGTCTGGCCCAGATGCTCCACGATCCGGCGCACACCACCGCGCTGGGACACGATCTGCACCGCCGGGCCCCGAACCGGTGTGGACCTGATTCGTATACGGACTCATGCCTGTGCACCATACGACCTGCTAGCGGCCCACTACCAGTCCCTTAGCACCGGAATATCAACGAATACCAGCATCGACCTACCCGTAACCCACCAAGGTGTCATGTGTCAGGTCAGACATACTCACCAGGTTGCGAAATTGCTTGGGTAAGGCAACTGATATGCGTTGGATATCTCTAGTTTGTAGATTCGCTAACTGGGATGACCGGATGATTCCGGAAGTCTGTTTGGCTCACTGTATAGCGGGTGTGGTTTGAACGATAGTGAACCGTTTTCTTCTGGTTTCCGCATGCGGTGATGGATTCATGCCGTGGCACCTGTTTGGAACCGGGCGTGAAGAACTCAATACTGAGGGTGCTGCACCACCCATCCCCGGGGCTAGTGACGGTGAAATCTCGCTCGATAGTCGCGGCGCTGGCAGGAGGTGCTAAAGCGCCTGCGAGGATCATGCCGATGGCGCCAGCCGAGAGTACTCCTTTGAGTGAGGTCTTCATTGTTCAATCTCCTTCTTCTGTGTGTTAGCGTGATGATGCTATTCGTTGTGGGTACTTAGCGTTGTTCGTGGCCCGAACACTTGTTGTTGGAATGGCGTGGGATTTGATGGTTGGCTGTCATGCACCGCTGAAGCTGTGGTGCACGCCAACTGATACTGAACCGACTTGCTCGCTCGGGAGGGGTAAGTGGTGGGAACAGTTGGTCGCGGTGGGCTCCTCAATGAAACGCTGATGATTCGAGAATCTCTATTCGTCGGCATAGAACTGTCCTTTGGGGTTGAAAGGGGGCAGTTTTCTGCCTTGCAAACACGATTACCTACGACACTGGACCTACTGTGAGAATGACGCCAAACTATGGTGGTTAGTAGAACTTCTTTGACCGTGCTTACTATATTTCATCACCTCGACAGTTGATGTCTAGAAATACTTACACGTACTTGCTTCATAATGGTTGACCTTGACGCCTGGCACGTACTGCGCACGTCGTATGCTGGGTCACAGGAAAAACAGTCGCGAGTTTCGTGGATCAGTTACTGTTCACTTCGAAGGGGCCGTTCCAAAAGTCTCGCTTCGTTGTTCTCACGTGAGTGTGATTGGAACGGAAGTGAGCGGTGGACGTGCGATTTCCGCAAGCAACCAGGCTTTCATGTCGAGACGCTTGCGATGATCCAGGCGTGTAAAATTCAATGTCGAGCTCACGGCACTTTCCGAGACCGGGGCCGGTGACGCTGAAATCGCGCTCGATCACCGCCGCATTAGCTGGTGTCGCCAGGCTACTTGCCAGGATCATGCCGACGATACCGGCTGTTAATGCACCCTTGATTGATGTCTTCATTCTATGTCTCCCTTTCTAATACTAAGGTGATGGTGAGCCGGTGTGCACCGCAAGGACTGCGGTGCACACCGGCCGATGTTGAACTGTGACTGCGCGGATTTCCGGACCTGTTGTCGACAGTTGCGCGAGAACCGAAAACTAAGGGATTCAGATACGGTACACTCGGTTACCGATGATCCGCCAGTGGGTGTGGTTCGAATTGTAGTGCCGCACTGTTTTGCCAGTACCGCACTTAGTCATACGTTCGATCCTTGAGTGCTGTCCGGATCCTGGCGTGTAGAACTCAAGAGTAATCTCATGACACTTTCCCGGACCGGGGCCCGTCACGTAGAAGGGACCTTTGATGGCGGCGGATGCGGGGGAGGCAATTCCTCCTGCAAGGATGATGCCTGCGGCGCCTGCGGTGATTGCGCCCTTCAGTGATTTCTTCATGATCGCTCCTCGTTTCTGTGGTGATGAGTAGTGATGTCGTCAGCTGGGGTGAATAGCGCGGCCATTTGAACATTGCGTGTAGCTCATGCTATTCGCGCGGTTCAGCATGCGTGATATGGGTGCTGCTTATAACGTGTTGGAATCGCTCCTTTCCCTGGAATGTGTTGCATTAGAAATATAGTCTGGTGGCAGTGCGGTTGTTTGTCATGGAAATCGTCAGCAGAACCCAACAAGCCAACATGCCCAATCTATGTCGGGATTTGGATCAAGTGGACCTGGCGGACCTGGTGGGCGCAGGAATGGAGGGAAGAAAAACATCGAGACTCCTTTAGGTTGATGTGGTCGTTGCGATGAATCAATAGTGGCACCACGTTCACGCCAGGGGATCGGCCGATCGGATAGTCCATGTGGATGATCGACACATCGATAAGGACCAGAACTTCTTGCGATGCATATTGACAGTTTCTGCCTTTAAATGGTTTCGACATTCCACTGCTTCTGGGATGCAGGGTGGCGAGTCCGTCTCTGCGTAATGTTCGGGGCCGCCTCAGAGGTGATGGTCGTGCGGATCGCGATCGAGGAGAGACGCTGGGGACCGATTGAGAATACGAGTCTGGTCGACGACGCCGCTGATGAGAGCGTTATCGAGAATGGTTGTCGCTACGCTGCTCTGGATCAGTCAGTCTTGGACCTGATCCCGTGTTGCCGATGATTCCGTCGACTTTGGCTGGCTTAACCGGTGCTGGGTGATGTGAGTGAAGCCTGCGTGCTCGGTTGTTGCGGAAGATTCTTGAAGGTGCCTATGTCCGCCCGGGGTTGGCAACAGGATCGACAAGTTCTGCCTGCGCTATGTCCCCGCCGACGGGACTGACGTGTGTTTGTAGGACGTACACCCCTGCACCGCGTACTTTGATCTGACTTATGACACCTTGGTGGGTTGCGGGGTGATCGGTGTGAGTTTTCGTTGGTATTGCGGTGTTGGGGGTCCGGGGTGCCTCATGTCAAG
>NZ_MSRR01000011.1 GCF_001956585.1 Actinomyces naeslundii | reverse complement strand
CCACACCAAAAGACTTGACCGGGGAAAGGCGCCGTCGGAGCGAAGCAGCACCATGCACTCGGGGGCCAGGGCGCGGACGGCGGCGAGGTGGTCGATCTCGTAGGCTTCCATATCGCAATCTCCTCTTGTCATGCCGACGGCAGCGCCACGTGCAGGCCTCCGCACTGAGTGAACGAACTGGATTCACCCCATCATCGCGGTGCTGTGATGCCTACGATAACGGAGCAGACACCGGATCCGGAGTGTCTTCGGACAATGTTCAGTGCTCTGCGGAGCGGAGGAATCATGAGGATGTTCGGGGCAGTCAGTGGGAGCAGAATCGCCGTCGGCATGGCCGGCGTCGGCCTGACGGTAGGGGCCTTCAGCCTCTACTCCCACAAACGCTACCGGCGCTCGGCCGCAGCGAGCCTGGCGGAGTACAGCACCCGGCCGGTCAAGATGGCGTACGCCCGCATGTCGATCACCAACCGGATCGCCCGCCTGGCCAGTCGCCCTGAGCCTCGCCGCGCCGTCACCTTCCCCGCCTGGGGGCGCTTCTTCTACGACCTGGAGCGGCGCGAAGACTCGGGCATGCCCGTCTACTACGTCCGCCCGCATACGCCGTCGAGCACAATCGTCATCTACCTCCACGGCGGCGGATACATCTCGACGGCGGTCTCAGCGCACGCCTGGCTGGTCGACCACCTCGCCCGCAGGACGGGGGCCGACGTCGTCATGCCGCTCTACCCGCTGACGCCCCACCACACCTGGCAGGAGGCGCACCGGCTGGTGCTGGACCTCTATCGGCGCACGGTCGCGGAGAACCCGGGTAAGCGGATCGTCCTCATGGGTGATAGCTCGGGCGGGGGCCTGGCAGCGGTCATCGCCCTGTCCCTGGCCGAGGCCGGCGACGCCCAACCTGACGAGCTCGTCCTCATCTCGCCCTGGGTCGACATCACCAACACCAACCCGGAGATCGCCGACTACGTTGAGGCCGACCCACTCATGGTGCCCGAGCCCCTCGCCGAGATCGGGCGGTGCTGGGCGGGCGACACCCCGCCAACCGACTGGCACCTTTCCCCCATCTACGGCGACCTGTCGGGTCTGAGGAAGGTGACGACCTTCGTGGGGACCCGGGAGATCTTCCTGCCGGACAATGCGCTCTTCCACGCCAAGCTCCTGGAGGCCGGGGTCGACTCGACGCTGCACGTCGGCGAGAACCTCAACCACGTCTACCCGATGTTTCCCACCCCCGAGGGACACCGGGCGCGCCGGGATCTGGTCCGCCTGGTCACCGGGGAGCCCACCGCTTGAGAGTCGGCAGGACGACAGCCAGATAGGAGACGGCCTCGTCCTGAGAGATGCCGACGCCCTTGGCCACATAAGGGGCGTTGTGCTCGATGAAGGCATCGAGCGATTCCTCTCCGGAGAAGGTCCCGTCCGGATAGCACCAGGTGCAGTACTCCTCCGACTTCGTGCCGTCGGACTCGGTACCGTAGTCCGTTTCATTGCCCAGGGGGAGACCGCAGCTCTGGCAGCAGGGCTCCGGGGGCATCTCCAGAAGCCGTGTGACCGGAACATCGAGCGCGCCGGCGAGGAGCTTGCACATATCGACACCCGGGGTCGTCACCCCGGTCTCCCACCTCGAGACGGCTTGGCGGGTGACAAGGACCTTGCCCGCCAGGTCACTCTGAGTCATCCCCTGAGCCTCTCGGGCTGCGCTAATGACCTCTCCGATACTCATGCTGGTCCCCTTCTCTTCGGCCGCACTCCGCATGGCCACGCACATCAGAGAACCACGCCCCCGCTCCGACGTCGAGAAACAGGTTGTTGCACCAAGGTCGCTCACCTCCCGCGCGGCTCGCGACCGTCATGGACGGATCAGGCTCGTCCGCCCTCGTCACCCACCAGGACGACGGGACCATCGCGGCACAACACCGTCACGTTGCTTCTCCCCTCCGAGCGGCTCACATGAGACGACGGGCTGAGAGATCGGCGGCATCCGCGAATTTGCGCAAGAAAACCAGAAGATTGAACAGCACGTGCAGAAGGACTGCCCCGGGAAGACCGGACAGGAAGAATGCTCCGCACGCGACAACGGCGAGGAAGATCTTGCGCAGCCCGGCAAGGCCATCAACGACGACGTGCCCCAGCACGAAGGCGGGAACGATGAGGCAGTTCTCCAGCGCATGCTCGAAGGTCTCGTGGCAGGCCGTTCCGGTCGAGACGGCGGAGGGCAGGATGCGCGGCTCGTCGGCGAAGAGCTCGCTCGAGTAGGGGAGCACCACCTGCAGGGGGAATCAGGACGCAGCGACTCGTGTCACTCGCAGGCGTCATTCGTACTATTGACCGCGTTCGGGGCCGCGGCGGACCTGACGGAATGGCGGTTGACGTAAGCGCGCAGCTCGGTGAGATCCTCAACGGTCCCCATGACGGTTCTCCTGACGGCGCCACCAGGCCTCCACAAGGACTGCAAGAACGAGGGAGCACAGGATGCCCACGAACACCATGTTCCGGGGCACCGGGACTCCTGTATAGGTCTCGCCGACCCTGGTGAGATGATAAAGGGGCAGGCCAAGGAGCCGGACATCATAAGATGCGGGAAGCGCGCTGTAGGCGTGGTGATAGCCGAACGAGATCACGACGGCGCAGAGTGCAATACCCATGACGATGCCGGCAATGATTGCGAAGGATAGGCGATTGACCTGCTGTGACATCAGTCCGTGGCGCGTATTCTTCATATCAGGACTCCTTTGTTTGCAAAGTTCTTCTCTACCGCCGGAGACGACGACGTGCGGCGATGACGGCAACGACGGCGGAGGTGCCGGCCCACGTGGCACTGGTCGCCCAGAGCTGCGGGATCATGAGCCTGGTCGAGGTCCAGACGTCGAATCCGTCATTCATGAGGTACTTGAGGGGGATGAGGTTCCCGGCGCCCTGGAGGTTGGCTGGCATGGCGGAAAAGTCGCCGAAGACGCCGCAGAGCATGTAAACGACGAACATGAGGACGAGGCCGACGGCGATCACCACCGCCGTCTGTCGGACGATGAAGGCAAGAGCCGCCCCGAAGAGCATGAGCGAGGCGGTGACGACGATGAGCTGGAGCGAGTAGGCGATCAGGGCGGGGAGGCCGGGGATCCTCGTGTCGTAGAAGAGGACGCCGACGGCGAAGGTCACGGCCGTTCCGCACAGGGCGATGACCATGTGGGCGAGCGCGTTGCTCGTGGCGACACGAGCCAACGAGACGTGGAGGTACTTCAGGCGCAGGAGGTAGGAGCTCTCCACGCTGGAGCAGATCCACGAGGGGAAGGTGATGAGAGACAGGGGGACGAGCCCCATCCCCGAGGCGATAAGGACGTACTTGTCGCTCAGCCGTATCCCGGTGCCGATGTCCGGGTTGCCATAACTCGCCATCATGATGATCAGCATGAACGAGGGGAAGACGACGGTGAAGAACGCCGACACGGGCACGCGGAAGAGCATTCGGATATCGGTGACCAGGTCGCACAGCAGAGTCTTCAACGGACTGACTCCTCTCGATCACTAAGGCGGTCCGACATCGCGATCGTGTACGCGCTGTAGAGCCCACGGGGCTGAACCTCAAAGACCAGCCTGCTGCGGGTGAGGTCCTCACCCATTGCCAGCTGCTCCTCACTCGAGCGCGCGATGAGGAAGCGGTCGGACGACTTCCACGGGAATCGCCGCGCCCGGTCCCGCAGCCGGTCGGGCAGGTGTCCGCCGCCTGCCCGGACCTTGATGAGCGAATGGTGCGGTGAAGCGGTGACGAAGTCCTCGACCGGACCGGCGAACAGAGGCTCGGCACGATCCAGGACGAGGCAGTGGGTGGCCCAGTCCTCGACCTCCTCGAAGTAGTGGGTGGTGATGAGAACCGTCGTCCCTCGGGTGCGCTCGCGGACGATCTCCATCATGAGCTCACGGGTCTGGAAGTCGAGCCCCGTGGTCACCTCGTCGAAGATGTAGCTCTCCTCGGAGCGGGACAGGACGAGGAACAACGTCACTCTCTGTTTCTCACCACCGGAAAGCGAGCTCATCCTCCGGTTCAGGAGCGGAGGAATGCTCAGCGTCTGCCCCAGGTCGCCACCCGTGGCGACTCCGACAAGCCGGCAGAGCTCGCCGACCCGCATGAGGGGGTTAAAGGAATTCGTTTGAAACTGCACACCAGTGCAGCTCGGATCCATACCAGTGACGCTTCCGGCATGGGGGACCTCACCGAGGACCGCGTTGATGAACGTTGTCTTTCCTGCTCCGTTGCCGCCCAGCACGGCGACCACCGCGTGGTCCGGGTAGGTGATCGTTCCCGGAAGATCCAACGCCAGGATCTTCCCGTAGCGGACCAAGAGATCACTGATAACGAGCATGAAGCAGGGCCTTTCAAAGGGGAGTGTGGCGGCGCGCCTCGTGTTGCCCCTCCCACGGGGCGCGCCGGAGACATCTAGGCACAGCAGCAGGAACAGGAGCAGGAGCACGAGCAGGAACAGGAGCCCCCGCTGGACGCGTAGCGCATGCCCTCAGCAGTCGTTGGCGGCTCGAAGGTGTTGACGGTCTGCGCGCGGATCACCATGGAAACCACCTCCTTCACAGCAATTCGTGATGAGTTTTGCACCAAAGTAACCGGGCAGGGAGAACTGGAGCGACTGTGCTTCCAATCGGTGAGCGATAAGAAGGCAGCGTTGAGGCCTCGAGCTCGGGAAGACCGGGAAGAAGTGACAAATATTTTACGCCGGGCACGACGGGACGGCAAACTTTCGGCAATACTCATTAAGAATGACCGCGAAAGAAACTCGGTGCCTCACTGAGAGCCGCACTCGAGGTCCGCGCGTCCGGTGACGAGGTCTGTGGCCGAACTCGGCTCACCCGGCCTGCGCGGAGCGGTAGTACATGACCGCGACCTGGGTGCGGTTGCGCAGGCCGAGCTTGGCCAGGATCGCGCTGATGTGGTTGCGCACCGTGCCCTCACTCATGAACAGCCGTGTCGCGGCCTCGGCGTTGTCCAGCCCCTCGGCCACGGCCTCAACCACCTCGTACTCGCGGTCGGTCAAGGCCGCGAAGGTCGTGCTCCGCGGGTCCTGACGCCCCCGGCCCTGATCCGCCCCGCTCGTCTGCGGCCCAGCGCTGATTCCCATGGTGGCGCTGCGCCCGAGCACCTCCCCCTCCAGGACGCATACTCCAGCCATGACGGACCGCAGCGCCGGAGCGACCTGAGCGACGTCCTGCTTGATGAGGTAGCCGCGCGAGCCCATCTTGAGGGCCCGCACGATGTACTCGTCGTCGGAGAAGGTGGTCAGGAAGACGATACGCGCCGCCGGATCCTCGGTCAGGATCCTCTCGGCCGCACTGAGCCCGTCCCCGCCGGGCATCTGGATGTCCATGAGAAGGACGTCCGGGGCCAGCTCCCGGTAGCGCTCGATGGCCTCGGGACCCGAGCCACCCAGGCCAACGACGTCGACGTCGTCCTCGACCGACAGGATCGTGGACAGGGACTGGGCGACGAGCGCGTCGTCGTCGACGATGAGGACCCTCATGACGCTCCCTCTTTCCCTTGTCCGTCCTTGGGGATCGTGGCGAAGACAGTGAACCGCGGTCGCGCGGTGATGCGCACCCGGCCGCCCAGGGCCTCGACCCGCTCAGTCATGGAGCGCAGGCCCAGTCCCGAGCCCCCACGGCCGTCCACGGCCGGCTCGTCCTCGTCGGGCACGACACCGTCATTGTCGACCGTGACCTGCCAGAACGCAGGGTAGTCGGTGACGGCCACTCGGGCCGAACGGGCTTTACCATGGCGGGCGGCGTTGGTCAGGGCCTCACGCACGACGGCGACGACGCAGCGCGCCACTGCCGCCGGCGGCTCGGTATCGGTCGAGCAGTCCACGCTCACGGTGGCGATGCCGCAGCGCAAGCCCAGCAGGTTAAGAGAGGTGGCCAGCTCCTCACCCTCGTCGGACAGGGCGTGGACGGAGCGGCGCATGGAGTCCAGAGCCTCGTCGAGGCCGTCGTCCAGGGTGGTGAGGTCGTCGACGACGCCCGGCGCATCCCGGTGGACGACCTGGAGGGCCTTGACCTGCAGCAGGAGACGGGTGAGGAGGTGGCCGACGCCGTCGTGGATCTCGCGGGCGATCCTGGTGCGCTCGGACAGAGCGGCGGCGCGCAGCTCGTGGTCCTGGGCATGAAGCAGCCGGGCATTCGTGTCCTGCAGGGTGAGGACCTTCTCGCGCAGATCGTCCCGCACCGCGTGCAGGCTCATCCGCACCGTCTCCTCCTGGAGGGTGCGCAGCGCAAGGAGAGCCGCGAGCGCGCAGATCGCCAGAGCGAGGGCCAAGACTGGCGCACCCGGGACCCGTCTGGCCATGAGGACCACGAAAGGGATACAGCCGATAGCCGCCACCATCCGCGCGTGGCGGGTCCCGAGCGCACCGAGGCGGGCCAGGCCGTAGACGGCCAGCGGGGCCCCGACTACGGAGGCCGTCGAGAAGGATCCCACCAGGAGGTAGGCGGCCGGGACGGCGACGGTCCACCGTCCCTGCTTGACGGTCACACCCAGGCCGGCGACGGCCACAGCCGCGATCAGCCAGATCACGACAGCCGTCTCCGCCCGCCCCACAAGCAGGGCCAGTAGGACGCAGCCGCCCAGCAGCACGCCGTTGTCGATCAGGACCTTCACACCTCGATTATCGATCGATGGCCCGCACCTGCAGGCTCGGCATGCCGCTGTGAAGGTCTTGTTCGCAAGTCTCATGACAGAAGTCATGGCTGCCCGCCCAGGTCATGACGGCAGGCACTTCTGACCGCCACCACCCCCGCAGGAACATGGGAGTCATGAGCCGGGGAACACCGGTGGGAAGAAAGGAACCGAGATGGAAGTCAAAGACGGGACCAGGGATACCGGCCCGGCTGTGGAGGTCGGCTCCCTGATCAAGCGCTACGGGGAGCTGGTCGCGGTCGACGGCCTGTCCCTCAAGATCCCGCGCGGCCAGGTGCTGGGCCTGCTCGGCCCCAACGGATCGGGCAAGACGACGACGATCAACTGCATCCTCCAGCTGCTCGCCTACGACAAGGGCTCGATCCGAGTCTTCGGCGAGCCGATGACGCCCACCGCATACGAGCTCAAGCGCCGCATCGGCGTGGTGCCTCAGGACGTCGCCGTCTTCGACGAGCTCACGGTGGCGGAGAACGTCAACGCCTTCTGCGCCCTCTACGTTCGCGATCGCACCGAGCGGCGCCGCCTGGTGGCCGAGGCGATCGGCTTCGTCGGTCTGGAGAAGTTCGTGAAGTTCAAGCCCAAGAAGCTCTCCGGCGGCCTGTTGCGTCGTCTCAACATTGCCTGCGGCATCGCCCACGGCCCCGACCTCATCATCCTGGATGAGCCCACGGTCGCCGTCGACCCGCAGAGCCGGGGCGCCATCCTCGACGGCATCAGGCGTCTCAACGAGCACGGCGCCACCATCATCTACACGAGCCACTACATGGAAGAGGTGGAGCAGCTGTGCCACCGGATCGTCATCATGGACCGCGGTCGGCAGGTGGCCTCCGGAACCTCCGACGAGCTCAAGGCCATGATCGGCATCGGTGAGCGCATCCGCCTGGAGGTCGTCGACCCGGTTCCCCTGGGCGAGGACGCCCTAGAAGGACTTCGCCGGCTGGAGCATGTGCGCACGGCCACCCACCAGGACGGCGAGGTACTCATCGAGTGCTCCCCCGGGGCCCATAACCTCTCCGACGTCATGAAGGCGCTGGAAGAGGTGGGGGCGACCTGCGGCCGGGTGACCTCCGAGCCCCCGACCCTCAACGACGTCTTCCTGGAGATCACCGGGCGGGCTCTGCGCGACGAGGCGGCCTGAGATGCTGACCGTCTTCTCCTACCAGGTGCTCAGGCTCCTGCGCGACCGCATCCTGCTCGTGTGGACACTCGGCTTCCCGATCGTCCTGTCCCTCATCTTCATGGCACAGTTCTCCAACCTGAACGAGGCCTATGAGGCCAACCCCATGAGCTTCGGCGTCGTCCAGGACGGGGCCTACCGGGCGGATCCGGGACTGGACGCCGTCGTCGAGCGGATCTCAGCCGACGACGCCGACCCCCACCTCATCACCAAGGTCACCCACTCCACCGCCTCGGAGGCCGAGGCCGCCGCGAAACGGGGAGAGACCAACGGCTACCTCGCCGTCGAGAGCGGCGAGCCCGTGCTGCACGTGACTCAGAAGGGCAACGATGCCGAGACGACTCGGGTGCTGCGGGTGGTCATGGACTCCTACACCCAGAGACGGGCCGAGTACGAGGCCTTGATCAAGGCGGGAACGGCGCCCGAGCGACTGGCCACCCTTGAGACCTACCAATCCTTCACCCGCTCGCTCTCAGTGACGCCATCTCCCGTCAAGCCCGAGACCCACTACTACTTCGCGCTGCTGGCCTTCGCCTGCGGCATGGGGACGACCGTCGCCATGGTCGCCGTGCAGGGCATCATGGCCATCTCACCCCTGGGCGCGCGCCAGACCATGGCGGGTCTGCCACGGTGGAAGGTACTCACGGCCACGCTCGCGGCCTCCTGGGTGTGCGTCCTCGCCTGTCTGCTCATCGCCTTCACCTTCATCGCCACAGTCGTGGACGTGGACTTCGGACCCCACACGCTCCTGTGCCTCGTGGCGATCGGGGTCTGCAGCCTCATGTCGAGCGCAGCAGGTGCCGCGTTGGGGACGCTCGGACGTCTGGGGGTCGGGATGATCTCCGGGATTACCTCCCTGCTGTCGTTGTTCACCGGCCTGTACGGTCCCGCGGCCCAGTCCCTGGCCATTTCCGTCGAGAGCCATGCCCCGCTGCTGGCGCAGGCCAATCCCCTGTGGCAGACCGCCCGCTGCTTCTACGGGCTCCTCTACTACGACTCCCTGGAGCCCTTCACCCGCAGCTGCGCAGTCCTGCTGGGCATGACATGCCTGTTCCTGACTATCGCCCTGATCCGCGCCAGGAGGATGACCCATGAGCACCTTTAAGACGTGTGTGAGAATTATGGCCGCTCACCGGCTGTACATCCTCATCTACCTGGTGCTGCTATCCACGTTCGGCCTGTTCACAGGCATGGCCAGGTCCGAGGACTACTCCAGCCAGGTCACGACCGCCACGGCGAACGTGGCCGTCATCGACCGCGACGACTCCACGATCTCCCACGGGGTCAAGGACTACGTCGAGTCCGTCGGCAAGGTTCAGCCGCTCGAGGACTCCAGGCAGGCCATCCAGGACGCCACCGCGCAGAACCGCATCAGCTACATCCTCATCATCCCCGCCGGATACGGCAAACAGCTCCAGCAGACGGCTCATGAGGGTGCTGAGCCACCTCGAATGGACACGGTCATCGGGTACGAGTCCGCCTCCGGCGCACTCATGAACGTGCGCACCGACTCCTACGCGGGGCAGGTCGCTGACTACCTGTCAACACTCACCGACGATCCGGCTCGGGCCGTCGCCCTGGCTAAGGAGACGATGAACCGCTCCGCCCCGGCCGAGCGGATCGCCCCGGACAGCACGTCCCTGTCGCACAGCTTCCTCGTCTACGCCCGGTTCTCCTTGTACCCGCTCATGACCTTCGCGATCGTCACGATCTCCACGCTCATGACAGCGCTGGGCCGCCGGGCGATCCGTTCCCGTCTTGACTCCGCCCCGGTCAGCAGCGGGGCCCGCAACCTCGGACTGCTGGGCGCGTGCCTCGTCGTCGGGACCGTCGGGTGGCTGTGGGTCCTCGGGCTGGGGGTGGCGGTCTTCGAGGCCGGCACCGTGACGACATCAGCTCCGCTCCTGGGTGTGGTCGCAGCGGCCCTGGGCGCCTACATGCTCGTGGCGATCTCAATAGGGTTCCTCATGGGGCAGCTCGGCCTGGGCCAGAACGCGGCCAACGCCGTCGCCAATATCGGAGGCTTGGCCATGTCCTTCCTGGCCGGGGCCTGGGTACCGATCGAGTGGCTACCCGACGCCGTCGCCCGGGCCGCCAGGCTCACGCCCGGCTACTGGGCGGACCAGGCGATCTCCGGGGCCTACGATGCGACCTCGATGTCCGCCAGCATCATTCGCCCCCTGCTCGTGGACAGCGGGATCTGCGCCCTGTTCGCCGTCGCGATCCTCTCGGTGGCCATGGCCGTGGGCCGCACCCGAGCGCGGTCGTCCCTGTAGGACAACGGGTGACATCGCTGTGGACCGGTGGGTTCCTCCAGCCGGTCCACAGCGATGTTCAGCCCAGCTCGCGGGTCAGGAGGTCCAGGCCCACGCTCCCCAAGCCGATGCCGCGGTTGTGGAAGGCCCGCAGGTCGAGCCTCTCCCCCATCGCTTGGGCCCGGTCCTGCGCCCGCTCGCGGCCCGCCAACCAGACCCGCTCGCCCAGCACGTATGCCAGCCCCTGGGCGGGCCAGCCCAGCTGCTTGTCCACCTCGAACTGGAGGAAGCCCTCTCCCAGGACCGTGTGGGCGCGCAGCGCCGCCTCCACCGTGGGACGGTCCCACTGCGTGCCGCCGCCGGCACCGGGCAGGGCAGCGATCTCGGCGGGCACCGGTAGCCAGGAGTGCACACCGAGGTCCACCAGGACCCTCACGATCCGCCAGCGCCGCGCCGCCAGCCACCCGAAGCGGTCGGCGGGCTTACTCAGCAACCCGGTCTCGATCGCGAGCCTCTCGGCGTACAGGGCCCAGCCCTCGTTACAGCCAGGGACCTTCCCCAGGTGCCCCTGCCAGAGAGTCAGTGAGGGATCAAGGCTCTGCGCGCCGGAGTGGGCGTGGTGGCCGGGGACCGACTCGTGCAGCACCGTGGTGCGCTCCGCCCAGGGCCAGACCGTCTCGTCGCCGATGGCGAAGGAGCGCAGTACCCTCCCGGGCAGACTCCGGCTGAGCTCGGGCTCCTCGTAGTGGACGCCGCCACCCGGGGCGTCGAGCAGCACCGTTGGTCGGCCCAGGCCGTCCGGGACGTCGAGCAGGTGGCCGACGACGGCGTCCCAGGCCTCGTCGGCCATGCCCTGCGCCCAGCGGGGGAAGTCCTCGGGACTCATTCCGGTGGAGGGGTCGGCGCGCAGGTGCGCGTCAAGGTCGCCGGCCCGCGCTCCCGTCCCGAGGACCTCAGCGGCCAAAACGTCCTGGGCGGCGACGACGTCGACCAGCTCCTGGCGCGCCCACTGGTAGACCTCGGCGGTATCGATGGAGGTCCCGAGCATACGGCGCACCCAGCGGGCGTGGCGGCTCGGCCCGACGCCCTCGCGGGCCGGGGCGAGTGGAGCGAGCTCGCCGCGCAGGTAGCGGCCGAGGCCGACCACCGCCTGGGCGGCGTCGGCAGCGGCAGCCTGGAGGTCCCGCCCGAGGACGCCCTCCGGCAGACCGTTGCCGCCGTCGCCCGTCTCGCCGCGGGATCGGGAGGCCAGGACACGCGCCAGGTCGTCGGTCTGCCGGGCGACGGCCTCGACCTGTCCGCGAGGAGGCAGAACACCTTGGGCCGCACTGACCGCCAGGGAGTCGCGGATGCCCGCCAGGGCCCGGGGTGCGGCACGGTACCGGTCACCCAGGTCCGCCCAGTCCTGAACGGAGGAGGTGGAACCAGGCAGGTCAGTGGGCAGGGTGGTGAGCCGTCGGCGCACGCCCTGGAAGGGTGAGGTGAGGATGTTGAGCTCGGCGCCCTGGTCCGCCGAGTCGATGAGGTCGATGGAGGTCTCCAGGCGCTCGAGCAGGTGGGCGCGCAGGACGCGTACTGCCGAGGGTGCCGTTCCCCAAGGATCGCCGTTGCCGGGCCTGCTGTCTCGAGCGTCGTCCACTGGGCCGTCGCTTCTCGCCCCGTGGCCACCGGTCAGGAGCCGGGGCGTTTCGACGGCGCGGACGAGCTGATGCAGCCTGCGCTCGACCATGCTTCTCTCCGCCAGGGCCTCGGGGCCGACGTCGGGCAGGAGCGCTCGGCTCGGCAGACCGGTGGCCTCGGCCGCCGCCGGGTCCTGTGAGGCCAGGAGTCGGGCGTAGTCATCGGCCAGGTCGGTCAGCCGGACGCGAGCCGGTCCCCAGGAGCCTTTCCAACCGTCCCCCCGACTGTCCCCCGGTGCCTGATCCTGCACGCTCAGACCCCCGGGTGGCGGGCGGCCCGGGCGCTACGCTCTCGCCACTCGGCCAGGGTCGCCGAAGGACCGACTGCCTCGGTAGGAGTCTGGGAGGCGGCCAGGCCCTCGACCCGATCGGGGCGGAACTCGCGGCCGCGAGCCACCACGAGGCGCAGGTCGTGCAGGGCGGCCAGGTCCTGGCTCGGGTCCCCGGCGACCGCGATGAGGTCCGCCTCGAAGCCGGGGGCGAGCACCCCCGTGACGCCGGCGCGTCCGATCGCGGCGGCAGCCCTGGAGGTGGCGGCCAGCAGGACCTCGGTACGCGGCAGGCCCACGGACTCCAGGGCCTGGAGGCCACCGACGTAGGCGCGCTGAGGGGAGGCGGGGATGCCGGCGTCGTGGCCGGCGACGATTCTCACCCCGTGCTCCCACAGCTGGCGAGCGGGTGGGGCGAAGGACGGGTCGGCCGCGATGATGCCGGGCAGGTCAGCCACAATCGTGCAGTCGACGTACACGCCGGCGCGCGCCATCTCGTCGGCCAGGTGGGGATCGAACTCGCTGCGCCCGGCCGCCGAGACGAAGGAGGCGTGGGCGATGTAGTCGACCCCGGCGCGCACGGCCCGCTCGATGCCCTGGGTGCCGTGGGCGTGGGCGGCCGTCCACCTGCCCAGACGGTGGGCCTCGTCGAAGAGGACCCGCAGCTCCTCAGTGGTGAACTGGGCGAACCAGGGGGCGGAACCATCGGTCATGAAGCCGCCGGTGGCCATGGCCTTGATCGTGTCAGCACGCATGAGGTGGTGGTGGCGGACCTGGCGGCGGATCTCGTCCAGGGAGTCCGCGGCGCCTCCGGCGTGGTGGGCGTGTCCACCGGTCGTGGTGATCTGCGGCCCGGAGGCGATGATCCGAGGCCCGCGCAGGTCTCCGGCGTCGACGGCGTCGCGCAGGGCGACGTCGACGTAGTGGCGCGCCCCGAGGGACTGGACGCTGGTGACGCCCTCGCTGAGCAGCTCGCGGGCGGCGCGAGCGGCGTTGAGGGTGAGGCGGGCAACCTCATGGGGCCCGTAGTCGGGGTACTCGACGTCGGTGCCGGAGGTGGGCAGGTGGTCGTGGGTCTCGATGAGCCCGGGCATGAGGGTGGTGCCGGGCAGGTCCACGCGTACGACGTCGTTGGGGTCGACGTCAGGAAGGAGCTCGGCCAGGCGTCCCTCGAGCTCGGCGGTCGTTCCGACGGCCAGGATGTCCCGCCCCCGCAGGAGGACGGCACCACCCTGGCCGGCCGTACGCGCCTGGGCGACCTCGGTCTCGCTCGGGCTACTGGTCCGGATTCCAATGGTCTCAAGGCTGCCCTCCACCTGGCCGCGCCGACCGGTGAGAACGCGGTCGGCACTCACCAGGGCGGCCGAGCGCCCGTCGAGGCGCTCACCGCCGTCGGTGGGCGGAGTGATCCAGTAGGCGCCCTCCGCCTCAAAGTCGGTGGTGGTGGGCTCAGTGGGGTGATCGGTCATGGTTGATCCTCGGTCCGCAGTCGGCATCAGGCTGGCGAGCGCAGTCGGGCCGGTCGCTCAGGTGGTTCCGGCAGGGGCTGGTCCAGCGTCTGTCTGCAGATACTGTCGCAGATCCTTCCCCACCTTCTTCCGGGACGACCGGCCCCGATATCCTCACAGCCCGGTCAGGTTGCCGGCGCGGCGGGCCTCGGTCCAGCCGCGCAGCTGCTGCCAGCTGCCAGCACCGCCGGGGCCGGAGAAGAGGGGCGATCCTCCCAGGTGCTCACGATTGGCGGGGGCGTTCCAGCGCTCGGTGGGGTTGCCGTCGACCGGTTTACCGTCACCGGACTCACCGAAGGCGCTGCGCCTGGCGGCGCGCACGGCACGGGCCTCGTCGGAGTCGCGGGTGGTGGGCGCGCTGGTGGAGACAGTGGAGGAGGCGGCAGACACAGGGGTTCCTTCGGTCCCGGTTCGGCGGCCACGCGCTACGACGTCGCTGCGCTCATGGCCCTGGGGAGGGGTGAGGACGTCCGCACAGGTGGACTGCTAGCCAGTCCAGAGCGCATCCGACGTGCAAGCGTCGGGCCGCGTTCATTACGGGGGCCACCAGGAGTACAAACACCTTACGGCATACAGCGACAACAACACGCCATGACCTGCCGGTTCATGGCGTGTGAGGGAGCAAAGGACGGGGAGGGCGCAGCAGCGCGCTCGCTTCGCGCGGTGCGGACGACGAGTGGCAGCGCGGTGGCGCTTCGACCAGCACTTGTCATGGGACATCCTTCAGGGGATGCAGCCGAGGCCCAGTGCCAGCGGCGCGTTCGACGCGATCGTATGCAGACCATCACGGGAGCCCGTCAATGTCGACGCCATCACAGTCCATTTCTTGAACGGGGACAAGACCCGTCGTATATGAGGACGGGGCCGGCCGCCACCCCGGCGACCGACCCCGGCATCGAGGGCTGAGGCGCAAACGCTACTTCACGGCGACGAAGACCTTGTCGGCAACAAGGCCAGGGCTCACCGCAAGAACCCCGTTCTGGGCATTGGCTGACGGCACCGCTCGCACAACGTTGCCTGAGACGTTGGCCCCGTTGTACAGCGTCGTCAGAGTATCGATGGCGTCCGGGGCGACGGCGATGGAGTCGGCTCCATCAATGGTGACACCATCCGCCGTCACGAAGTCGACCGTCACAAACGCAGGGGTGTCCCCAGCCGGGTCGTTGCCGATGTAGGTGGCCGTGTAGTTGATGAGAACGTACTCTTTCCCGTCCGCAGGAGGATCGTTGAGCTGGTTGGCCGCAGCCACCGCAGCATTGGCGTCGAAGGTGACTGAATTGATCACCACCTTCCAGTCCTTGCTGGAGATCTCGGTGCCGAGCGGATAAGGGTTCTCGCGAGTCTTCCCCTGCGAGGAATCAGCGGATCCCGAGCCACCTGCATCCGATGACTTTCCACCAGGGGCCACTGACGCAGTGACCGCACCGGCGGAGTTGACAGCATCATCGACGACATTCGACAGGACCGTCAGGAACACCATGACACCAACGATGGTTCCGACCACCGAGACGATCACTGCGGTGACTGCCGGCCACAGCGCCTCCCCCTTCCGGAAGAGGCCGACCAAGCCAATAATGAAGGAGATCGGCAGCAGGATCCAACCGACGATGAGCGCGCCGGGGACACAGGCGAAAATGAACCCGATGACCGCCATCGCCAGGGCGACGATGCCCACGGTGTTGCGCCCCTTCTTCAACGGTGCCGGCGCTTGCTGCATCGGTGCAGGCACCTGACCTTGAGGCGGATACGGCTGAGGCGGGTTGGACTGAGGAGGATACGACATTGTGGCTCCTGATATTCGACAGTATGCCGAAATGAGACAAACGATTGCAGCGACACCCGCTGCACCGCTCATCGTAGTCAGAACCACATCAACATTGAATGCCCGGAAGTACGAAGTACAAGAATTTAGCGTTTCAATACGGACACATACTTACCGCATAATTCTCAATATTTCCGTGATTACCGAAAACATGGCGTGGAGACGAATCTACAGCCTCCCCAGCAACTTGCGCTTCGCGACAAGAAACTCTTCGTCGTCCAGGATGCCTTCCTTGCGCAGTTCATCCAGATCACGTAGACGTTTCGCAACGTCTTCAGAAGATACGCCAGGAGAACTCAGCTCTTTAGACAGCTCGGCCTCACCGGACGGCAGAACGAGAACACTCGGCGACACAGAACCACAGCCGCGCGAAAAACTGATCGACAACAGTTTTTCGTGCGATTGCGGCGAAATTCGCGAATCCAGGATCTGAGAATACTTTACCGGAGCACGCGAACCCGATATCGACATTATCCTCTCCTGGCGTCTCGTGACTTTCGCAATCAACGCCTCACCAATACGGACGCATCCATTCTCAAAAATCTCAATATACGCGTCCCCGAACACACCACTAGCCACCAGAGCTCCAGCCTGACGATCAAGCTCCTCCTGTCTACGGCGCGCCTCCTGCTCGCGCTCTTCACGCTCTCTACGTCTCCGCTGAGTTCGGATACGAGCGCCCTATCATCCTGCAGTTCACGCAGTTACCCGTCCAAACCCAGGTCTGGTCCGATCGGGAACGTACTTTCTCGACGAGGACTGAGCTCTCCCGCAGACCACTGGGGGCGGGTCTCAGTCATCTGCGGGAAAAGTACGTTCCCGGCGAGAATCGCAGTCCTCGATGTGCAGATCCACTGAGTCGCCCTGCCGAACCGCCAGTCACCTCCCCAGCCAGGACCGATAAACGCCCCAGACCGCTCAGCGGCGGACAAGGCGAGGCCACACCAGCGCTTCAGCGCCGGTAGGGCCTCGCAACGGCAGGCAGCTGCTCTGACTTGCCCGTCACTCCCACTCGATGGTGCCCGGGGGCTTGCTCGTGCAGTCGAGCACCACCCGGTTGACCTCCGGCACGGAGTTGGTGATCCGGTTGGAGATACGCGCCAGAACGTCGTAGGGCAGACGGGTCCAGTCGGCCGTCATGGCGTCCTCACTGCTGACCGGCCGCAGAACAATGGGGTGACCGTAGGTGCGCCCGTCGCCCTGAACACCCACGGAGCGCACGTCTGCCAGCAGCACCACCGGGCACTGCCAGATCTCGCCGTCGAGCCCGGCGGCCGTGAGCTCCTCGCGGGCGATGGCATCAGCGGCCCGCAGAACACGCAGGTTCTCGGCCGTCACCTCACCGATGACGCGGATGCCCAGCCCTGGCCCGGGGAAGGGCTGGCGGGCGACGATCTTCTCCGGCACTCCCAGCTCGCGGCCGATGGCGCGCACCTCGTCCTTGAACAGCTCGCGCAGCGGCTCGATGAGCTCGAAGTCGAGGTCCTCGGGCAGGCCACCCACGTTGTGGTGGCTCTTGATGTTGGCGGCCCCCTCTCCCCCACCGGACTCGACGACGTCGGGATACAGAGTCCCCTGGACCAGGAATCGGATCTCGCCGCCCTCGGCACCGACAGCCTCGACGACGCGCCGCTGAGCGGCCTCGAAGGAGCGGATGAACTCCCGGCCGATGATCTTGCGCTTGGCCTCCGGCTCGGTGACGCCGGCCAGGGCGCTCAGGAAGCGCTCGGTCTCATCGACCGTGATGACGCGGATGCCCATACCCTCGGCGTAGTCGTGCTCCACCTGCTCGCGCTCGCCCGCGCGCAGCAGGCCGTGGTCGACGAAGATGCAGGTGAGCTGGTCGCCGATGGCACGGTGAACGAGGGCGGCGGCCACGGATGAGTCCACTCCCCCGCTCAGGCCGCAGATGACGTGGGCGTCGCCCACCTGCTCTCGGATGCGGGCGACCTGCTCGTCGATGATGTTGTCCGGCGTCCAGGTGGCCGGCAGCCCCGCCTCCTTGTGCAGGAAGTTGACCAGGGCGGCCTGCCCGTGCTCGGAGTGGAGGACCTCGGGGTGCCACTGCAGCCCGTAGAGGCGCCGCTTCGGGTTCTCGAAGGCGGCCACCGGCGTCTGAGAGGTGGAGGCGGTGACGGTGAAGCCCTCGGGGGCGGCCTGGACCGCGTCGCCGTGGCTCATCCACACCACCTGGTCATCCGGGGCTCCGTCGAACAGGCAGGAGCCCTCCTCCACACGGGCATGGGTATGCCCGTACTCACGGGTGCCGGTGCGTCCGACCGTTCCACCAAGAGCCTGGGCCATGGCCTGGAAGCCGTAGCAGATACCCAGGACCGGTACTCCGGCGTCGAATAGAGCCGGATCGACGGACGGGGCACCGTCGGCGTAGACCGACGAGGGGCCGCCGGAGAGGATGATGGCCGCAGGCTGCCTGTCCAGCACGGTCGAGGCGTCCATGGAGTGCGGCACGATCTCGGAGTAGACACCGGCCTCGCGCACGCGGCGGGCGATGAGCTGGGCGTACTGGGCACCGAAGTCCACCACGAGGACAGGGCCGACGGCACTGGGAGAGGTCTGGCTGGTCGTCACCCGAACAGGATAGCCGGGGCGGCAGCGAGTCGCCTTCTGCCCTGCCGTTGCACCCGGCTGAGGCACCCACGCAGACGACCGGACAGTCATGCGACCACGCCCGGCAATGTCATGCAGTCGACGCTACTCACAACAGGACTAGACCAGTGGGGCACGTCGCACTTCTGCATCACAGGTCACGTCCCCAGATCAAAACCACCATGACGCACGGCTTCTCCGAACCCCCACTGGGGCCAGCAATGCCCTCCATGACGCCAGATCCGCCCACGCATCTCGACGACCCAACCGCAGCCTTCCCAGCGATCCCCTGTGATCCACAAGGCGCCGACGCAACACAGGTCACGATCCTTTGTCTAGACAATTAGGTGGAGCCTTCATAGAGTTCTACTCGACGGAGAAACCTCCGTCCAGCCCACGGGCTGCACGCCGTCGTGCAGGGACGCACGACTGCTGGTCAGGCGAACCTGCTCGACACACATCGAGAGGAACACTCACATGACCGCCACCACCACCGAGCGCCCCACCCAGACCGCCGAGACCACCGCCACGGCCACCACCACCCAGGCGACCACCACCAACACCCAGGCCGAGGCCAACCGCCTCACCTTCGCCGTCGCCATGATCGCCGTCATGGTCGCGGTCATGATCCTGGCCGTCGTCGGCGCCGTCACGGGCATCCCGACCATCATGTTCGCCGCCTCCGTCCTGGCCGCGATCACCATGGGCGTGGGCATCTACACCGGCATCAACCTCCTCGAGGCCCGCTGAGCGTAGAAGTCTCCAACGAGCGAGCTCGTCTGAGCTCACCACCGGGTCCGGACCACGCATCACAAGCAACACAGGCCCAGGATCCAGCCCGGCAGGGCACAGAACAACGAGGCTGCGCGGCCAAGGAAGCCCGCGCAGCCATGGCAACCCGAGGGGCACCGCACAGGCGGCGCCCCTCTTCCTCTGACTTCAGGTCCTTCTTCGCGAAACGGAAATCGCCCCTATCCGAACAAGGCGAGAACGCCCGAGATGTCCAAATCGGATACAAAGGCGGAACCCAGGCTCACACCACCGATAAGAAACCGCGTGATTCCGCGGTTCCATCAGCAGCCTGATCGAGCCACAGGTTCCTTTGTCACCGATTTGGACACGACGCGTCCTCCGCCTCGATTTCGGATCACGCATCGCGCCTCCCACTCAGAGCAGCAGGGCCCGAGCAGGAGGCGCAATCATGAGGCAGGGCGGGAGAGCTCCGGCGATGAGGGACTACAGCGCCATGTCGACGACGGCGCGCCCCTGGATCTCGCGGTTGCGCAGCGCGGTGTAGCCGGCACCGGCCTCCTCAAGCGGCAGGCGCCGCGAGACGACGTCGCGGTAGTTGATGACGCCCTTGTCGGCCAGGTCGACGACGGCCGGCAGGTCCTGGCGGGTGCGCGCACCGTAGGAGCCGAGGATCGACTGCGAGCGGCGCACAGTGCGGTTGATCTCCACTCCGGCGGTCTGCACACCGGCACCCAGACCGATCGGAACCATGCGGCCGCCATCAGCCAGGACGTCCAGGGCGGTGGTCCAGGTGGCGGGGATGCCCAGCGCCTCGAAGGAGACGTCCACGCCCTTGCCGCCGGTGAGACGGAAGACCTCCTCGCGGGCGTTCTGGGTGACGGAGTTGACCACAGCGGTGGCCCCGTAGTCGAGCATGGGGGCGAGCTTGTCGTCGTCGACGTCGATGGCGATGACCTGGCTAGCGCCGAAGGCCCGGGCGATCTGGACGATGTTGGTGCCCACACCGCCGGTGGCGACCACGGCGACGGTCTCCCCGTAGCGCAGGTCGGCGCCACGACGCACGGCCCCGTAGCCGGTCATGGCGGCGCAGCCCAGGATGGCTGCCGGCACCATGTCGATGGAGTCGGGCACGGGGGCCACGGCGGTGGAGGGGACGACGGCGTACTCGGCCAGGCCGCCCATGGAGTACATGGCCACCGGCTCACCGTCGGGGGTGGCCAGGCGGGTGGTGCCGTCGTAAAGGACGCCCTTGAGGCGGTTGAGGTCGAAGAAGGGGCCGCACAGCTCATCGCGCCCTGAGGCGCAGGCGTCGCACTGACCGCAGGGCATGAGGAAGCCCCCGGCCACCTTCTGCCCGATCTCCAGGCCGGTGTGCTCGTTGCCGGGGCCGAGCTCCACAATGGTGCCGGAGACCTCGTGACCGAGCACCGCCGGCAGCGGGAAGGCGATGGCGCCACCGATGACGTGGAGGTCGGAGTGACACAGCCCGCAGGCAGCCACCTTGATGAGAACCTCACCGCTCTTGGGCCGGGGGGTGCGCAGGGTCTCGATCTCCAGTCCGACCTCGTGGTCCCGCAGGACCGCGGCCTTCATGGTTTCAGGAATGGTCTCGGGGATGGACTCGGTTGTCTCTGAGGTCTGGACTGCCTCGTTGCTCGTCATGCTCAGTTGCCTCTCTGTCGGATGTCGACGACGTCGGGCCGTCGGGCGGCCTCCTCCGGCCACTCCCCCACCCTACGACATTTGTCCTGACAAATCATAGGTCTGAAGTCGGATTCGCGAAATCCGGTCGCAAGCCACCTTCGGACCCGTCCCGCCCTCAGACCTTGAGCTCCCGTGGCAGGCGCAGGAGCACGACGACGACGCTGGCGAATGACAGCACAAAGGCTCCCCAGTACAGGACGGACGTCCCGAGATGGATCACGACGAGCAGTGCCGCGATGAGGACACCGGCACGCGCCAGCGCCCATCCTGTCGCCGAGGCCCGCCGCTGAGCCTCGACCAGCCACGGCGGGATCCGCGGGTCGATCGCCCCCTGGCAGGCGGGCAGGACCAGTACCGACTGGCTGGCCACGAGAAACGTCAGTGAGATGGTGATCGTCCAGGCACCCGCACCTCCCCCCAGGGTCACGCCGGCGACGAGGAAGGTCGCCCCCAGGACAGCCACGACGGCGCCCAGCACCACGCGCAGGAAGCGCAGCTGCTCACCCCGGGTCACCAGTGCCAGAGCGAGGAGAGCCAGAGCCAGCCACGCCACAGCACCGACAGCGATCGCACCGGAGCCCAGACCTAGATCGGTGACGATCAGCGGGGCGAGAACCAGCGCCGCTGCTCCCAGCGGCGCCTCCTGAGCCAGGATGAGGACGGCACCGGTCAGGACGGCGGCGCGCACCTGGGGCACCCGCAGGTCAGCAGGAGTCAGGGCCTGCTGCTCGGCCAGCATCTCGGCGTCCAGGCGGGTCCAGTCGATGGCCACGGAGGCCTCCAAGGTCCCGTGCAGGCGACGCAGCGCCTCGAAGGCCTCGACGTCGCGATGCTGGCGAACGAGCCAGACCGGGCTCTCTGGCAGGCACAGGACACAGACAAGGTGGATGAGCGCGACACCGGCAAGGACTGCCCAGGCCGAGGGGATCCGAGCCGGGCTCCACCAGGCCGCCAGGACCACAAGGGCAGCGCCGGCCGGACCGAGTGCCATGGCCTGCGGCATGAGGCGCTTGTGCCCGCGCAAGGACAGCTCATGACAGACTATGGGCGCCACGACGAGTACCCCACCTGCAGCCAGGCCCACGAGCCCAGCTCCAATGAGGGCGAGTACGCCGTCGAGCCCTGCCAGGAGCCCCGCGCCAACAGCGGCCATGAGAGCCACAATCATCCCGGTTCGCCTACGACCCAGGCGCCGGGTGAGCGGCCGGGCCCCGAGGGTCCCCAGGACCATGGAGACGCCGACGACGCACACCAGGGCCAGTCCGCCGCCGCGGGCCTCCGCGACGGCGAGAGCGAGTGCCCCCTCGAGGGCCCCGAGGAACAGACCTGCCGCCCATGCGTACAGGCGGAGGCGAGCCGGGGTGGGTGGCGCGCTGCGCGGCGGATGCGGGTTCATGGACCAGTCACCGTGTACGTCATGGGCGGCAGATATGTGTAGAGATCTATTCAGTGCAGGCATCAACCGGGACTGATGCAGTAGAACGGGAACTGAGACAGTGTGTCAGAACCGGACGATCGGCTTCAATCCGATCCCCTCGGATCTGCAGAACGTCCACGTCCCAGCCGCCTCCAGGAATCCCAGGGACCGCTGGGACGCTGCTCGTGCCTGCCTCGACACGCCGGCTCCGATCTACTTGCCGTGCTTGAAGATCTCGCCACTCATGACGTCAGTCTCCAACTGCTCCAGAGTACGGCCCTTGGTCTCAGGCACGAATGCGAGGACGAAGACGAAGGCGATTGCGTTGAGAACAGCGAAGACGACGAAGGACATAGACAGCCCGATGCTCGCAATGACGCTGGCGAAGAACAGGCCCAGGAAGGAGTTGGTCATCCACAGCACGAAGACCGACAGCCCCATGCCAAAGGCACGCATCTTCAGTGGGAAGATCTCCGAGAGCGTCACCCAGGTGGCCACATTGAGGCACAGCTGCATCGACCCGACGAAGAACACGATAAGTGCGAGCAGCACGAAGGGCTTCGCATCACTCTCCGGCAGCAGGCCGGCTGCGGTGGCGATGAGCACGTGCGTGATCGCGACCAGGCCGTAGCCCCACATGAAGGTCTTACGGCGGGAGAACCGGTCCATCATCTGCAGGGCGACGATCGCGGCGATCACCGAGATAGTGGCGGGAGCGATGTTGGCAATCAGGGCCGCACCCGTGCTGAACCCGGACTCCTCCAGCACCTTCTCACCGTAGTAGAGGATGGAGTTGATGCCCGTGGTCTGCTGGAAAAAGCCGATACCGCAACCGATGAGGAGGATGCGCACCAGGTTCTTGTTGGAGAAGATCTCCGAGATCGTCATGTTGACCCGGTCTGCCTCCTCTTTGCTGGCAGCCTCGATCTCCGCCAGCTCGGGCTTGGCCCGCCCCTCAGGCCTGAGGCTGTCGAGGATCTTGAGGGCCTCCTCCTCGCGTCCCTTGTCGGCCAGCCAGCGCGGCGACTCCGGCAGTCGGGTGACCCCCAGCAGCAGGAGGAGCGCAGGGACAGCCGCCAACGCGAACATGACACGCCACACCCAGGGGTACTGCTGGCCCCAGACATTGCCGATGATGGCGTTCATGATGATGGCCAGGAGCTGACCTGTCACGATCATCATCTCATTGCGGCCAGCCAGCGAGCCGCGAATCTCGTAGGGTGCGAGCTCGGCCAGGAAGACCGGCACGACGACGGAGGCCGCACCGACAGCAAGCCCCAGGATGACACGACCGACCGCCAGCATGAGCAGGTTGGTGGCGATGACGACGATGAACACACCCACGATGAACAGGGAGGCCATAACGGTAATCGTGGCCTTACGTCCGATCCTGTCGGAAATCCGGCCACCGGTCAGGGCGCCGACTGCGCTGGCGAACAACAGTGAGCTGACCGCGATGCCGAGGCCGAAATCAGTGAGATCCAGCTGATCGGGCCGGACCATAAAACTCTGGGCACCATTAATAACGCTGGTGTCGTAGCCGAAGAGCAAACCGCCCAACGTAGCGATCAGGGCAACGACGGTCAGACGGGCGCGATAGGGGCCCGGCGTAAGTGGGGGCAGCTTGACAGCACCGCCTTGTTCAGCGGCAGTTGGGCTGTGTGACACAGTGACTCCTTTGTCGGTTCAAGAGATGGCGCCAACGCTAACGCGTTCAGCGAGCAAATGACAGGACAAATTATGCTGGACGATTCGTCCCACTTTTCGCTATTAATAAATAGAAGTGTCGGATTCAGGACTCTCAGAGGACGGGACACGAGTCGGTCGCCTCGCAGCTCACAGGGCGACCGACCCCACCAGGGCTCAGGCGCCCAGCTCCTCGGTCAGCCGGGCCAGCACTCGGCGGTTGATGTCATCGGCGTGCTCGTGCCAGCCGAAGACGCACACGGAGAGCACGCCGCCGAAGCCGATGTCGCGCAGCGTGGAGAAGACGGCGTCCCAGTCGACCTCGCCGTTGCCGATCTCGTTGTGCTGATGGACGGTGACGTCAGCGCCGGGTGGGTTGACGATGTAACGGTTGCCGTCATTGGCACGGTGGTTGAAGCCGTCGGCGATGTGGACCTCGCGCAGCTTGCCGGCCTCGTGGGCGGTGCGGATCATGCGCTCGACGTCGCCGGCACCGTCGGAGAGGTGGAAGGCGTGCGGGCAGCAGAACTCGTAGCCGATCCAGTCCTTGTTGACCGCGCGCACGAGGTTCAGGGCGGGGTCGTGCAGCTCAACGAAGTCGTAGGGGTGGGCCTCCATGTTAAGGCGGATGCCGTAGCGCTCGAAGTCGGGGATGAGCTCCTCGATCGAACGGAACCACTGCTCCTCGCTGCGACGGGCCTGGTTGCGGTCTCCGGAGAACTCCGAGGTGATCTCCCGGACGTCGATCTGGTCGGCCAGCTCGAGCAGGCGCCGCCAGTTGGACACCTGGGCGCGCCGCTCCTCCTCGTCGGGCGAGGACCAGTTGAAGACGGGGTTGAGGGTGCGCACCTTGACACCCGTCTCCTTCTGCGCCTTGTTGAGATCGGCGACGAAGGCGTCGTCAGCAGCGGGGCGGTGGTGCCAGAAGTGGAAGTCCGCGTTGGGCGAGAGCTCGACGTACTCGAAGCCCAGCTCGGCGGCCTTGTAGAGCGTGCGCACCGTGGACATGGTGCGGTAGTACATGTTCGGGTCAAGGGCGATGTCTACCAAGAAGGTCTCCTCTCAGGGGCCGACGGCCATGTCGACAACACCCATAATGTCATGACAAACCCGTCGGGGGAAGTAGTTGAGGGTGGCAGTTTTCAATCTTTTCGACGACGTCCGGGAGCTCCCCTTCCTGCCGCCGAATAGTCGTCGTCCCGGGAGGCGGGGCCGAGTGCCTCCCAGGACGAGCGAGGTGGACGGACCCCGTCGCCGTCTGCCCGGCGCGCGTGCCGGAGCGCCGGCGAACACGCAGCAATCGCAAGCACCTCGGCAGTAGCAGTGCGCCGGGAGGGACGACGACGGGGAGGCTTGTCAGGCGTAGAAGGCGGGCTTGGCGATGAGCTCGACATCGACCATCGGGGAGGACTCGTCCTCCAGCGAGGCGACCGCCGCGTCGACCACGGAGGTGGCCGCATAGCCGTCCCAGGAGGTCGAGCCGGTGTGCTCGTCGCGGGCCACGGCGTTGATCCACTCCTGCACCTCACGGTTGAAGGCGGCCTCGAAGCGGTCGATGTGCGACTGGCACATGGCGTTGCGGTCGCCGTGGATGTCGCGGATGTGGATCCTCTCCTGGTCACCCAGCCTCACTGCGGCGGTCTCCAGCACGAGCTCGCACTCGATGGAGTAGGCGTACTGCAGGTTGACGTTGACCTCGTCGTCGATACGCACGCCGGACTCGGTGTACATGACGACGACGACCGGGTCGATGAGGTGGTCGAAGCGGTGAGTGGTCGACTTGGGGCGCTCCACACGCACCTTGACGATCTCCTCACCCAGGAGCCAGCGCATCGTGTCGATCTCGTGGATCGCCGTGTCGTCGATGGCCATACGCGAGGTGTAGGACTCCGGCACGGTGGGGTTACGGTGACGGTTGTGGACCAGGAGAGCCTGGCCGTTGTCGCCGTCGTCGAGAACCTTCTTCATCTCGTTGTAGGCGGCGTCGAAACGGCGCATGAAGCCCACGGTGACGAGCTTCTTGCCGGCCTTCTGCTCGGCATCCATGATGGCGATGCAGTCCTCGGCGGTGGTGGCCAGGGGCTTCTCGCACAGGACGTACTTGCCGGCCTCGATGGCCTTGATGACGTCGGGGGCGTGGACCTTGCCGAAGGTCGCGATGAGGACGGCGTCGACGTTCGGGTCGTCGATGAGCTCATCGGCGCTGTCGTAGGCCTTGGCGCCGTAGGGCTCCGCGGCCGAGACCGCGGCCTCGTGGTTGATGTCGGCAACGGCGACGATCTCGCCGCCGGACAGGACACCCGCGATGCGGGCCAGGTGCGCGCGGCCCATGCCGCCGGCGCCGACGAGTCCGATGCGTGCAGTCATGATGTGTCTCCTCGTTGAGGTGGTGTCAGCGGTAGGTCGGCCGAATCGAGCGGCAGGAGGCCTCAGGCCAGTCCCAGACCGCACTCGGCCAGGTACGTGCGCATGTTGATGGCGTTCTGCTTGGGGAAGGAGGGGTCGCAGGGGTAACAGTCCTGCTCGCAGATCGCGTAGATCGGCTTGTCCAGGGCCGCCAGGGCATCGACGAACTCGTGCATCTCGGGCAGTCCGGCGGGTGGGCAGACCGAGGCGCCCTTGGTGACGGCCTCACCGAAGGGCCAGTCCTTCTCGTGGGCCTCGCGGGTGATGTCCTCGTCGAAGGCCTTGATGTGGACGTAGGTGATGCGCTCGGGGTACTTCCGGCACAGCTCGACGGGGTCGCCGCCGCCGTAGACGACATGCCCGGAGTCCAGGCACAGGTTGACGTAGGTCGGGTCGGTGGCGTCGAAGATGCGCGCGATCTCCTCGGGCGTCTCAATGTGGGAGTCGCCGTGGGGGTGGAGCACCATCTTGAGGCCGTACTCGTCCAGGAGCATCTGGCCCAAGGCGTTGGCGTGCTCGACGTAGAGCTTCCAGGCGTCGTCGGACAGGACGCGGTCGTCGGTCCACTCCCAGGTCTTGTCGTCGCGGTAGAGCGGAGGCAGGTGGACGATGTACTCGGCACCAACGGCGGCGTGGGTCTCAGCGATGGCTCGGAAGGTCTTGAGCGTGGTCTCCCAGGCCTCCTGCTTGTGCAGGATGCCCCAGCCGGTACCGGCCACCACTCTCATGCCGAACGCGTCGCACCACTTCTGGAGCTCCTTGGGGTCGGTCGGGAAGTAGCCGAAGGGGCCGGTCTCAATGACTTCGAAGCCGGCCTCGGCCATCTCCTCCCATGCCTGACGGGGGTCCATCTGCTTGGGGTCCTCGGGGAACCAGACACCCCACTGGTCAGGGCAGACGCCGATGGTGAGCTTGGAGTACCTGGGATCGTTGGTGTTGACGGCTTTGGACATCGTTGTCTCCTTCGCGAGGCGGTCTCCGAATCGTTTCGGACGTGACACCCACTGTACGCCCCCGCCGATCAAGAGTCTAGGTCTTTGTACTAACAAAGATGTCTGATCTCTGGTGGTCCCAACAATGCGCGGACGCACCGTAGGTCTCGCGGACTGATCCTGCGATCAGTCTTTGAGGCCTACGGTGCGTCCGCGGCGATGGATGGCGGGGCGGCCGCGCTCACTCCTCGCGCTGGAAGGACATGGTCGCGGCGTAGGTCTTCTCCGAGGGCCAGCGACTGGTGACCGCCTTGGCACGGGTGTAGAACCGCACGCCCTCGGGGCCGTGGATGTGGGTGTCGCCCAGGAGCGACTCCTTCCAGCCACCGAAGGAGTAGTAGGCCACCGGCGTCGGGATCGGTACGTTGATGCCGACCATACCGGCCTCGACGTCGAGCTCGAAGCGGCGGGCCACGCCGCCGTCGTTGGTGAAGATGGCCGCACCGTTGCCGAAGGGCGAGGAGTTGACCTGCTTGATGGCCTCCTCGTAGGTGTCGGCGTGGACGATCGCGAGCACCGGCCCGAAGACCTCCTCGGTGTAGAGCGAGGACTCCAGGGGGACGTTGTCCACGATGGTCGGGCCGAGGAAGTGGCCCTTCTCGTGACCGGGGATGACCAGCGGGCGTCCATCGAGGACGATCTCGGCGCCGCGGGACTCGGCGTCGTCGATGAGGCCGGTAATGAACTCCTTGGACTTGGCGTCGATGACCGGACCCATCTCGACACCCTCGTCCATGCCGTAGCCGACCTTGATCTTCTCGGCGTGGGCCTTGACGCGGCGAGCCAGGTCCGGACCGCAGCCGCCCACGGCTACGACGACGGGCAGGGCCATGCAGCGCTCACCGGCGGCCCCGAAGGCGGCGGCGGAGATGTGCTGGGCGGCGAAGTCCAGGTCGGAGTCGGGCATGACGATGGCGTGGTTGTTCGCCCCGCCCAGGGCCTGGACGCGCTTGCCGTGGGTGACACCGGTGTTCTGGACGATGTGGGCCACCGGGGTGGAGCCCACGAAGGAGATCGCGTCGATCCCGGGGTGCTCGAGGACCTTGGAGACCATGGTGCGGTTGCCGGAGACGACGTTGAAGACGCCGTCGGGCAGGCCGGCCTCCTTGTAGAGCTCGGCCGTCAGCAGCGCCGCCGAGGGCGTGGCCGAGGCCGGCTTGAGGATGAAGGCGTTACCGGTGGCGACAGCGATGGGGTGCATCCACATGGGCACCATGGCCGGGAAGTTGAAGGGGCAGATGCCGGCGACGACGCCGACCGGCTGGCGCAGGGTGTGGATGTCCACGCCGGTGGAGATGCCCGAGGAGAACTCGCCCTTGAGCGCCACGTTGATGGCGGTGGCGAAGTCGAGGGTCTCACGGCCGCGCTGGATCTCGCCGATGGCGTCGGAGTAGTTCTTGCCGTGCTCGGCCACGATCATCTTGGCCATCTCGTCCTGGTGGTCCAGGACCAGCTGGCGCATGCGGAACATGATCTCCGTGCGCTTGGCCAGCGAGACCTTGGCCCACTCCTTCTGGGCGCGGCGAGCGACCTCGACGGCGTGGTCGAGGTCGGCGTCGGAGGCCTGAAGCAGCTCCGCCTCAACCTCACCGGTTCCCGGGTTCTCGACGGCGAAGCGGCCGATGGGAGTGCCCTCGTACGGCTTTCCGTCGATCCAGTGCGTGATCGTTCTCATCGTTATCGACTCCTGATTGTCGGTTTCGCGGGCCCGTCCCCGCCTATGGGGTTAACCGGGCACAACCCCGACCAAGGTCTCAGTGGAGGGCCGGTCGGGCGCCCAGCGCCTTGCATGTGCCCCCAGCCTAACGTCCTACGCAGCAGATGACGTCGTTTTGTCAGAACAAAATGGGGGCGTTGACCACATCGTGATCCTTCCAGACCCCCTGCGTTCCTCGACGACGCCCCGAGGCCCCAGCCAGAAGCCCGCGTACGCGCACCAAGGCGGACGGCGGGGCCCACGGCCTTGACCGCCGTGGACCCCGCCGTCGCGGTTGGCGCAGGAGCTGCACGCCGTTCCGCGCCTACCCTGCGATCCCTCCAGGTAGTGCCCTTACAGGTAGTGACGCTGGGGCTTGCGGTCGCGCTGGTAGTCCTCGTAGGCGCGCTGGGTGGACTCCAGGGCGGAGACACCCGAGACCGGGACGTCCCACCAGCTCGACCCGGGCGGATTGGGGCCGTAGAGGTCGGTCTCGATGTGGATCATCGTGGGGCGGTCGGAGGCCTCGGCCTTGCGGTAGGCCTCCTTGAACTCCTCGATGGTGTGGACCTCGAGGACGTCCAGCCCCCAGGAGCGGGCGTTGACGGCGATGTCGACACCGTCGATGACCTGCTCATCGGCCAGGTGGCTGCCCTCGCCGCGCTGGCGGTACTTGGTGCCGAAGCGCTGGGAGCCGCGGGACTCCGAGAGCGCACCGATGGAGCAGAAGCCGTAGTTCTGCAGCAGGACGTAGATGACCTTGATGTTCTCCTGGACCACGGTGGCCAGCTCCATGGGGAGCATCTGGTAGGTGCCGTCACCCACGATGGAGACCACCTCGGCCTCTGGCCGGGCGAGCTTGACACCCATCGCGGCGGGAACCTCATAGCCCATGCAGGAGAAGGCGTACTCCACGTGGTACTGCAGCGGGCTGCGGGCCTGCCACAGGGCCTGGAGGTCGCCGGGCATGGAGCCGGCGGCGTTGATGACCACGTCCTCCTCCCCCATGAGCTCGTTGAGGGCGCCGAAGACCTCGGTCTGGGCGGGCAAGGGCCCGTGATCCAGGTGGTAGCAGCGCTCAGTGGCCTTGAGCCAGGCCTCCTTCTCGGCGGTGATCTCATCGGAGTAGGCCTGGTCGACGTGGTAGTCCGCGAGCGCCTCGGTCAGGGCGGTCAGGGCCTCACGGGCGTCGGCCACCACCATCTCCGCACTCTCCTTGGCGGCGTCGAAGGGGGTGACGTTGATGTTCACGAACTTCACGTCGGGGTTCTTGAACTGGGTCTTGGAGGCCGTGGTGAAGTCGGAGTAGCGGGTGCCCACGCCGATGATGAGATCGGCCTTGTCGGCGATGTGGTTGCCGGAGTCGCACCCGGTGGAGCCCACGCCGCCCACGGCGCTGGGGTGGTCGAAGTTGATGGCGCCCTTGCCGGCCTGGGTGTCGCCCACCGGGATGCCGGTGGCGGTGGCCAGGGCGCGCAGCTCCTCGCTGGCGCCGGCGTAGATGGTGCCTCCGCCGGCGATGATGAGGGGGCGCTTGGCGGCCTTGATGAGGGCGACGGCGCGCTCCAGCGCAGCGGGCTCGGGCACCGGGCGGCGCACGTGCCACACGCGCTTGCGGAAGAACTCCACGGGCCAGTCGAAGACCTCGGCCTGGACGTCCTGGGGCATGGCGACGGTGACCGCGCCGGTCTCGGCGGGGTCGGTGAGCACGCGCATGGCGTTCAGCAGCGAGGGGATGAGCTGCTCGGGCCGGTTGATGCGGTCGAAGAAGCGCGAGACGGGCCGGAAGGCGTCGTTGACGCTGACGTCCAGGCTGGTGGGGTCCTCGAGCTGCTGAAGCACGGGGTCGGGGACGCGGGTGGCGAACTGGTCGGAGGGGAACAGCAGCACCGGCAGGCGGTTGGTGGTGGCCAGGGCGGCGCCGGTGACCATGTTGAGGGAGCCCGGGCCGATGGAGGCCGTGCACATGTAGGTCTGGAGACGGTTGGTGGTCTTGGCGAAGGCGGCTGCCGCGTGCACCTGTCCCTGCTCGTTGCGGGGCATGATGTAGGGCATCTCCTGCTCGCCGTCGGCGCGGGCGATCTCGTTCTGCAGGAGGGCCTGGCCGATGCCGGCCACGTTGCCGTGGCCGAAGATGCCGAAGGCACCGGCGATGAGGCGCTGCTCGACGCCGTCGCGCTCGGAGTACTGGTTGGACAGGAAACGGATGGTGGCCTGGGCGACCGTCAGGCGGATCGTGCCGGCGTAGGCTTCGTTGCTCATCGTGGTTCTTCTCTGCTCTTCTCAGGTGGTGGGTGCGGTCGAAAGACGGGTCGGCTAGTCGTTCATGGGGGTCATGGGCAGGCGCGGGTCGACCTCCTGCCCCTCCCAGGTCTGGCGCACCCAGGTGTGGTGGGGGTCGTCGGTCATGAGCCACACCGAGTCCTCGGCGGGGCCGGCCATGACGTTGAGGTAGTAGAGGTCGTAGCCGGGGGCGGCCACGGAGGGCCCGTGGTACCCGTAGGGCATGACGACGACGTCGCCGCCGCGGACCTCGGTGCACACGTCGATGTCGTGCCCGGGTGAGGGGTAGATGCGCTGGAGCGCGAAGCCCTCGGCGTCACCCTCGCCGGAGCGGACCTCGTAGTAGTAGATCTCCTCCAGGACCCGCTCGACCTCGGAGTGCTCGTCGTGCTTGTGGGGCGGGTAGGAGGACCAGTTGCCCCCGGGGGTGAGGACCTCGCAGGCCAGCAGGTGGGAGGTCTCGACGTCATTGCCCAGGGCGTAGTTGTTGACCTGACGCGAGGAGGGTCCGGCGCCGCGCAGGCCGGTGCCGACCTCGGAGCGCGGGCAGTAGCGCAGCGGCTTGTCGGCGGTGGCCTTGGAACCGGGCAGGGCGATGCGGGCGCCGCCGGCGCTGGTGAGGGTCACCTCGGTGCGGCGGGGGACGTAGACGTAGTCGGTGATGTCGGTGAAGACCGACTCGCGTCCGGCCACCTCGAAGCGCTCTCCGCCGGCCTGGACGGCGCAGCCCCCGGACAGGGGCAGGACGAGGTACTCGTGCTCGCCGGCGGGAACGGTCAGGCTGCTGCCGGGGGCGAGCGCCAACACTCGCAGGGAGGACCACTCCCAGCCGGCCCTGTCGGGGGTGAGGTCGAGCTCGTAGCTGTCGTGGGCGAGGTCGCCGGCGCGGATGACGTAGCGGGACTGGCCCGACGTCTCGGGCTGGGCGGGGCGGTCGGTGTGACCCATGGTGTGCTCCTTTAGCTCCTGGGTGGTACTCGTGCGGATTGTCTCGTATCTGTGGTCCGGTCGGGGCCGATTGACGGTGGTCGCGGTGGCTGCGGCGACTACGGGCCGGGGCGGCGGCCCGTGTGTGTCAGGCGCTCACAGCAGGGCGACGGCGGCGTCGACGGCGGCCTCGACGTCGTCGTTGCGGGGGTAGAGCAGGGAGCGGCCCACGACCAGGCCCCTGACGCCCGGCAGCTCGAGGGCCGCGGCCCAGGAGGCCCGAGTGGCCTCGGGGTCGGCGGAGACCTCGCCGCCCAGGATGAGGCTGGGCAGGGATGTGGAGGCCATGACCCGCCGCATCGAGGCGGGCTCACTCACGCAGGGCAGCTTGAGCCAGGTGTGTGCCGAGCTGCGCCCCAGCGCCTGAGCGATGCAGATGGAGCGGATGACCGCCTCCTCGCTGAGGTCGTTGACGATACGGTCGTCCTCCCAGCGGGAGATGAAGGGCTCGATCATGGCGTTCAGCCCGCGCTCGGACAGGGAGTCGATGGCCTCAGCACTGGACTTCAGGGTGGAGGCGCTGCCGGGGTCGGCGTAGTTGATGCGGGTGAGCATCTTGCCGCCGTCAAGGTGCGAGGCCTCGATCCCCTCGACGTCGTAGGCGCCGAAACGGTCGTCCATCTCGAAGGAGGCGCCCTGGAGACCGATCCGGTTCATCGAGCCCCAGACGAGCTTGCCGTCCAGGGCTCCCAGGAGAGCCAGGTCCTCGATGATCTCGGCGGTTCCGAGGAAGCCGTTGACGCCGGGACGGGACAGTGCCGCCACGCAGCGCTGAAGGAGGTCCTCACGGTCGGCCATCGCCAGGGGCCGCTCGCCGGCACCCAGGGCCCCGCGGGCGGGGTGGTCACAGGCGATGACCATGAGGCGCCCGGCCCCGGCCAGGCCGGCGCGGGGGCGCTGGGCCAGCACCCGTCCGATACGGCCGGGGTCGGTGGCCCGGATCTCGGTGACGGCATCCGTCAGTGGCCTGGGACCACCGCCGGAGGCCGTACCGGAGACGGAGGGGGTGGAGGTGGGGGTCGTGCTCATCAGTGTCTCCTCACAGGTCCGTCAGACCCGGGGCGACCTCGTCGCGGCGGGCGCGCATGAGCTCGAGAAGCTCGGGCTCGGTGGGCATGGCAGTGGAGCACTCCAGGCGCGAGGAGACGATGGCTCCGGCGGTGGAGGCCGCGAAGATGGTCTTCTCCAGCGACCAGCCCGACAGCAGGCCGTGACAGATGGCCCCACCGAAGGCGTCTCCGGCACCCAGGCCGTTCTTCGTGGTCACCGAGGTCACGGGCATCTCCACCCGCTCGTCTCGGGTCTTGGCCAGCGTCCCCTCCAGACCCTGCTTGACGATGGCCAGCTCGACACCGGCCTCCAGGAGGGCGTCGGCTGCGCGCTCGGGCTCGCTCTCGCCGACGGCGACCTCGCACTCCTCACGGTTACCGATGGCGACGGTGACCTTGGGCAGGATCTTGGAGACCTCCCGGTGGGCCGTCTCCTTGTCCTTCCAGAACATGGGGCGGTAGTCGAGGTCGGCGATCGTGAAGCGCTTCCGGTCACGGGCTCCCAGGGCCGCGTGGTGGGATGAGCGCGAGGGCTCCTTGCTCAGTCCGGTCACCGAGATCCAGAAGATGGAGGCGTCACGAATGGCATCGAGCGGCAGGTCCTCCCAGGTCAGCTCCAGGTCCGGGGCCGAGGGCTCGCGGTAGAAGTAGAGGGGGAAGTCATCCGGCGGGAAGATCTCGCAGAAGGTGACCGGGGTGTTGTAGGCGGCCTTGGTGACGACATGGCGATCGTCGACTCCCAGACGGCGCATCTCTGTGTGCACGAAGCGCCCGAAGGGATCGTTGCCCACGCCGGTGACGACGGCAGATCTGTGCCCGTAGCGGGCGGCGGCCACGGCCACGTTGGTGGGACTGCCTCCAAGGAACTTACCGAAGCTCTCCACGTCCTCCAGGCCGACGCCGACCTGAAGCGGGTAGATGTCGATGCCGCAACGTCCAATGGTCAGGACGTCAAGCGGCTTCTGGTCCTCGGACCGCGTCTCGGGCACAGCCGCCCCGGTCGTCTCGCTGGTTGCAGTCGTTGCTGTCGTCACGGTGATCGCGTCTCCACATCCTTGGGGCCCGCAGGACTCCAGGAGTGGGGCCTGCGCCGGGCGTCATTGCGAAGCCTGCCTCACAGTCAGGCGCCAGGTCAAGCATTTGTTAGAACATTTGGCATCAGACGATCGTGCGGTCAACCCGAGCTCGCCGACCGCGCGGGACCCGCCTCAACAGGCACGACGGCGATGGCGACACCTGCCGCCACTGCCGCCATTGCGGTCGCCATGACGACGGTACGTGACATCGGAGTGAGCCATCCGTATGCTCAAGGCATTATCACGTCTGACGCACAGGCTCATCTCATGCCCGATTCAACACTCCCTTTCGCCCTCGACATCACGATTGACCGCGACTCCAAGACCCCACTGCACACACAAATTTCTGAGCCTTTGGCCTCTCTGATCCTTGACGGCACCCTGCCGGCCGGCACCCGGCTCGAGGACGAGCTCTCCATGGCCAAGCGGCTGGAGGTCTCCCGTCCCACGGCACGCCAGGCCCTGCAGCACCTGGTGGACCGCGGCCTGGTCAAGCGCCGTCGGGGTGTGGGCACGATCGTCTCCCCCATGCACGTCCACCGGCCGATGCAGCTGACCAGCCTCCTGGCGGACCTCTCCGCGGCCGGCCACGCCACCTCCACCACCGTGCTGGACTACACCGAGCACGAGGCCGACGCCGAGGCCGCCGAGCACCTCGAGGTCGAGGAGGGCACCGCCGTCGTGTCCTGCACCCGCATCCGCTGCGCCGACGGGGAGCCGATCGCCGTCCTGTCCAACCTCATGCCGGCCTCCATGGCCCCCACCCGCGAGGAGCTGGAGAAAGGCGGCCTCTACGACCTCCTGCGCACTCAGGACATCATCCCCACCACCGCCAAGCAGGTCATCGGCGCCCGCAACGCCACCACCCGCGAGGCCGAGCAGCTCCACGAGCGTCGCCGCGCCGCCCTGCTGACCGCCACCCGCATCACCTACGACCAGTCGGGACGCGTCATCGAGTACGGCCAGCACATCTACCGCGCCTCGCGCTACACCTTCGAGACCTCCCTGTTCTCGAGCTAACCCTCCCGCCGGCAGCGGCACCGGCGGCGGAGCCGTCACCACTCCCAGGAATCTTTGTCCTGACAATTGTTGACAGACAGCGCCGGACACACTTCAATAGGGGCTACCGGACCGCGGCTGCAAGGACGCCTACGCGGATGAACCCGAAAGAGAGCACAGAACCGATGAGCATCGAATACACCCCTGGACCCCTTCTCGACGCCGCCCGCAACACGCCCACCGCACTGTGGAACGACTCGGCCGACCCCGACGAGCTGCGCCAGTCCATCTCCTTCGGCGGCGTGGGCGCCACCTGCAACCCCACCATCGCCTACACCTGCATCAACCAGCGCAAGGACGTCTGGCTCCCCCGTATCGCCGAGCTCGCCGAGGAGATGCCCGAGGCCACCGAGTCCGAGATCGGCTGGCAGGTCGTGCGCGAGATGAGCATCGAGGCGGCCAAGCTGCTCGAGCCCATCTTCGAGGAGCACAAGGGGCGCAACGGCCGTCTGTCCATGCAGACCGACCCGCGCCTGGCCCGTAGCGCCAAGGCCCTGGCCGACCAGGCCGAGGAGTTCTCGAACCTGGCCAAGAACATCATCGTCAAGATCCCCGCCACCTCGGTGGGCGTCAAGGCCATCGAGGACGCCACCTACCGGGGCGTGTCGGTCAACGTGACAGTCTCCTTCTCGGTGCCCCAGGCCGTGGCCACCGGTGAGGCCATCGAGCGCGGCCTCAAGCGCCGCGAGGCCGAAGGCAAGGACGTCTCCACCATGGGCCCGGTCGTCACCCTTATGGGCGGCCGCCTGGACGACTGGCTCAAGATCGTGGCCAAGCGGGACAAGCTCTTCCTCGACCCCGGCCACCTGGAGTGGGGCGGCGTGGCCGCTCTCAAGCGCGCCTACCAGGAGTTCCAGGCCCGTGGCCTGCGCGCCCGCGTGCTGTCGGCCGCCTTCCGCAACGTGCTGCAGTGGTCCGAGCTGGTGGGCGGCGACCTGGTCGTCTCCCCGCCCTTCGCCTGGCAGAAGCTCATCAACGACTCCGGTTACAAGGTCGTCGAGCGCATCGACGAGCCCGTCGCCCCCGAGATCATGGAGACGCTCCTGTCCATCCCCGAGTTCGTGCGCGCCTATGAGCCCGACGGCATGACGCCCGAGGAGTTCGACTCCTTCGGCGCCACCCGTCGCACCCTGCGCGGCTTCCTCCAGGCCGACGCCGACCTCGACGCTCTGGTGCGCGACGTCATCATGCCCCAGCCCTGATCGATCCGGTTGGGTCCGTCCGGGTCTCGGTGGGGGCCCGGACGGCCGCAGGCGGCACCCGCCGCACCGGGTGGGTCGACGACGCGCTCAGACACGTTCCGCGCCGTCGACCCGCCCTCCCCCCCCACCACCACACACCATCACCTACGCACGTATCTCTCACGCAGAAGGAGCAAGGATGCTCTCCATCGCCGTCATCGGCGCCGGCCGCATCGGCCACGTCCACGCCAAGACCATCGCCGCCCACCCTCAGGCCGAGCTCGCACTGGTCTGCGACCCCTTCGAGGACGCCGCAGAGAAGCTCGCCGCCACCTACGGCGCCCGGTCCTGCAAGGACGCCGAGGAGGTCTTCGCCGACCCCGAGATCAACGCCGTCATCGTCGGCTCACCCACGCCGCTGCACATCCCCCACCTGCTGGCGGCCGCCAAGGCGGGCAAGGCGGTGCTGTGCGAGAAGCCGATCGCCCTGGACATGAAGGACGTCGAGGCCGCCCAGGCCGAGCTCGACGCCGTCACGGTCCCCGTCATGTTCGGCTTCAACCGCCGCTTCGACCCCAGCTTCGCCGCCGCCCGCGCTGCGGTCGAGGCCGGCAGGATCGGCGACATCGAGCAGCTGACCATCATCAGCCGTGACCCGGCGGCCCCGCCGGCGGAGTACATCAAGGTCTCCGGCGGCATCTTCCGGGACATGACGATCCACGACTTCGACACCGCCCGCTTCTTCCTGGGCGAGATCGAGGAGGTCTACGCCGCCGGCCAGAACCTCGACCCGGCGCTGAAGGACACCGGCGACTTCGATGCCGCCGTCGTCACCCTCAAGGCCACCTCGGGCGCCGTGGCCACCATTATCAACAACCGCCACTGCTCCTCCGGCTACGACCAGCGCCTCGAGGCCTCGGGACGCGAGGGCGCCCTGTTCGCCGAGAACATCCGCGCCACCACGGTGCGCCTGTCCAACGGCGAGGTCACCGACGCCCAGGAGCCCTACCTCGACTTCTTCCTGGAGCGCTACGCCGACGCCTACCGCATCGAGCTGAGCGCCTTCATCGAGGCCGTTGAGTCCGGCACCACGCCTCCCACCAGCATCGGCGACGCCATCGCCGCCCTGCGCCTGGCCGAGGCCGCCACGGAGTCGGCCCACTCCGGTCAGCCGGTGCGCCTGAACTGACACCCGGGCGAAGCACGCCCCTGGTAGACGCCGGTGGGCGTCGTCGAGCAGTCCAGCTTGACGACGCCCACCGTGCGTTTCCAGCACCTGCGGGACCTTGCGGGCTCAGCAGGCCGCTGTGTTGTCTTATGACTTCTGAGAGTTCGGATGTCATGACGTCTCAAGACACCGGTGGGGCCGGTTTCCCAGGCGCGAGAGCCGCTGCTCGCTCCGCTGGCAGGGTGCGGTCGCCCAGGTGGCTTCCGGCGTCGCCTGGACGCAATGCACGAGGGTGGGGTGCTACCGGAGGAGGTTCGTGTGTACTCGACGTAGGTCGGGCTTTCGTGCAGTACGCACAACCCCTGGCCAGTAGATCCCCGCCCTCGTGGAGTAGGCCGTCCCGGGAGCGGAGGACGGGCCGGGCAGCGTTGCGTCGGTGCCACCGGGACCCGGGACAGGGGCCAGGTGGGGCGGATGGGGCAGAGGTGCCCGACCCTCACCACCAAGACCCCGTGGAGTCGCTCCCGCCAGCGGCCCGGTGTCCACTCAGCGGACATCAACGGGCCGGGCGTCGATGCTCACAGCGGGGATCGTTGGAATTCTGCGATTGTTCGTCGGGATTCGACGTCGGTGCGGAGTTGATGTCCGCGCCATGGGCACCGACGACCCACGGGCTCTCCTTCATCGACCCGCCGTCGCCTCCAGGGCAGCCGCCCCACCCCGGATTCCCGCCCGAGCGAGCGTCTCAGAAGTGAGGAGACAAGACAGGCTCGGCAGGCGGATTGCGTTCTCAGTCCTCCTCGTGCAGGCGGTAGGTGAAGGAGTGGGACTGCCCCACCGCCAGGGCGACAAGGCCCTCTCCACTGTTGAAGGCGTTGGGCGGGCAGGTCATGGGCTCGATGGCCACGCCGGGGCGGCCGAGCTCATCGGCGGTGTAGGCCTGCACCCAGGGCACGTCCGAGCTCATGACGACGGCTCGGTTCCCCTGCCCGCCGCGCAGGCTCACCTGCCAGGTGCCCTCGGGCAGGGCGGTGTAGGCGTTATCCGTCCGGGTGGCGCCGACGAGCCGGCCGCCCCGCCAGTCCCAGTCGGTGCCCTCCACACTGCGACGGTGCGTGGGAGCCATGCGCTCGTCGACGTCGAGGACCTCTCCGGCGGGGATGGTCAGAACGCAGTCGTCCAAGGGCACCGAGCGCGTCAGGTAGGGGTGGCAGGAGACGCCGTAGGGGGCGGGACCGAGCTCGCCGTCGACCTCGGGGGCTCCGGGAACCGGCGGGACGGGCCTGGCCGCACCGACGTTGGTGGCGGTCACCGTGATGCTCAGTCCGCGCTCGGCGCCGAGCCGGAAGCAGGCGCTGACCTCCAGGCTCCAGGGGTAGCCGTAGGAGGCGAGCAGGCTCAGCTCGAGAACGACCTGGCTGCGTGGAGCGCCGTCGTCGGGGCCGGAGGGGTCATCGTCGACGACCTGCCAGTCCATCCAGCCGGCCAGGCCGTGAAGGGCGGAGCCGCTGGCCGGCTCGTTGCAGGCCACGAGGAACTCGGTACCGCCGTAGTCGTAGCGGGCGCCGGCGATGCGGTTGGCCCACGGCAACAGGGTCTTGCCCTGCCAGCCCGCGGGCAGCGTGGCCTCGGCGTCGAAGGGCATGATGAGGTCGCGTCCCTGCCTGCGCAGGTGGACGAGCATGGCGCCTGACGTGGCGATGCGCGCCTCATAGTCGCCGGCGACCAGGTCGATGAGTTCTCCGTTGATCATGGTTCCTGTCCCAGTGTGCGGGGGCATGCACCCCTCGGTCCTGACATCCAGGTCATCACCGTACGCCACATACCGCGTAGCGCACGGGCACTGTTCCGACGTTCATGCGGCGCGGGCCGTCGTGTCGCGAACAACGAGCTCGGGTACCACCCGGTAGAGGTGCCCGCCCAGACGCCGGTCCGCACCGGCGACCCCCACCGGGATCTGGCCGCCATGGTCGGGGTGCATACGGGCCAGCAGCGCCCGCACTGCTACCTCGGCGATGAGGCCGGCGTTTTGGCGCACCGTGGTCAGGGAGAAGGCCGTGGCCGCCGTCACCGGAATGCCGTCATAGCCGGTGACTGCCACGTCCTGCGGGACGCGCACGCCTTGGCGGCGCAACTCCATGAGGGCCCCGACAGCGCAGTGGTCGTTGAAGCACAGCAGGGCCTCGGGCAGCTCACCGGACTCAATGAGGTGCTGGACCGCTCTGGCACCACTGTCCTCATCGCCTCCTCCGGGCACCACCTGGGCGCTGTCCGCCAGCCCGCGCTGCTCCATGGCCTGGCCGAAGCGCTCGACCCGCCGCCTCGCGGCGGTCTCCGCCCCACCGTCCACGTGGGTGATGCGGCGCCGCCCAGTGCCTATGAGGTGATCGACGAGCAGCTGGATGCCGACGTCGTCGCGGGAGTGGATCTCATCGACGTCACTCAGCTCGGTGCTGCTGCCGATGAGCACCGCCGGGGTGCGGTCCACGATGTGAGCCAGGGCGTCCATGGAGATGTCGGGGTCGATGAGGATGATGCCTTCGCAGCGCTCCAGCAGCAGGGAGCGCAGCCCATCGGCCACGCCGCGGTGCGGGGTGGAGGTGGCCAGGACCAGCGCGTGCCCCAGAGTGGAGGCCGCTTGGAAGAGCCCGTCCACGATGAGCCCTTGGTAGGCCTGCCCGATGGCGAAGCTGGCCCCGATGAGCCCGGTGTGGCTACGGCGCAGGAACTGGGCGCGCGGGTCCGCCTGATAACCGAGCTCGGCGGCGATGCGCAGGATCTCCTCGCGGGTCTTCTCGGCGACGCCGTCGGAGCCGTTGAGTGCCGCCGAGACGGTGGAGATGGAACGGCCGGCGTGCTCGGCCACGGTCCTGATCGTGACCCGGCCATCGCGTCCTCGAGGTCCTTGCACCGCAGACGCCTTCCTTTCCACACCGTTGTGCCTACAGATCCCGCACGTTGCGCGAGACCCGGCACCCGACCTCGGGCACCGTTCGCCCCATCCTATCCGACGACGCCATTTCAGCAGGTAGATGGCCACTCGTAGGCCCGCAATCAGCCCGCCCGGACCGCACCCGCGATACGGTCGAGCAGCACGCACCCCGCACCGGCAGGCGGATGAAGGCCGCTCGGGCGAGTCCGACCAACATCCCGGGTCACACTGGATGAATTTTCATTCAACCTTCATCTTGTCAGGACAAAGTCACTCTGATATGTTTCTGAGACGTCATTAACGACGAGTGTTTCCCGGGGCCTCCGGATACACCTCCACACACGCAGCAGCCGACAGTGTTGTCGGAAAGGACCGTAATGACCGACAAGAGAATACTAGGCATCGGAGTCATCTCCCTGGGATGGATGGGACGGCTTCATGCCCGTAGCTACCGCGCCATCGCCGAGCGCTTCCCCGAGCTGGGCGTGACTCCGCGCCTGGTCGCGGCCGCCGACCCGGTGGACCAGGTACGCCAGGAGGCAGTGGACAGCCTGGGCTTCGAACGCGCCTACGCCGACTACCACGACCTGCTGGCCGACCCCGAGGTGGAGGCGGTCTCCATCTGCGCCCCCAATTTCCTCCACCACGAGATGGCCCTGGCGGCCGTCAAGGCCGGCAAGCCCTTCTGGATCGAGAAGCCCATGGGGGTCAGCGCCGCACAGTCCCGCGAGATCGCCCAGGCTGCCGAGAAGGCCGACCTGGTCACCGCCGTCGGCTTCAACTACCGACACACCCCGGCGATCGAGTACATGCGCTCCCTGGTACGAGGCGGCGAGCTCGGCCGCATCACGAACGTGCGCGTGTGGTTCATCGCCGACTACAACTCCTCCCCTCTGGGCCCCCTGACCTGGAGGGCGTCGAAGGAGAAGGCCGGGGCCGGCGTCGTCCCCGACCTCATGAGCCACGGAGCGGACCTGGCCCAGTACATCGTGGGACGCATCGCCTCGGTCACCGCAGTCACCGACACCTTCATCACCGAGCGCCCCATTCCCACCAAGATGGGCATCGGCCACTCCGGCTTCGAGATCGGCGACGAGGTGGGTCCGGTGGAGAACGAGGACTACGTCTCCATGCTGGTGCGCTTCGAGAACGGCACCGTCGGCACCATGGAGTCCTCCCGCGTCAGCGTGGGCCCACGCGCCGAGTACGTCGTCGAGGTCTACGGCACGAAGGGCTCGGCCCGCTGGAACTTCGAGCGCCTCAACGAGCTGGAGATCTGCCCCGTGCTCGACGGCGGCGCCTCCCACGGCTACACCCGCGCCATGGCCGGCCCCCAGTGGGGCCAGTGGCAGCGCTTCCAGCCGGCCATCGGCACCTCCATGGGCTTTGACGACATGAAGGCCATCGAGGCTGCTCAGTTCATCGAGTCGATCATCACCGGCGAGCAGGTCGCCCCCTCGGCCGCCGACGCCTGGTGCGCCGCGGAGGTCGACGAGGCCGTCGTCGCCTCGGCTGCCGACGGCCAGTGGCACGAGGTGCCCCGCGTCGAGGGCCGGACCACCTTCGACGCCTGAGACGCGCCGAGCGCTCCGAGCCGAGCCGGCTCACCCCATCCTTCATTCCACCATCACCACCTATCACTACGACCCCCTGCGGCACTGTCGCCGCAGGGCTGAGAGGAGACCCCCTATGTCACAGGGAGTCACGACGTCCCTGCGCGGACTCACCAGGGAAGAGCTCAATGAGGCGGTCGCCAAGACCCCGGCCTCGGGCAAGCACCGCGGCGTCGTCGCTATCGCCGCCGTGGCCACGCTCGGCTCGCTGCTCTTCGGCTACGACACCGGCGTCATCTCCGGCGCCCTGCCGTACATGTACATGCCCTTCGACGCCAAGGGCCTCCAGCTGACCTCCTTCGAGGAAGGCGCCATCGGCGGCACCCTGCTGGTCGGCGCCGCGCTGGGCGCGCTGCTGGGCGGGCTCATGTCGGACCGCTGGGGCCGGCGGCACAACATCACGGTCCTGGCCGCCCTGTTCTTCATCGGCGCGATCGGAACCACCATCGCCCCCAACGTGTGGGTCATGTACCCCTTCCGCGTCGTCCTGGGCTTCGCCGTCGGAGCCGCCTCCGCAACCGTCCCCGTCTACCTGGCGGAGACGGCGCCCAAACGCATCCGCGGTTCCATCGTGGCCATCGACCAGCTCATGATCGTCACCGGTCAGCTGCTCGCCTTCTCGATGAACGCCATCATCAACTCCCTCCAGGGCGGCCCGAAGATCACCATCGCCAACGACCCCAGCGGGCACTTCTCCCCGGGCACCTACGTCTTCGATGAGATCACCAAGCTCCAGGCCTCCAAGGGCGGTTCAATGAGCGGGGCCGAGTACCACGCCTTCCTCGACCAGCTCAGCATCAGCGCCGGTAACGGCGAGGCCTGGCGCTACATGCTGGTCCTGTGCTCCATCCCGGCCGTGGCCCTGTGGATCGGGATCCGACTCATGCCCGAGTCCTCGCGCTGGTACCTGGCCAAGGAGCGCCTCTACGACGCCATCGGCTCCCTCAAGCGCGTGCGCGTCCCAGAGAAGGACGGCTCCATCGAGGACGAGATCATGGAGATGGTCGAGGCTCGTCAGCACGAGAAGCAGGAGGAGTCCCAGCGCAAGGGCTTCAGCCACGTCATGGCCACGCCCTGGCTGCGCAAGCTGCTCCTGGTCGGCATCTTCCTGGCCGTGGTCAACCAGACCACCGGCGTCAACACCGTCATGTACTACGCCCCCAAGGTGCTGGAGTACGCCGGCATGTCCACCTCCGCGTCCATCACCGCCCAGGTGGCCAACGGCGTCATGTCGGTCATCGGCTCGGCCATCGGCATCTGGCTCATCCTGAAGTTCCGTCGTCGCCAGGTGCTCATCGGCGACGTCATCGGCGTGGGCGTCACCCTGCTGGGCATCGCCGCGACCTTCCAGTTCTTCATCGCCCCGCACATGGCGAACCACACCACCCCGCCCGCCTGGGCCGCCTACCTCATCCTGGGGCTCATGTCCGTCTTCATGCTCATCGTGCAGTCCTCCAACGGCACCATCGTGTGGACGATGATGGGTGAGATCTTCCCGGCCAACGTCCGCGGCATCATGAACGGCACGGCGATCTTCTGCATGTGGACCGCCAACGCCATCATCACCTGGACCTTCCCGCCCATGATGGAGACCCTGGGCGGCGGCGTCACCTACACCATCTACGGTGTGCTCAACCTGGTCGTGGCCGTCATCCTGTTCAAGATCATGCCGGAGACCAAGGACAAGTCCCTGGAGGAGATCGAGGTCGAGATGGAGAAGCTCTACTCCTGACCCCACCCCCGCGACACGCGCTCCCGGGAGGGCCCGAAAAGGGCTTGTCAGGACAAAGTCCTGTTGCTAGGTTCGTTGCACGGGCCCATCGCCCGGCACCGGCGCCGGCACCCGCCTCCCGGGAGCGCCCCGACCGCGACCACGAGCCGACGGCACACCAGTCACCGGCTCATGACCCGCCACTCACCCACTGACCACCGAATCACTGACTACCACCGCACTGGCAAGACACCCGGCCAGCCCCTCAACCAGACACGGAGCAACGATGTCCTTCTCACTCGACCCCGCAACCGCAATCTCCGACCCCCACGGCATCTCCTGGGGCATGCACCCGATCACCTGGCGCAACGACGACATCCCCGAGGTCGGTGCCTTCAACACCCTGGAGGACATGCTCCTCGACCTGGCCGACACCGGCTTCGCCGGAACCGAGTGCGCCGGTTTCTTCCCGCCCAAGGAGGAGGTCAAGGCCGCCGCCGACGCCCGTGGCATCAAGATCGTCGCCCAGTGGTTCTCCTCCTTCATCCTGCGCGACGGCGTCGAGGCCGTCATCCCCGAGTTCGAGGCCACCTGCGCCTACCTGGAGTACCTGGGCGCCACCCGCGTCGTCGTCTCCGAGCAGACCGGCTCGGTCCAGGGCATCCGTGACGTCTGCATCTTCACCAACAAGCCGGTGCTCACCGAGGAGCAGTGGCCGGTCCTGGCCGAGGGCCTCAACCGCCTGGGCGACGTCGCCCACGCCCACGGCCTCGAGCTCGTCTACCACCACCACCTGGGCACGGTCATCCAGACCAAGGAGGAGACCATCCGTCTCATGGAGCTGACCGACCCGGCCAAGGTCTCCCTCCTGTTCGACACCGGCCACGCCTACGTGGGCGACGGCGACGTCATGGGCCTGCTGGAGGCCACCATCGACCGCATCAAGCACGTCCACTTCAAGGACGTGCGCCCCGAGAAGATGGCGGAGTCCAAGGCTGCCGAGCGCTCCTTCCTCGACTCCTTCCTGGCCGGCATGTTCACCGTTCCCGGCGACGGCACGATCGACTTCACCGTGCCCTACAAGTTCCTGGTGGACCACGGCTACCGCAACTGGATCCTGGTGGAGGCCGAGCAGGACCCGGCCATCGCCAACCCCCTGGAGTACGCCCGCAAGGCGCGCGCCTACCTTGAGGGCACACTCTTCAAGGCCTGAGACGTCGCGGGGCGCGCACGGACTCCCCCTCCGTGCGCACCCCACCGGCTGACGCCTCACCTCGATGCTCCCGACCACCGCCGGTCGGGAGCGTCGTCGTTCCCAGGCGGCCTGAGGACGTCGACCAGAGCGATCAGCCCGGTCCGCCGGGGCCCGACAACCGTCACCCTTCGCACGGGCGAACCGGTGGTCTTATTCTGGAAAGGGCACTCTTGACCGCGATGACGCACAGGAGGAAAGGTCGTGTCCTCGATACGGGTTTCAGGCACAGTGAATGGGTTCTTCTCCGATGTCCCCCGCTGGGAGCGCGAGAATCCCCGCCTCACCTGGAGCGACGGTCTGCTGGTCGCCTACTGCGTCCTCTTCTGGGTCGTCGCGGGCCAGGGGATGCTTGAAAACCTGCTCAAGGACGACTCGCCCGCCTCGAGCGCACTCGTCTGCGGCATTACCGGGATCACTGCCTGGGCGGCCCTGCCCCCGCTGCAGCTCGTCACCCCCTGGCCGGCTGCCAGACGGGCGCTGCGAGCCGCAGTCTCAATCCTCTCGATCGGCGCAGGAGCAGCGGCTCTCGGGCTGCTTCACGGGATCGGGCTGACGACCCAGCACACTACTCTTTGGGACTACCTGCTCAGCGCGACCCTCCCCGCGACGGCACTCATCTTCCTGGGCATCTCCGGGATCGCCACGCTGCTGCGCACCGTTCCGGCTCACCCTTGACCCAGCCTGTCGGCCTGTAGCCTGCGCACTATTCGGGCGCGCACACGAGCACGCCCCGCAGTAGACAGCCCGGCGCCGCAGGAAGCAGGATGAGACGGTGTCCAAGGCCCATGCCGCCACCCAGAGCGACGTCGCCCGCGCCGCCGGGGTCTCGCGCAGCCTGGTCTCACTTGCCCTGAGCGGTTCCCCCAAGGTCGCCGCCGGCACCCGCGAGCGCATTGAGGAGGTGGCCGCCTCTCTCGGCTACCGGGTCAACGTCTCGGCCTCCTCGCTGGCCCGGAAGCGCTCGAGCATCATCGGCCTGGTACTGCCCAACCTGCGCAACGCCTTCTTCGAGCAGGTCGCGGCCTGCCTGGGACGGGCGGCCGCCCGGCGCGGCCTCACCCTGTTCGTCACGGTCGGCTCCGATCAGCCCGAGGTCCTGCACCAGGCCGTCGAGAGTCTGCTCGGCGTGCGCGTTGCGGGCATCATCTTCGTCTCACCCTGGCTGCCCGGCGAGGACCTGGTGGCCATCGGCGAGGAAGTGCCCGTATGCGTCATCGGGCGACGCAGTCCCGGCGGGCGGGTCGACTCCGTGCGGGTTGATGAGGAGGCCGCCGCGCGCCTCGTCGTCGACCATCTGGCAGCCCTGGGCATGCGCACCATGTGCTACATCGGCCCGCGCCTGACCGACGCGGCCTCCCGACACGACCGTGAGCACTCGCTGGCCCGTGCCGCTGACGCGGCCGGTCTGGCCTTCGAGGTACGCAGCTGCGGCGAGGACGCGGGCCCCGCCACCCGGGCGGTCCTGCAGGACCACCCCGAGCCGCTGGGCCTGGTCATTCACAACGACGTCCTGGCCATCGACGCCGTGCCCGTCCTGCGCGAGAGTCGCCGTGAACCCGGGGTCGACGTCGCCCTGGCCTCCTACGACAACACCTACCTGGCCCTGCGCGAGGAATTCTCACTGACCAGCGTCGACCAGCCCGAGGACCTCCTGGGCGAGCGGGCCGTGGATCTGGTGTGCCGACGCGCCGGGCTCACGTCCGACGACGGATCACAGGTCGGGGCAGCCACCGGAACCGAGGCCCACAGCGTGGTCCTGGAGCCAGAGCTCGTCGTGCGAGCCTCATCCCTGGGGCGCTGACGAGCGATACCGTCTTGTCTCCTCACTTCTGAGACATGCGAGTGTCATGACTTCTGAGACGCTCGCTCGAACGGGACCCCGGGATGGGGCGGGTCGTCCTGAGGCGATGGCGAGCCGATGAAAGAGGCTTGGCAGGTCGTACTGGTAGGTCGTAGGTGTCCACACAGCGGACTTCAACACCGCACAGGCGTCGCAAGCAGAGAAAAGACCACAGAACTCCAGGGATCCCCTCCGGGCATATCGACAGCGGAGAGAGTTAACGTCCACTGCGTGGACGCCGGGCCTCGCGCGTGATCGAGCCCAGGGTCCTTGCAGCGGGATTCTGGCGCCCCCGCCCAGGTCCGGCCCCATCTTCCTTGTCTGGCCCCTTCTGGCTCCTGCACAAGGACCTGATGGCACTGACTCAACGCCGGCGCCCGGCCCGGCCCCTCCTCGGGCCGGTCTACTGCACGAGGGTGGGGGTGTACTGATCAAGGGTTGTGTGTACTGCACGAGAACCCCACCCCTGTGGAGTACCCCCGAACCTTGCCCAGTAGCCCCCGCCCCTCGTGCAGTACACGCCAGGCACCACCCCAACGACCCAACCAGCCCCCTGCCGGCTGGGCGAGTGACGACAATCAAGCCTGATCCACCCGTCGCCCCAGTGTCTTGAGATGTCACGGCATCCGAAACTCTTAGAAGTCATGAGACAACACGGCTGACGAGCACTACGTCCGGCGCCGAGCCGGCTCACGCACCGACCGTCGTCGGAAGCGGCGGCGCCTCGATTCGCCTGCCGGACCGAGGACCACGGTCCCAGACTCTCCGCCCGCCCCTCGGAACGGCCTCCTTTGTCAGGACGAAGATCTCCTCACCGGTTGACATCGCCACCGCCGGAACGCAGACTGAGGTCATCAGTTCACGCGCGTGAATTCATGTCAGCACAGGACTTCAACCAGTCACCCGCTCGTCAATGAGGACATCCGAGGTAACCATGAGCACCACTCCCCTGTCAGTCGCCGTCATCGGCGCCGGTATGGCCGGCACCACTCACGCCAACGCCTGGCGTCAGGTCGGCACCGTCTTCGATCTGGGCCTACCGCAGGTCCGTCTGCACACCATCGCCGACGCCTACCTCCCCTTCGCCGAGGACGCCGCTCAGCGCTACGGCTACGAGTGCGCCGTGGACGACTGGCGGGCAGTGGCTGAGGACCCGGACATTGACATCGTCTCCATCGTGGTGGGCAACGCCCTGCACCGCGAGATCGCCGAGACCCTCATCAAGGCCGGCAAGCACGTCCTGTGCGAGAAGCCCCTGGCGGACACGCTCGAGAGCGCCCGCGCCATGGCCCAGGCCGAGAAAGAAGCCGGCGTCGTCACCGGCGTGGGCTTCACCTACCGCCGCAACGCCGCTGTGGCCGAGCTCGCCAAACTCGTCGCCGAGGGCCACCTGGGCGAGATCAACCACTTCGACGGCCGCTACTGGTGCGACTACGGCGTCGACCCCTCCACTCCCATGGCCTGGCGTTACAAGGGCCCCATGGGCTCGGGGGCCCTGGGTGACGTCGGCAGCCACCTCATCGACACCGCCGAGGTCATCTGCGGCCCCATCATCTCGGTCTCGGGCGCCGCCATGATGACCTCCATCAAGGAGCGCCCCGTGGCCACCGGCCACGTCACCCGCGGCACCGCCCTCGACACCGGCGACTCCGCCAGTGTCACCTACGAGCCGGTGGAGAACGACGACGTCGCCACCTTCACCGCGCACTTCGCCAGCGGCGCCGTGGGCACCTTCTCCTGCTCGCGCGTGGCCTGGGGACTGCCCAACTCCCTCATGGTCGACGTGCTGGGCACGAAGGGCCGAGCCTCATGGGACCTGGCCCGCTGCGGTGAGATCAAGATCGACGACGTCAGCTCCCCAGCCGGGCTGGGCGGGGCCCGCCGTGTCCTGGTCAATCCCGACTTCCCCTACTTCGCACGGGGCTCCTCCATGGCCTTCGGCGGGGTCGGCCTGACCCAGATCGAGCAGTTCACCTACCAGGCCCACGCCTTCCTCCAGCAGATCGCCGGCATCACCCCCGAGCAGGGCGCCCTGCCGCGCTGCGCCAGCTTCGCCGACGGCTACCGCGAGATGCTCCTGGCCGACGCCGTGGCCCGCTCGGCCGCAGCCGGGGGCGCCGCCATCGACGTCGCGGACCTGCCCGAGCTCGCGAGCCTGTAAGAGAGGCCGTCAGCCGACCCACCGCGCCGACAGCCTCAGACACACCACCACACAACGACGTACCGAACGACGCACAAGGAGACCTCTCATGCCACTGACCTACGGCGCCTACACCGCCTGCCTGCAGGACCGCTCCCTGCCCGAGGCCCTCGACGTCCTCAAGGAGGCCGGACTGACCGGGGCGGAGGTGAACGTCGGAGGCTTCATCCCCTCCCCGCACTGCCCCGTCGACGCCCTCCTGGCCTCACCCACCGCCCGTGACGAGTACCTGGGCCTGTTCAAGGACAAGGGGATGACGCTCTCGGGCCTCAACACCTCGGGCAACCCCACCTCGCCGCTGCCCAACGAGGGCCTCAAGCACGCCGAGGACATCCGGGCGGCCATCCGCCTGGCGGGGCTGCTCGGGGTCAAGGAGATCGTTACCATGTCCGGCACCCCGGGCACTGACCCGAGCGCGAAGTACCCCACCTGGGTCGTCAACCCCTGGAACGGGATCGACATGGAGATCCTGGACTACCAGTGGAGCGTCGTCGTGCCCTTCTTCAAGGAGATCAACGCCCTGGCCCGCGACAACGACGTCCAGGTCTGCCTGGAGCTGCACCCGCGCAACCTGGTTTTCAACGTCCCCTCCTTCGAGCGGCTCGTCGAGGAGACCGGGGCGACCAACATCAAGGTCAACATGGACCCCTCCCACCTGTTCTGGCAGCAGATGGACCCGATCGCGGCCACCAAGCGCCTGGGCTCCCTCGTGGGACACGTCCACGCCAAGGACACCAGGATCTTCCCCGGCGCCGCCTACCGCGGAGTCCTGGACACCGACTTCGGCCACGTGCCCGCCGAGGCCGAGGACAAGGTCCCGGTGGCCTACGGCTACTGGTGCAACGCCTGGCCCGAGGACCCGGCCTGGCGGTTCGTCGCCTTCGGCCTGGGGCACGACACCGACTACTGGGCCGAGTTCCTGGCCGCCATCGCCGAGGTGGACCCGGAGATGAACGTCAACATCGAGCACGAGGACGCCGAGTACGGCAACGTCGAAGGACTTCAGATCTCCGCGCGCAACCTCCTGGAGGCCGCAGCCGGGCTCTGAGCGGCCCTGGCAAGCGGCCGCGCCGCACGCACTCCACGACGCCGACGGCGAGGATCCCACCATCCGGCCCTCGCCGTCGGCGTCCGCCCGCTAGGCTGAGCAAAAGTCCTGACAAAACCCGATCCTTCACGTCCTTCTCAACTCCTTCTCAACGCTGCGAGGCAGGCTCGTGCTCCCCACCTTGACCGCCACCACCTGGATCCTGCTCATGGTCGTCGCGGCCCTGTGCGGTATCGCCAAGACCGCCCTGCCCGGGGCAGCCACCGTCGCTGTGGCACTGTGCACCGCGGTACTACCGGCCAAGGAGTCCACCGGGGCCATTCTGCTCATGCTCATGACCGGGGACCTGCTGGCCGTGTGGAGCTATCGCCGCGACGCCGACTTCCGCATGCTGCGCAGGCTCGTCCCCGCGGTCCTGACGGGGGTCGGCGCCGGCGCCCTGTTCCTACACCTGGCCTCCAACGACTCCACCCGGCGCCTCATCGGCGTCATCCTGCTGCTCCTGGTGGCCATCACCCTCATCCAACGACGCTCGACGAGCAGGAGGGCGTCCGACGGCGCCTCCGCGACGCAGGCGTCGCCACCCGCCCCGACACTCGAGATACAGAAGGCAACCACGACACTTGCCACCCCCACGACCAGCGGCCGCCTTTCCCGTCTGGTCTACGGCAGCCTGGCCGGCTTCACGACGATGGTCGCCAACGCCGGTGGACCGGTGACCTCCATGTACTTCCTGGCCTGCCGGTACCCCGTCAAAGCCTTCCTGGGGACGACGGCCTGGTTCTTCTTCCTGGTCAACCTCGTCAAGCTGCCCTTCTCCATCTCGGCCGGGCTGGTGAACACCACCACGATGTCGCTGACCGTGATCTGCGCACCGATCGTCATCGTCTCGGCCCTGGCAGGCCGCCGTCTTGCCGAGCGCATGGATCAGCGGGTCTTCGAGCCGGTCATCGTCGCACTGACCATCATCTCCGCTCTGCCCCTGCTGCGCTAGGACAGAGCGACACCGGCGGCCATCCCATTTCTCCGGTTCACGGAACAGGGCCTCACCAGCGAGTATTTCGCTCAAGAAGGCCTGTCTGACATCACATCTCGGTCTCACGCTGGAGCGTTGACGCGATTTATCCTGAACGTTACCGTATTCATCAGTATGAAGAGTGCGCCCGGTATTGATTATGTAGACATTTCGTCAGGCAAGCATGCCGACGACATCGTCGATGGCGCCGCCCTCCAGGAGACCTCATCCGCCACCGCCGATCCTGGCCTCCCCGAGAGCCCCGGCACCGCCGAGCCTGCCACCTCTCGGGCCGATGCGGACACGCCGGTCCTGATCAGCGCCGACGTCCAGGCAGTCATGCTGGGGCTGTGGGCCTCGGGCCTCAGGTGCGTCATCGTCTACGCCCTGGCCCCCGCCATCGGTCCTCTCGGTCCGCTGGCCGTCGGTACGGCCCTGGTCATCCAGGTCGCTGGTACCGCCGTGAGCCTCAGCGGAGCCCGTTCACTGTGGAGGCGTCGCTATCGTGGACGCCACGTCTACGTCCTCATCTCGATCCTCACCTGTCTGTGCACCCTTGCCGCCCTGCTGGCCCCCGCAGGGTTCTAGATCCTCCCACGCAGCCCCGCCATGAACCCCACGGTCGCCCCATCCACGTCCCCGCCGTCCCTCGTCTCCCGGACGATGTCACTCGTGCGACGCTGGTTGTCGGCGGTAGCCGGCCTGGTCCTACTGGCCATCACTCTCAGCGGCACATCCCTTCCGTATCAGGCGGAGATCGCGAGCTCGTTGAGCTCGAGCTCCTACCCCCGCGGCGCCGGCCCCGACGAGGTCTCGCTGCCCCAGGCCGTTGCGACGATCGAGAGCAATCACCCCGGCGAGCCCGTCCTGTCCGCCACTCGGAGCAGCGACACCATCGAGGTCAGGACCAAGCGGTCCGCCTACGTGGTCGGAGCCTCCACCGGCGCCGAGATCGGCCGGACGGCCGTTGCCCCGGTGTGGAGCTCGGTCCTGGACAACCTGCACCGTTGTCTCCTGTCCTGTGAGGGGCCCGGCCACGTCCGCTGGATGTCCCAGGAGATTCCCCACACCCGCTGGCGGGGCGAGCACCAGGGCCTGGCCGTCGGCGGTCTCGTCGTGGGAACCTCGGGCGTGGTCCTTCTGGTCCTGGTCGTCAGTGGGCTCAGGGTGTGGTGGCCTCTGCAGCGCTACCGGCGAACCGTCCTGTCCACCCGCTGGCGTGCGCAGCGCCTGTCGCGGGACACCGACCTGCTCAAGGCGGCCGGGCTGGTTCTGCTGCCCCTGCTGTTCCTGTGGGGCTACTACGCCAGCGCCTACGGCATCCACCCCACCGAGCCGACCTCCCGCACCCCTGCTACAGCGGTCGGAGCCCCGACCGGGAACACACGTGCCGGTCAGGATCAGGGCACCGGTCCGAGCCGCGCCGTCGCAGCGGCGCAGGAGACGCGTGGTGGTGATCCCGTCGCCCTCTTCCTCCCCGAGCCGAACGACCCGTCGTCGACGTACACGGTCTGGCTCTCCCAGGGCACGCCGAGCAGCCGCCAGCGGCCCGTCACCAGCGTTACCGTGAGCATCGACCCCGATACCGGGCGAACCACAGTCCCATCCGGTGCCGGCAGGGAGTAAACCGCCCGAGCCGACTAGTCCCCCAGCCCCCTCGAACCCCACTCCGAGCCCGACGCATGTGCCCGTTCCCACATCACAAGACACACTGAGACCGGGCCTTTGGTCGCAGACAACCCGCAGGTGGGGGCACAATCGGACCCGTACGGCACCGGAATGAGCCGGCGCCCCTGACTCCAAGACAACGCGAGAAGGACCCAACGTGGCGCGCAGTATCTACATCGCCTCACCCAACGCCGGAACCGGGAAGTCAACGGTGGCCCTCGGACTGGTCTCCTGCCTGACCAAGGTGGTCGCCAAGGTCGGCGTCTTCCGTCCCTTCGTGGAGAGCCGTGAGGGCGATGCCTTCCTCACCCTCCTGCTGAACCGTGCCGGCTCCACCACGCCCGCCGAGCAGTGCGTCGGCGCGACCTGGGACGAGTTCCACGCCGACCCCGAGGAGGCTCTGGCCCGCATCGTCGACGCCTACCGAGCCCTGGCACGCGAGCACGATGTCGTCATCATCGACGGCTCGGACTTCACCGACGTCGCCGGCAACCCCGAGCTGGCCCTCAACGCCAGGGTCGCCGCCAACATCGGTGTACCAATCCTGCTCGTGGTCTCCGGTCAGCACGACGTGGAGGACGTCGTCGGCTCCGTGGAGGTCTCCATGACCGAGATCGCCGACAACCACGCCCGCACCGTCGCTGTCGTGGCCAACAAGTGCCACCCCGAGAACCGCCGGCCCATCACCGAGGCCCTGGCCGCGATCGAGGGCATCACCTCCACCACGCTGCCCGAGGTGCCGCTCCTGGCCGCCCCGGCGGTGCACGAGGTGCTGGACGCCGTCGAGGGCACTCTCATCGCCGGCGACAAGACCCTCCTGGACCGCGAGGCCGAGTCCGTCCTCGTGTGCGCCATGGACGTCTCCCACGTCCTGGAGCGCCTGACCGCCGGCCAGCTCGCCATCGTGCCGGCTGACCGCTCCGCCATGCTCATCTCGCTCATGGCGGCCCAGGCCTCCTCCAGCTTCCCGATCCTGTCCGGCCTCGTGCTCAACGGCGGCTTCGAGGTGGCACCCCACGCGCTGCGCCTCCTGGAGGGCCTGGACGTCAACATCCCGGTCATGACCTCTCCGCTGGACACCTTCACCGCGGCCTCGGCGGCCGGTTCCCTCCAGGGCCTGCTCGCCCACGGCTCGGAGCGCAAGATCGACGTCGCCGTGACCACCTTCGAGCAGGAGGCCGACGTCGATGCTCTCCTGTCCGCCCTGGAGGTCGAGCCCTCCGAGGTCGTCACCCCCATCATGTTCCAGGCCGAACTGGTGGAGCGCTCACGCACCAACCGCAGGACGATCGTCCTGCCCGAGCCCGAAGACGACCGGGTCCTGCGGGCCGCCGACGCCATCCTGCGCCGCGGCATCGCCGACCTGGTGCTGCTGGGTGACGAGACCACGGTGCGCGCCCGCGCCACCGAGCTGGGCCTGGACATCACCGCCGCCCGGGTCATCGCCACCAACGACCCCGAGCTGCTGGAAAAGTACGCCGAGGAGTTCGCCCGCCTGCGCGCCAAGAAGGGGGTCACCCTGGAGCAGGCCCGCGAGAAGGTCCAGGACGTGTCCTACTTCGGCACGATGATGGTCCACATGGGCGACGCCGACGGCATGGTCTCCGGCGCGGCCCACACCACGGCCCACACGATCGTCCCGTCCTTCCAGATCATCAAGACCAAGCCGGGGACCTCGATCGTCTCCTCGGTCTTCCTCATGCTCCTGCAGGACCGGGTGCTTGTCTACGGCGACTGCGCCGTCAACCCCGAGCCCAACGCCGCCGAGCTGGCCGACATCGCGATCTCCTCGGCCGCCACGGCCCGTCAGTTCGGCGTCGAGCCGCGTGTGGCGATGCTGTCCTTCTCCACCGGGACCTCCGGCAAGGGCGCGGATGTCGACAAGGTCCGCGAGGCCACCGAGCTGGTACGGGCCAAGGAGCCCGACCTCGCCGTCGAGGGCCCCATCCAGTACGACGCCGCCATCGACCCGACCGTGGCCGCCAAGAAGGCCCCCGACTCGCTCGTGGCCGGGCGGGCCAATGTCTTCATCTTCCCGGACCTGTCCAGCGGCAACATCGGTTACAAGGCGGTCCAGCGCTCCTCGGGCGCCATCGCCATCGGCCCGGTCCTCCAGGGCCTCAACAAGCCGGTCAACGACCTCTCGCGCGGCGCCCTGGTGGAGGACATCATCAACACCGTCGCCATCACCGCCGTCCAGGCCCAGGGCTGAGCCCTTCAGCGGCACGGGGCCCGGCCCCGTGCCGCTGAGGCTCGCCCAGGATCCTCATCAGTCATCCAGTCATCCCCGCACTCATCCCCGACCGTTCTTGAAAGGCACCCCGTGACTCAGCGCACCGTCCTCGTTATCAACTCAGGCTCCTCCTCCATCAAGTACCAGCTGGTCGACCCCGACTCAGGGGCGTCGCTCGCCTCTGGCCTGGTGGAGCGCATCGGTGAGGAGACCGGCGCCATCACGCACAAGCACGGCGAGGAGCGCACCGAGATCACCGAGCCGGTCCCCGACCACGGCTTCGGCCTGTCCGAGGTACTGCGCCTGTTCGAGGAGCAGGGCCCATCGCTGGCCGACGCCCACATCGTGGCCGTGGGTCACCGCGTCGTCCAGGGCGGGCGCTACTTCTCCGGCCCGGCCCTCATCGACGACGACGTCGTGGCCCGCATCGAGCAGCTCGTGCCACTGGGCCCGCTGCACAACCCTGCCCACCTCAAGGGCATCGAGGTGGGCCGCCGGCTCCTGTCCGACGTACCGCACGTGGCCGTCTTCGACACCGCCTTCTTCCAGGACCTGCCCGAGGAGGCCGCCCGCTACGCGTTGGACCGCGAGGTCGCCGACACCTATTCCATCCGCCGTTACGGGGCTCACGGCACCAGCCACCAGTTCGTCTCCGGAGCGGTCTCGCAGCTCCTGGACCACGACGACCTCAAGCAGGTCGTCCTGCACCTGGGCAACGGGGCCTCGGCCTCGGCGGTCGTGGCCGGGCACGCCGTGGACACCTCCATGGGGCTGACGCCGCTGGAGGGGCTGGTCATGGGCGGGCGCACCGGCGACATCGACCCGGCCGCCGTCTTCCACCTGGCGCGCGTGGCGGGTATGTCGATCGACGAGATCGACCACCTGTTCAATCGCGGCTCCGGTATGAAGGGCCTGGCCGGGGACAATGACATGCGAGAGGTGTGGAAGCGCATCGGCGCCGGCGAGCAGGAGGCCCGCGAGGCCATGGACATCTACCTGCACCGCCTCGTGAAGTACGTGGGCGCCTACACCGCCGTCATGGGGGGCCTGGACGCGCTGACCTTCACCGCCGGTATCGGCGAGAACGACGCGAACCTGCGCCGTGAGCTCGGCGAGCGCCTGGGCTTCATGGGCATGGAGATCGACCCCGAGCTCAACGCCGTCCGCTCCGACGAGCCGCGTGTCATCTCCACCCCGGACTCGAAGGTCACCGTGCTCGTGGTGCCCACCAACGAGGAGCTCGCCATCGCCCGCCAGTCGCTCACCCTCATCTGAGGACCTCTCAGATTCCGTAAGGGTCCGACGTCGGGCCCTTGCGGAGCAGCTGCTCACTGCGCGGTGCCGCATCCGCCCTGACACGGGCCGGCTGCGGCACCGCACTCGTCCCCCGAGGGGGACAAATAGGACAAAAGTGCTGCGCTCATAGGATTTGACCGATTGCATGGGCTCATGAGCATCGCCCCTCCGACGGTATCGCTGACCTCTCCGATGACTGCCACAACGCCCGCACCACCTACTGTCTTCTCACCCGAGCAGGACATCAGGATCACTCACCCCGTCGCCAGCCCCACCCCGGTCTCACCTCCCGTCCCCACAGCATCCTCCCCTCCCAGCTCACGTCTCGTCGCCCCCACTGCGCCAGAGGCCTTCCCCACCCCTACCGGAGAGCTCGCAGTGACCACCGACGACCTGACCCGCTCCTACAACGGCGTCAACGTCGTCGACGAAGTGAACCTGCGGGTGCCCGCCGGTGGTGTCTACGGGCTCCTGGGCCCCAACGGGGCCGGCAAGTCGACCACTCTGAAGCTCCTGCTAGGGCTGATCCACCCGACATCGGGCCGCATCAGCGTCCTGAACAGTCCGTCAGAGCCACGCCACTCTCCACCGCCAGGAGCGATCGGTTCCCTCATCGAGAACCCCTCCTACTACCCGAGCCTGACCGGCCGGGAGAACCTCGCCATGATGGCCTCCTACCTGGGACTGCCGAACAGCCGCGTCACTCACGCCCTGAATACCGTCCACCTGAGCGGACATGAGAACACGCGGGTCAGACGCTACTCGACGGGGATGAAGCGGCGCCTCGGGCTGGCCATGGCACTTCTGACCGATCCCCCTCTCATGCTGCTGGACGAGCCCACCAACGGACTCGACCCGGCCTCCGCAGCAGAGGTTCGTCAGATCATCGCCGCCCTGGCCCACCAGGAGGGCATGACGATGATCATCTCCACCCATGTGCTGCCGGAGATCGAGCAGCTGGCCGACACCGTTGGCATCCTGTGTGCCGGACATCTGCGCTACCAGGGCCCTCTGTCCGGATTGGACAGCGACGGCGTCATTGAGCTGGCGGTCTCCGCGCCCACGGCCGTCTCCACCCTCCTGACCTCCCTAGGAGTGGTCCATGAAGTACGCGGCGGGATAGTGCGTACCGCCATCATGCCCGACGCCGACATCGGCAGACTTATCGCCAGCATCGTCTCCTCAGGAACAGCCGTCTACCGAGTTCAGACCGCGCTCAAGACCCGGGAGCAGGCCTTCCTGGAGCTGGTCTACTCCACACACGCCGCCTCGGCGCCCTGAAACGTGCAGGCACTCATCGTTGACCGCACCATACGTTCCGAGCCGGCTGAACCGGCTAGACCTCCATCGCCCACAGCCTTATTATCCATGAGGATAATTGGTGACGGGCACCACCGCATCACCCACCTTCCCAGCCCCGAGTCACGCCATGCATTCGTATTCGACGCCTCTCACCAGTCCCGGTCTCCCAACGACATCACCGCATCCAACCGACCTCACCGCGCGGCCGCCCGATGCGGTACGTCGTCGGCCATCGGTGCGCGCCGCCTGGTACTGGGAGAACCGCAAGGCTCCCAACCGTTGGTACTGGGGTGCCGTGACAGCACTGTGCACCCTGGCATCCCTGTCCGGATACCTGCAGTATCGCACCCACCAGAGCGAGTTCCAGGCCCGAGGTAACACCTGGGACATCATCTGGCCACAGTCCACGCTTGTACTCTCCATGTGGCTTCTGCCGCTGGTCATGAGTGGCTTCGCGGCGCAGATCACCACCGGTGAGCACCAGGGAGACAACTGGCAGCGAATGAGAGCCAACCGTCTGGAGACGGCCATGGTCGCAGGCAAGCTGCTCCATTGCCTGCAGGTTGCGGTCGCCACCACTGCGATCCTCATCCTGACCACGGCCGTCACCGGCCTGGTCGCCGGATTCAGCCTGCTTGGTCTGACCGCGTACTTTCCCCGTTTCGGCGCCACCGTACTGGGAATGTGGGGCATCCTGACCTTCGTCACCTGGCTGGGGACAATGCTGAGGTCCTTCGCCACCACAATGATCACTGTCACCCTGGGGGCGATCGTGGGGACGGCAATGCTTCTGACGGCACAGCCACTGAGCGTCCTCAATCCCATGACCGCACTGATCCGAGCCACCGCATCCTTGAAACCCGAGGCCATGACCTCGCCTGGTGCTGCCGCCGTCGACAGTCTCATCAACCTGGCATGGGTGACAGTCTTCGCCATCTCCCTGCTCCAGACGGTCAGGCGGCGGTGAGACAACGGTGAAACGCAGATGAGACGCCAGTCATGAGCAGCACATCCATCGAGCGGCTCCCCGAGGCAGGGCCCAGGGTCCCGCGCACGCGCCTGGACCGCATCGCCGAGTGGTACCGATCCAGCCCCGTGGGGACATGGGGCATGGTTGTCATCAACGCCGTGCTCCAGGGCGCCGGCATCGTGCTCGCCTTTTCTCTCGGCTTCAACGTCCCCATGATCAAGTTCGTGCTCACCGCGGTGACCGGCCTGTCCCTGATCTGGCGACGGCGCTGGCCTCTGGGGATCGTCATCGTCAACAACGTGGCCCTCATGATCAAGATGATCAAGAGTGACTCCGGAGAGTTCCTCCTCCCGCTGCTGATCGCGGTCTACACCCTGATCGCCATCGCGAGCATCCGCCAGCGGCTCCTGGGCATTGCCGCCACTCTGGTCTTCATGTTCATCCCCTATCTCGCATCGTTCAACGGGCCACTGCCGGGGCTCATGAAGGAGAGAGTGCCGCTGTCGGACTTCATGTGGGAGGGCGGACTCCTCATCGCCGTGCTCACCGTGGCATCGATCTCCCGCTCGCATCGGGAGTCCCTGGAGCACGGGGACACCCAGCTCGCCTCCCACGCGGCCGAGCAACAGCTCGTGGTGCAACGCGATGCCGCGCGGTACCAGGCCCGAGTGGCCGCCGAACTCCACGACTCCGTGGGCCACTCCCTCACTGCGATCATCGCCCTGTCCGAGGGGCTGCACGGTGCCAGTGGTATCCCGGATGTCGACGAGGCCATCGACCTGGTCAACTCCCTGGCCCGCGACGGCCTGGCCGACACACGAAACGCGGTTGCCTCGTTGCAGTCCTCACCAGCCCTCCTCGACGACTACGGATCCGGTACGGTGACCAGCTCGCGCCCAGAGGTCGTCGCAGACGTACGCGGCTGGGATCAGCTGGGGGACCTGCTGACCACGGTACGAGCGACCGGCCTCAGCGCGGCCCTGACCGAGACCGGTCGGCGCCCCAGTAACACGGCCGTGGGCCGAGCACTCGGGGAGCTTGTCTACATCGTCATCCGGGAGGCTCTCACCAACGTCATGCGGCACGCCGAGGGCGCCACGCGTGTTGTCGTCTCCCTGGACCACACCGGCTCATCCACCCGGGTCACCGTATCCGATGACGGACAGGTCACCGTCCACGCCGACTCCTCGCAGGACTCCCATGAGCCATCGACCGGCCACGGACTGACCAATCTGGCCTCCGTGATCCAAGAGCGCGGCGGTGCGCTTGAGGTCGGCCCCAGCATCGCCCCAGGATCCGGCGGGTGGGTGCTGCGTGCCGTCGTCCCGGTCCACATACCCGATCTGGAGGAAGCATGACCCTCGCCTCCTTTCCCTCATCGCCGGCCCCTCCGGAGCGTCGCACCCCGATCACGGTGATGATCGTCGATGACCAGAGGGCCACCCGCATGGGTCTGTCCCTCATCATCAACCGGGCCGACGACCTGGAGGTCATGGCCGAGGCAGCCCATGGACAGGACGCTCTCGACCAGCTCGCCGATCTGTGCCAGGAGCGCCAGCCACTTCCCGACGTCATCCTCATGGACGTGCGCATGCCGGTTCTCAACGGGATCGATGCCACGGCGCGTATCACCCAGCTCTACCCCTCGATCCGGACGCTGGTGCTGACCACCTACGACCAGGACGAGTTCGCCTTCGGGGCGCTGTCCGCAGGCGCCTCGGGCTTTCTGCTCAAGGACACCCGCACGGCCCAGCTCCACCAGGCGCTGCGAGCGGTTAGCTCCGGGGACGCGATCCTCACCCCGCGCATCACCCGCGAGCTGCTCAACCGGCACATGCTCCGCCCCCTCGCCTCGCCCCAACAGCGCGCGGCGCGGCGACGTCTCAACCATCTCAGCCCGCGTGAACGAGAGGTGTCCGAGCTGGTGGCCGAGGGACTGACGAACGCGGAGATCGCCCAGCGACTCGTCCTGGCACCGGACTCGGTCAAGAAGAACGTCACCCGGATCCTGACCAAGCTGGACCTGCGCGACCGGGTCCAGCTCGTCATCCTCGTGCGCGACGCTCAGTCCTGAGCCGCTGCCACTCCCTCAGGCCGCCGTCACCAGAGCCGGAGCCAGGACGGGCTGCTCCGCCGGGGCCCGGTAGACGAGGCGGGACTGAGCCAGGTAGTTGACGATGAAGAGCGTGGAGTCCACGAGCACCTTGGCCAGCCACAGGGGCGCTCCGGTACCGGTGAGGACCGCAATGCCCGCGCAGGACGTCGCCGCGACCCCACCCTGGACAGCCGCATAGCCGCCGACCGAGCGCCAGAAGGTCTCCGGGGCGGCCCGGAACAGGCGCCGGTTGAGCAGGAAGCCCAGGGTGCACGAGACGACCCGGGCCCCGACGACGGCGTAGAGGACCGAGCCGGTCAGCGAGTTGAGGATGAGGACCAGAACGTAGTCCACGGTCCAGCCGGAGAAGGAGACGGCGGCGAAGAGGACAACCGTCGGGATGCGGCGGCGCAGGCCGGCCAGCCGGCTCCCAGCGGTGGTAAGAGATGCGGGAGAGGTGGCCGATGCGGGGAGGGCGGGGCTCGTCGTCATGGCTACAAGCCTCGTCTGAGGCCTTATGCCGCGTGTTTGATGCGCCTGTGCCGTTCCTGTGAGAGACGGTCGTCGGAATCCTGAGGACGTGCCGCCCCGATCTTCCGACTCAGAACAGGACGTCGGTCTGCGGCGCGGCGGGGGCCTTCGACGGCGCCGCGTCAGAGGCCACGTCGGGTGCCGCTCCCTGTGTCCGTTCGCCCCGGGTCCAGCCGGGACCGGAGGGAACGGGGCGACCCTGCCGGTAGGCGGTCGCGGCACCACGGGCCCGGGAGTCGGCGGCCTCGTTCAGGGGATGGCCGACGTGCCCGCGCACCCACTCGAAGTGCACGGTGCGGCCCGCGAGCGCGGCATCGAGGTCCTTGACGAGGTCGGCGTTGAGGACGGGCTTGCCGTCGGCCTTGCGCCAGCCGCGCTTCTTCCAACCGTGGCGCCACTTGGTCAGGGAGTTGATGACGTACTGGGAGTCGCACTGGATGAGGAGCTCCTCGCCGGCGAGTCCGGCGGCCTCGGTGGCCCGCAGGAGCTCCAGAACGGCCGTGAGCTCGCCGCGGTTGTTGGTCGAGCTCTCCCAGCCCCCGGCGGCCCAGCAGTCATCGTCCACGTACCAGGCCCAGCCGGCCGGTCCCGGGTTGCCCAGGGAGGAGCCGTCGGCAGCAGCAGTCAGCGTCATGGAGGGCACTCTACCCAGCGACGCCGGTGACCCCGGACAGGGCGCAACCTTCTATGCCGATGTCGTCACCGTGCTAGTCTGCCGGCCAGTAAGAATGATCTTACTCACTGAAACGAAACCTCGAGAGGTACACCGATGTCCTCCACGCTGCACGCCCTGTCAGCCTCGTCAGCGGCATCCGGCACACTCATCGCCGCACGCTGGTACGACTACATCCCCATCGCCATCTACTTCGCCTTCGTCATCGGCGTCGGGCTCATCGCCCGTGCTAAGGCGGCCACGGCCGATGGCTTCCTCACCTCGGGGCGGTCCCTGCCGGCCTGGGTGACCGGTATCGCCTTCGTCTCGGCAAACCTCGGTGCCGTCGAGATCATGGGAATGTCCGCCAACGGCGCCGAGTACGGCATGCCGACCTTCCACTACTTCTGGATCGGCGCGGTTCCGGCCATGATCTTCCTGGGTCTGGTCATGATGCCCTTCTACTACGGCTCCAAGGTGCGCTCGGTGCCCGAGTTCATGCTCAAGCGCTACGGCACCGCCGCCCACCTGGTCAACGCGCTCAGCTTCGCCCTGGCCCAGCTGCTCATCGCCGGCATCAACCTGTACCTGCTGGGCAAGATCATGAACTGGCTGCTGGGCTGGCCCCTGTGGGTGGGGCTCATCGTGGCCGCCGTCATCGTCTTCTCCTACATCACCATGGGTGGGCTCTCCGCGGCGATCTACAACGAGGTCCTCCAGTTCTTCGTCATTGTGGCGGCCCTGCTGCCCCTGACCCTCATCGGCCTGCACCGCGTGGGCGGCTGGCACGGCCTGACCGACAAGATCACCGCCGCCGCCAAGCTCGCCGGCACCGACCCGGCCCAGCAGCTGCACTCCTGGCCCGGCAACTCGATCTCCGGCTTCGACTCCAATGTGATGTCGGTGATCGGCCTGGTCTTCGGCCTGGGCTTCGTGCTGTCCTTCGGCTACTGGACGACGAACTTCGTCGAGGTGCAGCGGGCCATGGCCTCGGACTCGATCTCCTCGGCCCAGTCGACCCCGATCATCGGCACCTTCGTCAAGATGTTCGTGCCCTTCCTCGTCATCGTCCCGGGCATGGTCGCCGGCGTCATGGTCACGGAGGTCCAGCAGCTCAAGTCCGGGGCCAACACGAGCTACCAGTACAACGACGCGGTCCTCTACCTCATGCGCGACCTGCTGCCCAACGGTCTGCTGGGTCTGGCGATCACGGGTCTGCTGGCCTCCTTCATGGCGGGTATGGCGGCGAATATCTCCGCCTTCAACACCGTGTGGGGTGTGGACATCTACCAGCACTATCTCAAGAAGGACGCCGACGACGCCCACTACCTCAAGGTCGGCAAGCTCTCGACCCTGACGGCCTCCGTGGTCGCGATCCTCACCGCATTCATCGCTGCGAGCTACCCCAACCTCATGGACTACCTCCAGATACTGTTCTCGATGTTCAACGCGCCGTTGTTCGCGACCTTCATCATCGGGATGTTCTGGAAGCGGGCCACCTCACAGGCCGGTTGGATCGGCCTCGTCGGCGGAACCCTGGGCTCCCTGGCGGTCAACATCCTCGTCAAGTACGAGTTCCTGGTCCTGCCGGGGCAGGGCGGCGCCTTTCTCGCGGCGGGCGTGGCCTTCTCGGTCGACGTCGTCATCACGGTGCTGGTCTCCCTGGTCACGGAGCCGAAGCCCGACTCCGAGCTCAAGGGCTTCGTCTACGCCCTGACCCCCAAGAGCGAGCGCACCGACCCGCACCTGCACGAGCTGCCCTGGTACCGCCGTCCGATCCCGCTGGGGATCATCGCCGGGGCCCTGGTCATCGCGCTTAACAGCATCTTCCACTAGACCCGCTCGGACACACGAAGGAGAACACTCATGAGCAATCGTTCACTCACGGACATCCGGGCGGTCATCACCGGGGCACTGGGGCTCATCGGCCTCTACCTGGTGGTGTGCTCGGTCCTGTTCAACAGCGCCGAGGAGATGAGCAAGACCGGAGGCATCAACGCCAACCTGTGGGCGGGCCTGGGTCTGCTGGCCATCGCAGCGGGCATGGGCCTGTGGTGGTGGATCAAGCCGAACCCCTCCGGGGGCGAGCAGGGCTGAGACCGACTGTCCGGCACTGAGTCCGAACCGGTCGATATCACGTACGGTTCCTGGCCAAGCCGATCGACGGCGTCGCCGCAG
>NZ_MSRR01000010.1:38748-261025 GCF_001956585.1 Actinomyces naeslundii | reverse complement strand
AGCCCACGCCGACTCCCAGCGAGTCCCCGACGCCGGAGCCTTCGCCGACTCCCACGCCCGAGCCCTCACCGACTCCCAGCGAGTCCCCGACGCCTGGTGAGACTCCGGACCCGAGCGAGTCTCCGACTCCGGCGCCCAGTGAGTCGCCGTCCCCCGATCCGAGCGCTACCCCGGACCCGAGTGACCCCGCCACGCCTGGCGCCCCCTCCTCGCCGAGTGGTACTCCGCCTGCCGCACCCAGCGACCCGGCGAAGCCCCAGGAGCCCTCTGGAGGCCCTCTGGCCAGCACCGGTGTCAGGGTTGGTCTGCCGTTGGCGGTTGCCGTGTTGGCCGTGATGGGAGGTGCTCTGCTGGTGAGCCGTCGCCGCGCCTGATGCCGGCCACCGGTTCCCACCTCTCATAGGGAGATGCACCCGAGCCCACCTGAGTCCTGCACTCAGGTGGGCTCGAGTGCATCATCGCTCGCCACCAGCCGCGCGAGATGGGAAGCGGAACACCGCTGGCCGGTGCTGCTGTGGAGCCCGGCGCGAGGCGAAGGTGCTCGTACTCGGATGAATCGCTCAGGTGTCAAGGACCAGGGTCCTGACCGGGCGGCGTCGGATCGGACAGGAGACGGGGGCGCGGAAACGAATGTCGAAGCGGTTCTTGTGGCGCCCGGCACGGTCGTAACCTGAAGGGGTCCGCCATGCCGCACGGCATGAAGCGAGCGCCGTGCGCGACTCTTCCGACGTCAGGAAACACACCATGGCAGAGTCCTCCCAGTCGTCACCGTCCTCCGCCTCACGGCCGCCGGCCACATCCTCACCCGCCTCGACCTCGGATGATCCGGGTTCGACCGTCAGTCGTATCAACGCCCGGATCATCGGCATCTGTGTAGCCGCGGCCCTGGGCGGGTTCCTCTTCGGGTTCGATACCGCCGTTATCAATGGCGCCGTCGACGCCCTCTCCGACCAGTTCGCCCTCAGCGATGCGCTCAAGGGCTTCTCCGTCTCCTCGGCGCTCATCGGCTGCACGGTGGGTGCCTGGTTCGCCGGGCCGGTCTCCAACCGGCTGGGGCGGGTGCCGGTCATGCTCATCGCCGCCGTCATGTTCCTGGCCTCCGCACTCGGATCGGGGCTGGCCTTCGGTGTCATCGACTTCATCGTGTGGCGCGTGGTGGGCGGCCTGGGGGTGGGGGCGGCCTCCGTCATCGCTCCGGCCTACATCGCCGAGGTCTCGCCGGCGAGTGTGCGCGGCCGCCTGGGCTCCCTCCAGCAGCTGGCGATCGTCGTCGGCATCTTCTCCTCACTTCTGGCCGACGCCTGGTTCTCCGGCCAGGCGGGCGGGGCCGCTAAGGAGCTGTGGCTGGGGATGGAGGCCTGGCGGTGGATGTTCATCGCCGAGGGACTGCCGGCTCTCGTCTACGGGCTCTTCGCCTTCCGGCTGCCAGAGTCCCCGCGCTTCCTGGTGGCGCGCGGCGACTACGACAAGGCCTCCCAGGTGCTCTACGACTTCACCGGCATCATCAACGTCAACCTCAAGATCGAGGAGATCCGCTCGACCATCGACTCCGAGAAGCGCGAGTCCCTGTCCGACCTGCGCGGCGCGGCTCTGGGGCTCAAGCCGATCGTGTGGGTAGGCATCCTGCTGTCCGTCTTCCAGCAGTTCGTGGGCATCAATGTCATCTTCTACTACTCGACGACGCTGTGGCGCACCGTGGGCTTCCAGGAGTCCGACGCCCTGACCATCACGGTCATCACGTCGGTCACCAACATCGTGGTGACGATCCTGGCGATCCTCCTGGTGGACAAGGTGGGGCGCCGGCCCATGCTGCTGGCCGGCTCGTTCTTCATGACTGTCTCCCTGGGGCTCATGGCGCTGGCCTTCTCCTTCGCCAACGTCAGTGGTGGTGAGGTAACTCTGGAGGCGCCGTGGTCGCCTATCGCGCTGGTGGCGGCGAACCTGTTCGTCGTGGCCTTCGGAGCGACCTGGGGGCCGCTCGTGTGGGTGCTGCTGGGCGAGATGTTCCCCAACCGGATCCGCGCCGGGGCGCTGGCGGTGGCGGCCGCGGCCCAGTGGGTGGCGAACTTCTTCATCTCCACCACCTTCCCGACCTTCTCCAGCATCAGCCTGACCTTCGCCTACGGCTTCTACGCCGTCTTCGCGCTGCTGTCCCTCCTCTTCGTCTTCTTCCGGGTGCCCGAGACCAAGGGCAAGGAGCTCGAGGAGATGGAGGACCTGGCGGTCTGAGTTGAGTCGGAGCCTACGCAGCCAGGCCCGTAATCGACACCTTTCGCTTGAGGCTGTGCCCCCAGGCGTAGTCGCCAGTGCGATGCTGTGCCTGTCCCAGCACGATGCTGGGGGCGATCCCTAGTTCCTTGGCAAGTGCTTTCACCTCGTCGAGGTTGCGATGACGAGGGAGCCTGTCCTCGTAGTCCTCCGGAACGAGGAAGCGGGAGGCGTAGGCGTTGGCCTCCTTCTCAAGGTTGTCATGGTCGTTGTTGAGGTAGAGACCATTTGACTCGTGGAGAAGGACGTGAGCGATCTCGTGGAAGAGTGTGAACCAGAGTTGGTCATCGCACTTCCACAGGTCCGAGAGTTGGACGAGGGGGTGTCCGTGGATCCAGCGGGTGGCACCGTGGGTGCCGAGCCCCGGCACCGCTGGAACCAGTGTGAGCGCCACCCCGCAGTCCCGCAGAAGAGCCTGGGCCTTCTGAATGGCCTGCACAGGATCCTCGACTGTGAGTGAGCGGAGCTCGGGAAGGGCTGCTTCCAAGTTTTCACGATCGTAGATGGGGAAGTCTCCTGGAGCACAGCTTCGTTCCGCGGCCCGGAGCCAGGTGGCCAGGCGGTGGGGGTTGTGGTGCCCGACGACGGAGCGGCGATACGCGACAGCGCCCTGATTCCAGGTGGCTTGGAAGGCGTCCATCGAGGAGATGCCGAAGAACTGGAGCAGTCCTCGCACTGTCCCGGCTTTATCGCTGGCAGGCGCGGTGATGAATGAGTGCTTGCGAAGGTAGCTCAGGGGGAAGTCCTTGGCGCGGTCGTACTGGGTGACCAGTTTCGCGTCCGCGGCCTGGCGAGCCAGAGCCGCCTGGTATCCGGTCTCATGGAGGTTCCAGATGCGGGCAGGGACACCGGTGGTGTTCTCCAGCCTGAGCGCCATGTCATGGCTGAGTGGGGCTTTGCCTCGGAGCAGTTCGCTGACGTGCTTTCGGCTCACATCAAGTCGGCGGGCAAGCTCAGCGGCATTGATGCCCTCCTCTTCCATCCACTCTTCGATGAAGTCCCCGGTAGGCACGACGTAGTCGGGGTGTGCGGCGTACGTGGCCATGCCTGCCTTCCTTTCAGGTGCTTGGTGGTCTAGTGGTAGTCGATGATCTCGATGACGCAGGCGACGACAGGAGTGCCACCTTCATCGGTGACGATGAGTCGCCAGTTAGCGGTGAGCCGGGCTGACCACTGACCTACGCGGTCGCCGCTCAAGGTTTCCCATCGGCCGGTGCCCTGGAGGAGGTCATCGAAGGACTCGGCGTTATAGAGCTCCGCGATGCGCAGTCGTAGCCGTTTTGCCACGGACTGGCTCAGTTTGCGCTTCATCTCGCGCTCGTTGGTGCAGATCTTCTCGATCTTGCGGTCGGTGTACCTCACTTCCATGGCCGTATGTTACCTGGTGCGTAACAGTTACCTAGATCGTAACACTATTTCCAACTGGAAAACGAGAGTGTTGCGAGAGTCATGTCATGCGGACGTGAGGGCGGGGGGCTGCGCACTATGGCTCAGCTTCGGGGTGCTTGGGGGCTGGGCCTGCTGCTCGGTCGTCGCTCTCTGCGGACCTCCCCCAGGCTGGCGGAGTGACACGCGGCGAGTGTCAGTTCGAGATCTGCTCGTGTTGCCACAGCGCCTCCTCTTGTGAGCACAGTCAGTGGCTTGTGTTTGCTGCGGACGAAGTCGCGTTCGCATTGTATCGACTTGCCTGTCGAAGAGATATGTTCAGGAGGGTCTATGTGGTTGCTGGAGTCAGTCGATCTGAAGAATAGGGCAATTCTATTCCGTAGTGCTTGATCGCATCAATGGGACTCTCGCGCAACTGCCCCACGGCGTTTCGTATCCAGTGTACTCCGCGTGCATCAGTGAAGGCTATCTCTACGCCAGGGCGATAGCACATCCCTCCCCACCCTTTGGGGGCGGCAAGCTGCCATTCGCCCGGGGGAAGAGTCGTAACCATTCTTCTGTAATCCGCTTGGGAGTGGCGCCCGTCTTGTTCGTTGATGATGAAGGTCGCGACACACCTGTATGCGGGAGAGAGGGATTGATTGCTGATGCGTATGATGTCTTCAGTTTTTTGTTCCGACTTTTGGCCTGTCAGAATCCAGGCGGTAATGCGTGTTGCTTGCTCTTTTCTCTTGTCGCAGCGCCTCCGCCATGCCTCCAGAGCCAAAGTGATTGTGGCAATGAGCGTTGCCCCGGCGGTTCCTATTGCTCCTATCCAGGAAGCCCAGTCCTGGCTTGTCATAATTCAATTTGCGTAGGAGTGCCTGTTGGCTTTACGTCAAGCGGCGGCAGGGAGGTCACGATCTGCTGGGTGCGGACGGAGACAGTGGTGATGCGGGCGATGAGGTCCAGGAGGTAGCGGGGCTGCGCCGAGGCGGTGGGGCCGCCACCCCCGCCCTCGGCCATCCAGTCGTTGGGGTCATTGACGATCCCGGAGGCTTTGTGGGTGCTCACGCGGTAGCGGTCCAGAAGCCAGTCCAGGCCGCTGCGCGACCCCAGCAGGTAGTCCTGTGCCCGGGTGGGAATGTCGGAGACCGTCACATGCTCGTTGTAGACGATCGAGGTCTTGTCATCTTCCAGCCTGCCGTCCCGGCGTACCCGGGCATAGCGCATCTTCTCCACATGCAGCAGGCTCGGTGAGATCGTCTCCCGCAGATCCCAGGGCACATTCTCGCCGTCGATGACGAGGCTCAGTTGCGTGGGCTCCACGGACTCATAATCCAGGTGCAAATCAGCAAGACCGCGCCCAGCCGTGGTGAAGGCGACGAAGTCCTCCCGACTCGCCACCAGCGGGATATGAGGCAATGACTTCTTCAGATCCGCGCCATACCGAGTCCGATACTCCGGTGAGTGCAGGAGGGCATACACGTAGTAGAAGACGTCATCCTTGGTGACTTCCGGCCCGTAGGCGGCCTGGTAGCTGTGCAGCGTGGCGTTGGTGATGTTGTCCACCCGGCGGTAGCCGCCCAGCACCTCACCCTCCTGCCCGACGGCGCCGCCGGACTCCTCCGCTTCCTTGCCACCGGAGAGGTCCAGCATGCCTGACTCGGCCGCATGACGACGCCCAACCGGTTCCCACGTCCAGCGTGGGAAGAACTGACCTCCGCTACCGGCACCTGTGACATGGAGGTTTGGTGCAGCATCTGTCATCACGGTGGAGAAGGGAACGTCGGAGCCTTGACCAACAAGATAAAAGCCGACATTGTCGTGCCCGGGAGTCGGGAAGTAGCGGCGCAAAACAGCGGGACGGTGAATGATGCCGTCGGAGGCGTTGAGCCACTGCTTGCAGAAGGGACGGTACAAGCCGCAGTAGGTGGCTCCCGCGTTGTAGCTGATGGCACGGTTCTTTGCTAGGTCGCTGTAGAGGCCCGACGTCCATTTGATCCGCGTTTCGTCGTTGGTGACGAGATCACGCACCTTCGTGCCGGCCTTCAGGTTGGCTGCTCGGGTGCGGTGAATGCGCTCGCGCTCCTCGTTGTACGTCTCAATGAGCCGTTGCGCTGAGTCGCGCAGGCCTGGCAGTGAGAAGTTGTAGACCCACGCGTCGCGGTTCGTCTGCAATCCCGCTGTGTAGGAGGCGAAGACCGGCGCCTGTCCCTCGCCGATGGACTGCCAGGACTCGTAGTTCGGATCGCGCTGGTTGATCCAGTCGCCCTGGGCGTTTGGGGTGATGGTCTCCCACTTCAGGGTGTCGATCTGCGACTCCTCGACGATCCGCAGTTTGTCTTCTCGGGAGAGGTAGTCGCCGATATCCTGATAGTGCAGGGTGGCTGGTCCCTCATGGGCAGGGTCCTTGACGAGGAAAATGACGGCGATCGTGGTGCGTCCACCTGAGTCGAAGACGTTGCCCTTCTCTTTTCTGCGCAACTCGCCTGAGGTTCGCGCGTTGCCTCGCAAGTTGTAGACGTAGAGATGGGAGAACTCCTCAGCCAGGGTGAGGCGTACGCCGTCGGCCGTGTTGCCGTCGATGAAGCCGCCGTTGGTGACGAAGCCGATGACCCCGGCCTCCCCGACGCGGTCCGAGGCCCAACGGATGGCGCGAAGGTAGGAGTCGTACAGAGAGTTCTTGTTGGTGCCCGTGGAGCGGGCCGCGTAGGTCGCCTCGATCTTGGCGTCCAGGGATGGGTAGTGCTGGTTGGCGTTGTTGTCATTGGCGGACTCCTGCCCCACCGAGTAGGGCGGGTTGCCAATGACCACCTGAATACTCTTCAACTCCAGCTGGGCCGTAGCCCGGTCGTTGTTGGCTACAAACACGCTCTGATCCAGCATGTCCCCGTCCTCGGTCATCTGGAAGGTGTCAGCCAGGACGATCCCGTCGAAAGGCGTGTACCCCGCCTGCGCCGGGTCGTCCTCATCACCGCTGGCCGGTGGCGCCTCGCTGCGCATGAGGTCGCGGTAGGTGACCTCGATATTGGCCGCCGCAATGTAGTAGGCCAACAGCAGGATCTCATTGGCGTGCAGCTCGCTCGCGTACTTGCGCGCCAGATCCGCCTTGCTGATGAGGCCGGACTGCAGGAGCCGGACGATGAAGGTCCCAGTCCCGGTGAAGGGGTCGAGTACGTGCACACCCTCATCTGTGATGCCGCGCCCCAGGTGGGTGCGTGCCAGCCAGTCCACGCTGCGCAGAATGAAGTCCACGATCTGCACCGGCGTGTAGACGATCCCCAGCGACTTGGCGGTCTTGGAGAAGGCTAGGGAGAAGAACTTCTCGTAGAGCTCGGTGATGACCCTCTGCTTGCCCGCGGCGTTGTCAATGCCCGCGCAGCGCTCGCGAACCGACTCATAGAAGCCCTCCAGCTCCTCGGTCTCCGCCTCCAGGTTGGAGCCCTCCAGCACCCGGAGCATCCGGCCCATCACCTGCGCCACCGGGTTCTCGGCCGCGAAGTCGTAGCCGTCGAAGACCGCGTCAAACACCGGCTTGGTCACCAGGTGCTGAGAGAGCATGTCGATCGCGGACTCCGAGGTGACCGAGTCGTTGAGATTGGCGCGCAGAGCCGCCAGGAAGCGCTCGAACTCGGCCGCCACCTCCGGGTCCTGCACCCGCTTGGCCAGGCGCTTACGGTGACGGGCCGCGATATCGGCCACGTCCTTGGCCCACTGCTCCCAGTAACGCCGCGAGCCGACCTTCTGGACCAGGCGGGCGTAGATCGCCTCCCGCCACTTGCCGAGCGCCCCCAGGTCGAAGGCCGCCTGCTGAGGCGCCGGAGTACTGGAGGAGTCGCTGTCGTCGGCGGCAGCCCCAAAGGGGTCGATGATGGCGATCTTGTCCGGCTTGGACTGGTTGAGATCGATCTTGTTGACCATGGCGTCGAAGCGCTCATCGTGAGCGCGCAGCGCCTGAAGCACCTCCCACACCACCCGGAAGGTGTCATTGTCAGACAGGACGTCCTCGGGCGACATCCCAGGCGGGATCGCCACCGGCAGGATGATGTAGCCGTACTGCTTGCCCGGCGCCAGGCGCATCACCCGTCCCACAGACTGGACGATGTCCACCTGGGACTTGCGCGGGGACAGGAACATGACCGCATCCAGGGCCGGGACGTCCACACCCTCGGACAGGCACCGGGCGTTGGACAGGATTCGGCAGGACACGGATGTCTCCTCCGACTCCGATGCCGACGATGCCTGCCGGGTTGGCGCCGGCGCACCCAGGTCGCCCGAGAGCCAGGACAGCAGACCGTTGCGCTCCATGATGTTCATGGAGCCGTCCACGTGGCGAACTTCCACGGATCCCAGCCGCTTCTGAGCTGGGGCGTCGGAGCTGGTGCCGTCAGCGTCGTCGGGCAGCTCGGGTCCCTCGGATTCGTCGGTGAGCATGAGCCGGTAGTCCTCGACCACCTTGCTGAAGGAGGAGGCGAAACTGTCTGACGTCTTGATATCGCGGGCGAAGGCCACCGCCGTGCGCATCGGCTGGATGTCCCTGCCGTAGTCGGCTGTGTTCACGCTGCGCTTGGCTAAGGCGTTCCAGCAGCCCACGATCCGGGCAGCGTCGTCGAGCCCGAGGTCGCCACCCTGAGCCAAGGAGGACTGCATCTGATCAGCGATCTGGTCCTCGGAGACCGTGAGGACCAGGACCTTGTAGTCGGTCAGGAGGCTACGGGAGACCGCTTCACCGAAGCCCAGGCGGAAGAGTTCCTCACCGTAGGTCTCGACGTCGTCCATGGAGGCGAGGATCGCGTTCTTCTGACCGGCGCGCGCTTTGGTCGAGTCGTCATAGATGCGGGGAGTCGCCGTCATGTAGAGACGCTTGGAGGCGTGGATGTAGCCGTTGTTGTGGACACGGACGAAGGCGGACTCGTCCGTGCCCGCGACGGTGGCGCCGGTCGTGCGATGGGCCTCGTCGCAGATCACCAGATCGAAGCCGGGGGCGCCGAGTTCCTGGGCCTGGGCGACGGCGTCGATCGACTGGTAGGTGGAGAAGACCACCGTCATCGGGGCCGTCCCGTTGACCGGGGCGGGGCGGCGCGTCAAGCGATCAGCGAGCGCCGCTCCATCCGTGGTGGCCGGGATCGCCAGGTCCACCACCGAGATGTCCTCGCTCAGGCTGGTGCGCTTGCGCCCCTTGCCGACCTTCGTATCCGAGCAGACCGCGAAGGAGCGCAGCGGCACCTCCGACTCGGCACTCCACTCCATGAGCGTCTGAGACAGCAGTGCGATGGAGGGCACGAGGAACAGGACCCGGCCGCCGGGGCCCGCCATGGCCTCCGCAATGCGCAGGGACGTGAAGGTCTTACCGGTGCCGCATGCCATGATGAGCTTGCCCCGGTCCGCTGTGGACAGCCCCGCGCTCACCGCGTCCAGGGCCCGCTTCTGGTGCTCGCGCAGGCTCTTGCCGCCGGTGCGAACCATGACCTCGGGGGTCTCCAGGCTGAAGGAGTCCCAGTCGATCGTGGAGTTGAAGAGGTCCTCCAGGCCGATCCGGGAGACCGGGATGGCCTGACGGGACACCGTCTCCTCCGCGGCCGAGTTCCAGTGCTCCGTAGTGGACACGAACAGCCGGGAGGTGAACTCTCCCGTCCCCGACTCTGCCAGGAAGGAGTCGACGTCACCCTTGGTGATGACGCCCGTATCAGGATCATAGAACTTGCACTGGACGGCACACAGCTTGCCGGTCTCGCGCTCGCGGGCCACCAGGTCGATGCCGCGGTCCGGGCGCGCGCCCCGCTCCGGCCAGTCGCTCCACATCCACACCTCGTCGAAGCGCTCGGCGTGACGCGGGTCCGTGAGAAGGAACTGGCGCACCAGGCGCTCGAAGGCCGTGCCCTTGCCTCGCTGCGTCTGTGCCTCGAAGTCCAGGGCGTGAAGAATCTCTGCGATGCGCGACTGACTCACGGGGAGAAGCATACGGTGAGAAAGGCGAGGTGCTGCCGCGAGACCGCAGGTGACGGGACTGGGCCGGATATGAGTGAGGCAAGGGGAGGAATCCCCATCCCGTGTGACGGGGGTGAGACCTTACCGTGACATCATGGCTCATCGTCGACGCAGCGTCATCCGTGTCCTTCTGACCGCTCTCGCCCTGGCTCGTCCGGGTGGGCTGACGTCTGTCTGAACGTCTGCCGGGAGCGGCCTCGTGCTCAGTCGGCGCCCAGCTGCAGGTGGTCCCAGGACCGGTAGGTGATCCAGGCGCCGATCGCGGTGGTCATCACCGGTGTCGCCAGCAACGGCGTGCTGACCTCCGTCTGGTGCGAGGCCCACACGATCGGGATGGACCACGGGACGTAGGAACCGAGCCCGAACCCTGCGGCCAGATTGGTGACGACCAGGATCGCCAGTGTCAGCCCGATGCCGGCCAGGTAGCTGCGCCACCACGTTGCCGCCCACATGACCGGCAAGATACCGGCGCCGAGCGCCACCGAGACAAGCAACAGCGTCGCGAAGCAGCCGGCGGCTCCTGCCGCCCCCAGGCCGAGCAGCAGCCCCGCCGTCATCAGTAGTGCCGCCTCGCCGGCTCCCAGCAGAACCGCCCAGGACAGGGTCACCACCATCTTCGCCGTCGCAATGGTTCGCAGGGCCGGCGGGATGGCGAACAGGCCCACAATGGTTCCATCGGTGAACTCCCGCCCCACACTCCAGGACATCACCACGCCCACAGCCAGGAGGATCGTCGCGCTCACGCTCGTCGCCCCCAGACCGGTGTAGCCGTCCCAGCCCGGCGAGGTCACCATGGACGCCGCCTTCCGCCCCATATCGGTGTCTCCGGCGTGCATCGCGGCGGCATAACCGCCGGCCGTGGTGACCGTGACCAGGGTGAGGGCGGCGATCGTCGCCACGCGCGTCACCGTGGCCCGAGCCAGCTTGCGGGCCTCCATGCCGATCACGATCCCGAGAGCGCTGCGATCCATGGCCATCATGAGACCTCCGTCCGTTCACGGCTTGTGTCCACGCGGGCGTCCGGCCCCGCCCCAGACTCCAGGGCAGTGCTGTCTGTGGCCAGGTCCGCCGCCAGGACGGCGTCGAAGAAGACTCTCTCGAGGTCTGCGCCTCCGGGGCGGCCGGGTTCCTCGGGCACGATCGTGTCGATGATCCGTCCCCGGTGCAGGATGTCGACGCGGTCGGCGATGCGCGTCAGCTCATCGAAGTGGTGCCCGGTCACCAGCACCGCTCCGCCGCGCCCGGTCACCTCCCGCAGCAGATCCCTGAATCCGACGACGGCGAGCGGATCGAGCCCGTTGGTCGGCTCATCGAGGACGACGACGTCCGGCTCATGAGCCAATGCTCCCACCAGCCCCACCTTCTGGCGCGTCCCCAGTGACAGGCGGCGTACGGGCACATCGAGCCAACCGGTCAGCGCCAGCGCCTCACTCATCCGGGCTGTGAGCCTCCCGGCGTGCTCGGGGTCGGCCCCGTGGAGGCGGGCAGCAGCCTCGATGTTCTGCCGGGCCGTGAGCTCGGGGTAGGAGAATGGTGTCTCCACCAGATGACCCACCTGTCGCCACACGTCCCTGGAGGTGGAGGCGATATCGCGGCCGTACAGGAGAACCCTCCCGGCGTTGGGGTGGAGCATGCCGAGGATGACGCGCAGGGCCGTGGTCTTCCCAGCGCCGTTGAGACCTACGACGGCGCGGCACTCGCCCTCGGCGAGCGAGAGACTGAGGCCGTGTAGAACAGGCTTCCTCCGCAGGGCAACATGGACGCCCTCAACCTCCAGGGCTGGAGCTGCTGTGCCGCTCATGATTCCCCCAGGAGGCTGAGAAGACCTCGACTGAGAACGGTTGCCGCCTCGCCGGCGGTGCTGGTGGCCGTACCGGTTGCTCCGGCGTCGGGCGCGTTGTTCTCGCCGGTCCAGGCAAGCAGGAGGCTGCTCGCCGCGCCCATGACGGCTCCGGCCGCGGCCCGCGCCGCCGCGTCGTCCACCCCGGGAGCGATGAGCGCCGCGGCGATGGCACGCTCGGTCTCCTGTCCTGCGGTTCGCACGGCGGCCGCCAGCGACGGGGTGAGAGCTGCCAGCCGAATGCGTTCGTAGAACTCTCGGGAGGACATCTCCTCGTGCGCTGACTCCTGGTCCATTGCCGCAACGAGGCCCCGCACGGCCCGGGTCAGGGGCCGCCACCGCTGCGGCTGAGCTCGCACCGCCTCGGCGATGGGCGGATCGAACAGGTCACTCACCACCACGGCCTCCTTGGTGGGGAAGTGGCGGAAGAAGGTCATGTGGGAGACCCCGGCGGCCTTGGCGATCGCGGTGACCGGGACGGCGTCGAAGCCCTGCTCGGCGAACATCCGCAGTGCGGTGCGCCGGAGCCGGTCGGCGGTGGAGGCGCGTGGACTCATGCAGAAAATGTTAGTCAGTAACGTTATGTGAGTCAATAACGTCCGCTGGTCGGCCTTCCTCCCGGAAGCTGTCGGCTGCGGGAGCGCGGCGGGCACCACAGGCGCTGACCGGTCGGGCGTCGAGCCCGTCGGCGCCGTCGTCGGTAGCATGAGGCCAGATCACCCAAACCCCGGGAGGAACCGATGCACGAGCCCATCAAGCTGGTCGACCGCGTCCAGGCCATCAACTGGAACCGCCTGACCGACGACAAGGACCTCGAGGTCTGGGACCGCCTCACCGGCAACTTCTGGCTGCCCGAGAAGGTGCCGCTGTCCAATGACGTGCAGTCGTGGGCCACCCTCAATGAGGCCGAGAAGAACATGACCACCCGCGTCTTCACCGGCCTGACCCTCCTGGACACCATCCAGGGCACGGTCGGCGCGGTCTCCCTCATCCCGGACGCCCGCACCCCCCACGAGGAGGCGGTGCTCACCAACATCGCCTTCATGGAGTCGGTCCACGCCCGCTCCTACTCCTCCATCTTCTCCACCCTCATCTCGACGGCGGAGATCGACGAGGCCTTCCGCTGGAGCGAGGAGAACGAGAACCTTCAGCGCAAGGCCCGCATCATCCTGGACTACTACCGCGGCGACGACCCTGAGAAGCGCAAGGTCGCCTCCACCATGCTGGAGTCCTTCCTCTTCTACTCCGGCTTCTACGCCCCCATGTACTGGTCCAGCCACGCCAAGCTGACCAACACCGCCGACCTCATCCGCCTCATCATCCGCGACGAGGCCGTCCACGGCTACTACATCGGCTACAAGTACCAGCTGGCCGTGCGCGAGTCCTCGCCCGAGCGTCAGCAAGAGCTCAAGGACTACACCTTTGAGCTGCTCATGGAGCTCTACGACAACGAGGAGCAGTACACCGAGGACCTCTACGACGAGCTCGGCCTGACCGAGGACGTCAAGAAGTTCCTGCGCTACAACGCCAACAAGGCCCTCATGAACCTGGGCTACGAGGCGCTCTTCCCGGCCGATGCCGTCGACGTCAACCCGGCGATCCTCGCCTCACTGTCCCCCAACGCCGACGAGAACCACGACTTCTTCTCCGGCTCGGGCTCCTCCTACGTCATGGGCACGGCCGAGGCCACCCAGGACGAGGACTGGGACTTCTGAGCGCACCCGGGCGGAGGTGGGGAGTACTTCCCCCGGGTGGTCTCCCCATAGTGGAGAGAGCGTGTGCGGCACACAATTTCGCTGTTCGCAGCGCGCCAGAAAGGAACTCCCATGCGCTCCACCGTCAAGGTTCTCTCCGCCATCGCCACTCTCGCCATGGCTGCCGGACTGTCCGCCTGCGATGAGCAGGATATCGCCCAGCCCTCGCCCGACGGCGCCTCCGCAAGCAGCTCCGTCGAGGCGGGCTCGGACGCCTCGGACACAGCCCCGTCCGAGGACTCCAAGGATGACAAGGACTCCAAGGGCTCTACGGACAAGGACGGTGAGACCACCAAGTCCGGCTCCAAGATTCAGAACATCAAGCCGGTGACCTTCAAGGACGAGCAGATCAGTCTCACGCAGACCTGCGACAAGGTCATCGAGGACTACGCCGCACCGAAGTACAAGCAGACCCACAGCGAAGAGACTGTCTACCTGCTTCACTGCACGCTCGACTTCAGCGGAGACATCGGTTACAGCACCACACTCTCAGATTCCACCTCACTCCAGGACAAATCGAGCTCCTCCCTCAAGGCGGATGAGTACGGAGCGCTGCTGACCGACGACCTGAAGGATGACGGTCTTGAGGTGATCGACTACGAGGACTTCGGCTCTGAGAAGGTAGAGGGCTGGTTCGCCCTCAGCTCCGTGACGAAGTCGAGCACGCTGAAGCCGTTCTCCGAGGGCACCACCAGCATCGTCTACGACCGCGAAGACGCAAAGAGCTCGCAGACCGGCAAGGAGTACCCGGCCTACTCCGACACCCAGGACCTCGTGCTGAAGTAGATCCGACGACATCGTCTCCTCGGCGGCCCCGAGATTCCCGACGATGCTGTCTTCCGGCTGCCGCGCCCTCCGTCCCCGCAGGATCGAAGGGCGCGGCGCCGTGCGAGGCATCGGCTTGTGACGGCGCGGCCGGCCTCCGGCGTCGGAGGCATTCGGTAGCGTGACGTCATGACGACATCCGAGGTGACTCGCCCCCGCCCGACGGCGCCGCCCGTCTATCGGGACGGCCCCTCCAAGATGTCGGAGGTCGACGCTCGCTCCTGGAGCATCGACGATGTCCTCGACTCCGTCTTCTTCGCCATTGCCGCCGTCGCCACGCTGTGGCTGGCCTGGCTGCTGATCGGATCGGGTTGGCACCTCGATCCGGTGCTCGTGGTCAACTCCCTGCTGTTCTGGGCGGTCCTGGCCTACCTCGCCCTGCCGCGCCTGCACCAGGTCCTCACCTGGCTCTACGTCCCCGACTACTTCATCGGTCGCACCCGTACCCCCGACGGGCTCCTGGGCGACCCCGTCAACCTCGCCGTCAAGGGCGATGAGGAGGACATTCACGAGGCGATGGTCGCGGCCGGCTGGGTGCGCGCCGACCCCATCACTCTGCGCACCTCCTGGCGGATCATCGTCTCCTCGCTGCTGCGCCGCTCCTACCCGGCCGCCCCCGTCTCCAACCTCATGCTCTTCGGGCGCAAGCAGAGCTTCGCCTACCAGAAGGAGGTGGAGGGCAACCCCTCCCAGCGCCACCACATCCGCTTCTGGTACTGCCCGCCCGGCTGGTCGCTGCCCGGCGGCGGGCGCGTGGACTGGCTGGCCGCCGCCACCTACGACCGCGCCGTCGGCCTGAGCGTCCTCACCCTCCAGGTCACCCACAAGATCGACGCGGACATCGACATTGAGCGCGACTACGTCGTCGACGACGTCCGCTGGGCCAACGAGGCCGCCGAGCTCGAGATCTGGCCGGACTTCTTCACCTCCTACCACGACAAGAACGGGGGAGGGGACCGGGTGGTCACCGACGGCGCCCTTCACGTCCTCGACCTCAATGAGGTAGTGCCCGGATCCGACTCCGGGCTCTCTCTGCGCCTGGCCCACCTCGCTGACCTCGAGGCCCGACGGCGCCGCCCCAGCCAGCTCGTCATCGCCCTGGTCCTCATCGGGCTCCTGATGGTCGTCGAGCTCATACGCGCTGTCCGGGTCGACCTCACCGACCTGCTGGAGACCGCTCCGGTCCCCGGGATGGACCAGAGCGCCATGGCCGCTGTCATCGGCCTGATCGCCGCGGTCTCGGCCGTCCTGACGCTCATTACCGCCGCCCTGGGTGTGGCGGCCTGGCACGGTCATCCGCGCGGTCGCATCGCCCTCATGGCCACCCTCGTCCTGAGCATCGTCACCGACATGGCTCAGGTCTCCAGCCTCGGGGTCCGCCAGGCCACCCTCGGCCTGGTCGTCACCAGTGCGCTGCAGGTCCTGGCCCTGCTGGCCCTCTCGGCCCGGCAGGTCCACGAGTGGGAGCGCGCCCGCAAGGAGGAGCGTCGTTCCGTCCGCGCCGGCACCCGAACCGCCGAGCAGGCGGAGCCATACGACGACTCGGCCGCCGTTAGAGTGGATTCATGAGCGAGTACCTGGCAGGACCGCAGGAAGGCAGCGCCGGCAGGGCGGGACCAGCAGCGCGGGCCGGCCGGCATGCCAGCCACGTCGATGACTCTCGTCCAGTCGACAGGGACCGCGAGCACGTGCGCTTCGGCATCCCCTTCAACGGCGTCGTCCCCATCTGGCACGACGACGCCACCATCACCTGGCACCGGCCCGCCGACGGCACCGACCTGTCCAGCGTCCTGGGGATGGGGCTGGTGGAGTCCGAGCCCGGTCCCGCCCAGGCCCCGGCGGGTTGGCAGGAGTGCGTCGAGACCGGCACCCTGACCGACTCTGGTCGCCTCCTGCTGCTCAAGGCGGCGACGCCGTCGGGCCGCCGCGCGATCAATGACCCCGGTGACGGTGCGCCCATCCCCCTGGAGGCGCCGTTGAGCCACGAGGAGGCCATGGAAGGGGTCTTCGACGTCGTCAGCTTCGGCATCCACATCGGCCGCATCATGCTGCGCGCCGCCCGCGACGGCGGCATCATCCTGTTCACCCTGCGAGCGCCGCGCGATCCCGAGCCCCACCACATCCTGTCCGTGCCCGCGCAGGTCGACGACCGCGGCGTAATGCGCTTCCACCTGGGCACCCTCCAGGAGATGGAAGGCGGCGCCTGGGACTCCGCCACCCACCAGGACGGCATGGCCCTGCTCGACCTCACCATCCCCTACTCCGACCTTGTGGCCGAGGCCGGCCCCAACGGCGAGGAGGGACTCGACGCCGACAGTGTCCTGGAAATGGCCCAGCCGGTCATTCAGTGCATCCTCAAGCCCGGCTTCCCCTTCGCCCTGGGCGCCTCCGTGCTCCTGCCGCAAGCCGGCTGAGACGAGGGCCGGGCTGGGCCGGGCCGACGTCGCGCCGACACCGTGTGTTGTCTCATGGCTTCTGAGAGTTTTGGATGTCATGACATCTCACGACACCGGCGGGGCGGGCGGATCAGGCCTGATTGCCGCACTCGTCCAGGCTGCAGGGACAGGTTTGAGCGTTCCCAGTCGCTCGGGCGGTGACTGGCGCGTACTGCACGCGGGTCGGACGCTACTGGGGAAGGGTCGGGGGTGGTCCACGTAGGTCGGGCTCTTGTGCAGTACGCACAATCCCTGGCCAGTAGATCCCCACCCTCGTGGAGTAGGTCGGACCGTGGCGGGACTCGTGTCGGAGTCGGTGCTGCGTCGGTGTCACCAGGACCAGGAACGGGAGCCAGTCAGGGCGGATGGGGCCAGGGGTGCTCAGCCCTACCACTAAGACCCTGGGGGAGTTGATCCCGCCAGCGGCCCGGTGTCCACGCAGCGGACATCAGTAGCCCCGCCGTCGAAGCAGTCAATGAGGATCGTTGGAATTCTGCGGTTGCTCTTCGGGTCGCGATGCCGGTGCGGAGTTGATGTCCGCACCATGGACACCGACGCCCGGTCAGGCCTTTTCCGTCGGTCCACCGTCAGCTCCAGGGCAACTGGCCCCGCCCCGGGTTCCCGTCCGAGCGAGCATGTCAGAAGTCATGACACTCGCATGTCTCAGAAGTGAGGAGACAAAGCAGTCGCACCGACGCCGCGCTGCGCGCTCAGGGCGTCGGCGGGGCGGTTGAGCCGCGCACGAGGAGCTCGGTGGGGATGATGATGCTGCGGCTGCCGTCCAGGGGTCCGGAGGCTGCCTGCTCCAGCACCAGGTCCACCATCTCGTGGCCGTGCCGCTTGAAGTCCTGACGCACCGTGGTCAGGGGCGGGAAGCTGTACTCGCCCAGCGCCAGGCCGTCGAAGCCGACGACCGAGACGTCGCTGGGTACGCGCCTTCCCTGCTCGTGCATGGCCCGGATGAGGCCCAGAGCCAGCTCGTCGTTGGCGCAGAAGACGGCCGTCACCTCCGGGTCCGCGGCCAGGCGCAGGCCGGCCTCATAGCCCGCTGCGGCCTCCCAGTCGCCGGGTGCCGGCTCGGGAACCACCCGTCCCGCCTCCCGCAGGGTCCTGGCCCAGGTGGCTCTGCGGATGAGGCTGGACTGGGAGTCCTCGGGCCCGCACACGTGGTGGACGGTGCGGTGCCCCAGCTCCAGAAGGTGGCCGACGGCGTCGCGCACCCCGCCGACCTGGTCGGCGCTGGCCGAGGGGTAGTAGTCCACGAGCGTGGAGTCCGAGACCGCCACCGGCATCGAGGGGGGCAGTACCAGCTGCTCGCGTCCGGCCCGCCCTGCCTGCACGACGACAAGCCCATCGATGGCCTGGTGGGAGAGCCGGTAGACGGCCTCGCGCAGGTCGTTGGAGGCGGGGTGCTCCACCTGGACGAGGTTGACGGCGTAGTCGGCGGCGGTAGCGGCCTCCAGCACGCCCGCGGTGGTCAGGGCCTCCCCGGTGCGCTGGATCTGCTGGGTCAGCACGCCGATCGTCTTGAAGGAACCGCGGCGCAGGGCCTGAGCTGCGCGGTTGGGGGAGTAGCCGAGCTGGTTCATCGCGCGCAGGACCCGCTCGCGGGTATCGGGCCGGACGTGCTCCGAGCCCGCCGCCACGCGCGACACCGTTTGAGCCGAGACGCCGGCCAAGCGGGCCACGTCGCTCATCGACGGCGCTCCCTGCGCGCCCCGGCTCTGCCCTGGCATGACGCGAGGTTATCAGGATTGTCAGGGGTAACCGCATCCTGACGATGTGATGACGTTACCATATCGATCCGCCTTTGAGGTCGGTGGAGTCAGAATCTTGGGAGTAGATCTGCCTCACTGGAGCAGATCTCATCTACTATGTTAACGTCAACAAGCAGACGTTGCACTGCTGCGCGTCCTCTGTTCCCGTCAACCCCCTGGGGAGCCGAACAATGATCGTTCCTAGACACTTCGAGGACCTCGACGTCCTCCACGAGCACACTCTGCCGCCGCGCTCCTACTACGTGCCCGCCTCCCGGGCCACCGCCACCAGCCCCTGGAGGCGGGAGGACTCCGACCGCTTCCACCTGCTCAGCGGCCGGTGGGCCTTCCGCTACCTGCCCAGCGTCCACGAGCTCACCGAGCCCTTCTGGGAGGAGAAGGCCCCCGAGACCGACGACGAGCACGGCGAGGAGAGCCCCGCCGCCGTTCCGGAGGGCTTCACCATGATTCAGGTGCCCAGTACCTGGCAGCACCTGGGCTACGACCACCACCAGTACACCAACGTCCGCTACCCCATCCCCTTCGACCCGCCTTACGTGCCTCAGGACAACCCCTGCGGCGCCTACATCCGCGACTTCGAGTACACCCCGGACCCCGCCGCCCCCAGCACCTACCTGACCTTCGAGGGCGTGGACTCCTGCTTCTACGTGTGGCTCAACGGCACCTACGTCGGCTACAGCCAGGTCTCCCACGCCTCCGCGGAGTTCGATGTCACCGAGCTCGTCCGTCCCGGCGCCAACCGTCTGGCCGTCCTGGTGCTCAAGTGGTGCGACGGCACCTACCTGGAGGACCAGGACAAGTTCCGCACCAGCGGCATCTTCCGCGACGTCTACCTCCTGAGCCGCCCGGCCGCCGTCCTGTTCGACTACGTCACCACCACCTCGCTCGGCCCGGTGGCTGGAACCGGCTTCGACGCCGGCCCGTCCGCCGCCCTCATCAAGATCCAGGGCGCCTACCGGGGCGGGCCCGTCCCCACCTCCGTCGAGCTCGTCGACCACGACGGTGCAGTGGTGGCCGCCGGTGAGCTGGAGCCCTTCGCCGGCGACGACGGCTACACCCACCGGACCCGTCTGAACGTTGAGGCCCCCTACCTGTGGAGCGCCGAGGATCCTTACCTCTACACCCTGGTCATCACCACGCCCGACGAGGTCATCACCGACCGGGTGGGCATCCGCGAGGTCGAGGTGAGCGACGCCGTCGTCCGCCTCAACGGCCATCCCATCACCCTGCGCGGTGTCAACCGGCACGACTCCGATCCCGCCACCGGCCCTGTCGTCGACCTGGAGCACATGCTGTGGGACCTGCGCCTGATGAAGGAGCACAACATCAACGCGGTGCGCAGCTCCCACTACCCCAACGACCCGCGCTTCTACCAGCTGTGCGACGAGCACGGCTTCTACGTCATGTCCGAGGCCGATAACGAGAGCCACGGCACCCAGAGCCGGTTCCTGGCCGACCCCTCCTGGGACAACCAGGTCGAGCACTGGAACGAGCCCATCGCCGATAACCCCGAGTGGACCGAGGCCACCGTCGACCGCATGAGGCTGTGCGTCCACCGCGAGAAGAACCGTCCCAGCATCATCTCCTGGTCCGCCGGCAACGAGTGCTCCTACGGCTGTACCCTCGAGGCGGCGCTCTTCTGGGTCAAGGACTTCGATCCCACGCGGCTCACCCACTACGAGAGCTCCTACTACCGCGACTCCAAGCGCCGCTACGACTACTCCTGCATCGACCTGTACAGCCGCATGTACCCGGCCATCGAGGAGATCCGCGACTACCTGGACTCCGATCCGGACAAGCCCTTCATCCTCGTGGAGTACTGCCACGCCATGGGCAACGGCCCCGGCGACCTCGAGGACTACTGGGAGATCATCCGGGCCGACGAGCGCATGTGCGGCGGCTTCGTGTGGGAGTGGTGCGACCATGCGGTCACCGCCGGGACCAGTGATGACGGCCGGCCGGTTCACCTCTACGGAGGCGACCACGACGAGGCCGTCCACGACGGCAACTTCTGCGTCGACGGGCTCGTCTCGCCCGACCGTGTCCCCCACCCCGGCCTGGCCGAGCTCAAGAACGTCCAGCGCCCCGCCCGCGTCATCGAGTACGACCAGGACGAGGGTCTGCTCACCATCCACAACGACCTCGACCACACCGACCTGTCCCAGTACCTGCGCATCTCCTACGAGGTGCGGTGCGACGGCGTCGTCGTGGACCGCGAGGACCTCGACCTGGTTGAGCCCGTCCCGCCGCACACGAGCGTCATGCTGCGCTGCGAGCCGAATGTCCCGCCCACCGGCCGCTGCCACCTGCTGGTCACCTACCGGCTCGCGCGCCCGGACTCGCTGCTGGCCGCCGGCCACGTCCTGGGCTTCGACGAGATCGCCCTGCGCAACGCCGACAGGCGCCACCGGTGGGTCGCCGCGCTCGCCAACCGCCCTATCGGTGAGACCCGACTTCCGGTCAGACGTGAGGGCACTCGGATCGAGATCGACAGCGACAGGCTGAGCTGCGCCATCGACATGCGCACCGGCCTGCCCGTCTCGCTGTCCACCGAGGGGCGCGAGCTCCTGGACCGCCCGGTCGAGCTCAACATCTGGCGGGCGCCCACCGACAACGACCGCCACGTGCGCCTGGAGTGGGAACGCGCCCACTACCACCAGGCCGTGGCCCGCGCCTACGGCGTCGAGGTCGATGAGGAGCCCGGTCGGGTCACCGTCAGCGCCGACGTCGGCCTCGTGGCGCCCTCGGTCCAGCCCGCTCTGCACGGGCGACTTCTCTGGAGCCTCACCGACGACGGCGTCCTGAGTCTGGGAATGCGGCTGCGCCGGACGTTGGGCTTCCCGAGCCTGCCGCGCCTGGGGCTGCGCCTCTTCCTGCCCGAGTCCATGAGTCAGGTCGACTACTACGGACTGGGCCCGCAGGAGAGCTACGTCGACAAGCGCCGCGCCAGCCACCACGGGGCCTTCAGCGCCGAGGTCGTCGACCTCCACGAGGACTACATCCGGCCCCAGGAGAACGGCAGCCACGCCGACTGCAACAAGGTGATCGTCTCCGGAGGCGGGCTGAGCCTGGCCGTCGTCGGGCCGACCCCCTTCTCCTTCAACGCCTCCCGTTACACGCAGGAGGAGCTGGCCGCGCGGCACCGCAACACCGATCTGACGCCGTCGGGCAGCACGGTCCTGTGCCTCGACGCCGCCATGGCCGGTATCGGATCCAACAGCTGCGGGCCCGCCCTGCGGCCCCGCTACCAGGTCGACAGCCAGGAGCTGGGGATGGAGCTCCATCTCCTGCTCAACCCCCTTGTCTCCCACACCAGCACTCACAACGAGGTGACGCTATGAGCAGCGACTCTGCCGGCAAGAAGACCGGCGCCCCCGCAGCAGGAATCGGACTGGAGGCGGCCAGCGAGAGGAAGTACCTGAAGTGGTACAACAAGGTGGGCTACGGATCGGGCGACGTCGCCGGCAACGTCGTTTACGTCCTGCTGACCTCCTTCGTCATGATCTACCTGACGGACACCGTCGGGCTGGATGCGGGCGTCGTCGCCACGCTTTTGATGGTTTCCCGCATCTTCGACGGATTCTCCGACCTCATCTTCGGGACGCTGCTGGACCGCACCAACACGCGGATGGGTAAAGCTCGCCCGTGGATGCTCTGGGGGTTCGTGGGCTGTGCCATCCTGATCATCGCGATCTTCGCGATCCCCACGAGCCTGGGGAACATTGCTAAGTACGCCTGGTTCTTCATCGCCTACACGCTGCTCAACGCCGTGTTCTACACGGCCAACAACATCGCCTACTCCTCGCTGACCGCTCTCATCACCCGCAACGGGGCTGAGCGCGTGCAGATGGGCTCCATCCGTTTCGTGTTCGCCTTCGGGACGAACCTGCTCATCCAGAGCGCCACGGTGGGTGGTGTGGCCCTGTTCGGTGGCGGCGCGAGCGGCTGGCGGACGATGGCGATCATCTACGCGCTGCTCGGCCTGGCGGTCAACACGCTCTTAGTGTTCTCGGTCAAGGAGCTGCCGCCCGAGGAGCTGGAGGGTGAGGACGAGCCCCAGGAGGACAAGCTCTCGGTGGGGGAGTCGGCCAAGATTCTCGTGTCCAACAAGTACTACCTCATCATCCTCATCGTCTTCCTCCTCACCCAGATCTTCACGGCCATGCTCAACATGGGCATCTACTTCATGAAGTACGTGCTGGGCGATGAGGACCTGCTGAAGACCTTCGCCTGGTCCATCTATGTCCCCCTCATGATCGGGCTCCTCATCACGCCGTTGGTGGTGAGCCGGTTCGGAGGCATGTACCGGATCAACATCATCGGCTATGTCATCGCGACCCTGGGGCGGCTCGGGGTACTCGTGGCCGCTTACATGGACAGCCTTGCGCTCATGCTGTTCTTCTCCGGGGTCGCGGCTCTGGGTATGAGCTCGCTGCAGGGCACGCTCAACGCCCTCATCGCCGAGGCCTCGGAGAACACCTGGCTGCGCACCGGCAAACGCATCGACGGGCTCATGTTCTCCTGCACCTCGCTCGGCGTGAAGGTGGGCGGCGGCCTCGGCACGGCCCTCTCCGGGTGGCTGCTGGCCGCCTCCGGGTACGACGGGAACCTCAAGGTCCAGCCGGAGTCCGCCATCCAGATGATCTACGTCATGTACGTGTGGTTGCCGCTCGTGGCCAACGCGCTCATCCTCTTCCTGCTCATGCGGCTCGACGTCGAGAAGGTCAACACCCGGCTCAAGGAGGAGGCCGATACGCGGGCCGAGGCGGAGGTCGGCGTCGGGGTGGCCGGCGGGGGCTCCGTGGTTTTAGGTGAGGCCGGCGGCGCCGTCGGTGGGGGTGATGTCGTCGGAAGCTCGGATGGCACGGTGGGCACCTCGGAGGGCGAGGACTCGACGAGCTGAGGCTGCGTGAGCGGCGTGACTCACGGGTGGGGGCGAGACTGAGGCGACACGGACCGTGCGCCCTCGCCCCCACCCGCCTTCCCAGGGGCGGAGTGCAGGCGGAGTTCTTCTCCGCTGGCGCGCTGCCCGTCGTGTTGTCTTCGCCTGCGTCGCCACCGAGGACTTACTTTCCGATCGAGCACTGCGTTGTCCTCCAGGCTACTGGGGTTTCCCCGCCGTCTTCTGGGGGAGAACGCAGTCCTGGTGCCGAAAGTAAGTCCTCGATGGGGTGGTGGCTCCCGCGGCGCGGGTGGCTGGGCCACGATGGACTCACGCGCCACCTGAACGACCTGACCCGCCCCACCGTCCCCTCCGGCGCCATCCAGGAGCGCATGCTCGCCAGACCGAGGAACGCCGCGGCGTCGTCGGCCGGGCACTGGCCCTGCCCGACGACGCCGGAGCCCCCGCCGCCCTGAGCACATGTCACCTCGCCGCTGGGATTCAGTCACCAGACCCCTTGATAGACTTCCGTTGCTGCGTGGGGTCTTCGGGCACAAGCTGGGATTCAGTCACCAGACCCCTTGATAGACTTCCCCTACGCCGCGCCGGCATCGACGCCACGCTGGGATTCAGTCACCAGACCCCTTGATAGACTTCTCGGTCTTCATCGCCATGGAGTCAGGCTGCTGGGATTCAGTCACCAGACCCCTTGATAGACTTCGAGCACTGGAAAGAGGACAACAGCATGCGCTGGGATTCAGTCACCAGACCCCTTGATAGACTTCAGGACTGACCGTCGGGCCTGGCCCCTTCGCTGGGATTCAGTCACCAGACCCCTTGATAGACTTCAAGTCACGGCGCCAGGACTTGGGCATGTGCTGGGATTCAGTCACCAGACCCCTTGATAGACTTCCCCTGCTCATCACGGCGCGTTCCCTGGCGCTGGGATTCAGTCACCAGACCCCTTGATAGACTTCCGGTCACGGTCAGCAACGAGAAGCCTGGGCTGGGATTCAGTCACCAGACCCCTTGATAGACTTCAGAAACGTCTGTCAAGGGGGTCTGACCAGCGTAAACACCTCGTCAGAGGTCAGAAGATCATGAGCTGTTGGGGCTCTGACTCAGGCTCAACGGGCTCTTCGTTGCGGAAACAGAGCGTGCGCGACCACTCGCGGTCGGTGACATACAGCATCCTCACCTCACCTCCGCGCGGCAGGCTACTCTTGATCGAGCCCACCCTGCGAGGCTCGCCGGCCACGGTTGGGGAGTAACGGACGTAGACGCTGTACTGGAGCATCCAGAAACCCTCATCCAGGAGAAGGTGCCGGAAACGAGTCGCCTCCTTGCGCTGCTCCTTCGTCGCAACCGGCAGATCGAACATGACCACGCACCACACTGGATCATCCGCCATCAGGACTCACGCCTAGGTCCGGTCCAAGATGGGACATCCAAGCGGGCTCGGTCCCCCTCACAGTACTGACCCAAGTGCTGAGCCAGCTCCTCCAAGACGGTTGGGAGCGTAGCGCCGTCGTCACGGAACGGCTGTTGCACTGCAGCAACCAGAACCTGCTTCACCTGCCGCTCAGCGGGACTCGCATCAAGATCCAGATGCAGCACAGCATCATCCACCGCAGGACGGAAGGGTTCGATGATGTCATCCACCAGGTTGAACATATTGCCGCGTCCGTGATGGAACAGCCCGAGCGTCGGGCTAAGCCCGGCGCTCACCACCGCTCGGATCCCGTGAGCGCGCAGGACTGCATAGCCGTAGTTCAAGCAGCTGTTGCGGTGATCCTCCGCCTCCGGGCGCCGGAGAAAAACACCCTCGGAGGCGAACAGCCGGGACCAGTACAGGCGAGCGGCATGGGCCTCGACATTCTCCGGGTCACCCGAGCGCACCGAACGCGCCATCTCCTTGAGCCGGGCCGCCGCAGGACGATCCTTCTGAAGCAGAACAGTCGCCTGCCCCAACACCTTCGCTCTTACCAGGCGACCCCAAGCATTCTTCCGCCGCGGCTCAGAGAGCTGCGACTGCGCCAGCTGCCTGGCCCCAACGCGACCATGCTCATGCCACGGATAGGCGGCGCCTTCGGGGACGCCCCGCCAGTCGCAGAACAGCACGACGACATCCGCGCCTAGACGATGCACGACAGCCGTCGAGAAGCTCACGTGGGGGCCCATGAGGATCACCGCCACATCGGCTGTCGGGACCCGATGCTCACCGCCGTCATCCTGGTGGATGCAGATTGCTCCGCGATCCGCGGTGATGCGCCCCTCCAGCGACGAACAGTCAATGATGCGCCAGGCTGAGTCCATCGGCCATCCTCACTCGATAGTCCAGGAGGTTGGGAGATTAGATCTGCTGGAATACCGAGGGCGCCCTAGGGCGTCGCGCCGAACAACAGTAGGATGTACTTTGGTCAGTACGTTAATGGCGACTCGCCATCCTTTGAGTTCAACGATTTCATTCACGGCGCTACTTGGATTCTCTAATCCTTCCGCGGCAAGGACTATTGGTTTCAATGTCAGCTTACTGTTGGTGTCGTAACCACATATGCGCCAGCGTGTGGTGTTGGGAAAGTCTTCAAGGAAACGCCCAATGGCGTACTTTGTGAAGGAGTCAACGTTGATCTCCAGTTCGTCACCCACCACGACCCATCCCAGATAGGTGGCATTGCCTGTGGTGATGGCCTTCCGAAGCTTCGGCTCAGCGCACCTCATGCTGATCGACTGGGGTGGGATGACTGCAGAGAAGAGATCCCCGTGCCGCTGACTGAGCAGGTCATGAGTGAAGACGCGGAGCATCGCGTAGACGGGCTTCTTGCCCTCGACACGGTAGATGCGGGCGTGATGAATTGATGGCCCGATTTCAACGAATCCGCCGCGCACGGCGATAGCCCCAAAGGGGGTCTCGTCTCGATCGCTATCTGTCTTCTTTCGTTTGGAAAATACTTGAATGTAGTCGGAAGACTTAATTTCGTGACCGTGAACTCTGATCGCGCGGTCCTCCCGTGCGGGAAGACCGTTCTTCTCGTCGAAGTCCTTCTCCCGAGTGAGTGCGCACCACAGTGCGGGAGTGCAGGCGCGGTCGATCTGCTGCACTGTCAATCCGTCGCCGAGGCGGTGGGAGACTAATTTTGACGGATTAACAGTATGTGCGTTGCCGTCAGATAGTCGAAGGCGAATGTTTTGGGTGACGTACACTTTATCTTCTGCCAGGCGCTCGTTGAACAACTCGGTGAGATGAAGCATGTGGCCCCGCCACATCTCGAAGTGCTCTCGCGCCCCCACGGTCGAGCCCGTGTACTGCTTCCAGGTCTGCTCCTTGCCAGTGAGTCGCTGTTCCCCGCGAAGACTTGATCGTTCTGCCAAGGTCTTGGCAACACTTGCCTCCATGAGTGCCACAACACTCGCGTCCACAGCGTGGTGTCGGCGGTCGATTCGATCCTTGCGTCCTTTCTCTCCGATCAGGTTGATGCGGGAGTCGATGCCGGCCGCCTTGCGAGCTGCTGCGGTGATAGAGCCTCGGTAGACCATGACAGTGGTCTCGGGATAGGCGGCCGCAATGCGATGGTGCAGCTCATTGGCCATCCAAGCCACAGACTCCATGCTGCGCTCATCGATCTCCGGATCCTCCTGGGTGCGCCGAAGACGAGCGATGACCTCCTTCTTAAGGCGTGTCAGGTCTTCGGATGATGTGTTAGGAGTCTGTTTGCGCCAGCCTCGCACTCGACCAATAGCTTCCTTCACTCCGACGTGAGGGATCCCGCACTTCTGTGCCCACACTGCGAATGGGGTGTTAGACTTCGAACGGTTGCAGCGCTCGCAGACAGCCACAAGATTCCCGCGGCGATTGTTCGATCCTGGGCCAGCCTGAGGAACGATGTGGTCCAGCTGGCATGTGTGGTAACCGATTGTCGTCCCACAGTACAAGCAGGCGCATCCTTGTAACTCTAAGGCGTCCAAGCGCACGATGTCACCTCGGCTTATGTATCCCTCCTTGCCGTAGTCGCGTTGAATCTTCTTCATCGCTTCCTGGTTGTCGTTGTAGCGACGCCTGTTCGCCTTATCTCGCTCGTCTGCCATGCGCTCGCTGGTGAACCCGTCACGAACATGCTCCACGTGAATGACCTCAGGTGTACCCCACATACTTTCGACCGCAGAGAGGTACCGTCCGACGATTTTGAGAGTCCGGTCGACGGACGGATTGCCAACCGGAGCATTTATAGCTTCAGCTGGAGGAGCCCATGAGTCATCGACGCCGAAGAGCCGCTTACGTGCCTCGTGCAGATCGTCAGTCGTCGCAAGCATGTGGTCACTGAGAGCCGTCAATGACTCCCGCGAGTACGCCGCGCGGCCGGCTGGAAGGTGGAGGGAGTCGAGCTTAGCCTGGTCCTCCTCCGGCAGCTCGGCAATGATCTCGGCGCACTCCGAGTCGGTAGGGTCTTCGTAGAGGTAACGAATCATGGCGCCCCGCTGCTCGCTGTCAGCCTCCTCCCACCAGGTCTTTAGTGAACTGATCTTGGTCTGGCGCATGATGCGGTCTGTGGCGTCGATGGGCGGCCTTGCCGCAGATCGTTCGCCGTCGTCTGTGTGTACAGCGGTTCCTCGTAGGTCCCTGCGATGCACGCCTAGTTTCTCGGCCACGTCAACCCAGGTCAGGTCGGCTTGCGAGTCCTCCGTGAGGAAGGTGACCACGTGGCGGCGCTCGTCCGCTGTCAGCGGCCGATTCTCTCCTTTGGTCTCGCTGATGCGGAGATTGGCGACGATGGAGATGATCCGGAAGCGCTGGAACTCCGGATCGCACTTCGGCGCGCGCCGGAAGGAGCCCTGACCGGGAAGCGGGTCGGGAGCCACACGGGAGACGGCTGAGCCACGTGGAGAATCCGCCTTGAAAACGGCTCGCAGTAGCTGCTTGCAGACATCGGGAGAGACGCCCTGTCGGGCGCAGATCTTCCGGATCTCATTGGCGTTGTCGCTCTGATGCAGCTTGCCGAGAATACCCTCCGGGCCACGCATGCTGATGTTGTGGGTTAGCGCCACCTGGGCCATCGCCTGCCCGGGGGTGATGCCGTCGTCAAGAACCTCGCCCGTGGTCGCCAAGATGCGCTCACGCAATGCCTTCATGAACGGGGATTCCTCTGCGGGTGACAACAGCGATTCAACCTTCGAGTACGGGTTGCGCCACCCCCGGTGCCGCGCAATGTGGCGCACTGCCATGGAGATGGCCGGGCCGCGCAGCTCCTCGGGGAGTTTCTCCTCGACCAATCGGGCACGCACCCTCCACACCCGGTACGGGTCGGTTTGCTCATTTAGGTCGAGGAACTCTCCTGGCGTGGGGATCGGGAAGCCCAGGTCGCGCAGCACCTCGTCAAGTTGCTGGAGCTGTGTGCGTCGGTGATGCAGCAGGCGCCGGGCGCGGCGGGCGATGCCGGAGAGCTTCTTACGAGTATCGTGATCCTTTTTCCCTTCCTTGCCGACCCCGGAGTCGTGGATGTGTGACAGTGCTGAAAGGAGCTCGATGGGGGTACCGTGGTCGTCAACCCGCAGCGTTGCGAGCCCGACTGAATGGGTACCGACGTCGATCCCCACGCGAAGGTGGTGAGCAGACATGAGAGATGCATACCACACTCGGGCTCATCGTGAGGTTGACGTAAAAAACTGCCCGGTCTCGATGTGAGATCGGGCAGTCAGACCGGCTAGGCGGTGGAGCAGTCCACTCCGCAAACATGGCGAAGGTTACTAGGAATTCAGTCGCTACCAGTATAGCACTACCAGGGCTGGATCCTCGGTCTTGAGAGAGTCTCGGTGTGCGGGCGCTGGAAGTGGTGGAAGGGTGCGGGTGTCAGGGTCTTGTGTCGGCCGCCAGGCGTGCCCGACCGGGCGAACGTCCCGTGGAGACTGTGGAGTGCCCCCGGAGTACCCCAGAGCGACGTGGGTCGGTGTGACCGACGAAACTGGGCTTCATCCCACATGAGCGCGATAAACGTGAGTCTTTGGTGATGAGATCGTCTAAGGCTAGGCTTACCTCGACCGTAGTGATCTGAGATTGATACATGACGTGGAGGTCGAGTGTTTCTCGCCAACCTGCTCATTGCCCTGAGGGAAGGCCTGGAGGCGGCACTCGTTGTCAGCATCATCGTCGCCTACCTGGTCAAGTCCGACCGCCGGGACGCCCTGCCCAAGCTGTGGTTGGGGGTCGGGCTGGCGGCACTGGTCCCACTGGTCGCCGGCGCCATCATGACCTGGGGGCCCAAGACCCTCACCTTCCAGGCCCAGGAGATCCTCGGAGGCCTCCTGTCCTTCGTCGCCGTCGGCCTGGTGACCTGGATGATCTTCTGGATGGGGAAGAACGCCCGCGAGCTCAAGGGCGAGCTGGAGGGCTCGCTGTCCAAGACTCTCGCCGAGGGCGGCTCCGGCTGGGGCGTCGTCTGGATCGCCGTCGTCGCCGTCGGGCGCGAGGGCGTGGAGACGGCCCTGTTCGTGTGGGCCACCGTGCGCTCCAGCATCGAGACCTCCATCATGCAGACGACGGCGGGCGTCGTCACGGGCCTCGTCCTGGCCATTGTGCTGGGCGTCCTCATCTACCAGGGCGCGGTGCGCATCAACCTCCGCATCTTCTTCGCCGTGACCGGCTACTTCCTCATCGTCGTGGCCGCCGGCATCGTCGCCTACGGCATCGGCGACCTCCAGGAGGCGGGCCTCCTGCCCGGCCACACAAGCCACGCCTGGGACCTGTCCTCCTACCTGCCGGCCAACACCTCGCCCCTCCACTGGCTCTACGTGCTGCTCGAGGCCATGTTCCAGCTCAACCTCCAGCCCTCCGTGCTGCAGGTGCTGGGCTGGTGCCTCTACATCGTGCCGACCCTCGTGTTGCTCACCCTCCAGATCATGGGGCGGTGGCCCGCGCCGCGCCAGAAGGACGGCATCGAGAAGGTCGACGCCGGCGCGCAGGCCTCCGTCGACGCCGTCGAGGCCTCCTGACCGCCTCCACAGACCCTGACCCACCCCTGATCCACCACCGCTTCTTCGTAAAGGAAAGACAGATGCCCACCATCAAGCGACGCAACGTGCTCGCCATGCTTCCTCTGACCGCCATGGGGCTGGGTCTGGCAGCCTGCGCCGACAACCCCAAGAACGCCAAGGGCGGTGCCTCGGGATCCGGCAAGGCCCAGGAGATCACGGTGACCCTCACCGACGACTCCTGCAAGCTCTCGTCCACGTCCTTCCCCTCGGGTGTCGTCACCTTCACCATCACCAACTCCGGCACGGTGCCCAACGAGTTCGAGGTTCTCACCGAGGACAAGCTCCAGATCATCTCCGAGCAGGAGAACATCGGCCCCGGCACCACCACGAAGCTCACCACCTCCCTCAAGGAGGGCACCTGCTACGCGGCCTGCAAGCCCAACATGGTCGGCGAGCTCAAGGGTGTCACCGAGCTGAAGATCACCAAGGGCGCCGCCGTCGACGTCAGCGCCGATGAGGCCAAGGCGCGCGAGGACGCCGTCAAGAACTACACCGCCTACGTGCGTGATCAGGCCGGCCAGCTCCTGACCGCCACCCAGAGCTTCGTCACTGCCTACACCTCCGGCGACACCGCCACTGCCAAGAGCCTCTACCCGCTGGCGCGCCAGTTCTACGAGCGCATCGAGCCCACCGCCGAGTCCTTCGGCGTCAAGGAGGCCGGAGACCTCGACAGCGCCCTGGACACCCGCGTCCAGGACCTTGCCGCAGGTGCCGGTAAGGCCGTCACCGACAAGGAGGTCATCTCCGGCTGGACCGGATGGCACCGCATCGAGGCCGACCTGTGGGTCCAGGACTCCTCCAGCCCCTTCAAGTTCGCCGACGACGCCGCCCGCAAGAAGGTGGCCGACCAGCTCAACACCGACACCAAGTCACTCTACGACCTCGTCTACGGAAACATCACCGGCACCGGTGGGAAGAAGTTCGAGCTCGGGCTCGAGGACGTTGCCAACGGCGCCTCCTCCCTCCTCGAGGAGGTCGCCACCACCAAGATCGTCGGCGAGGAGGAGACCTTCTCCCACACTGACCTCTACGACTTCAAGGCCAATGTTGAGGGCGCCAAGGTCGCCTACGGCAATGTCGAGGACCTCATGAAGAAGAAGGACGCCAAGCTCGCCGAGAAGATCACCACCCAGTTCGCGGCGGTTGAGAAGCTCGTCGAGGCCCACGTCTCCGGGAAGGCCGCCAACGGCGAGCCCACCTACGCGGACTACTCCACCATCGCTGCGGTGCAGAAGGACGCCGGCGAGGCTCCGGACAAGAACTCCTACACCGACACGCAGCGCAAGTTCTCCGACGCCGTCAACGCCCTGAGCGAGTCCTTGTCCAAGGTCGCCGGGACCATCCTCTGAGGCCGCGAGGCCAGAGCAACCCGGACGCCCTGGAAGGAGTCAGCAGTGAGTGGCAAGCCGGTCGACGAGCCGGAGACCTCCCCGGTCGCGGATGACGCGACCGCCGCGGAGGCGGCGCAGGCGCAGCAGGAGTCGCAGGCCCCGACGTCGGAAGACCCGGGTGACGGCTCTCTGGCCTCGGGCGCGGCGGAACAGTCTGAGGACGCCAGCACGTCCGATAAGGATGAAAAGCCGGGGAGGCCGGATGAGTCCGGGAAACCTGGACGGACTGGGAAGCCCGGCGGCAAGGGAACCAGCCGCCGCGCCATGTTCACCGGCGCGGGCCTGGGGGCCGCGCTCGCGGGCCTGGCCGGTGTCGCCGGTGGGCGCGCCTGGGAGGCCTCCCAGCGACCCGAGGAGGCCATCCTCACGACCTACCCCTTCCGCGGCGACCACCAGGCGGGGATCACCACCCCCGCCCAGGACAACATGTTCACCGCGGCCTTCGATGTCTCCACCACCGACGTCGAGGAGCTGAAAACCCTCCTGTCCGACTGGGCCGTGGCCGCCGAGCAGATGACCGCCGGCGAGCTCATCGGGGGCCAGCCCAGCTCCAACAAGCAGCTGCCGCCCAAGGACACCGGTGAGGCCTGGGGCTACAAGCCCAACGGCCTGACCATCACCTTCGGCGTGGGCAAGGGCCTGTTCGTCGACGCCGATGGCAAGGACCGCTTCGGCCTGGCCGCCAAGATGCCGGCGATTCTCAAGGAGGGCATGCCCTCCTTCTCCGGCGACCAGCTCCACGCCGCCCAGTCGGACGGCGACCTGCTGATCCAGGCATGCTCCAACGACGCCCAGGTCTGCGTCCACGCGATCCGCAACCTCACCCGTATCGCCTTCGGGACCGCCACCCTGCGGTGGAGCCAGGTCGGCTACGGGCGGACGTCGTCGACCTCCGTGGACCAGGAGACGCCGCGCAACCTGTTCGGCTTCAAGGACGGCACCAACAACATCAAGGCCGAGGATCCCGCCGACCAGCTCAACGAGCACCTGTGGGTCCAGCCGGGCGACGACGCCGCGGCGTCCTGGATGGCCGGTGGCACCTACTACGTGGCGCGGCGCATCCGCATGCTCGCCGAGGTCTGGGATCGCCTGCGGCTCATCGAGCAGGAGCAGACCATGGGACGCGACAAGCGCTACGGGGCGCCGCTGAGCATCGCCAACCCCACGAAGTCCTCCGAGGAGTTCACGACCGTGGACTACGCGGCCAAGGACGACAAGGGCGAGACGCTCGTGCCGGCCGACGCGCATATCGCCGTCGTCTCACCGGAGCAGAACCAGGGGCGCCGGATGCTGCGCCGCGGCTACAACTACACCGACGGCTCCGACTCCCTGGGGCTGCTGCAGACCGGGTTGTTCTTCATCGCCTTCGTACGTGACCCGCGGACGAACTTCTACCCGATCCTGGACCGCATGACCAAGAGCGACGCCCTCCAGGAGTACCTCAAGCACGAGGCCTCGGCCCTGTTCGCGATCCCGCCGGGCATCGAGAAGGGCGACACCATGGTGGCCGCCTCGCTCTTCAGCTGAAGTCGAGGCGGGGCGGCTCCCGCAGTGCGGGTGGTTCAGTGGTCGGCGCCGGCCAGCGCCTTGAACGCGGTGACCGCGGCCAGTGCCAGGACCAGGATCCCGGTCAGTGCCAAGGTCAGGGCTCGGAAGGTGGGCGACGACGTCGCCAGGAGCGGGCCGGCGCTCGTGCCGACGAACAGGATGAACCCGTTGAGTGCCATGCCGCTGCCGCGGTTGGGGGCGGACACCTGTCCGTAGAGGCTGATCATCGCCGGCGCGGCCAGCGCGACCCCGGCCACGTAGACGACGCTGGCGGCCACCAGGCCCGCCAGGCTGCCCGCGAGCAGGGCCTCACCGAGCATGCCCAACGCCGACACTCCGAAGCCGAGCCGCGCTATCTGCGCCCAGGACCGCCTTGCGGCGAACCGGCCGGCGCCGAGACTGAGGAACATGGCCGGCAGGGCCGCCAGGCGGATGAGAATGATCGTCGAAGGCCGCATGCCCAGCGACTCCAGGTGGCCGCCGATCCCCGTGTACATGGCGACGAACACCATGAGTAGCGTGACGTGCGCCAGGCTGAGCGCCAGAACCGCAGGTCTGAGCGCAAGCCGTCCCAGCGATGCGAACTGCCCCCGAAGCGAGGAGCCCGAGGGGCCGGAGGCGTGAGCGGCGTCGTGCACGACGGCGAGGACGGCCGCCAGGGCCACAGCCAGCAGCCCGCCGCACAGGGGGAAGAACCATCGCCACCCCAGGTGCAGTGCGACCAGCGAGGCCAGGACCTGGCCGACGATGCCCGCCACGAGGAACGACGTCGACATCGCCCCGATCGCCCCGGCCCGCCTGTGCGGCGCCAGCGCCTCGGACAGGTAGGCCAGGGCCACGGGTGCGAAGCCGGAGGCGCTCAGGCCCTGAATCGCGCGCAGGGCTGCGAGTGCCGGCAGGGACGGGGCCAGGGCGCAGCAGCCGGTGGAGACAGTGAGGATCCCCAGCGCGAGCGCCATCGTCCTTCTCCTGCCGTAGTGGTCGGAGACCGGCCCCCAGATGAGGAAGCCCGCGGCGTAGGTGAGGCTGAAGGCCGTCGACAGGGCGACAGTGGCGTTGCCGTGGAGATCGGCCGAGATCGGGGCGAGCAGGGGGATGGCTGCATAGAGCTGCGTGAGGACGAGCAGTGCGGTGACCACGAGAGTCGCGGTGGCGCTGCTGCCGGCGGGGTAGGCGGGGGAGGCCGGCCGAGTCGTCGACTGGGCGGACGGCTCGGGGGAGTGGGCGACGTCGGGATGCTGATCGGGTCGGTGCGCAGGAGACATGAGAACCCCTTTCCAACGTAAGCGTTGGAAATGACCCTAGTAGACTGGAGAGGTAGTTGCAACGGTAGCGTTGGAGTTTGCTGCTGGCGCTCGCGGATACGGGAGAAGGCGTCATGGCCTGGGATACCGAGGGGACCAAGCGGAAGATCAAGGATGCCGCCACGGCCGAGTTCACCCGCCACGGGCCCGCGGGGACGACCGTCGAACGCATCGCCAAGCGGGCGGGGGTCAACAAGGAGCGCGTCTACAACTACTTCGGCTCCAAGGACCGCCTGTTCTCCGCAGTCCTGCGCGATGAGCTGACCAAGGTGGCCGAGGCCGTGCCTCCCGCCTTCGACGAGGGGGAGGATGTGGGGGACTACGCCGGGCGCCTGTACGACTACCACCGGCAACGCCCCGAGCTCATCCGGCTGCTGTGCTGGGAGGCTCTCACCTTCGACGACGAGGTGCCGGAGGAGGAGCTGCGGCGGGAGCACTACCAGCGCAAGATCGCCGGGATGCGCAGCGGTCAGGACTCCGGCGCCCTGACCCGCGACGTCGACCCCGGTGCGCTCATGCTCATGATCATGTCCCTGACGGGCTGGTGGTCCACTGCGCCCCAGGTGGCGCGGATGCTGTGCGGGCCCCTGGACGAGGAGGAGCATGATCGCCGGCGCGCCGTCGTCGTCGAAGCGGCCCGCCGGCTCGCCGCGCCCCGCGAGTAGACGCCGAGAACCTGGGTGGTGTGCGGCCCCCGGTGGCTACTGCACGAGCCTCGGGTCGTACTGGCCGGGAGCCGTCCATACTGCGCGGGGTCCGGATCTTCGTGGAGTGCACCCATGCCCTGGCCAGGGGAACCCGACCCCCGTGCAATACGGGCGTCGGCTGGGCATGATTGCCCTATGCGCGACCTGAATGACCTCACCCGCCCCACCACCCCCTCCGGCGCCATCCAGGAGCGCATGATCGCCGAGACCGAGGAGCGCCGCGGCGTCGTCGGCCCGGCCCCGGTCCTGCCCGACGACGCCGGAGCCCCCGCCGACCTGCGCGCCGCCCTGGGGGAGGCTGTCGCCGAGCTGGCCCCGCAGATCATCGAGCTCTCCCAGGACATCCACGCTCACCCCGAGACCGGCTACGAGGAGCACCACGCCGTCGCCACGGTCGCCGCGCTCCTGCGCCGCCACGGTATCGAGCCCGAGGTCGGCGTCTACGGCATGGACACCGCCCTGCGCGCCGAGATCTCCGGGACCGTCGGGGCCGGTGCCGCTGACGCAGCGGCCGGAGACGCCGGTCAGCCGGCCGGTACCATCGCGATCCTCGCCGAGTACGACGCCCTGCCCGGCATCGGCCACGGCTGCGGCCACAACGTCATGTGCGCCAACTCCGTGGGCGCCTTCCTCGCCCTGGCCTCCCTGGCCTGCACCCGCCCCGGAGCCCTTCCCGGCCGCGTCGTCCTGCAGACCACGCCCGCCGAGGAGAACTCGACCGCCAAGGAGATCCTGTCCGTGCGCGGCATGCTCGACGGCGTCGACGCCGCCATCCAGACCCACTCATACGCCCATGACGTCACTCATCAGACCTGGCTCGGGGTGCGCCGCATGGAGGTCGTCTTCCACGGAGTGCCCGCCCACGCCGCCTCCCAGCCCTTCATGGGCCGCAACGCCCTGGACGCCGCCACCCTGGCCCTGACCGGCATCGGCCTGCTGCGCCAGCAGATGCTCCCCATGGACCGCCTCCACGCCATCATCACCGACGGCGGCCAGGTCCCCAACATCATCCCCGAGCGCACCGAGCTGTCCATCATGGTGCGCTCCAAGTACCTCGAGACCCTCAAGGAGATCACCGAGCGGGTCGAGGAGGTCCTCCACGGCGCAGCCCTCATGACCGGAACCGGCGTCGAGATCCTCACCTCCGAGGACAGCAACGAGGTCCCCGTGCGCGACAACGGCCCCCTGCTCGCCTCCTGGGCGCGCTCCCAGCGCGAGCGGGGCCGCGACCCCCTGGCCCCCGGGGTCCTTCCTGAGACGATCGCCGCCGGCACGGACTTCGGCAACGTCTCCCAGCGCGTGCCCGGCATCCACCCGCTCATCAAGGTCACCGACCGGCCCGACGTCGCCCTCCACACCCGCGCCATGACCGAGGCTGCCGGCGCCCCCACCGGGGACGCGGCCGCGCTTGACGGCGCCTATGGGCTGGCCGCCGTGGCCCTGGACTGGCTGCACGACGCCGAGCTGCGCCGGGCCGTCCGCGCCGACTTCGAGGCCACCGGCGGGGCGATCGACGTCGCCGGCTTCTGGGAGGAGTGAGCCGGGGCGCCGCTCCGGCCGCTCCGGCTCTCAGGTCGGCGGGCGGCGGATGAGCAGCGCCCCGGGGTCGATGCGCACCCGCATGCCCTGCGTGGGCGCCAGCAGGTCGCCGTCGACCTCCACCAGGGCCGGCGCCGAGAGCTGGACGGCCACCTCCCCGCCGCGTCGCAGCACCACCCGTCCCAGGGAGCGACTCGGTTCGGAGTAGCGCGCTGCGTAGGGCGGCAGCACCTGGCGCGCCAGGGAGCTCCAGCCCGCCAGGCCCGCCACCGTGTCGATGGCGGCGATGTCGAGCAGGCCGTCGTCGGTGCGCGCCTCGGGCAGCAGGGTGATCCCGGCCGGCAGGCGACCGCCGTTGGCCACCAGCAGGTTGCGGGCTCTCAGGCGCTCCACGCGCCGCTGGCCGGTCTCGTCCAGGAGACTGAGCACCAGGTCCATGCGCGGTGAGCCCAGGTTCTCCATGGCCGCCAGGGCGTAGGCGCCCCAGCCGACTCGCGCCTTGAGGGCCGGGCGCGTGGAGGCCACCAGCCCGGCGTCGAAACCGATCCCGGCCACCACCATGCAGGCGTGCTCGTCACCGAGTGTGGGGCGGGCCCACTGACGGGGCTTGCGGGTCGCCCGCTGGATCGTGCGCACCGCTCGGGCGGCCTCGGCCGACAGCCGTGGGGAGGTGGTCGTATCGGCTGCGCCCGTCGGGTCGGTTGAGGGAGGCGAGCCGTCAGGAAAGGGGGCGTTGGTGGCGGTGTCGCCGCCCAGCGTGTCCGCCTCACCGGTGGTTTCGGCGGATTCGGTCCTGCCCGGCCCGACGTCGGGAGCGGTCCAGGCCTCGGTCCTCACCCAGGCCAGGTCGGCGGGCAGGTCGACCCCGTGGGCGGCCACTCGAGCCGCCGCCCTCGGGGCGCCGACCGGCACCCCGAGGTTGCGGGCCGCCAGGTTCGCCGTACCCAGGGGGATGATGCCCATCCGCGCTTCCGTACCGGCCACGCCGGCCGCCACCGAGCGCACGGTTCCGTCGCCGCCTGCGGCCACCACCAGCCGGGCCCCGGCGGCCAGGGCCAGGCGCGCCTGCATGGTGCCGGGCTCGGACACGCTCGTCTCCAGCCACACCGGTCCGGCGTACCCGGCCTCACGCAGCTCGCGCTCCAGCACACCCCGCACCGCGGTGGTGGTGCGACGCTTGGAGGGGTTGATGATGACGCAGGCCAACGGCTGGCCGGGGCGCGTCGTGGTCCGGGTCCCGCCGTCGGTGAAGCCGGTCATAGGGGCAGGTTAGCCGCCCATGCAGCCTCGGTCACGGTCCTGGGGCCGCGGAGACGAACCCAAGACGATGTGAGCCCGGTGCAGGGGCGGAGCCCCAGGCCGCGCTCAGGCCGCGGCCAAGGGCTTGACCGGGATGGTGGGCAGGTCGGTCTCGCTCACCAGACGCGAGATGAGGCTGGCCAGCTGGGCGAAGTCGGCGCCGCGGGAGGAGGAGACCCGGTGGACCAGACCCATACGGCGCAGCGGCACCTCGCCGCCGAAGCGGGCGACGCCGTACTCCGTGGAGGGGGTGAGCAACTGGAGCGCCCCCTCGGGGATGACCGTCACGCCGGAGCCGTGGGCGACCATGCGGGTCACTGTGGACAGGGTGGTGGCCACCGCGATCGGCGGCTGGGTGCCGTAGCGCTGGCACAGGGACAGGGTCTGGTCACGCAGGCAGTTGCCCTCGTCGAGCAGCAGGAGGGGCTGGCTGTCGAGCTCGGCCGGGCTCACGTCCGTGCGGCCGGCCCAGGGGTGATCCGCGGCGGTGAGGATGACGAGCTGCTCGTCGAACATCGGGATCGCGGTGGTGCGCTGCAGGTCGTCCTCCAGGGAGATGATCGCGGCGTCGAGGCGTCCCTGGGCGAGCTGGTCGAGGTTGTCCCCGGTGACCATCTCACGCAGGTCCAGCTCCATCTGAGGCAGGGCCTCGCGCAGACCGTCAAGGAGGATGGGTGCCAGGTAGGGAGCGATGGTGGGGATGATGCCCAGGCGCATCGTGCCGCTCAGGGCGGCCCCCTGGCTGGAGGCGGCCTCGTTGAAGGCCTCGGCGGCCAGGACGGCGTCGCGCGCGAAGGGCAGGAGGGCCTCGCCCAAAGAGGTTACGAGAACGCGGCGGGTGGTGCGCTCCACCAGCTCGCCGCCAACACGCTTCTCCAGGGCGGTGATGGCCTGGGACAGGCTGGGCTGGCTGACGCCGAGCGCGGTGGCGGCCTCACCGAAGTGCTGGTGGTCACACAGGGCCACGAAGGCCCGTAACTGAGAGAAGGACGGAGATGATGAGATCGGCATGAGTTGTGGTCCTGTGGTCGGGGCCCGCACCACTGCGATCGGCGAGCCTGATATGACGGAGTGACAGAAAATCGGAGGCAGACGACTGGCCGGGAAGGTGGGGAGAGTGGTGTGGGGGCGGTGCGGGCGGGCCTCCAACATGGCGGCACGGAAACACCGTCGGGAACTATAGGGTACACCGATTGAAATGGATTCTATTCACAGGTGGATTGCGTTGGTAGTAGGAAGTGGGTCACGTTCGCCGTTTCGGGGTGGTGTACTCGGGGAGAAGCATGTATGAGTCACACGCCTGTCATTCGGCCCCGATCTTCCGGTAAAATGCTGGCCTTCGCGGCCCTGAGGCCACCTCGACGGTGGGGTGGATTCGGGGGCGATCCGACGTCGATCCGGGGCCGTTCTCCCGGAGTGTCGGTTGCGCCACTGGCCTGTGACCTTGTCCGTCTCCAGGATCCTTCTTGATCGTCTCCGACGTCCGGCCGAGGGCCGGCTGCGTTCGGAAGGTGACCCGGGTGCGGCCTTCGGCGCGGTCCTGACTACACTCAGGGGCATGATCGACCTGCGTGCGCTTCGTGAGAACCCCGAGCCCTTCCGCGCCAGCCAGCGAGCCCGTGGTGCCGACGTCGATCTCGTTGACCGCGTCATCGCCGCCGACGAGACCCGCCGTCAGGCGCTGGCCGCCTTCGAGAACCTCCGCGCCGAGCAGAAGGCCGTCTCTCGCTCCGTGGGGAAGGCCTCGCCCGAGGAGCGCCCGGCGATCCTCGCCAGTGCCAAGGAGCTCGCCGAGCAGGTCAAGGCCGCTGAGTCAGCCTCCTCGGCCGCCGCCGCCGATCTCGACGCCTTGGCCCGTCAGTTCGCCAATCTCATCGAGGGGGCGCCGTCGGGAGGGGAGGAGGACTACGTCGTCCTGCGCCACGAGGGCGGTGAGCCCCGCGACTTCGACGCCGAGGGCTTCGAGCCCGCCGACCACCTGGCGATCGGCGAGGGCCTGGACATCATCGACACCCGCCGCGGCGCCAAGGTCTCCGGTGCCCGCTTCTACTACCTCAAGGGCTGGGGCATGCGCCTGGAGCTGGCGCTCATGACGGCGGCCCTGGACGCCGCCGTCGCCCATGGCTTCACCCCGATGACCACGCCCACCCTCGTCACCCCGCAGGTCATGGGCGGTACCGGCTTCCTGGGCGCCCACAGTGACGAGATCTACTACCTGCCCGCCGACGACCTCTACCTCACCGGTACCTCCGAGGTGGCCCTGGCCGGGTACCACGCAGACGAGATCCTCGACCTGTCCGCCGGCCCAAAGCGGTACATGGGCTGGTCCACCTGCTACCGGCGCGAGGCCGGTGCCGCCGGCAAGGACACCCGCGGCATCATCCGCGTCCACCAGTTCAACAAGGCCGAGATGTTCTCCTACTGCCGGCCCGAGGACGCCGAGGCCGAGCACGCCCGGCTCCTGGCCATGGAGGAGGAGATGCTGGCCCTGGTCGAGCTGCCCTACCGGGTCATCGACACCGCTGCCGGGGACCTGGGCTCCTCGGCCGCCCGCAAGTTCGACTGCGAGGCCTGGCTGCCCACCCAGCAGCGCTGGATGGAGGTCACCTCCACCTCCAACTGCACCACCTACCAGGCCCGCCGTCTGGCCGTGCGCGAGCGCCGCGAGGGAGGCACGAGCCCCGTGGCCACCCTCAACGGGACCCTGGCCACCACCCGCTGGATGGTCGCCATCCTGGAGAACCACCAGCAGGCCGACGGCTCGGTGCGCGTGCCGGCGGGCCTGCGCCCCTACCTGGGCGGCCTGGAGGTCATCGAGCCCGCCAGTGCCGTCGCCTGAGGCGGGTTCCATCATGAGCCCCACGCCTTCGTCCTCCTCGCCGACGACGCCGGAGCCCTTGCTGGACACCGCCGGTGCTGCGGGCGCCGCGGGCGGCACCGTCAGCCCGGAGCCCACGGGCAACGGTCCGGCCGTCAACCCCGAGACCGGGATCGCTCCGGCCGGCCAGCCCCTGACCCGCCTGGGTGGCTCCACGGAGTACCTCGAGAACCACGAGAGCAGCTCCGAGCCCACGGAGGAGGCCGGTTCCGGGGCCGCCGGAAGGCGCGTGCTGCGCCGTCGGGCCCTGAACCACGAGGAGTACCACGCCCTCGTCCAGGACCGGATGCGGGACCTCGACTCCCTGGAGGCCGCCGGTGGAGCCCGGCTCGCTCCGGGCGACGGGCTCGTCGTCGCCCTCGACGTCGACGGCACCATCCTCGACATGGACGGGCGCGTCTCGGAGCGGGTCATGGCCTCCATCGCCCGCCTGCGCGCCCACGAGGTCCCCGTGGTCATCTCCACCGGGCGCGGGATCGCCGCCGCCATGCCGGTCGTGCGCCATCTGGGGCTGAGCACCGGCTGGATGGTCTGCGCCAATGGTGCCCTGACCCTGCGGCTCGACCCGGACGTCCCCGGTGGCTACGAGGTGGTCGACTCGCGCACCTTCGACCCGCGCACCGCCATCGAGACTCTGCACGCCGCCGTTCCTGACGGGATCTTCGCCGTCGAGGACCCCGGCATCGGTTTCAAGGTCTCCCGGCTCTTCCCCGACGGCGAGCTTATTGAGGATCAGCAGGTCGTCACCATGGCCGAGCTCGTCTCCCAGCCCGTCACCCGCGTGGTCCTGCGGGCCCCGGGCATGTCCGTCGAGCGCTTCTCCGAGATCGTGGCCGACTCCGGGCTGCACTCGGTGGAGTACGCCATCGGTTGGACGGCCTGGCTCGACGTCGCCCCCGAGGGGGTCACCAAGGCCTCCGCCCTCGAGGCGCTCCTCGCCCGCCTGGGCGCTGACCCCGCCCGCGCCCTCGCGGTCGGGGACGGTTCCAACGACGTCGAGATGATCGAGTGGGCCGGGACTGGCGTCGTCATGGGCAGCGCGCCGCAGTGGGTGCGCGACCGCGGCGATATCCTGACCGAGCCCGTGTGGCGGGACGGCTGCGCCGCCGTCCTGGACGCTCTCATAGAACGAGTAAGGCACCCCTGATGCGACAGTCCCCTCTCCCTGTCTCCCACCACAACTTCAACGGTCAGAATTCCACCGACGACGCCGGTCGCACCATCGGTCCGCCCGGTGAGGCGGTCACGGGACGCCGGCGCCCCACCGGGCGGCTGCGGCGGGGCGGTCGCCTCCTCGCGGCGGCCAGCGCCCTGATGCTGGCAGCCGCCGCCACCGCCGCCTGCTCGGCCGGCGGGGCCGGCTCGGCGTCGGCCACGGGCTGCGCCGCCTACAAGGCCTACCAGGGGCACGAGGGCACCACCGTCACCGTCTCCAGCAGCCTGACCGGCACCGAGGCCGAGCGCTTCGAGGCCTCCGTGGCCGAGTTCGAGAAGTGCACGGGGATCACCGTCGAGCACACCGGCACCTCCGAGCTGCGCTCCCAGCTGCTCAACGGCTCGGGTGCGGACCTGTCCACCAGCAAGGGGGCCTCGCCGTCGAGCCAGGACAACCCCGAGAACCTGCCCGACCTGGCGATCGTGCCGCAGCCGGGCATGGTGGCCGAGCTCGTTGACACCGGCGTGGTCCACCCGCTGCCGAATACGGTCAACAGCAACGTGGAGGCCGGATGGGACCGGCACTGGATCCAGGTGGGCATCCACGCCTCCGTGCCCTATGCCGCCCCGCTCATGGCCTCGGTGAAGTCCCTCGTGTGGTACTCGCCGGATGCCTTCAAGAAGGCCGGCTACGAGGTGCCCAGCACCTGGGGTGAGCTGGAGGCCCTCACCCGCAAGGTCCGCGCCGACCACCCCGACGGCTCCGTGACGCCCTGGTGCGTGGGCGCCTCCGACGGGGAGTCCACCGGTTGGGTGATGACCGACTGGCTCGAGGACACCATGCTCTCCACACAGGGCTCCGGCGCCTATGAGACCTGGGCCTCGCACCGGGTGCCCATCGACTCCACGGGCGCGGTGGAGGCCCTCGACACCGTTGAGTCCCTGGTTCTGGCCGACCGGAGTGTGGCCGGCGGGCGCGGCTCGATCATCTCGCGGACTCCCGCGCAGGCCGGGGCCGACCTGGTCAAGGGCAGCTGCCTCATGCTGCACGCCTCCTCCTCCTTCGAGAGCCGCTTCCCGGAGGGCACCGCCATCACCGACGCCGACGGCGCCAACTCGGTGACGGTCCAGGTGCCCAGCCCCTCCGCGGGTGCCACGGGGGACGCCTCCGCGAGCCCGACGGGTTCCGCACAGGCCAAGACCGCCGCAGCGACGTCGTCGGCATCGCCGTCGAACGGGGTCAAGGTCTCGGCCTTCGTCACCCCGGGGGCGGACCGCGGTTCGGACGCCGTACTCGTGGGCACCGACTACCTCGTGGGATTCACTCGCTCGGAGGCGGTCAATGCGGTCATGGAGTACCTGACCTCCCAGGACTGGGCCCGCACGCGGATGGCGATGGGTGGGGTGGCGACCGCCTATCAGGGGGTTGACCCGGACCTGGCGCCCAGCGACGTCGGTAGGCGCGCCACCAGGTTGCTTCAGTCGCGTCAGACGACCGTGGAGATGGATGCCTCGGACTCGATGCCGGTGGGCGTCGGCAGCAGCGCCCTGTGGCTGGGGCTGAGCCGTTGGTCGACCGGGGCGATGAGCGCCCGGGAGGCGCTCGCGCAGGGCGAGTCCGCCTGGCCGAAGCAGAAGTAGGCGGGGCGGGGCGCCGTCGGCAATGCTGAGCGGGCTTGGGAGAGAGAGCCGCTGAGAGCAGACCGGAGCATTGATCCGTGTGGGGCGGGTCGATAGCCTTGGATCCCCTGCGGATCAAGGAGGACTCATGGGACTGGGATGGTTCGGCGCCCCCGAGCACAAGCGTTGGCTGGCCTACGAGACGCATGCGCTGCTGCACTACGCGCGCGCCGCGCAGGTGCCCACCGGATTCGGGTGGATCGGCCAGGACGGCGAGGTGGACCTCTCCCATCCCGTCGAGCTGTGGATCACCGGCCGCATGACCTTCGCCTTCTCCCTGGGGGCGCTCATGGGCATCCCCGGCTGCCGGCGTTACGCCGACCACGGCGTGCGCGCCCTGAACGGTCCTCTGCGCGACCCGGCCAACGGCGGCTGGTACTCGGCGATCGGCCCCGAGCCCGACGCCGAGGGGCGCGGCGTCCCGATCGATCCCGAGGCCCGTAAGGAGTGCTACCAGCACGCATTCGTGCTGCTGGCTGCGGCGACAGCGACGGCCGCCGACCGGCCCGGTGCCCACGAGTTGCTGCGCGACGCCATGGCGATCCAGGACCGTTACTGGTGGGACGAGGCGCAGCAGATGCCGATCGAGTCCTACGCCTTCGACTTCACCGACCCCGAGGACTACCGGGGCATCAACGCCGCCATGCACACGGTTGAGGCCTACCTTGCCGCCGCCGACGTCACCGGCGAGGTGCGTTGGCTGGAGCGGGCGCTGAAGATCGTCGACTTCGCGGTCAACGTCCAGGCCCGCCAGCACGGCTGGCGCCTGCCCGAGCACTACAGCACCTCCTGGGAACCGCGGCTCGACTACAACCGCGACGAGCCGGCCCACCCCTTCAGGCCCTACGGCGTCACGCCGGGCCATGGCCTGGAGTGGGCGCGACTGACCGTCCAGCTGCGCGGCGCACTCATCAACCGCTCCATGAGCGCACCGGACTGGATGCTGGACGCCGCCGAGCACATCTTCGAGCAGGCCCGCACCGACGGCTGGCGCATCGACGGCGCCCCCGGCTTCGTCTACACCACTGACTTCGACGGCAAGCCAATGGTCCACGAGCGCATGCACTGGGTGGTCTGCGAGGGCATCTCGGCCTCGGCCGCCATCCGTCAGGCGCTGCTCGACGACGGACGCGGGGAGATCGACGTCGAGCACTACGAGCACTGCTACCGGGCCTGGATCGACTACGCCGAGGAGTTCCTCATCGAGGCGCCCGGTGTGTGGACCCACGAGCTCGACCGCGACAACCGGCCCTCGACCCGCACCTGGGCCGGGCACCCGGACATCTACCACGCGCTGCAGGCCACACTCATGGCGCGTCTGCCGGTGTGGCCGGCGGTCGGGCAGGCCCTGGCCGAGGGACGGCTCGACGAACCGAACTCCCTGCTGCCGGCGCGCGCCAGCAAACCGCACCGTCGGGGGTTCTTCGGCAGGTCCTGACGTCGCCGGGTGTTCCCCGAGTGGGCCGCCGGTGGGCCCGCGGTGACCGCGGGCTCACCGGGATGGTAGGGTCTGTGCCTGTCGCGCCCCGAGGGCGTGGCCTGGAGAGGTGACAGAGCGGCCGAATGTGGCGGTCTTGAAAACCGCTGTGCGCCTAGCGCACCGGGGGTTCGAATCCCCCTCTCTCCGCTCACGCACCGCAATACCAATGAAAACTCATCAAGGTGTCATGAGTCAGGTGAGTTTGGCGGCGTTCTCGTTGCCGGTGAGCCCGGCGGCCATCAAGTGCAACCTGATGATTCTTCAGCTCGAGAGCCAGTCCCGCATCGTTCCGACGCTGCGGTCAACGTCTCAGTGATGACATCCATGTCAATATCGAGAGAGATGGGAAGCAGCCTCGGCCTTAATGCGGTGACTACGCCGTGATAGCCAAGAGAGACACCTTCCGCGATACTGAATTGATGAACGAGGGGACGACGTGACGGAAGATTCCCTAGCCATAACAGTCAGCGCTCGGCAGTGGATCGGGCTGTGCGCGTTGGCCGGAGGGTACTTCATTGCTCTCCTCGACCTGACAATTATCAACCTCGCAGTTCCCTCACTGACACGGGACTTAGGCGCGTCCACAGCCCAGGTGTTCTGGGCGGTCAACAGCTACGGTCTCGTTCTCGCACTGGCGATCATCCCGTCAGGTCGTTTAGGTGATCGATTCGGACACCGACGCCTCTTCCACCTTGGGACGATCATCTTGGCAGCTGCCAGCCTCGCCTGCGGTGTTGCGACCTCTCCGTTCGTCTTGATCGCCGGCCGGTTCCTTCAGGGACTCGGTGCCGGCATGCTGGTGCCACAGACTCTCACGCTCATCGGTGTCACCTTCCCTGAAAAGATTCGTGGGCGCGCAGTCGGCATCTGGGGATCAATTGCAGGAACTGCATCCATCATCGGTCCCCTGGCCGGCGGAGTGTTGATTGACGGTCTCAGTTGGCGATGGGTCTTCCTCATCAACCTTCCGATTGCGGCTCTCGTCGTGGTTCTGGGTCTGCGAAGCCTTCCAATCGAGATGGCCCGTTCCGTGAGACTTGATCTCGTGGGCACCTTTCTCGCAGGCATCGGCCTTGTGGCACTTCTCTACGGATGTCTGCAAGGTCCCCATGCGGGTTGGGACCTGTTAACCATTGCTTGCCTGCCGTTTGCTGTGTTCTGCCTGTTTGTGTTCTTCCGGTATGAACGTCGGGTAGATCCGGCGCACGCAGTTTTTCCACAGTCTCTTCGCAGAAATCCACGGTTCCTCGTTGCCGCTGTATTCGGGCTCTTTGCGGCCCTTGGTGTATTCGCTTTGACCTTTCTCGTATCGAACTACATCCAGTCCGTGCTGGGGCAAACGGCGTTCTGGGCGGGGGCTGCTCTTGCGCCAGCGTCGATTGCGTCTGTGGTCACAGCACCTATTGCGGGTCGCTGGGTTGATGAGGGGGAAGCTCGCCTCGTTCTACAGATAGGCTTCGGGGCCTCCGCGGTGGGAACCGCCCTGAGTATGCTGATTGCCGCTATGGGGGGTTCTTGGGTGTGGTTCTTGGGGGCGACCGTCGTTTTCGGTATAGGAAATGGGTTTGTGATGGCGCCACTGACGACAGTAGGTATGACTGCGCTGAGGGGTGACGAATTCGGTGCTGCGTCATCTCTCCTCAATGTCCTTCGTCAAGCCGGCCCTGTGTTAGGGGGAGCCATTGTCGGACTCTTGATGCAGATGCTTGCCGCTATGCCTACCGAAGTCGACCCCCTGGGGATTTCGAGTTCGGTCGTTGCGTGGGTATTGGGCGTTCCCTTGCTGTTATTTATTGTCGGTCTCTTTGTGTATTCGCTCGTTCCGAGGTCGCTGGTGTCAGCAATTGATTGAGGTGGTTTCGTGGCAGAGTTCCGCTGTGCATACTGTTGTTGATTTAAAAAAGTGTCCCACGGATGCTGTGCTGCTTGAGGTCTGACCGCTGTTCGGTCGGCCTGTCTCTAGCCAGTGCAGCCTTCAGCGCGCGTCGGGTCGCTATCAGTGTGTGGCTGAGCCTGCAAGATCTCCGTTCAGGAGATTGAGAACCTACTCGAGCCCTCGGCAGGTTGAAGTGCCGCCGGGGGCTCGAGTGTTGCGGGAATGGGGAGATGGGAATGGTAACTATGCCGCGATCCTCGCAAGGATGATGCTTACGGGTCAGCTGTAGAAGTTGACCGGGCTGTGGTGGTTCACTTTGTAGTAGTAGTAACTGTCTTCGAAGGCGCTGCTCAGGCTAACGCATTTTGTTTCGCCTGCATAAACGTCGAAGTTATAGCTTGGGCCGCGACTGTTCGTTTCAGGGTAAAGACGGACGTTCGCAAAGCCCTTATACCAGCCAGAGTTCTCAGTTACACAGAATTGGTCGTTTGCGTCGTCGTAACTAACTATTGCGTAGCCGTTGGTGCCGTATTCGGTTGGGCCGAAAGAGTTTGCTGAGGCCGGCGCTGCGACTGCTAGCGCTCCAACAAAAGCTGAGCCAACAGCGGCGGTCTTGATGAGGTTTCTCTTTGTGAATCGCATGGGGTGCCTCCTTTGGCTGGACGCTGACGTGCGGGTGATCTCTCTGCCTGTTGCTGCACAACCATGAGACCTCAAAAATAGTATGATCGGTAGGGGGATCAATCCCCTATGGCCTGTGTGCGCAGAGGGTGGGCGTGGTGGCGTGCGTTGGGTTTCTGTCAGCGTGTAGCCTTATCTGGAGTGATCCTGCCAGGTCGTCATTCAGGAACCTGCACGTGCACCCGAGCCCTCGGCAGGTTGAAGTGCTGCCGAGGACTCGAGTGCTGCGGGAGTGGGGAGATGGGAATGGCGGCTATGGTGCGATTGTCAGGCGGACGCTTCAGGATGTGCTCGGGTCAGCTGTAAAAGTGGACTGGGTCGTAAATGTTTCCAGTCAGAGGATCTTCTGCCTGATAGAAGTAGCGAGTGTCCTCGAAGGCTCGTGCTAGGCTGACGCACTTTGTTGCCCCTGGGCCGACTGAAATATAATAGCTCGGCCCTCGCCTTCCGTTTGATGGTGCTACGGTGACTCCTGCGTAATCCGTGCCGGTTCCTGTGACGCAGAATTGGTCGTTCGCGTCGTCGTAACTGACCTTTGTGTATCCTTCTGTGGCATAGTCAGTCGGTCCGAAGGAGTTGGCGGAGGCTGGTGCGGCGACAGCAATTGCTCCTAGAAGTGCTGAACTGACCGCTGCGGTCTTGATGAGGTTTCGTTTGGTGAATCGCATGGGGTGCCTCCTTTGGTCGGGCATTTGAAGTCGGGTTGACCTTGTGTTGGTTGCCGTACGACTATGCGACCTCAAAGTTTGGTCAGTTGGTAGGGGGATCAATCCCCTGTGGTCTGAGCAAGAAGAGGGGGCGCGCTGGGGCGCATCGGTTCGCCACCAGCGTGTAGCCGTATCGGGAGTAAGCCTGCAAGATCTCCGCTCAAGAACGTGAACATGTTCTCGAGTTCTCGGCAGCAGAAGTGCTGCCGAGAACTCGAGCGCCGTGGAAGGGGAAGCGGGGTGGCGGCTGCGCCGCGATCGTCAGGAGAGCGCTTCGGGATGCGCGGGTCAGCTGTAGAAGTACTCCGCGCTATACCTTCCTCCAATAAGCGGGATTCCCGTCTGGTAGTAATACCGGCTGTCTTCGTAAGCGGTTGCCAGACTGACGCACTTGGTTTCCCCATCACTGACCGTAATCTTGTGGCTTGGTCCGCGGCCACTCGTCTCTGGTACGAGATATACTACTGAACCGTGGTGATAGTTTCCCGTCACGCAGAACTCGTCTGCTCCGTCGTTGTAGCTGACCTTCACCACGCCGTGTGAGTCGGTTGGACCGAAGGAGTTCGCCGAGGCCGGCGCCGCGACTGCTAGCGCTCCAACAAAAGCTGAGCCAATGGCGGCGGTCTTGATGAGGTCTCGCTTGGTGAGCTGCATGGTGATCTTCTCCTTTGGTTGGGCCTTCGAAGCCGGGGTGACTTCGTGCTTGTTGCAGCACAACTAGGAGATCTCGAAAATAGTATGAGCGGTAGGGGGATCAATCCCCTGTGGTACGCGCACCAAGGAGATGGGGGTGGAGGGGCGCCTCTCTCATCTCCGCTGTGCGTTGTCCGCATATGCCTCGGTAGCCCGCCGTCCTGGTTGATGTCGCCCCAATTTCACAGGTGCTTGAGGGCCTCGCGTCGGCTGAGCGGGGACAGGTTCGCATGCGCCTGGACGAAGGCGCGCACCCAGTCGCTGTCCGTACGCGCGTAGTCTCGCAGCGCCCAGCCGATGGCCTTGCGGATGAAGAACTCTGAGTCCTCCTGGTTGGCCTCGATGACGGCTGTGAGCAGGTCAAGGTCCGTGTCGGCCTTGTGCTGGAGTTGGCAGATGATGGCGCTGCGCCGTACCCACATGTCCAGATCGGTGGCCCACACGCGCATGCGGGCCGCGGCAGCCGGGTGCTGACGCACTACCAGCCCGACGGCGTGGGAGGTCTCATCGACCAGGTCCCACCACTGCCCCGTGCGTAGAAAATGCTCGTAGAGCGCCAGGGACTCCATGCGTCCAGCATGCGACACAGACGGCTTGGATCGGATGATGGCCAGGGCCGCGTAGCGCTCCTCGCGGTGGGCGGCCTCGTCCCACAGGTGCCGTAGCGCGGTCTCCCAGGCGGCGGCCTCGGCCCACAGGTCGGCATGGGCGCCAGCAGTCCTTCGGGCGAGGCGTCGCGTTTCCGGGACTCCGACGCCGTACATTGCCATCTCGGACTTCAGGTACGCCCGCTGCTGCTCCGCGCGGGCAGGGTTGCTCGCGCCTTCGAGTGCCTCGCGCAGGTCGGTGAGGAAGGCTGTGATTCGCGCACTCGTCTCCCCGCTCATCGGCTCTTCACCTCTCTCCGCCTCCTCGCAGTGCACAGCGTATGCCTCCCGTCGCCACATGACGAGCTTCCGGGGACATTATGACCCCGGTGCAGGCCGTCCATCCGGCTCGCGGCTGGGACGCCTCAGGTCAGGATGGCCGCGACATGTCGTCGGGCGGTTTGCTCGCGGGGGCGCCCTCCCGGTAGGCTGCCCGTGCGTCCCACGGTGGAGCTGTGGGAAGGCGATGGAGATGTCGCATAGTGGCCTAGTGCGCCTCCCTGCTAAGGAGGTTGGGGTGGAAGCCCCTCGGGAGTTCGAATCTCCCCATCTCCGCCAGAGCGAAGGGCCCCGGTATGCAGCAGTGCGCCGGGGCTTCGTCGTCGGCCCAGCTGTTGCGGCGGAGAGGGCTGCGCCTGGGCCGGTCTCCCTTCAATCGACCGAACGGTCGACGGCTCGCATCCTGCGGTCTACCCTGGCAGTAGCCCATCAATCGTGCTGGGAGTGAGCGGCCATGACTGACATGGATAACCGAAGACAGGCCATCGCCGGATACGCGCTCATTGGCGGTTTCGTCGCCCTCTTCATCGTCCTCAACTGGGCCGGCCCCGGGCGGGTCCTGTCGCTCGTGTCCGCAGTGGCCGTTGTGGTGACACTGCTGGCGATCAGAACCAGATCGCGTCTTGCCGTGATCGCAGCAGTCATCCTCTTGGTGACGCTACCGTTCGTTGCGCTGCGGACCCACGCGGGCTCCGCCGTCGGCGCCATCGGTCCGCTGGTGATGTTCGTCGGGGTTGCTTGCTGGCAGCGCTGGAGGGCTCCGGCTGGATCGGGAGCCGGCGAAACCGCTTCGGCGGCCACTCCCCGCTGACCGGGCCCGTGAATCAGCCCCGGTCGGGGCGTTCGCCTCTGGCCGATCGGGGTGCCTACGTGTCCTCCCGGGCCGATCCGGGATAGCGTGATGCTGTACCCGACTGAGAGGGAACTCATGTCTGACCACGACGCAACCCAGCCTCCGGCCCCCGGAACGCCCCGTCCCGGCGAAGGGGACGAGTTCAGCGCCCGGACCGTCCTCATCAACCAGGAGCTGCTCGACGCCGCACGTTCCGAGTCGCAGCCGGCAGCCGGACAGGTTCCCGGCTCCGCACCCGGTGCGGTACCTGGCGCTCAGGCTCAGGCCGGCTCGTGGCGCCCCGCACAGCCCGACCTTCCCGCCGGGCCTCCCCCTGAGGAACAGACGCGCGCCTACCCCGCAGGCGCTGGACGGGCGGCCGCGCAGCCGGCAACTGCCCCTGCCGACCCCTACCTCCAGCCCAACCCCTACGCCCAGCAGGGCGGGACTGACCCGTTCGGACCGCCGAGCCCGCAGTCCCAGCCCGGCCAACCGGCTCAGTTCGGCCAGCCCGACCCGGCTGGAGGTGCTGGAATCGGCGGGGCCACCGCTCCCTTCCAGGCCGGGCAGCCTGCCGCGCAGCCGGGTGGCCAGCCGACGCCGTACAGCCAGCCGGCTCAGCCCGCTTGGGGCGCCCCTCAGGCCGACAATGGCGCCGCAGCCGCCGCGTCGCCCTTCGCCCAGTCGGCGCCCGGCATTCCATCCGCGCCGGGTGCGGCCTCGGATCCGGCTGCAGCCGCGGCGTCGGGAGCCACCACGGGGCAGGAGACTCTGGCTTGGCAGGGGTCGCCGCCGCAGGCCTCCGCCCGCCAGCCCGCCCCACACTCGCATCCCTTCAGTGGTGGCCGTCATGAGGGGGATGTCGGCATGTCCTCGGTCTTCCCCACAGCGACGGCGCGCGCCGAGGCCGAGCAGATGGCGGAGACCTACGTCCCCCAGGGCGCGGCGCAGCCGGTCGCCCAGTCTGCGCCGTCGCAGAGCTCAGCGCCCCAGTGGGGTTCGGCACCCTCCTCTGACGCCGCAGCCGGTCAGGCCCCCTCCTTCGCCGACGTGGTTCCTGGAGCAGCGGGGGCGTCGTTCGGGCAGCCGGTGGGCGGTGGCGCGCCGGCGCAGGTCCCGGACGAGAGTGCCGACTCCGTCGGCAGCTGGATGCTGACGCTGCTCCTGATGGCTATCCCCGTCGTCAACCTCGTCTACCTGCTGATGCTCGCCTTCGGCAGTGCTCACTCCGCCAGCAAGAGGAACTGGGCCAAGGCCACTCTCATCTGGATGGTGATCGGCGCCGTCCTGAGCATCCTCCTCTCCTTGGTACTTGGCATGCTCGGCTACTCGCTCCTCACTCTCAATGGGAGCGCCAGCGCCGGCTAGGGCCCAGTGGCTCGCAGGTGAGCACCGCTGCCGCAACAGCATTAGCAGGGCCGGAGTCCCGTCGTCGACGGGCACTCCGGCCCTGTGCCCATCCTCACGGGGAACGGATTTGTCCCCTGGGTGGACGCTGAGTAATCTTCTACCCGTCGGCAACGACGAGCGCCTGTAGCTCAACGGATAGAGCATCTGACTACGGATCAGAAGGTTGGGGGTTCGAATCCCTTCGGGCGCACCAACACCCCGCCCTCGGCTGAAGAGTCGGAGCCGGGGTGTTTTCCATTTCCGGTGCTCCCCGGCTCCGACGACGCGGCTCAAGTGAGTCGCTGCGTCTCTGTGTCAGCCTTTCTCACCACCTCCTGCCTGGGGCTCCGGGTCCGCCGGGCAGATCTCCCCGTCTGAAGGAAGCGTCCCGTTGACGAGGAAGTCGCTCACCTTCGCGCTCGTGCAGGCATTGCGACCGGTAGCGCCGTGACCGTACATGTCCACGCTCAGCAGATGGCTGTTGCGGATCCTCGACACCAGTGTCTGGGACCACGGGTAGGGTGTTTGCGGATCGTGCAGGATGCCGACGACGAACACCGGGTTCGTGGCCTTCGTGTCGACGTCGACCGCCTCGGTCCTGCTGGTGTGTCCCCAGCCGTGGCAGAACGCGTCGTACTGGGGTAACAGACTGTGGAAGACCGGGTAGTCGTGGTGGTAGGAGGCCAGTGCCGCATCCCAGCTCGACTCGTTCCCGGCGTCGGGGAAGTCGAGGCACCGGTTGGCCGAGAAGACTTTGAGACCTTGGAGCTGCTCGACCACCTGCTTCTCGGTCGTGGGAGGTGCGCTGTTGCCGGAGACGGCGTCGGCGTTCGCCTTCAGAGCGCTGCCGTCGTGCGCATTCATGGCCTGGGTCAGTCCCTCGGTGAGCAGCGGCCACTTGTCAGGTGATGTGGTGACGAGCTTGCTGATCGCGTCAACGGCCTTGGCTCGGTTCAGGGGCGTTCCGGATCCGGAGACGGTCAGCGGATCGGCATCCAGACCGTCGAGGAACGTGGCAAGCTGGGCGACGGCCGCATCCGTCGTACCGCTCAGGGGGAACCCCGCCTGGCCCTGTTGGGACTCGATGTAGGTGCGCAGTGACTGCTCCCCGGCTGCCGCATCACCTTCCATCGGATCCTGGCGAGCCATAGTGGGATCCATGGCGCTGTCCAGGACGACGCGTCCGATGTTGTCGGGGAAGAGCTCGGTGTAGACGGCGCCCAGGTAGGTTCCGTAGGAGTAGCCGAGGTAGTTGAGGTCTTTGTCTCCCACCAGTGCCCGCATGACGTCCATGTCACGGGCGACGGAACGGGTGTCCGCATGGTCAAGGATCTCGGGGACCTCCGTATGCTCCTCGCAGGCCGCGGCCTCGCGTGAGCCCTGGGTGACGATGTCGGCGGCGCTGCCCGGCGTCAAGGGGGAGAAGGGCACTTCGGCCTGCCCGGCCAGAATCGCCTGGACGTCCTCGGGGGTCCAGCAGGTGATGGGGGTGGACTGGCCGACGCCGCGGGGGTCGAAGCCGATGACGTCGTAGTTCGCCAGGACCTCGGACAGGTCCCCGCTCTTGTAGAGCTCGGCCTGGGACTCGATGAGGGAGATACCGCTTCCCCCGGGTCCGCCGGGGTTGAGGAAGACCGAGCCCCGAGGGGAGGGACTCGTCGAGGGCAGCTTCTTGAGGGACACCGTGATGGTCTTCCCCTGCGGATGGTCGTAGTCCAGGGGCACGGTCACGGTGGCGCACTGGAAGGCGGTGCCGGTGGCGTCGTCGGTGCAGTCGGTCCAGGTGAGGTCCTGGTGGTAGAAGGACTCCAGCCCCTTGGGGACGCTCGCCCCCGTGGAGCCGTTGGAGCCCCCGGAACCGTGTGAACTGTTGCTGCCGGTGGGCTGAGACGTGCCGGCGTTGCTGTTCGAGCTCGTACCGCTGTCCAGCACGACGCCGGCGTGATGAGAGTTCTGCGCGGGCGGGCTCGCGGCGACCGCGGTGTTCGCGCCGAACATGCTGCAGGCGGTGATCGTGCCGAGCAGGGTGAGGACGGCGAGGGCTGAGGTGGCGTGCGATGGGGAGGTGGTTCGTAGGCGTCTCATGGCAACAAGCCTTGTGTCTCTGATGACTATGAACCATCCGGCAGCCTGGCCGGCTGCTGTCGGGGTAGCCCGACATGACAGCCTCCGCCGTCGGTGCTCCGGCTCAGTCCACGTTCAGATGCCGGCCGCCTCGAAGGCCTGGGCCAGGTCCGCGATGAGGTCGTCGACGTGCTCGATCCCCACGCTCAGGCGCATGAGCCGGTCGCTCAACCCGTAGGAGGCGCGCACCTCGACGGGCACGTCCGCGTGCGTCTGCACCGACGGGCACGTCACCAGCGACTCCACGCCCCCCAGGGACTCGGCGAAGGTGAACACCCGCACCGAGGCCAGGAAGCGGGACACATCCACCGACTCGGCCAGATCGAAGCTCACCATGCCCGAGTGCCCCGGATAGAGCACGCGCGTCACGTGCGGGCTGGAGCGCAGGAACTCCGCGATCGCGGTGGCATTGGCCTCGTGGCGCTCCATGCGCAGCGCCAGGGTCTTGAGTCCGCGCAGCAGCAGGAAGCAGTCGAAGGGGCCCAGCGTCGCCCCGGTGGTGTTGAGGCGGTAGTTCAGCCGCTCGGCCAGGGCGTCGTCGGCCACCACCGCCACGCCCGCCATGACGTCGTTGTGCCCGCCCAGGTACTTCGTGCCCGAGTGGACGACGACGTCGGCCCCCAGCTCCAGGGGTCGCTGCACCACCGGGGTGTAGAAGGTGTTGTCCACGACCAGCCTCGCCCCGGCGGCACGGGCCAGCTCGGCCGCCTCGGGGATCGGGATCTCCTCCATCATCGGGTTGGTGGGCGTCTCGATGATGACCAGGTCGGCCGGGGCGGCCAGTGCCTCGCGCAGGCCCTTGATCCCCAGGACGAAGTCGACGTCGGCCGCCCCCTCCTCGGCCAGGACCTCCAGGAACCGGAAGGAGCCGCCGTACAGGTCGCGCAGCGCCACGATCCGGCTGCCGTGAGGTGCCAGCGTGCGTGTCACCAGCTCCAGGGCCGCCATGCCCGAGGACAGGGCGAAGGCCGCCGTCCCGCCCTCCAGGCGAGCCAGGGCGTCCTGGAGGACGTCGCGGGTGGGGCTGGCCGTGCGCGTGTAGTCATAGCCCGTCGACTCGCCCAGACCCGGGTGGCCGTAGGCGGTCGACAGGTGGATCGGTGTCGTGATCGCACCCGTGGCCGGGTCGGTCCCGGTGCCCGAGCGCACCAGCAGCGTCTCCAGGCGGACCTGCGGGGCCGGGGCCGACGACGTCGGGTGATGGTGGACGGGGAAGGTGCGGGCGGCCGGCGGCTTCGGACACTCGGGGCGGCCGGTGGGCTGGGGTGCGGACGTACTGGTCATGGGCGGCTTCTCCTCGGGCAGGCGGGGCGGAAAGAATGATGGCTGAGGGGCGGTGGCGGTGCCGCCGGTGCTCGGTGGCTGGACGCCGGGTAGCCGGTCCGGTCGGCAGGACTCGGGCGAATCTGCTCGGGCGATCCGGTTCAGGCGGACAGGGCGACGCGACCTCGGCGAGCGGCCTGCCCGGCGCGAGCGGTCACGGTGGCGACGGCCGCCTCCAACCGGTCCAGGGCGGCATCGAGGGTGGCGCGGGGGCAGGCGACGTTAATGCGGGTGAAGCCCTCGCCGCCGGCTCCGAAGATCCGGCCGTCGTCGAGCCAGATCCCGGCTTCGTGCAGCATGACGTCGTCGAGCGCGTCGGGCTCGAGCCCGGTGGCCTCCAGGAAGCCCGAGCAGTCGAGCCACAGCAGGTAGGTGCCCTCGCAGGGCGCCGCCTCGATCCCCTCGATCCGCTCCAGGCGCGCCTCGACGTGGGCGCGGGCGGCCGCGATGTGTTCGCGCAGCGCGTCCAGCCAGGCCTCGCCGCCCTCGTAGGCGGCCCGGCAGGCCGTCAGACCCAGGACATTGGGCTGGGAGTAGCCGGTGGTGGCGAGCTCTCGGCGGAAGGCCTCGCGCAGGTGCGCATCGGCGATGAGGATGTTGGCGACCTGCAGGCCCGCCAGGTTGAAGGACTTCGACGGCGAGGTGCAGGTGATCGTGCGGGCGGCGGTGGCCTCGCTCAGGGAGGCGAAGGGTGTGGTCGCGAAGCCCGGCAGGGCCAGGTCGGCGTGGATCTCATCGGCCGCGACGACGACGCCGTGGCGGGCCGCGACCTCATCGAGAGCCGCGAGCTCGTCCCGGCTCCAGACCCGGCCCACCGGGTTGTGCGGGTTGCACAGGAGCAGCAGGCGCGAGCCGGTCGCCTCGATGGTGGACTCCAGGGCGGCCAGGTCACGGCGGTAGACGCCGTCGGCGTCGCGCACCAGCGGTACGGCGGCCACGGTGCGCCCGTTGTCCTCGACGACCTCGCGGAAGGGGTAGTAGACGGGCTCCTCGATGAGGACCGCCTCGCCCGGTGCGGTCAGGGCTCGCACGGCCAGGGCCAGGGCCGGGACGACGCCGGGGGTGACGGTGTTCCAGCCCGCCTCCACCTGCCAGCCGTAGCGGCGGGAGAACCAGCCGGTCAGGGCCGCGTTGTAGGCGTCGTCGGGGTCGGAGTAGCCGAAGATGCCGTGGCGGGTGCGCCACAGCAGGGCGTTGGTGACGGCCGGCGCGGTGGCGTGGTCCATGTCCGCCACCCACAGGGGCAGGACGTTCTCGGGACGGCCCCGCTCGGCAGCGAAGTCCCACTTGAGGCTGGCAGTGCCGCGGCGATCGGGGACGACGTCGAAGGCGGCGGCATCGACTGCGGGTGCGGTGGAGAAGGGGGAGCGGCCCGCCGGTGAGAAAGCGGCCGCGGGGGCCTGGGGGGTGGGGAGGTCCGGGCGGACCGGACAGGTGGAGTCAGCGGAGTCGCTGGAGCTGCTGACGGGGGTGAGGTGGGCGTGCATGACTGGGGTCCTCTCGGGTCCCCCGGGTGCGGCGACGTGCGTGAACGCAAGGTGACGGTGCGGTGCATCGGCGCGACGCTCCGGGGCGGCCGGCACACGGGCCGGCCGAGGTGGCGGGTGCTGGAGGGATGAACACGGGGCAGGTGGGGCCTCCGCGGAGTGCGACGAGCCGGTCTCAGGCGGCTCGGACTCTCACCGTTACGTGTCAGACAGCGACGGCTGGCGCTGTCAGCGCATGCACATTCGACCCTCGCCAAGGGGACGCACCATCGTCGTGCGGGCCTGGGGCAGAGGAGTCGTCATGGCAGCGAGCATAGCGGGAACGCCGCAGCCGGAGCCACTCTCCGATGCGTTGTCCCGGCCACCAATCAGCCGCCCACCGATCAGCCGGCCCGGCGCAGGCGCAGGGAGTTGGAGACCACGATGACGCTGGAGGCGGCCATGGCGGCCCCCGCGATCATCGGGTTGAGCAGCCCGGCGGCCGCCAGTGGGATCGCCGCCACGTTGTAGGCGAAGGCCCAGAACAGGTTCTGGCGGATGATCCGCAGGGTCGCCCGCGATACCCGCACCGCCGCCACCGCGGCGTCCAGGTCCGTGCGCACCAGGGTGATGTCGGCGGCCTCGATGGCTACGTCCGCCCCCGAGCCCATGGCGAAACCCAGCCCCTGCGTGCCGGCCTGGGCCAGAGCCGCGGCGTCGTTGACGCCGTCGCCCACCATGCCGACCACCGCGCCCTCGGCCTGCAGGGCGGCGACGACGTCGCGCTTGTCGCCGGGCAGCACCTCGGCGCGCACGTCGGCGGCGTCGATCCCCACCTGAGCCGCCACGTGCTCGGCGGCCCGGGCGTTGTCCCCGGTCAGCAGCACCGGCCGGATCCCCAGCTCGCGCAGCGCCGCCACCGCTGCCCGCGAGGAGGGCCGCACCGTGTCTCGCACCACGAGGACCGCCACCGCCTGCAGCGGCTCCTTGTCGGCGTCGGCCCCAGCCTCGACGGCGTCAGTGGTATCCGCCGCGCCGACCGCGACGACGACGGCGGTCGCCCCGGACTCCTGAGCCTCCTCCACGGCGGTGCTGAGAGCCTCAGGAACCTCCGCGCCCATCTCGTCGGTGAGCCAGCCCGGCCGGCCCACCGCCACCCGGCGCCCCTCCACAGTTCCGGACACGCCCCGGCCCTCGTAGTTGGAGAATCCTGCAGGCGCGGGCAGGACGCCCAGGCGCTCGCGGGCGGCCGTCGTGATCGCCGTGGCCACCGGGTGCTCGGAGGCAGACTCCACGGCGCCCGCCAGGCGCAGCGACTCCTGTCCGAGCGGGACCGGACCCGCAGCATCCGGGGCCTGCGACGACACCGGATCCGCCCCGCCCACCTCGCGGCAGGCCTCGACGTCCAAGCTCATGCGCCCCTGGGTGACCGTGCCGGTCTTGTCCATGACCATCGTGTCCAGCGCCCGGGTCGACTCAAGCACCTCCGGGCCCTTGATGACCACGCCCAGCTGGGCGGCCCGGCCCGAGCCGACCAGCAGCGCCGTCGGCGTGGCCAGCCCCAGTGCGCAGGGGCAGGCGATGACGAGCACGGCCACCGCCGCGGTGAAGGCCGCCTGCGGACTGTGGCCGGTGAGCAGCCAGCCCGTCAGCGTTGCGGCCGACAGCACCAGGACGACCGGCACGAACACCCCGGAGATCTTGTCGGCCAGCCGCTGGACCGGGGCCTTGCCCGCCTGCGCGGCCGTCACCATCCGACCGATCCGGGCCAGCGTCGTCCCCTCGCCCACGGCCGTGGCCCGCACCAGCAGCGCGCCGGAGGTGTTGACGGTCGCCCCGGTGACGGCCTGCCCGGCCTCGACCTCGATGGGCACGGACTCCCCGGTGAGCAGCGAGGCGTCCACAGCCGAGCGGCCCTCGACGACGACGCCGTCGGTGGCCACCTTCTCACCGGGCCGCACGAGGAACAGGTCCCCGGTAGCCAGGTCCTCGATGCTGATGCGCTCCTCGGTGCGGGTGGCCTCCGTGCGGGGCGAGCCGTCCTCGTCGAGGACGTCGATGGCGTCGTGGCTGCCCGACGGCGAGGTGAGGACCACGCGGGTGACCTCCTTAGCGCCGAGCTCCAGCAGAGCGCGCAGAGCGTCGCCGGAGCGGTACTTGGCGCGCGCCTCCGCGTAGCGGCCCGCCAGGAGGAAGGTGGTCACCCAGGCGGCCGACTCGAAGTACATGTGGGCGGCGTGCCCCTGCGCGCGCGGCAGCAGTTCCATGCTCATCCGCATACCGATGTGCCCGGCCCCGCCGAGCACCAGCGCCCACAGGCTCCAACCGGTCGCCGCGATGACCCCCAGCGACACGAGCGTGTCCATGGTGAAGGCCCCGTGGCGCAGCGCCCGGAAAGCCGCCTTGTGGAAGGGCCAGGCTCCCCAGACCGCCACCGGCAGCGCCATGAGAGCCACCGTCCACTGCCATCCGGGCATCTGGAGGGCCGGCACCATGGAGATCGCCATGATCGGCACTGACAGGATGAGGCAGTAGATGAGCCGCAGCCGCAGGTCAGCGGCGCGCTCCACGTGCGAGGCGCCCAGGGCCGGCCGGGAGGACTCCGACGGCGCGGTCGTCCCCGACGGTGTGGCAGGGGTCGCTGGTGAGGCCGAGGTGGCCGATGAGGATGTCGCCGCCGAGGCCTCAGGGCCCGTTGACGCCGGGGTCGGCGCCTCCTTGGCCGGGGCCGACCCCGTTACCGCCGAGTCCGCAGACGGACGCTGAGAAGTCTCCTTCGCGGACTCGTCCTGCGGGCCGGTGTCCAGCAGGGCGCCGGAGTACCCGGCGCGGGCGACAGCGGCAAGGAGGTCGTCGACGCTCACCGTACTCGGGGCGGTGACGCGGGCCGACTCGGTGGCGAGGTTGACCGAGGCGCTCACGCCGTCGAGCTTGCCCAGCTTCTTCTCCACCCGGGCCACGCAGCTGGCGCAGGTCATGCCCCCGATGGAGAGGCTGACGGTGCGCAGCTGCTCGCCCTGTTCCTGAGCGGTTGATGTATTCATGTGAGTCTCCTTGCGTGCTGCCGCCCGACGGCGCCCGGGCCTTGGGCGCCGATGTTGAGACCCGCCGGCTCAGCCCTCGCGGACGTCGCGCTCGACGGCGTCGAGCGTGTAGTCCCCGGCCTCGTCAATGGCCTCGGCCAGGGCCGCATCCTCCAGGCGGACGTCGGAGAGCACGGTGACGGTGGACTGCCCGCCCTTGTTGAGCAGGACGGAGACGTCCTTGACGCCGTTGATCTCCTCGAGCTCCTCGGTGACGTGGGCGACGCAGTGGCCGCAGGTGAGTCCGGAGACCTTGAGGGTGGTGGTGCGGTCGACGCCGTCGGCGGTGAACTCGGTCATCTCTCACTCCTTGGGAAGCGTGTGAACAAAGCGGTTGGAATGGAATGGGAACGAGGTGGCGGACCCGTGGCCGGGCCGGGAGGCGCTCAGGACCGGACGAGCCGGGCGATGGCGTCGGAGGCCTCGCGGATCTTGGCCATGCCCTCCTCGTCACCGGACTGGGCGGCGTGCAGGACGCAGTGGCTCATGTGATCCTCCAGCAGGCCGAGGCTGACGGCCTGGAGCGCCTTGGTGGCGGCGGAGATCTGCGTGAGGACATCGATGCAGTAGGTGTCCTCCTCGACCATACGGGAGATGCCCCGAACCTGCCCCTCGATGCGGCGCAGGCGCTTGAGGTAGTCCTCCTTGGTCCCGGTGTAGCCGGCCATCTCTCCTCCGTGGTTCCTTCTCGTTCGACGACGAACATACCCCTCGGGGGTAGGTGGGTCAAGTACCCCCGAGGGGTATGTTCGTCGAGTCCCCCGTCTTCTGGACGAGGGGGAGTGATGGTGCTCGGCTCGGGACAAGGTGGAGGGTGGCATGGGATGCTCGTGTCATGACTTCCGTCGCGAATGCAGCTCCCGGCCGCGATGCAGCGACCACCAGGGGCCAGGCACCAGACGACCCCGATCTCCGACTCGCCCGGGACCCGAAGGCGGGTGCCGGAAGGCTGATGGTGCTGGCCGGCAACCGCCCCGACCTGCGCGCCGTGATCGTCGACAACCCGGGCTGCTCCCCGGAGCTGCGCGCCTGGGTCGGCCGCATGGGAGTCGTCGGTTCCGGTCGTAGCGGGCGTTCCGTGGTCGAGGCCGATTCGATCGGGGGGAGCAGCGCCGGTGACTCCGGTGGCGCTGGTGACTTCGGTGACTCCGTGTCGATGGCGCCCACGGGATGGGAGCCCTCCGACATCGGCCTGGGGGACGACCCCTTCGGCTCCGTCCTGGGCGACCCGCTCATGGGCTCGCCGCTCTTCGACGGAGGTCCGGGTGACGGTCCCGATGACGCCGACGTCGTCGGTTCTGCTGGCGGCGACGCCGACCGCGCGGCCCGCCCGGCTAGAAGCGGTGGGCAGGACCGGACGTCGAGCCGGCGCACCTCCAGGCCACACACCGCGGCGGCCCGTACCGCCTCCCGAACGACTCCGCCGCGCACCTCGTCTCCGCGGACAGCGGCGCCGCGTCCGGCACCGGCTCCGTCCGCCCCGGCCCCCGTGCCGCCCGGCCGGCCGGCCGGAGGCGGTCCCGTGACCTCGCATCGCGGCTACGCGGGTGGAGCCCCGGGTGGCCCAGCGGGCAATCCCTGGGCGCCGGGTGGGATGCCGGGTTATGGCATCGTGCAGCCGACGGTGCCGCCCGTGCCCTCCGGACCGCCCGCCTCCGTCCACGGGGCGGGTCGATATGCGGCCGGGCCTCGGCCAGGTGGCTCGCCGTCGTCCTCGGTGTCCGGCGCCAGCCTGGGCAAGGTGGTCGGCTGGGGCCTGTTCATCCTCATCTTCATGCTGATCCGGATGCTCACCTGACGGAGCGCGCGGTTCAGGTGCGGTGGAGGGCGGTGGCGGTCAGTGCCCGGGCGCGGTGTCCCGGGTCTCCGAGGGACTCGGACTCGACCGTGGGGTCGGGGCGCTGGTGGCCGGGATCGTGATGGGGCTGTTGGAGGCGTAGCCGTGCTTGAAGGCCCACACCACGATCTCCAGGCGCGAGGCCGTCCCCGTCTTGTGGAACAGGCCGGTGATGTGCGACTTGACCGTCGCCTCGGCAATGGCCAGCAGTGAGGCGATCTTGCGGTTCGAGGCGCCCTCGCACAGGAGATGGAGCACGTCGCGCTCCCGGTCCGAGAGGTGGACGCTCCCGTCGGCGCCGCGCACGGAGGCGAGTGCGTAGTCGATGAGGCGCGTCGTCGGCGTCGGAGCCACGACCTTCTCCCCGGAGTGGACCGTGCGCACCGCCGCGATGATCTCCTCGGCCGGGGCGCTCTTGAGCAGGAAGCCGCTGGCACCCGCCCCCAGCCCCTGAAGGAGGTCCTCGTCGGTGTCGACGGTGGTCAGCAGAATGACCCGGGTCGTCGGCGAGGTGCGAAGCACCTCCCTGGTCATCTCGACTCCGTCCATGTTCTCCATGTGGACATCGGTGATGAGGACATCGACCTGATGCGACTGAAGGAACTTGAGAACCGCGCGGGGAGAGCGGGTTGCTGTGAGGACAGTGAGGTCCTCGGCGTCGGAAAAATAGGACTCCAGATGGGCCAAGGCCATCGCGTCGTCGTCGACCAGGGCGAGGCCGACGTGATCGGGAGAGATCTGGGAAGACATGTGTCTCCTTGGGCAGATGTGTACAGACCGCGGAATCGGGGGGTCGCGGTCTGCTGGGAACAGTGAACAAACTACCTGAAAAAAGGCGTCCGCCGCGTAAACACGTCCGGGACACGTCCCGACAAAAGGACGGGTAGGGCTATCCAAACAGCGGAGCGAGCAGTAGATCAAAGACCGATGTGAGGGCCCGGTGACCTCGGGCAGGCTCTTCGCCAACGGCACTTCCCCCAAGTGTGCCTCCTCTGTCGTTCCCAGGAAGGAGGGTCCGTGTACCGCTCTGCGCTCGTTGAGGGTGTAGCGCCATCATTGGCTCGCGCTGCGTCCCTCGAGTCTCCCTTCGGCCTGGTTTCCCGTTCCACCGAGCTGCCCCAAGCGGCCGGAGAACCGGTCTTCGCGATCTGGACCGGTTCTCTGGGTGATCCATCTGAGGCGCTGAGGTCACAGCGCACCTGGAATCACCGTGCCGAGGCGGGCAACTTCGACGGGGCCGGCGGGGCCATCGACGCCGATCGCGCCAGACACATCGCGATCGTGGAGACGATGGAACGCTACTCCAGCTGCTCATGGACGGAGGAGGAGCTGGTGTGGGACACCCCCGCCGGTCTCGGCGAGGCCGCGATCGGACCGGAGCGCTGGCCGGCGTGCTCGGCCACGGAGCTGGCGGACCCCGCCTGCGGGCTCATCGCATCGGACCCCCGCGTCCCCATGCGATGGGTGCGCGGCTGGTCGCTGACCCGCGGCCGGGAGGTCTTCGTCCCGGCAGTCCTGACATACCTCAACTTCCCGGTACGCGCCCCCTCTGAGCAGTTCGTCAATCCGATCTCCACCGGCACGGCCGCGCACTCCGACCTGCGTGAGGCGGTTCTGGGTGGCCTGCTCGAGGTCATCGAGCGCGACTCCATCGCCCTGACCTGGTTGCAGCGCCTGTGCCTGCCGGCAGTTGCCGTCGATCCCTCCACCCTGGGTGAGGAGGTCGCTGAGTACCACCGGGTGGGCACCTCCACCGAGCTGGAGACCCATCTGTTCGACGCCACCACCGACTACGGCGTCCCCACCCTCTACGCCGTTCAGACCTCCCAGGTCGACCCCGAGCTGGCCCAGGTGGTCGCTGCCACCTGTGATATCGATCCGCAGCGGGCCCTGGCCAAGATCTACCGCGAGCTCGCCTCCCTGCGCATCGCCCTGCGCAGCCACGCCCGCGGCCCGCGCGCCCAGGAGATCAAGGGCAAGGACCTCACCGTGGTCGGTGGAGCCCTGGCCGACGCCGAGCTGTCCATGCGCCACGTCTTCGACTTCCTCCTGGAAGGCGAGCGGCCCGTCCACGCCCTGGACGGGATCGGAACCCTCGGGGAACCGGTGCCCGGCGCTGACGGCAGTGACGCCGACGACCCGCTCGAGCAGGTCGTCGCCAACCTGGAGCGGGCCGGCGCCGAGGCGATCGTCGTCGACATCACCACCGACGAGGCCCGCCAGGTCGGCATGCACGTTGTCAAGGCCCTCATCCCGGAGGCCATGCCCCTGTCCTTCAGCCACCACGCCCGCTACCTGGCCACGCCCCGCCTCTATGAGGCGCCCCGGGCCATGGGCCTGACCGTCCACGACGAGGCCGGGATCAACCCCGTCCGCCAGCCCTTCGCCTGAGCCGTGCCCCCGATGTCCATCACGCCGCCCACGCCACCGACCGACTCCCAGGAGCCTCGACCCGCCATGAGCACGCCGCCACCCGCACCCGCCGCGCAGCCGGCACCGCAGGCCCCCTCGGGGCCGGTGACGGTCTACCTTCCCCAGGGCGGGTTCGCGCGCGCCGTCGCCGCGCGGCTCGCCGGACCGGACGACGTCGTCATCCCGGTCGATAACGGACTGGTCAGTGCCTACGTCCCCTACGCCGACCGCGCTGTGCTCGTCGCCGACCCCGACCAGACCGGCCTGCGTGAGGACCTCGACGCCCTGTCCTTCACCCGGGGGATGCCCTCCCTCGGCCTGGAGCTCCTCCCCACCGAGCTGCGCTGCGGACCGCTGGTGGTTCCCGGCCGCAGCGCCTGCTACCGCTGCTACGACCGCCGCCGCCGCCAGCACGGATACCGCCCGCTGCCGGCGGATGTGGTCGCTGAGCACGGTCCGCTGGAGCAGGCCTACGCGCGGCATCACGTCCTCCTGGGCGCCGGCCTCATCTCGCTGGCCCTCCAGACCCTCGACCGCCCGGAGGCGGCCGGGACCGACGACGCCGAGGCCGGTGGGGTCGACGCCGTCGAGAGCAGCGCGGAGCTCCCGCAGATCGGGGGCCAGGTGTGGACCATCGACCTCGTCTCGGGGGTCACCGCCTGCGCCTGGACCGTGGCCGTGGACCGCTGTGAGACCTGCTCGGGCCGCTACGAGGGGCGCCGCGACGGGCTGCCCGCGCTCGCGGCCCTCCTGCCCGAGCGCCGTGAGGAGGTGGCCTGAGATGGCCGGGGACGCCACAGGCTCCGTCATGCGCGCCGGCGACGTCGGCCGCGCCGCCCGCAGCGACCTGCAGTTCCGCATCCCCCGCAGGCCCGTGGTCCGCCTGGGCCTGCGCGCCCGGCCCGACGAGACCGGCTGGATCATCGACGGCGCCCGCAAGAGCCAGGTCCTGGGTGGGGCCTTCGCCCGCGAGCACATGGGCCCCCTGCTCGAGGCCTGTGACGGCACCCGGACCCTCGATGAGATCGGTGAGGTCACCGGCATCGGCCCGCAGGCCGCCTTCGAGGCCGTCTCCCTGCTATGGACTGGCGGCATTGTCGAGGAGGGCGACACTGAGCCCGCCCCCGGTGAGCCGGCGCCTGAGCTGGCACGGTTCCTCTCCCGCCTGGGCGACTCCACCGGTGTCAACGACTCCTGGCAGGACGCCGCCCGCCGCCTGGCCGCGGCCCGGGTCGCCGTCGTCGGGGACACCGAGCTGGCAGGGGAGATGGTCGCCGCCCTGGAGCCCACACTGCCCGAGGTGCGGCTCGACGGTGCACCCCGTCGAGGGGACACGCTCGTCGTCCTCATGGAGACCCAGGGTTCCGCGGGCCGCTCCCAGGAGGTGGCGCGCCGCTGCCGCGAGGCCGGAATCCCGTTGCTGCGCGTGCGCGCCGAGCAGGAGGCGGTGACGGTCGGCCCCTACATCGATGAGAGCTTCTCTCCCTGCCTGGCCTGCGCGAGCGCCGACGAGCCCGAGCTCGGCCCCAGCCCCGACGCCTCTCGCCGCGACATCGTCATCGGCCTGGCCGCCAGGGCCGTGGCCGCCCTCATCGCCCGCGCCACCGTCACCCATCTGCCCGGCGACGCCCGGCGCACGGACCTGGCCACCTTCACCTACTCCGACCGCCCGGTCGTCTCCCGTCCCGGCTGCCCCGTCTGCTCGGTTGCCGGGCAGGGCGAGCCTCCGGCACCGGTGGCGACCTCGGCCCCCGTGGGAGCCCGCTACGAGCAGTCCGTGGCCATTCCGCCGGCGGCCTTCGTGGACTCCAAGGGACACCAGCAGCACTACAAGCCCTCCAACCTGCGCCTCCAGCGCGAGTTCCGCGACTGGCCGGTCTGCCCGCGCACACCCCTGCCGCCCGCCGACCTGGAGCGCCTGGACCAGCCCTGGCCCGTCGTGCACCCGCTCGCCGACGACGGCAACGAGCCCGACGTCGTCGCCCGGCCCACCCTGTCCGAGCTCGCCACGATCCTGGCGCTGTCGGTCGGCGTGCGCGAGCCGCTCGGCTCCGAGCCCACCGGCCAGGGGCCGGCCGATGCCGCCCAGACCCCGCTGAGCGCCAAGCTGCGCCGCTGGACGGCCGCCGGCGGCAACATCGGCTCGGTGACCGCCTACGTCCTCGTCCCCGCCGGGACGGCGGTCGGTGAAGCCGGTGAGAAGCAGCCGGCTCCGGGCACCTACGTCTACATCGAGCGCGACCACGCCCTGGCCCTCATCGGCCCCGCCCCCTCGGGGGCGGATTCGGGGGAAGACGCGGAGACGGACTTCCTGCCCGACGGCGTCGGCGCCCGGATCGTCCTGACCGGCAACGTGGACAAGGTGGCCCGCAAGTACTTCTCCTTCGCGCTGCGCATCGCGGTCCAGGACTGCGGCTGCTCCTTCGAGGTCATCCGCCTCGTCGCCGACGCCCTGGGAGTGCCGCTGCGCGCCCGGGCCCGCTGGGACGAGCAGCGCATCGCCCGGGCGCTGGGCACCGACCCTGCCCGTGAACCGGCCTGCATCGTCGTCGACCTGGGAGGCAGCCGTGCGCACTGACTTCGAGACGCTGCGCGAGCTCGTCTCCGGCTTCTCCGCCGGATCGGCTACTCGCCCGGGTGAGCCGACCTCCGACGGCCTGGCCGGGAGCCGCCCGCGCCCGCCGCTGGACTGCCAGGCGCCGGACGTGCTCGTCCCCGGCCCCCAGGAGGCCTACCCCTACGACCTGCACCAGACCTTCGAGCGCCGCTCGTCGTCGACCAGCTACGGCACCGAGCCGCTCGAGGCCGAGTCCCTCCTGGGCATGGTCCGTGACGCCCTGGCCGATGACGCGCGCACCTGGGGAGAGGACGCTGAGGCCTGCCCCCTGGAGCCCTTCGTCCTCCTCCTGCGCCCGAGAGGTGCTGAGCCGGGCATCTACCGGGTGCGGCTCGACGGCGTCGACCTCGTCCGTCCCCTGCCGGAGGCGGAGGTGATCGAGGGCATGACGGTGCAGAAGGAGTTCGCCCGCGCCGGCGCCATCGTCTCGGTGGCCGCCAACCTCGATGAGGCCGACACTTGGGGCGGGGCGGCCGGCTACCGCTTCACCATGAGCCGCAGTGCGGCCCTCATCTACTCGCTGCACCTGCGCGCCGTCGCCCGTGGGCTGGTGGGGACGGTCTTCGCCGGCTTCGCCACCTCGGCGGTGCGCCACCTGCTGGACTCCGACGGCGTCAGCCGCCACCAGATGTTCGCCGTCACCATCGCCAGTCCGCAGACCGCTCCGCCTGATGAGGCGGCCGGCTAGCCCGGGCCACCGCCTGCGAGCGCCGACGGCCCACCGCCGGCGAGACGGACCCAGAACTGCATACCGCGTCAGAGAGTTCCACAGACCACCCCGTTCGCGGGGTTTGGGGCCCGGTCCCGGCAGACCGGACCCCCGGGGCCCGCTCGGGCCCCGCTCCTGCCCACAAGACACCTGAGAGAAGGAGGTGAACAGCATATGACGAACAGCGCGATTGATCTCACTCTCGCCGACAGCGACTTCGGCGTCGAGGAGCTGCCTGAGGGCAACGCCCTGGGTTGCGCCTTCTGCCACGCCTGCGCGTCCTGCCCGGCCAGCGCCGCCTCGGCCTCGTGCCCGGCCTGCGCCGCCAGCGCGTCGACGACGTCCTGCTGACGACCCCACGGTGGCGGGTAGGAGACCCGGGTCTCCTACCCGCCACTAGCGGTACCCCGGATTCCCGCGAACCGATCTGAGGGAGCCAAGAGCCCACGATGAGCACGGTGATGAGTACGGTGACGAGCACGCCGATGAGCCCTGGGAGTGCCCCGACGAACCCGATTCCGCGCCTGCGCCGCGGCGTGAGCCTGATCGTCGGGATGGATAACCAGCCGATGCTGTTCGACTCCGACTCGGGCAAGTACCACCGGCTCGGTGCGGCCGCCGCCTTCATCGTCAACCAGTTCGACGGCGTCCGCTCCCTGCCGACCATCATCGAGGAGCTCCCTCAGGACATCGACGAGGCGGGCGCGAAGCGCATCACGAGCCTGGTCGACAACCTGCGCGACAAGAGCCTCCTCGTGGGCAGTGAGCCCGCTCCCGCGGTGCCCGCGGCCCCGGCGCGCACCAGGCGCACCCGAGGACGTCACACCGCCCAGCCCCGTCAGGCCCGCCACCTCAAGGTCGAGAGGCCCCGGCGCAGCGGGGGCTGGTGGCTGCCCCGCATCATCATCGCCCGCAAGTACCACCGGATCGTCGCCCCGATCGTCACCCTGCTCCAGCGCCTGCCGGCCCGCGCGCTCAGCTGGGTCTTCCTGGCGCTGGCCGTCTGCGGGTACGCGGCCGGGGCGATGGTGCTGAGCTCCCTGGCCGGGGGTCCCCGCCCGGGCGTCCTCGTCGTCATCACGGCGGTGGTGATCCAGCTGGTGAGCATCCTGCTGCACGAGTCCTGGCACGCCATCGTTGCCGGCTACCTGGGCACCCCCATCCGGGGGCTGGGGGTGGCGCTCATGTTCTGGGCGATCCCCATCGCCTACGTCGACCGCACCGACTCCTACCGGGTGCGCTCCCGGCGCGGGCTGACCATGCTGGCCCTGGCCGGCATCTTCTCCGACGGCGTCGTCTGCGGTCTGGAGGCGGCCATCGCCTGGGCCTCGACGGGAACGGTGCGCCAGGTGGCCCTGACCCTGTGCGCCTTCCAGCTCACGATGCTCGTCACCAACCTCAACCCCTTCACCCAGTCCGACGGCGTTGCCGCGGTCGAGGCGGCCACCGGCTCGGTCAACCTGCGCGGGCGCTCCATGTTCGTTCTGCGCCGTGTCCTGACCCGTCAGCCCCTGCCACCGGCCCTGGCCGTCATGCGGCCCGCGGTGCGCTGGGGCTACTTCATATACGGGCTTCTGTGCAGCCTTCTTGGTCTCCTGGTCTTCGGGATGAGCGTTGTATGGATAGGCTACTGGCTGTCAGCTCTCTTGAAAGGTTTCCTCCTATGACGCAGCCGGTTCTCTCTCGTGCCGGTGCCTCCCCATCCCGACAGCCGCAGCCCGAATCCGCCGTGACCCCTGGGGAGCCCGTCCCATCCGCTCCATCCTCCGCCGTACCAGCGTCGGTGCCGGCATCGGAGCCGGAGCCTCCGGCCCTGGCGCAGCCCGCCGTGGCCCTGCCGACCCTCGTGCGCCTGGGGGGACTCCCGGTGCGGGCCGTTCCCGAGACCACGGCCGCCGTTACCGGCAACCTGGAGTACCTGCGCCGGCTCGACGAGGTGCTCGACGGCGCCGCGAAGCAGCTGCTCGACCCGCTCTACGAGATCGTCCCCACCCTGGCCAAGACCGAGCGCCGCCCGGTCCTGCGCGCCAAGCGCCGAGTCTTCCAGGGGCGCGCCACCGGACTGTCCGACGAGGTCCTCGCGGCCCTGCCCGCTGAGCTCCGCGCGCTGCTGGAGCGCTGGGATGCCCTGGTGGCCCGCAAGGAGGAGACCCGCGCGCGCCTGGCCGTCCTCGTCGACGTCGACCTGGACCGCAGCCGCGAGCTGCTGGCGGCCGGCCTGGACGAGCCCGGTTACCAGGAGGCCCTGGCGATCGCCGCCCCGGCCCTCGTCTCCACCCTGGCCACTCGCGGCCGCAGGCTCGAGGACCCCCGCGTCCTGCGCACCCTCTACACCCTGGCCACCCGGGCCGCCCTCAAGACCAGCCCCTTCTCGGGGCTGACCACCGTCAACGAGGCGGGCCAGCCCGCTGCCGGGCGCAGCCACCGGATGGTGGCGACCCACCTGGCCTACCGAATCCTGAGCGCCACCGCCCAGGACCTGGCTCCCGACGGCGCCCTCTACCTCGAGCCCACTCCCGTGCGTCGGGCCTTCAGCGCCGGTCCCGGCGCAGGCGCGGCCGGCGCCTACGGTCAGTACCCGCCCGATGAGGCCGAGGCCGAGGCGCTGACCATCGTCGGCGAGCACGAGTACGGCAACGGCATGGTCTTCCGCCAGGAGACCGTCCAGCCCGCCCGCTGGCTCCAGGAGACCCACGACGCCCTGACCGGCGGCGGCATGCACGCCGTGCTCAGCGTGCGCGACGCCTGTGAGCGCGTAGGTGGCGTCGACCCGCGACTGCGCCTGGAACGGCTGCTGGCCTCGGGCGCCGTCGTGCCGCGTGTGCCCTGGTACCGCGGGGAGAACCCCTTCCCGCTGCTGGCCGCCACGCTCTCACCGGACCAGCAGCGCCAGTGGGGCAAGGACCTGGCCTGGCTGGCCCGGCTCGATGACGCCGTCGGCGCCGCTGACGGGCCCGGCCGTGCCGAGCTGCTCAACCGCACGGTGCGCCTGGCCGAGCGCGTCTTCCCCGACGGCGAGCTCGGCGAGCGCCCCAGCGGCTTCCTCTACGAGGACTGCGAGTCGGCCCGCAGCTGGGTCGACCCCCTCGACGACGCCCCCTTCGAGCAGGATGTGAAGACCCTGGGCGAGCTCGCCGACCCGTGGGTGGCCCGCTCCCACATCTACGACCTCATGGTGGCCCGGTTCGTCGCGCTGTTCGGAAGCGGTGGGGTGTGCAAGGACCCGCTCGCCTTCTTCATGACCATCGCCCACGCCCCCGACGGCGACAAGGAGATGCTGCGCGCCGCCGGGCTCGACTACGCCGCCGGCCCCGATACGGAGCGCGCCGCCCTGCCCGGTGGGCTCTCCGGCTCGCCGAGGCACCTGGGCGCCTTCCTCCAGCCGGTGGCCCCCAGCGCCCGGACCTACGCCGCCGGCGGGGGACTGACCGTCGTCAACGCCTTCACCAATGCCAATGGCTCGCTCCAGGCCCGGTTCCACCGGCTCCTGGGCTCCGGCTTCCGGGAGCGCCTGGCCACGCGGATCCGCACCGCCTGGGGCACCGAGCGGGTCCTGGAGATCCAGGCCAGCACCGAGTGCAACACCGGTCAGGCCGTCTCCTGCGGGCTCCTGCCGCCGCTGGGCCTGCCCGGTGAGCCGGGGGCGCCGGACACGGTCCCCCTCAGCTCCCTGCGGCTCGTCCACGACCCGGCTACGAGCACCCTGTTCCTGGCCGACGACGCCGGGCCCGCGGGGCTGGCCTATCTGGGTCTGACTCCCCAGTACCTCCTGGGCGGATACCTGTCCTGGCTGGTGCTGCTGAGCGACCCGTGGTCCCGGCTGCCCCCGTTCGCGGACCACTGGACCAGTCGGCGTCGGGACCTCAACGGGCCCCTGCCCGATGAGGTGATGCACTCCGAGCGGACCGTGGCCGGCCGGCTGGTGACCCGGCGCGAGTCCTGGACCTTCCCAGCGGCGCAGATCGCCCCGCTCATGGACCGCGACCTGACCACGACCCTGCTGCACATGGACGACCTGCGCAAGCAGTGGGGGATACCGACGGAGGTGTTCGTCCACCAGCACATGCCCTCTCAGGGCGCCACCTTCGATCAGCACAAGCCCCGCTACGTGGACCTCACCTCGCCGGTCTCGCTGCTGGCGCTGCGTGGCTGGATCGATCCCGCCGCCGCGCACATCAGCTTCGTCGAGGCCCTCCCGGCCCGCGGCGAGGCCCTGGGTCTCACACAGGACGGTGAGCCCACCGTGGCCGAGTACCTGGTGGGACTCCAGTGGTCCAAGAACCTGGGAGGCATGGCATGAGCACGCATGACGACGCCCAGTCCAGCCGGCGCGAGCAGCGCAACCAGCCCAGCCGGCTCACCCGCTCCCGGCGGCTGCGCTGGCTCGGCGGGCGCTCGCGGGCCGGCGAGCAGGCTGAGCGGCCTGGTCAGGGAGGCTCGACCCCGCAGGTGGGTGGCTCGATCCCGGGGATCCAGCCCCTGGAGATGGCGGCCGCCGACTTCGGCAGCCTGCGCGCCCAGCACAGCTCGGTGCGTCAGCGGGGATCGGCGCTGGTCAACCAGACGGAGGATGTCGGCTGGCTGTACGCGAGGATCTACTGCGCCGGCGGGGACGACACCGACGCCCTGCTGCCCGAGATCGCGCAGTGGCTGGCCCGGGCCCGCGGCCAGTGGGACATCCGCTCGGCGCACTTCCTGCGCTTCGTCGACCTGCGTGGGCACCACATCCGGCTGCGGCTCAAGGCCGTTCAGGGCGTCCTGGACGATGCCTACGCGAGCATGCGCGAGCTGGGTGCCGTGGCCCAGCGGACCGAGGTGCGCACGGTCGAGCGCCTCGTCTCCGACCCGATGACCGGAGGGATCGGCGCCAGCCGGCCCGGGATCGCCTTCGACGTCTACGGCCCCGAGTACGGCAAGTACGGGGGCGTGGCCGGCGTCGAGGAGGCCGAGCGCCACTTCTATGTCTCCAGCCGGTGGTGTCTGGACCACCAGATCTGGCAGATTCCCAGGCCGGTGCCGCGGGCGGCCCTGGCAGCGCGGTTCCTGGCACTGGCGGCCCGCAGCGCGCCGCTGCCTGAGGCCGAGCTGCTCTCCGCGCACCTGCGGATGTGGGGATCGCGCCTGCCCGCGCACCTGCGCGACGGCAGCGCCCTGGGGCCGATCGTCCAGCAGCTGCTGGAGGTCATCGAGTTCCAGTTCGACGAGATCCCCTCCTGGAGCCAGGCGGCCGGGGCCATCGGCGAGCTGGCCGACGACGCCGGGCGCGCCATCGGGGTCATGGGAGCGGGGACCGATGGGCGCCGGGCTCTGGACCTGCTGCACATCGACGTCAACCGGCTCGGTCTCAACCCGGCCGAGGAGTGCGTTGCCGGGCTGTGCGCTCGCCAGCTCCTGGCCGGAGGCGCCGTGCCCCCGGCCCAGCCCTCAGCCGCCGTCGGGTAGCCACGCGCGTCGCCCTGCCTTTGAAGCCTGGAGCGCGCCGAGGTGTCCACGCAGCGGACATGAACACTGCACCGACCTCGCATCCTGAGAAGAAACCTTGGAATTCCAACGGTTCACGCCGGGCGCCTCGACGGCGGGCTCGTTGGTGTCCGCTATGTGGACACCAGGTCGCCGGCGTGATCGAGTCCAGGGCCGGGGCTGTAGCTTTTGCCGCCCTGCCCCGCCTGGCTCCTGTCCTCCTCCTGGACTGGGGTCAGGTGGCACTGACGCATCATCGGCTCCGGCCTACCTCCGCCTCGGGCCGGCCTACTGAACGAGGGCGGGGGTGTACTGGCCAAGGGTTGTGCATACTGCACGAACCCCCGCACCTCATGGAGTACACCCGACCCTTCCCCAGTAGCGCCCGACCCTCGTGCAGTGCGGGCGGGGCGCCTGGGGCGGCCGGCGTCTCTCGGTGTTGGTCCCCGGTCGGTGACTCCCGGCCAGTGCGCCCTGCCGGCGTCTCCCGGTCTGGGCCTGATCTGCTTGCGAGCCCTCAGTCGTCCAGGTGAAAGACGATCTCGATGGGTGCGCCTATCAGGTTTGGTGGTACGTGGTGGTGGTGTCACCCCGACGGCCGTCTTTCTCAACGAATCCGGCCTCCTCGAGATGCTTGAGCGCGTACGTCACCTGGCGTGGGGACAGGCGTGTGGCCTCGACGATCTGCTGGCGCGTGCGCGGCCCGTTCTCAAGACAGGCCCAGACGGCGGGCGCGTTGGTGGACAGGGTAGAGATCTCTGGGGGAACAGTGAGCTCCTTGATGCCGGAAGCCGGTCGAGCGCCGTCGGAGGTCAGGACGTAGGAGGTGGAGCCGCGTTGTCCTCGGGCCTCTGCATAGCCTTGGTTCACCAGTTCTTGGAGCTGACGACGGGCCTGCTGGGAGTCGCAGCCGAAGCGACGGCGATAGGAGGAGTTCGTCCATGACTTTCCGTGCCGCATCTCGACCAGTGCGTGGCGCTGCTCGACGCCGAGGTCGTGGGCTTCAAGGCCGGACAGCCAGGTGAGATCCTCGGGTGAGAGGAGCGCGCTTCGGGGGAGCAGAGCCGTGAAGCGCACGCCGGTGTCCTGAAAGCGGACGGGCTCCATGTCCGCCTCTCGCAGGGCGCGCCGGACCTCCCGAATACCGGAGCCCAATCCTTCGATCACGCGCCGTCCCTCGTAGTCCGTGGCGAAGGTGCAGACGGTGTAGAGGTGCTCGTTGACCGCAGACTTTCCGTCTCGTGTACCGAGCTGATCCACACTCAGCCCCCACAGACCACCTGGGCTGGAGATGATGAGGCGGTCGTGCAGCAGACGAATCTCAATCGCTTTCGAGAGCGCGGGCTCGGAGAGGTCTCGGTGGACGAGAGCGTTGGCGATGAGCTCGCGAACCGCGATGAGCGGGAACTCGTGGACATCGCGGCCGTGTCCGTCATCCCCGAACCGGATGCGTGTCTGCGTGGTGCGTGCGACCCAGTCGACGGCGTCGGTGAGCATCTGCGGCAGGGGGCCCGCGATCGTGAGTCGATCCGTTGCCCTGACTGTGTCGTTCGTGTCGGTGACGGCGGCTGTGATGGACAGGCCGGGGAACTGCCTCTGGGGATAACGGCCCAGCGCGTACAGCCCTGCTCGGGTCGTCTCTCCGTCCTCGGTGAGGATATTCAGATTTACGAGGACCTCGGCGTCGGGTTGGCCGCTAAGCGCGGTGGAGCCAGTACGAACCGCTCGGAGAAAGCGCTGAACCAGATCGTTGTCGAGGCTGTCCACGGAGGTACCGGGAACGGCAACGGAGTCCTGCCGGGGACGTTGGTGGCGCAGAAGGAGCTGCTGCTCCTCCTGCTGCGACATGCGGTAGTCGCCGTCGTACTGGCGGAGGTACGCCGCCCCCGTCTCCTTCCACCGGCATGGCTTGCTGTTGACGGGAGCTTCCTGCACGTTGGCAGCGATGACGGTCTTGCCCTCAACGATGATGGCGTGCGTATCGACAGCGATCTCGGTGGAGAAGCCCTGACGGGCCTGTGAGACGAGGGCTTGCCGGAGCTTGTGTGGGTCCTGGACTCCGACGACGGAGACTGGATCCTCGCTGACGCCCAGGAGGACGGTGCCGCCTCCGGGAAGGTTCGCGAAGGCCGACAGCGTGGGTCCGAGGGCGCTGCGGGAGTACTCGGAGAACGTCTTCGCCTCGATCTCAAGGCAGTCGCCGCCCTCCAGCGCCAAACGAGCGAGGGCTTCTGTGAGGTCATTCAGATCGACAATCACATGTCGATTGTACATAAAGTGTCGATGAAGGGCTCCATAGTGTGCATGAAGTGTCTATGAGGTGTCCATGAAGGGTCGCAGAGTGTCGATGAAGGGCCCGGAAGTGTCTATGAAGGGGATGCTGCCCGGCCGACGGTTCCGGCGCCGTCGGCTGATCGGCCGGCGGGGCCTCAGTCGTCCAGGTGGGAGACGAGCTCGGCGGCCAGGCCCGTGTAGGTGGCGGGCGTCAGGGCGAGCAGTCGTGCCTCGACGTCGTCGGGCATGCCCAGCCCGGAGATGAACTCGCGCATGCCCTCGGGCGTGACCTTCTTGCCGCGGGTGAGCTCCTTGAGGCGCTCATAGGGGTCGGCCATGCCTGTGGCCCCGGCGACAGCGGCCGCCCGCATGGCCTGCTGGACAGGTTCGCCGAGCACCTCCCAGGTCGCCTCGAGGTCCTCCTCCAGACGGGTGCGGTCGACGTCGAGCCCGGCCAGGCCGCGGCGGATGTTGTCGACGGCCAGCAGCGAGTGCCCCAGGGCCACACCCACGTTGCGCTGTGTGGTGGAGTCGGTGAGGTCGCGCTGGAGGCGGGAGGTGACGAGCGTGGCGGCCAGCGTGTCCAGCAGCGAGCAGGAGATCTCCAGGTTGGCCTCGCCGTTCTCGAAGCGGATCGGGTTGACCTTGTGCGGCATGGTCGACGAGCCGGTGGAGCCCTGCGCACTCAGGCGCTGGTGGAAGTAGCCCAGCGAGATGTAGGTCCACACGTCCGTGGCCAGGTTGTGGGCGATCCGGTTGAAGCGGGCGACGTCGGCGTAGAGCTCGGCCTGCCAGTCATGGGACTCGATCTGGGTGGTCAGCGGGTTCCAGGTCAGGCCCAGGTGCTCGACGAAGCCGCGGCCCACCGCCTGCCAGTCAGCGCCGGGAACGGAGACGACGTGCGCGCCGAAGGTTCCGGTGGCGCCGTTGATCTTGCCCAGGTACTCGGTGGCCTCGACGCGGCGCACCTGACGGCGCAGCCGGTGGGTCAGGACCGCCAGCTCCTTGCCGAGCGTGGTGGGGGTGGCCGGCTGGCCGTGCGTGCGGGCCAGCATGGCGGCGTCGGCGTAATCGTGGGCCATGGCGGCCAGGTCCTCGACCAGTCCTCTGGCTGCCGGCAGCCAGACCTGCTCGATGGCGGCGCGGATGGTCAGGGCGTAGGAGAGGTTGTTGATGTCCTCGCTGGTGCAGAAGATGTGGACGATCTCGCCGACCGTGGGCAGCGCGGTGGGGCCGCCGTCGGCGCCGACGACGCCGGGGGCCTGGGCGGCCGCGGCCAAGCGCCGCTTGAGGAGGTACTCGACGGCCTTGACGTCGTGGCGGGTCTCGGCCTCGATGGCGCCGAGCTCGGCGATCTCCTGGGCCCCGAAGTCCTCGACGACGCCGCGCAGGTAGGCCTTCTCCGTCTCACTCAGGCGAGGGGCGCCGGGTAGGACGCCGCCGTCGGTGAGATGGATGAGCCACTCGACCTCGACCTGCAGGCGGGCTCGGTTGAGCGCGGCCTCGGAGAGGTGGTTGACCAGCGGGGCGGCGACGGCGCGGTAGCGGCCGTCCAGGGGGCCCAGGGCAATGGCGGGGGAGACGATGGAGAGGTCGACCATGCCGCTTATTGTGGCAGGTTGCCGCCGATCTCTGCGAGAGGAGCCGTCGGGGTGGTGGCGAAGACGGGCTGTGAGGCGGGCTTGCGCCGGCGGTAGGCGTTCACGATCACGTAGAGCAGGACGCCGGCTGCCGGCAGGTTGATGGCGGCCGCGGCGTCGTGGTTGTAGACGCCGTAGCCGAGCAGGGCGATCGCCAGCCCGAGGCCGATGACGGCCAGTGCGAGGACCGAGGGGCCGGGGATGCGCTGGGACGGCTCGGCCCGCTGAACGTGCTGGGCCTGGAGGAGGATGAGACTGACCGTCAACAGGCTCAGGGGCGTCAGGAGGGAGGTTTGCCAGCCGAACAGGCCGCCACCGATGGTGAGGGCCAGGACGGTGGTGGCAAGCGTGAAGACGACTGAGGGGAGGAGTCGCATGGTAGATGACCTCGTAGGGGCGGACATGGTGGGGAATGGTATGACCAGGTGAAATCCTGCCGGATCCTTGTGGCATTTTCAACAATCGGTCCGTCATTACTGATGGGGAGCGCTGCCCGGGTGCCGTCAACCTGTACGGCAGGTCGGTCCTGTATCCCTGAAATTGGCTCTGACCAGAGAAAATCCAATGGCATCTGTGATGTCATAAGTGCTGTGTCGCCCAGAGATCACGAGCCCATGGAGGGAGCGCGGATGTCGACGAGACCAACGGTCAGACGGCTGGTGGGGGAAGACCTGGCCAGTGAGCAGATGCTGGCGCTTATGCGCGAGGCTGCGGGACTGCCCGTCGTCGAGCTGCGCAGGATCATTGCTGAGGAGCTAGCGCTCATGGAGGTCGTGGGCACGGGTCTGCAGGGTGCGCCCACGTCGGTAGCCGCCTACGTGTCTCGACCCGATGGCGTCGTCCTGGAGTACATCGCTGTGGCTCCGGAGTTGCGTGGCGGCGGGGTTGGGCGGGTGCTCGTCGATGCCCTGGCTGGTGGGGCTGAGCCGGTCGTCGCCGAGACCGACGACGACGCCGTCGGCTTCTACCGGGCGCTCGACTTCGATATCGGTCCTGCGCCGTCGGACCCGCGTTGGCCGGGGCGCCGCCGCTACCGATGCGTGCGGCGGCCCCTCCCCCGAACGGCACGTGCCGAGAACTGCGATTCCTGACGACGACGTACTTCTCCCGCAGATGACTGAGGTCTGTTCCCAGTCATCTGCGGGAAGACGCAGTCCTCGCGGCGGAAGTACGTTCTCGATCGACCTCGTCGAGGAGTCTGGTGGCCGGGGCCGGCTTATCGGGGCGAGGGATTGCTTGCGGCGACCTCACGGGGCCGCCGGTCCCTCAGGCTGCGCACCAGGACGTAACCCAGCAGAACCAGTTCGGGCAGGATGAGGAGCGCGACGACGTCGGACCGGTAGAGGCCGCGCGCGAGAACGAGCCCGGAGAGGACGAGTCCGGCGATCCCCAGCAACCGGATTCCCGACGGCGACAGGTTGCGTTCGCCCGGATCTGAGGTCTGGGCTTGCAGCAGAACCAGGCCGAGCAGGAGCATGCACAGCGATGTGTTGAGGCTGCTGAACTGCCACCCGAGAAACAGGTTCCCGATTGAGGTGACCAGGACGGTCAGGGTAAGGACAAGAATGGCGAGCTTGATGAGTCGCATGTAGAGCACCTCGGTGAACAGATCGCGACGATGAACGGCTCCAGGATAAGTCCGCTCCTCGCCCGGTGCCGCCTCCTCGGGTCAGGTCTCGGAGGCCACGCCCATGGCGCGGCCGCGGATCCAGTAGGCCTGGTGCTGGATGCTGCGTCGGCTCATGCCCGAGGCGACCAGGTGGCGCCGCACCGCCTTGGTGGCGTCGCTCTCCAGCGCGATCCAGACCCAGTCGAGCGAGATGTCCCCGGTGTCCGCCCACAAGGTGTGGTCGACGGCGGCCAGCAGCCTGTCGTCGGAGATCTCGGGGGCCAGTCGGATGAGCTTGTGCTCGCGCGCGGCCAGGGGCAGGTAGCCGGCCTCGGGGGCCAGCATGATGACCGTGGCCAGGCTGCCCGCCGGGGCAGCGTTGACGGCGTCGGCGAGAGCGGGGGCGGAGGCGCGGTCGCCCACCAGCAGCATCCGGTCGCCGTGAGACGGCGAGCGATAGCTGGTGCCGCCCATGACCTGGACGGCCACGGTGGCCCCGGGCCTGACCTGTTTCGACCACTGCGACGCCGGCCCGTCCGGCTCGTGGTGCAGGAACAGGAGCGTGGCGCTGGCCTGAGCCCGGTTGATGCGGGTGAGCGTGTAGGCGCGCTGATACTCCCGGCCGCCCTGCGGGATCCACATGCGCACCCAGGCGGTGGGTGGCAGGTTGGGGCCTCCGGCACCCAGAAGGCTCGGGCTCTGCACGGTCAGCTCCGTGTAGGGCGGGAGATCGCGCACTCCGGTGACCGTGAGCCTGTGCTCCGGCACGCGCAGCGCCTTGAGCACCGCACCCTGGAATCCCCGTCCTCCACGTGCCATCTGCGTGTCCGTCTCCTGATGATCTGATCTCTTTCCAAGGCGAACCTTAACTGGAGCAGATGTGAACTCGCTTGGGACGGTCCGCCCGAAAAAGGGCGGAAAATGTCGGGAAAATGCCGCAAGAACGCCGATGGCGCCCAGGACTGATCCTGTTGGTCCGAGCTGCCTGGAGTGCACGACTGCCCCAGTACTCGGGCTCGCCCTCAGAATTGTGCGAGGACTTGCCGCGCGATGGCGGCACCCAGTGGGATGGGGACGGCGTTGCCGATCTGCCGGGCGATGGACGTGCGGGAGCCGATGAATCGGTGCGTGTCTGGGAATCCCTGGAGGAGCGCCGCCTCGTAGTGGGTGATGGCTCGGTTCTCCACGGGATGGAGGTAGCGGCCCTTCTCCGGCTTGAAGAACTCGGTCCGGATCGTCACGGAGGGCCGGTCCCAGTGCAGGCGCCCCATGACGTCCATGGATCCGGAGGTGTGCCGGAGCCAGCAGGGGGCCTTCAAATTGTCCGGGAGATTCGCCCGATTCCCGCCCTCGGGGATCTTCGCGAAGCGCTCGAGTGAGATGTCGCTGTAGCCCCGGGAGACGTGCAGCTCCCGGGGGGAGAAGGCGCCGGGCACCCGCCGTGAGCCGACTCGGGTGCGGAGCTGGTCGAAGCGCTCGTCCATGTCGGGCTGCGCGGGCACGCCCAGCAGCGTCTGTCGCACCGTCCGGTACGGGGGCAGGTCGCCGCCCCCGTCGGGTGAGTGCGTGGGCTCCGGGAACCCGGGGACGGCCATGTCGTAGCGGTGCCCGATGAGGACGGCGCGCCTGCGCGCCTGCGGGGCGCCGTAGTCGGCGGCGTTGAGGACGCGGAAGTCGAAGGAGTAGTCCTCGAGGAACTCCCCGGGCCGGGTGGCGGCCAGGAAGTCCCGGTACTGGGGCGACTTCCCGAAGGCGGGCACGTTCTCCACGACGAAGTACTTGGGCCTGGCCCTCTGAATGACCTGGGCGTACTGCTCCCAGAGCCGGTTGCGGGCGTCCTCCGCGTCCCGCTTGCCGAGCGTGCTGAACCCCTGGCACGGGGGACCGCCGACGACGACGTCGACGCCGGCGGGGATCGTCCCCTCGGCGAGCCAGTCCTGGATGGCGCCCGCGTAGACATCCGTCTTGGGGAAGGTCGCGCGGTAGGAGGCGGCGGCCTCCGGGTCCATCTCGACTGCGGCGATGCTGCGGAAGCGCGACGACGCCGTGTGGAAGCCCGCGGTGAGACCTCCCGCCCCGGCGAAGAGGTCGAGGACGCGGATGGTGCGGGCAGTCATGGAATCAGGGTAGCCGGCCGGTACGACACCGAATCGAGGCTCACCGTCAGTTCAAGGGTGTGATTCGTGTCGGAGGGCGGTCGTAGGATGTTCCCGTTCACACCCGCGGAGAATTCCCCGTTCTCCGTCGACAGGAAGGACTCCCGTGCCCAGGAAGCTCATTGAGGTGGCGCTGCCTCTCGACGCCATCAACCAGCAGTCCGCTCGGGAGAAATCCATCCGCAAGGGGCATCCCTCCACACTGCACCTGTGGTGGTCCCGCAAGCCCACGGCCACCTCGCGCGCCGTGCTCTTCTCCCAGCTGGTCGACGACCCCTCCGAGCGCTACGAGGAGTTCCTGGAGGCGGCCCGGGCCGAAGGCGAGGCCGACCCGGAGTCCGCCGCGGAGCGGGCCGTGGAGGCGGAGCGCCGCCGCCTGTTCACCCTCATCACCCGCATGGTGAACTGGGACAACATCGGCGATGAGCACCTCATGCGTGAGATCAGGGAGGAGATCCGGCGCTCCACGGGGGAGGAGCCCCCCGCGGTCCTCGACCCCTTCGCCGGAGGCGGTTCTATCCCCTTGGAGGCCCAGCGGCTCGGCCTGGAGGCGCACGCCTCCGACCTCAACCCCGTGGCCGTCCTCATCAACAAGGCCCTCATCGAGATCCCGCCGCGCTTCGCCGGCCGAGCCCCGGTCTTCCCCGGCGCCGACGACGGCACGCGCAGCTGGCCCGGCGCGCACGGCCTGGCCGAGGACGTGCGCCGCTACGGGGAGTGGATGCGTGAGGAGGCCTGGAGGCGCATCGGCCACCTCTACCCGTCGGCGCAGTTGCCTGACGGCTCGACGGCGACCGTCATCGCCTGGATTTGGGCACGGACCGTCACCTGCCCCAACCCGGCCTGCGGCATCGAGACGCCCCTCGTCTCGAAGTGGTGGCTGGGGAAGAAGAAGGGCAAGGAGGCCTACATCGTCCCGACGGTCGTCGATGGCCACGTCGAATACTCCATCGGCCACGATCCCAAGCTGGCGCCGACGAAGCAGAACGATGGGACCATTTCCGGAGGGAAGGGGCGCTGCCTGGCCTGCAGCTCCCTGATCGACAGCGCCTATATTCGTCAGCAGGCCGTAACCCGGGGGTTGGGGCATCAACTCATTGCGATTGCGGCAGAGGGTGATCGGCGAAGGGAGTATCTAGAACCGACTGGGGAACACAGCGAGGCGGCGTTGAGTGTTCCACGCCCCGTCGACGTCCCCAGTCAGGAGGTGCCCACGCGTAATCATGACGTTGACCGGCTTCCGATGTACGGAATGCCGACCTGGAGCGATGCCTTCACCAAGCGTCAGCTGACTGCGCTGACCACCTTCTCGGATCTGGTGAGCGAGGCGCGCGAGCAGGTGCTGCGGGACGCTCTCGCCAGCGGGATGAGCGAGGGGGAACGCCTCGAAGCGGGAGGTGTTGGCGCAACCGCCTATGCAGATGCGGTGACGACGTATCTCGCGTTTTCTCTGGATCAGATTATTGGTGCGAATGCGTCTGTGTGCACATGGGATGCGAGTCCGTCGAAAGAAACTGTTCGTGATGTATTCGCTCGACAGGCTATACCGATGAGTTGGGATTTCGCTGAGGCGAATCCTTTTGCTGGTTCCAGGGGTGACTTCGAGAAATCGGTTGGGCGTATTTGTGAAGTTTTAGGGCGTCTTCGTGTTGCTAGCTTTGTTGGATTTGCTGCGCAGTCTGATGCGGCCGACAGAAGTTATTTTAACTCCGTTGTATCAACAGATCCGCCGTACTACGACAATATCGGCTACTCCGACCTCTCCGACTTCTTCTACGTCTGGCTGCGTCGCTCCCTCAAGGACGTCCACCCCTCCCTCTTCTCCACCATGCTCGTCCCCAAGGCCGAGGAGCTGGTCGCCAACCAGTACCGTCACGGCGGCCGGGACGGGGCGAGGGACTTCTTCGAGGACGGCTTCCGCACCGTCTTCGCCAACGCCCGTCGGAGCGCCAACCGGGACTACCCGATGACGGTCTACTACGCCTTCAAGCAGTCGGAGACCAGCGTCGATGGACGGACATCCACGGGCTGGTCCACGATCCTCGAGGGCATGATCCGCTCCGGCTGGAGCATCACCGCCACCTGGCCCATGCGCTCCGAGCTGGGGAACCGCATGGTGGCCTCCGGGACCAACGCCCTGGCCTCCTCCATCGTCCTCGTGCTGCGACCCCGTCCCGAGGACGCCCCCATGACCGACCGCCGCAGCCTCATGCGCGAGCTGCGCCGCACTCTTCCCGAGGCCGTCGAGACCCTGCGCAGCGGTGGTATCGCCCCCGTCGACCTCGCCCAGGCGGCCATCGGCCCCGGCATGAGCGTCTTCTCTCGCTACGCCCGCGTCATCAGCCCCGACGGCACCGACATGAGCGTCTCCGAGGCCCTCACCCAGATCAACGCCGTGCTCGACGAGGTCCTCGGCGAGCAGGAGGGCGACCTCGACCCCGACACCCGCTGGTGCCTCACCTGGTTCGACGCCCACGGCTTCACCGAGGGCCCCTACGGGGAGGCCGAGACCCTCGCCTCCGCCCGCAACGCCTCCATCGACGCCCTCAAGCGCTCCGGCGTCCTCACCTCCGGCGGCGGCCGCGTCGGCCTCATCGCCCCCGCCGACCTCCCCGACGACTACGACCCCCGCACCGACGACCGCATCTCTCACTGGGAGGTGGTCCTCCACCTCGCTCGGGCCCTCGACCGGCGCGGCATCGATGAGGCTGGGAGGCTCCTCTCCGCCGCCGACGAACGCGGCCTGGATGCTGACATCCTCCAGTCCCTCGCCTACCGCCTCTACTCCCTCGCCGAGAAGCACGGCTGGACCGAGGCCGGCCTCCTCTTCAACGCCCTGGGCGGCTCCTGGCCGGAGATCGCCGCCGCGGCCCGGACCGCGGAGAGCACCGGCTCGGACATCCAGACCGCACTCGACCTCGACACCCTGGAGAACCACTGACATGTCCGCCACCTCCAACCGGGACCGCATCGGCCGGGCCATCGAGATCCTCTCCGGGGCCCTGGAGCCCTGGATCGCCGTCGCCGTCGCCCCGAAGCTGCCCGCCGCCAGCACCTGGACCGACCTCCTCGCCTGGAAGGACGGCAGGCCGGATCGGACCTACGAACCCGCCGACCCCCAGTGCCAGCTGCGCATCATCACCGAACGCATCGGGAACCTCGGATTCCTCTTCAGCGGGATCCTCTCCCGCGGTGAGCAGAACCTCGCCGGCGAGCTGCGCGAGGTCCGCAACAAATGGGCGCACAACAGCCCCTTCAGCATGGACGACACCTACCGCGCCCTCGACACCGCCGAGCGCCTCCTGCGGGCCATCAACGCCCCCGCCGAGGCCGACCAGGTCCGCGCCATGAAACGGGACGCGCTGCACTCCACCTTCGACGCCGCCACCAGGCGCGACACCCGGGCGAGTGCCGTCGCCATGCCCGGCCTCGGGGAGAACGGCCTCGCACCCTGGAAGGACGTCGTCCGCCCCCACCCCGACATCGTCTCCGGCAGCTACGGCCAGGCCGAGTACGCCGCCGACCTGCACCAGGTCGCGCACGGGGAGAGCAGTGAGGAGTACGGCGACCCCGCCGGCTTCTTCAAGCGCACCTACCTCACCGAGGGGCTCAAGACCCTCCTGACCATGACCGCCCGGCGGCTGTCCGGGGACCCCAACGCCCAGGCCGTCATCAACCTTCAGACCACCTTCGGCGGCGGCAAGACCCACTCCATGCTCGCCGCCTGGCACCTGGCCGGCCCGACCCCGCTCAAGGACCTCACCCAGGACGTCCAGGAGCTGCTCGCCGACACCGAGATCCCCGAGGACGTCAGGCGCGTCGCCATCGTCGGCAACGAGATCTCCCCCGGGCAGCCCACCACCAAGCTGGACGGAACGGTCGTTCACACCCTGTGGGGCGAGCTCGCCTGGCAGCTCGGCGGCGCCGAGGCCCACGAGCTCATCGCGCAGGCCGACCGCACCGGCACCAACCCCGGTGCCGCCCTGCGCACCCTCATCAGCCGCCACACCCCCGCCCTCATCCTCATCGACGAGTGGGTCGCCTACGCCCGCGGCCTGTACCGGCGCGACGGCCTGACCGGCGGCAGCTTCGACACCCAGTTCACCTTCGCCCAGGAGCTCACCGCCGCGGTCCAGGGCACCCCCGGGGCCCTCCTCCTCGTCTCCATCCCCGCCTCCGACATCCGCCAGGACGGCACCGTCACCCGCGCCTCCGAGCTCGAGATCGGCGGCGACGGCGGCCGCGAGGCCCTCCAGCGGCTCCAGCACGTCGTCGGACGCGTGGCCCACAACTGGAGCCCCGCCACCTCCGGGGAGAGCTTCGAGATCGTGCGCCGGCGCCTGTTCACCGACCTCGACGCCGAGGCCCTCCGCAAGCGCGACGCCACCATCAAACGATTCGTCGACTACTACCGGGGGCAGCGCGGCGAGCTGCCCTCCGAGACCTTCCAGCCAGACTACGAGCGGCGGCTGCGCGAGGCCTACCCCATCCACCCCGAGCTGTTCGACCGGCTCTACGGCGACTGGTCCTCCCTGGAACGGTTCCAGCGCACCCGCGGCGTCCTGCGCCTCATGAGCGCCGTGGTCCACTCCCTGGTCCAGGCCGACGATGACGCCCCCCTCATCATGCCGGGCTCCATCCCCTTCGACGACGACGCCGTCCGCGACGAGATCGCCGGCTACCTCGACGACGCCTGGCGCACCATCATCGAGACCGACATCGACGGCGAGAACGCCACCCCCCTGCGCATCGACAGGGAACGAGAGCTGTTCGGACGACGGGCACTGACCCGGCGCATCGCCCGCACCCTGTTCCTCGGCTCCGCCGCCACCCTCGACACCGCCCACAAGGGCATCGACCGTCAGCGCCTCTTCCTCGGCGTGGCCATGCCCGGGGACACCCTGGGCAACTTCGGCTCCTCCCTGCAGATGCTCACCGACCGAGCCACCTACGTCTACAACCAGGGGACCCGGAGCTGGTACGACCGGCAGCCGTCGATCAACCGGATGGTCGTCGACCGGGCAGCCTCCCTCGACACCGCCGACGTCGCCCGGGAGGCGGTCGACATGCTCAAGGGAATGGCGGCGGGTGCCCGCGTCCCCGAGTTCGCCCATGTCATCGTCGCCCCGGCATCCACCGGGGACGTCCCCGACAAGCAGGAGACGACACTGGTCATCCTCGGCCCGGACTGCACGGTCGCCGCCAGGAACGGGCGGAGTTCGCAGGTGACCGGGCCCGGCAGGGAGTTCACCGAGGAGCTCCTGCACCATCGCGGCTCCGCGCCCCGCAACCATGTCAACACCCTCATCACGGTCGCCCCCGACGAGGGGCGGTGGGCCGAGGCCGAGCAGGCATTGCGCATCCACATGGCGTGGTCGGAGATGGCGAAGGAGGAGTCGATCCGCGACCACGACCTCACGCTCAGCCAGGCCGAGCAGGCACGCCAGAAGAGGCGGGACACCCAGAGCGTCGCCGAGCGCTCCGTGGCGGGTGCGTGGATCTGGGCGCTCCACCCCGTCCAGGACGACGGCGGCCGCCCCTTCAAGATCGAGCCGATCAAGATCGAGGGGGACGAGCAGCGGATCGCCGTGCGCGCCGGCCTCAGGCTCGGCAAGCAGGACATCGTCCTGACCGACATCACCCCGACGGCCGTGGCCCTTGAGCTCGGGGGGACGAACCTTCGTGCCCGATGGAACGGGGGCAGGATCACCGTCGGCGAGCTGTGGTCCTACTTCACCCGTTACCCCTACATGCCGCGCCTCCGGGACCGGAGGGTGCTGGAGAAGGCCGTCGCCTCCGTCATGGATGACATCGGCTGGGAGAGCGTCGGCTTCGCCCTCGCCGCCGACTACGACACCGAGCGGGGCGACTTCCTCGACCTGCGCCTCCCGCTGGAGGACGAGGCGCCGAGGATCACCGATACGACCCTTCTCGTCGCCCCCGCGCTCGCCCGTGCGCAGCGCCGCCGTGAGGAGGAGGAGCGGAGGATTGCCGCGGCCGCGGGGTCGCGCGAGCCCGGACCCGCCGACGACACGGGCGCCGCACCCGACGCCACCGTGACCCGATCCGGCTCCCACCGCGACGGGCGCGCCGTCCCCCCGGCACCCGAGCCGCAGCCCGTCGCCAACTCGAGATTCGAGGGAGTGGCCGAGCTGGACCCCGGGAAGGACATCGCCGCCCAGCTCGCGCTGCTGGCCGATGAGGTCATCGCCCACCTGAAAGCCGGCGGCGCGGACAGCCTCAACATCGAGGTCTCCATCGACGCGACCCGTTACAACGGATTCGATGCCGACACCGTGCGCACGGTCGCGGAGAACGCCCGCACACTCGGTCTTAAACCGGGCCGATTCAACGAGGGGTGACCATGGAGGACATCGCCGCGGTCTCCTCCCGGACCGTTCCGCCCGACCCGTCCATCGCGGACGCCCTGGGAGCCCATCACGAGCTCCCCACGGCGCTCGCCGACCTCGTCGACAACTCCATCGACGCAGGAGCCTCACAGGTACGCATCCGCATCCTCACCGATGACGACTACGTCACCGGCATGCTCGTCATCGACGACGGCCACGGCATGGACGAGGCCGGCATTGATGCAGCCATGGCCCTCTCCCGCCGTCGTGACTACGGCGAGACGGACCTGGGCCACTACGGGCTCGGACTGAAGGCCGCCTCCCTGAGCCAGGCCGACACCCTCGACGTCTACGCCCGGGCCATCGGGGGCGTTCCCGTCGGCCGGCGCATCACGAGGGAGGAGCCCACCCTCGTGCAGAGCCTCGACGCCGGTCAGGTGGGCGAGGTCCTCGAGGGGTCCCTGGTGCGCATGACCGATGCCGCGCCGCTGAGCGGGACCGTCGTCCGCTGGCGGGGGTTCCGTACCGCGGTGGTCGCGCCGGACCGGGACGAGCGGCGCTCCTGGCTCAGCCGACTCGTCGAGAGCATCCGCGGTCACCTCGGACTCGTCTTCCACAGGATCATCGCCCGGGGGGACGTCGAGATCGCCGTCGACGAGTACGACCTCGGCCTGGGACGGGCGGGGTCCGTGAGACGAGTGCGGGCCCTCGATCCGCTCGCCCTGGATGCCTCTGCCGCGCATCCATACCGACTCGCCGGTGAGGTGGGCGAGGTCCCCTTCGACCTGACCGCCGTCATCCTCAAGGGCGCCGTGCTCGAGGCCCCGGGAGTCGAGGCCTCACGGAGGCTCTCCCCGGCCGAGGGCGGCCAGGGACTGTACGTCTACCGCAATGACCGCCTGCTGCAGCTGGGCGGCTGGAACTCCATCATCGACGGCGGTCGGGACTACGCGAACCTGCGCATCTCCCTCGATGTCGGAGACGCGCTGCTCGACGTCGTCCGGATCAACCCGGAGAAGAGCGGCGTCGTCCTGGAACCGGAGATGGGACGGGCCGTCCACGCCTCCGTGGGGCAGGACATCGGAACCTTCTCAGCGCTCCTCGCCTCCGCCCGCAGTGCGGCCACCGAGGGGCGCCGGAGGGAGCCGCGCCCGATCCGACTGGTCGAGCCGCGCGGAGGCCTCAGCCGGGACGTCTACGACGCCATCCAGGACTCCGTCGAATTCGCCGACGCCGAACCCATCAGGATCCGGTGGGAGCGCCTGCCGGAGAACGGCCTGGTCGAAGTGGACCACGAGCAGCGCCTGCTCAAGATCAACGAGCGCCACCGGCGAGTGTTCTCCACCAGCAGCGACCCCCAGGACGCCCCGCTGCTCAAGACCCTCGTGTTCCTGCTCTACTCGCGTTTCTTCGAGGGGGCCTACCTGGGTGGGCGGGAGAAGCGTGAGATCGAGGCCTTCGAGAGAATCATCGAGACCGCCCTCGCCGACGAGCTCCGGCGTCGCGGCGCCCAGAAGGAGTAGAGGATGAACGAGCATCCCGACGACCGAAACGCGTTGACCCCGGAGACCCTGGCCGCCTACTTCGACGCCGGGCACCCCGCTGAGCAGCGTCTCGCCGAGGAGCCCCTCTGCGTCCTGGGCATCGACCCTCCTCGCGGGGAGCTGACGCTGCGCACACCGGCGACGGGCTCGGACATCGACGTCTCCGCCTACCGGATGATCCGCACCGACATCGTCGAGGAGCCGGGGGACGAGACCGTCTGGTTCCGCGTCACCGTCGAGGCCAAGGGCATCGAGTACGAGGCCTACTCCCTCCTCCAAGCAGTCACCGACCAGCTCCAGCAGGGCGACGACCTGGAGCGGGCGCTCCACGTGGCGCTCGACGCCTTCCGAGGACTGCTCGCGCGCGCACCGAGGCTGAGCGAGGACCAGGAGATCGGGCTGTTCGGTGAACTGGTGGCGCTCGATCGGCTCATCGACGGAGTCGGGGAGACGAAGGCGCTGGCAGCCTGGCTGGGGCCGCGGGCAGAGGAGCACGACTTCGTCCTCGGCGAGGCCGACGTCGAGGTCAAGACCACCCGCAGTGAGCGACGCATCCACGTCATCCACGGCCTCGGCCAGCTGACCCCCACACCGGGGCGGCCGCTGCATCTCATGTCGGTGCAGGTGACAGGAGCCGGTGCGGCCGGCAACGGGGAGACCCTCCCCGAGCTCATCGAGCGCATTCGCCGGCGGCTGCGGTCCGGGCGCACGGACTTCGACGACAGACTCACCGACTGCGGATGGGAGGACGCCCAGGCCGACCGGCTCTACACGACGCGCCTCCTGGTCCGCAGCGAACCTCGTTTCTACACCGTCGATGAGGCCTTCCCGGCGATCACCTCCGCAGGACTCTCCCGGATCGTGACCCGCCCCGAACTGGTCCGCAGCATCGACTACCGGATCGACGTCACCGACCTCGAACCCGAGGGGACCGCACCCGCCGAGTTCACCACCGCACCCACGCACAAGGACTGAGACATGAGCATTGACAAGTACGACCGGGCACTTGAGCAGGCGCTCACGGGCATGGACGAACCGATGGACTTGCACAACATTGTGTCGGCCTTCCTCCAGGTCGCTGGGGAGAGGATCGAACGGGAAGAGCTCGCTGAGCTCATCCTGGGTGCTGATCGCAACGCCCCGGGAAGAAGGACGTTCCACCTCCGGCTCAGCATGTGGGACGCGGAGAGCGATGCTGCTTGGACTGGCGGGACTGCCGCCCGCACCCCTGAACGGCGGGCGGTCGTCATGAAGCGGCTCGGAGTGAACGACGACGTGGCGTCTCGCATCAACGAGGCCTTCCCGGTCTTTATCGATAGGACGATGGTCATCGCCGCATCCGACAGGGAGCCCTGGTACGACGAGGAGCGGCGACGGGCGCACCACTTCTACTGGGACGGCTACCGGTCACTGCTGGAGAAGAGGCTGCCGCCTGAAGCAGTGGCGAGCATCGACTCGGCCACCACCGACATCGTCGGCCGCCTCGCCGATCCCTCACGGGCTGAGGCCTACCAGTCGAAGGGGCTGGTCGTCGGTCACGTCCAGAGCGGCAAGACCGCCAACTTCACCGGTGTCATCGCCAAGGCCATCGACGCGGGTTACCGGCTCATCATCGTGCTCACCGGAACTGTGGAGATCCTGCGCTCCCAGACCCAGCGCCGACTCGACATGGAGCTCATCGGGAGGGAGAACATCCTCGGGGGAATCAGTGAGGAGGACGAGGACCTCCTGAAGGACGTCGACTACGTGAGCACCGATGACGTCGACTGGAAGGCGGGGCGATTCGTCTCCTACGGTCCCGGATTCACCGAAACGGGTGTTCCGGCCATCTGTCGCCTGACCGGCGCTAAGGATGACTACAAGCTACTCAAGGCCGGTCTTGATACGCTCGATCCGCGGGCCGCGCATGAGCTCAGTAATCCCGCACGGCCCATGTGGCACGTGGACAACATCCATCGGACCCGCGTACGCATCGCCGTCGTCAAGAAGAACAAGACCGTGCTCGGCAAACTGGTCAATGATCTGCGACGCATCAAGGCGCCATTGAACGAAATTCCAACACTCATCATTGACGATGAGGCCGATCAGGCCTCGGTCAACACGGTCAAGCCGGACAGCGCCGGAACGAGGAAAAAGCGCACCGCGATCAACCGGCTCATCGCTGAGCTCATGCGCCGGCTCAGCCGCGCCCAGTACGTCGGCTACACCGCGACACCCTTCGCGAACGTCTTCGTCTCACCGGAGGACGCCGAGGACATCTTCCCCCGCGATTTCATCGTGAGCCTGAGCGCCCCGGAGGCATACCGGGGAGGTCGGGCCTATCACGACTTCGAGGATCTCAACGATGAGGAGAAGAATGATCCGGCCGTCTCGAACGAGAAGGCCTTCGTCCGCAGTCTGAGCGGTGACGACGACACCAATCCGCAGCGTGTGGAGGAGGAGCTGCGCGAGGCCCTGAACGCCTTCGTGCTCACCGGGGCGATCAAGCTGTGGAGAGCGACGAGAAGACCCGCGCTGGAGGGGGCCTTCCGTCACCACACGATGCTGGTGCACGAGTCCGTCAAGCAGACGGAGCACGCCGAGCTCGGGGATCGGATCCGCCGCCTGTGGCAGCAGGCGGGATACGGGTCCCCCGTATCGAATGATGCGCTGCGCAAGCTCTTCGATAAGGACTTCGCCATCGTCTCCGCCGCTCGGCAGTGGGAGGGCGACCTGCCCCTTCCGGAATCCTTCGAAGACGTGGCTCCATTCATCGGCGAGGTGCTCGACCTCGTCATGGCCGGCGCCACCGACCCGGTCGTCATCGTCAATGGTGACAAGGACCAGCAGTACAACCAGGTAGACTTCCAAAGGGATCGGGTCTGGCGAATCCTCGTCGGCGGCACGAAGCTCAGTCGGGGGTTCACCCTCGAGGGGCTGACCATCACTTATTTCAAGCGCAGGTCGACTCAGGGGGACGCCCTCATGCAGATGGGGCGGTGGTTCGGCTACAGGCGTGGATACCCTGATCTGGTGAGGCTGTACATGGCCAGAAGTGTCAAGGGGGCCGGGGAGGCGATGTATGACCTCTACGAGGCATTCGGGGCGATCATGCGGGATGAGGAGCAATTCCGTGAGCAGCTCGCGATTTTTGCCAGAGTTGATGAAGAAGGTCGCCCCCTCATCCGTCCCATCGATATTCCGCCATTGGTGTTCCAGCATTTGCCATGGTTGCTTCCCACGAGTCGTAACAAGATGTACAATGCGAAGAAGATGTACAATAGTAAACTTAGTTTTGGTGGTATCGGCGGTAAGCTTCAGGACTTCCCGCGCCAACCTGAGCGGGGGAGCGGAGAGACGAATGCGAAGCACTTCGCACTCGTTCGGCCGTGGTTCGAGCGTGACTTGTTCGGACCGATTGAGTCCTTCAATTATCTGGACCCGAGGACCAAGCGTATGGGGAAGTTCGATGGGCGGGTCGCCGTCGTTACTGCCGAGGAAATGTTTGCGGTTCTGAAGGGTTTCTCTTGGATGGAGCAGTTCGACTTCTTCCCTCATCTGGAGATGATACGTCGGGCGATGCTCGAAGGAAAGCTTGAGGACTGGGCGGTTCTTCTTCCTGTACTCGAGAGTGTGTCAGAGAAAACCGTCGAAGGAATAAAGCTCCGCGTGCTCAAAAGAACTCGTCGTTCTCGTGGGGGTTTCTCTGGAAGTTCATTCCGTCAGCGTGACGCTATTGAGGCCATGGCTGGAAATCCAGATAGTTCGGGTGGAGTGTCGGCCGAAGCGTACTGCACAGGGAAGCGAGGGGCGATGCTGCTTACATTCGCCGCAGACCCGAAAATTGGAGGCGAGCGTGACCCTAGAAAGCTTCCGAATAGGATGGAGTCTAAGGATGTTGCTACGATCTTTTCGTTTGCTATTCCCCATTCTGCGGCACCTAAGGGCAGGATTGCCTTTACGGTAGAACGTCCGGATAGGAGCGATGACCCCGTCGTCGACGCCGACTGAGCCGGAGAGGTCGCAGCCGCGGCGGCCGGGACGGGCCGATGCCCCGTCCTGGGCGTCGACGCCGGGCGTGGCCAGGTCCATGCGTGCCAACATGCACCGGGACACCAAGCCCGAGCTCGCGATCCGGCGACTGCTGCACGCCCGGGGCCTGCGCTACCGCGTGGACATGGCGCCATGGAGCAACAAGCGCCGGCGGGCGGACATCGTGTTCACCCGCCGGCGCGTGGCCGTATTCATCGACGGCTGCTTCTGGCACGGGTGCCCCGAGCACGCGACGATGCCGGTGACGAACGCCGGCTACTGGCGCCCGAAGCTCGCGAGGAACATCGAACGGGACCGAGAGACCACCGCGATGGCCGAGGCGGAGGGGTGGACGGTGCTGCGGATCTGGGAGCACGTCCCGCCCGAGGAGGCCGTGCGGCTCATCGTCCGGGCCCTCGACGAAGGCGAAGAGCCCAACGGGCGCCCGTGAGCCCCAGCAGCCTCAGGCCATCGGGTCCCAGCTGGGCAGCATGATGGGCTCGGTCTCCAGGGCGGCGCGGACCTCGTCCGGCAGGCGGCGGGCGTGTACGGACCGGCCCGGTCGCCGGTGGGGCCGTCGGAGCGCTTCACTGCGCGACCTGCTGCGTGAGCCGGCACCGCCTAGGATCGCACCATGACGTCCTCCCGCCATCAGCCCTCCGAGCCGCCGTCCGACGCCGGTCACCACGCCTCGAGCTGGGAGGAGCGCTACGCCTCGGTCGAGCAGCTCTGGTCGGGCCGCCCCAATAACTGGCTGCCCGAGCTCGCCGTCGACTGGGAGCCCGGAGCCGCCCTGGAGATCGGCTGCGGCGAGGGCGCTGATGTCCTGTGGCTGGCCGAGCACGGCTGGCGAGTGACCGGCCTGGACCTGTCCGCCACCGCCGTCGCACGCCTGAGTCGAGAGGCTGAGCGCCGTGGGGTCGCCTCACGAGTGACCGGCCGGGTGCACGACGTCGAAGCCGGCCTGCCGGAGGGGCCCTTCGACCTGGTGACGAGCTTCTACGTGCACGGCGGGCCCGAGGAGGGCTCCCTCGACCTCGTCGCCCTCCTGTCCGACGCCGCCGCCCGCGTCGCCCCCGGCGGGCGCCTGCTCACTGCCGTGCACGCCGTCAACCCGCCCTGGCACAGGCACCACGCCCGGACCTACGCGGCCGGCGAGCTGGTGACGGGCCTGGCCGAGGCGACGGCGGGCTGGGAGGTCGTCGTCGCTGAGGAGCGCCAGCGCCGGGTCACCGGGCCTGACGGCCAGGAGGACAGCCGGGCCGACGCCGTCGTGTGCCTGCGCCGGCCGCCCGCCTCGGTTTGATGAAGAGGCCTTGGGAAAGGGCCTGAAGAAGTGCCGGAATAACCTGAGCGACAGCCGGAATGTGGCACAGGCAACGTGGAAATGGCGGAATGGCGCCTATTTCTCAGCATGTTCATAGGGGTTTCCGGGGGGTCCGCTCAGGATCGGTCGGTTACATGGTTACTACCGCCGGACGGAACCGGTCACGAGGGTTGGGGAGCCCGATGACTGGCAGGTCTCCGAGTTCGGAACGGGTCTTAGGGAGCCCGGACCGAGCGCTCTGGCGAAGGAGGATCCACCTCCCCGGCCTTATGGGAAGCCGGGTCGCAGGAGGACCTCGCGAGGCTTGGGCCCGCGATCCGGGAAACCGGATCGCGGGCCGAGTCCTTTTCTGAGTGGATGCGCGCAGCCGAGGAGCGGGCCGGGAGGACCAGCGCCCCGTTCGGGATTCCGGGGGCCACAGGCGTCAGTCTGCAGGGCTGATCCACAGGGCGGATCGTGGGCGCTGCGGGCGTCCCAGGCGCGCCCTACCGTCGAGTCATGTCTTTCTCACTGTCACGCTCGAAGGCGGACTATGACACCGCCGTCACCCAGTTCCCCGCCTCGGTCCCCGCCAGCTGGGTCGGAGCGGACTCCAACGCCTGCCAGACGGCACTGGACAATGCCTCCGGGCTCCTGACCACGCTGGCGACGCGCTATGACACGGCCTTCACCAATGTCGGCGCCCTGGAGTCGCGCGGCTCATCCAATGGAGCGAGCCCGTCATGAGCCCGGTCGTCACGGACAGTCCCAGCGGCTCGTACCCCGCCTGGAAGCAGGACCCCCACGCGACGAAGCCGCCTTACTCCGATCCGTTGCCCCCGGAGCCTGCGACTCCCCCTGCCCCGTACAACGGACCGGCCCCGGAGGACACCGGCCACCCATGGCGCATGTGGGGAGGACTGGCCCCAACGATCGTCTCGGGCGGCAGCGTCTCAGTGAACACGGATGACCTGGATACCCTCGCCGGCAGTCTCAACCTGACCGCCGGCTCCCTGGAGAATGCTCAGGAGAGTGCCCTCCAGGCGATTGGGGAGATTGAGCTCATTCCACCGCTTCCCATGATGAATGAGGATGGCACCACTCATTACTACACACCGCCATACAGCTCCTGGCACAGCAGCGGCGGTCAGTGCCTACCGGGGTCGGGAGAGTCAACCACGCTGGTGGGTGGGTCGAGCACCACCACGCTGGCTGAGGACCTTGCCTACAACGACCATATGTGGCGGCAAGGAGACATCCAATACCAGATGGCTCTCCACTCGATCAATGGCTTGACGCAAGGTGCGGGAAGCCTTTCGGATGTCGCCGCGTCCCTGCGCGGCATCGCCTCCGACGTCATCGCCTGCTCCCAGGCCCACACGCTCGCCGAGGGCGGCGCCACGCCCGGTCCCGGCCTCGTGGGCCCCGTGGACATCCGGGCCTTCGACAGTGGCCTGGCCTACCAGGCGCTGGGGCGCGGCATCTCCGCAGCGGTCTCGGGTCCCACCGGCCTGGCGACGCTCTTGACGACGCCCGGCAGCCCCCTCTACGCGAAGCTGGCGGACAGCGAGGACGGCCAGGCCGTTGCCGAGGCCCTGCACCTCCTGCTGGCCGACCCGGCCACCGCCCGGTGGGTCAAGGACGACGCCGTGCGGATCGTTCTGCTGACACTCTGGCTCCAGAAGGCCAGGACCGGGCGGGAGTCCGCCACGATCGAGGCCTACCTCAAGCAGGTCTCCGAGCGCCTCGACCCGTGGGTGACGCAGCACCTCCCCGGTCAGGTGCCCGTGGGGACCCGGACCGTGGACACCACCAGCCTCACGCCCATGCAACGCGTCACCGCGTACCTGGGGATGAACGCGACGGCACTGGGTGCCGGGCTCTACGGGCGCCAGACCGGGATCACGGTCACCCCCGTGGGCGGCAGCGGATCCACCGTGCTCCCTCCCGCCACTAAGGACCCCCTGGGGCTGGGTAGCCCGGTGCAGGCCGGCATGACCGGCAAGGGCAAGGACTCCAGGTCTCCGCAGAGCATCTCCGAGACGATCACCCACTGTCAGGAGCTGCAGGCCTCCAGAGGATCCCTGGGGCAGGACTACGAGGAGGCCGGCGTCATCTCCATCCAACGGGTCGAGCACGCCGACGGCCGCGTCTCCTGGGTCGTCTACGTCCCCGGAACCACCGACTGGACCGTCGGCGACGGTGAGCCGCAGGACCTGCTCACCAACCTCGAGGGGGTGGGCGGGACCCCCACGGCCATGGAGAGCGCCGTCGTCACCGCCATGCGCCAGGCCGGTATCCAGCCCGGAGAGGAGGTCGCCCTCTACGGTCACTCCCAGGGCGGGATCACCGTGTCCAACATCGCCGCCGACCCTGCGATCCAGGACCGGTACAACATCACCACGGTCCTCACGGCCGGGTCGCCCACCGCGGGCGCCGCCATCCCCGACGACGTCCACGCCCTCCACCTGGAGAACGCCGGTGACGCCGTCCCCGGGCTCGACGCCGCCCCCACGCCCACCGGTCCCCACCGCCAGGTCGCCATGCTCGACACCCACCAGATGGACATGGGCGGCTACCCCCACGCCTCGGACGTCTACGCACAGGCCACCGAGGGCCTGGAGGAACGGGCCCCGGAGCTGGCCGACTGGCGCACGTCCTTCTCCCACGCCTCAGGCGCTGGTGAGCAGGGGGCGACCACTACCGAGTACACCTTCGCGGTCCAGCGCGACACCGACTCCAGCGGGGTGTACAAGGATGCCACCGGCAACCAGGACACGGGCTACCAGGGCAAGGTGCCGTCGTCGAAACCCTCCTACGAGCTGCCGACCCCGGCCCCGCAGCCGTCGGGCGAGCGCTAGTGCCTCCCGGAGCCGACTGCGACCGACCTCGTCAGTCCTCGCGGCGCACGAGCATCGCGGCGATGATCGAGGAGATCACCGAGATGATGATCGAGCCGATCACCGCGGCACTGAAGGTGGAGACCTCCAGCCCCAGCGGTACTGAGCCGCCGGTGCCGAGCGCGGCGATGTGGTCGGTGAGCCAACCGGTCAGGGAGAGCATCGTGCCGTTGACCACCAGGGCGAACAGCCCGAAGGTGATGATGTAGAGCGGAAAGGTCAGGAACTTTGCCACGGGCTTGACCAGCGAGTTCACCAGTGCCAGCACCAGGCCCAGGACCAGCAGGTTCAGCCACATCTGGGCGGTGCTCACCCCCTCGGGCACACTCAGCCCGGACAGGAGGCGCGTGGCCAGCCACAGGCCGGCCGCGTTTCCGATAGTTCGTACCACGATCTCCATAGGGACATTGTGCCTGGGAAACCTGAGGTGATGCCAAGATGGGGATATGACTTCCTCAGCGACCCCGCCGACCGGCCAACCGGTCCCGAGCTCCCCTGCTCCCGGCCTGAACGACCAGCCCACGACGACGGTCCGCATCCGCCCCGACGTCGCCGCCCTGCCCGCCTACGTGCCCGGGGCCCGGCCCGATGCCGCGAGCCCGGTGGAGATCGCCAAGCTCTCCTCCAACGAGCTGCCCTTCCCCCCGCAGGAGTCGGTGGTCGAGGCCATCACCCGCGCCGTGGCCGGAGTCAACCGCTACCCCGAGATGACCGGCGAGACCCTGACGCAGGCGCTGGCCCGCCGGTGGGGCGTGGAGGCCGAGCAGGTCGTCGTCGGCAACGGCTCAGTCGCCCTCATCCAGCACCTGCTCGACGCCGTCTGCCGGCCCGGCGACGAGGTCGTCATCCCCTGGCGCTCCTTCGAGGCCTACCCGATCTGCATCGCCGTCGCCGGAGCCAGGGCCGTGCGCGTCCCGCTGACCCCCGACGCCCGCCACGACGTGCTCGCCATGCTGGCGGCCATCACCCCCCGCACCCGTGTGGTCATGGCCTGCACGCCCAACAACCCCACTGGGACGATCCTGACCGCCCGCGAGCTGGCTGATCTCGTGACCGGTGTGCCGCGCGACGTCGTCGTCCTCATTGATGAGGCCTACCTCGACTTCGTTACCGACCCCGAGGCCGGCGACGCCCTCACCCTCCTGGCCGATGCCCCCAACCTCGTGGTCTCGCGAACCTTCTCCAAGGCCCACGCCCTGGCCGGGATGCGCGTGGGCTACCTCGTGTGCGAGCCGGGCCTGGCCGCCGCCATCCGCTCGGTGTCCACGCCCTTCGGGGTCAACCTGCCCGCGCAGGCGGCCGCCGCCGCGGCGCTGGGGGAGACCGAGCTGGCCCGCACGGCCGAGCGCTCAGCCACCGTCGCCGCCGAGCGCGACCGGGTCGTAGACGCCCTGCGGGCCCAGGGGTGGCAGGTTCCCGATGCTCAGGGCAACTTCTTCTGGCTCGGTGTGGGCGACGAGACGGCGGCGCTGGCCGAGCACTTCCGCGCCGCCGGCATTCTCGTGCGTCCCTTCGTCGGCGAGGGCGTGCGGGTCTCGATCGGGACGACATCGGACAACGAGAGGGTCCTGGCCGCCGCGGCCGCCTGGAGCGCCGAGCACTGAGACCCGCCGGAGCGGGTGCAGCCGAGAGGGCGAGGCGGTTACGGCGTCGTCGCACCGAGTTGTCAGACTGAGATGGTCACCAGGAAGGCCACGCACATGACGACCTCGACGATGCCCATCGTGCCCGGGCGCAGTGGACGGTGGCGCCTGCGTACCAGGCTCCACTGCCACAGCGGCATGACCAGTGATCGCACGGCCAGCACCGTCCAGAGGACGGCGTGCCCCCATGGCAGCAGCCCCGACGAGGCCAGCCAGAACGTCACCACCGCGACCGCCGCGTGCGCCGCCCCCGTTCCGGCCAGCAGCACGTAGTTGAAGCGCTCGCGGATCATCGACTTGATGTAGGGGACCGTCCCGCAGAAGTAGGCGGCCGTCAGGGCGGTGACCAGCCACATCCAGGACCAGCCCGTCAGGGCGCCGTTGGGGGAGGTCCCCGGCAGGGGAGTGCTTGGAGTCCCCAGACCCAGGAACCCGCCCTCACCGTGGACCGCCAAACTGTAGGTGACGGCCGCCATGAGGGAGGCAGCCGCCGTCGTCGACAGTCCCGAGATCAGCGAGCGCTCGTGACCGCGCCACACCTGGTGCAGCGCGATGGCGAACAGAGGCAGTAGCGGCACCGCCCACTGGATGAGGTAGGGCGCCGCGAGCAGGGTGATGAGGGCCAGGGAGGCCGTCCACCCGGTGTAGACCAGGAGCGGCAGCATAATGAGGGCGCGCTTGCGGGCCGAGCGGGTGCGCAGCCACTGCGACCAGGACCAGTAGGTGAGGTAACCGCCCCACCACGCCGGCAGGAACAGGAGGTTCACCCAGCTGAAGCCGCCCACGACCCAGCCGACGATCGGTGGCAGGACCAGCATCGACCAGGCCCCGTGCTGGTTGGGGACCCAGGCCTTGCGGCCGGGTTGGCGGCGGATCTGCTCCTGGGTGGGGGGCTTGGGACGCTCGACCTGCCGGGGCCTGCCGGTGGCCAGCATGATGTCGTCCTGCGGGCCGGGGCGAGACTGCTGGGAGGGGGCGCGGCGTGGTGCGGTGGAGCTGTTCGATACCGGTCCGGCAGCGTTGTCGGGTGAGGTGGAGTCAACGATGTCGGGTGAGGCAGGCGACTTGGAGGACGCAGACGGCTCAGGGCCCCCTGCGTGGTCGGCGGACGTGGAGGAGTGCTCGACGTGGTGCTTGGACGGCCTCGACGGGCGGGACTGGCTCACACCGTCACCCTAGTCGCTCACCCCTGCGTGCGGCCGGGGACTTGTTCTCACAGCCGAGGACGTCTTGCGCGCACGGGCACAGGATTCCTGTTCCCGACGGCGTCGAACGTCCCTGTCCGGCGCTGCGCGGCGGGACGGTTAGGTCAGGGTGAGCCGCATCTGGTGCCAGGGCACGCCCCCATGGTTCGAAGTGGACAGCCCCTCGTCGGCGAAGCCGAGGCGCGCGTAGAAGGGGATGAGGTCATCAAGGCATGTGAGTACCAGGCCCTGGCGGCCGTGGGCGCGCGTCGTCTCGATGACGGTGCGCAGCAGGCGGGTGGCCAGCCCCTGCCCCTGGGCGGCCGGCGCCGTGGCGACGCCGAAGATCATCTGCCAGGTCCCGTCGGGGTCGTGCATCGTGGGCGACTCGTACATCTCGTCGCTCAGATTGGGCTCATTGGTGCACAGGCCGTTGACCAGCGCCAGCAGCGTGCCGCCCTCGTCCTCGATGAGCCAGAAGTGGTCGGCGTAGTGGGCCATCCGCTCGGCGATCGTCGTCGGGCTGGCGGCCTGCTCGGGTGGGAAGCAGATGGCCTCCAGGGCGGCCGCCATGGCCGCGTCCTGCGCCTGCTGCGCCGGTGCCGTCCGGGCCGTGCGGATGTGCAGGGTCGTGGAGCCGGTGGTGTCCATACCCGTATTCTCACCAGTCGATCGCCCGACGTCGAACAGACACCCGTGGCTCCGCGCCCCCCGATGCCACGGCCGGGCATCTTTTCATGCGGGCGGGGACATCCCACGCGTGCGGGTACAGGACTCCTGTCCCCGACGGCGTCGAACGTCCCCGCCCGGAGCGGCAGGTGCCCCCGCCGCGCAGAATATCCCAGGCCGTGGGAAAGGGCGTGTGGGTCAGGGTACTCCGGCCCCCGACTCCCGGTGTCTCCGTCAGCCGCCCAGAGCCGCGGAGACCACCTGCTTGGCCTCCTCCTGGACCTGGGCCAGGTGGTCGGCGCCCTTGAAGGACTCGGCGTAGATCTTGTAGACGTCCTCCGTGCCCGAGGGGCGGGCGGCGAACCAGGCGTCCTCGGTGGTGACCTTGAGCCCGCCGATGGCGGCCCCGTTACCGGGCGCGTCGACCAGCCGGGCGGTGATCTCCTCGCCGGCCAGCTCGGTGGCGGTCACGTCCTCGGCGGCCAGGGCGGCGAGCTTGGCCTTCTCCTCCTTGGTTGCGGCGGCGTCGATGCGCGCATAGGCGCTGGCGCCGAAGCGCTCCACCTGCTCCTCGTGCAGCTGGGAGGGGGACTTGCCGGTGACGGCGATGATCTCGCTGGCCAACAGGGCCATGATGATGCCGTCCTTGTCCGTGGTCCACACGGTGCCGTCCTTGCGCAGGAAGGAGGCTCCCGCGCTCTCCTCGCCCCCGAAGCCGATCGAGCCGTCCAGCAGCCCGGGCACGAAGTGCTTGAAGCCCACCGGAACCTCGATGAGGGTGCGGCCGATTGCTGCAGCCACCCGGTCGATGAGGCTGGAGGAGACCAGCGTCTTGCCCACGGCGGCATCGGCGGGCCAGCCGGGTCGGTGGGTGAAGAGGTACTCGATGGCCACGGCCAGGAAGTGGTTGGGGTTCATGAGCCCGCCGTCGGGCGTGACGATGCCGTGGCGGTCGGAGTCGGCGTCGTTCCCGGTGGCGACGTCGTAGGGGGTCCTGCCCTCGGCGTCGGGCGTCATCTTCTCGCGCAGCGAGGCCATGGCGTTGGGGGAGGAGCAGTCCATGCGGATCTTGCCGTCCCAGTCCAGGGTCATGAAGTGCCAGGCTGGGTCCACCTTGGGGTTGACCACCGTGAGCTCCAGGCCGTAGCGTTCGCCGATCGCGCCCCAGTAGTCCACCGAGGCGCCGCCCAGCGGGTCGGCCCCGATGCGCACACCGGCCTCGCGGATCGCGTCGAGGTCGATGACGTTCTCCAGGTCGGCGACGTAGGTCTCCAGGTAGTCGTGCTTGATGACGTAGGGACCGTCGAGCGCCTCGGTGAACGGGACGCGGGGGACGTCCTGCCAGCCCGAGGCCAGCAGCTCGTTGGCGCGGTCGGCGATCCAGCTAGTGGCGTCCGATCCGGCCGGGCCGCCGGTGGGCGGGTTGTACTTGAAGCCGCCGTCGCGCGGCGGGTTGTGGGAGGGGGTCACCACGATGCCGTCGGCCAGTCCCGGCCCGGCGGTGCGCACGCCGGCCTCGGTGCCGGCGCCGTTGGCCAGGAGGATGGAGTGCGAGACGGCCGGGGTCGGCGTGTAGGAGCCGCGCGCGTCAACGGCAGTCGTGACGCCGGCGCCCGAGAGCACCTCGACGGCGGTGCGCCAGGCCGGCTCGGACAGGGCGTGGGTGTCGCGCCCCAGGTAAAGGGTGCCGTCGGTGCCCTGGGAGCGGCGGTACTCCACGATGGCGGCGGTCGTGGCCACGATGTGCGCCTCGTTGAAGGCGGTGTCCAGGGAGGAGCCGCGGTGCCCGGAGGTACCGAAGACGACCTTCTGGGCCGGGATGGTCGGGTCGGGGACGAGGTCGTAGTAGGCGGAGACGACCTCGTCGACGTCGATGAGGTCTTCGGGCTGTGCTGGCTGTCCTGCGCGTGCGTGCATGAGGCACAGTGTGTCACGTACCACTGATTGAATCAGCCCGTTTCGCTGTGCGAAACACTGGCCGTTCCGAGGCCGGGACGTGGTGATCGGCGGCGGCATCATGTCCGACGACGACGGCGTTGTGGGAGGGTTCGCCGCGAGGGCCCGCGGGGAAGTGCCGTAGGTCCTGGGCGGTCAGGTCGTCACGTGAGCGGATGCTGGGCGGCTTCACGGAAGATTGCTTCAGACATGGGAGCCACGCGGGAGTGAGCTGACCGGATGCGGCCGACCGGCCCCGAGTCCAGGAAGCAGGCGAAGCGAGGGACATGGGTAGTCTGGCCCGGGCGTCGGCGCTGCTGCGCTGCCACCCGGGCCGCCGCTCCGCTCACTAGGGACGCGGCCGAACCCCAGTGTCCAGGAGGAACGAGGAACCATGACCGTCAGCCGTATCGCCACGACCAACGCCCCCGCCGCCGTCGGCCCCTACTCCCAGGGCGTCTCGACCGGCCAGGAGGCCGGATCGCTCGTCTTCGTCTCCGGCCAGGTGCCGCTCGACCCGGCCACCGGTGCCCTCGTCGAGGGTGACATCCAGGCCCAGGCCGAGCAGGTCCTCAAGAACGTGGGCGCCATCCTGGCCGAGGCCGGGCTCGGGTACGACGACGTCGTCAAGACTACGGTCCTGCTCGCCGACATCGCCGACTTCGCCGCCGTCAACGAGGTCTACGCCCGCTACTTCACCGGTGAGACCCTCCCGGCCCGGGCCGCCTTCGGCGTGGCCGCCCTGCCTCTGGGGGCAGGCGTCGAGATCGAGGCCATCGCCGCCCGGTCCTGAGCCGGTCCGATCGAGAGCTATCCCCGAAGCCACGCCGACACTCGCGAGACCGGCGCCGGTCGCACGGATGCGAATCAGAACCGGCCGCGTCGGACGGGGCGCTGCCCCGCCCGGCACGGGGCGTCTGACCCTGCCGGTGGGCCGACCTGCTCACTAGGCTCTTTCCCGGTTCCACGTCCACGGGGTGTCCCCTTGTCGGGGACGCCCCGTGTTGCTCTCCCCATGGTGTGTGGTGTGCCTGCGGGGGAAGGATGAGGCGCGGTGGGTGACCCATGGGGCCACCAGCCGACCAGGCCGCAAGGGACGATGAGAGGAAGACGATGCCGCCTACGCACCTGCCTCTCATTGTTCGTCTCGGCGGGATCCGCTCGCTGCTGGCCTTCTCAGCAGTCGTGACTGCCGCCCTGGCGGCAGTGCTCTCACCGGTGGCTGCGGCGGCGTGGGCGCCCTTCCTCCTGCCACCCTCGATCGTGCTGCTTCTTCTGGGCGCCGGCGGCATCGGCTACTACCTGTGGCGCGGCTTCAATGCGCGCCACCTGGCCGAGCAGGCTCTGGGCCACTACTCGCGGGTCACCTATGACTACGAGGCCACCGAGCTCCAGGCCCGTCTCGTTCCTGAAGGCGAGTCCCATGGGGCCCGGGTGATGGCCGGCTACCGCTGGTTCCGCGACGAGTACGACAGCCTGACCCGGATGTGGCAGGATCTCGGCAGCCCCCGGGGCACCCAGTGGTTCGAGCCGGGGATGCTCGGGAGGGCCACCGAGCTCGCGCGGCGCTGCGCGGCACTGGACTCGACTGATGACGTGATCGCCGGCAGTGCCGCGTTTCTGAGCCTGTCCTCCAGCTGGAAGCAGATCTGGTACAACGAGCAGCGGCCGGTTCTCCAGGACCTGGGCCTGCTCTCAAGCCTGTGCCAGCAGATCGACTGCCTCGCCTTCGCACCCGGCGGCACGGTGGAGGCGCGCGAACAGGTCCGTGCCCATCATCAGCGGCTCACCGAGATGACCGCCGAGCTGTCAGAGGGCCGGCTGCAACCTTCGGCTGCTCTCGACGAGCTCGCCTGGATCGCGGCCGACACCCGCCGATCGGTGAGCGTCTTGTCACTGCATGCCGCCAGCACCGGACCGGCCCTCAACGCGTTCGACGCCGGAGCTCGCCGGTACCCGAGTGTCGGCACGGGATATCCCCGGGTCGGCACCCTCCCGGGCACTTGATGCCGGCAGAGGACCCGGCTCGGGCTCTCCGAGGCGGGTCCGCCACTCAGCCTTGCAGCAGTTAAGCCTCTACGTCCGCAGAAAGAAAGGGAAGAGCAGATGAAGCACATGAAACAGTCCGGCATCGTCGGGCTCGGCGGAATCTGGTCGGTGACAGCCTTCGTCGCTAATGTGGTGGTGAGCCTGGCCCTCATCGCCGTGCTGCCGGTCATGGTCATCTGGCCCTTCGGCGGCAGCCACCATCCCAGCGTGGAGGTCCATGACGAGGCCGGGATACTCCAGAGCGAGCCACTGGCCAAGGAGATCCAGGCGATGCGCTTCCGCCAGGACGTCCACGTCGCCGTACTCACGGTCCCGGGCTGGGATGTCGACAACCTCAACGACTCGGTGCTGGAGTACGCCCGCTCGCACGCGAGCGACACCGACGTCCCGTGGATCTCGACGTCGAACTCCAACTACTGGAGTGATGGCCTGGTGATCCTGGCGGTCGCCCCGGAGGCGCGCAAGGTGGGCTGCTACTTCGGTGAGGACGTCGCGGTCCCCCTGGAGCAGCAGGCCGCCATCCAGGACGCCGCCAAGAACCAGTACCGGCAGGCCGATTGGTACGGGGGAACCGTCTCCATGGCGGCCAAGACCGCCGACGTCATCGGCCGGCCCGGCGGTGGTGACGTCGGCATGACCTACATCCTGCCCGGAATCTCGGCGCTCGTGGGCCTCGCCTGGCTCTCGTACTACCTGTGGCGCGGCTTCACGGCGCGACGCCGGGCGCGCGAGGCGCTGCGCCATTACTCGCAGGTCACCCACGACTACGAGACCACCGAGCTCCTGGCCGGCACGATTCCCGAGGACGAGCCGCACGGGGCCCAGGTCATGGCCCGCTACCGCTGGTTCCGCAGCGAGTATGAGAAGGTCACCCGCTCCTGGCAGGACTTCGGCAACCCCTACCGCGCCCAGTGGTTCAGCATGCCGGTGCTGGGACGGGCCACCGAGCTGGAGAAACGCTCCGAGCTTCTGGACTCCCTCGACGACGTCATCGCCAACACCGCGACCTTCCTGAGCCTGTCGCCCGGCTGGGACCGAGTCTGGAGCAACGAGCAGGGGCCGGTTCTGGAGGACCTGCAGTCGCTGCGGCGGCTGTGTCACGAGATCGACAGCTCCGATGCCGCCGAGAGCGGTTCGATCGCCGAGCGCACCAAGGAGGAGCGGGAGTGGGTACGCTCCCGCAAGCAGCGCCTGGACGACATGACCTCCAGTCTGGAGGACGGTTCGCTCCAGCCCTCGGCCGCACTCGACGAGCTCGACGAGATCGCCAGTGAGACGAAGACGAAGGCCACCCGGCTCGCGCGCGAAGCCATTGACGCCGACACCTCCAGCTACGCCGACGAGCGCCGTCGTCGCTATGACGACTCGAGCTCGTCCAAGGAGGCCGCCTATGCCGGCTACTGGTACCTGGGCGGCGGGCACGGCAGCTACAACCCGCACTCGACGATCCGACTCAACCCCTCCTCGCCGGCCATCTCCGCCATCGGCTCGTCCAGCTCGGGCTCCGGCGCCGGTGGGTCCTTCAGCTCCTTCACCCCGGTCTCCGACCTGGTGGTGGGCTACAGCTCGGCCTCCTCCTACACGCCATCGAGCAGCTCCGGCTCCGGGTCCAGCTTCTCGGGAAGCAGCTTCTCCGGCGGCTACAGCGGAGGCGGGTTCTCAGGATCCGGCTCGTCATCCAGTTTCTGAATAACGTCGGAACCAGCTTCCATCAGTGAAAAGATGTGCTGATAGTGCGATCATCGAGGTTGGGCAAGATTGGCGGGCCGAGAGCGGCAGCGGTATTCGTGGCTCATCTGCTATCCGACTGCGTCTCCTCATTGAGGCATGTCCAGATTCTGAATGGCGGTGCGGGAGGGGCGAGCAGCTTCTCCGGTGGAAGCGGTACGAGCATTACTGATGGCGGCTCCTTCGGTGAGGATGGAAGGTGATGAGCAGCCAGGACGCTGCCAAGTCCCGGTTCTGGCGGAAGGACTGAGACGGAGGCCTGGCCTCCATGGGGAAGAAGTCCGCGGAGTACGTCGGCAATCCTCGCAGCGACCTGAGAGCCTCTTTTCTACTGCCGTCTGTCCCGGTCGCCGGGGCCGGTGCGGTCGGTGTCGTGTCGACCATCGCCCTTGTGCCGGCGGATCGGCTCCTCCCGGGGGCTGACGGCATGGCTTGCGACGACGAACTAGATTTACATGGAAAAAATCGGAAAATTGATGCTGCTAACCTCGACCAGTGAGAGCAGACGCGGCGCGTCGTTCGGAGCCGGCTCGATTGTCAACAAGGAATGTCACATGAAGCAATCTGCGATTGTCCGTCTTGGGGGTATTCGAGCAGTCGCAATCTTCCTCCTGAATATAGCTGGGGCGTTGATCTCGATCCTGCTTCTACCGGCGGCGCTCCTGTATCCAATCGCATCCGGGCATCGTCCTGTCGTGGAAGTTCGTGATGAGGCCGGTATCTATCACGAGCAGGCTCTTCGCCATGGGCTGGAGGAGCAGGTCTACGATCGTGAGGTTCGCATCGCGGTGCTCTCGGTTCCCGGATCGGGCATCAGCAATATTGATGAGGAGATTGTCAAGTACGCGATTGATGGCACACAAGGCTCGTCCTGGTTCAAGGATTCCGACGTCGATAGCCCAGTGAATGGAACGATCCTCTTCGTGGTAGCGCCCGAGTCTCACTGGGTACGTTGCTACGCGGCGAAGGACCTGCAGCTGTCAGCCGACAAACGGACGGCCATCGAGAACGCGGCGGGAAGCCACTACGCTCAGAGCGACTGGGATGACGGGACCGTGGCGATGGGGCGGCAGCTGGCGACATACATCGGTTCAAGCGATGGAAGCAGCATGATTGTACGGGTCGTCTGCGGAGTCCTCGCCTTCCCTGTGGGAACCGGATGGCTTGTCTACTACTTGTGGCGGGGCATGACTGCTCGGCGGCGTGCTCAAGGGGCACGCCATGAGATGATGCGGATCGTCTACACCTACGATCTCACCGAGCTGCAGGCGGGAACCGTACCGGAAGGGTCCCACCAGAGCCGGGACGTTGGCTCCGACTACAGACGATTTCATGACGAGTACGACACCGTCAGCCAGTTATGGAAGGACTTCGGGGAGCCGCACGGTGCTCAGTGGTTTGGTCGTGGTGTTCTCGCTCAGGCCACTCGCCTCGCTGAGAGGACGGCTGGATTGGCTGAGCTCGACGCCGCTGTCAACGCAGGCGCCGCGGCCCGGGCGGACGCGGCCCCGAATCCTGGGGGTGCAGTGCTGTGAAGAAGCTGCCAACGGTATCTGAGCTCGGTGGGATGAGAGCGATCCTCGGCTACGTGGGCAATCTCCTCATTGGTGTGGCTCTTGTTGCTGCTCCATTCATCATCAATGGTGGACAATCACCCTTCTACCCCTCGAAGCAGTTCCACCCGACGGTCGAGATTCATGATGAGCCCGGTGTTCTTCCTCAGGACTTCATTGAGTCCGACCTTAAGAAGCTTACCTTCCGGCAGCCGACTCATATCGCTGTGATTGATGTGAGCAACTCGAAAGTTCAAAACCTTGAGCAGGAGGTTCAGAACTACGCCCGCACCCACGCCACTGACGTCCCTTGGATATCATGGACGGATTCTGAACGTTGGGCCGACAATGTGTTCGTGATCGCTGCTGCACCCAACGCCAATTATGATGAAAGGCTGGAGGGGCAGGTAGCGGGATACTACTACGGTTCCCGGCTGCAGATCAGCGAAGAGGGAAGGGAGGAAGTATGGGACGTCACGGAGTTGAAAATGATAGAACGCGACGAGGTCGGGCGTGTTCTAGAATCCGCCAAAGTTGCATCTGACTACATTGGTGCTCAGTTAAATCCTGCCAGGGTATGTGCAACGATCACATTATTTGTTATCTTCTTCGTTGCGGCGAACCAATGGACTCGATATTATCTAGGCCGAGGGAAACGGGCGAGGTCCGGCATCGAGGAGGCGCGTGAGGCGTACTCTCAGGCGGTAGTCGGGCGTGCGGCCGCTGGCGACTATCTTCAACTCATCCCCACCAGTGACATTTATGGCGTTCAGGTGATCGCCAGATATACTGTTCTTCAACGGCACTATCGCCGGCTTGAGCGTGCCTGGAAGATTATCGGGAACCCGGTTGGTCTTCAGTGGTTCGGCATGAGACGTAGTCGTCTCGCTGAGTATGTCAAGACATACTCCGTGCAGCTCCGCGCCATGCAGCAAACGGTTGTCAATTGCGCACAGCTCTTATCAAAGACGGGGAGCTGGAGGGAGTCCTGGGAAAATGAGTGCGTGCCTGTTCGACAAGATATTGCTGCTGTAGCACGTATGTTCTCGTATGTCCCACGGATTCATCGGCAATTTGGTGAAAAGGCGCTGAAGTGGGTAAAACTGAAGCAGGCAGAACTCGATGAGACTACTACGAAAGTGTTAACTGAACGAATGTCCCCGGCCGAGGCGCTTCGTGTACTGAACCGCCTCTCCGTTGCTGCAAATAAATTCGCAGAGCAAGCGGTCGATGAGTTATTTTGGGGTAAATCTAGCCGGGATCATTATAGAGAATATCGAAAATACTTACTGCGCTACCGCGAAGAAAGTCGGCAGGGCCTGAAGAGTGCTACGAAGCCTTCCTCCAGGCCTCAGTTTAGAGTGGGCGCCCACGGTGTGTACTACGTGACGCCCTCAAATTCTGCTGATGAAGGTCATGAGTTCTCCAATGTTTCCGTGACTGTTCGTATGAACCCCTGGTCGCCGGCCGCTTCCTTTGTCGCCCTGAGAACGGAAACTCCTGGCCCTATGTCCGTGTACGCACCAGTCCGAGATATATCGGACGCCTATCAATGCGCTGTAGCCTTGCCGGGAGTGAAACAAGAATCTGAAATCAAGAAGAATTTCAAGGGCGAGTCGAGACGCAAATGACTCGAGAAAATCGTGAACACAAAAGAAGTGGGTCGTCGAGTGCGATCTCATTTGCGTTGAATGTCTCACTGTGTATGGCTATGATTCTTGCTCTGCCGGTCATGATGTTCCTCTCTCCCGTGATGGGTTATGCGCCGACTGTCAGCGTGCACGACCAGGCAGGAGTTTTTGATCGCGGGCTGCTCGAGCGCGAGTTGGGGAAACTGAGATTTCGCCAGGACATTCGTTTCGAAGTTATCTCTCTTTCTGGGTGGGGAATTCAGAACCTGGACGCAGCTGTAGCGTCATTCGCTGATCAGGAGCTGGAATATCGTAATGACATTAGGACGGTCGACAAAAGAAGTTGGAAAAAAGGAGTCGTCGTCATCGCGGTGGCGCCCCGAGCGCATCAGGTCGGCGTGTACCCGGGCGCAGATATCTCACTTGAACGCTCAGAGCAGGTCGCGATTCAGGATACGGCGGCGGTTCAGTTCTCCGGTCGCGACTGGAATGGTGGCGTCCTGGCCATGGGCAATAAGGCTGAGACGTACTTAGGAGCCTACAGTAGCGGACTCGCGCGAGCCGGCGTCGCTATAGCTGCTGTTCTAAGTTGTTGGGGTGCAGTAAAACTCTTTCTCTATCTTCGTCGTGGTCTTGCTTCTCGCCGTATGGCGAGGTCGGCGGCCAGTTCCTATGGTCAAGTGACCTACGATTATGACTCGACTGCTCTCCGGGTAGGCACCCTCGACTCGAGTGCTCCCGAATCGCGAGCGCTTGCAGCACGCTATGAGAGTTTTGAGCAGGACTATTATGATGTCACGCTTGCGTGGCGGAAGTTCGGCGATCCGCAGGGATTCGACTGGTTCGGTAAAGGCGTATACGACAGCGCGAAGAGTCTGCAGGAACGTTCGGCGGCTCTCGACGATGGCGATGACGTCATCGTCGATACTGTTTCCATTTTGACGATGTCGCCTACATGGGGGCGAGCGTGGGAGAAGCAGCAGGCGCCGATCCTGGAAAAATTGAGGGCAGTCACACGAATGGCTGGATCGGTGCGTCGGAGTAACGCCGTCAATCGTGAGGACATTGCAACGTGGGTGGCCCGGCAGAATCGGCGGCTCGGAGAGCTGACTGTCGACCTCGACAAGCGTGAGCTAGCCCCGGTTGAGGCGTTGGCTGAGTTGGATGGGATGTCGAGAATTATTGATCTGGTAGTTGCGGCGCTTGAGCAGCGACGGGAGGCGGTTGTTGAGGCAGTCGTGACATCCAGCGTGTCGGTGTGTTGATTCAGCTATGGTTCGGTGTGTATCCAACGATCTCAGCTCCTTGAATACCTACCAAAAGTCCTGAGTCGCCCAAGCTCGTGATGATGTGTGATGAGGAAGTAGGGGGTGTGATGACGCGCGCGGTCTGCGTATCAATGACAAGGGATGTTTTATCGTTTAGCTCGGAATCCACGCCCCCGATAGTGTAGACAGAGACTGCCAGGACTTGTTGATCGTTGGACAGGTTCCAGTGGATCTGGAGTTCTCCTCGCCCTGGAGGGTAGACGAAGGACCGTTCAAAGGGCAGGGTTACTGGCGTTCCATTGAATGTACATGCGTCTTTCGTGGTGCATTCGATGACGTATTTTGCCCAGGATGTGTCTCCTGACTCGTAGGCCTTCTGGAACTGTTCCAGAGTCGGGATCCCGGACTCAGAAATGAGAAGTGGCGCATTGCTTCCCGACAGCGGGAACGATCCAATGTGCTCACCTTGGAGAGAGTAGGTCTCAGCGGTGCCGGATTTTTTGGGGATGCGGATCCAGCCGTCTCGGGCCGGTATGTAGTCGGCTCGTTCGCCTGGAAAGAGCTCGTCGGGAAGTGCGGTTACCGTTCCATCGGATAAGTTCATGATGCCGGTTCCGACAGATTCCCATCCATTTCCCTTCGGCTGAGATAATTCGACGAGGGGGCTCGGTGCGGAGGTGTCTCCTGCGACTCCGAAGGCGACAGGTTCGACTTGTTTGTCGTATTGGCGCTCCCATCGTTGTTTTGGTGCGCCGTTGTTCCACTCCCAGGCTGCGCAGTGGTTGGTGTGTCCATACATGTTGCATGTCAGGACGAGATCGGGAGACATGATGTAGGGGTAGTCGTTGGTCGACCAGGGGGCTTTTTCGATAGTTCCAGTTGCGGGATTGAGGATCTCGTGTTTAAGAAGCATATGCCCGCCCCACCATGGATTGCTGCCCCAGGTGTGAATGATCTTGGGAGGTGCTTTCCATAGCTCTTTGAGGTGACCGTTTTCGAGGACGTATCCTTTCAAAATGCTGGGAGAATCATATGTGGCTGATTGAACGACAAGATATTTCCCGCATCTTGAGGCGTGCGGAAAACTAATTTGCATGTCCTGGGTTGTGTCAGTTGTCAATCGCCAGGCCTCGTCCCACTGCGCTCCGGCTGGAGGGGGTGTGTTTGTGGAGGGGCCGCAGGAGATCGTTTCATCCGTCGCGGTCGTCGCCTGCCACGTTGAGAAGGCCGGCGCCTTCGGCTCGGTGAGGGAGGATGCCATGACAGGGCGCTGCCGGGCCCATGCCTGGGCGATGGAGAGGGACGCGGTCACCATGATGAGGACGAGCGCTGCGGTGAGTGAACGACTTTGGAAGATCGTTCGAGCAAGACGGACGCACATGTGTCGAAGGCTCACCGCGCTGAATCGCATAGGGATAGCATTCACTACTTCCTGCGGCTTCGGCATCGTTCTGCTTGTGATGTGAGGGCAGGGCGATGGGGAGAACGGTCGTGAACCGCGTCATGGGGTGCCGACGGACCGTCGTCGGCCTGGGAGCGGCGTGGGCCGGCCGGTAGGCTGACGGCCATGTCGAAGAAGAAGCGCCACGGGCGCCGTCCGGCCGCGGCCGCCAAGCCCCGCAAGCAGAGCATCGAGTTCGTCGCCCGCCCCTTCGCCGGCCTGCCGGCCGAGGAGGACCTCGTGGCGATGGCCCAGATCATCCCGGCCGCCGCGGCTACGGTGCGTCTGACCGAGGAGTACGGCGGCAGGCAGGTCCAGCTCGTCACGCTCCTGCCCGAGTTCGTCCAGGGGCTCAAGCGCTCCGACGGCGAGGTCCTGGTGGCCATGCAGACCTCCATGCACTCCGGGGACGCCTCCCGCGACGTCGCCGCCGCCGTCCTGGCCACCCTCGAGCTGCCCGAGGGCCAGGCTCTGCGCGCCGACGGCCTGCCCGAGCCCGGCCCACGCCTCCAGGACATCCTGGACACCAGCGAGCCGCCGGCCGTCTCCGTGCGCGAGACCTTCGACTTCTGGGTTGACCCCCAGGCCGCCGGCGACAACGAGCAGGCCCGCCAGGTCATCGAGGAGGCCATTGAGCGGGCCAAGGACGAGATCGCCCCGACCCGGCCCGTGCCCGGCGTCGAGCACGCCTACTGGTGCCGTCTGGGTTCCAAGGAGTTCGTGCGTTGGGTGCGCGGGGAGGACGAGGACGAGTTCTTCAACGCCTTCGCCCGTATCTACGCTGCGCGCGAGTCCGACCTGGAGGAGGGGGCGCGTTTCGTCGGCGCCTTCCGGGCCAACGGCGTGGCCATCCCTGTTTGGGAGCTCGTGCCCGGCACTGAGGCCGAGGAGCTCACCAAGCCGCTGCAGGCCATGGGCAAGCGCCTGGACGCCGCACTGGCGGACAAGAGCCCCCTGACCCCCGAGGTCCGCCGCGCCAAGGCCGGCATCATCTCCCGCCAGGTCAACCTCTGACCTGTCTTCTCGTGGCCGGGGATGTCTCGCGCGCACGGGGGAGGATTCCTGTCCCCGACGGCGTCGCACGTCCCCGGCCGCGGTTTGGTAGGCGGGGTCGGGGTACGCGGCTCAGGTCTCGGCGATGCGCAGACGCCGGCGCGTCACGCGCGGCAGGCCGCGTCCGTAGAGGGTGCCCTCCTTCGCCTTGACGGCGGCGACGAGCACGAAGCTGAGTGAGATGAGCAGCGCCCAGCTGCCGAACTTGCCTGCGTGCACCAGGTGCCAGCCGTCGGCCTGGTCGGGGTAGCGCCAGGCGCTCAGCGCCGTGGCCAGGTTCTCCGCCAGCCAGAGGAATCCCCCAATGAGGATGAAGGCCGCCGTCGTCGGCATCCAGTAGCGCTCCCCGCCGACAGTGAAGTGGACGGCGCTTCCCCACAGGGTGATGAGGAAACCGGCGGCGATGACCCAGCGCAGGTCGATGATGACGTGGTGAGTGAAGAAGTTGAGGTAGGCGGCCACGGCCAGCAGACTCACCGGCCACCACCGAAAGCCGCCCACGTGCAGGTCGAGGCGCCGGAAGGCCTGGCAGATGTAGGAGCCGACAGAGGCGTACATGAAGCCGGAGAAGACCGGCACCCCGCCGACACGCACCATCCCGGCGTCCGGATAGGCCCAGGAGCCGGTGTGTACCTTGAACACCTCCAGCGCCAGCCCGATGAGGTGGAAGGCGCAGATGACGCCGAGCTCGCGCCAGGTCTCCTGCTTCAGGGCCACGAAGGCGATCTGCACAACGACGACGTAGATCAGCAGGGCGTCGTAGCGGGCGATCGGCGGATCCGCATGGTTCCAGATCAGGGCACTGACCGCGAGCCCAACGAAGATGGCGATGGCGAAGGCGCAGCAGGCCAGTTCCAGGAGGGCGAACTGGACCAGGCGGCGGGGGAGCAGACGCCACCGGCTCAGCGGAAGGCGCGCGGTGTCAGGCACGACCGAAGTATGCCGCACCTTGATGTCGCCCTGGCGGACGAGAGCCCTGTAACCCCCGAGGCCCGCCGCGCCAGGGCCGGCATCTCCTGCCAGGTCAACCTCTGACCAGTTCCCATCACTGCCGGATCGAGCGCAGTGCTCGCTTGATGATCCGTTCAGTGGCCGGGGTGGGCGACTCCTCCTGCCAGCGCTCGCAGAGCCCAATGGCCCAGGTGGGCTGTGTCTTGGAGGCGTCGTGTACCCAGTTCGCCACTGAGTCCTGCACGTAGCGGGAGGAGTCGGCACGCAGCGGCTCGAGTAACGGAAGGCCCCGCTCGGGCTCCTCCTTGAGCGCGGGGATGTGCCGTGCCCACACACCGCGTGGACGTAGCGCCTCACTGGCGAAGCGCCGAATGCGCTCCGAGGGCCCTGAGGTCCATGGCTGCAGCGCGCGTATCGCCTCGTCGAGTTGGGGTGCCAAGTGCGGACGCACCGCCATCCATGACCACTCGCGCACTCCGAAGTGCGGATCATCCGCGGCCGGTCTTGCCAGGGTTAACAGCGTGTCGACGTCGGCGTCCTTCTCCTGGGAGACCAGGGCGAAGACTGCCCAGCCCCGGACGGTGTCAGCCGGGTGGTCGGCGAGGTCCAGGCAGGCAGAGCGGCCAAGGTGTGCATGCAGTGCTTCTCCCATGGCCTGCATGCGAGCCAGGATGCCGAGTGAGTCGGCGTGCTTGGCCGCTTCAACCAGCTCCTCGGGTGCATCTGGCACTACCTGCGTCAGAAGTGCGGAGTGGGTGATGGCCAGGATCTCCGCCAGTGTTCGGGACTCGTCTCGTCCCGAGTTCAGGTCGGCTTGGCGCTCTGCGGCGATACTCGCAGTGGGGCTCATGTCACCTCACTGCGAGGCGGGCCACGCGCTTGAGGTGCTTCTTGTGCTGGCCTCGGCCGGCCTTGCCCACCTTGCCGAAGTTGACCCACGACCGTCCGTGCATGCCCAGCTGCTTGAGGGCGGCGCCCAGGAACACCGAGCCGACGTAGTTGCCGCAGAACCGGCGCAGGTACCAGGTGGGGGAGGTCGAGGTGGTGAGCACCAGGACCTGCTGGATGTGGCCGAGGTGGCCCTTCACCCCCGAGGACGTCGCGTGGTACGCCCAGCGCTGCTTCATGATCTTGTCCACGAAGCCCTTGACGATGGCGGGAACGTCACTCCACCAGATCGGGCAGATGAAGATAATGCGCGAGGCTCCTTCGATGAGCTTCTGGTAGTGGCTCACCAGCGGGTCCAGCGTGCCGCCCTCGCTGAACAGGGCCAGCTCCTCGGCGGTGTAGCGCGGGTCGAAGCCATCGGCGTAGAGGTCGACGACGTCGTAGGGCCGGCCGGCCTTGTCCAGGGCGGAGGTGGCGGCCTCGAGCACGGCGTGGTTGAAGGAGCCGTCGTAGGGGTGGGCGTAGACGATGAGGGTGCGGTCGCCCGTTGTCTTGAGGGTGTTCTTGGCGGTCATGAGTTGTCTCCAATCGTGACGATGGCGCGCAGGGCTGCGCGGATGAAGGTGGCGTCAGCGTCGGTGGCGCCGGCGGCGATGAGCTGGGTGTAGCCCTGAAGGCAGGACCACACCAGGAGGTGAAGCGGTTCCGGCTCGGTTCCTCGCTGCGCGGCCAGGCGCTCCGCCTCGCCATGGGTCAGTGCCAGCAGCGGGTGCTCCTCCGGGCGGTCGAGCGCGGCGATGGCCGCGGGGCTGACCTGATTGAACTCGAAGAGTCGCGGGTGCTCGGCGGCCAGGTCCACCAGGAGGGAGCCGATGCCGACGAGCGACTCGATCGGATCTTCCTGGATCAGGAGGACGGCGCGCTCGCCCAGCGAGGTGGACAGCTGGCGCGCCGCAGCCTCGAAGAGGCTGGTCTTGGACGGGAAGTGCTTGTAGCAGGCGGGCGTGGTCACCTGACAGGCACGTGCCACACCGCCCAGCGTCACCTCGCTCCAGCCGTGGGTCTCGATGAGGTCCAGGGTGGTGTCGATGAGTCGCTGACGGGTGTCCGTGCTGCGCCGGTCTATCTTCACACTAGATAGGTTAACTCAGTTAACCTATCTGTCAAGGTGGGGCTGAGATATCGGGGGTGTCGGGGTGCCAGCAGGTCGGGGTCTTTGACTCCCGAGACAGTGGCAATGGGCGTACCCCTTCGGCGACGTGCTCACGCAGCCCCGGCGCCCAGTCGGGCTGCCCATCTGCGTTGCAGGTGTCATGACAGAAACCCCTAGAAGTCATGAGGCGCCACGGTCCGACTGTCGCTGTCAACCCTGAACGACCAGCATGTGGTCGGTGCGGGATCTGAGGGGTGGCGCTCAGAGGGTGGGTGAACCTCTTGTTAACGTTACCAACCGCGGTAGCGCAACGACGTCGGCGAGCTTCCGAGAGTGCTTCTGACCTGCGCGGATATCGGTATGGGTGAACCTCGGGGGTCAGGACCTTGACACTGCTGGCGCAGCGACCTTGAATCATCTCAAGTCCATCACAGAACGACGAACGCCTGGCCGGGCCATCCCGGTCTGTCCGGTACGAAGGGAGCACTGATGACGCGCACCGCTTGCGGCTCCGCACCGCGGTCGATGCTGATGCGCATCAGCCTTCTGCGCTCCTGCCGGCAGGTCAGCTGGCGCCATCGATGCCCCTCGACCGCTACTCGGTGATCATCTGAATCACCTGCTGACCATCTGCCGACGCCTTCGGGTGTCTGGCCGGCCGGAGGGCTCCTGCTCTCCACATTTGCTGCCGGGGGATCCGCTCGGGCTCGTCGTTGAGTCTCGTCAGTCGGACTCCAGATCAGCGTCAGTTCCCAACGGCGCCCGCCGCCCTCGGGTAGGCCGGGGCCACCCCCACTCATGCAATCTTGTTCGCCGTTAGATCCGCGACGCCTATGGACCTTTGTTCTGGTTCCTGGCACCCTGGTGAAACGGCAGCGTCGCCGCCGGGCCCGCCCGCCATGCGGCGAGTGAAGCGAAAGGCCTGTTTGTCATGACTACCGACCCCGTGAACCGACACCACATCGACACAACCGTTCCCTCCGCCGATTCTCATGAGCAGGACACCCGGACCGGGACGGCTGACATCACCCCTGCGCCGGTCTCCAGCCCGGTGAGCACCGGACCTCCCGACCGTCCACCGGTCTATCCGCAGCACCCGAACTCGGGAACCTGGCATCCCGTCAGCGCCTCCGGTACTCCCGTGAGCGTGCGCGAGGTGGAGGCGGCGGCCTCCACGGCCCCCGCCGCGCATACCTCCGCCCATGCCGCCTCTCGCTCCTCTGTGCACTCGCCCTCGGAGACCGCCGCTGCCGGCGTTGTTCTACGTGATCTGGCCGATGAGTACGCCCTGCTCCTGTGCTCCTACGATCCCGAGGCGGCCGCCCGTACCGGCATGCCTGGCGGGGCCATTCTGCCCGACTACTCGCCTGCGGGCCTGGCCGAGCGTCTCAACGCCGAGCGCTCCCTGCGCCACCGCGTGGCTGCTGTCGATCGTTCCACTGGCCCCGACGAGCTCTTGCGCCGCCACCTCCTGGAGCGCCTGGAGACCTCCATCCAGTTCATCTCCGCCGGGGAGGAGGGCGGGAACCTCGGGTTCCTCTCATCGCCCTTCCAGCGGATCGCCCGCCAGCTGCACCGGCCCCCCGAGGCCCCTGACCGCGTCGGCTCCGAGGAGGCTGATCTCGCTGAGGCTGAGGCCAAGTGGGAGGACGCCTGGGACCTGCACCGCACCCGGCTCGAGGCGCTGCCTGCGGCCCTGGAGGGGCTGGCCGCCTCCTTGGCCGCCTCCGCCGAGGCCGGCGCCATCGCGCCGCGCAGCCAGGTCGACGTCGTTGCCGGACAGGCGCGCGACCTCGCCAGCCGTCGCACCCGGGCCCTGCCCGAGGACCTGCCGGCCACCCTGCACGTCCAGCTGCAGGAGGCCGACGTCGCCGCCCGCCGCGCCGCCCTGGACTTCGCCTCGCACCTGCGTACCACGTTCTCACCGCGTGCGCCGCAGGCCGAGGGCATCGGTCCGCAGCGCCACGCGCTGTGGATGCGACGCATCCTCGGGACCCGGGTGGACCCCGAGGAGACCTACACCTGGGCCACCGGGGAGCTGGAGCGGGTCATCGCCGAGCAGGACGCTATTGCCGTCGACATCCTCGGCCCCGGTGCTGACGCCGATGACCTCAACCGGCACCTGCGCGCCGACCCGACTCGCGCCCTGAGCCCCGGGGACTACGCAACCTGGGCGCAGGAGGTGGCCGATGAGGCCTGGGACGCCGTCGTCGGTCGGGTCCTTGATCCTCCCGACGGCCTGGGCCGTCCGTGGGTGCGCCTGGGTGAGCCCGGAGCCGGTGCGGTCCACTACGAGGAGCCGCGCGGAACCGGTGGGGAGCGACGGCCCGGCATGGTCCTGCGGTCGCTGTCCGACGGCGAACGGCTCGTGTGGCCATGGATGGAGCGGACCACGGTCCTGCACGAGTCGGTCCCCGGGCACCACGTCCATGTCGGCGCGCACGCCACCAGCACCCGGCTGACCGCCTGGCAGCGCTACCTGGGCTCTGTGCCCGGCTGTGACGAGGGCTGGGGCCTGTACGCCGAGTCCCTCGCCGACGAACTCGGGCTCATGCCCACTCCTGAGGACCGCTTTGGCCGCCTGGCAGCACGCCGCTGGCGCCTGGCCCGGGTACTGGTGGATCTGGGCGTGCACTCCCGGCTGCCCGTGCCCGACGACGTCGCGGTTCTTCCCGGTGCGAGCCGGGAGTGGAACCGAGCCACCGTGACCGCCGTGCTGCGCCACCACACCGTGATCTCCGAGGGGCGCCTGCGCTTCGAGGTCTCGAGGCATCTGGGGTGGCCGGCCCAGCCGCTGGCCTACGCGGTCGGCGAGCGGGTCTGGCAGGCCGGCCGGCACAGCGCCCAGGCGCAGGCCCGTGCCGAGGGTGGTGAGCTGGATCTGCGGGCATTCCACAACCGGGGCATCGACCTGGGCAGCGTGGGGCTCGATCTGCTCGCAAGCGCCTTGCACTGACGTGCACGGAGGACGCAGAGGGGATGCGGGGCCCGGTCGTTCGTCGGCCGGGCCTCGGGCTTCTCAGGGGCTGCCGCTCTGGCCGGGACGTGCTCGCTGCCCGGACTCGGGAACCAGGACCCGGCCGGGAACAAGAGTGCTGCCACCTGCACGAACGCCTGTGGCTGAGACGCGCAGACGCGCAGCAGCGCTGACGGGGCGTGCGGAGGCCAAGGCGTGCCGGGGCGGCAGGGGGACGTCGCCCCGGCACACGGAAAGACGCGTGATGCGTCGGAGGAACCCGGCGCCGTTGACGGGCTCCATGCCCTCACTGTGCCACGAAAAGGGGGATGACATGCCGAAACAGGAAACTCTAGCGCTTCAATCAGGGAGTGTGCTGCTTTGCAGCAAGATTTGTTGGTTTCTCCGGGGACCGTTGTCCCATGATGAAGGTTTGTCACAAAATCACTGAAGAAGGCCTGAGTGAGGGGATGTGCCTCGCCTGCGTCCACAGGCTCTCGGCGTGTCGCGTCTGGAGGTGAGGGAGGCACGTGGGCCGCTGCCGACGCGGGTCCGGTGGGCGGACGCCTCGAGAGCTCGCACTAAATCGTGCAAAATCAGCGAACTTGACAGGCATCACAAAATTGTTGCCCGACAACCGGCCGCTCAGGAGTCGGCCAGAGGCCGTGAGTCTGGATACCCTGGTGGTGTGAGTCCCACCAAGCGCCCCGACCAGCGCGTTGCCGTGGTCATCCCCGCCAAGGACGAGGCCGAGCGCATCGCCACCACTGTTCGGGCCTGCCGCTCCATCCCACGGGTGGACCTCGTCATCGTCGTCGACGACGGCTCGACCGATGGGACCCAGGACCATGCCCGCGCCGCCGGCGCCGTCACGGTGCGCCACTCCGTCTCGCGTGGGAAGGCCTCCGCCATGGAGACCGGGGCGTCCGTCGTCGGGATGCGCGACTATGTCGACGGGCCCGCCCGATTGCTGCTGTTCGTCGACGCCGACCTGGGGGACTCGGCCGCCTCCTGCGCCGAGCTGGTTCCCCCGGTCGTCGACGGCGTTGCCGACATGTCCATCGCGGTTCCCCCCAAGCAGACCGGGGCCGGTGGGCGCGGCCGGGTCGTGCGCGCCGCCAGGCGGGCCATCTCACTGGCTACCGGGTGGTTGCCGGTGGCGCCGCTGTCGGGTCAGCGATGTCTGAGCCGCGAGGCCTACGAGAAGGCGGTACCCCTGGCCGACGGCTGGGGGGTCGAGGTCGGCCTGACGATCGACGTCCTCGTGGCCGGGCTCGCCGTCATCGAGGTCCCCTGCGACATCACCCACCGCGTCACCGGCAATGACCGAGCCGGCACGATGCACCGGGCATCCCAGTACAAGGACGTTCTACGGGCTATCACCCGGCGCAAGCTGCGCCGCCACCGTGTCCAGCGGAGCGTCTTCGAGAAGGCCGCCGCCGCCCAGGACCACTTCTTCGCCTACCGCGCCGTGCCGCTTCCTCCTGCGTCCGACGACGACGTCGAGTCCGACGAGAAGCCGCACGATGCCAATGGCTCGCCGGCTGCTGCCTCGGAGACGGCCGACGGCTGACGCGCCGAATCGCTCCCGGTCAGTGCCAGCGCCAACAGGGCCGGGGCGGCCACCGCCAGGATGAAGCCCGCCATCGTGACGCCTGAGTCGTTGACCAGGACGGATACGGTCGTCAGCACCCCCAATGACCTCAGCGCCGTCGTCACCCATTGCGCGGACGGGGGCGTTCCGTGCGTTGGCGGACCGGATTCCTGCTCCCCAACGCGCAGAATGTCCCCGTGGGCGGTGGGGGCGAGCCAGGCGTAGGGGCTGGTTCCGGCGCGCCAGGCCCGCACCTGGCGCCGCAACCACCACAGGGCTGCGGCCACGAGGGCCACCATGCAAGCCAGGGCTATCGCCGCGACCGGCTTCGTGATGAAGGGGCCGACCAGTGCGTACGCCTTGCGTCCCAGCACGCCCACGGCGGAGCCGTCCGCCACCTGACGGGCGAAGCGCCCCAGATGCGTAGGGCCGCCAGGTCGAAGCAGGTCGACGACGGCGAAACCTCCCACCACCAGGAGCGTCGTCGTCCCGATGGCCAGCCAGCGCCGCCAGCTCAGGCGCAGGCCCGCCAGGCCCGTGCCGAGGAGGGCCAACGTCGGCACCAGGGTCAGGGCCCCGCCCACGTCAGCTCCCAGCTGGGGGGCGCCGTCAACGATGAGGGCCGCGCCGCCCAGCAGACAAGTGAGAATCAGTGCGGTTCGGCGGCCACGGCCCAGCCGATTCCAGGCGGCGGCGATGATGGTGACGAGCGCCCCGGCCGCCAGAGCGAAGGCCGTGTTCGAGACCCCGTAGAAGCGCCCCGCCACCACTGCGTTCATGCCCAGCGGGTTGTTGAAGGCCAGGTCCGCGCCCGCCGCTGCGTCGACCAGCCAGGTCAGAGGGATCGTCGCCGTGACCAGCAGGGCCACGAGACCGGCACGGGTTCCCCGCCGCCGCTGCACCAGCATCGCGATCCCGGCGGCCAGGCCCACGACACAGACGGCGACCAGCGCGGCTGCGGCTAAGGCGGAGACCGGCGCCCAGGCCGAGGGGTAGCCGTCCCGGGTCCCCACGCGCCACCACGGGGCGGCGTTGACCAGCAGCAGCGCCGGCGGCAGGGCGCTGAGGCCGATGGCGGCCCAGGTGACCCGCCGCCGGACCGCTGGGCGCCGCCCCGGCTCCGGGGTGCGCAGCGCGATGGCCGCCCAGACCAGGAGCGTCACGGCCAGCCCCACGAGCAGGGTGCTGGCCGGGATGACGGTGCGCTGTGAGGCGCGGGCGTGCAGGGCGTCGTCGGCGAGCTGAGAGATGCGGGCGTCGTCGGGCGCGGCGGCGCCCTTGGCCGGGGTGAGCGTGCTGCTGGCGGGCAGGTCCAGGGCCTGGCCGTCGAAGGCCGGGGCGCTGCGGCCGGCCAGGGCGGTGGTGAGGGTGGGGGTGAGGTCGGTCAGCTGAGCCAGGCCGGGGCGGTGCGTCGAGGTCCCCACGACGAACCCGCTGGAGGTGCCGCGCGCGCTCGCTGTGCCTGCGGGCAGGACCGCCATCTGGGGGCCGGGGTCCTCGTCGTCGGCCAGGGAGGCGATGACGATGCGGGTGCCGGGGGACGCCTGCTCCTGGGCCTGGCGCAGGGCATCGTCCAGGGCGGTGATCCGGTCGGTGTCGGTGGAGGCGTCCCGAGCGGTGTCGACGATGGTGAGGTCGGCGCCGGCGGACAGGGCCTCGGGCAGGGAGGGTGCCAAGGAGACGGATGGGCTCGGCGGGCTCCCCGGTGCTCCCATGGCGAGCTGGGTCTCGGGGCCGACGGTCTGGATCGAGACGTCATTCCCGAGCGTCCGTACCAGGGGGGTGTCGTCGGGGACGGCGGTGGTGGGACCGGCGCAGGAATCGGCCGGTTTGAGGGCGCTTGCGCGCGTGCCCCGGCCCAGGGTGAGCCAGCCGTCGGCAGAGCAGGTGCGGTCCGCCGGGGTGCGCACGGACAGGTTCATCGGCTCATTGGCCGAGGCGAAGGACAGTAGGTGGGCGGCGGACGAGTCGACACGATCCGAGTCGGCATGGTCGCCTGCGCGGTGACGGGCGGCTCGGGCCTGGATATCCGCCCAGGTGAGGTTGTTGGTACCCAGGACGACGACCGGTGCCGGACGCGAGGACGATGCGGTGCCAGGCGCTGACGCCGTTGGAACCGCGGCGGCGGCCAGTGCCGATCCCACCATGGTCAGGATCATGCCGATGATCACCAGCAGCACGAGGACGTACACGACCGCGCGCACCAGGCGCTGTTGACGTCGTCGAGGTCTCACCCGACCAGCCTACGGGGCGCCGCCACTCACAGGTACTGGCGGGCCACGGCGACCGCCTCACCGCCATAGCCGCCGCCGAAGAGGAAGGCATGAATCATGATGATGTGCCATGAGTGGAGACCCACCCGCTCGCGCCAGCCCGCCGCCAGCGGCGAGACCTCGTGGTAGGCCGCGTAGATCCGGTCCAGGTAGCGCTGCCCGAACACACCCAGGGCCGCCAGGTCGGTCTCGGCGTGCGCGCCCTGCGCCATGGGATCGATGAGCACTCCGACCACCGTGGCCCGGCTCGCCGAGCCTCCCGCGAGAGCCTCCCCGGAGGATGACGCCTGCGGCCCGAGCCCCGCCCGCGGCGGCGCCCACTGCGCGGCCTCGTCGGCCGGAGTCCACAGGACGTTGCCGCACCACAGGTCCCCGTGCGTGCGGGCCACCGCGACCCGCGCGCCGCGCTCGCGGGCACCGGCGCGTACCAGGGCCGGCTGGTCGGTGTCGAAGTCGCCGTCGCGCAGACGCTCGCACAGCCGCTCGATGACGCGGGCCCCGCCGACGCTGATCGAGCCGTTGTCCCGACTGGGCTGCAGATAGGGCAGGATCCGGTCCTCGGCGTAGAACTCGCCCCAGCGGCGCGGCTCGCCCTCCTCGGCTGCGTGCGGTTGCAGCCGGATGTCCGATCGGCCCATCTGCGCCCGGCAGTCCCATCCGGGAGGCGCCGCCCCGAAGGCCGGGGCGCCCGCAGCGTGGGTGACGGCCAGCGCCCGGCCGAAGGCCTCCGCCCCGGCCGGCGTCACGCTGGTTGTCGTCAGCCGCGGCTCCTCCAGCCAGCCCGGTCCACTGGTCACCGGCACCACGTGTGCACCGCCGTCGGCCATCGCCTCGGCGAGCCAGGCCAGGCCCTGGGCCTCCAGGGCGGTGGAGACCGGGCCGTCATCGTGCTTGCGGAAAACGCTCATGGCCCCAGCCTGCCAGGCCCGGCACGGCTGCGGGAGGGGCGCGGAACCTCCGTGCCGGGCCGATGCCGCCGCGGCGCCCTCGTGTCGTCCCGCGGAGCAGCCCGGTTCCGGCCGACCGGCCCGGACCTGGCTACCCTGTGCCCATGACTGCTCCCGCCCCGCTCTGGTCCTTCCTGGGACCCGCCGGCACCTTCACCGAGATGGCGCTGCGCCAGGTCGCTCCCGTCAACGTCGAGCTCGACCCCTGCCCGGACGTGCCCACGGCCCTGGACCACCTGCGCGAGCGCACGGCGGAGGCCGCCGTCGTTCCCATCGAGAACTCCGTCGAGGGCGGGGTCAACGCCACGCTGGACAACCTCGTGGTCTCCACGCCCCTGGTCATCGCCGCGGAGGTGGCCGTGCCGATCACCTTCGTCCTGGCCGGCCGCGCCGGCACCCGCCTGGAGGACGTGCGCGCCATCTCCACCCACCCGCACGCCTGGGCGCAGTGCCGCGGCTGGGTCCACCAGAACCTGCCCGAGGCCGTCTACGTGGCCGGGACCTCCACCTCGGCGCCGGCCCGCGCGCTGGCCGCCTCCGACGAGGACACCGGTTTCCAGGCCGTCCTGTGCAACCCGCTGGCCGCCCAGGAGTACGGGCTGGAGGTCATCGCCGGGGGCGTGGCGGACAACCCCGACGCTGTCACCCGCTTCGTCAAGGTGACCCGGCCCGGCCGCGTGGGTGAGCCGACCGGTGCCGACAAGACCACCCTCCTCGTCCAGCTCCCCCACGACCGCTCCGGGGCGCTGCTGGACATGCTCGAGCAGTTCAGCGCCCGCGGCGTCAACCTCTCGCGCATCGAGTCCCGCCCCGTGGGCGACTCCCTGGGGCGCTACCGCTTCTCCATCGACGTCGAGGGGCACGTGCGCGAGGAGCGGGTCCAGGCGGCCCTCATCGGGTTGCACCGCACCTGCCCGATGGTGCGCTTCCTGGGCTCCTACCCGCGGTTGGACGCCCGCCCGACGGCGGTCCTGGCCGGCACCAGCGACAAGGACTTCGTCGTGGCCCGCTCCTGGGTCGCCGACGTCCTCGACGGCCGCGCGCTGTAGCCGGGGTCCGCGCAGCCCCCCGGCCGCAAGAGAGTGCCGGTGGACAGGCACCGGGGGAGTGCGCAAGGCTCGGGGACGTGAGCTCCTCCGACGCCAGCACCGGGACAAGCGCCGCTGCCTCCGCCTCTTCCACCTCGCCCGCCGCCGGCTCAGTCGCCCCGGCGCCGGCCTCACTGCCCCGCCCCCGTGGCACCGGGGCCTACCGCGTCATCATGGTGTGCACCGGCAATATCTGCCGCTCCGCCATGGCCGAGGTCGTCCTGCGCGACCGCCTCGCCGCCGCGGGGAGTCACATGCGCGAGCCCGACGGCGTGGTCGTCACCTCCGCGGGCGTCTCCGACGAGGAGCGCGGCAACCCCATCGACTCCCGGGCCCGCCGCGTCCTGGCCGAGGCCGGCTACGGCACCGGCGCCGACGACGTCTCGCGAGCCACGGATATCGTCATCTCCTCCCACTCCGCCCACCGCATCACCGACGCCGAGATCGCCGAGGCCGACCTCCTGCTGGCCATGACCGACTCGCACTGGAACGTCCTCCAGCGCCGCGCCGCCGCCCTGGAGGTCGACCCCTCCCGAATCCGCATGTACCGCGAGCTCGACCCCACCGCCGCCCGGCAGGCCGGGGCCGTCGTCGCCGGTCGGGCCTCCCGCAGCGCCCTCAACGTGCCCGACCCCTGGTACGGGACCATGGCCGACTTCGTCGACACCCTCGAGGTCGTCGAACGCGTCAGTGACGAACTCGTTGACGAGCTCGCTGCGCTCCTCGGCTGAGCTCAGTGCAGGCGGTTGTCCAGCCAGTGCATGACGGCCTGGAGGTACTCAGCGCGCGCCAGCGGCCCGGACAGGGCCAGGTCGTGGACGCCGTCGGGAATCTGGCGGACGGTCACGTCATCGCCCAGGTACTGCGAACGGTCGATGATCTGCTCCACGTCGAGGACCACGTCGGAGCGCTGGGCCTCCTCCAGACTCGCCTTCGCGCCGCCGCTGACCGTTGAGCAGCACACGAGGATCGGCACCCGGATGCCCAGTCCGTGGTGGACCTCGCGCTGCAGACGCCGGATCCCCGCCAGGAACCCGGCCCGCACCGGGAAGGACGGCGCCGGCTTGAGTGCCAGGTCCCAGTCCCACTCCCCACGCCAGCGCCGGTGCAGGGCGGCCACGTAGTTGTCCTCCTCGCCGCTGCCGGGCTCACCGATGACGCGCTCGGGGTCGCGCCGCGAGAGGAGGTCCACGAACGCCGACCCGTAGGAGCGGACCAGCGCCGAGCCGCGCAGGTCCAGCCAGGGGGAGTTGAGAACCACCGCGTCCACGGTCCCGGGGTGATCGGCCGCCCAGATGACCGCCTGCAGCCCGCCGGTCGAGTGCCCGTTGAGGACGACGACGTCGTGCCCGTGCTCGGAGCGGATGATGCGCAGCGCCTCGGAGATCTCCTCGTCGTGAACGCGCAGGTCGCGCACGTCGTGCGGGGAGGCGAGCCCGACGCCGGCGCGCCCACAGGCCCGCAGGTCCAGTGCGTAGAACTCGAAGCCGGCGTCGAGGTAGGCCTGCGCCAGGTGGGTCTGGAAGAAGTAGTCGCTGCGCCCGTGCAGGTAGAGGACCGCGCGCGAGTGACGCGGCCGGCTGGCCCGACCGGCCGCCTCGCGCTGGTGGACGAGTACGGCGTGATCGGCGCCGGGCGCCTTCGTGGGCGACTCGGTCACCGGGATGCGGCGCGCCACCCACGGCTCGCCAAGGATGTCGGGTGTGATCACGTCATCGGAGCTGCCGGAGACGTCCGTGGCCCTGGGGGCGGCGCTCGCAGTGGCGAGGGAGTCCGGGGCCGTCGCCTCGGCAGGGTCGGCGGGCCCGGCCTGGGGTGGCTCGGTGGGCGGCTCCGGCTTCGGCTCGGGGGAGGTCTGATCTGTGGGCGCGCTCATAGGCAAATCCAAACATGCCGCCCTGTGCGGTGCGAGCAGCGTCGCCGATACGCAACCTGGGAATAACCAGGGTGTTACCGAAACATGTGAGGAGAGGTGGCTGGGGTGAGTCTCTACCGGCTTCTGCCGGCGTGACCTGGGTCCCTTGACGGCGCCTCTGCTTGCGCAGCCGACGAGACGCTGCGTAAGTTATTTCGTGGCCATCTAGAGCAACCGAGAGACCTGGCTCGACGACATTGCAGCAACCCCCTTCATGGTGCGGGTGCTTCCGCCAGGAACGATGGAGGACTACGTGAGCACAAGCGATCAGTCGACCGCCGATTCTGACCGGCATGAGGAGGGCGGCTCCTCTGACGCCCCCATGATCTCCCTGCGCGACGTCCACAAGGTCTACCGTCTGCGCAGCGGCAAGGAGGTGCGGGCCCTGGACGGGCTCAGCCTCGACGTCGCCCCCGGCTCCATCCACGGCATCGTCGGCACCTCCGGTGCCGGCAAGTCCACGCTCGTGCGCTGCCTGACCTCCCTGGAGCGCCCCACCAGCGGCCAGGTGAGTGTCGATGGCCAGGACATGACCGCCCTGTCGGCCGGTCAGCTGCGCGAGGCCCGACGCCGCATCGGCATGGTCTTCCAGCACGCCAACCTCCTCGACCAGCGCACCACGGCTCAGAACATCGCCTACCCGCTGGCGCTCGCGGGCGTGCCGGGCGGACAGCGCCGCCCGATCGTGGAGCGCATGCTCGACCTCGTGGGCCTGGCCGACCGCGGCGCCTCCTACCCCTCCCAGCTCTCCGGCGGTCAGAAGCAGCGCGTCGGCATCGCCCGGGCGCTGGCCGACGACCCTGCCGTCCTCCTGTGCGACGAGCCCACCTCCGCCCTGGACCCGGAGACCACCCGCTCCATCCTCGACCTCATCAAGAACGTCCGCGACACCCTGGGCCTGACCGTCATCATCATCACCCACGAGATGAGCGTGGTCCGCCAGGTCTGCGACTCCGTCAGCCTGCTCGAGGCCGGCAGGATCGTCGAGAGCGGACGCCTGGAGGACATCGTGCTCGACGTCGACTCCCGGCTCTCACGCGAGATCGTGCCCTTCCCGAAGGTGCCCGAGGCCGCCGTCGCCCACGGAGAGAGCGTCATCGACGTCTCCATCACCGCCCACCCGGGCCAGCCGGCCGCCGTCGCCCTCATGTCCATGGTGGCCGAGCTCGGCGGAGACATCGCCGCCGGCGTCTTCGAGACGATCGGTCAGGCCCAGATCGGGCGCCTGGCCGTCACCGTTCCCGGGTCCGACACCGAACAGGCCGTGAGCACCCTGCGTCAGGCCGGTATTGCTGCGGAGGTCCGCTCATGAACTCGATTCTCCTTCCGCTGACCCACGCCGCCGCCCTGCCGAGCAGCCGCACCTGGTTCGACAACCCGGCCATTCAGAACAAGCTCGGCGACGCCCTCGTTGAGACCCTGGCGATGACCTTCGTCTCCGGGGCTGTGACGGTCATCCTCGGCCTCCTGCTGGGGCTCGCCCTGGTCTCCACCGGCAAGCGGGGCCAGTTCCGCAACCCCGGTCTGTACTGGGTGCTCTCCCAGATCGTCAACATCGGGCGCTCCATGCCCTTCATCATCCTCATGGTGGCCCTCATCCCGGTCACGCGGATGCTCGTGGGCACCTCCCTGGGGTGGCAGGCCGCCTGTGTGCCGCTGACGATCGGCGCGATCCCCTTCTACGCGCGCCTGGTGGAGACGGCCATCAACGACGTCGACCACGGCAAGGTCGAGGCCGCCCTCATGATGGGGGCCTCCGGTCGGCAGATCACCTGGGGCGTCCTCGTGCGCGAGGCCCTGCCGATCCTCATCCAGTCGGCCACCGTCACCATCATCACCCTCCTGGGCTACTCCGCCATGGCCGGCGCCGTCGGCGGCGGCGGCGTGGGTGACCTCGCCATCCAGTACGGGTACCAGCGCAACCAGGTGGACGTCATGGTCATCACCGTGGTGGTCATCGTCGTCATCGTCGGCATCATCCAGCTCGTCGGCGACATGCTCAGCCGGCTGGTGAACCACCGCTGAGGCGATCACCAGCCGGGTAAGCGCGCTGAGCCGTCCAGAGCCGGTCGGCTGCGTCGTCGGCCCAGCACTGTCAAGCCTTTCCTCTCTCCCGTCATTGGGGCCGTCCGGCCCCGCGAAAGGAACCACCATGTCCTCCTCCATCTCCCGGCGTACCGTCATCGCCGGCGGCCTGGCCACCGCCGCCGCCCTCACCCTGGTCGCCTGCGGCTCCAAGTCCGGCAAGAACGGCGACGTCCAGGGCATCAAGGTCGACGGCAACACCGCCACGATCACCATCGGCGCCACTCCCAAGCCCCACGTCGAGATCCTCCAGTGGGTTCAGGACAACCTCACCAAGGGCTCCGGCATCAAGCTGGACATCAAGGAGATCAACGACTACCAGACCCCCAACTCCTCGCTTGAGGACGGCTCGCTGGCCGCCAACTTCTACCAGACCCCCAACTTCCTGGCCCAGCAGAACAAGGAGAAGGGCTACGACTTCGTCTCCATCGCCGACGTCCACATCGAGCCCATGGGCATCTACACCTCGAAGGGCTACAAGGACGTCAAGGAGATCAAGGAGGGCGGCACGATCGTCCTCAACAACGACCCGGCCAACACGGCCCGTGGCCTCAAGCTCCTGGCCCAGGCCGGGCTCATCGAGCTGGACAAGGCCGCCGAGCTGCCCAGCGACACCGACGTGACCTCCAACCCGAAGAAGCTCAAGTTCACCACGGTCGACGGCGCCCAGGTCTACAAGTCGATGCCGGACGCCGAGGCCGCGGTCATCAACGGCAACTACGCCATCGATGCCGGGCTCAACCCCAAGAAGGACGCGCTCGTCCTGGAGAAGGGCGGCAAGGACTCCGAGTACCCCAACCAGCTCGTCGTTCGTAAGGACGACAAGGACAACGAGCACCTCAAGAAGCTCGCCAAGCTCCTCAACGACGAAAAGCTGCGTGAGTACATCAACAAGACCTGGCCCGACGGGGCCGTCGTCGCGGCGTTCTGAGGTTGGATACAACCGGGGCCGGTCGTGGTTGGTCGAGAGGCCGACCGCGACCGGCCCTTCTCCTCTCTCGGGCGTCTCAGACGCCTCAGGCGGCGATGGCCGCGCCCAGGAGGATGAGGCGCAGTGCCCGCTCGGTGGCGTCGGTGACGAGCTCGTCGGCCCGGGAGACGGCCTCGGGCAGGTCCATGGGGACCGGGATGATGCCCATGACGGCGTCGATCCCGGCGGCGTGGACGGCCTCGGAGCCGCGGCCGATCGAGCCGGCCAGTGCGATGACCGGCTTGCCTGCCGCCTTGGCCCGGCGCCCCACCTCGGCGGGGATCTTGCCGCGCGGTGTCTGGAAGTCGACGGCGCCCTCGGCGGTGATGACCAGGTCGGCTCGGGCGATCTGGGCGTCGAGATCGACCCCGCACAGGTCGGCGTCCATGAGGACGTCGAAGCGCGAGCACAGCCTGGCCCCCAGCCCCGCAGCGAGCCCGGCCCCCAGGCCGCCCGAGGCGCCGGTCCCGGGGCCGGTGAGCAGGTCGCGGTGGGCCGCCTGGGCGGGGAAGGCCTCGGCGAGGAGCTCGGCCCAGTGGACCAGGCCCGCCTCGAGCGCCTCCACCTGCTTCGGGCTCGCCCCCTTCTGCGGCCCGAAGACACGGGACACGCCCCGCTCACCGGTGAGGAGGTTGTGCATGTTGCCGGCCACGAGGACCTCGACGTCGCGTAGTCGGGGGTCCATGCCGGAGGTCTCGATCCGCTGGACCCGGGCCAGGTTGGAGCCGATCGGGTCGATCTCATGGCCGTCTGCGTCCAGGAGCCGGGCGCCCAGGGCGACGAGTGCGCCGGCCCCGCCGTCGCAGGTCCCCGAGTCGCCGCAGCCGATGATGATGCGCCGGGCCCCGCCGTCGAGCGCCACCGAGATGAGCTCGCCGACGCCGGTCGTCGTCGTGGCGCCGGGGTCGCGCATCCCGGCGGGCACCAGGCGCAGGCCGGCCGCCGCGGCCATCTCCACCAACCAGGTCCCCTGGGCCGAGCCGCCCAGGCGGGCCAGGTAGGAGTCGACCGGCTCGCCGACGGGGCCGGTGACGCGGGTGGTGACGAGGTCGCCGCCGGTGGCTCGGGCCATCGTGGCCGCCGAGCCCTCACCACCGTCGACCAGGGGCAGCTCGACGACGACGGCGCCGGGCAGGAGACGGCGCACCCCGGCGGCCACGGCCTGGCACACCCCTTCGGGGGACAGGCTCTCCTTGAAGCCGGAGGGGGCGACGAGAATGCGGGTGGGAACGGATGTGGGCATGATCTTCCTCCAGGATTGCAGTGTTCGAGGGGTTCTCAGGGGGTAGGGCGGGCGCCGAGGCGTAGTGGCGAGCGGCCTCACCAGCTCAGGCCCAGCAGCGGCCACAGCCAGGCGCTGCACGCCATGACCAGGGCCACCATGAGGGGCCCGAGGAGCAGCGACAGGCGCCGCAGGTCGTTGGGGGAGAAGGTCTCCATGCCCTCGATGTCGGAGAACATGGCCACGGGCTTGGCCGAGGACGGCAGCGTGTGGCAGAAGCCGGCGGCGGCGGTCGAGGCGAAGGCGGCCGCGGCCGGGTTGACGCCCACCGCCGGGGCCAGGGCCACGACGATCGGGATGAGGACGGCCGAGCGGGCCGAGCGGGACTGGATGACCAGGTGCGAGGCCGTCGAGAGCGCCACAACGACCAGCATGAAGGGCCAGGGCGAGTCGATCCGCAGGGCGTTGAAGGCCGAGGTCGCCACCCACTTCGCGGCGCCGGTGGACACCAGCGCGTCGCCCATGGCGAGAGTGGCCGCCATGAAGACCAGCAGCGACCAGGGCGCCTTGGCCAGGGCCTTGCGCAGCGCCACCGAGCCGTAGCCGGGCAGCGAGGTCACCAGGACCCCCAGGAGGGCCACGATGGCCGGGTCGACGCCGTGCAGGGCCTCGGTGCACCACAGCACCACCACCGTGCCGACGAGCATGGCGGCCCGGTTCTCGGCCTGGGTCAGGGGACCGGTAACCGGGGTCGGGGAGGCCTCCGCGAGGTCGGCGATGTCAACGCGTACCCGACGGCGCATGTCCTCCTTGCGGGTGAACAGCCGCACGATGAGCTCGGTGGACAGGTGGCTGGACAGGGCCGCCAGGGGCAGGCCCAGCAGCAGCCATCCGGCGAAGGAGAACTCCTGCCCTCCCGCTGAGGCCACGATGTGGGAGGTCACCAGGTGGGCGCCCGCTCCCAGGAAGGAGCCGACCGCGGACAGCAGGATGACGGTGGGGAAGATGAGCGACAGGGCGTGAACGAGCCGCTTGCGGGAGGCCACCAGGGCGTCGTCGCCCGATCCGGTGCGCAGCGCGCCGGCCAGGGCCGTGTAGACCGGCAGCAGCAGAGCCGCCCGCCCCGAGGTGGAGGGGGCTGCGAAGACCGTGGCGACGATCGCCGCGGTCACCAGGTGGACCAGGACGCGGGGGTGGTCCGTGCCGGTCACCAGCCAGGCCGCCAGGCGGCCGGTCAGGCCCGAGGCGCTCACCCCGACGGCGATGACGAAGGCCGCCACCAGCAGCCAGATCGTGTCGTCTCCGAGGCTGGCGAACATCTCGTCCGGACTCAGGGCGCCGGTGAGGACCAGGGCGGTGGCGGCGCCCAGGGAGATGTAGGTGTCGTCCACGCTCGTGAAGGCCCAGGCCCACACCGAGGCGATGAAGATGATCAGGGTGAGTGCTCCGGTGACCGACAGGCTCCCCTCGCCGCCGCCCGCGCGCCAGGCGGCCACCCCGACCGCCGCGCACAGGCTCGCGGCGAGGACGGCGGAGACGATGCGTCGCCACGGCAGGCGCCGGGTCGGGGCCGGCTCGTCATGCCGAGCCAGGGAGAGTGGCAGGGTCTCGCGCACGGTGGGCGTGTCGGTCTCGAAGGAGCCGGTGGCGGCAGTCGCGGTGGTCATGAGCCGGCCTCCTCTCCCGAGGCGCCGTGTGCGCGCTCATCGTGGGCGACCGCCGGCTCACCGGTGGTCACCTGAGGTGCCGTGGCCGCCGAGGTGCGTGAGGAGGGGGCGGTGGCCGGGGAGGCGACGACGGCGGGGTCGGGGTCCGAGGAGAGGTTCCAGGAGCTGTCGGCCGGGATGCGCAGGCCGACAGTGGCCCCCTGGCCCGAGGCGGAGACGGCGAAGACGGTGCCGTCGTGGGCGTCGGCGATGGCCCGCACGATGGCCAGGCCCAGCCCGCTCCCGCGCGGCTTGCCGTCGGCCTCGCCGTGCGTGAAGCGCTCGAAGAGCCAGTCGACGTCGTCGTCGGCCAGTCCCGGACCCTCATCGGTCACGGAGATCTCCAGCCCGCTGCGGCCGTAGCCATCGGTGCCGGGGGCGATGGTGAGGGTCAGGGGGCCGTCGCCGTGCTGCAGCCCGTTGCGGGCGAGGTGGCCGGTGGCCTGACGCATGCGTTCGACATCGAGCGTGGCCGTGCCGCGGGCCCTGAGGTCGAACTTCCAGCGGCCCGGGGCCATGGCCTCGACGTCGTCGAGCAGGGTGCGGGCCAGCTCGGTGACCTCGACGTCGGGGGCGGGGTGGGCGAAGTCGCGCCGTTCGGCCTGGGTGAGGGACTGGAGGTCGTCGAGGACCCGTTGCAGCTCGGCGATCTGGGTGCGTTGCTGGAGGACGGTGCGGGTGGCCGGCTGGCTGGCCAGGCGCGCGTCCATGACGGCCAGGGGGCCGGAGATCTCCTGGTGGGCGCGCAGGACGAACTGGGTCTGGCCGTCGAAGGCCTCCTGGAGGCGGTCCAGCATGCCGTTGAACTCCTCGGTCAGGCCGGCGATGTCGTCGCGGCCCTTGACGGGCAGGCGGCGGTTGAGGTCCTGGGTGGAGACGGAGGCGGCCGCGGTGCGCAGGTCGCGCAGGGGCCGCAGGATCTGGCGAGCCACGAGCAGCCCGACGACTCCGGTGAGGACCAGGACCGCCGCGCTGATGCCGACCATGAGCCAGATCGTGGCGTTGAGCTGGTCCACGCGCGAGGCGGTGAAGCTCATGGTGATGACGGACAGGTGCTGGGAGGGATCGTCGGGCTCGAGCTCGACCCGGGCCCAGCGGACCTCCCCGCTGCCGTAGCTGGTGGCGCCCGACGGCGACTGCAGCATCTTCACGAACAGGGGGTCCGTGCTGGTCAGGTCCAGGGTCGGGGCGGAGGCGCCGGAGGCCTGGGTGGCCTTGCCGGTGGCGTGGTTGTAGACGATGACGGCCTCCCGGTCGGTGAGCTGCTGGCCGTCCCGGTAGACCTCCATGAGGCGGGTGGTGGAGGTGAAGGGCTGGGAGGTGCGCGGGTCGACGCCGGTGGAGGCGAAGTTCTGCAGCTCCTTGACCTCATGGGTGACGTCGGTGTTGGCGGAGCGCGAGATGTCCGCCATGAGGGTGGAGCGCACCGAGACGATCATGCTGGTCAGCCCCAGGGCGACGACGAACAGCATCCAGGCGACGATGCGCAGCCGTGCGGGCACCGAGGGGCCGGAGACCGGGGCGGTGGCCGGCGGGGGAGGAGATGAGGGGACGGTGGTCATCGGTATCAGCTCCCATCGCCGGCGGAGGTCAGGTAGACCGGACTGGGCTGCGCGGGCGGGCCGGGGACGACGGCCATGAACTCGGCGGCCAGCGCCAGCGCCACCGGGACGAGCATGAGCAGAGCCAGGGCGAGGATGCGGCGTGAGGTGTTCATGCCTCAACTGTCACGAGCCAGTCCTAGATGAACCACAGGTGAGCGTGAGAGTTCTCTTATGTTGAATAGACTAATAAAGCAAAAATGTTTGTAGGTCTTTGTTAATGGCTGGGGGTGCTGCTCTGGGTCGAGGACGTACTTGTCCCGCGAGGACTGCGCCTTCCCACAGATCACTCGGGTCTGACTGTCGTCATGTGCGGGAAAGGTACGTCCTCGGTGCGAAGGTACGTCCTCGATGTGTGCGGCCGGCCGTGCAGAATGCCCCCGCCGCGTTGTCATGGGCCTGGCGTTGTCATCATCTGTGGACAGTTCGCGGTCTGCGGGCCCCTGGGCCGGGACAGCCGCCTAGGTTGAACCTCAGGCGCCCGGCGGCGTCCAGTGGTGCCAGCGGATTCACGGGTGAGAGGACGGTGCAGATCCATGGTGGTTCGGGGTAGGGACGGTGTCGACAGGATGGGTGCTACTGCCGGCGTGAGCGCTGTTGGGCCGGCCGTCGAGGCGCGCGATCTGCGCAAGTCCTTCCCGACCCCCGGTGGGGAGCTGATCGAGATCCTGCACGGTATCTCCTGCGCGATGATGCCAAGGCGGATGACGGCACTGGTCGGCCCCAGTGGCTCGGGCAAGTCGACGGCGCTGCTGTGCCTGGCCGGCCTGGAACCGGCGACGTCGGGGCGGGTCTCGCTCATGGGATGCGACCTCGGCGGGATCCCGGCGGCGCGGGTGGCCGAGCTCTACCGCGACCGGGTGGGCTTCGTTTTCCAGGCCTACAACCTCGTGCCCTACCTGACGGTGCGGGAGAACATCACGATCTCCGACACCCTGGCCGGCCGGCGCCCCGATTCGGCGAGGATGCGGGAAGTCCTGGCCGGGCTGGAGCTCGAGGCGCGCGCCGATGCGGTCGCGACCACGCTCTCGGGCGGTGAGCAGCAACGCGTCGCCCTGGGGCGGGTCCTCTACCGCCGTCCACCGGTCGTCTTCGCCGACGAGCCCACCGGGGCCTTGGACACCCGCTCGGCCGCCTTCGTCCTAGCCGAGCTGCGGCGCCTGGCCGACGACGGGGCCGGTGTCATCCTCGTGACGCACGACTTGGGTGCAGCGGCCCTGGCGGATTCGGTACTCATCATGCGCGATGGCCGCATTATCGACGAGCGCCGGGGTGCCACCTCCGACGAGCTGCTGGTGGCCGTCAGTCAGACGGGAACGGCCGCATGACCCGCTACACACTGCGCGCCCTGGCCGCCCAGTGGCGGTCCTGGTCGGGGACAGTGGCGGTGCTGGCCCTCGCCGCGGGGCTCGTCAACGTCTGCCTAGTGCACCGCATGGCGGTCACCCGGCCCGACGTCGTCGCCGCGGCGCGGGCGGCGGGTGTGGACCCGGCCGAGCTCACGGTTCCGGGTGTCTCGGTCGCCTTCTACACGGCGATGGTGACGGTCCCGGTGGTGGCCGTCGTCGGGCAGTCCTGCGTGCAGGCACTGCGCACGAGCTGGGCCTTGTGGCGGCTCGCCGGCGCCCTGCCCCGGCAGGTCCTCGTTGCCGTCGTCTCCACCGTGGTGGCACTGGGGCTGGTGGCCTGCGTACCCGGGATCCTGCTGGGGGTGGTGGCGGCCCAGCCCTTCGCCTCGGTGCTCACCCGCCTGGCGGCCGCGCGCATGGGGCGGATCGAGGTCGCCCAGACGCCGACGACGCTGCTGCTCACCGTGGTGGTCGTGGTCGCCGTCGCGGTCCTGGGGGCGGTGGGCCCGGCGCGCGCCGCGGTGAGGACGCCTGCCGTGGAGGCGGTTCGCGACGCGGTCCCGGGTGGGCAACGCCGCATGGGTGTGCTCCGGTGGGTCGCGGCGGGGCTGTGGGGGCTGGCGTGCGCCGGCCAGCTGGTGGCGGCCTTCCTGGTCCGGCCCGGCCAGATGGTGGAGGGGTGGCCGACCGGCGGGGGCCAGGCGACCCTGGCCTCCCTCCTGCTCGCGGTCCTCGTGGTGCTGCTCGCACCCGCGCTCATCCCGGCGCTGCTGCGGATGTGGTCGGCGCCGCTCGCGCGGCTGGGTGGGCCGTGGCTCATTGCGCGCCGTTCTGCGCTGTGGCGCAGCGCGTCGGCGGCGAGTGCCATCGGCCTGCTGGCCCTGGCGATCTCCTTCACTGCGGCGCTCACGACCAGCCTCGGCACGAGTGAGGCAGTGGTGGAGGCGGCGCACCTGAGCGTGGCGATCAACCAGGTGGACTCGCTGGTGCTGGCGGCGATCCTCGGGGCGATGGCGCTGCTGGGGGCCGTGGCCGTCGTCGGCATGTCCTCCCGGTCCCGGCAGTGCGAGTTCGCGGTGCTGCGCTGTGCCGGAAGCACGGTGCGCGGCGTGCGCCGGCAGGTGGTCATCGAGGCGGGCCTGTACGTGGGGACGGCGCTACTGATCTCGATCGTGCCGCTGGCGGTGACGACGGTCGGCGAGGCTGTTTTCTACGCCAGGGCCGGGCTGCCGCTGGCGGTGCGCCCCGGCGTCGCGCCGGTGCTGCTGGTGGCGCTCCTGTCCTTCCTGTCCCTGGCCGCGGTGCTGCTCGCTCCGATCCGGGGCGCCACCCGGACCCCGATCGGCACCATCCTGGCGGCTGAGTGAGGCGGGTCGGAACAGGTCGAGCCGAGGCCCCTGGTTGCCTGGGGCTCGAGGAGGCTGGCAGAAGTGACAGCGCTCCGCCTTGTGTCAATGCCCACCGAGCCCTACACTCAAATCGCTCAAAACGATCAACTCGAGAACAGTGGACGAACAGCAGTGTAGGGGTGCGCCATGACCGTGACGATTGAGAGCAAGACCTACCTTCCCGAGGAGGATGTCGCCGGGCGCTTCACCGAACTGGTGACGGAACTTGAAGCCTCCTCCGGTGTGACGCCCCGGCTGACCGTCAATGGTGAGACGATTGACCTCCCTCCAGCGGTGGCTGCGGCCCTTCTTCAGGTCGTGGATGCGATGCGTCGAGGTCTGGCTGTCACGGTGGCGCCGCAGGACCAGCGTCTGACAACGCAGGAGGCGGCCGACATGCTCGGCATTTCGCGTCCGACGCTGGTCAGGATGCTGGAGGCCGGCGAGATCCCGTTTGAGAAGGTCAGACGGCATCGTCGCTTGTTCCTCACTGACGTGCTGGAGTTCCGTGAGCGTCAGCGCCGGGCAGCGAATGAGGCCCTGTCGGACATGGTGGCCGACGCTCAGGCGATGGGCGCCTACGATGACGACCCTGCCGAGGTGCGCCAAGTCCTCAAGGACCTCCGCTCCCAGGACTGACCGATGGCGTTCTGAGCTTGCCGCGACTGTGCCTGACGGTCCGCGGACTGCGGCCGGGGTTCAGATCTTGGGGCGTAGGGTACGGACGCGACGGAGAGGAGGGACGCTGGTGCCCGGTGCAGAGCGTGGCTCGTCGTCGGCAATGAGGCTGCGGGCCACCTGGCGGACGCTGGGGGAGTGGGTGCGCCAGCCGGCGCCCGCGCAGGCCGGCCCCGGCATCCTGTCCACGCTGCTTCTCATCCTGTGCGCCACCTACCAGGGCGGCATGATCGGCAGCGCGGTGCTGACCGGTCGCGTCGGCGACGGCGGCCTGGTTTCGGGGATCGCCCCGACCAGAATCGGGTTCACGGTTCTCATCGTGGCGGCCATTGGGTCCACGGCGCTCCTCACTGCGCGGCACAGGTACCCGCTGGCGGTCTTCCTGACCGAGTGTGCCGTGTACGTGGCGGCCTCGGCGCTGGGGCTCAACAACTTCTTCCTCTTCCCGGTGCTGGTGGCGCTGGGGAGCGCGGTGAGTCGGCTCCCGCTGTGGCAGCACCTCGCGGTGATCGGCGCGGCCTGCCTTATGGCGACGGCCAGCGCCGTCCTGGTGGCCCCGCCAGGGATCCTGATGGAGGAGTGGCTCAGCCAGGTGGTCGCCGTCCTGCTGACGGCCATTGCGGCAATGCTGGCGCGCAGCGTCGCGAACTGGCGGACGGCGCAGCTTCAGGCCCAGGCGGAGCGAGAGCGCTTCCGGGCGCTTCGGGCCGAGCGCGACCGCGCACTGAACCGGGCCGGTATCGCCGCCGAGCTGCACGACTCCGTGGGGCACGGTCTGACCACGATCATCGCCCTGTCCGAGGGGCTGGCCGGCAGCGCCGACCCGGAGGTCGACGAGGCGCTCGGAGGCATCAACGAGGTGGCGCGGGAGTGCCTGGAGCAGACGCGCCGGGCGGTCAGGGCCTTGGCCGACGGCAAGGGTGAGTCAGCGGAGTCACCGGGCCGGCACGGCGCTGGGCGCAGGTCCTGGGATGAGATCAGGAGCGTCGTCGGCAGGGTCCGGTCGCTGGGCGTCACGGTCGTCTTCACCGAGACCGGGCAGCGGGCCGACGACGCCGGGCAGGCCGACCTGTGCTTCGCGCTCACCCGGGAGGCGCTCACCAACGCGGTGCGGCACGCGCCCGCGCTGTCGCAGGTGCAGGCGTCCTGGGATCACAGCGAGTCGGCGGTGACGGTGACGGTTCGCAACGACGGCGCCTCGGGTGACAGTGGCGGGGAAGACGACGGCTACCGTGACGATTCCGTGGAGGGAACCGGTCTGCTGCGGCTGCGGAGTCGGGTCGAGGTGGCGGGAGGCTCGCTGGACTGGGGACCCGAGGCTGACGGCGGCTGGCTGGTGACGGCGACGGTGCCGAGAACTCGCGGTGAGGGCTGAGGTGTGGGCGCGGAATCGGAGGGGCTGAGGCCGACGTCGGTCATGATCGTGGATGATCAGCGCTATGCGCGCCTGGGGCTGGCGCTCATGATCCGTAAGGCGCCGGATCTGCGTGTGGTGGGGGAGGCCGGCGACGGGCAGGAGGCGCTGGAGGTCCTGGAGCGGCTGAACCGGTCCACGGGGCTGCCCGACGTCGTCCTCATGGACGTGCGCATGCCGGGCATGGACGGGATCAGCGCGACCCGGGCGATGGCGCAGCGGTTCCCGACGGTGAAGGTGCTAGTGCTGACCACCTACGATGAGGACGACTACGCCTTTGGGGCGCTGGAGGTGGGGGCCTCAGGGTTCCTGCTCAAGGACGTGCGCGCGGCGCAGCTGGCTCAGGCGGTGCGGGCGGTGGCGCAGGGCGATGCCGTGCTCACTCCGCGCGTCACCAAGGAGCTCATCGCGCGCGGGGTTCCGCGGGTACTGTCCGGTGCGCAGCGCGAGGGTCTACGGGAGAGGTTCGGGGCGCTGACACCCCGGGAGCTCGACGTTGCCCGGCTCATTGCGGAGGGGATGTCGAACGAGGAGATCGCCGAGCGGCTCGTGCTGCAGCCCGCCTCCGTGCGCCGCAACGTCAGCCGCATCCTGGCCAAGCTCCACCTGCGCGACCGCGTCCAAATCGCCGTCACCTGGTACAAGAGTGCCGAATGGCCTGAATCGACTACCCGCTCACCTGTGTGGCGACCTGAGGCTCAGCCAGTAAAACAGGTAAAGCGTCATGAGCAGTCCCATTCAGAACGATGAGATGAACACGGGCATGATTACTTCTCGTACGCCAGGAGCAACAGTGGCGGTAAGGATGTCCAGGGGAGGGGGACGCGAACGTGATGGTACGAGAACTTCCACTCAGCGCCAAGTACTTCAGGCGTCAGGGAATCATTCGCTACTCGTACTCGAGCCTGGGGTGCAAGGATGATTCCTGGGTCGATGCTACCGAAGCCTTCTGCCGTGACCTGGAGGGACTGATCAGATGTCGGGAATGCTAGATAACCGATACGTCCGGGGCGCGGTGGTGGTGCTCGGCGGGGTCCTGGTCATGTCTTTTGATGCAGCCCTCATCCGCGCTGTAGACCAGCCGGCCGGGGTGTTGTCGTTGTGGCGCGGTGTGCTGATATGCGCTGCCATGGTGCTGGCGGCAGGGGTCTGCCACGTTGCTGGGGTAAAGCAACGCTGGGACAACGAGTGGGCTGCCTGGGGTAACGGGCTGATGTTCGGGATAGCATCAGTGGCATTCGTGTACTCCATCGAGAGCACTTCCGCCGCTAACACGCTCTTTATCATGGCGACCATGCCTGTATGGTCGGCAATTCTGGGACGAGTGTTTCTCCGGGCCAGTATCGACCGGCCGACGGTCCTGGCGATCCTGGCGTCGCTGGCCGGTATGACGATCATCTTCGCTTCACAGCTGTCCAGCGCCGCAGGCCGGGGGGAACTGCTGGCCCTGCTGGCTGCCGTGTCGATGAGCGGCGGCTTCGTGTGCTCCTCCAAACGCCGCTCCAGCCCCTTCCTCACCACAGCGGTCGGCGGGGCGCTGTGCGCACTCACCGCTGCCGCCCTTCTGCACGGGGTCAAGGTTCCTGACGAGTCCTCCTCATGGCTGCCTCTGGTAGCCGAGGGCTTCATGGTCATGCCGGTCGGTCTGGTCTGCTTATCCGTTGGGCCGAAGCTCCTGCCCGTGCACCATGTGGCAATCTTCGTGTTGGCGGAGACAGTGCTGGGCCCGGTGTGGGTGTGGCTGTTCTTCCGTGAAAATCCCGGGGCGGCCTCGCTCATAGGTGGGTCGGTGGTCATTGGGGCGATCATCGGCCTCAACATGCACTACATTCGCCGCTCAAGAAGGGAGGGAGCGGGTGCAATTTGATAGGCGTGACATGAGAGAGAGTCCGTCAGTTGTCAAGTGCGCTGCGGTCGTTCTCCGCGGAGACAGCGTGCTGCTTGTCCGCAAGCGTGGTACGACCGACCTCATTTCTCCTGGAGGCAAACTGGAGAGAGGGGAGTCGCATGTCGCCTGCCTCGGCCGCGAGCTTGATGAGGAGCTCGGGGTCTCGTTGGTGTCGGCCACCTACTTCGGTACCTATGATGATGTCTCCATCTTCGACCGGAGCCGGATGATCACCCTATTCGTCTACATGTGCGATATTGTGGGCGACCCGGTCCCTCGCTCTGAGATCGAGGCCGTGGAGTGGGTCCCCGTGACCTGCTCGCCAGGTGATGGGTCAACCTTTCAGAGCAGGGTTATTCCTGATATTGCAAAGATGCGTGGCCAATGCTGAGCAGCCCGGTGGGCGTGGTGACAGACCTGGACGGGACCGTCGTCTTCGGCGGAGTCGCCGATCCCCGGCTGGCCCCCTTTCTCAGGCGGGCCGCGGGACGTGAGGACATATCGGTCATCGTGGCGACCTCGCGTGCACCCCGAGGAATGGCCGAGGTACTAGGAGACGCTGTGACCTGCCTGGAAGGCTCGGTCTGCCTCAACGGTGCTCTTTTGCGCCTAGGAGACAAGGAGAGGCGCTACCCCATGAGGGCGGATCACGTCCGCGCCGTCGTGGACGCCGCCTTCCGCGCGGGCATGCCCCTCTACGTGGACCGGGGCCATTCTTTCACTGCACTGGCAGGGCATGACCCTGTCGCAGAGCCGCGGTCAGGGGAGGTGTCTGCAGCGGTCTCAGATTTCGCTGCGTCTCCAGGGACAATGGCGGAGAAGGAGAGCCGGCGAAGGGGCAGCCAAGATTCCGAAACGGAACCGGGCCTCTGGGACGGCCTGGAGCACATGCGGGACTACCCGGATGGCACGTGGTGCACCGACCCGGCTCAGGTACCGACTGAGGACGTACTCAAGGTGACGGTCGTCAGCGGGAGGTACCAGGGCCATGCGGGGCAGGACATCATCAGGCAGAGGATTGTCGATCCGCTACAGGGAACGGCTGGTCCAGGTACGAGGGCTGCCGACGCGCAGGAGACGGGCGGCCCGGAGCCCATGGGCACTCTCCAGGACTTGCTGGGTCTGCGCCTTGACGGCGTCGTCGCCTACCCGCACGAGGACGGCGTGGTCGACGTCTGCGCGGCAGGGGTGGACAAGAGCGTCTGCATGAGGCTGCTGACCGGCGAGGAGGAGCTGGCCGTCTCGGGAGGGGCGGACACCACAGAAAGGACAGCCGTCATGGGGCAGGCATCGGTTCTTCGCCACCGGCCTGTCTCCACGTGGGTCGCGGTAGGCAACGACGCCAACGATGTGGCGATGATCCGCGCGGCAGACATCGGTGTCATCGTCGGGGACGGCCTGGAAGGGGTCAGGGCGAGGAGGCGGACGGTCCGCGTCCCCTCGCGCCCCGGCGCGGTGGTGTCCATTCTGGAGCAGTTGCTTGAACCGCACCACTAACGTCACCAACCGGCATGTGGAGTGCCTGGCGTTTCTCGGACTTGGGGAGATTTTCTTCCCGTGAGTAGACATGGGTGGAGACCATGCCAGCGGCGAAATACTCAGAGGAGCTGCTAGACACGGGTCCTGCGTGAAGTGGCCTGTGAAGGAACAACGTCGGTGACCGAGGTGCTTGCGAGGTCACGGGCCGCGAAGAAGGCGGATTCCCTATCACCTCCATGTGCCGCGTGAGATTGTCGTTGCGCTGAGCCACTGTGCGGCCCAGCTTGGTGGCGTTGACATCCACGTCGTCGAAGTCGATGGTCCGCTCCGCCGGTTGCCGGGAGATGTCCTCGTAGTAGCTCTCGAAGCCCTGCGCGCTCGTGTTGTAGGTGGTGCCGAACTGTGCGTTGTAGTCGCGGATCGCCTCATCGAGGAAGGTGCGGTCGTCGGCGGTCAGCTGCGAGGGGTCCACGGCCTCATCGGCCAGTGTCTCACCGGGGGCGTCGGCGTTGGGCGCGTAGGAGTAGGCGATGCCGACGCTCAGGTGCCGGTCCGAGGGCAGCCTCTCCTGCTGCCGCTTGAACTCCATGTAGTAGGCGCGCCGCGCCACCCGGATCGATGCCGTCGGGGACCGGATTCCTGCACCCGGCCGCCCGAGACGTCCCCTGTTGGAGCGGCATGCACCCGTCCGGCGTCGTCTCAGGAGGCAGGCTTGAAGCCGGTGACCTTTCCGTCTTCCTTGTGATAGCCGATGATGAGGTCGGGGCCTGCGACGATGAGCGAGTCCCCGCTCTTCCAATCAATCCCACTGAACGTGATCTCCTTGCCGGTCTTGACGTTCATGAGCATCTGTATCTCGTTGGTGTCCCCGCGTTTCCAGGTCGCCAGCTTGACGACGCCGCCGTTCTCAGAGGTCGCTGCGCCAGATGGGCACTCGGGCGCCTCGGAGTCATAGGAGGAGTCGTCGTTGTCTTTGGGCTGAGGAACGGTGATGGAATCGCCTTTCTTTGGAGTGAGCTTGCTGACGCACCCATCACTGTTGTTCGTTGCGGTCAGACTGGCATTGCTGTAGTCCTTGTCCTTGAAGTAGGCGCGGTGCTGCTCGGCGGTGAGGATCTCATTGTCTCCCGTGATAGCCCTCTTGTCCGTCGGCATAATCTCCTGGTGGTTGCTCTGCTTCTTCCCCTCGAAGTCGTAGATCGTCACTTTGTATCGTGTGGTCGATGACGAGTCTGAATCGGAGTCAGACTTCTTCTCCTCTTCAAGGGTCCCCCAGCCGTCCTTGAAATATATCGTGCTGAGGTTGGAGTCGGCCTTGGATCCCCCGCCCAGAATGAGGGTCTCTCCGTTGTCGACATTGATGACAGCATTGTACAGCGTGACGTAGTGCCGGCCATTTCTTACCAGAACGGGCACATTGCGCACATAAGGAAATCCGGAGGATTCTCCTGATCCGTCTATCTCACGTGACCACTTCTGCTTCTTGTTCACGTCCCAGGCGGTGCACTTGTCACCCTCCTTGCAGGAGATGGCGGTGTCGCCTGCGATCGTCGCCGAGCTGTCATCGCCCCACGGAGCCTTAGAGGTGTCCCCGGACTTCAGATCGACGAGGGTGGACTTGTACACAAGCGTATTGTCTCCCCAGGCCTGAAAACTGGGAGGGTATCCGTACGAGGAGCTCAGCTCCTCGTCGTCGAGGGTGGTATGCCACGCCTCCTTCATCTCGCTACTCAGTGGGGTGTAGCCGGTCAGTGTCCCGTTCGACCTGTCGAGCGTGAGGAAATGATTGCCGATGACGTATGGTTGTACGCCGCTTGTGACGTCGGCGCTCCATGCCTTAGTCGCTCCATTCTTCCAGGAGTCCGACAAAGTAATGTACTGCGACGTTGCGTAGACATTGCTCCTCCACAGAAAAAACCACGCGGCCACGCCACCAGCGCCCAGAACGAGGGCCACCGGGAGGACAACCGCGAGAATCTTGAGGGGGCGGTGCTTTCTCGGGGCCTGCGCCGGCGGCGCATACATCGGCGCCCCGTACGCCGGCGCGGCCGCCTGGTTCGGACCGTATGCCTGGCCCGGGTAAGCCTGAGCCTGCCCCGGCCCGTATCCCAACGACGCTCCGGTCGGAACTCCGGGCGGCATCGCGGTCTGCTGATCCATGGGCTGGGCCGCGGACTGCATCGAGGGTGCCGAGTAGGGCTGAACCGACGGAGGCAGTGCCACCTGCTGATCCGCCTGAGAAGGATCCTGCGGGGGCGGGCTCTGCTGGGATTGAGCCGCCGTCGTTCCATAACCCTGAGGGGCGGTCCCCTGAGTCGAGGTCCCCTGCGGCGGTGCAGCTGCTGTGCTCGGCTGAGTGATGCCGTAGCCCTGAGGAACCTGCCCGTAGCCCGAACCGGCGGGAGCCTGCTGCGGGGGTGGTGTCCCAGCCGTTCCCACAGCCATCGTCGGTGCCATCGGGCCGATCTGTCCCGGGACGGGAGGCTGCGCCGGCTGTGCCTGCTGAGCGCCCCGACCGGCCTGGCGTGCCAGCACCTCCTGAACGATGGCGTCCTCGGACCGCTCCAGTATCGCGCGGACCCGGGGCGGGATCGACGGGTTAGCAGCCAGGATCGAGTGCAGGTCGGGGCGGGTCTCGGCGATCCTCTCGAGGTCCTGCGGCGAGGCGAACCTGCTGAGCGCCGTCGTCGCGTCGTAGTCGCCGGAAGAAGGTGAGTGCCCCGTCGTCATGTCTCCCGAGCCTAGCGAAATCTATGGTTCGAGGTCACCGAATAAGGTCATCGGCGCTCCGGACACGTCGTTGAAACGAAGCGGTGCGTGACGGGTGCCGGGGTCAGTCGACGATGCCGTAAAGGCGGTCCCCGGCGTCGCCGAGCCCGGGCACGATGTAGGCGTGCTCGTTGAGTCGCTCGTCGACCCCGGCAGTCACCACCGTGACGTTCGCGCGCTCGCCGACCGCCTCCTCCAGCGTCTTGATCCCCTCGGGCGCGGCGATGAGGCACAGCGCGGTGACGTCGCGCGCCCCGCGCTCGAGCAGGTAGTCGATGGCGGCCACGAGGGTGTGGCCAGTGGCGAGCATGGGGTCGACGACGAAGCACTGCCGGCCCGAGAGGTCGTCGGGCAGGCGGTTGGCGTAGGTCTCCACCTCCAGGGTGTCCTCGTCGCGCTTCATTCCCAGGAAGCCGACCTCGGCGGTGGGCAGCAGGCGGGTCATGCCCTCGAGCATCCCCAGGCCCGCGCGCAGAATCGGCACCACGATCGGCCGCGGGTCGGCCAGGCGGCGGCACTGGGCCAGCGCTACGGGGGTGCGGATCTCCACCTCCTCGGTGCGCACCTCGCGGGTGGCCTCATAGGCGAGCAGCGTGACGAGCTCGTCCACCAGCTGGCGGAAGACCGCCGACGGCGTCCTCTCGTCTCGCAGCACGGAGAGCTTGTGGTCGATGAGGGGGTGGTCGGCAACGTGGAGGCGCATGTGGACAGCCTATATTCCCGCAGCCGGCCCCGCACCGCCCCGACGCAGCGCCGGCCTCGTCCTCGCTCACGGCGTGACCACGTCGCCCCGGCGGACTGGGAGCGTCGCCGGCGTCCGAGTCCCCGCCGAGGTCCCGCTGTATTGGCTGCTTTGTGTCCAAATTGGTGACAAAGGAGCCCTCGCGTTCTTCACGCCTTCAACAGAACCGCGGAATCATGCGGTTTCATTCCGCCCGTTTCACTCCGCCCAACCTCTTTGTCACCGATTTGGACATCGGGCGCGCCATTGGGGGTCGTTTCGGCCTCCGGGACCACTGCGCAGCGCGGCCAGGCTCAGGCCCGGGCGTGCAGCCAGGCCAGAACGGCCCGCACGCGCCGGTTCTCCTCGCCCGGCTGCAGGTCCAGCCCTCGGAAGATATTCGCCACGTGCTTGGCCACCGCACCGTCGGAGACCACCAGCCGCTCGGCGATCTGCGCGTTCGACAGCCCCTGCGCCATGAGCTCGAGCACCTCCTGCTCGCGCCGCGTCAGCCGGTCCAGGCCCGTTCCTCCCGGTGTCGCACTCGCGATCCCGCCCGACGGCGTCGACGGCGAGACCGTCCTGGTCGTTGCCGGCGCACGAGCACCGGAGGGCTCCGCCATCGTTCCCGCCGTCTCGCCGGCTCCGGCATCGCCGTCCCCGTCGTGTCCGGAACCGGCGGCCCGGGCCGCCTTCATGAGGTGGGAGACCACCTCCGGGTCGATGACCACGCCGCCGCCCACGACGATGTCGAGTGAGTGCAGGAAGTCCGCCACCCGCCCCACGCGCTCTTTGAGCAGGTAGCCCACGGCGCCGCCACTGCTGGCGCTGGGACCCCCCGGCCCGGCCGGGGACGTCGGCGACTCCGTCTCCTCAAGCAGGTCCTGCACGTAGGGCCCGGCCACGTAGGCGCTCAGCACCACCACGGGCAGCCCCGGGTGGGCCCGGCGCAGGTCGATCGCGGCGCGCAGGCCGTCGTCCGTGCCGGTCGGCGGCATCCGTACGTCGGTGACGACGACGTCGGGCAGCTCCCCGGCCGCTGCCAGACGCCCGACCTCCTCTCGCAGGGCATCGGCGTCGGCCACCTGCGCCACGACCTTGTGCCCGGCGGTGGTCAGCAGCCCGGCCAGCCCCTCGCGCAGGAGGGCGGCGTCGTCGGCGAGCAGGATCCTCATGGGCACATCCTGCCTCAGCCGGCCGGGTGGTCGCTCCCCGGCTCACCCGTCTGGTCGTCCTCCCGGCCCTCCGCGCCCCACGGTGGCGTCAACGGCGCGGTGATCGTCAGCCGGGTCCCGGCGCCCTTGGGGGAGCTGACCTCTAACCGCCCGCCGATGGACTCCACCCGCTGCGCCATGCCGCGCAGGCCGGTGGCGTTCTCCTGCTCCGGGTCGGCTCCGCCGCGCCCGTCGTCGGTGACGACGGCGCTCAGCCCGGTGCTCGTGCAGCGCAGCGTGATCGTGGCGCGCTTGGCCTGGGCGTGCTTGGCGGCGTTTGTCAGCGCCTCGGTAGCAGCGAAGTAGACGACCGTCGCTACCGGCTGCGAGATCTGGGCCAGGTCGGCCTTCTCGGCCTCGACGACGACGCTGGTCGGCAGTGGTGCCCGTCCCGCCAGATCCTTCAGCGCCGGCGCCAGCCCGCGCTCGGACAGGACCGCCGGGCGGATGCCGCGCACTGTCTCGCGCAGGTCCTTGAGGGCGGACTCCGCGCGGTCCTGCGCGGTGTCGATCCCCTCCAGCAGCGCGGTCCGGGACGTGGAGGCGGTATCGTCCTCGGGCAGGGACTCGGCGGCCAGGCGCAGCCCGCCCAGGTTCATGGCGAGGGCGACGAGCTCCTGCTGGGTGCCGTCGTGCAGGTCCCGCTCGATGCGGGTGCGTTCGGCCTCGAAGGCGTCCATGAGGGTGGCTCGGCTGGCCGTGAGGTGGCCGACCTCGGCGGTCAGCTGCTCGAGGCGCTGCCTCTTGCGCTCACCCGAGAGCACCTCCACCAGCAGCAGCCGCAGCCTTCCGAGTCCCCAGAGCACTCCGAGGAGGAGGCTGAGGGCGATCAGCCCGATCGGTATCAGCAGCAGGGCGGCCTGCAGCCCGGTCAGCATCATCTCGCGACCGCCCAGGTAGAACCTGACGGGGTTCCCGGAGGAGGTCATGAAGGGCGCCAGGATGCTGGTGACGGTTATGGCTCCGAGGAACGCAGTGAGGAAGAACGACGTCGTGCTCAGCGTCATGCCCCCCAGGCACAGGGGCAGGTCCTGCCGCCAGAACTCCGCGTGGGCGACGCGCGCCAGCAGCCACGGGCTCTTGCGCTCGCCCTCCTTGCGGCCGGACGGGGCGTCGGTTCCCAGCCTGCGTGCAGCGATGCGCTCCAGTGATGCCCACAGAGGGACCGTCAGGTGGAACACCAGGATGGAGGGGATGAGGAGGATGACCTGCGGTATCCACAGCGCGGCGTGCAGGAACTCCCACCCGATGACGCCGATCCACTGGAGGTTCCGGCCCGGGCGGTGCCCGGTCGAGGAAGGGGCGGCCTTCGGGCCTGCTGCGAACGGGACAGTCGGGGAAGAGTCGGCAGCCGACGGCAGGGGGGCGGTCCTGTCCAGCGGGGCCTCCATGGGCGCAGTCGCAGGCAGGTCGGAAGGGAAGCCGAGTGGTGGCGTCGAGGTCATGCCGACGACGCTAACGGGCTGACGCCCAGGGCGCACTCGTGCTGGTGCCCGTATTGGGGCTGTATGGGGCGGCAAGGTGGTGCTGGCACCCCGGGGTGGTGCGCACGCGACCAGGGGCGAGGTAGGGCTAGCCGGACATGAAGACGGGGGCGGGCACCAGTGTCATGGAGGCCCGCGAAGAGTGAACTGGTGGACATGAACCTCGACCCGTTCCTTCCATGTCATGCAGCCGTTGCCACCGACGCCTTCGGCCCCGTCTCGGGACCGGTCCGCACGCCCACCCGCTTCCAGGCCTTCGCCGGTACCGAGGTGCTCGGGCCGGGAGCCGATGAGCCGGTACGCCCAGCGCACTCCGATGAGGTGAGCATCCACGAACGACGTCGGGGCTACGTGCACTGGTACGTGGCGGCGGGCGCCGAGGCCGTGGCGCTGGCGCTGCTGATCGTCGTCGTCGGGCAGCGGCTCTCACCGGTTCTCGGGTCCGTCGCGCATGGCGGAACGGCCTGGATGCACGACCTCCTGGTGGAGTCGCGTGAGCTGCTCGCCAGGATGAGCGACGCCGAGGTGCGGACCTGGCTGCCCTCGGTCCTGGCTGCGCTGCTGATCATCGTGGGGCCCTGGCTGAGGAGGCTGGCCGCGCGATGGGGACTGGGCGCCCTGGCGGGGAGCCGGGCAGTATCCGTCCTCACCTGGCTCGTCGTTGCGGCCGCAGGAGTTTGGGGGCTGTCGTGATCCGTCGCCAGGGTCCTCCCGCCGCAGTCAGTGCCGACAATCATCGGCCGCAGGTACCACCGGCCATCGAGGTAGCCGGACTCACCCGAGTCTTCCGCGTCCAGGGCCGCCGCAACGCCGATGTCACCGCGCTCAACGGTGTCGACCTCGCCCTGCCCGTCGGCAGCTTCACCGCACTGGTCGGCGCCTCCGGCTGCGGCAAGTCCACCCTCCTGCAGTGCATCGCCGGGCTCGACGTCCCCACCGCCGGCACCGTCCAGCTCCTCGGTACCCGGACGAGCTCACTGCGCCCCCGGCCCGCTGCCCGCTTCCGGGCCCGGCACGTCGGCTTCGTCTTCCAGGACGACAACCTCGTCACCTCCCTGTCCGCGCGCGACAACGTCGCCCTGCCCGGTCGCCTGCGCCGCAGCCCCCTGAGCCGCAGTGCCGTCGACGACGCCCTCGAGCGTGTGGGTCTGAGCGAGCAGGTTCGCCACCTGCCTCATCAGATGAGCGGTGGTGAGCGTCAGCGCGTCGCCATCGCCCGCGTCTTGGCCTCCCGCCCCGACATCGTTTTCGCCGATGAGCCCACGGCCGCCCTCGACGTCGCTGCCGCCGCGACCGTCCTCGACTGGCTCGCCGAGCTCGCCGGAGGCCCCGGTGCTGTGCCTGGCGCCGTGCCCACAGCTCCTGCCCCGAAGCCGGCCACCGTCCTCATGGTGACGCACGACGCCGCAGCCGCCGCCCGAGCCCAGCACGTCCTCGTCATGGACGCCGGCCGCCTCGTCGCCTCTCTTCCCGGGGGTGACCCCGCCGCTGTCTCCGCCGCCGTCCTGTCCGCCCGCGGTGCCGGAGGCCTCCGATGATCCGTCTGCTCCTGTCCGACCTGCGCCACCACGCCGGCTCCTGGGCGTGGACCGCCGTCGTCGCCGTCGTGGCCGCCTCTGCCGTCGCCGGCCAGTTCCGGGTCGCTCATGGCGCCTTCGCCGCTGCGGAGGCTGCTGGAGACCCCACGATGATCGATGGGGCCGAATCCGTCTCAGGCATCATCATCATTGGGGTCGTCTTCGCCGCCGTGGCCATTCTGTCCTCCACCAGCAACCTCGCGGTCTCTCAGCGTGAGCGCGACCACGGGCTGTGGAAGGCCCTGGGCATGAGCCCCTCCATGGTTCGCCTGGTCATCCAGGGCCAGCTCCTCGCCCTCGGGACGCTCGCCTCTCTCGCCGCGGTGCCGTTGAGCCTGCCCATCAGCCGGTTCATGATGCACCGGCTCGTCTCCGACGGGGCCGCCCTGCCCGGCGCGGTGCCTCAGTGGAAACCCGCCGACCTTATCTGGACCGCGATCATCAGCGCCGGCACCCTTGTCATGGGCGGTCGGGGCGCCGCCAAACGTGCCTCGCGCACCCCGGAGGCCCTGCTGCTGCGCGGGTCGGGCGGGCAGAGAGCACATTGGAGCGCGGGAAGAGTCCTCAAAGGCCTTCTGCGGCTGCTCTGGGCCGCTGCCGCCGCGGCAGGGTGGGTTGCCGAGTTCCTCGTCATCCGCAACGGGACGAATGGGGAAGACATCTTCTTGGCGGTCTTCAGCGGCGCCCTGAGCGGACTGATCCTCGTGTGCATCCTGTGCAGCTGGCTCAGTCCGGTGCTGGAGCGCCTGCTCTCCGCCCTCGTCCCAAGCCCCGGCGTCGCCTGGCATGTCGCCGGACGCACCTGCGCTCTGGAGTCGCGCCGCTCGGCGGCCACCGTCCTACCCTTCGTGGTGACGATCGGGCTGGTCGCCATCGCCTTCGGTCCGGCCTCGGTCTCCCCCGACGTGAGCGCCGACGCATTCTCCTCCGTGTTCGGGTTGCCCTTCCTCGTGTCCTGGACCGGGGGCGTGGCCGTCATCGCCATGAGCGCGGGCCGACGTCGCCGTGACGCCGCCCTCCTGCGTGCCGCCGGAGCCATGGAGCGCGACGTCCTGGCTATCGAGGTCCTCGAGGGATTTCTCCATGCCGCCGCTGCAACTATCCTCGGCCTGCTCGTCACCCTGTCCACGGCCGTCCTCCTGTCCGAGGCTCTGCATCGGTCCCTGGCCGGCATTCTGGCGGACTTCCCCTGGACGACGTTGGGTCTCGTGTGCGCGGCGACCCTGGCGACCACCTGCCTGGCCGTCGTCGTCTCCGCCCGCGCCGGGGCACTCGCGGGCGAGCAGGCCCTGGGGCAGGTGCTGCGCGCCCGCGACTGAGCTTCGCCGCCGGCCCCGCCGACTGATCCCGCCGACGCGCCGGTTGGGCCGGGCGCGAAAGGGGCTGACGTCGCACCCGCCTGCGGGGCTAAGTTGCCCGCACCGACCGCTTTGAAGGAGATTGAAGGAGAACTCATGGCCAATGACTCCGCCCCCACCATCACTCTCAACAACGGCGTCGACATCCCGCAGATCGGCTACGGCGTCTTCCTGACCCCACCGGAGGAGACCGAGCGGGCCGTGCTCGAGGCCTTCGAGGTCGGCTACCGCCACGTCGACACCGCCCAGGCCTATCGCAACGAGGAGGGCGTGGGCGCCGCCGTCGCCGCCTGTGGGCTGCCCCGTGAGGACGTCTTCCTCACCACCAAGGTGTGGATCTCCAACGCCGGGGACGAGCGCGCCGCCCGCTCCATCGACGGCTCCCTGCGTCGCCTGGGCACCGACTACATCGACCTGCTGCTCGTCCACCAGCCCTTCGGTGACTACTACGGCACCTACCGCGCCATGGAGAAGGCCCTGGCCGCAGGCAAGGTCCGCGCCATCGGGGTTTCCAACTTCTTCCCCGACCGGTTCGTGGACCTGGCGCAGCACGTCGAGGTGCCTCCGGCCGTCAACCAGATGGAGACCCACGTCTTCAACCAGCAGGCCGACAACCGCGCCTGGTACGCCAAGTACGGCACCGCCCTGGAGTCCTGGGGCCCGCTGGCCCAGGGCCGCAACAACATCTTCACCCACCCGGTGCTCAGCGCCGTCGGGGAGAAGCACGGCAAGACCGCCGCCCAGGTGGCCCTGCGCTACCTCATCCAGCTGGGCATCATCGTCATCCCCAAGACGGTCCACCGCGAGCGCATGGTCACCAACCTCGACGTCACCGACTTCCGGCTCGACGACGCCGACATGCATTCCATTGCCGCGCTCAACGAGGGGCAGGGCGTCGTCGACCACTACGACCCCGCGCTCCAGGAGCGCCTCGCCTCCTTCACGGTCGAGGAGGACTGAGCCTCCCGTAGGGGCAGGGGGCTTGAGTCAGAGGCGGCGTGCGAACCGGGACTCGGTCTTCTCGGAGGTGCCCACGTACTCCAGCCAGCGCTCGTAGTGGTCGAGCACGTCGTGGGCCACCTGGTCGGAGTTCCAGTCGACGACGTCGTAGCCCTGGCCGCCGCTGTGCGGGCGCACCTCCAGGCGCACGGTGAGGTCGTCGGCCTCGTGGAGGGCGAAGCCGTAGGCGGGCACGGGCGTGACCACCATGCGCACCACGTAGCGGAAGGAGTCGATGGAGCTGGACTGCTCCTCCCCGCTGGCGGTGGTAGCCGGGTGGGAGGAGACGACCAGGCTCACCCGGCCCAGGAAGGTGCGTTCGTCATCGGGGTCCTGCGCCTCGGGGCCCTCGACGAAGACCTCGGCGGAGACGTTCTCCTTGCGCAGCTCGGTGGCCACCGCCTCCAGGGCCGGGACGATGCGCCGCTCCATGGCATTGCCGGCCTCGTCGGGGGACACGGAGTTGAGGGTGTGGACCAGGCGCTCGCGCCAGGGCGTCTGCTCCAGGCCCGCGGCCGAGCCGTTGAAGCCGAGGGCGCGGTTGCGGTCGGCGAGGGACAGGGCCTGGTTGTGGGAGTCCTCGGTGCTCAGGGACCGCCACAGGGTGTACATGATGAGGATGAGCACCCCGGAGAAGGGCAGCGCCATGACGATGGTGGCCTGCTGCAGAATGGGGATGCCTCCGGCCGCGAGCATGGCGATGGTGAGGATCCCGGTCAGGGTGGCCCAGAAGATCCGCAGCCAGGGGGCGGCGTCCTGGCGCGCCGAGCGGATGCGGCTGGAGAGGTTGGCCATGACCAGGGCGCCGGAGTCGGCGCTGGTGACGTAGAAGAGGATCCCGATGAACAGGGCCAGTGCGATGAGGATCTTCTGGCCCGGCAGGTGCTCCAGCATCCAGTACAGGCCCTGCTCGGGCTTGTTCAAGGTGATGTCGCGGAACTCGCCGTTGCCGCGAATGACCAGGTCCAGGGCGTGGTTGCCGAAGATGGCCACCCACATGAGGATGTAGCAGAAGGGCAGCAGGAGGCTGCCGAGCACGAACTGACGGATGGTGCGGCCGCGCGAGATACGGGCCAGGAACATGCCCACGAAGGCGGCCCACGCGATCCACCAGGCCCAGAAGAACAGGGTCCAGGCGTTGAGCCACTCATCGGGCCGGTTGTAGGCGTAGGTCTCCAGCGTCAGCCTTGGGAAACGGGTGAAGAAGTCGCCGATGGAGCCCACGAGTGCGTCGATGAGGAAGGCGGCGTCACCGGTGATGAGCACCCACAGGGCCAGGCCGATGGCCAGGAGCACGTTGATGGTGGACAGGACGCGCACGCCCCGGTCGACGCCGGAGACGGCCGAGACGGTGGCCATGACGACGGCCAGGGCGGTCAGCCCGATCTGGGTGGGGAAGCCCTGCGGCAGCCCGAACAGGATGCTGAGGGCCACGTTCAGCTGGACGACGCCGACCCCCAGCGAGGCCGCGATGCCGAAGACCCCGCCGACCAGCGCCGCGGCGTCGACGATGTCGCCGATGATGCCCTCGGTGTGCCGGCCCAGCAGCGGGCGCAGGGTCGAGCGCAGTGTGAGCGTGTCACGGCGTCGGTAGGCGAAGTAGGCCATGGACAGGCCCACCAGTGCGTACAGGCCCCAGCCCGAGATGCCGTAGTGGAACAGGGACAGGACGATCGCGTCGCGGGCGGCCTCGGTGGTTTGGCCCTCCCCGGTGGGTGGGTGCATGTACTGGTCGACCGGCTCGGCGACGGCGAAGAACAGGATCTCGGTACCGATACCGGCCGCGAAGAGCATGGCCGTCCAGGAGAAGGTGGAGAAGTCCGGCGTCGAGTTGTCCGGCCCCAGGCGCACCCGACCGAAGCGGGAGAAGGCCAGTGCCAGGATGAAGACGAGCGCGGCGGTGATGAGGAGGATGTAGAAGGAGCCGAACCAACGGCTCGTCCAGGTCACGGCCGTGCCGAAGGCGTCGTTGACCACCTGGGGGGCGAAGATCGCGGCCAGGGCGACGATCGTGATGATGGTGGCCGACACGAAGAAGACCATCGGGTTGAGGGGCTGCTTGTCCGGCAGCTTGCCGAGCATCGCCCTGGAGAGGGACCCGATGGGCGTCTTCGGTGGTGAGGTGCTGTCCGCCGGCGGTGTCTGCCGGGGTGAGTCCGCCGAGAGCCCGTCTGGTGCTGGCTCGCTAGTTTCGGGGGACCGGCTCACCGACCTGCTCCGTTCTTCATGGGGACTCTCTGGGTGCTGGAATAAGGGGGGCGGGGACGCCGGGGAGGTCCAACATACGGCAGGACCCGGGGCTCGGCCCAGGGGTGGGCGCCTCATAGGGAGCCTATAACGGAGACGCGGTCTTCGTTATGTATTCCCTCCGACGTCGGGAGGGTTCAGGAGACACGGGGAGGGGCGGTGCCGCCGGCGATGCCGGTGCGCCTCGGTTGCCGGGTCTGCCATCCTTGGGGCTGTGACGTCTTCACCTTCTGCGCAGCTGCTGGACGCCGCGATGGCTCGCGCCCTGGAGCTGGCCCGCGCGGCGGGCGAGTCGGGGGAGGTGCCGGTGGGGGCCGTCGTCCTCTCACCAGAGGGGACCGTCCTGGCCGAGGCCGCCAATGCCCGCGAGGCCGAGCACGACCCGACGGCGCACGCCGAGATCCGGGCCCTGCGCGCCGCCGGGGCCGCCTGGGGGGACTCCCACCTGGACGGCTGCACCCTCGTGGTCACCCTTGAGCCGTGCACCATGTGCGCCGGCGCCATCGTCCTGGCCCGGGTGGCCCGGCTGGTCCTGGGGGCCTGGGAGCCCCGGACCGGCGCCTGCGGCTCGGTGCGCGACGTCGTGCGCGACGCCCGCGCCAACCACCGGGTCGAGGTGCGCGCCGGCCTGCGCGCCCAGGAGTCCCAGGCCCTCCTGACCGACTTCTTCTCTGACCGCCGCTGAGGCCCGGCGTCGGCCGTGACTGATACCGCAGGATGCCGCGTTGGGGCGCGGGCCACCATCCGTGTAACCTCATGGGCGAGGTAGCGTGTCCGAGCGGCCGAAGGTGCAGATCTCGAAAGTCTGTGTGGTTCATAGCCACCCTGGGTTCGAATCCCAGCGCTACCGCCACGGGAATCCCCGCCACTCCAATGAAAAGTCGGAGTGGCGGGGTTTCTGTTTGTATCGTTGGGGTCCCAGTGGGGACAGGGTTCTAGGCTTGGGCTCACCTATCCCTATGTCTCTGAAGGAGCCCCATGTCCGTCTCTGTCCCTGAGCCCAAGCCGTTCTATCGGCGGCGCTGGTTCATCATCGCGGCCGTTATCGTCGCTCTCACTGCTTTCGGCTCTTGCCTGAACGATGGTAAGTCGTCTTCGTCCTCGTCATCGCCGTCTGCAACTGAGGGTGATGTCGTGAGGGCGCTGGCTTCACAGTCGGCCGCCACGGTAGCCGCCAAGGAGACACAGCAGGCCGCCACCCCGAAAGGCCTGAGCGATGCCGATGTACGCAGGCGGTGTGGTGGGCACCTGCTGGCCATGCCGGACGGCGCGAACACTGAGGTGGACTGGTCTGTCCACTGGTCACGGACTGACAATGCTGACGGGTCTGTGACGATCAAGGGGCAGTCTTATAACCGAGATCGTGTAGGCAAGCGCTATCCGTCGTTTGATGTCTCGTGCACGGTCGGTGCTGACAGGGAGGTGACCGACTTCCATTTTGTTGAGTAATCGTGGTGTACCAGACAAGAGGCCCCGCAACCACACCGGTTGCGAGGCCTCTCGCCTTATAGGGCTGATCTACGGGGGCAGGACTTCAGGAACGGGCTTGTTGTGGGCCTGACTCGTGCCGTGCACACCTCCTGAGAAGCGTTGCCGTCACCCGCTGTGTTCGGGCCGCGTGGGTCCGGCCCCGTCGCGCTCGCGGTATGGAAGCAGCAGAGATGAAGACCGTCATCTCCCATGTAGAGGAGATGTGGGAGCCCGCAGGCCGACCACTGGTAGCCGGATGCTTCGATTGTGACCTCGATCAGGTGGGTGGGCGTGGTGTCGTCGATGGAGCCACCTCCGTAGTAGATGGTGGTCTTGCCTCTCATGCTGCCTCCTCATCCTTCAGGAGACCGACTACGTCAGGGGCCTCCATGCTGTTTTCGCTCGAGGAGTCAGCGCCAAGTCCGTCTCTCTCTGTTACCCCGTTTCCCTCCGCTGGTGTGGGTAACGGGGTAACGCCCGCAGTCACGCTCCTTGGCTGTGGGAGTAGTCGTGGCTCTCCTCCAATATGACGTGAAGGTAGGAACCGTCGATGATGTCGTGCTGGGTAATTGTGCTAGAGGCTCCAAGATCCGCTTTCTCCTTGTTCTTGCGTGGATGGCCCTCTAGGACCACGGCTACGTCAGCGTGCTTGACCGCGCTGAGAACCTGGAGATGAGCGCGCTGTAGTCGTCTGGCCGGTTGGAATCTGTACCCACCAGCGACATGATTCTGCTCTGCGGTGGAGTGCTTATCCCAGGTTTCGAATCTCAGCGCTACCGCCACCATGGGAGGGCCCGCCGAGCAGCCATGAGCCGCGCGGCGGGCCCTCACCGTTCCTCCTCATGCGAAGAGCCGCCTGGTGCAACGCCGTGAAACGGGATGCAACCTCAGATGCGGCGGGACCTGCGCCCGTGTCACGCGCGCTGAAAGCTCTTGGTCCCTCATTTGTCCGACGTCGGGCTCTACCCTTGACCCATGAGTCGCCGCCCCCACAGTCCCCACGAGGCCCGTCCCCTGTCCCGTACCCAGACTCGCCTCCACTCCCACCCCCATCCCCACGCCTCCGAGACCGCTCCGCATGCGGCCACCGACCTCTACTCGCTCCTGTGTGACGCCATGGTATCCGGCGACACCAAGGCGATTGACGCGCTGCTCACCGACGACTGCGTCCTGACCCACATGACCGGCTACCCCCAGCCCAAGATCGAGTGGCTCGGCGATATCGCCACCGGCGCCATGCGCTACCACTCCCACGAGGTGGTCTCCGTCCAGCCGGACACGATCGCCGGCTTCCCGGTGGTGCGCGGACGCACCCGCACCACGGCCACCCTGTGGGGCGGTCGCGGCACCTGGAACCTCCAGATCGTCGGGTACGTCGTGCCCGACGCCGACCCCGACACCGAGCGCAACCCCACTGGTTTCCGCTTCAGCCGCCTGGACGCCTCCACCTGGTGAGTCCTCACCGCGCGGGCGGTTCGGGGCCTACCGACGCCGTCCGGTTCCCCGAGTGGCCGGTGTGTTCCACGGGTCCTCGGGCCAGGCGTGCTTGGGGTAGCGGCCGCGCATCTCGGCGCGCACCTGCGGGTAGCCCTGCTCCCAGAAGGAGGCCAGGTCGTCGGTGACCGCCACCGGCCTGCGCGCCGGAGAGAGCAGGTGCAGCTGCACCGCTACCCGCCCCTGCACGATCCGCGGTGTGGTCGCCCAGCCGAAGCACTCCTGGACCCGTACCGCCAGTACCGGCCGGCTCGCCTGCCCGATCTGGGCGGCGTCGGCGCCGGCGGTGTAATCCACCCGCACCTGCGAGCCGGAGGGGACCTCGATGCGTTCGGGCACCAGCTCGTCCAGGTGGGCGGCCTGCGGCCATGGCAGTAGCGCCCGCAGCGCCTCGGCAACGTCCAGCCGCTCCAGGCTGAAGCGCCGGCTTCCCGGGCCCGGCGATGTCGACCCGGCTAACCCGGTCGACCCGACTGACCCGCCGGCCTGTCCGGCCAGGCTCATGACCGCGGGTGCCAGCCACTCCTCGGCCCGATCCGCCAGGGCTGCATCGCTCACATCCGGCCAGGGCTCGCCCAGGTGCTCGTGCAGCAGGGCCAGCCGGGCGCGCAGGCTCCGGGCCTCCTCGCCCCACGGCAGCACGGCCAGGCCGGTATCGGTCCCCTGGGCGCGCACCCGTGCGACGACGGCGTCCGCCACCTCCTGCGGTCCTGGCGGTGGCCCCGGTGTGGCGGAGAGCGTGATGGCCCCCAGGCGGCGTACGCGCTCGGTGCGCAGCCGCCCGCCGTCCCACACGGTGCGCTCCTCCTCGGCCAGCCAGGCTCCGGCCAGCTCCAGGGCCGTCTCCTCATCGAGGGGTGCCGCGGCGCGGATCAGGGCGTCGCCCCGCCCGGAGGTGAGATCGACGCCGGCCACCGCCAGCCACTCGGACTCCGCCAGCGTCGAGCCGGCGGGCAGACGCAGACCGGTTCCGGCCACGCTCGCGTAGTGCGCTTCCTTGCCCGCCTGGGGCGCCGGTCCCCGACGTCGCGCGATCCACTGCGGCTGCGCCCTCCCTGCCACCAGGGCCACTGCCGACTCCAGGTCGCCCGACCGGGCGGGCTCACTGGGTCCGGTCCCGGGAGCGTCCCCGCCAGCACCGTCGGACGAAGCGACGGCGCCCATGGCCTCGGGATCCGCAGCGCGATCGGAGGCGCCGCGCCGACAGGCCTGCTCCAGGCGACGCGCCTCCATCTTCCACGCACTGGACCCTGGCCCACCGCTGCGCACCTGCCGGGCCAGGGCCGTCAGGTCCCCGCCGGGCGCTCGCAGGTCGGCGGTCAGCAGTGCCGTGGCCCGCGCCGCCCGACGTGCCCCCAACACCGGTGCCGTCTCCAGCAGGGCTCGGGCTTCGCGCACGCCCGCCGGCAGCTCGGCCACCGCCCGCCCCAGGGGCGTCACGCCGTCGGTGCCGGCCAGCCCCAGGCGCTCCAGTGCTTCCCGGGCGGCCGTCAGCGCAGCAGCCGGCGGCTCGTCCAGCCAGGCCAGCCCCGCGCCGTCGGGCACGCCCCATACGGCCAGCTCCAGGGCCGCACCGGTGAGGTCGGCCGAGAGAATCTCCGGGGTCGGGACCAGCGGCGAGCGCGCCCAGTCCGTGGGCGAGCAGCAGCGGTAGACGACGCCGGGCCCCTCGCGCCCAGCCCGCCCGGCCCGCTGCATCCCGGCCGCCCGCGAGACCCCCACAGTGACCAGGCCGCTCATGGACCGGGCCACGTCCAGGCGCGGCTCGCGCGCCAGGGTGGAGTCCACCACCGCCCGGACCCCGGGAACCGTCAGCGAGGACTCGGCGACATTCGTGGACACCACGACGCGCCGCCGCCCCGCCGGGCTCGGGGTCAGGGCCGCGTCCTGCGCGCTCGCGGGCAGGCGGCCGTGCAGGGGAAGGACGTCCACTCCCTCGTGAGCGGCGTCGCGCAGGCGGGCGACGACGTCGTCGACCTCGCGGGCCCCGGGCAGGAATGCCAGAACGTCACCGGAGTGCTCGGCCAACGCCCGCTCGACGGTGGCGGCAACGTGGGCGAGGAACTCACACGGCACCCCGCGCGGCCCCAGCCGTCCGGTCCGCCCCGGCAGCGCCCACACCTCCTCCAGGGGGTGGAGGCGTCCGGGCACCTCCACCAGCGGGGAGGCGCCGCCCGATGTGCCGCCCAGAATGCGACGCAGGCGGTCGGCGTCGAGCGTGGCGGACATGGCCACGAGCGTCAGGTCCTCGCGCAGGGCGGTGCGTGCGTCCGTCAGGAGGGCCAGGAGCAGGTCGCCCTCCAAGGAGCGCTCGTGGACCTCGTCGAGGATGACGGCGTCGATGCCGGCCAGCTCGGGGTTGCGCTGGAGGCGGCGCAGGAGGAGCCCGGCGGTGACGACCTCGATCCGGGTGGCCGGGCCGGCGCGTCTCTCGCCGCGCACCGCGAAGCCGACGGTGCCACCGACCTCCTCGCCCAGCAGGTCCGACAGGTGGCGGGCGGCCGCGCGGGCGGCGATGCGCCGCGGCTGGGTGACGACGACGCGGCCGGGCCCTCGCCCTGGGCTCTTGCCGTCCGGTGCCCCGGTGGCGGGCTCCGTGGCGGCGCTCTTGGTGAGGACATCGGCCAGGAGCGGTGGCACGAGCGTCGTCTTGCCGGTGCCGGGCGGTGCGGTGAGCACCAGGCAGGCGCCGACGCCGTCGGAACCGGAGGGGCTGGGGGAGAGACGCTCGCGCAGCTCGGACAGCACCTCGACCACCGGAAGATCCGGAGGAGAGGCGAGCAGGGCCCTGATGGGGTCGGTTGGTCGAGCCATACTGACATTCTCTTCATAGGTTGCGCGGAGCCGCGTCATCTGTGAAGAAAATGCCGGTGAGTGTGGGGCTGGCGTCAACGGCCTGGATGTTTCGAGTGAAGCACGCTTGACACGATGGGTCCTGTCAAGCACACTAGACATGTCAAGCAAACATGACACCCTCTCTCGGGGTGAGTGGCTATTCAAGGGATGATCGCCATGCTCTCCACCGTCTCCGCTCCTTCTGTCCTGGCCGCCGGGTCGTCGACCTCCTCCGCTGTCACCTTCGTTGCCGGGGTGGTCGGTGGCATCGTCGCCGGGATCGTCCTCTATCTGCTCGTCTACCGGTACTCGGCTCGCCATCTGTCTGAGGTCCGCGCCGAGGATGCGCCCGAGCTCGTCAAGAAGCTCGGTGGGCAGATGGCTGCTTTCGTCTGCAGTACCTCCATCGGAATCGTGGTGGGCGTCGTGAATCCGGCGGTCACTCATCTCTCCGCCGGACCACTTCTGCAGGTCGTGCACCTCATGGGCGCCGCCATGGTCGGCGTCTCCGTCGTCGGTATCGCGTGGCTGTCCCCGAGACTGCGTGCCGCCCAGAACGCGGCTGCGGCATGAACTGGGAAGGGGAGGTCACCTATGCATCTCGGTCGTATCACCGTGCTCTGGGCGGTGAGGGGCGTGGATAACGACGTGCGCAGCCTGCGTGAGGCGCGCGGCCTCACCCAGGCCCAGCTCGGAGCCGCCCTGGGCGTCTCCAGGCAAAGTGTCAACTCCATCGAGAAGGGCAGGTACGACCCCTCCCTTCCCCTGGCCATCGCCATCGCCCGCTACTTCGAGACCACCGTTGAGGAAATCTTCCATGTCTGAGTCAGATCCCGCGCCCACCCCTTCCTCCGCTTCAGCGGCAGGCTCGTCCTCCTCCGGTTCGACGCCGAAGGCTCGGAAGGGCCTGAAGGCCGCCAGGCCACGGCAGATCGCCGCCGCAGGCATGACGTCCGGCACCGTCATCGTGGTCCTCCTATGGGTGGCTGCCTTGGCGATCCCGATGCGCAACGGTTTCCTCTACGGTGCCGCCAGCGGGGGAACGGCCGTAATGCTGGCGCTTGTCGCCCTGCTTGTTGCCAAGAGGTTCGGATACGACACCTTCTTCGTCCGGGAGCTCGAGAAGCGGGAGGACGAACGGGACAGGGCCGCCTCGCAACGGGCCTGGGCCCTCGCCGGTGTCGTCGGGTTCTTCGGCAATGTTGTCGTTGGCGCCGTGGGGGCCTTCGGAGGGCCGATGATGCCGGCCCTTGCCGTCGTCCTGTGGCTCCAGCTGATCAGCTTCATCGGAGGGAACATCTACTTCAACCGCACGATGTAGATCGCGTAGACTTCGCTCCACCCTGACCGGAGCCCCGCTCCGGTCATCGTCCCCACCCTTCCGCCCGCCCCGGGCGCACCCGAGGAGAACCCATGGCCCAGCAGTCCGTCCCGCTAGGAACCTGGGACGAGGACCCCGACGGCGCCTCCATCCTCCTGGCCACGGGGCGCGCCCGTCACGACCTCCTCGTCATCGCCGAACCGGCCTTCCTGCGCGACCTCGACCAGGTCTGGGGCCGTCCATCAGCCCGCGTGCGCCTGTCCTTCCTGCCCGGCGTCCACGCCCCGAGCGCCCCCGGCCAGGAGGACGCCCTGATGTCCTACGAGCGCGGCGGTCTCGGTGTCCTCGTGGCCCGTGGCCGCACCAGCCTGTACGAGGGCGAGTCCGTCCGCAGCACGACGGCGCTGGCCCGGATCGCCAGTGGTGCCCGCCTGCGTGCCGCCCTGCTCGTCACCCGTGCCACCCCGCTGCGCGGCTCCGGTGATGTGGCCGGAGGGGCGGCGCCGGGCCAGGTGCGCGTCGTCTCCGACCACCTCAACCTCTCCGGCGGTCCGCTCTTCCAGGCCACCGGCATGGTCTCGGCGAGCTGGGACGCGAACCTCACCGAGCGTCTGGGGCGCCTGCGGGGGGTCAGTGGCAGCGCCGTCGCCGCGCTCGTTCCCGGTCCCCTGCGTCCGAGCCCGGCCGAGTCCCGTGTCCTGACCTCCATGGGGGCCGACGTCGCCGTCACCGACTCCGTTGCCGAGGCCATGGCACTGGCCTCCCGAGGCGTGTCCGTCTCCGCCCTGACCTACCTCGACGCCCCGGCCGCCGGCGGGAACCTTGGACAGGCGCAGCTCTCCTTACGGCAGGCCTCCGGTGTCGCCCTGGCGGCCGTCGAGGAGGTTCTCAGAAGCCTGCAGGCCGGTAACTGAACGTGATTCTGAGAACGGCGTGAGAAAGGATGCTGACCCGTCTGCCGGCCCCCGCTAAGGTCATCCCGTGAAACCCTTCCTCTTCCTGGCCACCCGCAGCGACGACGAGCCCGCTGACGCCGAGTACGAGGCATTCCTCAAGCGCACCGGCCTGAACGAGTCCACGCTCGTCCGGCTGCGCCTGGAGTCCCGGCCCCTGCCGCAGATCGACCTGGACGACTGGTCCGGCATCCTCGTGGGTGGCTCTCCCTTCAACGCCTCAACCCCGCCGAAGAAGAAGTCGGACACCCAGAATCGGGTCGAGGGCGAGCTCTCCACGTTGCTCGATCGCGTCGTCGAGGCCGACTTCCCCTTCTTCGGCGCCTGCTACGGCGTCGGCACGCTCGCCTGCCACCAGGGCGCGGTTGTCGACACCACCTACGGCGAGGCCGTCACCGCCCCCGACGTCACCCTCACCGAGGCCGGCCTGGCCGACCCGATCTGCGCAGGTGTCCCGAAGGTCTTCCAGGCCTTCGTCGCCCACAAGGAGGCGGTCACCGAGCTGCCGCCCCACGCCGTCGTCCTGGGGACCGGCCAGGCCTGCCCCGTGCAGATGTTCCGCATCAAGAACAACCTCTACGCCACCCAGTTCCATCCCGAGCTCGACGGTGACTACCTCGCCCACCGGCTCGGCTTCTACTCCGGTCACGGCTACTTCGCCGACGACGAGCTCGCCGAGCTCCAGGCCCGCGTGCGCCTCGACGACGTCTCCGACTCCTGGAAGCTCCTGGCCAACTTCGTGGCCGTCCACGCCCGCGACTGACGGGTGCTGGAGGGCGTGGTACTCTCGCCGGCGTCAAAAGGTCAAAGTGCTTGGACGCTTCGACGAAAGGTTGCCGATGCCCTCCACAAGCTCAGTCCTCGCAGAGCCGCTCACCCTGCCCTGCGGGGTCACCGTGAAGAACCGCTTCTTCAAGGCGCCCATGCACGAGGCTCTCGCCACGCCTGAGCTGGGGCCCTCGCAGGACATCGTGGACCTCTACGGGCGCTGGGCCGCCGGCGGCGCCGGGGTCCTGGTGACCGGCAATGTCGTGGTCGACTCCCGTCACCTGGGGGAGCCCGGCAACATCGCGATCGAGGACGAGACCCACCTGGAGATGCTACGGCGCTGGGCGCAGGCGGGAACCGCTCACGGCACCCAGCTGTGGATGCAGATCAACCACCCCGGCAGGCAGTCGCCGCGCTCGGTCAACCGTCACCCGGTCGCTCCCAGCGAGATCCCGAATGCTGGGGGATACAGTCAGTTCTTCGAGCCGCCTCGCGAGCTCAGTCGCGAGGAGATCGGTGACATCGTGCGTCGCTTCGTCGCCACTGCCCGCGTCGCCAAGAAGGCGGGCTTCACCGGCGTCGAGATCCATGCCGCCCACGGCTACCTCATCAGCCAGTTCCTCTCCCCGGCGGACAATCACCGTACTGATGAGTACGGCGGCTCCTTGGAGGGGCGCATGCGCTTCCTTATCGAGATCTACCAGGGCATGCGCGAGACCCTGGGGCCGGACTTCCCCATTGCCGTCAAGCTCAACTCCTCCGACGGCGACTCCGGTGGCATGAGCCAGGAGGAATCGCTGCGCGTCGCGGTTCGCCTGTCCGAGCTCGGGGTGGACGCCCTCGAGGTCTCCGGGGGCACCTACCGCAAGCCGGTCTTCGAGGAGACCGACAGCAGTGCCGAGGACCGCCGTCGTGGTGTCTACTTCGCCGACTACGCCCGCCGTCTCAAGGAGCTCGTCTCCATGCCGGTGGCGCTGACCGGAGGCTTCCGCTCGGCGGCGGACATGGAGGAGGCCGTCTCCGAGGGGCTGACCGACCTCGTGGGGATCGGGCGGCCCCTGGCCCTGATTCCCGACCTGCCGCAACGCATTCTTGATGGTGCGGGCCGACGTCGGATCGAGTTGCCCCGCATCTCCACGCGCGTTAAGGCGCTTGATGAGGCGCTTGGCGGCGTCCTGGTCATCGGCTGGTACGAGATGCAGATGCACCGCCTCGCCCAGGGTGGCTACGCCTCCGCCCAGGGCAGCGGGCTTGCGGCGCTGGCCTTCACGGTGCGCCGCCACCGCCTTGGGGCACTCATGCCTCGGCGGGTGGCTCGGCGTGGCTGATGGAGGCACGACGACGAGGACGCAGGGGTGGCAGGGACCTGAGGCGGTTCGCCCCATGAGCGACCAGAGCGAGCAGCCGGTGGGCCGGTGCAGTATCGACATTCTCAATGACTGCATCCCCATGTTCGAGGCGCTCAAGGACCCCACGCGCCAGCAGATCGTCGTCCATCTCCTCCAGCACGGCCCGCAGACGGTGGGGGAGATCTCCCAGACCTCACCACTGTCGCGCACCGCCGTCTCACACCACGTCAAGCTGCTGGAGCAGGCCGGCCTGCTGTCGATCACGAAGGTGGCGACTCGGCGCATCTGCCAGGTCCGCAGCGACGAGGCTCTGGGGCTACTCAAGGGACTCATCGTGGCGCTGGAGTCCGATATCAAGACTCTTGAGCATGAGCGGGTTCAGGGATCGCCGGCCTGACGAGGTCGGGGGACATGAACGGGCCCGGACTGCCATCCCTGGACGCCTACTCCAGGAGAGCGGTCCGGGCCGCGACTGACGGACGCGCCGTCGGCACTATGTCCCAGTTCGCCCAGCGCGGGAGGAGGTGCGTGCGGTGCGGGCGGGGTGAATGCTGGGGCGCACCCGGGCCGAACCGTCTGATCGGCCCCGAAGGTCCAGGAACTCTTCAGAAAGGGCGTCGCACATGTCCCGCATCGTCATGATCGGAGGCCACGGCAAGGTCGCGCTGCTGGCCGCACCGCTGCTCGTGGAGGCCGGCCACGAGGTCGTCTCCCTCATCCGCAACCCTGATCAGGCCGACGACGTCGTCGCCGTCGGCGCCACCCCACTGGTCCTGTCCGTCGAGGAGGCTGACGTCGCCGAGCTCGCCCGGGCCTTTGCTGGCGCCGACGCGATCGTCTGGTCCGCCGGGGCTGGCGGCAAGGGGGGCCCGGAGCGCACCGACGCCGTCGACCGCGCCGCCGCCATCCGTTCCATGGAGGCCGCAGCCGTAGCCGGGGTCAGGCGCTACGTCATGGTCTCCTTCCTCACCGCCTACGGGGAGGTGTCCGTGGACCACCCGTTGCGCGCCTACGCCATCGCCAAGATCGCGGCCGACCGCCATCTGCAGACCACCGACCTGGACTGGACGATCCTGGGGCCGGGCCTGCTGACCCTGGAGGAGCCCACCGGAGCCATCACCGTGGCCCGCGTTCTCAAGGGCACCCCGTCCTCGAAGGCGCCGACGTCCCGCGGCAACGTGGCTCGTGTCATCGCCGCCGTGCTCGCAGAGCCGGCCAGCATCGGCAAGGTCATCCCCTTCTACGACGGCGACACCCCCGTCGCCCAGGCCGTTGCCGACGTGCCCCAGGAGTACGCCGACCTGTCCTGATCGCCGTCCTCGTGGGGGCGGGTATCAGACGGACTCCGGCCCGCGCTCGTTCCATGAGCGTGGGCCGGAGTCCGTTGTGGCCGCAGACGCGGGGCCTACTTGCCGTCGCTCATGGAGCCGGAGGTGGGGCTGTCGGACATCTTGTCATCCGACATCTTCCCGTCGGACATCTTCCCGTCCTCGGTCTTGTCGTCGCTCATCTTTCCGTCGGACATCTTGCCGTCCTCGGTCTTGTCGTCGCTCATCTTTCCGTCGGACATCTTGCCGTCACTCATGGTGCCGCTCGGGGTGGAGGTCTGCTCCATCTTGTCCTTGTTGGCATCCGTGGAGCCGCAGGCGGCGGTTCCGGTGGCGAGGGCGGCAACGAGCAGGGCGGCGGATACGATCTTGCGAGTACGCATGGAGAACTCCTTGATGACATGGGCTGGCGACGTGGCCAGGTGGGTAGTGGCGCACCGCAGGGGTGTGCCGTCACCAGGAGTTCGGAGCCGGGCGAGGAGTGGATGAGGACGAACGAGTGACTCCACTCACATATTAGGGAGATGTGTGGAAGTTCTTCCCTCGTGTCGGGTGGTGTGTGATGTCGCTGCGGCTTGAAGAGAGCCCAGGTTTCACGGAAAGCGGTGGCGTTGGTACTCTCCCAGACGGCGTTATCAAGGGCGGAGTCGGTCGGCTTCTGAATGTCATCGGCACGCTGAACATTATCCTTGAAGGTGTCGTAGAGAGTCTTGAGACCTACGACGTCAGTCTTAATCATGCCGGCCATACCGGTGTCCGCCTTACTGATTGGTTCACCGTACCGCTCCAAAGGTTGCTATTCGTCGATGCCGCAGGGGTGGATTTTCCGTTCGGAGGAGCATCCTCGTGAGGTTCAGTTGGTGATGCAGACCGATGGTTCTGCGGGGATGGCGCAGGTGGCGGCGGTTCACCGGGCGGCAGAGCAGGCCGAGGCCTGGTGTGGCGTCATTGATCGTGCTCAGCGTCCGGGGCATGTGGATGAGCTGCCTGTAGCGATCAGTGCGGAGGCGGCCCTCAATCAATCTGAAGTCTAAGCTGAAGAGCAATGACATTGCTTTTGCTGTGGATGGGGGTGATCTGCGTCTGTTGCCGGTGTCATTGGAGGATATTGGTAACGCGTTCCTGATGACCGTGCCGCGCCGTTCCGAGTGGTCGACGGCTCTGCACTTCGCCACCAACAGGTTGCTGGGTAATGGGCAGAGGGTTGTGCTGGTGCTGCTCCGCAGGTCACCCTTGGCTGAGTTTGCACAGAACCCGAATGTGTTGGGCGTGCTGGGTGTGGATGCTGAGCTCAGTGACCTGAGCGAGCTGCTTACGGAGGATCTGGAGAACACAGTCATTGTGGTCGATGACTTCGATACACTGACAAACGACCACAAGATCAATCCGACCATTGGGGCGCATGTCAAGGCCTGCCGTGATCATCCCGGGGGTGTTGTGGCGACCTGCGGCATCGATGAGATCGGAGGCGTGTACCGTGGCGTGGTCGCCACCGCCCGCAAGACCCGAACCGGGCTGGTCCTGGCCCCACCCCGCAGCGCCAACGACGGCACCCGCCTCTCCGCCCGACTCCCCCGATCCGTCGGGGCCCCGTCCCCAATGGCAGGGTAGTTCTGATCACCACCACAGGATGGACATGAACACAAATATCAAGGCATCCGGTAAAAGAGTGAAAACGTCACTATAGCTCGTTTCAGCATATGAGCTTTCAGTCCCTACTGTATTCTGTGTCAGTTGGTGTAAAATGGGGTTGTTATTCGGGAGGTCCTTGGCTGGATGATATTCATAAGTATATTGGAGAGTGAAACGAAAAAGCACGAAAAATTGAGGGAGTTAGCGGATCTTGTTGATCGCAATAACAAAACTGTCACATGACAAGTCAGTGGAACAGGGCAAGGAGAGCCTCAACGCCATCGCAAATGTCACGACGGCGGTACTATTGGCCGGGGCCGGGGCCGGGGCGGTTGGTGGACCGGCTGGCGGTGCAGTTGCCAGTACGGCCGTGTCCGCGGCTGGAACATACTTGACGCCAATCATCGTGACCCCTTCAGGTGATGCCGAGCAGGTCAGGAATGTAACGGCTGCACCTGCAGCTGAGGCCAGTGATTCCCTGTGGGTGCACGCGGTTGAGAAAGCGGCGCAAAACAATTTTCTCAGCCAGGATGACTTCAGGATAGTGACAGATCTCGATCCTCGAAACACCGGCAATAGCGAGAACTCCGCTGCAGATACACGATCCTTGGATCGTCGTCGATGACCAAGGTTACTATAGTATCGACCTTTCGAAGACCAGTCCTAGTCACTACAAAGAAGTCAGGAGATGGACCAAGGCTGTGCAGGATGGGGATGCTCCCTATCGGTATGCTGCGGGTGGCTCGTCTAAGACGCCGTTGCCGGTCGACCCCAACCTGGGGTCTATGGAATATGATACCTATGGGAGCGGTAAGACAGAGGGCAAGGAAATGGGAGAGCAGCATGCGTAAGGTTAAAAGGAGAGGCGAGAGAATGAGAAGTACGTTGATTCGATTGCCTCGAAGGCTGCGTCAAGATGTCGCCGTTGGTCTGGTAGCAGCCGCAGTCTTCTCGGGTCTTGCAGCCTGCCACGCCGGTGGTACCCGGTCGAGTGCCCACGGTTCGGCATCAACTGCTGGGGCACTAGACGGCAAGGTCCCCAGCAACGTGGAGATCTGCAACCTGCTTCCTGCTGGCGAGTTTGAGGAGCACGCCGGAGCGCAGGTAGAGCGGTTTGAGCTCAGCCACGCCCCTCACGATACTTATCCATCGTTGTTATGCACTATAGACTACGATCGTGCTGTCCAGAGCGATTTCGATTTTCTCTCCGTGCGCTACGGCAAGGCAAGCCACGACGGCTCCAGTTCTTTGGAACAAGAGGTATCACAGAGTTCCGGCAACTCGAAGGTCAGATCATTTTCCGTCCAAGAGTTGGAGGGTGAAGGAGTGTCCTACTACGAGGACCAGGGTGCGTACGCGGCCCTTTGGGAGTTTCCGGATGGAAGGGGGCTGGGTGTGCTGCTGTCGATACGGAGTACGGTCAGTCGTGATTCGGTTGAGGACCCGAGAGAGTTTCTCGAGTGGTTTGTGGGACGTGTCGCCTTGAGGGTCTCTGAGCTGGCTGCGTCTCCTGTCCAGGGTAGTACGTCATACCCCACGTAGAAAGTTGTTTGGAGTGCATGGCGTTTCTCGGGCAGGGGGATTTTTCTTCCCGTGAGTCGGAGGGGCTCTTGGTGTGCCGGGGGATTGTTCACGGCGTGATTGTGGGGGTGCCTCCTGATGGCTCGTTCCCTGTCCTGTCTGTCTGGTCTCCGTCGTGTCGCAAGCGCCCTGGGAGTGGGTTGCTGGCTGGCTCGTTGGCTCTGGCTGGGTGTTCGAACAAAGGGGCGAAGGGTGGTGGCACCATTCCTCCGGTGAACAGTGCCAGTGCTGGCAGCAGGTCGACGGCATCGTCGGTGGCCTCGGGTGGGGCGTCGGCTGGCGCGAGTGGGGCCGCCAGTGCTGATGCGGTGACTGCCGACCCCCTGGTAGACGGGGCGACTCTGGCGCAGGCTGCGTGGAACGCGATCAAGCTGCTGACGCCGACGGTTGAGACGAATCCGAAGGTCGGTGATCGGGGGACGACTCTGGTGGGGATGGATGCGTGGGTGTGGGCGACCGCTAGCATTCCTAGGACTGTGACGGCTACGGCGACGGCTGGCCCGACGACGGCGACGGCGTCGCCGTCGGGGTGGCAGCTGTCGGCTCCTGATGGGAGGGCGTCGTGTCAGGGGTTTGGGATGGTGTGGCACTCTGGGATGGCGCAAGGGTCGAGTCCGTGCACGATCTCCTTCAGCCGGTCCAGTGCGCACCCCGGTGGTTCGATACCGTTGACGGTACCGGTGGCCTAAAGCGTGACGTATTCGGGGTCTGATGCTGTCAGCGGGACCCTGCCGGGGTTGACGACGAGCACGGTGGACCTGCCGGTTGCTGAGGTGCAGCCCCTGACCACCAGCGGCAAGAAACCACGCCAGAACTGAACTGGCCACCCCACATAGAATCCATCTGTTGACTTATAGGAAACAACATTCCTCAAGTCTGAGAAATGGCACGCACTCTCATGCGCGATGTGGGTAGAAGTGATCTACCGCGTGTAGGTGTGGTAACTCGGATACAGAGGCTGTTGTGTGGTCGTCACCGACGGCATGACCTGGCCCATCTGGATGGGGCTCCTGGTCGACAAGCGGCGATTCAGCAGCACCGTCACGCCGATGGCGATGAGACCCAGAAGGATCGACGCCACCCATGCGCGGAAAGCCGCGTGAGGGTGGCTCCCCTCACCAATGACAGTGAAACCGAGTGCGGAGATGACGGAAGCGCCGGAGAGCCCGAAGGCGGAGAGGGTGTAGATATTGTGCAGGGTGACGATCATCGGGGCGATTCCGCAAAGCTTTGCGAATGCGGACAGTCGCGACGGACGGTACCCGAAATATAGGGCAGCTGCAGCAATAATGGCGGTGATGATCGTCAGGAGAGCTCCGGGGATGTATGGAGTTCCGGGGTACTCGTTCGAGGGGGATGGGACCATCCACAGTCCTACTGTGGCGCCTTGTACGTCATAGCTGTTCATTGAGTACAAGACAGGCTTCGCAAGACGATGAAGCATGCTCACGAGTATGAACAGATTGACTGACAGTCCCAGGGTGACTGGCCACCGCCACGGGGACTGAGCGCGCTGATTCATATATGCCGTGGAGATGGCTGCGCCGACCATCACCAGAAGGCAGAGGATGGGAAGGGGGTTACTGATAGGGCTGTTATTGAATATCAGGACGTCTATCAGGAACAGTTGCAGTGATGCTGCCGCTGGCACTGCGGTGGGTTGATTCCTGCATATGGCTATCAGTGGCAGGAGAACAAGAATCAACCACCAGGCTCCCGGAGTGTGGAAGATGTAGAAGGCCAAGTCGATGAAGAACCGCCTCGTGAGCCCCTCATTGGTATGGAAGGACGGATGCTTGAAGGCGTCGATCAGGGTCCACACGAACTGGGTCACGCAAGCGAGCAGCGTCGCGATCAGAGCGATGACTCGGTCGCGCCTCCAGGGCACGGATGCGGAGGGGGCGGCCGTGCGGGTAGCGGCGGGTGCTGGAGATACGGCGAGCTGTGGCTGCGTGAAGGGCTGTGGGGAAGCGGTGATGCTGGCTGGTGAGGGCGCGGGAACCGGCCTGGGAAAGCCTGCTGCCGGAACCGTCTGATAGGGCCCGGGGCTCTTCCCGCCGGCGACGAGCCCACTGGCGGGCTGTCCAGTGCTGGAGAGGTGAGGAGCTACCGGCTGGGTCGGAATGGAGGTCTGCCCCCGGTGCTGCAGGTAGGGGTAGTCGGCCGGCGGGGCGGCCTGGGGTGGCGACCCATGCGTGAAGACGGCATACGGGGAGAGCGCCGGTGTCGGGTGACCGGGCGGTGGAGCGTACGGCTGCTCAGGACTCCCCTGGGGGGCGCCTGATGCCGGCGGGGCGTGGCTGGCCTGAGGTGGTGGGAACGGCTGAGACATAGTTGCATTGTGACCGACCTGATGGTCGGTGTCGACGAGCGAGATGAACCTGAGTGCCGGCCTCGCGGCTCCTGGACGGCCTCAGTACTCACTTCTCAGAGGCGACTGGCTCGGTCGGCCGTACTGCCGGAAGCGGCTCTGCATGCCCTGAGCGCTCGGCACGTTGGCGGCGCCAGAACCGTACGTGCCGCTCCCGGTGGGTGGGGCGACTCGGGCATGACGTCCTGCTGCCAGTGCTGCCCCGATAAGAACGGCGCCATGGATGATGATCACCATCACCTCCATTCCGGTGTCGGAGGGGCTATATGCGTACTCACCACTCGTAGGTAATCCGTAGGCAATGACGACGACGAGATTGTATAGAGCCAGGAGACAAGCCGTGGTGACGGAGGTGATTCGGAAAGCCTTGCTGTATGGTGACCGTGCTCCTAGAAAAAGTCCCACGGCGGCCAGAGAAGTGATTGTGGTAAGAATGAACAATCCAGGTGCCAGGGGTATCCCGATCCCCCCTGAGCTCGACCATGTGAACCATGCGTTAGTCGTGTACTGGCTGACGCTTCGTCCGTTGGACAATGCTGTGAAAGCCGATATGCCGAAGCTTGCGAAGCGTAGAGCGCTGTTGAGAAGCACGAACTGACAGGCACCTAGGGCTAGGGTGACGGTCCATGGCCGTGCGTTCCGCAGACGCTGGTTGAGACGTATGGTGAGGATTGCGCCGACCGTGGTGACGACGAACAGGAGGACGATGACGACGTTCTGCAGGTCGGCATATGGGTCCTTGCTGGGGACGCCGGTGGGCATGTTGAGTACTCCATAACCGAACCACAGTGCGAGTCCTGTCATCTCGGAGACCGGCTGGTTGCGGGTGAGGTGGCGTAATCCGAAATAAATCCACCAGATCATCGGTGTGGCGACGATGAACATGAGCGTAGTCACTATGAAATTTATCCATCCGCCAGTCCTCCAGAAATTGAGGAGGAAGGTGACGTAAATTATGGACGCGAGGGCGCAGGCAACGAGCATCATGATGAGCGCCGCGGCCTTCTCGCCGCGCCACGGCACGTAATTTCCTGTACCAATGGTCTGCGACGAGGTTGTCTGCGTGCCTGGGCGACCCCGTAGTGGGCTCTGGCTCCCTGCGGAGTAGCCCGGTGCCGTCACCGCTCCACTCAGGTACGTGGATCCGGAGCTCTCATACTCCTGCTGGTACGGCTGGTACGGCTGATACTGCGGTGATGCTGCCGGGCCGGCCGGATACTGTGGTGCGGGGGCCTGTGCTGGTGGGTACGGCTGGCCTGGGATGCCCGCGGCTCGGGGTGGTTGATGCACCGACTGGGTCGGGATCGCGAGCTGTTCCGGGGGTGCGTAGGAGGCCTGACCGGCCGGCGTCGGCATCTGCCCGTAGGCCGCTCCGGCATACGGCGCGTTCGTCGGCTGCTGACCGTACGCGGCATACGTGGCATGCGCGGAATACGGGGCGTACGGCGAGTTCGGTGAGTTCGGTGAGCCGCCTTGACCCTGTGGCGGCCCGGGATGGGGCGATGGGTATGTCATGCGTGGTCCTGATGGTCGTGGTTGAGGACCCCTGAGCCTGATCTCGGCCCGAGTCTCAAGGTTCAGCTTCTGAGCCCTGGTCACCTCAGTTGCGTGCAAAGTGTGAGACGAAGTTACGGATGATCTGTCCGGCGTCGTGCGCCTCGGAGGACCGGGCCTGGGTGAGGATGTCCTCGCTCATGTCCGGGTCACCGTATCCGGCCTCGTCGTAGATGCTGACGCGCTGCTCGAAACGGACGGCGTCGAGCTCGGGGTTGAACTGGCAGGCGTAGACGTTCCTGCCCACGCGCAGCATCTGGACGGGGCAGTCGGGGGAGCTGGCCAGCAGAGTCGCGTGTGCGGGCACCTCTCCGACGCCCTCGTAGTGACCGGCGAACACGGTGACGGCCTGCGGGAGTCCCGCAAGCACCGGGTCCTCGCGACCTTCCGCCGTCAGGAACAGGTCGACGGCGCCCAGCTCCTCGCCGAACTCCTCGTGGGTTCCGGTCCCGAGGTAGGCGGCCAGGACCTGTAGCGCGACGCCGGTGGCCAGGAGCGGGATCCCCTCCTTGAGGACCACCGCGAGCAGCTCACGGATCTGCTCCTCGACATGCTGCTGGCTACGGGTCTTCTCCGCCGTCGGCGTGTCCGCGTTGTAGGGGCTGGCTCCGATCAGCACACCGGAGACATCGGCCGCGGTGAAGGAGGCGAGGAAGTCGACCTCCTCCAGGGCGATGTGCTGCAGGTTGCCGCGCGACAGCTCGCTCTGGGTCAGGAAGGACTCGTACTCGTCCTGCGCCGCCTCGTGCTCGGGGCGCGTCGTCACCATGATGAAAGGCTTCACGGGACCACTGTAGGGGACCGGCCGGAGGAGCGGGACTCCTAGATCACGAACAGCACGAGCACGATGAAGAGCCAGAAGAGGGTGAAGCCGGTTCCGAGGATGAGCCCCAGCCAGGCCATGCCCTCGCCGGAGTCGTAGCTGTGGCGCAGGCGCCGTAGCGCAGCGATGCCCAGGATGATCCCGGCGACGCCGACGAGGGGGATGAAGCCCAGCAGCCCGCAAGTCAGGGAGGCTGTGGCCCCCGAGTCCGTACGGGGACGGGGCGCCGTGTATCCGGGGCCGGAGAAGATCTCCGCAGGGTTGAGATGCTCGGTGCCCGGGAAGACGAATCCTGACGGGAGGCCGTTGACGTACTGATCCGAGCCCGGGGAGAAGGTCGGTGCGCTCTGTGCTGGAGGTGCGGGCCGGGCGGTGCTCATGACTCCATCATGCCCGCCGACGCCGGATGCGGCATCGTCCCGGCGAAGGAGGCGGATGGGGCTGCAGGCTGTGCCTCGCCTCGGAGCGCCCGATCGGCACGGTCCCCGCCGGGGGCTATGCTGAAGTCCCGGCAGGCTCTGCCGGAACCTGCCGAGCGTCCCGCGGGTCTCCCGCGAGTGGAGCTTCTCACGGGACACAGTCATTTCCCCATTGCTCAGGCAGGAGACCACTCGTGTCCTCTTCTCCTTCTCGCGGCTGGCGCCTTCACGGCGACGGCCGGTCCATCGCCCCGGGCGAGGTCGTCGCCCCCGGTGAGCGACTCACCTGGCCGCGCACGATCGGCATCGGTGTCCAGCACGTCGTCGCCATGTTCGGCGCCACCTTCCTGGTGCCGTTGCTGACGGGCTTCGACCCGGCGACCACGCTGTTCTTCACCGGAGTGGGAACCCTGCTGTTCCTGGGCATCACCTCCGGGCGCCTGCCCAGCTACCTGGGCTCCTCCTTCGCGCTCATCGCCCCCATCGGAGCGGTGACCGGCTACATGGCCGACGGCGGAGGCCCCATCGACGCCCACAAGGCGTCCCTGGCCCAGGGCGGGATTATCGCGGCGGGCCTGTCCCTACTGCTCGTGGGCGTCGTCGTCCATCTGGCCGGGGCCGGCTGGATCGATCGCCTCATGCCCCCGATCGTCACCGGAGCGATCGTCTCTCTCATCGGCTTCAACCTGGCGCCCTCGGCCTGGAACAACGTCAAGCAGGCTCCTGTGACGGCGGTCGTCACGATCGTCTCGATCCTGCTCATCACCGTCATGTTCAAGGGCATCATCGGGCGCCTGGCGATTCTCATCGGCGTGCTCATCGGCTACGTCACCGCCGTGGTGCGCGGTGAGGTTGAGTTCTCCAAGGTCATCGACGCCCCGGTCCTGGGCCTGCCGCACTTCCACCCTCCGGCCTTCGACGTGAGCTACCTGGGCCTGTTCATCCCCGTGGTGCTCGTCCTGGTCGCGGAGAACATCGGGCACGTCAAGTCGGTCTCGGCGATGACCGGCGAGGACCTCGACGACGTCACCGGGCGCGCCCTGTTCGCCGATGGGCTGTCCACCATGCTCGCCGGTGCCGGTGGTGGCTCGGGCACCACCACCTATGCGGAGAACATCGGCGTCATGGCGGCCACTCGTGTCTACTCCACCGCCGCCTACGTGGTGGCGGCGCTGACCGCCCTGGGCCTGTCCCTGCTGCCGAAGTTCGGGGAGGTCATCGCCACCATCCCGGCAGGCGTCCTGGGCGGTGCCGCGACGGTCCTCTACGGAATGATCGGCATGCTGGGCGTGCGCATCTGGGTGCAGAACCGGGTTGACTTCTCCGACCCCGTCAACCTCAACACGGCGGCCGTGTCCATGGTGGTGGCCATCGCCAACTACACCCTGGCCTGGAACGGCATGACCTTCGAAGGCATTGCGCTCGGTTCGGTGGCTGCCATCGGCATCTACCACGTCATGCGCTGGGTCTCGAAGCTGCGCGGCACCAACCTGGAGCAGGCCTCCCCGGCCTCAGCCCCCGCCGGCACCGAGCTGGAGGGCCCGGCCTACTCCAGCCGCGCCGCCCACTCCCCGTCGGCCGCCTCCCCGGGGGCGGCCTCGACGCCGTCGGGCCCCGACGGCGACCGTGAGACGAAGGGCGAGGTCACAGACTGACGGTCACCAGCCCCCGGCGGCGTCCCGGCTCAGCTGGACTTCTTCGTGGCGGCCTTGTCGGCCGGGACGCAGTCGCTGGGGGCGGTGATGGGCTTGTCGGCGCCGAGCAGCTTGATCTCGTCGGACTTCAGCGCGTTCTGCAGGTACTCCTTGCCCAGGACCACTGAGACCGTGGAGTCGTCGTCGGCGAGGCTCGAGTCGATCTGCACCGTCGAGTTGGGGAAGACCTGTGCCAGGGAATAGGCGTTGGTGAGACTGCTCTTGGATGAGAGGATCTGGACCTCGCCGTTGTAGATGCCCCCGGGCCAGTCGCTGGCCGAGGCCACCTTCAGGCCTGCTTCCTCCAGGCCCTGCTGAACCTCCGTCGCCAGGCCCACCGTCTCCGAGCCGTTGTAGACGTTGATCGTGAGAGTCGTGACGTCGACGGTCTTGGCTCCGCTCGGCGGGCATGGCTGCGGTACGTAGGTGGCGGTGCTCTTGGGCTGCGAGAAGCCCGGGTTGTAGGAGGGCAGGATGCCCAACGACACCAGGAGGCTCACGGTGACCGCGAGGACCATGACCGCCAGGATGGAGCCGATGACGGTGGCCTGACGGTGCTGCATGTGCCGCCGGTACTCGGTGCGCGGATCTGCGGGACTACTCACGCGAACCAGGGTAATGGACGATGGCGCTCACCGGGCGGTGGTGGGCTCGATGTGACATGGGACCGCGCCGAGGTCGCGGTTTCTCGAGGTCCTGGGTGGATGTCGCCGTTGAGTATCAGGCGCTCGGCGGTGCAGGTGCGAGCCTGGGGACCCCGTCCTCGGTGACTTCCAGGATGCGGGCGTGGATCGCCGTGCGTCCCTGGAGCGCGGCGCGTAGCGCCCGGTGCAGTCCGGTCTCCAGGTACAGGTCTCCCTTGAAGGAGACGACGTGGGCGAACAGGTCGCCGTAGAAGGTGGAATCGTCATCCAGGAGGCTGCGCAGGTCGAGAGTCGCGCGGGTCGTGGTGAGATCGGCGAGGCGGATCTGTCGGGGAGCGATGACGGCCCACTCGCGCTGAGTGGTGACCCCGTGGTCGGGGTAGGGGGGCCTCTCTCGCACTGCCTTGAAGATCACGTGAACATCCTAGTGAATGAAGCGGCCTGAGGCGCACGGGAGCACCGTGGGCGGCCCAACATCCGGTTCGTCCGCGGTGCGGAGGCCGATCCGGCCTCCTCCTGACCGGCGTGCCGACACGTTATATGTCTCACTAGTTGGAATGTGGTCCGCAGAACGATCGTCTTGTCATCTTGTTGTGATTGGCGTTATCTCTACGAAATCTAGTGGTTCACTGGGAAGGAGGGGCGTCTGATGCAGAAACTGGCGCCATGTCTGACTTTCAGACGGTTCCCCTTCGCTTCGGGGCTCTAGTACGGTGTTGGTTGCACCGACCTCGACCGAAAGGATGCCGCAGTCATGACCGCCACGGTCCGCCGAAGCGGCTTCGCCATCCCCCTGTCCCTCGTTGTCCTCACCTCGACCGCTATGCTCCTGGCCGGTTGTCAGTCCGGTGGTGCTTCGAACGCCAATCAGCAGGGCACTGCGGGCTCGTCCTCCGCCAAGTCCCAGTCGGCGGCCGGCTCCAAGGAGACCTCCGGACAGAAGTCCGGACATGCCTCCCCTCGTATCCCGAGTCCCACGGGCAAGGGCGCAGGCGAGTCGTCCGCGCCGCAGGCCTCCTCCGGATCCAAGTCCCGTCCGTCGAGCCCGCGTGCCAGTGAGCCCCGGCCCGCCGCCAGCGGGACTGGTGCCGGCAAGGCCGCCACTCCCGGTAAGGCGGCCGCAACGAATGCTGCCGGCCAGCACGGCGGCGATGCCTCCAAGGCTCCTGAGGCGAGCAGCAACGCGACCGGCTCCAACCGGCCGCAGACCCAGACCACGCAGCAGGCGCAGCCTGCGCAGCCGGCGGCTCCCCAGTCTCAGCCCTCGCCCGAGCCTGCGCAGCCGACTCAGGCGCCCGCCGACAACTCCGGCGACAAGGCGAATCAGTCCAGCCCTGAGCCGGCTCCCAGCGAGCCCGCAGCGCCCGCCGCTCCGCAGGCCACCCAGGCCACGTCCTTCGTTTCGGACAACCTCGTCACGGAGAAGACCGCCATGATCGTCTCTCCGTCGGGCAACATCGGCTGTGACCTGTCCGCCCACTTCGCGGGCTGCGGTGTCCTGTCCTACCGCTCCGACGGCACCTACGGCCAGAGCGCAATGGGCTCGCCCAACTGGTGGTTCGATCTCAGTAGCGGTAACACGCCTCAGATCAGCGGCCGCAGCGAGGGCGCCTTCTCGCTGGACGCCGCATTCCGTGGCGACAGCTCCGCGCCCCAGGTGGTTGAGTACGGCCAGTCCGTCACCTACGGCTCCTGGGTATGCAGCTCTGAGGAGACGGGCATGACCTGCCGCAACACCGAGACCGGTCACGGCGTCTTCCTCAGCTCCGCTCGGTACGAGACCTTCTGAGCCGGCACCGACCGGTTCCAACCATGCGCTTTCGCCCCGGCACGGAGCCGGGGCGAAAGCGTGCGCCCCGAGTCCGTGAGTCGAATTCGCCGGAGAACAGGAAGGTATGCGCGTGAGTGAGCAGATGAGGCCTCTCGAGGAGTCCGCGACACATGCCCTCGACGGGCTCGCGAGCCGCTGGAACGCCTGGCTGCGCCGGACCGACTCGCTTGAGATGGTCGTCGAGATCGAGGCTCTGGGGGAACGCGTCACCTGCGCCAACCGGGTGCTGCGCAAGACCGGTCTTCTGCGCCGACTCACGTGGGTGGAGGACGGTGTGCCCGATGCGCTCGTTCACGATGCCGTCGCCCTGCGCGGCGCCACGACCCGTGCCGACGGCGCCGCCTGGACCTGGGCGTTCCTGTCAATCAGTACGCGAGACGGGGAGCTCACCACCGACTTCGACTATGAGCGCCGCCCCGACCTCGTTCCGCCGTGCACCCGGGATGACTGCGCGGCCGAGCAGAGGCTCTTCCCCCGTGACTCGGGTCGGCTCCCCGGTTGGATGGCGCGGCTCCAGTCCGACGACGTCGAGGACGCAGTCTCTCGGACGGACTCGGATGGCGACGGGGAGGCGGGCTTTCGGCGCCCGCTGGGCCGCCTCGCCCTGCAGCCGCGTTAGACCCCGGCCTGCGCATCCTCGTCTGTCGCGAAGGAAGATCTCGTGTCCGATTCTCAAGTCCCTTCAGTCTCTCCTGGCGCTTTGAGCGGTGGCAGTTACTACGGTGACTACTACAGCGGCAACGTGTCCCCGGCACCGGGTGTCGAAGGGGCCTACGGCTACCAGCAGCCACCCGTCTCCATGGTCCCCGCGCGGCCTCCGGTGCCGCAGATCGAGGTGGGCGACGCCGTGAAATGGGCCTGGTCCAAGACCCTCGCCAACCCCCTCATCATCGCCTGGATACCGCTGAGCTGCCTGGTGATGGGAGCACTGATGGCCGGAGTCGTCAGCATGGTCGGTGAGGAGAACGGTGCACCACTCATTGCCGCGATCGGGATCCCGACGGCCCTGTTCTGGGTGCTGATGACGACGCTGGGTCTCTACACTGCTGCGCTTCGGATCGCCCGTGGGGAGAAGGTGACGGTCCGGTCCCTCGTTGCGCCGCCCCATGGCTTCGACGCGGCTGCCGCGCTTGTGCTCGTTGGGCTTATGAGCACCATCGTCTCCCTCGTCCCCCTCGGCGGCTTGGTGGTCGGCTACTTCTTCTGGGTGGCAGTGGTCGTGGTCATGAATGAGGGCTGCTCCTGCTTCAAGGCGATCGGCCGCTCATGCCGCCTCATGCAGCAAGGGGGAAACGCGCCGTTGCTGGCGCTCGTCATCATCCCTCTCTACTTCGCCGGGTTGTTGACCGTCATCGGACTGCTCGTGGTCATCCCGATGATCTTCCTTCTGACGGTCTACGTATACATGCGCATGTCCGGTGGCGACGTGGTGCGCTGACTGCGCCGGTCGTGCTGACGGGCACTGCGTTCCGGGCCGAGCGGATCACCTGGGGTGCAGCGGGCCGGTGAGGTAGTGCTGGATCGTCGGCCCAACGACCTCCACCAGATGCTCGACGCTCGCGCTCGTGATCGGGTCGAGTCGCAGCACGTAGCGGATCATGGCCAGCCCCACCAGCTGGGACCCGGCCAGGGTGGCCCTCTCTCGCGCCGAGACGCCCGATAGGCCCGACTGCTTGAGAGCCTCGGCCATGGGGACCGCGATCTGCTCGGTGGCGTAGTTCTGGATCGCCTCCGGTGCGCTGACATCCGTGGCCATCCACCGCAGCAGGGTGCGGAAGGTGGCGCCGTCCGCGGCGTCGTCCCAGGCGGTCAGCGACAGCCGCACCAGCCGGGGGCCGGCTGAGCGCAGGTCTCCGCTGACTGCGGCGGCGATCTCCTCGCTCGCCCGCACCCGCAGGTTGACGGCCGCCCCGAACAGGTCCCCCTTCGAGCCGAAGTAGTACGACACGAGCGCCGGATCGACTCCGGCCGTGCGAGCCACTGCCCGGATCGTCGTGCCCTCGTAGCCCTGGGCGAGGAACGACTCGCGGGCGGCGGTCAGGATGGCCTCGCGTGTGGAGGGCGGCTGGGTGCCGGCGGAGTCCGGCCGGCGTCGAGGCCCACGACGGCGTGCGCGACCGAGGAGGGCGGGTTCGGGCTCCTCCTCGGGTATCGCCGTCGACGGCGGAGCGCTGGGGGCATCGCTGGTCACTCCTGGAGATTACGAGTGCTCCCGTCTCCTCCGGCTGTCGGCCCGACAGAAAATGGAGAAGTTCCGGGAAATGCAGCGCTTGGTCGGGGTCGGCGGCATCGAGGATGTGTGACGAGCGCTGCATTTTTAGAAAAGTCTATCGACACGATATTCAACAGCGTTCAGAGTGTCGGTGTGAGTCCTGGGTGCTCGTGGCGCTCTTTTGGCGTTATGACGCCAAGAGGTGTGAGGAGAGACAGTGGGGGAGGGCGGGTATTTCAACACCGTTGAGGCATGCGTGTCTGCTCGATACGGTGAGGGTTCAGCCCACATCGTCGTCGGCTCGCAGAGGGCCGGCACAGGCACTCGCCGAGGTGAAGCATGTCCGTTCCCGATCCGGTCTCCAGAGTACGGAGGCCCGAATCCGTCGCGGCCGCGAGGTCGGCTGCGCAGCCGGTGGCGTCCGGGGTCGACGGCACGCCGACAGTCCTGCGGATGGGGTTGGACATCGGCTCGACCACCATCAAGCTCGTTCTCCTTCCCGAGCACTCGCCTGCGGCCCCTGCCGGCGCTCGGCCTGACCCGGCGTCGGTGTCGCCTGTGTCCCCCGTGTTTGCTGAGTACCGGCGTCACAACGCGGATGTGCGCGGTGAGCTGACCCGGCTGCTGGGCGAGGTCGCTCGGGTCTATCCGGGTGCCGTTGTGCGCGGGGCGGTCACCGGCAGTGCCGGGCTGTCCCTGGCCACCCTCATGGGCCTGCCCTTCGTCCAGGAGGTCATTGCCGAGACCGAGACGGTGCGCGTGTGCGATCCGCAGGCCGACGTCGTCATCGAGCTCGGTGGTGAGGATGCCAAGATCACCTACCTCCACCCCACCCCCGAGCAGCGCATGAACGGCACCTGTGCGGGCGGTACCGGAGCCTTCATCGATCAGATGGCCCAGCTCCTCCACACCGACGCCGCCGGCCTGGACGATATGGCCTCGCGCTACACGACGCTCTACCCCATCGCCTCGCGCTGCGGCGTCTTCGCCAAGTCCGACCTCCAGCCGCTCATCAACCAGGGTGCCGCAGGGGAGGACCTGGCCGCCTCCGTCCTCCAGGCCGTCGTCACCCAGACCATCGCGGGCCTGGCCTGCGGGCGTCCCATCCGCGGTCACGTCATGTTCCTGGGCGGGCCGCTGCACTTCCTGCCCCAGCTGCGCGCCGCCTTCGAACGGACCCTGGCGGACCAGGTGGACTCCTTCACCTGTCCCGACAACGCCCAGCTCTACGTCGCCATCGGTGCCGCCCTGCTCTCCTCGGGCGAGCCGACGCCGATCTCGGAGCTGTCCACCCGTCTGGCCACCCGCAAGGCCCTGTCCCTGGGCACCTCCCGGATGCGTCCGCTGTTCAAGGACACCGCCGAGCTGGAGGCCTTCCGTGAGCGTCACGCCCGCGCGCACATTGAGCGGGCCCACTGGCCGGTCACCGAGGAGTCCCCCGAGAAGAGCGGACCCGAGCCGGACGGCCCGGACGACGAGCTCGACGGTATCGACGACGAGGGGCCTCATGCGGCGTCGGGGACGGGTGGGGAGCTCCGGGACGGTGACTGCTTCCTGGGGATCGATGCCGGCTCGACGACGATCAAGGCCGTGGTCCTGGACGGGCGCGGGCGGATCGTGTGGGAGCACTACGCCGGAAACGAGGGCGACCCGGTGACGGCCGCCGTGGAGATCCTGCGCCGCATCCACCGCGAGATGCCCGATGGCGTGCGGATCGTGCGCTCCTGCGTCACCGGCTACGGGGAGTCCCTGGTCAAGGCGGCGCTGCGCATCGATGAGGGCGTCGTTGAGACGATGGCGCACTACCGGGCGGCGGCCTACCTCAATCCCGGAGTCACCTCGGTCATCGACATCGGCGGCCAGGACATGAAGTACCTGCGCATCAAGGGCGACGCCATCGACTCCATCAGCGTCAACGAGGCCTGCTCGGCCGGCTGCGGCTCCTTCCTGCAGACCTTCGCCCGGTCCATGGGGCTGGAGATCGGTGAGTTCGCCGAGGCCGCCCTGCACGCCGAGCGGCCGGTGGACCTGGGCAGCCGCTGCACCGTGTTCATGAACTCCTCGGTCAAGCAGGCCCAGCGTGAGTCGGCCACGGTGGGGGAGATCAGTGCGGGCCTGTCCTACTCGGTGGTGCGCAACGCCCTGTACAAGGTCATCAAGCTCAAGGACGCCGACCAGCTCGGCGAGCGGGTCTCGGTCCAGGGCGGCACCTTCCTCAATGACGCGGTGCTGCGGGCCTTCGAGCTGCTCACCGGCCGCGAGGTGGTGCGTCCCGACGTCGCCGGTCTTATGGGTTGCTTCGGCGCGGCCCTGAGCGCCCGGGCCACCTACGACGGCGTGCCCTCCGGTCTCATGAGCCTGGGCGAGCTCTCCCGCTTCAGCCTGACCACCGAGACCGCCACCTGCAAGCTGTGCCAGAACCACTGCCAGCTGACCATCACGACCTTCAACGACGGACAGCGCCACGTCTCCGGCAACCGCTGTGAGCGGGGCGCCACCCAGGAGCGGCGCGCCACCAAGTCCGACCTGCCCAACCTCTACGACTACAAGTACAAGCGGGCCTTCTCCTACCGGCGCCTGCTCGAGGGCGCGGCCACGCGCGGGGACATCGGCATCCCCAGGGTGCTGGGCATGTACGAGAACTACCCCCTGTGGTTCACGGTGCTCACCTCACTGGGCTTCCGCGTCATGATCTCGGGGCGCTCCAACCACGAGCTCTTCGAGTCCGGCATGGACACGATTCCCTCGGAGAACGTCTGCTACCCGGCCAAGCTCGCCCACGGGCACATCGAGGCCCTCATCGCCAAGGGCATCAGGACGATCTGGTTCCCCTGCGTTTTCTACGAGCGTGAGCTGGTCCAGGGCGCCGCCGACCACTTCAACTGCCCGATCGTGGCCACCTACCCCGAGGTCATCCGCAACAACGTCGAGGCCGTGCGTGACGGGCAGCAGGAAGGACCCGACGGTGCCGAGGGGAGCACGGGTTCCGGAGGGTCGAGGGTGCGGATGCTCTCCCCCTTCCTCAACCTGGCCGACCCTGCGACGCTCGCCGAGCGGCTCGTCGAGGTCTTCGCCGACTGGGGCGTCACCCTGCCCGAGGCCCGCCGGGCCGTGGCCGCCGGCTTCGCCGAGGACGCCGCCTTCAAGGCCGACGTGCGCGCCGAGGGCCGCCGCGCCCTGAGGTGGATGGAGGACAACGGCCGCAAGGGAATCGTCCTGGCCGGACGGCCCTACCACATCGACCCCGAGATCAACCACGGCGTCCCCGACGTCATCAACACCCTGGGTCTGGCCGTCCTGTCCGAGGACTCCCTCCTGCCCGAGCCCGACGCCGCAGCCTCCGAGGCGCCGGAACCGGGTGCCTCCGAGGAGACAGAGGATGCCGGGAAGGCTGAGCCGGAAGGGCGCCCCGCCAGGCCGGCCAGACCTAAGAAGCCCAAGAAGACCGACTGGGCCGCCATCGCCCGCCAAGCCGGCTCGTCCCCCGGCACGGACCAGACCCCCGACCCCGGCGACGGCGCCGAGCACGCCGTTGCCACCGGGGCGCTCAGCCGGGCCGTGGCCGCGCTGCGCCGTCGGGTGGACGAGCTCCGCCCCGACCCGCAGGCACCCGCCGACTGGTCCGACGTCACCGGCGTCGGCCTGCCCACTCCCAAGCCCGTGGCCACCCAGGGCGTCACCGGGCGCCTGCGGGTGCGTGACCAGTGGGCCTACCACTCGCGCCTCTACCAGGCCGCCGAGCTCGTCACCACCCGCGACGACCTCGAGCTCGTCCAGCTCAACTCGTTTGGCTGCGGCGTCGACGCCCTGACCACCGACCAGGTCCAGGAGATCCTGGAGTCCGCCGGAGGGGTCTACACGAGCCTCAAGATCGACGAGGTCTCCAACCTCGGCGCTGCCACCATCCGCCTGCGCTCCCTGGCCGCCGCCTCCGAGGCCCGCGCCGCGGAGAGAGCGGCTCAAGCCGAGGAGGCCGACGGCGCTGTCGACGACGCCGTCGAGATCGACACGACCGCCCCCGCCGAAAGATCTGCTGCGAGGACCACTGAGAGGGGCGAGGCCCGGGCTGCTGAGGAGGCATCCGACCGGGGCGAGGCGGGCGGCGCCGTCGGAGGACGGGAGCTGCCGGGGGCCACCAGCCCCGTCTTCACTGAGGCCATGCGTGCCACCCACACCATCCTCATGCCGCAGATGAGCCCCGTGCACTTCCGCCCCCTCGAGCCACTCATGCGGCGCCTGGGCTACCAGGTCGAGCTCCTGGAGTCCGCCACCCGTGACGACCTCGAGGTGGGACTGCGCTACGTCAACAACGACGCCTGCTTCCCCGCCATCATGGTTATCGGCCAGCTCATCGGCGCCTTCACCGACGGCAGCCACGACCCCGACTCCTGCGTCGTGGCCATCTCCCAGACCGGCGGCATCTGCCGCGCCACCAACTACGCCGCCATGCTGCGCAAGGGCCTGCGCGAGGCCGGCTACCCGCAGGTGCCGGTCGTGGCGATCTCCCTGCAGGGCATCGAGTCCAACCCCGGATTCGAGCTGACCGCCACCATGGGCCTCAAGATGCTCCAGGGCATCATCATCGGCGACACCCTCAACACCTGCCTGCTGCGGGTTCGCCCCTACGAGGTGGTCGAAGGCGCCACCCAGGAGCTTGTCGATCGCTGGAACCGCATCATCGCCGAGTACTTCGAGCACAAGGGCCGCTCGGCCACCTGGGGCGGGCGCATCGGCTACCGCCGCCTTCTGCGCGAGATGGTCCGCGAGTTCAACGACCTGCCCCGGCGCGACGAGCCCCGGCGCCCACGCGTCGGCGTCGTCGGCGAGATCCTGGTGAAGTTCCAGCCCGACGCCAACAACCACGTCATCGACGTCATTGAGGCCGAGGGTTGCGAGGCCGCCGTCCCCGGGCTCCTGCCCTTCTTCCTGTCCGGGCTGGTGACCGCCCAGTGGGAGGCGGAGGCCTATGGCATCGGCAAGGAGTCCGTGGCCAAGAAGAAGGCGGCCGTCTGGTTCATCGAGCAGCTCCAGGCCCCGGCCCGCGCCGCCCTGCGCGCAGCCGGCGGCACCTTCGATATCGAGCCCTCCACGGTCGAGCTGGCCCGCAAGGCCTCGAAGGTGCTCTCCCTGGGCAACCAGGCCGGGGAGGGCTGGCTGCTCACCGGAGAGATGATCGAGCTCATCGAGCACGGTGTGCCCAACATCGTGTGCTGCCAGCCCTTCGCCTGCCTGCCCAACCACGTGGTGGGCAAGGGCATGTTCCGCGAGGTCCGACGCCGCTACCCCCAGGCCAACATCGTCGCCATCGACTACGATCCCGGCGCCAGCGAGGTCAATCAGCTCAACCGCATCAAGCTCATGATCTCCACCGCGCTCATGGCGCAGGACGGCACCGAGCCGGGGGCGTCCGAGCGGGCAGACCGGCAACCGGACGACGTGCCCGGCAGCATGGCGGGTGAGGAGCTGCTGGCGGGACTCGGGCCGGTGCCCGATGGGACGCCGTCATCCCCAGATGTCGCCGGGGCGGAGCGGCATCGCTCACGGAGCCGGGTCCGCAGCCGCTGAGAGCGCCGGCCTCGGTGAAGGACTACTTCTTGGAGCCCTTCGCTGATCCCTTGACCTCCGACCTGTTTCCCTGGCTGACCACGCAGCTGATCTTGCGGTCGCCCTTGGCCCAGGTGTCGGCGCTGGGGAAGAGGTACTCGATCTGATAGCTGGACTTGCCGGCTTCGACTCCGACGTACGCGGTGAAGTCCTCGCCCTGGCAGAAGCCCTCGCCCAGGGACTTGATCGAGTCCTCATTGGGGAGTCCTTTGACGTCCTCGCCGAACGTGGTCTGGGCAACGACCTCGTACGTGTGGGTCTTGGCGCAGTCGACGACTGTGACCTCACCGACCGGCTTGTCTCCGCCGGACTCCTTGCTCACGGTGTTGTAGCAGTTCCCGACCTCAAGATCCTTGGTGGCGGTGGAGGTGCCCGAGGAGAACAGGCTGCAGGAGGACAGCCCCATGACGAGGGTGGCGGCGACGGGGAGAGCGAGGAAGGTGGTCAGGCTGCGCATGTACCGAACGGTAACATTCGCTCTGGCGAGATTATGCCGGTTTTCCGCGAGATTCTGATTGCGGACGGGGGGGTGGCTAAAAAATCTGGGATAAGGACCGGGTGGCGACGTGAGACGGAGAGACGGATGGTCGCCACCCGGCCGGAGTGGGAGGCAGGCCGGATCGTGCCAAGAGGCTCAAGGGGTGAGCCGCTGCTGTCGCGCGGCAGCTTGTCTGCCGGTTGACCTCCGGTGTCCTGCTCGACGGGGACAGACTAGGAGTTCTTGATGGAATTGTTCAATGGGGAATCATCCGAGTTCTGGGCGAAGCAGGTGAACTCGTGATCGCCCTGGTCCCACGCAGGCTGCTTGGGAGTGAGAGCGGCCACCGCATAGTCCTCGGCCTTGGAGGATGACCCCACATAGGACTGGAGCAGCGGCTCGCAGACCGTGGCGATCTCCTCTGCGGTGTTCGAGTCGGCGTAGCTGGAGGCCTTGGACTGAGCCGTTCCAATCATCTCGTACTGATGCGGGGCGGAGCAGTCGACGACCTTCGCCTCGCTGGTGCCTGTCTCGCCGCCCCTGGTCTCGTCGACCATCTCGGCGACGCAGTCGCCGGTTTTGAGGTCGCCGATGGCGACGGTCTTGCCGTCGGCGCTGGCGCTGGAGCCGGCCTTGGATGAGGGGGCGTCCGAGGCGTCGTCGGAGTCCTTATCCTTGGAGTCCTTGCCCTTGGAGTCCTTGGAATCCTCATTGTCCTTCGAGGAGTCCGTTGAGTTGTCGCTGCTCGACGTTGAGGAGCCGGTGGGGGTGGTGCTCACCGCGTCCTCGTCACAGGCGCTGAGGCTCAGGGCGAGCAGGAGTGCGGTGGGCAGGGCGATAAGGGCGGGGGTTCTTGTGCGCATGCGGTAACCGTGGCAGGTGGTGCGCAGTGGCGTCCATGGGGAGAGGTACCACTTGGCCACGTGTCGGGGGTGGCTCAAGAGGAGACGGGGCTGGTCGAGGCTCGCTCCACCAGGTGCGGTACCAGTACCTGCTGGGTGGGCAGGTAGCGGTCCGCGGCGCGTCCCACTGCACGTTCCAGTGTCGTATCGGTAGGGGAGAAGCACAAAACCCCGGAATCGCGCGGATTCCGGGGTGGTGGCGGAGGATGGGGGATTCGAACCCCCGAGGGCTTGCACCCAACACGCTTTCCAAGCGTGCGCCATAGGCCACTAGGCGAATCCTCCAAGCGCTCCACGCGGCGACAACCACGTGCAACGAGAAAGGAATATATCGGACCGCCCATCTCCGGGGCCAGCCCGGGGCGGTGGGATCTGTCACGTGAGGCCGGTTTCGCTGCATCGGTCCCTGTATGGAAACACCGTGGGGCTCGAGGACGTACCTCCCAGGACAGTCCTCGAGCCCCACGGTGCGTCCTCGAACTCAGGCAGGGGCGGGTGGAACCGGTTGGGGGTCGGTTCGCAACCGGGGACCGGATCGGGTAGTCTCTCGCTCGGCCCCTCGTGCGGCGTCATCCAGCGAATCCCCCAGGACCGGAAGGTAGCAAGGGTAAGCAGGCTCTGGCGGGTGCGCGAGGGGTCCTGACGTGCCCGGGCGGAGGAGAGGTCGGCCTGCTGCGCTCACCGGCTTGTATCCGGCCTGTACTGCATGAGGGTGGGGGCGCACTGGCCAAGGGCTGTGCATACTGCACCAGCCCCCGCACCTCGGGGAGCGCACCCGACCTTCACCCAGTAGCACCCGCCCCTCGTGCAGTGCCCTCGCGGATCAGGCCCTGGTGGCGTCGACCTCCTCCAGGCGGCCGGTGGCCAGGTCCAGGACGAAGCCGCGCACGGCGTCAGTGCGTGGAATGAATGGTGAGGCCTTGATACGGGCGATCGACTGGCGCACGCTGCCGGCCAGGTCGGTGAAGGAGCCCGGCGCCCAGGCCGGCCGCACACCCGTCTCCTCCTCCAGGGCGCGGCAGAGCTCATCGTCGGTGAAGGAGAGCATGCCGCAGTCGGTGTGGTGGATGAGGATGATCTCCTCGGTGCCCAGGAGGTGCTGGCTGATCGCCAGGGAGCGGATCGTATCCTCGGTGACGATGCCGCCGGCGTTGCGGATGACATGGGCATTCCCCGGGGTGAGTCCCAGGACCGCGAAGACGTCCAGGCGCGAGTCCATGCAGGCGACGACGGCGACTTTCTGCGTTCCCTTGGCCGCCAGGCCGCCCAGAGCGCGGACCTCGGCCGAGTAGGCGCGGTGCCGGGCCAGGAGTGACTCGGTGACGGGCATGGTTCCTCCGTTTCTGCCGCCGACGACGGGTCAGTCCTCTCATCGTGCCAGATGGAACCCGACTCGCCCGGTGCCTCGCACGGGGTCGGCCCGGCCGATTAGGCTCGGCCCGTGACCACCGCTCTGTACCGCCGCTACCGCCCCGACACCTTCCAGGAGGTCATCGGGCAGGACCACGTCACCGCTCCGCTCATGGCGGCGCTGCGGGCCGACCGTGTCACCCACGCCTACCTCTTCTCCGGCCCCCGCGGCTGCGGCAAGACGACGTCGGCGCGCATCCTGGCCCGCTGCCTCAACTGCGCCCAGGCCCCCACCGACACCCCCTGCGGCACCTGTCCATCCTGCCGGGACCTGGCCACCGGCGGCCCCGGCAGCCTCGACGTCGTCGAGATCGACGCCGCCAGCCACAACGGCGTCGACGACGCCCGCGACCTGCGCGAGCGCGCCGCCTTCGCCCCGGCCCGCGACCGCTACAAGATCTTCATCCTCGACGAGGCCCACATGGTCACCGCGCAGGGCTTCAACGCGCTGCTCAAGCTCGTCGAGGAGCCGCCCGCGCACGTGAAGTTCATCTTCGCCACCACCGAGCCGGAGAAGGTCATCGGCACCATCCGCTCGCGCACCCACCACTACCCCTTCCGCCTCGTCCCGCCCGACGTCCTCGAGGGCTACCTGGGCCACCTGTGCCGGGCCGAGGGCGTCGAGATCGGCCCCGGCGTCTTCCCCCTCGTGGTGCGTGCCGGCGGCGGCTCCGTGCGCGACACCCTCTCCGTCATGGACCAGCTCATCGGTGGGGCGCACGACGGTGGCGTCGACTACCAGCGGGCCGTCGCCCTACTGGGCTACACCGACACCACCATGCTCGACCAGTGCGTCGACGCCATCGCGGCGGCCGACGGCGCCGGTGTCTTCCGGGTGGTCGACCGGGTCGTCTCCTCCGGGCACGATCCCCGTCGCTTCGTCGAGGACCTGCTGGCCCGGCTGCGCGACCTCCTCGTCATCGCCCTGGCCGGCTCCGAGGCCGGCGCAGCGCTCGGCTCTATGCCTCTCGATGAGCTCGAGCGCATGGACCTTCAGGCCCGCACCATGGGGGCCGCGGCCCTCTCGCGTGCCGCGGACACCACCGCCCAGGCGCTGACCGCCATGGTCGGCGCCACCTCCCCGCGCCTTCAGCTCGAGCTGCTCGTGGCCCGCCTGCTCATCCCGGCCGGCGGTGCTGCCAGGGCAGGTGGCGTCGCGGCCGCGGGAGGCCCGGCCGGACCGGCTGGGAGCGCCGGGCCGACGTCATCGCCCGCCCCCGGTGGTGCGGGCGCCGGTGCGCCTGGCAGTGCGCCCAGCGGCATGCCAGCCGGCTCCGGACGTGAGATGGCCGCCCAGATCGCTCGACAGGCCTCCGCGGACGCCGCCGGGCGGCGCGGGGGCCAGCAGCCCGAGAGTGCCGGAGGCGCTGGGGGAGCAGGGGCCGCAGCACCCGCCTCGGCCCCTCAGGATCCCCCGCCCGATGCCGGTTGGGGGGCGAGCTCGAACTCGGGAGGCTGGAGTGGGCCCGGTGGCGCCCCGGGAGGGGCGGCGTCGCCAGTGTCAGCATCAGCTCCGGCCGCGGTCTCGGCACCCACCGCGGGGCCGACGTCGGCTGCGCAGGCCCCACGGACCGGCCCCGCCGTCAGCTGGGACGGTCCGAATGACGGTGTCGCTTCCCAGGGGCCGGCAGGCTCCGCCGCCTCCGCCGCGCCCGGTGTCTCCGCGCCGTCGGCCGCTGCTGCCCCACGCTCCTCGCGACCTGCCGAGCAGTCCTCGCGCGGAACCGGTCCGACCAGCGCTCCGGCGGTCCCGAGCGCGCCGGCGGCACCTGCGGCCCAGGGGGGCGTCGGCGCCGCCGGCGGCCCGGGCGGGGCCGAGGCGGCCGATGCGGAGATGATCCGCACCCGCTGGGAGGAGGTTCTCGAGGCGGCCAAGCGCTCGCGGCGCGCGACCTGGGCGCTGGTCGGCCCCAACTCCCGGCCGGGCACCGTCTCCGGGGGCGTCCTCACCCTGCTGTTCACCGCGCCCGGCCTCGTGGGCGCCTTCGACAACGGCGGCCACGGCCCCATCTTCTCCGCGGCCCTTCACCAGGCCCTCGGCCTGCGCCTCGAGGTACGTGCCATCGTCGCCGGCGACGACGGGCCAGGTGGCCCCGGAGGTGGTCCTGGGGGACCGGGCGGACCTGGCGGTGGCCCCCAGGGACCTGCCGGCCACCTCGGTTCTCCTGGTGCGAGCGCTCCCGGCCATGACGTCGGTCACGGTGGATCGCAGGGATCCTACGGTGGCGCAGTGCCCGGGGCGGGGCCGAGCGGTCCTGCCCCGCAACCGGGATCCTTCGACTCGGCCGCGCAGGCACCGGCTGTGCAGGGTGCGGCAGCCGCACCGGCTCGGTCCGCCGATGAAGAGCCCGCTGACCGCGTCCAGGAGCACCGGCCCGCCTCCACCACCTGGGACGATGGCTCCCCGATTGCCGAGCCGCCCCCCGAGGACGACTGGGGTGGAGATCCCTACGCCGAGGACTCCGAGTACGTCGGTGCCGATGAGCCCACGGGTCCCGCTCAGCGCACCGATCCCGCCGGTCACCACGGCGCACCGGAGCCCGGCGGGCGGGACTCCATGACGTCTCCCGATCCGCACACGGCGTCTGCGGGTCCTGGGGCTTCCGAGTTCCAGGCGGTTTCCCCTGAACCTCCGGCGGTCCTTGCTTCCTCTGCGCCCCCGGCACCCGTAGCCCAGGCCGCCCCGACGGCGCCGGTGGCCCCCACGAATCCCGCCGATCCCGACGACGGCTGGGGGCCGGTCGCGATCCCCGGTGGAGGCTCGGCCCCGGCGCCCGTTCCCGCCTCCGGCAGCACCGACGCCGACGACGGCTGGGGACCGGTGGCCGTCCCCGGCGGAGGAACCGTGCCCACCCAGGCCGAGCCGGCCTCTACGCCGTCGGCCCCTGTGATCGGCGGTTCCCCTTCCTCGCCAGCACCCGCAGGCCCCGCGCCCGAGGCATCCTCCCCCTACGCAGCGCAAACCGCCTCCGGCTCTTATCCCAGTCCCACCAGTCCTCAGTCCGTGCCGGCCCCGACATCGGCTCCGGCGGCCTCGTCCTCTCCCGCGCAGTCACGTTCCGCTCCCGCCGCGCAGGCGCCCGATGAGGCGCCCCTGGCCACCGTCCACCGTCTGCGCGCCCTGCCGGAGATTCCCGGCGGGGCCGCATCGGCTCCGGCGGCGCCCCAGTCCTTCCAGCGGACTCCGTCCTCCCCGTCCCCGCAGGTGCCGGTCGCCAGCAGCGCGTCGGGGGCGCCCGGCGCCCCCGAGACCGCCGCCGGATCACCCGGCCTGGCCCCCGTCACCTGGGAGGGGACGTCGTCGAGCCCCTTCAGTCCGGGGCCGGCGCCCGAGGAGCCCAGCGCCTCGAGCGCCCCGCCCGAGGACGACGCCACCTGGGCGCCGTCGGGCATCGCGGGCTCGCGCCTGGCCGCCGCCATGGCCGCCGCCCGCGCCGCCGCCCAGGACACCGACACCGACTCCCTGGCCGACGACACCCCCAGCGAGGACGACCCCGACGCCGAGGACGCCGGCGTCGTCGGGCTGGAAGTCGTCAAACGGATCCTCGGCGCCCAGGTCATCGAAGAGGTCACCGTGACTCAGGAAGGACGCTGACATGCCCGCCGTCTACGAAGGCGCCGTCCAGGACCTCATCGACGAGTTCGGCGAGCTGCCCGGCATCGGCCCCAAGTCCGCCCAACGCATGGCCTTCCACGTGCTCGCCGCCGACTCGGCCGCCGTCGAGCGTCTCATCGAGGCCCTGCGCGCCGTCAAGGCCAAGGTCCGCTTCTGCGAGACCTGCGGCAACATCGCCGAGGCCCCGCAGTGCGCCATCTGCCGCGACCCCCGCCGCGACCAGCGCGTCATCTGCGTCGTCGAGGAGCCCAAGGACGTCGTCGCCATCGAGCGCACCCGCGAGTACCGGGGGCTCTACCACGTGCTCGGCGGCGCCATCGACCCCATCAACGGCGTCGGCCCCGACGACCTGCGTGTGCGCGAGCTCTTCAGCCGCCTGGGGACGGGCGAGGTCGAGGAGGTCATCCTGGCCACCGACCCCGACGTCGTCGGTGAGGCGACCGCCGCCTACCTCACCCGCATGCTGCGCACCATGGCCGTGCCCGTCTCCCGGCTCGCCTCCGGCCTGCCGGTGGGGGCGGACCTGGAGTACGCCGACGAGGTCACTCTCGGGCGGGCCTTCGAGGGCCGCCGCCGCGTCGAGGACTGATCTTCTTCACCGAGCCGGGCGGCTGAGAGGGCCAGGGGCGGGGCGAGGGAAATCAACCAAGACAGCAGGTAGTACTTGTAAAACAAGTTATACGGTGTGATCATAGGAGATGCGAGGACGCGCAGAGCCCTCCCTCCCGCTGAGGCGATCCACCTCGACGGACACCATCAACCAGGAGTCCCGATGAACGCCGTCACCTGCACCCACGTCACCCGTCGCTTCGGCAGCCTGACCGCCGTCGACGACATCAGCCTCCAGGTCTCCGATGGTGAGATCTTCGGCATCATCGGCCCCAACGGTGCCGGCAAGACCACGCTGCTGTCCAGCATCGAGGGCCTCGACGAGCCCACCTCCGGAGAGGTCACCGTTCTGGGCCTCCACCCCGTCAAGGACGCCGCCGAGCTCGCCCGCCGCACCGGCATCCAGCTCCAGCAGGCCGCACTCCTGCCTCGACTACGGGTCGGCGAGGCCCTGGAGCTCTTCTCCTCCTTCTACGACCATCCCGTGCCCTGGCGCCCGCTGCTGGAGCGCCTCGGCATCGCCTCCAAGGAGAAGACCGACGTCGCCCGGCTCTCCGGTGGGGAGCGCCAGCGTGTCTTCATCGCCCTGGCCCTGGTTCATGATCCCGAGCTGCTCTTCCTCGACGAGCTGACCACCGCCCTCGACCCGCAGGCGCGCCTGGCCATGTGGGACGTCGTGCGTGACATCCGCGAGCGCGGTAAGACGGTGGTCCTGACCACCCACTACATGGAGGAGGCCGAGGCCCTGTGCGACCGGGTCGCCGTCATCGACCGCGGGCGCCTCATCGCCCTTGATACGATCCCGGCCCTCATCGCGGCCCACGGAGGCCAGGCCACGCTCCGCCTCACCCTCAGCGCGCCGGCGCCTAGGACGCTGGCCGACGTCAAGGGAGTCACCTCCGTGCGGGCCGACGGCGCCGTGACCGTCGTCGGCGGTACGGGCGCCTTCGCCCAGGCGGTCCTGTCCCACCTGGCCCAGGCCGACGTCGTCGTGCAGGACATGGAGACCCACTCGCCGGGCCTGGAGGAGGTCTTCCTCAACCTCACCGGGCGCGCCCTCAGAGAAGCCTGACCGGCCCAGATCCGGCTGAGTAACCGCTACCGACAAACCGAGCGCCGAGAAGAGACACGACCATGCCGACTACGCCGACCATGCAGACCGCGCCGACCGCGCGCACCCGCCGAACCTTTGCGACCCTGCTCGTCATGCTGACCCGCTCGACCCTGCGCGAGCCCGTCGGCCTGTTCTTCACCCTCATCCTCGCCCCGCTGCTGGTGGCCGTTCTCGGGGTGCTCTTCGGCAATGACCCCAGTCCCCAGTTCGGGGGACGCGGCTTCATGGATGCCACGCTGCCCGCCTGCGCCTGCCTCGTGGTGGGGATGACCGGCATCATCATCCTGCCCACCAACCAGCTCCAGCTGCGCGAGAGCGGGGCCCTGACTCGTCTGCGGGCCACACCGCTGAGCCCGCGGGTCTTCGTGGCGGCCGACCTGACCGTCAACTTCCTCATCAGCATGGTGGGAATCGTCCTGGCACTGCTGGTGGGAGCCCTCGGCTTCGGGGTGCGGCTCCAAGGCAGTCCGTTGGCGGTCCTGGCCGCTGCGGCCCTGGGGCTGGTGGCCTTCCTGGCGCTGGGCTACATGTTGGCCGCCGTCTACCCCTCCTCGCGTGCGGCCACCGGCATCGGCAACGGGCTGTTCATCGTCATCATGATGACCTCCGGGGCCTTCGTCCCCCAGAGCCAGATCCCGCAGGGCGTCCAGCGCGTGGCCCGGTACTCGCCCTTCCACTACCTGGTCGACCTCCTCCAGGGGATGTGGGCCGGCCGGTCCTGGACGGACTACGGAACGGCGCTCGCGGTGCTCGTCGGCATGACGGTGATCTGCGGCCTGCTGGGGGCGAGGCTGTTCCGGTGGAAGACGGCCTGATGCCGCCCACGGCTCGATGAGGTGGTTAGGCCAGACGCACACCGCGCGGCAGCCTGCCGGCCGGCACGCGCAGGCGCCTGCTGGCCGTGATGACGCCGCCGGCCCCCAGAGCCGTGAGCGCCACCAGGCTCGCGGGCCAGAAGGCCAGGTGCCTTGCCACGGGGCCGTGGTCATCCGAGGAGGATGAGCTGGACGGGCCGTCGTAGGAGTCGTCCCGGTCCTCGCAACGGTTGTTGACGACCCGACTGGGCTGGGGGTTGCGCATCACGTCAACGCCCTGTCCGGTGAGGGACAGGAAGGAGTCCGGGGCGCCGAAGACGGCCGAGGCCGGTTGCAGCGGCGCGTGGGCGGTGGCGTCACCCAGGGCCACGAAGGGGTTGGGGGCCAGGATCCACCAGATCCGGTCGGTGCGGGTGACCTCATGGGTCTCAATCTCGGGTTCTGACCGGCAGACGATCTTGTCGTCGGTCGATTTGTCGTAGTCCACGTAGTAGGTCACCTCGGTCTGCGTGCCGGTGACCACGGAGGAGGCGATCGCCGTGGCCAGGGGCGTCCCGACGGTCAGGGCGGCCACCACGATGTAGGTCAGGACCGCCGAGGCCGAGGGGCGCGCCGTCAGGCTCGAGAAGCCCAGGCCGATAGCGCACACCGCGCCCAACGTGAAGACGAGAATGACCAGGTGGGCGACGAGCGCCTGCCAGTGCGAGCCGCCCGCCACCGTCAGGATGACGAGGAAGGGTACCGCCACGCCCAGGAAGGCGATTGCCGCGACCCAGGCGGCCAGCAGCTTGCCGACGACGATCTCCTGGCTGCGCAGCGCCGTGGCCTGCAGCAGCGCGAGGGTCGCGTCCGCCCGGTCTCCGTTGATCGACGTCGCTGACAGCGTGGGGGCGACGATGAGCCCGATCCCCAGGACGAAGCAGACGACGACGTCGTAGAGGGCCAGAAGGTACTCGTTGGATGTATCTCCGGGGCTCGCGGTCTCCACGGCGATCGCCAGCCCGCCGCACAGCAGGATGAGGACGGCCAGCCAGATTCCCAGCATGACGCGCCAGCGTGTGGCCCGCACCCGCTGGCGCAGCTCGAGCACCATGATGGTGCGGATACCGGTCCAGGTCATCGGCGTTCTCCTTCCAGGGCCAGGTAGGTCTCCTCCAGGGTTCCGGACAGCGGGGCGAAGGAGACGACCTCCACCCCGGCCTCGACGGCCTCGCGCAGCAGGTGGGCCGCGGCCGCGTCGTCGGCGACCGGGATGCGCAGCTGTCCGTCCCCCTCCGGCGTGACGGTCAGCTGCGCGGAGTGCGCCCACTCGCCCAGGCGTCCGGCGTCAAGGGCCCGCATCCGCCAGGTCCGGCGCACCGGGGCCGGGCGGACGGCGCCGTCGGGTCCCTCCGTCTCGGCCGGGACCTGGTCCGACGGTGAGGCGACGGCGGTTCCGCGCGACATGAAGACCACGCCGTCGACCATCTCCTCCATCTCGGACAGGATGTGGCTGGAGAGCAGGACCGTGGTGCCGCTCGCGGCCAGGTCGCGCAGCAGGACGCGTAGGTCGGCGCGCGAGCGCGGGTCCATGCCGGCGGCCGGCTCGTCCAGGAGCAGGACCTTGGGGTCGTGGATGAGGGCACGCGCCAGGCCCAGGCGCTGCTTCTGGCCGCGGGAGAGGACCCGGGCCGGCGTGCGCGCCAGCTCGTCGAGATGGACCAGGGTGAGCATCTCGACGGCGCGGGTGCGGGCGGCGTCGGCGTCCATCCCCTGGGCGGCGGCGAAGGTCAGGAGGATCTCGGTGCAGGTCAGGGAGTCCCAGGTGCCGAAGGCGTCGGGCATCCAGCCCACGGTGCGGTGGACCTCGCGCGACTGGGTGACCGGGTCCAGGCCGGCCACACGGATCGTCCCGGAGTCCGGCGCCAGCAGGGCCGCCAGCATGAGCAGCAGGGTGGTCTTGCCGGCGCCGTTGGGGCCGACCAGGCCGGTGACGGAGCCGCCGGGCACCGACATGTCCAGCTGGCGCACCGCCGGCGCCCGACCGAAGAAACGGGTGAGCTGAGAGACTTCAATGCTCATGCGAGCAGGTTACGTCGTCGGCCGGGGTTGGTGGGTCGAACTCGGGGACGACATGGGTGGCGGCGATGGGGTGCGCCCGAGTCCGCCCCAAACATCAACAAAAACTTCAAAAATGACGCGGCTCCGGGTTGTTTTTGAAGAATTTGTTGAAGTGTGGGCCGTGAGCCCACAGCCTCGTGATGTGTCGGCAACACGGCGCACCGTATGCTTGCCTCAGCCACGTCGTCGTGGGCGCCGCGCGGCGACGGCTCCAGACCCCGGAAGCCCCTGCCAGGACGCCCGCACCGGCGCGGAGCACCTGATGCTAGACACGCACTGATTCCAGGACCCGAGGAGCGCCACATGGCACTGGTCGTCCAGAAGTACGGCGGCTCGTCCGTCAGCGACGTCGACGCGATGCGACGCGTCGCCCGGCGCATCGTCGCCACCCGCCAGGCCGGCAACACGGTCGTCGTCGTTGTCTCCGCGATGGGGGACACGACCGACGAGCTCCTCGACCAGGCCGCAGCCCTGACCACCCACGCCCCCGCGCGCGAGATGGACATCCTGCTGTCCGCCGGTGAGCGCATCTCCATGGCCCTGCTCGCCATGGCCGTCACCGAGCTCGGCGTGCCGGCACAGGCCTACACCGGTGCCCAGGCCGGCGTCCTCACCGACTCCAAGTACGGCAAGGCCTCCATCGTCGGGGTGCTGCCCGAGCGCGTGGCCCGCTCCATCCAGACCGGCGCGGTCGCCATCGTCGCCGGCTTCCAGGGCATCAACGAGGTCGAGGACACCACCACCCTGGGACGCGGCGGCTCCGACACCACCGCCGTCGCCCTGGCCGCCGCCCTCAACGCCGACGTCTGCGAGATCTACACCGACGTCGACGGCCTGTTCACCGCCGACCCCCGCATCGTCCCCACCGCCAAGCGCATCGAGTCCCTCTCCAGCGAGGAGACCCTGGAGCTGGCCGCCCACGGCGCCAAGATCCTCCACCTGCGCGCCGTGGAGTACGCCCGCCGCTTCGGGGTACCGCTGCACGTGCGCTCCTCCTTCTCCGACAAGACCGGGACCTGGATCTACGACGGTCGCCGCGAGGGCGCCTTCGTGCCCTCGGTCGTGGCCGCCCAGCTCGACGACGTCGTCGCCGCCGACATCGCGACGCCGGGCAGCCCTGCGACGCCTGCCTCCCCGGCCAGCGCCGCCACTCCCGCCGACTCGGCGAGCCAGGGAGCCGCCCCCGTCGCCCCGGCCTCGCCCTCAGACCCCGCCGGACTCGACGACGGGCCCTCGGCCTCCGTCGTCGACACCGCGCACCGCAACGCCATCGCCGCGCGGGCCCAGGCCCGCCCCCGCCCGTCCGCCAAGGAGGACCACGTGGAAGCCCCCGTCATCTCCGGAATCGCCCACGACCGCAGCCAGGACAAGATCACGCTCGTGGGCGTGCCCGACGTCCCCGGCGCCGCTGCCCGCATCTTCGCGATCGTGGCCGGCACCGATGCCAACATCGACATGATCGTCCAGGACGTCTCCGCCGAGGGCACGGGCCTGACCAACATCTCCTTCACCTGCCCCGACGGCGACTCCGCCACCGCCCGCGCCGCCCTGGAGGGCGCCCGCGAGGAGCTGGGCTTCCGCAGCCTGCACTTCAACCCCGACATCGGCATCCTGTCCCTGGTGGGGGCCGGGATGCGCTCCAACCCGGGGGTCTCGGCGCGCCTGTTCGGCGCCCTGAGCGAGGCCGGGGTCAACATCCACATGATCTCCACCTCCGAGATCCGCATCTCGGTGGTGGTCGACGACGCCGCACTCGACGAGGCCGTGCGCGCCGTCCACTCCGCCTTCGGCCTCGACGCCCAGGCCGCCGAAGCGGTCGTCTACGGAGGGACCGGACGATGAGCAATCCCGTGAACACCTACACCGGAGTGGCCGACGGCGTCTCCGTCGCCGTCGTGGGGGCCACCGGCCAGGTCGGCCGCGTCATGCGCGCCATGCTGGCCGAGCGCGACTTCCCCGCCCGCTCGGTGCGCTTCTTCTCCTCGGCCCGCAGCGCCGGGACCGTCGTGGACTTCCGCGGCGCCCAGGTCGAGGTCGAGGACGTCGCCACCGCGGACCTGGCGGGTATCGACGTCGCCATCTTCTCCGCCGGGGGCGCCGCCTCGCGCGAGCACGCCCCCCGCTTCGCCGCGGCCGGGGCCGTCGTCGTCGACAACTCCTCGGCCTGGAGGAAGGACCCCGAGGTGCCGCTCGTGGTCAGCGAGGTCAACCCGCAGGCCCTGCGTGAGCGCCCCAAGGGCATCATCGCCAACCCCAACTGCACCACCATGGCGGCCATGCCCGCCCTCAAGGTGCTGCACGAGGAGGCCGGGCTCGTCCGCCTCATCGTCTCGACCTACCAGGCCGTCTCCGGCTCCGGGCGGGCCGGGGTGGCCGAGCTGGCCGGGCAGGTGCGCGCCGTCGTGAACGAGGACATGGAGGGCCTGGCCCTGGACGGGCGGGCCGTCGAGTTCCCCGCGCCGGAGGTCTACGTCGACACCATCGCCTTCAACGCCGTGGCCTGGGCCGGTGGCGACGCCGGCGACGGCTCCGGCGAGACCGATGAGGAGCAGAAGCTGCGCAACGAGTCCCGCAAGATCCTGGGGATCCCGGACCTGCTGGTCTCCGGGACCTGCGTGCGCATCCCGGTGTTCTCCGGCCACGGGCTCAGCGTCAACGCCGAGTTCGAGCGCGAGATCAGTGTCGAGCGAGCCCGCGAGCTGCTGGAGGCGGCGCCCGGCGTGACCTATCAGGACGTGCCCAGCCCTCTCAAGGGCGCCGGCCGCGATGGCACCTTCGTGGGGCGCCTGCGCGCCGACCAGGCCTTCGCGCCGGGCCATGGCCTGCAGTTCTTCGCCGTCGGGGACAACCTGCGCAAGGGCGCGGCCCTCAACGCCGTCGAGCTCGCCGAGCTGGTGGCCGCCGAGCTGCGGGGCTGAACAGTCTTTTTCCGCCGAGCCGGGCGTTTCTCGCGTGAGGCGACCGTTTTCGGTCGGGCTGCGCGAGAAATGCCCGGCTCGGCGTCTACGTGGCGGGCGACGACGACTCGGGCGACGGAGTGCTCCCTCATCGGTCCGAGTCGCGTTCCGCCAGAAGCCGGTCGATGCGCTCGCTGAGCTCGCCGACCTGTTGCTGCAGGGCCGCCACCTGTGCCTGCGTGGCGGCCTCCTGCTCGGCGTTCTCCTCCTCGACCAGCGAGACGATCCACGAGGCCAGGGTCGCTGTGACTACGCCGATGAGTGCCACCCCGCCGATCATGAGCAGCGCCGCGATGAAACGCCCCTCCGTGGAGACCGGGACGGCGTCGCCGTAGCCGATGGTGGTGATCGTCGTCAGCGCCCACCACAGGGCCTGGCCGAAGGTCCGGATCGAGGAGCCCGGCTCATGACGCTCCGCATCCAGCGTGGCCAACGCCGAGGTGAAGATCAGCAGCGAGGCGCTGCCGGCCGTGTACAGGGTGATGCGTCCACGCAGCGCGGTGCCGGCGCTGCGCTGCATGATGCTCACGAGTGTCACCAGGCGCAGGAGCCGCAGCGGTCGCAGGACCGGCAGGGCGATGACCGCCAGGTCGGGTAGGTGGTGGAAGAACCAGTGCCCCCGGTTCGGCGCCAGTGCCAGGCGGACAAGATAGTCGACACCGAACAGCGCCCACACGGCGTCGATCACCAGCTCGGCCGCGTTCTTGGCCCCGCCCTGTGCGTTGGTGAGCACCTCCCAGGCGTAGGCGCCCAGGAAGACGACGGCGGCGCCGGTCAGCGGCCACTCCGTGGCTCGCTCCCACGCCCGCAGCCGAGTGCCCGTGCTGTCTTCGATCGGCATGCTCCGATGGTAGACGGCGCTTGGGGCAGAACCGTGTCGCCCTCACCGGCGGGGCACCTTCTCGCCGACTGGTGCAGTCCGCGCGTACGGGGAGGTTTTCTGCACCGGTACGCGCAGGATGTCCCCGCCGGGAGGTCGCGCTAATCCCTACGGGCGGCATGTCCCTATCGAGCGAGGCGGATCCGTATCCGGTGGGGCACCACCAACCCGACTGCCATCGCCAGCACAATGGCGATGGCAGTGGCCAGGTCGCTCGCCGTCGCCTCCAGTACCGCCTCCGCGTGTGCCTTTCCCACCAGGCTCAGTGTCCCTGCGGCAGCGCGGAACAGGTACACGCCGGGTACAAGGGCCACGACCGCGGCGAAACCCGCCCCCGCGAAAGGAATGTGCCGTGAGTGGCACACCGGCGTGAGCAGGCCGCCCGCCACCAGGCAGGCCAGCAGAGAGGAGGCAGGCGCGTTCCAGTGCCACCACGTCAGCGCGACCCAGTGCGCCGCGTGCGCGAGCCCGCCGGCCAGGAACGCCCAGCCGAAGGTCCTGATCGGCATGGAAAAGTACACCGGGTAGCACATGGCGAGGACTGCGGCGGCCAGGACGTCGAGCCACAGTGGGATCGCGTCGGTCGTCGCGGTCAGCGGCAGGCCGGTGCCACCGATGAGCAGGCCTCCGACGACGCCCGCACTGATGGCCAGGATCGTCAGTGCCGCGTCCGCCAGCCGTGCCAGGCCCATGTCGTGGCGGCGCTCGGCGATCTCGATGGCGCCGTTGAGGACCTGGGGGCCGGGCACGAGCACCATCCCCGGACACACGGCCACGAGCCGAGCCGTGCCGGTCCAGCCGAGGTGGACGGCGAGTGCGCCGGCCAGGCCGCCGATAAGAGCGGCGGCAAAGGTCTGGGTGACTGCTGTCGTCCGCTCCGCCAGCGCGCGCCGCGCGAGGCCGCCTGCTCCCGCCGCGGCGAAGGCGAGGGTGACTGACGGCAGGTGGTGGGCCCCGAAGATAAGGGCCAGCAGACTCGCGCCGAGGCCCGCCGCCAGGGCGAGCATCCAGGTAGGGCTGGAGGGCTGGGTCCGTACCTCCTCCAGTAAGTCCTCCAGCTCGTCGAGGCTCAGGGCTCCGGTAGCACTCAGACGGCGCTGGATGAGGGACGCGCGTCCCATGTGCACCGCCACAGGGCGGATGGCTTGGACCGCGGCTACGGCCCCGTCGGCGTCGGTGAGCGTGACCTGCGACCAGGTGGGCAGCAGCGTCAACCGGGTGCCCAGCAGCTCGTTGAGCCGTTCAACGGTGGCCACCGCGGCGTGAGTGGACTGGCCCGAGTCCAGGAGCAGAGCGGCGGTCCGGGCGGTGAGCCCGGCCGCGCGCCGTCCCTCTGCTCCCGTCAGCCGGCGGCTCAGACCTCGACCTCGGGGTAGACCGGCTGCCACATGGCGTCCTGAACCGCCTGGATGAGGTTGTCGTGACTTGCGGTGGCGACGCCGTCGGCCTTGGCCTGGCGGGCGACCGCGACGGCGACCGTCGCCGAGGAGGCGCGCAGGTTCTCCACCGGAGGTAGGAGGGAGGTCCCCGGGGTGGTGGGGTCGACCTGGCTTGCGACGGCCTGTGCGGCGGCGAGCAGCATGCCGTCGGTCACCTGGCTCGCGCCGGAGACGATGACCCCCAGCCCCAGACCCGGGTAGAGCAGGGCGTTGTTGCCCTGGCCGATCGTGAACGTGGTCCCCTCGTACTCGAAGGGCTCCACCGGAATGCCGGTGGCGACCAGCGCCTTGCCGCCGGACCAGGCGATGACGTCGGCGGGCATGGCCTCGATCCGCTCGGTGGGGTTGGACAGCGGTAGAACGATGGGGCGCTCGACGCCGTTGCTCATCTCCTCGATAACCTCGCGGGTGAAGGCCCCGTGGTCCGTGGAGGTGCCGATGAGGATCGTGGGATGAACCCGGCGCACCGTCTCGAGCAGGCCGACTTTGCCGTGCTCGCGGGTCCAGTCCGCCACCTCGGAGGCCGGTCGCGCGTAGGCCTGCTGGTAGTCGGGCAGGTCCTCCATGTCGTCGGTGATGAGGCCCGCCCGGTCGATGAGCCAGATGCGGGAGCGCGCCTCGTCGGGGCTGAGCCCGTCGCGGACCATGCCGGCGTGGATCTGGTCGGCCATACCGGTGCCGGCGGTACCGGCGCCGTAGACGAGCAGCCGCTGATCGGCAAAGCTCTGGCCGGTGACCTTCATGCCGGAGACCACCGCGGCGATGACGATCGCACCGGTGCCCTGCATGTCGTCGTTGAAGATGCGGTACTTCTCGCGGTTGGCCAGCAGGATGCGGCGCGCGTTGGACGGGCCGAAGTCCTCGAAGTGAAGCAGTGCGTGGGGGAAGAGCTCGGCCGCGACGGACAGGTACTCGTCGATGAGCTCGTCGTAGCGCCGACCGCGCACGCGCGCGTGACGGTTGCCCAGGTAGGCTGGGTCATTGAGGAGGGCCTCGTTGTCCGTGCCGCAGTCCAGGTTGACGGCGATCGCCCGCTCGGGGTGGATGCCGGCGGCTGCCGTGTAGACGGCGAGCTTGCCCACGGAGATATCGGTGCCGTTGACGCCCCAGTCTCCGATCCCGAGAATCTCCTCGGCGTCGGAGACCACGAGCAGGTCGACGTCGTCGGGTCCCAGACCCAGGCCCTCCAGGGAGGGGCGCACGTCCTCAATACGGTCTACGGACAGGTAGATGGCACGCGACCGCCGGTAGTCACGGCTCCACTTCTTGATGGCCTCACCGACCGTGGGATCGTAGACGATCGGCAGCAGCTCGGAGAGATGGTCGGTGAGCACCCGGTAGTAGAGGACCTCGTTACGGTTGTGGAGCTGGTCGAGGAAGACGTACTTGTCCAGGTTCGTGGGCTGGGCGGTCAGCTGTGCGTAGGACCGAGCCGCCTGCTGGTCAAGGGTCTCGACGGCGGAGGGGAAGCGGCCGATGAGTCCGAGCCGACGCCGTTCCTCCTCGGTGAAAGCGGTGCCGCGGTTGGTCAGGGGGTCGGTGACGATGGTTGGCTTGGTCGGCATGTGGTCTCCTCAAGAGCGAGTGGAGCCGATCGTCAGTTTAGTGACGATGCTATTGGATTGTGGAAGTAAACTAACGCTCGTTCTTCTGAGACGTCCACCGGTACTGGTGCGATGGCGCATCGGCTGAGGCGGAGCTTGCCGGCTGGTGGAGCCGCTACAGGTAACCGCGCATGAGGGTGAAGGTCTCCTCGACCGTCTCGGCACGGAGGTGCTCGGGGCGCTCGGCCGCCACCGCGTCCAGAATCGCCTCGAGAACGACGAGTGTGGCCACCCGTGTCCGGAACGTCGCCTCCTGGGTGACTAGCGGCGTCGTCAGAAGGATGTCCGCCAGGGGCACGAGCGGCCCGGTGCGCCGATTGGTCAGGAGGATCGAGGTTGCGCCGCGTCGGCCTGCCAGGCGCAGCAGGGCTTCGACTGGAGCCGGGTGGCGGTCGAAAGTCGCAGCGAGGACGACGGCGTCGACCTCCAGTCCGGCCAGGGCGTGCGCCCAGTGGTCGGTGCCGTCCAGGATGGTGACACCGCCTCTGAGGTAGGAGAGCAGGAGACCGAAGTACTGCATGAGGGGTCGTCCCGTGGCGACGGCGCCCAGGTAGAGGGGGCGATCGGCGTCGCCGACCAGCTCGCAGGCGCGGGTGAAGGCCTCCGTATCGATCGCAGAGGAGCATCCGGAGAGCACCTCCTGAGCCGAGCCGACGCGTTGCTCAAGGACGGACTGGGGCGACGGCGCAGCGTCATCGTGCATCCGCCTAAGGCGCTCAACCGGTAAAGACAGCTCCTCGCGCACGCCGGCGCGCAGGCTGCGGCTCAGGGTGCGGAAGTCGGAGTATCCGAGCTTGCGCGCGAACCGGCCCACCGTCGCCGAGGAGACCCCTACGGCGCGGCAGATTTCCTCGAGGTTGAGCAGGGCGGCGCCGGGCAGGTTGTCCTCATAGAAACGGGCGACGTCGAGCTCGCGTGCGGTGAGACGGGCGGACGCGAGCCTGTCCAGGAAAGGATTGTCCTCAGATGGCTCCACGGCGTCCAATTTATCGGAGTCGCCAGGTCGGAGGCCGTCACCCGCGTTCGCGAAAGGTTATGACGCCGTCGGACGCGTCAGCGAGTCATGTACTAGGGCGCCGGATTCGTCTTGCCACGGGGACTTTTAACCCCGTCGGGGACAGAACTCTGTACCCGTACGCGCAGGATGTCGTCGGCTAGAAGGAAGCGCACCCCGACGCGTGGATTGTCCCCGTCCTCATCGGAGGACATGAGATGAGGGGGTGCTAGACCAGCAGGATCCCGGCCGCGGTGCCGAGGTAGAAGACGTAGACGGCCAGGAGGAAGATCCGCTCCGAGATCCCGAAGGCGTAGGGCCTCAGACGACGGATGACCAGTGCGGTTACCAGGGCGATGAGCGCGGCGGCGGTCACCCAGCGGGTCGCCCCGAGGAAGGACACCAGACCCTGCGGTGCGAGTGGGGCCAGCAGCCGGACGATGTTGCCCATGCACGAGTAGGCGATTGCGAACCACGCGATGGCGGCCACCAGGTGAAGGCGGCCGATGAGGGTGGTCGGCTGCCCCTCGACGTCGGTCGGCAGGAACGGCAGCGCCGCGAAGATGACGGCCAGAATCGTCAACCAGAGTGCCACGCCCTTCTCCGGCGTCGGTGGCCCGAGGGCGATGGCGCCTGCGAGTACGGCCCAGAACACCGCCGAGGTCCAGGTGATGGCGGTCGCGAGCCGGCGGGTCGGTCCGACGGCGTAGTCGCTCACGGCATGCTGCACGATGTTGTAGTCGCTGGGGACGAGGTGAAGGGCGATGAACATGGCCAGCCGCGCGACTCCCAGGACGAGAGCGACGGCGGCAAGGGCGGTCGTCATTGAACCGGTTCCTTCCGTGCGGGTGCGACTCGATGCTAATCCTTCCAGTCCTTTGCGGTCGGGGTGTTTTCCGTCGTGGCTGGTGCTGCCCCTCTCCTCGCGAACGGGGCAGGAGTTCCGCACCCCTAGGCGTGGGATGTCCCCGGCTGCGCGGGCTCCGACGTCACCTCGGGGGTGGGCTGATCCCGCTCGGCTGAGGTTCGTACCAGCTCGACGGCGCGCCAGACCTCGTCGAGCCGGGCCTCGACGAGGGAGCGGGCGTCGTCGAGCCGTGAGGGTTTCACCGTCAGGCTGAGCCGCGGGATGAGGACTGGTCTCCCCGGCTCGGCGCCTTTGGCGGGTGGGGTGTAAACGGCTTGTACCTCGACGCGGCCGCGGCGCGTCGGAACCTCCTGGACCCTGAGGTCGTCGCGGCCGGAGGGCAGGGGGAGGGTGAAGGACTTCAGGTCCGCAACCGCCATGCCGTGCGGCCTCAGGCGCACTGCGCTCGACCGGCGGCGCACGGCGGTTCGCACCAGGGCGACGAAGAGCACGATGTGGAGCAGGAGCAGGTCCAAGGTGGCCTCATCGACCAGCTCCTGGGCGGACTCGATATAGATCTCGGTATAGATCCCGATGTAGATCAGGATGTTCGGGACCGCCATCAGGGCGATCGGGCATGCCACCAACAGCACGCCTGCAAGCGTCGCCCACAGCAGGCCCGCTGTGCGCCTGCTGGGATCCTGCGCGACGTGGAGGAATCGCGCTGCCACGACGTCGCGGTGGGACATCGTGGCGTCCTTGGTCAGCCACCGGTCGATGCCCACGAAACAGAAGGCCGCGCCGAAGCAGAGGGCGGTCAGTATGAAGCTGTAGATGGTCGTCCAGGCGATCAAGTACGACGCAGGGGTGACCGCCCGACTTGGTTCGCCCAGGTCGGCCATCATGGCTTCGTCGACTTTCCCCAGGGTCCAGGAGGCACCGAACAGGACGAGTGGGTAGAGCGCGGAAAGGCCGACGGCGGCCAGAGCGCACAGGCATCCGAGCGCCTTGATGCCGGTGGTCGGGCGTGGTCGGGCGTAGAGCGCCATGGGTCACCTTCCTTGAAACATGACAGCGGGGCGGTCCTGGATTCGCGCTCCGCTCCGACGACGTCGGATGTGCCAGGGAGTCAAGTCTCCGGGTGACGGGCTCGTCCTGCCCATGGGGACCTCAGGACCGGCGAGGACATGAGACGCCGTTGGGGACATGTCCCGGCCGGGAGGGTGAGGAGACGCGTTGGTGCAGTACGACGGTGGGCCACGGCGGTGGAGCGCGACCGGCCCCAGGAATAGGGTGGGTCCTGAAGGTGTTGGCCGCAGTGGAACCGATCAGTATCCGCAGTCTTGAAAGGAATGCTCATGGCCACCAAGAACATCACCGGCCCCGAGTTCAAGGACACCGTCCACGGCGAGGGCATCACGCTTGTCGACTTCTGGGCCTCCTGGTGCGGCCCGTGCATGCGCTTCGGCCCCATCTACGAGAAGGCCTCCGAGGCCAACCCCGACATCACCTTCGCCAAGGTGGACACCGAGGCCGAGCATGACCTCGCCGGGGCCCTGGGCATCTCCTCGATCCCCACGCTCATGGTCTTCCGTGACAATGTGCTGGTCTACCGTGAGGCCGGCGCCCTGCCCGCCCCCGCGCTGGACTCCCTCATCACGCAGGTGCGCGAGCTCGACATGGACGAGCTCAAGGCCAAGATCGCCGAGGAGGAGGCCGCCTCCGGCGCTCAGGCCTGATCCGTCACGCGTGCGGGGCCGTCCTCCGGCTCCTCCTGCTGTTCGACGTCGCCCGGAAACCTGCCGTTTCCGGGCGACGTCGTCGTCTGTTACCCGGCTCGCCCAGTCAAGGGCAGAACATTACGTTTTGATATCCTATGATGGCCCGCGTGAAGTTGGAGTCCCACGTCAGTCACGCTGTCAGAGCCCGATGGGCGGTCCCCGTCGGCGCCTCGGGCCGCGACGCGCTGGTGCGCCACCTGGTCTACGCCTTCCTGCGCTCAGACCCCGAGGGCGCCACGGACTGGATCGACTCGACGGTCCCCACCGATCCGGACGAGCTGCGCACCATGCTCGACTTCCTCCTCACCGCCCGGCCCCCGGCGCCCCTGCCCGAGGACATCGCCGCCGACCTCGACACCCTCCTGGAGGCCGAGGCCACCGAGCGTGGCATAGTCGACGCCACCGAGATCCCGCCCCTGGCCATCACCGACCACGTGCCCGGTCTGCTGGGCCGCAACGTGGCCTTCTGGCGCGGCGACCTCACCCGGCTGCGCGCCGGTGCCGTCCTCAATGCCGCCAACTCCGGCATGCTCGGCTGCTTCGCCCCCGGGCACCGCTGCATCGACAACATCATCCACGCCGTGGCCGGGCCGGCCCTGCGCGCCGAGTGCGCCCGCTACATGACCTGGGCGGAGACCTTCGACCCCACCCGCCGCCAGGGCGGAGAGCCGGCAGGTCGGGCCGTCTTCACCGGCGGCTACCACCTGCCCGCCCAGCACGTCATCCACTCGGTGGGTCCCGTCATCGAGGATGGCCGCAAGCCCACGCTGCGCGACCGGCGCCTGCTGTCCTCGTGCTACACGAGCGTTCTCAACGTCGCGCACGCCGCGGGGCTGGGCAGTGTCGGCCTGTGCTCGCTGTCCACGGGCGTCTTCGGCTACCCCAAGCGGCAGGCCGCCCTGGTGACCCTGGAGACGATCGGCCGCTGGCTGGCGGCCCACCCCGACTCCCGGCTGCGCATCGTCATCAGCCTCAACGCCGACGTCGACGTCGCCGCCTACGAGGCCGCCCTCGCCCCGCCGCCCTGGCGGCCCTAGGGGACGGGGCCCTTAGCCCGCCTGGGCCCGGGCCGCGGCGCGCGCGGCCGCCGGGGCCGCGTTCGCGATCGCCTCCAGCTCTGCCTCGCCGTGGGCGGCCGAGACGAACCAGGCCTCGAAGACCGACGGCGGCAGGCTCACCCCGGCCTCGAGGAAGCCGTGGAAGAAGGGTCCGTAGCGCCAGGTCTCCTGGGCGCGGGCGGCCTCGTAGTCGCTCACGCCCCGCTCGGCCGGACGCTGCCCGAACATGAAGGAGAACAGCGAGCCCGCCCGCTGCACGCGGTGGGGCACGCCCTGCTCGGTCAGGGCCGCTGAGACCACCTCGCCGATGGTCCTGGCATGTTCGGTCACCGAGGCGTAGACGGCGTCGTCGGCCAGCTGGAGCGTGGCCAGGCCGGCCGCCGTGGCCAGCGGGTTTCCCGAGAGCGTGCCCGCCTGGTAGACGGGGCCGCCCGGTGCCAGCAGGTCCATGATCTCCATGCGTCCGCCGACGGCGGCCAGCGGCATCCCGCCGCCCACGACCTTCCCGAAGGTCACCAGGTCCGGCACCCAGGCGGCGCGCTCGCGCCAGTCCGCGTCCGGCCAGGAGGGGGCTGCGCCGGTGGCAACGGGCTCGGAGCCGAAGGCCGGCAGGTCCGAGGTCCAGCCGTCGACGGCCTCCAGGCCCCACCAGCCGGCCGGGCCCACGCGGAAGCCGGTGAGGACCTCATCGAGGATCATAAGGGCGCCGTGCTCGGCGGTGATGCGGCGGATCGCGGCGTTGAATCCGGGTGCCGGCGGCACGATCCCCATATTGGCCGGAGCGCCCTCGGTGATGACCGCGGCGATCTCGGGGCCGCGCTCGGCGAAGCAGGCCTCCAGGGCGGCGACGTCGTTGTAGGGCAGGACGATCGTCTGGGCGGCCACGGCCGCGGGCACGCCCGCGCTGCCCGGCAGACCGCCGGTGGCCAGGCCCGAGCCGGCCGCGGCGAGCAGGCCGTCGCTGTGCCCGTGGTAGCAGCCGGCGAACTTCACCACCAGGTCGCGGCCCGTGGCACCGCGGGCCAGGCGCACGGCCGTCATCGTCGCCTCGGTGCCGGTGGACACGAAACGCACCTTCTGCGCGGCCGGTACCCGACGGCGGACCTCCTCGGCCAGGAGCGTCTCCGACTCGGTCGGGGCGCCGAAGGACAGGCCGCGGGCGGCGGCGGCCTGGACCGCGGCGACGACCTCCGGGTGGGCGTGTCCCAGGAGCGCCGGGCCCCACGAGCCCACGAGGTCCACGTAGCGGTGGCCCTCGGCGTCGGTGACGTGGGCGCCACTGGCCGAGGCGATGAACCGCGGCGTGCCGCCCACCGAGCCGAAGGCGCGCACGGGGGAGTCGACGCCCCCGGGGATGACGGCGCGAGCCGCCTCGAACAGGGTGGTGTTGGTCGCGTGAGTCGCGTTGGCGGGGGCGGAGGCTGCGGGCTGCGGCTGCTGAGTCACGGTGATCCTGTCGATGAAGAGACTGGTCAGGGCCGGTTCGGGAGGTGGCCTCGCGCCGGCCGGGGCTGATTCACAACCTACCGGAACGGTCCTGCCCTCCGTGGCTCTTGTATCAGCGCAGGGCCGGGTTCTCGGCGATCTCCCTGGCCCAGTAGGTCAGGACCATGTCCGCCCCCGCGCGCACGATCCCCAGCACCGACTCGGCGATGACGCGCTCGCGGTCGACCCACCCGCGCTGCGCGGCCGCCTCCACCATCGCGTACTCGCCGCTGACCTGGTAGGCGGCCACCGGCACCGGTGAGGCGGCGGCGACATCGGCGAGCACGTCCAGGTAGGGGCCGGCCGGCTTGACCATGACGATGTCCGCTCCCTGCTCGACGTCGAGCATCACCTCGCGCAGGCCCTCGCGGCGGTTGGCCGGGTCCTGCTGGTAGGCGCGCCGGTCCCCGGTGAGCGTGGAGCCCACGGCCTCCCGGAACGGCCCGAAGTAGGCCGAGGCGTACTTCGCCGAGTAGGCCAGGATCGCGACGTCATCATGGCCGGTGGCGTCCAGGGCGGCGCGGATCGCGGCGACCTGCCCGTCCATCATCCCCGAGGGCGAGACCATGTGCGCCCCGGCCTCCGCCTGAGAGATGGCCATCGCCTGGTAGGTGGCCAGCGTGGCGTCGTTGTCGACCTCGCCGGCGCGCGGGCCGTCGGGGCGGATCAGCCCGCAGTGGCCGTGGCTGGTGAACTCGTCCAGGCAGGTGTCCGCGCACACGACGACGTCGTCCCCCACCTCCGCGCGCACCGCCGCGATCCCGCGGTTGAGGATGCCGTCCTCGGCCCACGCGGAGGTGCCCGACGCGTCGCGCTCGGCGGGCACGCCGAACAGGTCAATGGCGCCGATGCCGGCCTCGGCGCAGGCGGCGGCCTCGCGACGCAGCGAGTCCAGCGTGTGCTGGACGACTCCCGGCATCGCCTCCACGGGGTAGGGGGTGTCGATGTCCTCGCGCACGAACACCGGCAGGATGAGAGCGGCCGGGTCCACGACGTGCTCACGTGCCAGGCGCCGCATCGCTGGGGTGGTGCGCAGGCGCCGGGGCCGCATCGTGGGGGCCTGCGGGTCGGGGACGGAACGGCGCGACAGGAAGTGGGCGGCCGGTCGAAGGGCGTCGGTCATGAGGTGCTCCTGGATGGGGGAGTGGTGAATATTGCTGGATCCGGCGTCATGGCGGCGATGACGGCCCGAAGAACGCCCTCGGGCGTGGGGGAGGGGGCGATGGCGGCGACCGGCAGGCCGAGCTCGCGGGCGGCGGCCGCGGTGGTGGCGCCGATGGTCACGAGCCGGGTGGTGGACGGGGGTGGCCCGAGCAGCTCCAGGACGGCCCGTGTGCTGGACGGAGCGGTGAGCACGACCGCGTCCACACCGCTGGCGGCCCACGAGTCGTCCAGGCCCGGGGGCAGGTCGCAGGCACCGGCCGTGACGGTCGTGTAGGCCGAGACCTGCTCCACCTCCCAGCCCGCCCGACGCAGGCCGTCCGCCAGCGCCGGGTCGGCCAGGGCCGAGGCCGGCAGCAGCACCCGCTTCGCCGCACTCGGAGCAGGCGGGGGGCCGACGAGTACGGGCTCCTCCAGGAGGGCGGCGGCCGAGCCCCGGGACACCAGGTCGGGGGCGGCGCCGGTGAGCTCGGTCCAGGCGCGTGCGGTCGCCGGCCCGACGACGGCCACCTGCAGCGCCGAGGGCACAGGAACGTGCAGGTACGGCGCCAGTGCCTCGACGGTCCGGGCCGAGGTGAGCACCAGCCAGGCGGCCTCGCCCGCCACGATTCGCCGCGCAGTCGCCTCCAGGGCCGCAGTCTCCCCCGGAACGGTTCTCGTCACAGCGGCGCGTTGTACCTCCGCCCCGGCCCGCTCCAGCGCCGAGGCGATGCGATCCGGTTCCTTGACCCGCGGCAGCAGCACGACCTGTCCCGCCAGCGGTGCGTCGGCGGCCTCGCGGGGCTCGTCCGGCGGGTGGCGGAGCAGGTGGTTGCGTGAGGTGGACTCGGCCATGGCCTCAGTCCCGTCGGGGCTTGTTGGCGTGCAGGTCGACGATCTCGGCAGCACCGTCCTCCAACAGGACCTCAGCCGCTCGGACACCCAGCGCCTCAGCCGCCCGAACCGCCTCCACCGCTACGTCCCCCGGAGTTTCCAGGCTCACAGCGGCCTCGGGCAGCTCGGTGCTCAGCTCGCAGCCGACCTCCTGTCCGCCGTCGAGCGAGGTGACCACCGCCCGCAGCGCGAGCACCCGCGGCTCGCGGCCGCCGCCCCTGAGGTGAGCCCAGGCCCCCACCGGCGCCGCGCAGCCCGCACCGAGCCGGGCCATGAGCGCCCGTTCCGCCGTCACCGCCAGGCGCGTGGGCTCGTCGTCGAGCACCGCCACCGCCCGGGCCAGCACGGTGGAGCACTCTCCCGCCCTCGCCTCCACGGCCAGGGCACCCTGAGCCGGCGCGGGCAGCATCGTCTTGAGGTCCAGGATCTCGCTCGCGAAGTGCTCCAGTCCCAGGCGTCGCAGCCCCGACAGGGCGAGCACCACCGCGTCGAGGTCGCCGGTGGCATCGGCCCGGCTCGGCGCAACCGGCTCATCGGTGCCGACGCCGACCGCCTCCAGCCCCCGTACCCGCGCCAGGCGCGTGGGCACGTTGCCGCGCAGGTCCACCACCTCCAGGTCCGGGCGGGTGGCCAGCAGCTGGGCGGCCCGGCGCGGCGAGCCAGTGCCCACGCGGGCCCCGTCGGGCAGGGCGGCCAGGGTCAGCCCGTCGCGGGCGCACAGGGCGTCGTGCGGGTCCTCGCGCGGCGGCACGCAGATGACCTCCAGGCCCTCGACCCGCTGCGTGGGCAGGTCCTTGAAGGAGTGGACCACCAGGTCCACCTCACCGTCCAGAAGCGCGTGGCGCAGTCGGGCCGCGAAGACCCCCACCCCGCCGAGCTGTCGCAGGGGGGTGCGGTCGCCGTCGCCGTCCGTGCGCACGGTGACCAGGTCGATGTCCAGACCATCACGCCGCGCGTCGGAGCCCTCGCTGGGAGCGCCGGCCGCCATCAGCGCCTCGGCAACCTGCCCGGACTGGGTCAGCGCCAGGCGCGAGCCGCGCGTGCCCAGCCGAATCCGTCCGGAGTCCGTCCCCGTCGTGGTCATGAATCCCCTCCTCGTGCGCGGTTCTCATTCGTCGCGTTCGTACCGTTGGGCTCGACCTCGTACCGAGGGGGTACGAGCTCGCGACCTAATATACGAACGCGACAACGTCCCCCGTCCTGGCGCGTCGCCTCACTCATCAGGCGAGCCCACCAGGCGTCCGGCGGCGGCGCGGGCGTGCCCGACGACGGCCGCGATCCCGGTCCCCGCCACCCACGCTCCGGTGACCTCCACTCCCGCGACCGACGTGAGCAGCTCCTCCAGACGGGTCGTGCGCTCCCGGTAGGCGGGGGTCACCGGTGGCAGCGTCCCGTCCCAGCGCACCAGCATGTGGTCGATCACCGCCTCCGGCTCGATCCGCACCCCGGTCAGGGCGGCGACGTCGGCCAACGCCACCGACAGGTCCACCTCCGGGCGCGGCCGGCCGGGCCGGCCGTAGGACAGCCGCAGCGCGTGGACGTCCGGTCCGTGCAGCGCGCGCAGCTCCTCGTCGACCCACGGCCACTTGGCGCTCAGGTGCGACAGCGCCTTGGCCTGGGCCGGGCAGGACACCTCGTGTGAGGCCGCCTGCTCCTCCGGCGCGACGAGCAGGCCCGATCCCACCGGTTCCCCGCCCAGCCCCGGCGCCCGGGCCACCAGCGTGAAGCGCGCGATCGGCGCCCCCACCGGCACGGTCAGGTCCGTGGCGCTCGCGGGCAGCCCGGGAACCCCCCGCAGGAGGCGCAGCGCTGCACGTGCTGAGCAGGCCAGGATGACGCGGTCGGTGTCCACGACCTCCTCGGCCCCGTCCGGCACCGGCTCGTCCGACGGCGTCGGCCCCCGCCGCGTCGGCGCCATCCCCACCCGCCAGGCGGAACGACGCCTGCCCTCGCTGTCCTCGCCGCCGGCCGGCCGCAGCCACTGGGCGCCGGTGCGGGTGCGTACGCTCCCGCCACCGGCCTCGATCGCCTCGCGCAGCGCGTCGGCGAGCCGGAACAGTCCGCCCTCGACGGCCGCGTCCACGCTCCGTCCGCCCGCCCCGTCCCGGCGGGCCCGACGCCGCTCCAGCACCGCCGCCACGGCGGCACTCAGGGACCCCTGCTCCGCCGTGGCCCGCCGCAGGCCCGGCACAACGACGTCGGCGGCCAGGTCCGCCGGGTCCGCCGAGTGGATGCCGGCGACGATCGGGCGCACGAGCCGGTCCAGGACGCCGGTCCCCATCCGCGCGGACACGAAGGAGGCCAGGTCGGCCGGATCCTCAGGGCCGGTTCCCACGGTTCCGGGCAGGTCGGCGTCCTGCGCGGCCCGGCGCGCGGCGGCCTCCCCGATGATGGCGACGACGTCGGACGCCAGCGGGTCCGCGGGGATCCCCAGGTAGGCGTCGTCGGGAAACCGGTGCAGGGCCCAGCCGGACGGCTCCTCGCCGTCGCCCGGTGCCAGCGGCGGCAGGAAGAGCCGGGGCCGACCGTGCGGGGCAGCGGTGCGCAGACCGAGCTCGGCCAGCATCGAGGTGGCCGCCTGGCCGCGCACCACGAAGCCCTCGGCTCCCAGGTCCATCCGCACCCCGGCGATCGGCCCGGCCGCGACCAGCCCGCCGGTGTAGCCGCGCGCCTCGATGAGCAGCGGCCGCAGCCCGGCGCGCACCAGGTCCCAGGCCGCTGTCAGCCCCGCGATCCCGCCGCCGACGACGAGTGCGTCCCACCGCTGGGCCGGTGTCTTGCGGCCCTCGGCGTGCTGCGCGTGCCCAGCCATTCAGTGATCTCCCCGCTCGGGGCGACGCGACGTGCGGGCCAGCGGCCTTCCACCTGGTCCCCGCGGCGCATGCCGGCCCGGATCCTGCCGGTCCTGCCTGCTGACGCTCCGCCCGCCGGCTGCCGCCCGCGCCTCCTCGTCCGAGCCTGGTCCGGCGCAGGCTCCGGTGTCCGCGGTCGTCCCCGCCGCAGCTCCCGCCCTCGTCTCCGCGACGGCGTCCCAGCCGGCCAGCGCCACGGCCTCCCAGTCGGCCGAGCCGTGCACCCGCGCCACGATCCGGGTGAGCACATCCGCATCGGTGGCCGGCGGCACCCCGTGCCCCAGGTTGACCACGTGTCCTGGCGCCGCACGCCCGGCGGCCAGGACCGCATCCACCTCCTCGGCCACCAGCGGCCACGGCGCCGCCAGCAGAGCCGGGTCGAGGTTGCCCTGAACCGGGCAGGGCCCCGCCTGCGGGTCGGCCTGGGCCAGAGTCTCGATCGCCTCACCGAACTCGATGCGCTCATCGATCCCGACGGCGTCGGCCCCCTGCCGCATGAGCCCCAGCAACCGGGCCGTTCCGGTCCCGAAGTGGATGAGGGGCGCAGCCTGACCGGTGGTGGGGGAGAGCGCGCCCCGGGCCGTCTCCAGCGCGAGCCCCGAGTAGGGCGCCACCCGCTCGCGGTAGGTGCGTGGCGACAGCGAGCCCGCCCAGGAGTCGAAGAGCTGGGCCGCGGCCGCCCCGGCGCGCACCTGAATGGCGATGAACTCACCCGTCAGGCGGGCGCACCACGTCATGAGCCGGTCCCAGGACTCGGGGTCGGAGCGCATGAGCGTGCGCGCCGCCAGGTGGTCGCGGCTGGGCCGGCCCTCGACGAGGTAGGCCGCCAGCGTGAAGGGCGCCCCGCCGAAGGCGAGCACCGGCGTCCAGCCGGCCGGCCCGGCGCTGTGCTGCAGTCCCGCGCGCGCCCGCTCACTCAGGCCCTCATGCACGCCCGGCGCCTGAGGGCTGCCGAGCTCGATGACGACGCGGTGCACCGCCTCCTGGACCGCCGCCACACCCTCAGCGCCCGCGGTGCCCCGTGCATCGGGGCCGTCGCCGAGGCGGTGGGCGACCAGCTCACTCACCTCGCCCGCGCTGCGCACCGGGGCGTCCAGAACCGGCCCCACGCCCTCCTCGATCCGCACCCCTACGCCCGCCAGGCGCAGCGGCACCATGATGTCGGAGAAGAGAACGGCCGCGTCAACGCCGTGGCGGCGCACCGGCTGCAGCGTCGCCTCGGCCGCGAGCCCCGGGTCCAGACAGGCTTCCAGCATCGAGACGCCGGCGCGTTCCCGCAGCGCGCGGTACTCCGGCAGGGACCGGCCCGCCTGACGCATGAACCACACGGGTGTGCGGGCGGGTCGCCGGCCCGCCAGCGCCTCCAGGATCGCGGGGTGAGCGGTGGTTCCGACGCCCTCCCCCCGGTTCCCGATGCCGTCTGTCTCCCGGCCCGTCCCCGCCTCGATGCCGGTCGGATCGGGTTTACGGGCCGCCTGCTCGCGCTCGATTGAATTGTGTGAAGCCTCGGTGACGAAATCGCTATTACCGGATGAAGAATGCTGACGCCGCGTATTCTCCCCGCGATAGGGGAACTGAATGTGAGACATACTCGATTGCCTCCTGTAAGCAGTGGTCAGAGAGGGTTTATTTCGCGTGATGATGCGATGTTCTGGATATCGGTCAGGTGATGACAGGGTGTCAGAAATATGGTGGTGACACATTGTCTTGACGTTGGAGTGCGTCGCCACGCCGCTATTGTGCCCGCACGCCGCAGTGATGTTTCAATAGCGCTCGCTGTGACTACTCATCTTCTCTCCGCCGACTACCGACTGCCGGGCCTCGACGTCGTCGCCCGGCTGGGGGCGGTCGCCCCAGGGCTGGGCCCGGACCTCCTGGAGGCGGTCCCCGCGCTGCGCGGGGTCGTCGTCCTGTCCACCTGCAACCGCCTGGCCCTCCTGATCGACGCCGACTCCTGGGCCGACACCGGGTGCCCGGCGGCCCTCCACCCACTGCCCGGCTCCGCCGTCCACGGCTCGGACTCCCGCACTTCCGCCACGCACGGCTCCGCCGCCTGGGCCTCGTCCGCCGACGCCGCGCCGTCCGGCCTGGGTGAGGCCGTGGCATCCTTCCTCGCCGAGCGCGCGGGCCTGGCTCCGGGGTCCCTGCGTCTGTCCCACCTGGCCGGCGCGGCCGCTCGCCGCGAGATGCTCGCCATCGCCGCGGGCCTGAGCTCCATGGTGGTCGGCGAGGCCCAGATCGTCGGCCAGGTCCGCCGTGCCGCCGAGACCGCCGCCGCCGAGGGCACACTCAGCCCCGACCTCGTGCGAATCATCGAGCGAGCCTCGGCCACCGCCCGCCGGGTTGCTCACGATACCGAGCTCTCCAGCCAGGGTCGCAGCGTCGTCGCCGTCGGCATTGATCAGGCCGCCGGCCATCTGCCGTTGCTGACCGGCTGCCGCGCCCTCATCGTGGGCACCGGCTCCTACGCCGGGGCCACCGTCGCCGCTCTGCGCGCCCGCGGCCTGACCGACATCGCCGTCTTCTCCGCCTCCAACCGGGCCGAGGCCTTCGCCGCCGGCCACGACCTGCGCGCCGTGCCCACGGACTCCCTGCCCGAGGCCATGGTCCGGTCCGACCTCGTCGTCACCTGCCGTGGCGTGGGCGGACCGGTCCTCACCGCCGACGTCGTCGCCCCCGTGGCCGCCGAGCGGCTCCGCTCGGCCGGGGGCGCCGGCCGCCCCCTGGTCATCCTCGACCTGGCCCTGACCCGCGACGTCGACGAGGCCGTCCGCGCCCTGCCCGGCGTCGTCCACCTCGACCTTCCCGGCGTGCGCGACGCCGTCCCCGACGCCGAGGTCCGGCAGGTCGACGCCGCCCGCGCCATCGTCGACGCCGAGGCCGACGACTTCGAGCGCACTCTGGCCGGGCGCAGCATGGACCCGCTCATCACCACCCTGCGCTCGCACGTCGGCAAGATCGTCACGGAGGAGATCGAGCGCCTGCGGCCGTTGCAGTCCCGGCTGCCGGCCTCGACCGTGCCCTCGGTGGACGGGCGGGCCGAGGCCCGTGTGGTCGCCGGCGGGGGCGTGGTCCGCGCGAACAGCGCCTCTGGTGCCGACGGGACGGTCGCCGTCTCGGTGGCCGCGTCCGAGACCGCCTCAGAGGCCGCTCCCGAGGCTCCCTCCCAGGTCTCGGAGGAGCCGGTCATCACCCTGGCCCAGGCCGAGCGCGCCCTCCACCACCTGGCCGCCCGCCTCCTCCACCAGCCTACCGTCATGGCTCGCCGTGCCGGCCAGGACGGCCACGAGGATGCTTATCGCCAGGCCCTCGAGCTCGTCCTCGGCCTGGATTCCGTAGGAGGAACCCATGACTGACGCCGCCGCGCCCGTGCCCGACCTCTCCGGAATCCCGGCCAGTATCCCGGCCACTGACCCGCTGGCCCCCTACGACGCCGTCCTCCTGCTGTCCTACGGTGGGCCCCGCCGTCCCGAGGACGTCCTGCCCTTCATGCGCAACGCCACCGCCGGCCGCGGTGTGCCCGACTCGCGCCTCCTGGAGGTCTCCGGCCACTACCAGGGATTCGGCGGCGCCTCCCCGATCAACGCGCGCAACGCCGAGCTGCGCGATGCCCTCCAGGCCCGCCTGACCGAGCGCGGCTCGACGCTGCCGGTCGTCGTCGGCAACCGCAACTGGCACCCCTTCGTCAGCCAGGCCCTGCGCGAGCTCGCCGACACCGGTGCCCGCCACGTCCTGGCCCTGCCCACCGCCGCCTTCGGCTCCTACTCCGGGTGCCGCCAGTACCGCGAGGACCTGGCCGGTGCCGCCGCCCTGCTCGCCGCCGGAGCGGACGGCTCCACCGGTGACGGCTTCGAGGCCGACGCCGCCGCCCGGGTCGGCGGAGAGGGCGGCGCCCCCGTCGACCTCACCGTGGACAAGACGCGTCCCTACTACAACACTCCTGGCCTGCTGGAGGCCAACGTCGACGCGATCGTCGAGGCCTACGGCGCTCTCGCCGAGCAGGGGGTGGCCGCAGCGGACGTACGCCTCGTCCTCGTCACCCACTCCATCCCCCTGGGCATGGAGACCAGCTCCGCCCCGACCCCCGAATCCGACGGTGCCTCGGAGTCGGCTGGTGCGGGACAGCCCGCCGGGCGGCCAGCTGGACCGCGCGAGCCCGGCGTCGCCGCGGACCTGTCCACGGAAGTCTCCTACGTCGCCCAGCACAGGGCCCTCGCCGCCATCCTCGTGCCCGAGGTCGCCCGCCGCCTCGGCCTGGAGGAGGTGGAGTCCGACCTCGTCTACTGCTCGCGCTCCGGCCCGCCCCAGGCCCGCTGGCTCGAGCCCGATGTCAACGACCACCTCGAGGCCCTGGCCGCCGGGCAGCTCATCGACGGCAGCCCCGCGGACCGTCCCGGTGGCGTCGTCGTGGCCCCCTTCGGGTTCATCTCCGACCACATGGAGGTCGTCTTCGACCTCGACACCGAGGCCGCCCAGACCGCCCGTGATCTGGGGATGCCGTATGCGCGCGCCGCCACCGTCGGCACCCATCCGGCCTTCGTCGACTCCCTCGTCGACATCCTCATCGAACGGGCCGCCGTCGCCCGTGGTGAGGACGTCCACCCCGCCTCGACCACCGGCGTCGGCCCCTTCCACACCGTCTGCCCGCCGTCCTGCTGCCGCTCCGGCACCCACCATCCCGGTCGGCACAGTCGCCATGGGGCCGACGGCGCGACCCACGAGTCCGCGGTCGGGCATCAGCCGGCGGCGGGCGGATCGTGCCGGCCGGCATCTGTCGAACCCGAAAGCCTCAAGCCCGCCAGCTGCGGAAGGATGAAGGAGAAAAGATGAGCACCGACACCCACGGCCAGCACAGTGGTCACCCCGGCGGTCACCCCGGTGGACACAGCGGACGTCCTGCCGAGGGCGGCCTGCACCGCTTCGAGGACGAGGAGCGCCGCCCCCACCGCGATCCGCGTGACGCCACCGACGTTGACCTCGAGGCCATCAACAACCAGTACCACTACACCCTCTACGCCGTTTTCCGCCTGACCCGGCCGCTGCCCGCCTCCCAGCCCGAGCGCGAGCAGCTCCTGGGTGAGAGTGCCGATTTCATCGAGGCCGGCGGCGTGACAACCCGCGGCTGGTACGACGTCGGGGGCCTGCGCGCTGATGCCGACCTGCTTGTGTGGTGGCTCGACGACGACCCCGAGGTCCTCCAGAACGCCTACCACCGCCTGCGCGGCAGTGCGCTGGGCCGTTACCTGGAGCCGGTGTGGTCCTGCATGGGGCTGCACACGCCCGCCGAGTTCAACCCGCGCCACGTGCCGGCCTGCCTGGCCGGGGTGGCGCCGCGCGACTGGGTCATGGTCTACCCCTTCGTGCGCTCCTACGAGTGGTACCTCCTCGACCCCGAGGAGCGCTCGCGCATGATGGCTCAGCACGGGCGTCATGGCTTCTCCAAGTACCCCGACGTCAAGGGATCGACCCTGGCGACCTTCGGCCTGAGCGACTACGAGTGGATCCTCGGCTTCGAGGCCGACACCCTCGACCGGCTCGAGGGGGTCCTGCACCACCAGCGCTACACGGAGGCGCGCATGCACGTGCGCGTGGACACGCCCTTCTACACCGGGCGCCGCGTCAGCCCTCAGGAGTGGGCCGAGCGCCAGCCCTGGGCCTGACTCCCCGCCGGCGGCCGGCCGGGCGCGGTACGTGCGTTTCTCTCTCAGCGACCGGCCGGCTCCGGAAAAAATGGCGTAGGGTGAGTCGCATGAGTGCAGAGACTGCAGCAACACCGTCCGTATCCTTCGCCTTCACTGCCTCCGCCGCCCTGAGCGACAGCCTCCAGCGCGTCCTGGTCGACCTCATCGCCCTGGGGGTGACCACCAAGCAGGCCCACTGGAACATCGTGGGTGAGAACTTCCGCGACCTTCACCTGAACTTCGACGAGGTCGTCGACATCGCCCGCGAGGGCTCCGACGAGGTCGCCGAGCGTATGCGGGCCATCAACGCCGTCCCCGACGGCCGACCGGCCACCGTTGCCGCCGGCGCCACCGTCCCGAGCCTGCCCAAGGACGAGATCACCGTCTCCGAGGGTGTGGCCTACGTCGTCTCCGCCATCGAGGCCGTCGTGTCCACGCTTCGGGGCGTGCACGACGCCGTCGACGACGAGGACCCGGCGTCGGCCGGCATCCTGGAGGACCTGACCGGCAAGCTCGAGCAGCAGGCCTGGTTCATCTCCTCTGAGGACCGCAAGCCCGTGCGCTGAGCATGGCGGCCCATGGCCGACGACGGCGGGCGAC
>NZ_MSRR01000010.1:17528-38657 GCF_001956585.1 Actinomyces naeslundii | reverse complement strand
GGGGTCGCCCGCCGTCGTCGGAGAGTCGAAAGGTGGAGTGCGGGCGACAAACGTCGAGACACGTTCGTGACCTTCGCGGTAGTGTCGGTGGGTTGGTTTCCGCCGGGTTGAATCCGGCCGACTGGGAGGAGCCCCCGTGGCACGTGCTGAGAAACGCTCCGTGAGCCGAGCCGGGAACCGCCGTCGGGTCATCGCCCTAGGAGGCCTGCTGCTGGCCGGATTGCTCGCCGTGGCCGGCTGCTCCTCGAACAGCTCCAAGCCTGGAGCACATGCCTCCACCGGCGGCGCGGGCTCCGCCGGCAGCTCGACGTCGTCACCCTCGGCCGTGGCCACGGCATCGGGCAGCGCCGGCCCCGTCACGGCGGCCTCCCTCTCCGACTCCCGGCTCGGCTACACCGTCACCAGCATCCCCGCGGGACTGGATGTCACCCAGGTCAAGGTGCTTCAGGACTTCGTGGCCTATGACCAGGTGTCATGGAGACTGTGGGTCAGCGGCGGCCAGGACACCAGCAAGGTACCCGCCGTGACCACCGGCAACCTTCAGCAGCAGGTCTCCGATGACGCTGCCGACATGCTCAGCAAGGGGCAGAAGGCCAAGACCCCGGTCAGGGTCGCGGTCTCCGAGGTCGCCATGAGCGCTGACGGCCAGAGCGCCACCGTCTCCTACTGCGTCGACATGACGAAGGTGACCTTCGTCGACGCGCAGGGCAAGGACGTTACCGAACCGAGTGCCAAGGCGCGGATCTCGGCGAGGAACACGATGGTGCCCGGCAGCAACGGGCGCTGGCTCGCCTCCGAGGAGGAGGAGACCGGCGAGCCGAACTCCTGCTCGGTCGGCTGAGCGGATCGCGCGCATTCGTACTGGTGGGTCCCGGTTCTAAGTGAGGCTTGGCTTGCCTGTGAATCATAAGTAACACCCACAGAGGCTGGCGATGTAGTAAAGTAATAGCCATGAACGCAGACACTATGACTACCCCGTCCATCAACCTCTCCTTCACCGCCTCCGCCGCCCTGAGCGACAACCTCCAGCGCGTCCTGACCGACCTCATCGCGCTCGAGCTCGTCGGCAAGCAGATCCACTGGAACGTCGTCGGCCCGAACTTCCGCGACATCCACCTCAACCTGGACGACGTCGTCGACATTGCCCGTGAGGGCTCCGACGAGGTCGCCGAGCGCATGCGGGCCATCAACGCCGTCCCGGACGGCCGTCCGGCCACCATCGCTGCCGCGACCACCGTCCCGGCCGCCCCCGAGGGCGAGATCCTCACCAGCGAGGGCGTGGCCTACATCGTCTCCGCCATCGAGGCCGTCGTCGCCACCCTGCGCGGTGTGGACGAGGACGTCGACGCCGAGGACCCCACCTCCTCCGGCATCGTCGAGGACCTCATCGGCAAGCTCGAGCAGCAGGCCTGGTTCCTCTCCTCCGAGGTCCGCAAGCCCGTGCGCTGAGCGCCCGAGGCTCGCGCTGATGCGCTGACTCCATAGGCGTGGGGCCCTCCTCCTGGCGAGGCGGGCCCCACGTTCTTGTCTACGTGCCGGACTGCTGGCTCCGCGGTGTCATTCGCCGGGGTGGTCCCAGATCTCACTTCCGCCAGTCGCCCAGGGCTCCCTCCAGGCAGCCCAGCGCCGCGTCGACCAGGCTGTGGCGCTGCTCGTCGGGGCAGCCGGCGTGCACCCAGCGCAGGCAGGCGTCGTCGAGGAAGCCCAGGTAGCCCCAGAGGGCGAAGTCGTCGCGGTGGCCCCGGCTGCCGCCGACCACCTGGGCCAGGGCCGTCACCGCGGCCTCGCGCGCCTCCCGCCTCACCCGGGCCGCCTCATCGCCTGGGTCGTGCCCGGCCAGCACCTGGTAGGTCACCCAGCCGGGGGAGCGCTCGGCGATGAAGTCCAAATAGGTCAGCACCGAGGTCCGCACCCGGTCCCGGGCCGACGATCCCTTCGGCAGAGCGTCGTCGGCCCGCCGGGTGCGCTCGGCGAGCTCGTCGGCGGCGTGCCGGAGGACCTGGGCGTAGAGGCCGGCCTTTCCCGCGAAGTACTTGTGCACCAGCGCCTCGGAGGCCTGAGCCTCCTGGGCGACCTCGGCCAGCGAGACCTCCTCGTACGGGCGGCTCGCGAACGCCTGCCTCGCCGCGGACAGGATCAGCTCGCGGCGCTCGGCGGGATCCATCCGCAGGCGGGGGCGCTTGTCGGTACGGGATGGCACCTTGACATGCTAACGGGTGCGGCGGCACCCTTGGAGACATGACTAGTGAGTCACCTGGAATAAGCCGTCCTGCAGCCCCCGCCTGGATCGACCATGCCATCTGGTGGCAGGTCTATCCCCTCGGCGCCACCGGCGCCCCCGTCCGCCCCGAGCCGGGCACACCCCTGACCGAGCCCGGCGCCCCCGCACGCCTGGACCGCCTGGAGCCCTGGCTCGACTACGCCGTCGAGCTCGGCGCCAACGGCCTGTCACTCGGCCCCATCTTCGCCTCATCCACCCACGGCTACGACACCACCGACCACCTGCGCATCGACCCCCGTCTGGGTGACGACGCCGCCTTCGACCGCCTCGCCGAGGCCTGCCGCGCCCGCGGCCTGTCACTCATGCTCGACGGCGTCCTCGGGCACGTCGGCACCGAGCACCCCCTCTTCCGGGCCGCCCGCGCCGAGGGAGAGGAGCGCAGCCTCTTCCGCTTCGACGACGCGGCTGGCGGTCCCGGCTACGCCACCTTCGAGGGGCACGAGTCTCTGGCCGCCCTCAACCACGACTCCGCCGAGGTGCGCGACCTGGCCGTGCGGGTGCTCACCCACTGGCTCGACCGCGGTGCCAGCGCCTGGCGCCTGGACGCCGCCTACGCCGTCGACCCCGCCTTCTGGGCGAGCGTCCTGCCCGCCGTGCGCGAGCACCACCCCGACGCCTGGTTCATGGGCGAGGTCATCCACGGCGACTATGCCGGCTTCGTGGAGGCATCCACCGTGGACACCGTCACCCAGTACGAGTTGTGGAAAGCCACCTGGAGCTCGCTGGCGGACGTCAACTTCTACGAGCTCGACTGGTGCCTGAAGCGCCACAATGAGCTGCTGGACCGGTTCATCCCGGCCACCTTCGTCGGTAATCACGATGTCACCCGCATCGCCAGCAAGGTCGGGGCCGGCGGGGCGGCGCTCGCCGCCGTCCTGCTCATGACCGTGGGCGGCGTGCCCAGCGTCTACTACGGGGACGAGCATGCCTTCCGCGGGGTGAAGACCGAGACCCTCGGCGGCGACGACGAGGTCCGCCCCGCCCTGCCGGACGCGCCGTCCGAGCTCGCCCCGCAGGGCGCCTGGATGCTGCGGCTCCACCAGGACCTCATCGGGCTGCGACGCCGCCACCCCTGGCTCGTGCGCGCCCGCACCGAGGTCACCGAGCTGGACAACCCGCGGTTGTCCTACGACGCCGTCGGCGAGGAGGGGCAGCGGCTGCACGTGAGTCTCAGTCTGGAGCCGGCCCCCCGCGCCGAGGTCCGCGCGCCGGGTGAGACGCCGCTCGTCGTCGAGCCGCCCGTGGAGTGACGGTCCCTCGCGCTGGCGGGGACATCCGACGCCGTCGGGGACACTTTGCCGCCGGCGTGTACGGGGGCAGAGTTCCTGTTCCCATACACGCAGGATGTCCCCGTCGGTGCGGCCTCAGGCGTTGGCGGGGTCGGGAGAGTCGGTGCGGAACCGGCGTCGGTAGGCCGACGGCGTCGTGCTCAGTATCCGGGCGAAGGCCTGCCGCATGGTGACAGCGCTTCCGAAGCCGCAGACCGAGGCCACCCGCTCGACCGCCAGGTCCGTGCTCTCCAGGAGGCGCTGGGCCTCGCGCACCCGCTGTGCGCGCACCCATGCCGCCGGGGCGGCGCCGGTCGTCTCCCGGAAGGCGCGGATGAAGGAACGGGTGCTCATCCGCGCAGTCCTCGCCAGCCGTTCCACGGGCAGCGGCTCGCCCAGGTGCTCCAGCGCCCAGGACGCCGTGCGGCCGATTGGGTCGTCGTCGGCGCGCCGCGGCACCGGCCGCTCGATGTACTGAGCCTGCCCGCCTTCGCGGTGCGGTGCGATGACGAGCTGACGCGCGACCTCGTTGGCGGCCTGTGCCCCCAGATGCGTGCGCACCAGGTGGAGGCAGGCATCCAGGCCCGACGCCGCGCCCGCCGAGGTCAGAACGTCGCCGTGGTCCACGTACAGGACCGACTCGTCCAGCGCGATCTCCGGGTGCTCGCGCGCCAGCGGCTCGAAGGCCCGCCAGTGCGTCACCGCCCGGCGCCCGCCGATGAGGCCGGCCTCGGCCAGCGGGATCGCCCCCAGGCACAGGCCGACGACGCAGGCGCCCCGTGCATGTGCAGTCTCCAGTAGCGAGCACAGGTCCTCTCCAGCGGGGCGCCCGTCGGCGAACCACGCGGGGACCACGACGATATCGGCCTCGCCCGCGAGCTCCGGCCCACCCAGTCCGCCGAGGATGTAGCCCTCCGAGGTACGGATGGAGGCGGTGCGCGATGACGGGGTGGAAGGCGCCGGGCTTGCGCCTTCTGCGGGACCTGCCGTGTCCTCCGAGAGCGCCGCCGACTCGGAGGCAGTGGCGAACAGTGAGACCTTCCAGTCCGCAAGCCCCAGTCGGCTCACGGTTCCGAAGACCATCTGGGGGATCGACAGATGGAACATGGTGATGCCGTCGAAGGCGTAGACGGCGATGTGCATGCGACCTCCCTGAGCGCTTCCTGCCCTGCGCCGCATCGGCGTGCCTCAACGCCTGGCGTGAAACCATCGTTACGTAGCATATGCGCCACTGGTGGACGTCAGTCCGATCGCACATCCTGAGTGTCACCACGCAACCGCCGCGCCAAGGCGCACACTTTTGGAGGCACCGTGACTGATCGCGATGAGCTGGTCCGAACCGTCCCTCGCAGGGCACTGGTTCTCGTCGACGTACAGAATGAGTACGCCCGCCTGCCGCTGCGCATCCGCTACCCGCGTCTGCGCGACTGTCTGGGGCAGATCGAGCGGGTGCTCGACGCCGCTGAGAAGGCCGGACTCCCAGTGGCCTGCGTGCAGCACGCCGGTCCGCCCGGCGGCGCCATCTTCGCCCCCGGTGGGAAGGGCTTCGAGCTCTGTCCGAGCATCGAGCGTCGGCGGACCCCGCAGTGGAAGCTCGTCGTCAAGCGCCGCGGGTCGATCTACGCGGGAACTGACCTCGCCGCGTGGCTGCTCGAGCAGGGCGTCGACACCGTGACGCTGGTCGGGTTCATGGTGAACAACTGCGTCCTGGCCTCGGCGGCCTGGGGCGAGACGATCGGTCTGACGACGGAGGTGCTCTCCGACGCCGTCGGCGCCACCAACCTGTGCAACCGCGCCGGCAAGGCGGATGCGCGTACGGTTCACACCACGCTCATGGCCCTGCTGCACTCCAACTGGGCGGCGGTGACCACCACCGACGACTGGTGCCGGGCGCTGGCTCGTGACGAGCCGCTGCCGCGCAGCAACCTCGTCGCCTCCGCGATGGCTCCGTTCTGACAGTGCTGTTGACGGTGACAGGGACAGTTGGCGCCGGCGGGTGCCATCGACGCGTACGGGGACAGAGTTCCTGTTCCCGTACGCGTGGGACGTCCCCGGCCGCGGGGCTGACAGCAACGTGGATCGGCCTTGACCCTCACGTAGGGTAAGGGATGAGGCTGCGCGCATGAGCACCTTCAACGCATTCGAGATGAGCCCCGTCCCCGCGCCCAGCGAGGACGCCCAGCCACCCGAGCCCTTCCGCGGCATCTACGGCATGCCGATGTTCGTTACCGTCCCGACGTCGGACCTGGACGCCTCAGTCGACTTCTGGACCGAGGCACTGGGCTTCATCACTCTGTTCAGCATTCCCGGTCAGTTGGTGCACCTGCGCCGTTGGGCCTTCCAGGACGTCCTCCTGGTGCCGACGCCGCAGACGCCCACCCCGGCCGCCGGCCCTTCGATGAGTGTCAGTTTCTCCTGCGTCCTGTCCCAGATCGATGAGATCGCCAAGGCCTGCGAACAGCACCGGCCTGGTAGCGTCACCGGCCCTCGCGTCACCCCGTGGAACTCCTGCGAGGTCGAGGTCAGCACCCCCGAGGGGGTACGCGTCGTCCTCACCGCTGCCAGGCCCCTGGACCCGAAGGGCGCGCAGGCCGACGGCCTGCGGCGCATCGGCATCGAGGTTCCCGAGGCCTGACCGCAACCGCCTCGTCCCTCGTGCGGTCGGCGTCAGGACGCGGGGTGGAATCGCGCGCCCGACGTCGGGTCGGCCAGCCAGGCCTGGGCCGCCTCGATGCGCCCGGGCGTCGATGACAGCAGCGGCTCGGGCAACGCGTCCGGCTCGAACCAGCCCACGTGCGTGGACTCGTCGTCGGCCGCATGGGCGCGGGCCGCGGTGCCGGGACGCGCCCGCCCCACGAAGTTGATATCCATGAACACGCAGTTGTCCCCGTTGGGGAAGGCGAAGGGCTCGCCCGCGGTCACGCTCGTGATCGCCAGCACCTCCACGTCCACACCGGTCTCCTCCAGACACTCTCGTTGGATCGCCACCGCCGGCTGCTCGCCGGGCTCGGGGATGCCGGAGACCACCGCCCACCGCCCGTTGTCGGCGCGCCGTCCCAGCAGGAGCCGGCCGGCCTCGTCGACGACGACAATGCTCACCCCCGGCAGCCACAGCATGTCGTGCCCGATCTTCTGCCGCAGGGAGACGATGAACTCAGGAGTTGCCATGCCGTGAGCCTAGACGATCGCTCGCCACGTAGGAGCCCGGCAGGCGCGGGGTGCTTGCACGCACTCAGCACAACAAAATCTTCATAAACGACACGGCTCCGCGTCGTCTATGAAGATTCTGTCGAAGTGTGTGGGTGCAGCCCGGCCCGGCCCAGTCCGCCCAGCCCGGCCGGGCCCACCTACACGAGCATGGCGACGATGAACCGGGTGATGGCTGCCATGACCCAGGCGGTGACGAACATGTAGCTGTAGGCGATGATCGGCCACTTCCAGGTGCCGGTCTCGCGGCGCATGGCTCCCGCGGTGGCCATGCACTGGAGGGCGTAGACGAAGAACACGAGGATCGCCGCGATCGTGGTGGGGTTGAACAGCTTGTCGCCGGCCTTGTTGGTCAGCGTGTCCTGCTGGTAGGTCATAGTGGCCAGGTGGGCGCTGGGTTCCTCGGGGTCCTCGGCGGCGGCGATCTGGCCGAGTGTGGCCACGAAGGTCTCGCGTGCGGCCAGTGAGGAGAGCACTGCGACGTTGATGCGCCAGTCGAAGCCCAGAGGCTCGAAGACCGGCTGGACTGCTTTGCCCCCCTTGGCGGCCCAGGAGTTGTCCATCGTGTAGGAGGTCTTCTGGGCCTCCAGCAGCTTGTCCAGCTCCTCGGGATCGGTGATGACCTCGCCGTCGTCACCCTTGACGGTGGACGACGACGGGTTCTCCACGGCTGCTGCCACGGATGCGCACTCGGCGTTGGAGGCGCAGTAGGCATTGAACTGCTCCTCGGAGCGCATGGGGACGTTGAGCAGCACCCACAGGATGATGGTGGTCAGGGTGATGATCGTGCCGGCCTTCTTCACGAAGCCCTTGCAGGCGTCCCACACCATGAGCGCGACGGCGCGTGGCCGCGGCAGCCGGTAGGGCGGCATCTCCATGTAGAAGGGCAGGAGCACCCCGCCGCGGTCGGTGAGGCGCTTGACCGCCCAGGCGGCCGTCATCGCGGAGACGGCTCCCAGCAGGTAGAGCGCGAACATGACGGTGCCGCGCGCTCCCAGGGGCCCGATCTTCGCGTCGCCGGGAACCATGATGGAGGTGAGCAGGACGTAGACGGGCAGGCGCGCTGAGCAGGTCATGAGCGGGGCGGCCAGCATCGTGGCCACCCGGTCCTTGGCGCTGGGAAGCGTGCGGGTGGCCATGATCCCGGGGATCGCGCAGGCGAAGGAGGACAGGAGTGCCACGAAGGCCCGCCCCTCCAGCCCGGCCCGGCTCATGATCTTGTCCATGAGGAAGGCCGCTCGCGACATGTACCCCACGCCTTCGAGAAAGGCGATGATGAGGAACATGATGATGATCTGGGGGATGAAGGTGAGCACCGAGCCCACGCCCCCGATGATGCCGTCGCCCAGGAGCCCGGCCAGCAGAGGGTGGGAGTCATCCAGCCAGCTGTGGACCAGCGCCCCCAGCGCGCTGAATCCTCCTTCGACGGCGTCCTGGAAAGGAGCCGCCCAGGTGAAGATGGCCTGGAAGAAGGCGTACATGATGGCGAAGAACACCAGGGAGCCCAGGACCGGGTGGAGGAGCACCCGGTCGACGACGGTCGTCACGCGGTCCTGCTGGGGTGCCTCATAGTCGGCGGCGGCCAGGATCGAGTCGGCCCAGGAGGCGACTTCGCCGGGCGTCGTCGGCGGGGCCAACGGTGGGCGCTGCCAGTCGACGACCTCGGTGAGGCGCTCGCGCAGCTCGGGAAGGCCGATGCCGCGATTGCCGACCACCCGTACGGCCGGGATGCCCAGGGCCTGTCCCAGGGCCGCCACGTCGAGGCGTCCGGAGCGCCGCGTGAGCTCGTCGGTCATGGTGACCACGAGGCAGGTGGGCAGGTCCAGGGCGAGGGCCTCGGCGACGAAGTTCATTCCCCGCCGCAGCGTGGTGGCATCGATGACGACGACCAGGGCGTCGGGGACGGAGACGGTCTCCGAGGCGTCGGTGAGCACGTCGCGCACCACCTGCTCATCGGGGCTGATCGGGTCCAGGGAGTAGGCGCCGGGCAGGTCCTCGATCGTCAGGGTCGTATCGCCGATCTTGCAGGTTCCCAGTGAACGGGTCACGGTGACGCCCGGGTAGTTGCCGGTCTTGGCGTGCAGACCGGTCAGGGCGTTGTAGATGGAGGTCTTGCCTGCGTTCGGGGCACCCGCCAGGGCGATACGCCGGGACCCGGCCACCAGCGTCTTGGCGCTGGAGGAACCGCAGTGGCAGTCCGAGGCGCCGGGGACCTCATGCGTGGAGCAGTGGTCGCTCATCGCTGCTGGTCCTCTCGCGCGGGCTCAACGGTGTCGTCGACCTTGGTGAGGGTCTCGACCTGAATGATGCGGGCCTCGTGACGGCGCAGGCACAGCTCGTAGTCGGTCACGCGGTAGACCACCGGGTCACCCAGCGGGGCCCGGCGCAATGGTGTGACGACCCGGCCAGGGATGAAGCCCAAGTTGCTCAGCCGCCTGACGATGGGGGCGTTGGCGGCGTCCTCCAGAAGACCGACGATCCGGGCCGCGGTGCCCAGGCGCAGGTCGGAGAGGGATTGTTCTGCTGGAGGCGGGGTGCCTGGGGTACTGGCAGGGGCCGACATGCTGTGGTGTGAGACTGCAGTCGCCATGATGTCCTCGGAATTCCTCAGAGTTCTGTGTCTGTCGTCGATCTCGATGCAGGAGATGCGTATCGACATTGACAGTCTAAGGTAAGGCTTCTCTATCGTCAGGTGTTCGGAGTGTGCCTGACACAGATCAGGGGAGCCGCACCGGGCGGTGGGGCAGGGCGAGGTCGGCTAGGCGTCGACCCGGCGGACCTCGTCCAGCCAGGGGCAGCGGCGTCGCAGCAGGTGCTCGAAGCGCGCGTGCATCGTGATCTCTGCGGCTGGGCACTCGTCGCAAGCACCCTCCATGGCCACCTCGACGACGCCGTCGTGCACCGAGCGCACCACGAGCGCGCCCCCGTGGCTGTTGACGAAGGACCCCAGCGACCCTCCGGCGATCTGCCGGGCGGCCGCCTCCAGGGCGTCGTCGGGTCCGAACTCATGGGCGGAGGCGTCCCCCTCCCAGGACCCCGGGGCGCCCAGGGCGTCCACCAGGGCGCTGCGCACCCGGGCTCCTTCCGTTCGCCAGCTGTGACCGGGGCCCAGGAGGGTGAGCACCGCGCCACCATCGACCCGGACGGACTTCAGAGTGCCGTCGTCGATGAGCGCCTGGAGCATCGCCGGGGCGTGGGCCACCTCCCCGGTGAAGGGCAGCAGGCCGTCGGGGACGACCCATCTCAGGACGTCGGGGTCCGGCGTCGTCATCGGGTGCGTGGGAATGACGGGCACGGCTGCCTCCCCTTTCCTGAGTGTCCGGCCATCTGCCTGGTCATGGATGTCACTCTTGGTGTCGCGGCGATCATATGAAGAAGGCCACGAATGCGTGGGTGATCGCTGCCATCACCCAGGCGGTGACGAACATGTAGACGAAGGCGATGATCGGCCACTTCCAGCTGCCGGTCTCGCGGCGCATGGCTCCCGCGGTGGCCATGCACTGGAGGCGACGAAGAACACGAGGATCGCGACGACGGTGGCCGGGTTGAACAGCTTGTCGCCGGCCTTGTTGGTCAGCGTGTCCTGCTGGTAGGTCATAGTGGCCAGATGGGTCGTGGGCTCCTCCGGGTCCTCGGCGGCGGCGATCTGGCCGAGTGTGGCCACGAAGGTCTCACGCGCTGCCAGCGAGGACAGGGTGGCCACATTGATGCGCCAGTCGAAGCCCAGTGGCTCGAAGACCGGCTGGACTACCTTGCCCCCCTTGGCGGCCCAGGAGTTGTCCATCGTGTAGGAGGTCTTCTGGGCCTCCAGCAGCTTGTCCAGCTCCTCGGGATCGGTGACGACCTCGCCGTCATCGTTCTTGACGGTGGACGACGACGGGTTCTCCACGGCGGCCGAGATGGCGGCGCACTGGGTGTTGGAGGCGCAGAACGCCTCGAACTGGGCGTCTGAGCGCATGGGGACGTTGAGCAGCACCCACAGGATGATGGTGGTCAGGGTGATGATCGTGCCGGCCTTCTTCAGGAAGCCCTTGCAGGCGTCCCACACCATGATGAGGACCGTGCGCACGCGCGGCATGCGGTAGGGCGGCATCTCCATGTAGAAGGGCAGCAGGATGTGGCCGCGGTCGGTGAGCTGCTTGACCGCCCAGGCGGCCGCCATCGCGGAGACGGCTCCCAGCAGGTAGAGCGCGAACATGACGACGCCGCGTGCCCCGAAGGGACCGATCTTGGCGCCGCCGTCGACCGTCAAGGAGATCATGATGACGTAGACGGGCAGACGCGCCGAGCAGGTCATGAGCGGCGCCCCCAGCATCGTGGCCACCCGGTCCTTGGTGGAGGGCAGCGTGCGGGTGGCCATGATCCCGGGGATCGCGCAGGCCAGCGAGGACAGCAGCGCCACGAAGGCCCGTCCCTCCAACCCGGCGACGCTCATGACCTTGTCCATGAGGAAGGCCGCTCGCGACATGTACCCCACGCCCTCCAGGACGGCGATGATGAGGAACATGATGATGATCTGGGGGATGAAGGTGAGCACCGAGCCCACGCCCCCGATGAGGCCGTCGCCCAGGAGCCCGGCGATGAGTGGATGGGACGCGTCGAGCCAGCTGTGAACCAGCGCCCCCAGCGCCCCGAAGGCGTCCTCGATGGCTCCCTTGAAGGGCTCGGCCCAGGTGAAGATGGCCTGGAAGAAGAGGAACATGATCGTGAAGAACACGATGGTGCCGGGGATGGGGCGTAGCAGGACCTTGTCGATCGCCGAGGTGATCTGGTCGCTCTCGGGCGGTAGGTAGTCGGCGGCGGCGAGCACCGAGTCGGCCCAGGACGTGATCTCGTCGGGGTCGGTGGGTGGCGGCAGGGGCGTGCGCTGCCAGGTGGCGACCTGGGCGAGCTGGGCGCGCAGATCGGGCATGCCGATGCCTCGGTGTCCGATGACCCGTACGGCCGGGATGCCCAGGGCGTGTCCCAGGGCCGCCACGTTGAGCCGGCCCGTGCGGCGGCTGAGCTCGTCGGTCATGGTGACCACGAGGCAGGTGGGCAGGTCCAGGGCGAGGGCCTCGGCGATGAAGTTCATGCCGCGCTGCAGCGTGGTGGCGTCGACGACGATGACCAGGGCGTCCGGGGCACTCACCGTGGTCGAGGTCCCGGTGAGCACGTCGTGGACGATCTCCTCGTCGGGGCTGATCGGGTCCAGGGAGTAGGCGCCGGGCAGGTCCTCGATCGTCAGGGTGGTGTTGCCGATCTTGCAGGTTCCCAGGGAGCGCTGGACGGTGACGCCCGGGTAGTTGCCGGTCTTGGCGTGCAGACCGGTCAGGGCGTTGTAGATGGAGGTCTTGCCTGCGTTCGGGGCACCCGCCAGGGCGATGCGCCGGGACCCGGCCACCAGCGTCTTGGCGCTGGAGGATCCGCAGTGGCAGTCAGCGCCCTCATGGGGGTGCGCATTGTGGGGCGGCTGGCCGGTGGCCTGCTGCGAAGTGTTGTGGGTGCTCACGGCATCTCTCCTGTCGTCTGCTCCGTGTCGGTGGCCGCGTGCCGGCCGGCCGGCCTGGGCTGAAGGATGATGCGCGTCTCGGCCTCGATGGCGGTGACCTCAACGAGCCTGGCCTCCTGGCGGCGCAGGCACAGCTCGTAGTCAGAGACGCGGTAGACCACCGGGTCACCCATGGGGGCGCGGCGCAGCGGCGTGGCGATCCGACCGGGGACGAATCCCAGGTTGCGCAGGCGCTTGATGAGGGCCCCGCCGACGCCGTCGTCGAGTAGGCGGGTGATGCGTCCGCTGGTGCCGGGGCTGAGATCCGACAGTGCGAGGGTGGCTGCACCCGGCTCGGGAACGTAGGCGTTTCCGGCGGAGGCACGGTGTCGTGGAACAGCAAATGCCATGGTGTCCTCAGATCGACAGTGGACTTCGTCGATGGCAGTGTAAGGCAGTGCTTCTCTATCTCGCAGGAATTCAGGATGGCTCTGCGTCAGCGTCGACGCCTCCCTCTGGAGATATGGCAGGGACGGGTGTGCGGCGCACCGGAACTCGGACATGAGATTGTCTGTACTCTCCGAACCAGATGGCCGGTAATGGGGTGGAGGTGTATAAAATACGTTCAGGCCACTTCGTGCTCCCCCAAGATGTCATTCTTGTCGGAGCACGAAGTGGCCGGTTGTCAATGTGTCGAAGTAGTTGGGATGGGTTGCTTCACCCCGGGGTCGGGAGCGGGCTCATGCCTCACGGGGCTCCCTGAGGGATCGAGGTGTTCGGGAGTGTTTGGAGAGGTGGGGAGGGGTTAGCGGGCGGTGGGGTCGGGCATGTTCTGGGCGCCCAGGTAGTAGACGTAGCCGAGCGGCACGACGAAGAGGAAGAAGGTGATGCGAACCAGCCAGGCGTTGACGTTCCACTTGTCGGCCAGGCCTCCGCAGACGCCGAGCCAGATCCTGTTGGCGGAACGTGCGGGCCAATCGAAACCTGAAGAATTCTGTGCTGTCATGGCAGACATTCTGCAATGTCTGAGCGCATGATGTCACGTTGTGGTCTCGCCCTGAAAAAATCAATGTCCAATAAGGGGGAGGTGGCATGTTGGGTGGGTCTGGAACGAGATTTCGATGAAATTCAGAAGCAGAAGCGTTGTACCGGTTTTTTCTGGATTCTATATGGTTGACCCCAGAAAATACTCAGCGTCCAATAAGGGTGACGAGAGTCTCCCCCGTTTCTTGGCTATTAGGATCGATGTCGCTTTCCAAAATGGGCGGTGGGACCTGCGTCACGGCGGCAGGTCCCACCGCCCTTGCGGTGGTCTGTGTGGGCGTCAGGGACTCAGCGGGGTCGTGACATGGCCACGGCGCGGGCACGCTCGGCCCAGGTGTCATCGAGCGGTTCGGGCTCCCAGGTGGCGCCACTGTGCTCAACGGCGCGGGCCAGCAGCCAGTCGGCCACGGCCGGGTTCTTGGGCAGCAGGGAGCCGTGCAAGTAGGTGCCGATGACGTGGTGAACGCGTCCGCCTTCGGTGCCGTCCTTGCCGTTGTTGCCGTCTCCCATGCGCACGGTGCCGAAGGGGTGCGCGTCCGGCCCCAGGGTGGTCAGGCCGGAGTGGTTCTCGTAGCCGATCACCGCGCCGAAGTCCTTGGTGTCCAGGGTGATGTTGCCGATGAGGCGGGTGTCGCCGGCCACTGTATGAGTGTCCATGAGGCTGATGCCGGGGATCTCCTGGCCCTTGGCGGTGGTGAAGCCGTGCCCGAAGAGCTGGTAGAGCCCGCAGATCGCCAGCATCGGGATGCCGTCGCCGGCCCATGCCTTGAGCGTGGGGCCGACCTTGAGCAGATCCTCCTTGATGCGGTCCTGGCCGGAGTCCTGACCGCCGCCGCCCACGAGGATGTCGATGTCGCGGGGCAGCTCGTCTTCCGGGTCGTAGGAGAGGAGCTCGACGTCGTAGCCCTGCCACTGGGCGCGCCGCGCCAGCACGAGCGTGTTGCCCCAGTCTCCGTAGATGTTCATGTCCCGCGGGTAGAGCTGGAGCAGGCGCAGGCTGCCGCGGGCGGGACCGTCGGTGGTGTGCTCGTAGCGCGCGGTCATGACATGACCTCCTCAACGTCTGTCATCTCGCCCAGGATCGAGCGCAGGGCCAGCATGGCGGTGTAGGTGGTGAAGATCCGCATCGGGCGGTCGGCGTCAGTGGCGGCTCGGCGCATGAGGGCCACGGCTTTGCGCAGGTCGGGCTCGACGTCGGTGACCTCGACGTCGTCGTAGCGCAGCCGCAGCGCCATGTCCCAGGCCCGCACCCCGGTGACAACGGCGACCCCGTTGGCGCGCAGGGCGGTGAAGTCGACGTCCCACAGCCAGGACATGTCCCGGCCGTCGGCGTACTCGTCGTTGATGGCCACGACCACGACCTCACCGGCCTGCGCCTGGGCGGCCGCTGAGAGCAGGCCCATGCGGAAGCCGGCCGGGTTCTTGACCAGGGAGAGCTGGACGGGGCGACCGTCCAGGGTGAGGACCTCGCCGCGGCCGAAGGCGGCCTGCACGGTGCCCAGGGTGGCGAGCAGGCCGGGCAGGTCGGCGTCCTCGCCCAGCACCTCCAGGACCACACCGAGGGCGGCGCAGGCGTTGAGCAGGTTGTGAACACCGGGGATGGCGAAGTCGACCTCGTGGGAGGCTCCGTCGACGCGGACGGTGGCGCGCTGGCCGTTGATGGCCTCCAGGGTGACGCGGGGGCCTGGGCCCTCGCCGCGGTCCCGGGGGCTGGCCAGGCCGGTGCGCAGGTCGTCGTCGGACAGGAACAGGGAGCGCAGGTCCTCGCCGGCGCCGAAGGAGACTACGCGGGCGGTGACGTCCTCGAGGAAGTCCGGGGCGGCCAGGCGCGGGTCGTCGCCGTTGAGGACGACGACGTCGCTGGTGGCCTTGGCGATGGAGTGCAGGAGGGAGGCGGTGTAGTCAATCTCGCCGAAGCGGTCGAGCTGGTCGCGCATGACGTTGAGCAGGAGGCAGGCGCGGGGGCGGACCTGGGCCACGAAGTGCACGGCGTGGGCCTCGTCGAGCTCGAGGACCGCGATGTCGGCGTCCAGGTTGCCGGCGGCGTCGACCTCGGTGAGCAGGGCGGCGAGCACGCCGCGCACGAAGTTCGAGCCGGTCCGGTTGGTGAAGACCTTGAGGCCCTGCTCGCGCAGGAGCTGGACCACCATCTTGGTGGTGGTGGTCTTGCCGTTGGTGCCCGAGACCACGATGACGCCGCGGGGCAGGCGGCTCAGGGTGCGCTCCAGGAAACCGGGGTCGGTGCGCTCCATGACCAGGCCGGGGAAGGCGGTGCCGCCGCTGCCGCCGCCGCGCATACGGGCGGCCAGGCGCGCTGTGCGGCCGAGGGCGACTGTGAGTCGAGAACGCATGGAGCTCCTGCTGACTGAAGTAGGGCCGCACCGAAGATGCGATCGGGGTGTGTTGCCCGTAGGGGCACCGGCTGTGCGCCAGTCTAGGGCAGTGGGCCTGTCACAGACGCGTCACGATGCTCACGTGAGAGACGCGGAGGAAGGACGAGTCTGCCGACTCACCGGGGAACGACGACGTGCAGGGCACTGTCCTGGACCTCGGCGCGCAGGGTGCGGGTGGAGCCGGCCGTGTCGCCATCTAGCTCGAAGGGGACGGGGCGGTCGGCCTCGATGAGGACCTTTCTGGCGCGGGTGAGCGTGAAGCCCTCCATCTCCTGACCGGTGAGGATCTGCGCTCCCAGGCGGGCCCAGTCCACGACCTTGCCGGGGTTGGCCAGGAGCAGGTCCACCATGCCATCGGTGGGGACGGCTCGAGGGAAGAGCGTCATGCCCGCGGTGATGGTGCCGACGTTGCCCATAAGAGCCATGACCATCTGGCGGCGCTCAGGAGGTGCGTCGTCGAGCGTGATGGTGGCGGTGAAGGGGTCGGGGACCGCGTTCTGGACGGCGGCCACCGCGTAGGCGCCCGAGCGGATGACCTTCTTCAGGCCCGAGTCGGTGGACTCCATGATCTGGGCGTCCAGTCCCATGCCTGCCATGACGACGAAGCGCTCCTCACCGTCGTCGAAGGTGCAGGTCACCATGTCGATGGGCTGCAGGCGGCCGTGCAGGGCGAGGCGGATGGCGGCGTCGGTGTCCAGCGGGATGGACAGGTTGCGCGCCAGCAGGTTGCCGGTGCCGGCGGGGATGAGGGCCATGGGCATCTCGGTGCCCGCGAGCTGGGAGGAGACGGCGCGCACAGTGCCATCGCCGCCGGCCACCATGACCAGGTCGACGCCGGCCTCCAGGGCGCGGCGGGCCATGGAGCGGCCGGGGTCGTCGGGGGTGGTCTCCAGCCAGACGGTGGGGCGCCAGCCGGTGGCGCGCACCTCGGCGGCGACCCGGCGGCGCAGGAGCGAGAGGTCGTCGAACTTGGTGGGGTTGTAGATGACGGCGGCGCGCTTCTCGCTGCTGGCACGTGACAGACGGCGGTTGACCCAGCTGGTGAGGATCGCGTCAATGCCGCCGACCCACAGGGCCAGGTTCGCGAAGGCGGCCCCCAGGAGGAAGCCGCCGATGAGGTCACTGAGCGTGGCCAGGCCCATGTACCACTGGCTGACGGCGGTCATGACGACGGCGGCGTAGCCCAGAACGGTGCCGGTGGCGACCATGGTGCTGCGGTGATGGGCGCGTGCGAGGGTCACCAGAACCCAGGAGGCCAGGGTCATGGCGGTGACGTGCGCGTTGGGGTAGGCGTGGGCGAAGGCGGCGATCGAGTCGGCGAAGGCCGCCCCCGGGGTGGGGCGCGCCAGGTGCAGGGCGATGAGGAACTGGACGGGGATGCCGGTGGCGGCGATGGCCAGCGAGACGCTCAGGCGGCGCATGCGGCCGGTGTAGGCGTAGACGACCCAGGTCGCAGTGACCGCGAGGACGATGAGAGGGTGGGTGAGGATCGCGAAGGCCTCGGCGAGCTGGCCGGCCGCCGAGCGGGGGTAGGCAGCGGGGGCGGGCAGGAGCAGGTCGAGGCCGAACGGGCCGCCGGAGGAGCTTGGATCGGTGTTCGGGGCCAGTGGGCCGGGGGCGCTCAGCCGGGTCCAGGCGATGAAGGACAGGGCGAACCCGATGCTGAGGACGGCCTCGACATACTTCAGGCGCAGCGGGGGGCGCGAAGAGAGCGAATCGACGGCGTCGCGTCGGGGTCTGATCACGCTCGCTCGTCCTTTCCGCCGGTTGACCGTCCGGGAGGCAGCCTAGTCGGTGCGGCTGTGGGCGGCATGTGTCCGGGATGTGGGTGCGAGACGGAGAGCGCGCTGGTTCTGGACGGCTCTGACGGCTGGAAGTGGTCTGCCTAATCTGCTCGCTATCCATGACCCGGGCCCAGCCCGAGCAGGCTTGCAGCCTGGGGATAGGGGTACAGGAAGCTAGAGAACCGCCTCCACTGGGTCCAAGACGTCGTCTTCGGTGAGGGTCATCACCGGCTGCGTACCTCCGACGGGCCTAAGGTCATAGCCTTCCTAAAGAACCTGGCCATCAGTCTTATTCGCCTCTTCCGCGGTCCCGGCAACTCCATCTCACCGCCACCAGATCTCTGGCAGGACGCCTCAAACGAGCATTCAAACTACTCACCCGACCACCCGCTAAAACTGATTTTGCCGGTCTCCTGAGTGAGTGGTGCATTGGTGTCGCATTATGAGGACGAATGAGCCGATAGGGGATCGGAGCGGGTGTGAGGTGTGAATAGCGACTTGACTTCGGTGAACTGCCCCCATGCTGGGTGCGCCATCTCTCTCCATGGGTCCATCAGAGCTGCTGTGGCGTGGCGGCAAGTTGTCTAGCAATTGACGATGACTGCTGTCAAGAGGGATCGTCCCCCATAACGCTCCATGGATTTGTCGTCTAGCCTATTTGTGTCGGGCAACAGAGTGCGGTAGATGGGAGTTCGAGATATCAAAATACATGTAATCGACATGTATGTGCTGACGTCGGTCGCCCGCTCTGATCTCTGTGGCAACAATTCCGTAGTGACGGCGCATGAGTCTCTACAACACAATCAAGCGCTTGTTATTTGATGTGAGCGCCCGATGTTGGAGTGGCGGCCATTGACTGTTTGGTTACTGAGCTGTGGAGAATGCCTGATGACGCCGGCTGAGAAACCATCAAGAATAGGAGGACACCCTCATGCAATCGATCAAGCGACACCTTTTCAGGGCAGTAGCACTCGGTTCTGCACTGATTGGCGGGTTGGCTGTTGCGGCGCCGGCATCAGCGAACTCATTTGGGCCGACTGACTATGGGACAGACGGCCGTGCAATGATTAGTTATGATGATGCTAGGGATTTGTTTTGCATAGAATCTCATGACCCTGACGGAACAAATTATTATGTTGCGACAGTAGATTCTGACGCAGGTCCAAGTTATGGCCAGTTTGTTCGGAACGGTTTAACGGACTGCGTAAGTTTCGAGACGGCATATGAAGACAGTAAGGTTCTCTTCGAAATAATGCCGAAGGCGGGAGAAATTCCCACTGAGGTAACTTTCTACAGTTAACAGTTGTCGGATGATAGGCGGCCAATTCGACGATCGCGAGTCAACAACTGTGTTGTCGGCCGCCGCATCAAGGCACGAACCGCTCTGGGAGCGCACTGCTCAGGTATCGGCGAGCACCTAGGTCGTCGCCCAGCGTCTCGGGCACCTCTCCTGGTGGGACGCATCAGGATTCCTTGCCCGTTCCGTCGACCTCGTTCGCACGACCTATGGTGGGGTACTGCGAGTGTGGAACTTGGACTCGACGGCAGCCTGACATGCGCTCGAGACGGCGGTGTCACATCGAGCCGGCAATGTGACGCCGTCGTCCCGGCGCCAGAAGGTCCGAGCTTGTAGAGACTGCCGAATGATGCCCTGACTGCCACGAATTCCAGCAAGAACAAGCAAAAACCCACCTCACGGAATGTCCATGATGTGGGTGTGAGTGATGGCTCCTTGGTCGGGATGCTTAGGCCTTCGGTCTTTCGGCCCGCTCCTCTTCGAAGACCTCATGAGCAAGCTCATGAGGTCTTCTCATCGTCGGGGTATTCGGCCTGGCGGCCTCTTACCCCTTCCTCCTCGGACGTCTCACGAGCAAACTCGCGGACGTCCTCGTCGTCGGGGTGGCGGGATTTGAACCCACGACCTCTTCGTCCCGAACGAAGCGCGCTACCAAACTGCGCCACACCCCGTGTGCAGCAGGCGACAGCATAGCCTCCACCCACCGCAGGGAGGAAATCGGATCCGCTGAGTCGTCCGTCACGTCGGTGTTCGCTCCCTCCTGAACTCGGTTGGCCTCCGACGGCGCCCGTGTCAGGCTGCCCGTGACCGGTTCGAGAGCCCGCAGAGCCCACAGTGACCGGCTCGAGTACTCACCGCGGAACAGAGGAGCATCATGCGCATCGAGGCCGTCGTCGGCGACATCACCACCGAGAATGTCGACGCCATCGTCAACGCCGCCAACAGCACGCTCCTGGGTGGCGGGGGAGTCGACGGCGCCATCCACCGCGCCGCCGGCCCCCGCCTGCTCGAGGCCTGCCAGAAGGTACGTGCCACCGAGCTGCCCGACGGCCTCCCGGTCGGCCGCGCGGTGGCCACGCCCGGATTCGACCTGCCCGCCACCTGGGTCATCCACACCGTGGGTCCCAACCGTCACGCAGGTGAGGATGACCCTGTCCTGTTGCGTGCCTGCTTCGACGGCTCCCTGGAGCTCGCCATCCAGCTCGGGTGCTCCTCCATCGCCCTGCCGGCCGTCTCCGCCGGCGTCTACGGCTGGCCCATCGCCCAGGTCGCCGAGATCGCCGTCGCCGGGGCCCGCGCCGTCGAGCAGCGCTCCCACACCGATCCTGACGCCGTCGGCCGCCTGGGGCTCATCCGCTTCGTCCTGTCCTCGCAGGCCAACCACGAGGCCTTCGCCCGCCGGCTCGCGAGCGTCGAGGACTGACACGGCCGGTCCGCCGGCACCTCCCCTTCTACACTCGCTGCCATGACCACCGAGGCTCACCATGAGAACCACTCCGACGACCAGGTCGGCCCCGGAGGCCGCGACCTGCTGCCCCTGGCGGGCCGGACGGTGCTCGTCACCGGTGTCAGCCGCCGCGTCGGCATCGGCCACGCCATTGCTTGCCGCGCCGCCGACTACGGGGCGAGCATCGTCGCCCACCACTATCGCCCGCATGACGTCTCCCAGCCGTGGGGAGCCGACGACGTCGAGGCCGTCATGGCCTCCATCCGCTCCCACCTGGTCGGTCCGGCCCAGCTCATCGACGTCCCCGCCGACCTGGCCGCCCCCGGGGAGCCCGCCCGCGTCGTCGAGCAGGCTGTAGCCGCCGCCGGGCACCTCGACGCCCTCGTGTGCAACCAGGCCATGAGCAGCCCCGATGGGCCGCTCAGTGAGATGACCGAGGCTGTCCTGGACGCTCACTGGGCCGTTGACGCCCGCGCCTCCATCCTCCTGGCGCAGGCCTTCGCCGCCCAGGAGGGCTTCGCCGTGCCCGCCTCACCCGGCCTCGGGCGCCGCCGCGGCGCCATCGTCTTCCTCACCTCCGGTCAGGGCCTGGGACCCCTGCCCGGGGAGATCGCCTACGCCGCCGCCAAGGCCGCCATCGCCGGCGTCACCCTGACCATCTCCGAGGAGCTCATCGACGCCGGTATCACCGTCAACACGGTCAACCCCGGCCCGGTCGACACCGGCTACGTCACCGAGGAGATACGCCAGGCGACAGCAGCCATGTTCCCCCAGGGGCGCTGGGGCGAGCCGGACGATGCCGCCCGCCTCATCACCTGGTTGCTCACCGATGAGGCCCGCTGGATCACCGGGCAGGTCATCAGCTCTGAGGGCGGCTTCGCCCGCTGGCGCCGCTGACGGCGTGCCGAGGCCCAAAAATCGACCAAAACTTCATAGAT
>NZ_MSRR01000010.1:0-17492 GCF_001956585.1 Actinomyces naeslundii | reverse complement strand
CATCTATGAAGTTTTGGTCGAAGTTGGTGGCGTGCGCCGTCCCTCAGGCCGGCAGCAGCCGCAGCAGCGTGGCCTCGGGCCGGCAGGCCAGGCGCACGGGCGTGAAGGGACTCGTTCCGAGCCCGGCCGAGACATGCAGGTACATGTGGTCTGTCGTGCGCGGGTCCCCGAGCCTCCCCGGCCACTGCGACAGCCCCGAGGCCCGGCCCCGGTCCAGGTCGCAGTTGGTGACCAGCGCCCCCACCCCGGGCACACACAGCTGCCCGCCGTGGGTGTGCCCGGCCAGGGTCAGGTCGACGTCGTCTGCCGACATCGCCTCCAGGACCCGCCGGTAGGGGGCATGTGTGAGTCCCAGTCGCAGGACCCGGCCCTCGCGGTCACGGATCGCGGGCAGGGAGAGGGCCGAGGTCGATCCGGACGATGCCGTGTCGCCATCCGCCCCGGGGGCGGGGAAGACGTCGCGGTTGGCGTGCGGGTCGTCGACGCCGATCAGCTCGATGCGCCGCCCGCGCACGGTCAGCGAGCCGCGCCGGTTGGTCAGATCCAACCAGCCTCCGGCGGTCTGCAGGTCGCGGATCTCCTCCCAGGGGAGGGCCTCGATGTCCTCGTCGCGCACACGGCTGGAGGCCTTGCGCGGGTCGCGGTGCAGGTAGCGCGTGGGCAGGCGGAAGACGGTCGTGCGGTAGTCGTGGTCGCCCATGACGAAGGCGCCGGGCAGGCCGGTCAGCGGATCGAGCGCCCGTCGCAGCGGCTCCAGCCCGGAGGCCAGGGACAGGTTGTCACCGGTGTTGATGACGACGTCGGGACGCAGCGTTGCCAGATGGCGCACCCAGGCGACCCGCGCCTCGGTGCGGTCCGTCAGGTGCAGATCGGACAGGTGGAGCACCGTGAGAGGCTCCTCGTCGGCGGCGAGCACCGGCACGTCGATGCGTCGTAGAACGGGGCACCTGGCCTCAACGAGGCTGTAGGCCAACGTGGCCGCCCCCAGGGCGGCAGTGGCGCCGATGACGGACAGAGCGGCGCGGCCGGCAGGGCAGGGCGTCATGGGGAGTCGGGTCCTCTTCTGTGCAGTTGTGGTTCGCGGGGAGCCCGTCGCTCACCCGTGGGAGGGAATGGGCAGGACCGGGTCGTTCCCCACGGCCTGAGACATGTAGTCGCGCCACATCGGCACGGCGATCGTGTTTCCGTACATGACGTCGACGTAGTGCGGGCCGATCTGCTGGTAGTTGAGGGTCCTGGGGCTGCCGGCGTGACCGATCCAGACCGCGGTGGCCAGCTGCGGGGTGAAGCCGACGAACCAGGCGTCATTGTTGTCATCCGTGGTTCCGGTCTTGCCCCCGATTGGTCGGCCGAAGACGGCTTGCTGGGCCGTTCCGCCCCTCTGTGACGTGGCCGTCAAGGTGGACGCCGTCAGATCGGCGGCGCCCTGATCCATCGCCTGAGTGCAGTCGGCGCTGGGAACGGCCATGGAGGTACCGCTGGCGTCCAGGATCCGGTCGATGGCGATGGGCTTGCAGTACTTGCCGCCGGAGGCGAAGGTCGCGTAGGCGTTGGCCATGCTCAGGGGCGGAACGTTCTGAGAACCCAGCACGATCGAGGGGCGCGCATCCAGTGGGGTTCCGTCGGCCTTCGTCACTCCGATGGAGGAGGCGAAGTTCGTGACGGCGCAGACGTCCATCCGGCTGAGCATCTCTGCGTAGGCGACGTTGATGGACATCTTCGTGGCCTCAGTGACGTTGGTGGAACGGTTGAGGGACGGGTCGACGTTCTTCGGTGCCCAGGTCGGGTCGTTGTTCTCCGGGGCACAGGGAATGTTCCACTGGAAGGTTCGGGGGACGGCGCTGAGCCCTGCGCCTGCGGAGTTACCTTCCTTGAACCACTCGGCCAGGATGAGGGCCTTGAAGGTCGAGCCCGGCTGGAAGCCGACGGTACCGTCACTGAGCTCGATACCGCCGTGCTTGGCGTCCGCGGCGTAGACGAGCTGAGTGTCGCTGCTGTCGGGGCCTCCGTCACCGTAGTTGCTGTTCTGGGCCAATGCCTGGATCCGGCCCGTACCCGGCTCGATGGAGGCGATGGTCGTGTCGGTGCCCGATGCGTCGCCAGTGGGGACATTGGACTGAATGACGTTGTCGGCGGCGCTCTGCCGCTGAAGGTTCAAGGTGGTGGTGATCTTCAGACCGCCGCGCGTCAGGAGCTGGCGGCGGGAGGCGACGTCGGGCCCGAAGTTCTCCGAACCGAGGACCTCATTGACCACGTAGGAGCAGAAGTAGGCGGCGGATCCCGCAGCACCGCAGCCGGCCGGGGACTCCGAGACGTGGAGCATGCTCGCGATCGGGGTGGCCACGGCCTGGTCGTACTGCGCCTTGGTAATGAACTTCTCCTCCAGCATCTTGGTCAGCACCCAGTCCATGCGGTTCTTGGCCAGCTCGGGCTGGGTGACGGGGTCGTAGGCGCTGGGGGCGTTGGTGGTGCCGGCCATGAGGGCGGCCTCGGCCACCGTCAGGTCCTTGGCCGACTTACTGAAGTAGTGCCGGGCGGAGGCCTCCACTCCATAGGTGGAGGGGCTGAAGGCGGCGATGTTGAGATAGCCCTCGAGAATCTGCTGCTTGGAGTACTTCTGCTCCAGGCTGAGGGCGAACTTCATCTCCCGCAGCTTGCGGGCCACGGTGCTCTCGGTGGCGTCCTTGATGATCTTGTGGTCATCGTTCTTCAGACCGGTCTCGATGAGCGTGTTGCGCACGTACTGCTGTGTGAGTGTCGAGGCGCCCTGACGCGATCCACCGGCGTTGTTGGAGACCAGGGCTCGAACCATACCGGTGGGGTCAACCCCCTGGTGCTGGTAGAAGCGCTGGTCCTCCACGGCGACGATCGCGTTCTGCATGTTGACGGAGATCGAGCTCAGGGGCACGACGATGCGGTTCTCCGCGTAGAACTTGGTGATCTCGGTTCCGTCGGCGGCCAGGAGGGTCGAGATCTGGCTGGGCTGCTGGACGTTGAAATCGCTGGGAAGCTCCTCGAAGAGCTCAGCGGAGGCCCGGGTCAGTGCTGCCGTGACGCCCACGAACGGAGCGGCGAAGCCTGCGGACAGGATGCCGCCGACGCTCGAGAGCACCAGAAAGACCACGAGCATCGAGACGACCTGGGGTGGAGTCAGAGAGCGTCCGCGCGCAGAGGAGTTCGCCATGGCGCCAGCCTACGTGGAATCTCTTGGAGGATGCAGTGGCATAGACCCCCCTCGGCCTGAGAAGACCCTTGGAGAGGGGCTCGGTGGCGCCGCAGGCGAGGGAGTGTGAGCCGGTGTGATGTCGTCGGCAGCGCGTGCGGAAGCGGGGCGGTCCGGCCACATGGTGAGACAGCACTCAACATCCAGTTAATTCCTAGGAAATGTTCAGGTCTGGGTTGCGGGCGGGTCACGGTTCGTTGGCACCCTTCGGTGCTTGGGGGTGCTCCTCCGACCGTGAGAACCGGATTCTTCAACCTTGTGAAAGATGAGTCCCCGATGGGTTCGACGTCCAGTATTTGGCTCGCTATCAGAGAACTCCTCTTGATCGTGCTGGTGTTTGGCGGTCTGGGGGAGGTGAGTGGCGGTCAAACCGCTTGGACCACAGAAATGGGATTTGGCGTGCGGCGCTCGGTTGCCATACGGTAACGGCTGTGACGTGGCCGACAACGGCGTTGGCCGTTGATTGAATCGGGAGTGAGCATGACTCAAGACGACCAGACCTGGGCGGCCAGAGCGGCCTGCGCGACCGTCGAGCCCGACCAGCTCTTCGGTAAAGGGGCTGAGCAGCGCGATGCCAGATCGCTGTGCTTCGCGTGTCCGGTTCGTATGGACTGTCTGGCCGAGGCGCTCAACTCCGAGTCCAGCTTCGGGGTCTGGGGCGGCCTGACTGAGCGGGAGAGGCGGGCCCTGCTGCGGCGCTTCCCCGAGGTCGATGACTGGGGGCTGTGGCTTCAGCGCGAGGACGATGAGCTCGTCGCCGAGATCCATGCCCGTCGCGCCCCTCGCATCCTGGCCCGGGTGCGCTGCGCCTCGTGAGGTCTCCCGCGGCCGGACTTCCGACGCCTTGCGCCGGGCTCTAGGCTGAGCCTCATGACTGCATCTTCTGAGCACGTATCCGGGGCCCCGACCGCCTGGGAGTACGCCACCGTTCCCCTCATCACTCACGCCACCAAGCAGATTCTCGATCAGTGGGGCGCTGACGGCTGGGAGCTCGTCCAGGTCGTGCCCGGCCCGTCCGGTACCGAGAACCTCGTCGCCTACCTCAAGCGTCCCCGGCCCTGAGAGGCGCTCGTCGCTGACGCGGGCGAGTACTGGCACCAACATCACGCCGCGTCCGCGGTCCGCAGGTGGCGGACCGCGGACGCGGCGTCGTCCGTGCTGTCGTCAGCAGCGTGCGGGGCGCATCGTCACCCGATCGGCACCCGGCCGGAGTGCTCGGTGCGCGGCGCGGAGGGCTCGCGACCCGAGACGGGCCCTCAGCGGGCGCGACGGCGCAGTCGGTCGACGTCGAGCAGCGTGACGGCTCGTCCCTCCAGGCGGATCCAGCCGCGGGAGACGAACTCGGCCAGCGACTTGTTGACCGTCTCGCGAGAGGCACCCACCAGCTGGGCGAGCTCCTCCTGAGTGAGGTCGTGGGGGACGTGGACGCCGTCGTCGGTGGGTGAGCCGAAGCGGTCGGCCAGGTCCAGCAGGGCCTTGGCCACGCGGCCGGGCACGTCGGAGAAGACGAGGTCGGCCAGTGCGGTGTTGGTGCGGCGCAGGCGCTGGGCCAGGGCGCGCAGCATGTCCTTGGCCAGCTGCGGGTGGGACTCCACGAAGGTCATGAGCTGGTTGTGGTCCAGTGTCAGGAGCTCGGTGGGGGCCACGGCGGTGGCGGTGGTGGAGCGCGGGCCCGGGTCGAACAGGGTCAGCTCGCCGACGATCTCGCCGGGGCCGAGCACCGCGAGCAGGTTCTCGCGGCCGTCGGCGCTGGCGTGGCCGAGCTTCACTTTTCCGGAGAGGAGAATGTAGAGGCGGTCGCCTGAGTCGCCCTCGTTGAAGAGGGTCTCGCCACGGCGCAGAGTCGTCTGCGTCATCATGGCGCGCAGTTCCTCCTGCTCATCCGGGCTCAGGCCCTCGAAGAGCGGGATCCTGGAGATAATGCTGTCTTCCACGGAGATCCTCCTGGTGGTTAGGGGGCTGGCATCCCGCATGCGGGAGCCCTCGGGTCTATCCTGCCACGGCTTGTGACCTGTGGCACGCCGTCGAGCATTGTAGCCTCCGTGTGTTGCAGGTCAAAGGGGGGTGAGCAAAATCGGGTGCGTCGTGTGACACGGTCCCATCCATGAGGTTGCGGGGCGGTGGTGGGATCGACTGCAATGGCGATCTCTGGAGGAAGGCCCGGTCTGAGCCGGACCAGGGCTCGGACCAAGGCCCGGATGAGGGCTCCGGTGGCGCCGGTGGTGCTGCCGATGAGATCGCGGAGAGAGGACGCAGTGCGCAGGGCAGTGAGCAGTGAGGTTGCGGCGGCTGACGCAGTCCCCGAGGTCTCCGAGGTGCCGACAATGGCTGACCCGGCCTGGCGTGCGGGCGCCGTCGACGACGAGCTCATGGCCCTCTACCCCGACGCCGCCTGCGCCCTCGAGCACGACGGCCCCTTCCAGCTGCTCGTGGCCACCGTCCTGTCGGCCCAGACCACCGACGCGCGCGTCAACACCGTCACTCCCGAGCTCTTCAAGCGCTACCCCGACGCCGCCGCCCTGGGGGCCGCCCGGCGCGAGGACCTCGAGGCGATCCTGCGGCCACTGGGCTTTCAACGGGCCAAGGCCGGCCACCTGCTGGGCATCGGTCAGGCTCTCGATGAGCGTTTCTGCGGCCGGGTCCCGCGCAGCCGCGAGGAACTCGTCTCCCTGCCGGGGGTGGGGCGCAAGACCGCCAACGTCGTGCTCGGCAACGCCTTCGGACAGCCCGCTATCACCGTGGACACCCACGTGGGGAGGCTCTCACGCCGCCTGGGGTGGACGACGTCGAAGGACCCGGTGCGCGTGGAGAAGGACATCGCGTCCCTGTGGGAGCCGTGGCGCTGGACCGACGGCTGCCACCGGCTCATCGAGCACGGGCGCCGGGTGTGCTCGGCCCGCTCGCCGCGCTGCGGTGAGTGCGCGCTGCTCGAGGCCGGGCTGTGCCCGCAGGTGGGCGTTTGACGGACGTCTGAGAGCGGTGCTCGCGGAGGCGGCCCGGACCGGTGTCGGGCTAGCCCCACCCCCGATCCGCCAGATGGCCGGATGGGATGGGATGGTCGGCGCCGTCAGAGTGGAGGTATGACTGCTCACCCGTCCTTCACCCCCTCCGATCCGACCACCGCCTCCGCCTCATCCCTGCCATCCACGACGCCGCCTCCCGGGCCGGGCTCCTCGTCGCCCGTCGCCATCCGCCTGCGCGGCCTCACCCGCGTCTACGAGGTCCCCGGACGCCAGGACGCCCGGGTCACCGCCCTGGATCACGTCGACGCCGACCTGCCCGAAGGCAGCTTCACCGCCGTCGTCGGAGCCTCCGGATCGGGCAAGTCGACGCTGCTGCACTGCGTGGCCGGCCTCGATGAGCCCACCGACGGCCAGGTGACCATGCTCGGCACCGTCACCTCCGGGATGCGGCCCGCCGAGCGCGCCCGCTTCCGCGCCCGCCACGTCGGCTTCGTCTTCCAGGAGTACAACCTCATCGCCTCCCTGAGTGCCGCCGACAACGTCTCCATGCCCTCGCGCCTGGCTGGGCGTCCCCTGAGTGACGCCCAGACCCGGGCGGCCCTCGACGCCGTCGGGCTCGCTCACCGCGCCGGCCTCAAGCCTCACCAGCTCTCCGGCGGGGAGCGCCAGCGCGTGGCCATCGCCCGCGTCATGGCCAGCCGGCCCCGGATCGTCTTCGCCGACGAGCCCACCGGCGCCCTCGACCTGAGCTCGGCCGCCCTCGTCCTGGACTGGCTGCGCCGGCTCACCGAGCAGGGCGCCACCGTGGTCATGGTGACCCACGACGTCGAGGCAGCCGCCAAGGCCGACGCGGTCGCCGTCATGAGTCAGGGCCACCTGGTGCAGTGGACCAGCTGCCGTGATGCCCGTCAGATCGCCGAGCTCGTCCACACCGCCCGCGCCTCACGCGCCGCCTGACCGGGACAGGAGTAGAAGAACATGGTCACACTCATCTGGAACGACCTGCGCCACCACGCCCGCCAGTGGCTGTGGTCGCTGCTCGTCGCCACCGTCGGCGGAGCCATCATCGGCGTCATCATCACCGCCTGGTACAGCGCCCTGAGCTGGGCCCAGGCCCAGGGCTCGGCCGAGCTCATCAACGCCGCCCACATCATCGGCTCCAGCCTTGTCTCCTACGTGGGGGTGGCCACTGCCGTCATCCTGTCCACGACGCTCGGCCTGACCGTCTCGGCTCAGCAGCGCTCCCACGCGCTGTGGAAGGTCCTGGGCATCCCCGGCAGCCGCATCCGCCGCATCATCCTGGCGCAGGTCGGGGTGATCGGGCTGCTCGGAGGCGTCATTGGGGCGGTGGCCAGCCTGCCGCTGGTCCGCGTCTACCTGCTCACCTGGCGGGAGTTCGATGTGTTTCCTCAGAATCTGCCCATCATCATGCCGGGCTTCGGGGTGCCGTTGACCATCGCCGTGACGATGCTGTTCTGCGTCCTGGGCGCGATGGGGCCGGCCCGGCGGGCGGCGTCGGTCCCCGAGATGCAGGCGCTGCGGGAGGCCACAGCCCCGCAGACCCGGACCCGGTGGTGGCAGTGGGTAGTTGTCGGCATCATGCTCCTGGGGCTGGTCTTGACCCCCTTCGAGAGCTCTCTACCCATGAGCGACGCGGAGAGGGCGGAGATGGCCACGTCCGGTATGAACCTCAACGACCCGGGGGATCGCGCGATGGCCGGCGCCTCCATGGGGCTCCTCGCCGCGATCGCCGCCCTGAGCGTGCCGAACTGGACGCTGCGGCCACTGCTGACCTGGTGGACCGCCCTCATCCCGGGCCGCAGCCCCGCCTGGTTCGCCGCCCGCGCCAACGCCCGCCACCGCGCCTCCCTGTCGATGACGACGATCGTCCCCTTCGCCATCGCCGTGGCCCTGACCGGCACCGTCTACGCTGCCGTCGGGGCCGGCCAGGCCACCGGCGCGCAGGGCTCGGTCAACGGGTTCCTCTCTGTCGGGGTTCCAACCTTCTTCATTTCCGGTGTTGGCGGGATCGCCAACATCGCCATGGTGGGGCGGGCCCGGCGCCAGGAGGGCGCGCTGCTGGGGGTCATCGGGGCGCGCACCCGTACGGTTCTGGCCTCCACCGCGCTGGAGGGCGTCATCTACGCCGTCACCGGCATCATCTTCGGGCTGGCGGCCACCGCCGTCAGCGCCGTCTACGCCGCGCTGTACTCCGGGGGCGGGACGGCGGTCCTGGTCGCCTCGGTCCCGGTGGGGCTGCTGGCCCTCGTCAGCGGGATCTCGCTGGCGCTCGCGGTGGCGACCACCTGGCTGCCCGCCCAGCTCGACCGACGCTCCCTCATGGACAACCTGCGCCAGCCGGTGTGAGGCGGCGCCGGGCGTCAGACCGCCGGGGCGACGCCGGCCAGGAAGGGCATCAGGGCCCGGACGAGCTCGGCCGGGGCCTCCTCCTGAGGGAAGTGGCCGGAACGGCGGATCGTCGCCTGGCGCAGGTTGCCGGTGACGTGGTGGGTGTCGCGCGCGTATGCCTGGGCGGGCTGAACCGGGTCGAGCTGGCCCTGGACCGACAGGACGGGCACCGTCACCGGCCGCTCCAGCGCCGCCGTCTCCGCCCGGGACAGCATGAGGTTGCGCAGCGGCTCCAGGGCGCTGCGGGCGGCGCCCGGGCGGGACAGGAGCTCGGCGTAGTAGGAGGCCTCCTCTGCCACCGCCTCCCGGGTATGCGGTCCGGCCCAGGAGCGCAGCAGGCCCTCCAGGGCGCTGCGGCTGCGCAGTCGCCGCTCGGCCAGGCCCGGGACCTGCAGGCTCGCGTACTGCAGCGCCGGCCCTGACAGTGCCCGGGACCGCAGTGAGCGCAGGGCCAGGGGGTGGGGGGCGCCCACCGGAACGATCGCCCTCGTCAGGTCCGGGGCCACGTGCGGCAGGGCCCAGGCGACCTGACCGCCGAGCCCGGCACCGATGACCACGGCCCGCTCGTGGCCCAGGGAGCGGACCACGGCGGCGATGTCCTGTGCCAGCGTCACCAGGTCGTAGCCCGACGGCGGTCGGTCCGAGCCTCCGAAACCGCGCAGGTCGAGGGCCGCCACACGGTGCCCGGCCTGAGCCAGGGCGGGGATGACATGGCGCCAGGTCCACCAGCACTCGGGGAAGCCGTGGATCAGGAGGGTCAGCAACCCGCTGCCGCTCGGGGCCTCGGGGCCCGCCAGCGCGACATGGAAGCGGGTGCCGCGGGCGGTGAGGTTGCGGTGGTTCCAGGGGCCGGGGCGATTGACGTCAACAGGCACGGACGCAGCCTACTGGTCGGCACCCGGTAACGCTGACGGGGACGTCTGAGGCGTACGGGGACAGACATCCTGTACCCCTGCACGTGAGACGTCCCCGGCTGCAATGAAAGGTCCCAGCTGGCGCAGAATATCCCCGGCGGCAGTAAGGTGGAACGGATGGCCTCGCGCGCGTCATAGGTTTCCACCAGCAGCCGGAGGGAACGGAGGGGAGCGGCATGACCACTGATCATCACCATGACACCGATGAGGACTCTGCTGACCGCCATGAGACTGCAGCCTCCGACGCCGTTGCTGACTGGGAGCCCGAGATCGAGCCCTCCGCCGACGTCAGCGGCGGAGGAGGGGATGAGCCGGCACTGATCTCGCCCGGACGCCTGGAGGCCTTCAGCGACGGCGTCATCGCCATCGCCATCACGCTCCTGAGCCTGGAGATCAAGCTGCCCGAGGACGGCGGGAGCCTGCTTCGCTCCCTGGCTTCCCTGTGGCCCGGCTACGTGGGCTTCGTCCTCAGCTTCCTCCTGGTGGGGCAGGTCTGGCTCAATCATCACGCCATCTTCACGAGGGTGCGCAGCGTCGACCAGTGGATGCTCATCTGCAACCTCTTCCTCCTGCTCGACGTCGCCTTCCTGCCCTTCGCAACCTCGGTGCTGACGCGTTCCCTAGAGTCCGGGCACGACGAGCGCACGGGCGCCGTCTTCTACGGGGTGGTCATGGTGGTCGGTGGACTGTTCTTCAACGCCCTGTGGCGTGCGGCGATCCGGGACCGGAGCCGCCTGCGGCCGGAGGTGACGCAGGCGGAGGTGCGGTCCATGACCCGGCGCTTCGCGATGGGGCCGTGGCTGTACGCGCTGGCCGCACTGCTGGGCCTGGTCAGCGCCTGGCTGAGCGTGGTCACCTACGTGGCCCTCATCGTCTTCTACATGGCCGGCCACCGGCCGCGGATAGAAGGAGGGCGGGTCAGCCCAGCAGGAGGCTGAGGGCGACGTAGACGCCGGTGCCGCCGATGAGCGACAGCCCGATCGAGCGCCGCCACAGGTGCAGGCCCGCCGTCGCCCCGATGCCGCCGGCAGCCGGCAGCCAGGTGGACGGCGCCAGGCTCACGCCGCCCAGTGTGTAGGCCACCAGCACGATCATGACGCCCAGAGGCATGGCCCGGGACAGGAAGGCCAGCAGCGCGTTGTCCTTGCGTCCTCGCAGCAGAACGAAGGGAGCGATCCGGCAGACGAAGGTGATGACGGCGACGACCACGACAGCGATTGCGATCTGCGGGTTGGTCAGCACTGCTCGTCCTCCTGCCCCGACGTCGGTGCCGGCGAGGCGGGCCGGTGAGCGCGCCAGGCGTACAGACCCACTAGGCCGACGGCGAGCGTCACCAGCGCGGTCAGCAGCGCCGCCGACCCACCCATCGCCAGGCCGACGCCGCCGGCCACCAGTCCCAGGCACAGCACCCCGATATCGGGGTGGTTGCGCCAGTTCTCGATGGCCAGGACCACGAACAGCGACGTGAGCACGAAACCGAGCAGCTCGATGCGCTCACCCACCACGGAGGCCAGCACCGTCCCGGCCAGCGCTCCGATGGTCGTGCCCGTCACCCAGGAGATATGGCTGATCGCCTCGACGGCCACCAGGTAGCGCCCGCTCATGGCTCGCCGGTCGCGGGCCGCCAGCAGCGCGTAGACCTCATCGGTGATGGCGTGGACGGCGTAGAGGCGGGTGAGCGCCCTGCCGCGCACCCGGTCCAGGGGGAACCCCAGGCCGTAGAAGATGTGCCTGCCCGAGACGAAGCCGGTGGACAGGGCGATGGTCGCCAGCGGCTCGCCGCCACCGGCCAGGGGCACCAGCAGCATCTGCATGGTTCCGGAGTAGATGACCAGGCTCCACACCGGCGCCCACCACCAGGCGAGCCCCTCGGCGACCAGCAGCATCCCGGCCGCCAGCCCCAGCGTCACGTATCCGACGACGATGGGCACCGCATCGCGAGCGGCGTCGGCGACTGTCCGCATCCGTGGGGTCGGCTGCGAAGGCGCCCCGGAGGGGACCTCCGCGGGCGACTGGGCGGCGTCGGACTCAGTCACGGCGGCCGCGGTCGTCGGCCTCCTGCTCGCGCTGACCGGAACGGCGCGCCAGGTGGGCGACAACGGCGACCATGATCGTCAGCACGCCCATGAGGATGAAGCGCCCGGACAGACCGTCGTCCATGACATAGGTGGACAGGGCGCGCCCCAGGTCGGAGTGGGCCTGGAGCCGGTCGACCGTCGGGCCGAGGATCGACCGGACGACCCCGGGCATGAGCACGAAGGGCAGTCCGATGACTGTGCTCAAGGCGCCGACGACGAAAGCCCCCAGGGATGATCGCGAGATCATGAACAGGGCTGCGGCGCAGGCCGCGGTCCCACCCAGGATCTCCAGGGCTCCCACCGGAGAGGCGGCGGCCGGCCAGGCCGAGGGGTTGCCGCCGGTCAAGGAGGCGGCGCCGTCGTGCACGAGGAACCAGGCCAGAGGGAACAGGACGACGGCGATGAGCACCCCGGCCCAGTGGGTCTCGGTGCGTGAGCTCACGGGACGCAGGACGCTGGTGGCGCCCTTGAGGAGGATCGAGTCGTCATCCTCGGTGGAGCCGGTCATAGCGGCGGCGGCCTGCCGGGCGCGCGAACGGCCGCGCTCCTCGGGGTCGTCGCTCTCCAGGGCGTCGGCGCTCGCGGAGAACCCCCGGGCGGTGGAGGTTGAGGGCCAGCTGGGCTCCTGCGGCGAGGACTGCCGCGACGGCGTCTCGGCCGGTGCGGAGCTCGGCGCCGGGGCTGAGGCGGATGTCGCCGCGGAGGTGGCGCTGTCCGTCGCCGACATCGACTGTGCGGTTGCCGCGGACTGGGCTGCGGGAGCGGGCTGGTAGGTCTGGGGCGCTGTCGAGCTCGGTGCCGACGCCGATCCCGCTGTCGTGGAGGCGGCGCTCGACGCGGCCGTGGCCGCCTGGGCTGCCGTGGCTGCTTGAGTCGCCGCGGTCGCTGCGGAGGCCGCGGATGCCGCCCTGCCCTGGGCAGGAGCCTGAGAGCGGTAGCCGGAGAGTCCGGCCGGCGGGGCTGAGGCGGACGCGGATGCCGCCGGACGGTGTGCGGAGAGGCCGGCTGCGCCGTCCGTCGAGAACGCAGGGCGCGTCGAGGAGGTCGACTCGGCTGAACGCGCCGTGGAGGCACTCGCCCCGGAGGCGGTGCTGGCCAGCTGGGCCGCGGGGGTCGCCGGCCAGGAGGGCGCCGAGGGGCGGTTGTCCACCGAGGCGCCTGCGGGAGCAGTGGGCTCCGAGGCCTTGGCCTCTGACGGCTGAGCGGGCTCCGGCTCGGCCGTGTCCGTGACCGGTTTCGGAGTCGGTTGTGCGGCCGACGAGGCTGTGGGCGTGACCGCCGATGGTGCGGGGGACGTGGCGGATGGCGCTGATGTCGCCGACGTGACTACCGGCCGAGCCGGCGCCGCACTAGCCGGGGAGCTCGCCGCGGCCCTCGATGGCGTGGATGCTGCTGTCCCGGCAGTGGGGCCAGTGGTGTCGACCGAGACCGCCTGATCGGCCTCCTCCGGTGACGCCGGAGTCCTGGAGGCGGCGGCCCGCGGGGCTGGGACCTCCGTCTGCGAGGCCATGGATGACGGGGCGGCTGCCTGCTGCACTGCCTCCTCGCCGTCAGTCTCGTCACCATCGTCGGTGATGCTCGTGTCCGCCGACGTCGGTGCCCTCGGAGCCTCGGAGACGGCGTGGGTGTCCTGGTCCCCGCGGTCCTCTGGCTCGGTTGCGTCCTCCGGTTCGGCGGGGTCCTCGGCGGTGTCGGCCACGGGTGCGCGCACCGCTGTGTCTGCCGCCGCCGCTGTCGTCGTGGCGGCCGGCGTTGTGGCAGTCGCACTGACCGCACCTGCGGGTGCCTCGTCCTCCTCTCCCTCCTGCTCGGGGGACGACGGCGTCTCCGCGGTGGACGTGGCGGAGGCAGTATCTTCCCGGTCTTCCCGACCCTCCCGGTCCTCCGGCTCAGCCGGCTCCGGGGCCGCGGGGGTGGCCGGGGCCGCGGGGGGCGTGTCGGTCTCGGAGGCTGTGGGGAGGGGCTCCGATGCGCTGGCGACCTCGGGCTGTGCCGGCTTGGTCGACGGCCCGGGCCTCGCCTCCCCCGGAACCGAGGACGGCGGAATCGACGGCGGCATGCCCTTGCCTGTGGTCCCGGTGACTGTCCCCGTCACGGCCTGCCTCACTGGCGCGGAGGACTCGGGCGGCGTCGGCGCCGCCTGAGTGACCACCGGGCGGGGGGAGGAGTCCTCCGGGCGTAGCGGGTCCTGGGCGGGGCGGCCGACCGGGAACGTGCCGATCTGAGCCTCCTCGGGGGCCGCTGACGTCGGCTCATCAGAGAGCCCCCCGGTCTCCTCAACATCCTCGGCCGCGTGGTCGTCTGCGTCATCTGCGTCGTCGGCGGTGTCAACGGCCTTGGTGGCCTCGCTCCCCGGAGATCTGGGAGGGAGAGTCTGCCTGTGGATGTTCAGGGTGTCGACATCATCATCCGCAGCGTCTTCGGCCGATCCTGCCGATCCTGCCGAATTGGCTGATCCGACCGTGCCGGCGGCCTCGTCCGGGTCCTCCGCCGTTGCCGCGGCACCGGGTGCTGAGGGGACGGATGGAGAGGCCTGGGTGACCTTGCCGGCCAGGCTCTTGACGGACGCCTCGCCCTGGGGAGCATGCGCGGCCACCGGGCTGGTGACGGGAGTCGCCGCTGACGCGGAGGCTGAGCCGACGTCGTCGGGCGTGCCGGGCGTCTGCGGGGCGGGGCGGTCTGTGTTATCGGTGCTCACGAGGTCTCCTTACGCATGCACACGGTAGTTGTCAGGGCGGGGACGCCGAAAGGGGCACGGTCATTCTCAGGACACGCCTGTGGGCATGGGACCCTCAGGCACCGGAGCGCAACCTGGCCAGTGCGTTGGCACGACCTTGGCGGCGAGCCATATGTGCTCCCCAGCCGATCGCCATGAGCTCGATACCGATGGCGGCGAGCACGACGGCGTCGGGACCGTAAGGCAGGAGCCTGGAGACCAGATGGCCGCCAGGGATCATATCGCCACTGAGCTTCGGCACCGCCACCAGGATGAGGATCGGTCCGGTGACGCGCGTGCCGAGGGTGGAGTGCGCCGTCGAGGCACCGGCTGCTGACAGCGCGATGAAGGAGACGAGGACCGCTGCGAGCATCAGCGGCCCGGTCTGGATGCCGGGGGCAACCGCTCGCATGTAGGAACGGGGCAGCAGGAAGGCTGCGAGCGCCAGCCCGGCCACCACCCAGGGCAGGGACAGGAGGTGGTCGCGCCGGCGCGAGGGGGGTGGTGTCGGGGTTGAGCCCACGGTCCGGTCGGCCTGGGTGAGCCGGAAGGCGGCGTGCCCCTGCGCATGACCGGCGCGGCGGGCCTGACGCATGCCCCAGGAGCCGCCGAGCCACAGACCTGCCAGAACGAGTACGAAGCCGGTCCTGATCAGACTCTGCAGCCACTTCTCGGACAGGGAGGCCGCATGGATGGGAGCCAGGAACACCATTGACTGCGCCGCCAGCGCGGTCAGCCCTGCAACGAGTGCGCCCAGCGAGGATCGGCTGGCGAACAGCGCGGCGGCGGAGGCGGAGAGCAGCAGGATGGCGGAGAGCAGCAGGGCGGTGCGCAGGATCTGGGTCGGTGCGGCGTCGGCCAGCCCCAGCAGGACGGAGGTGACCGGGGCGAAGATGGCTCCGACGACGGCCGTGAGCACGTAGTCGGGCCTGCGGCTGCGTGGTGCCTGCCCTGACGCGCCCGAGGATGCGGACGGCGGGGCGGAGCCGGGGCCGTGATGGGAGGGGGAGTCACTCACCTGATTGAGTCTAGGGGGTGTGCTCGGTCTGTGCCGGTCTGTGGTGGCTCATGTGGGTTCCGCCGGGCTCCGAGACGTCGAGGCCCAGAGGGGAGGCGCCTGTGGTCGGGGTCGGTCATGGTGTGCCACAGTGGGTGCGTGGTGCGAATGACTGTAGGGATCGGGCCAACTGCGGCCGGAGTGCCGAAGCGGCGTGCTCAGGTCGAGGTGATGGGCCGCCCCGGCGTGTCGACCGGGCGGTCGAATGCTGGGGAGTCCCCGGTACTGAAGGCGCTGAGCCAGGTGGCCGCCGACGAGCGGGTGCGAGCCGCCGAGGCGGCGGTGCGTGAGGCCTGCGGCGAGCTGCGCTGGAACGAGGCCCTGCGGCGCCGGTGGCGGGAGGCCCGCGCCGAGGCTGCGATCCGAGGGGCCATTGCCTCCGGAGGCGTTGAGGGCGCGGTCGTCTCCGCCGAGGTCCTGCGCGAGCACGTGGCCGCGGGCTCCCTGACCGAGGCCGCCACGGGCGATCCGGGCCTGGACGCCGTTGCCGGGCTGTGGCGCGCCGGGAGCCGCCTGGTCGGCTGGATGCCGGATCTGGTGGGGCGGGGACGTCCGGTGGTGCCCCCGGCGCGCTCGCTGCTGGCCATGTTGCACCGAGACGTTGCCGGCCCGTTGGCGGCCGGCGGCCGGGTCGGGCTGGAGGAGGTCGGCGTGCCGCGCACCGGGCGGATCCGCGTGCGCGAGGGAGGTCCGGGCGCGGCCCCGCAGGAGGAGGAGCTGGCGGCGCGGATGGAGGGGCTTCTGGAGCTCATCGAGGCGGAGCGGGCGCCGGCACTGGTGCGGGCGGCCATCGTCCACGCCGAGATGCTGTCGGCGCGACCCTTCACCGCCGGGAACGCCGCGGTGGGCCGGCTGCTGGTGCGCCACCTGCTGGTGCGCGACGGGGTCGAGCCGACGGGCACCGCGGTCAGCGATCTCTACCCCGGCCGGGTGCCAGGGGCCTATGCCGAGGCCGCCGGCGCCTACGCGTCCGGGACGATGGAGGGGGTTGCGGCCTGGGTGGTGTGGCAGGCCGAGGCGGTACTGGCGGGGGTTCAGGAGGCTCAGCGCCTGTGCCGGGCGGTGCAGGCGGGAACCTGGCGTGCTGGTTGATCCCGGGAGGGCTCGGGCAGCCGATTCAGGCGCTGTGGCGTGAACCGTGACGGGCGACGAGCCAGGCGGCGGTGCCTCCGACGGCGAGCACGCCGGCGGCACCGGCGATGAGGGAGGCCCGAGTCGACAGGTGCGGGGGCTTCCAGCGCGGCCGCAGCCGCACCGGACGGGCGAAGTCGCGCACCGGCCAGTCGCGCTCCTGGGCCATGCGCCGCAGGTCCCGGTCGGGGTTGACCGCCACGGGGTGGCCGACGGCGCTGAGCATCGGCTCATCGGAGATGGAGTCGGAGTAGGCCCAGCACCGGGCCGGGTCGATACCGTGGGCGGCGGCATCCTCGCGCAGCGCCACCACTTTCTCCGAGTGCAGCATGGAGCGGGTGATCCGCCCGGTGAACAGCCCGTCCTCGCCGACCTCCATGCGGGTGGCCACGGCGCGGTCGGCGCCCACGAGGCGGGCGATGGGGGCGACCATCTCGATGATGGAGGCGGAGACGACCACCACGTCGTGCCCGGCCCGGCGGTGGGCCTCGATGAGGTCGAGGGCCTCGGCATAGACGGCCGGCTCGATCGCTGTGGCCAGGGCGCCCTCGACGACCTCCATCAGGTCGTGGCGACTGATCCCGGCGGAGACGAGAGCCAGGTGCTCCATGAGGCTGTTGGACCGGCGGGCGCCGGCGCCGACCAGGAGATAGGGGATCTGGGCGATGAGCCCGTACGCCAGCGTTCGTGAGGAGATGAGGCCGCTGCGTCGCATCGGGGTGCCCAGTGCCCAGGTCGACGACGTCGCCAGAATCGTCTTGTCCAGGTCGAAGTAGGCCGCCGCGCGGTGCCCGGTGGGTGCGGGTGCGGCCGCAGCAGGCAGTACCGGTGCGGCGATGGGGGAAGCCGCCGGTGACGCCGCTGTCTGGGAGGGATCGCTTGCGCTGGGCTGAGCGCTCATGGCCCCATCTCATCACGAGCAGGCCCGCGCTGTCAGGTGTGTGACCCCCTCGCCCCCGAGCGTTGCTGCCGCGGCAGCAACGCTCGGCGCCTGTGGCGGG
>NZ_MSRR01000009.1 GCF_001956585.1 Actinomyces naeslundii | reverse complement strand
TCCTTCATGAGTCTCGTCGAGGGGTTTTATTAACCGAGTGGTTGACGTAAGATGTGAAGCAAGTCTCACACGCGGGTGCCGATGGCGGTGCCGCCATGAGACGTCGTCGCAAGGGTCGATCGGTACCCGCCGGTCGGCAGGGCATCGGGGCGGACGGGCTGTCCGCCCCGCACCTCTTGTCACCATCTCCGACAGATCCCCGTCACCGTGGACAACCCCAAGGACGTGCCATGCCTCTCAGCTCCAAGACAACGCAGACCAACGTGCAGAACCACCTCTGGCCCGGTCGGCAGGCCGATCGCCGGATCAACCGGCGCACCCTGCTCAAGGGCGTGGGTGGGCTCGCCGCCGCTTCCCTCGTAGGGGGCGGCGCCGTCGTCGCTGGATCGGCCCCGGCGCAGGCCGCCCTCAATGTGGCCCAGCACGAGGACGGCGGCCGCATGCAGTACTACAAGCTGGTGACGCCGTCGATCGGCTGGCTGCCCCGCGTCAACGTGCTGCTGCCCGACGGCTACGACGCCACGCGCCGCTACCCGGTGCTCTACCTGCTGCACGGCGGCGGCGAGGACTACTCGACCTTCGACGCGAAGTACGACATCCGCAACCACACCGCGGGACGCGACCTCATCGTCGTCATGCCCGACGGCGGCAAAGCCGGCTGGTACTCCGACCCCGAGTCCTCCAACGTGGGGCCGCGCAACTGGGAGACCTTCCACGTGGACGAGCTCATCCCCTGGGTGGACGCCACCTTCAGCACCATCGCGCAGCCCGCCGGGCGCGCCGTCTCCGGCTTCTCCATGGGCGGTTTCGGGGCCCTGAAGTACGCCGCGAAGCATCCCGAGCTCTTCGGGTCCGTCTCCTGCCACTCGGGGCCGGCCGACCTGCGCATCCAGGACGGCGCGGTGGTCCACTGGGCGAACTTCACCGCCGGTGCCACCGACCTCAAGGGCGGCACGATCTACGGGATCCCGTGGGACCAGGTGCGGGTGAGCGCCGACAACCCGGTCGAGCACGTGGAGAGCTACCGTGGCAAGCGCATCTTCCTGGTGTCCGGCACTGAGAGCGATCGCTACGAGAGCGTCGTCCTGCCCAGCCAGCGGAGCTTCGAGAAGGCGCTCGACGGCGCCGGCATCGGCTACGAGCACTACGAGGACACCGGTGCCCACATCGTGCGCTGGGGCCGCGTCCAGCAGGACATCGACTCCATGCTCAACTTCCTGACCAAGGCCGGGTGAGGGTCAGGCGACGGTCAGGCGATCGCCGGCTGAGGTCGGGGCGGCGCCGGATAAGCCCCTTGTCTTGGACACGATTCGCCTGCCAGGTGGAGCAAACGCACTGGATAGTGCCTGGAGATGCACGGAACTGGGTGACTCCCGGGCGGTGTGGTTGGCGACTGCGTTTTTCATCGGGAACGTACTTTTCCCGCAGATGACTGAGATCTGCCCTCAGTCATCTGCGGGAAAACGCAGTTCTGGATGGAAATATACGTTCTCGACGGCGTTGGGCGGGTGCACTGGGCCGAGCTGCTAGCGCGCGCCGCCGGTGCGGCGTGAGACGAGGGCCAGCAGGCCCCACAGGACGGCACCCAGACCCACAATGGAGACCACGAGAGGAAGCATGCTCGCCGCGTCCAGCTTCCCGGCCGTCGACATGGCTGACGATCCCAGGGTCAGGGTCTTGCTGAGGATGCCCTGAGGGACGGCGTATACCAGCGGGTTCTGACTCGCCCCGAAGCCGAAGCCTACGACGCAGCCGACGAAGGCGACCGCCACGGGCGCGGCGAAGGATCTCATGAGCATGCTCAGAAGCGACTGCACCGCGACCAGCGGCGCCGCTCCCACGACCGCAAGAAAACCCGACACGATGAAGGCCGTAGGCATCGCGGGTCCCAGCCCCATGACGAGTGACCCCGAGATCCATGCCAGGACCACGAGGATCGCCTGCATTGCCAGCACGGGTACGAAAATGATCAGGGTCTTGGCCAGCGCCACGGCCGTGGGAGAGTGGGGGGTGGTACGCATTGCGTTCCAGCTCGTGCCCCGGTGCTCCACCCGCCACACGGCGGAGGCCAGCAGGGCCACCCCCAGCGGGCAGAACATCATCGAGTAGAAGAGCGTCATCTGGGAGGTGAGGGACACCCAGTTCTGGGGGATGGTCTCTCGGTTTCCGTAAAGGTTGAAGGTGCCGGTGATGACGGCCAGCAGTGGTACCAGAACGGCCACCACCCATGCCGAGGAGCGCTTGAGCTTGATGGCCTCTGCGATCAGCAGGGAGACGAAACCACCGTGTTCCCTGCCGGATGCCGCCGGGCCAACGGGGCGTGACAGTTTGCCGGCGGAGGCGGCCGTCATGGTTGAGACCGGTCCAGTGGCTGCAGTGGGCAGGGTGCCGTTGGTGATGGTGGAAGAGTTCATGGGGATCACCTCTCGATCCGGTCGAGCCGGCGGGTTGCGGCAGTGAAGATGACGGCGGTCAGGACGAGAAAGCCCACGATCCAGCCCATGGGGACCTGGACGTACTCGTGGACGCCGTGGCCGTCCACCATGGAGACCTTGGCGGGCGTGATGACGGCGTAGTAGCCCCAAGGCAGCAGCCGCGCCAGCATTGGCGGGGAGAGCAGCATGTAGACGCCGATGAAGCCGCCTAGAAGTCCCGCGCTCATGACGACCAGCTGGTTCTCCACCACGGCTGCGAGCCACAGGTGGTAGGCGCACATCGCTGTGTTGACCAGGGCGAGCAGAAGCGTGTAGGTGACCCAGGGGCCGACGTCGAGCGGGAGGGAGAGTCCCACCATCCGTGCCACGGCGATGAGGGCGACACTCTGAATGACGGCCGCGGGAACAATGAGGAGCGTCAGCGCGGCGAGCTTGACCCGGCACAGGGCACCGGGCGTCAGGCCCGACGTCGATGCCAGGTTCCATCCGGCCCCGCTGTGCTCGATATCGGTCTGCCGGCTGGCGAGGACCGCCACGAAGATCGGCTGCGTCAGGGCGTTGAACAGGACCATGGCCAGCAAGAGGCTCGCCCACGGCTTGGCGGCCGGGTCGGCGAGGGAATGAATTTTCGACTGGCTGAACAGGTCGATGCTGCTCATCGCCACCGACGCGATGACGAGCAGGACCGTGATCAGCAGCACTCGCAGCCGGCGCATCTTGAGGAGCTCGACGCCGACCGACCTGAGAAAGCCGGGCGCTGTCCGGGTACTGCGGGAGCCGTGTGCTGACGGCGCAGGCCTCGCTGAGCCGGCGATCCCGGCTGTGGCGGGGGGCTGGGAGAGGGCGGGTGCTGACGAGAGTGCTGCGCTGGTCATCACAGCACACCTCCCCGGCCGGTGAGGTCCATGAAGACGTCCTCGAGGCTCTGGGCCTCGCGGCGCACCTCGTGCAGCTCGACGCCTGCGGCGGCCAGCCGGCTGATGAGCTCGGCGACGGCGCTCTTCGACATCCCCGGAATGCGTACGCCCTGTGGTGTCAGCGTTGGGCTGGAGACAGTGTCGGTGACAGGAACGGCGGCCGGGTTGGGGAAGTCGGCCGCTGTTGACGCCGCGAGTGCCTGCGCCGGTACGAGCCCAGCCAGGATCTGCGGGTTCAGGACGGCCTGCGGCGTCGGGGTGTCGATGAGGATGTCCGGCACCGAGCGCTCCATGAGCTCGGCGCGCGTGCCCTGGAAGACGAGGCGGCCGGCCGACAGGATGCCGAGCGTGGAGGCCATGCGGTCGATCTCGTCGAGCAGGTGGCTGGAGACCATGACGGTGACGCCCTCGCCGGCGAGCTCGACCAGGAGGCGGCGCACCTCCTCGATACCGGCCGGGTCCAGGCCGTTGGTGGGCTCGTCGAGGATGAGCAGCTCGGGCTCTCGGGCCAGCGCCAGCGCGATGCCGAGGCGCTGTTTCATGCCCATGGAGTAGGTGCGCACCAGGCGGTCCTTGTGCTCGGTCAGGCGCACCAGTGCCAGGGCGCGGCTGATCTGCTGGTCGCTCAGTCCCTGCATCTTCGCCGCGATCCGCATGTTCTCCGCGCCCGTGAGATGGCCGTAGCCGGGTGGGTTCTCGATCATGGAGCCGGTGCGCGACATGACCTCGGCGCGTGTGGCCGGGGTGAAGGGTCGCCCGAGCACGCTGATCTGCCCGCGGGTGGGCGCCAGCAGTCCCAGCAGCATCTTCATCGTGGTCGACTTGCCCGAGCCGTTGGGGCCGAGGAAGCCGTAGACGCTCCCGCGTGGTACCACGAGGTTCAGGCCCTCGACAACGGTGCGCTGGCCGAAGGTCTTGGTGAGGTCGCGGGTCAGGACGACGGCGTCGTCGGCCGCCGCGGCGAGAGGGGCAGCCGCCTGAGAGTGGGGAGCCGGCTGGGCGGGTGCGACGCTGGGGGAGACGATGCCGGGTGCTGTATCCGGGCGGGTCTGGGACGCTTGGACCGGCTGGGGGAGCGAGGCGGGTGCGGTCTGGAGTCGCTGGGCGGCCGGTGGTGCCAGAGTGCCGGAGGGTGTCATCGGAGGCTGTGATAGTGCGGTCGGTGCTGGTGGGAAGCGGTGTGAAGTAGTCATGGGATTAGCCTGCTCGCCCTGGTCCGGGCGATCATCAGCCCGTGGTCTGCTTCTGGAATCGTCGGGATGGCGCGGTTCATACCCGGGTATGAAATCCCTGCTCGGACCTCCGGGGCGTGCTGTCACGGCGGTACGGTTCGGGCATGAGAAAACGTCGAGGCGTCGAGGCTGCGCAGGCGGGATCGGTGGAGACCGTGCCGACGTCGGCCGGGCACCTGCCGCAGGCGGGTCCGATTCCGGCCGCCTGGCGCTACTCGCGGTCGGGTCCGTGGACGACGGCGTCCGACGTCGTCATCGCCCTCGCCTTCCTCTTCCTGTCTCTCATCGGTCGGTCGGAGGCGGCAGACGGGCCCACTCGGGGCATAGCACCGGCGCTCTATTTCCTTCTGGTGGTGGCTTGTGCGCTGGCCATGGTGGTGAGGCGTCACTCCCCGCTGTTCTTCGTCATCGTGGCCGGCATCTGCCTGAGCGTGCACTTCGTGGTGTTCACCGATTTCTCCATCTTCTTCGTCGTGACGGGCTTGATTGCGGTGGAGACAACGCAGTCCCGCCTGGAGGCACCGTGGCGGTGGGTGGGGCTCGTCCTTGAGCTGGTGGGGGCGGCCGCCGCGACGACGCGGGCGCATGAGCTCATCGGTGACCAGGTCCACGCGGGTGCCGGACGGCTCATCCTTCTCACCAACGCCTGGCTGCTGGTCTCGGTGGCGGCCTTCGTCGGTGCCGCGCGCCGTCGCAGCCGTGACCGCTACAACCAGGCCTTCGAACGGGCCGCGGTGCTCGAGGCGCAGCAGGCCGCTGAGCGGCGTCTCGCGGTCATCGAGACCCAGCAGCGCATCGCCCGCGACGTCCATGACCTGCTCGGACACAGCCTCACCGTCATCGCGATGCAGGCAGAGGGCGCCCGCGCCATCCTGGCCACCGACCCGGCCGCCGCCGACGAGGCCCTGGCCGTCATCGGAGAGACCTCCCGCCGTTCCGTTGATGAGGTGCGCTCCCTGGTCGACATGCTGCGTTCCGACGTCGGCGGCGGCGCTGCCGACGACGTCGATACCGGTGCTGACCCTGACGATCGCACCAGCAGCGACAGCGATACCGGCTCCGGGGCCACCGGCAGCACCGTCGATGCCGAAATCGGAGCCTTGGCCGGAAACGGCGTGGCGGCGTCGGGTCATGAGGATCGCCTGGAGCTTCTGCGCGAACCGGTGCGTCAGGCGCAGCGCGCAGGACTTCCCGTCACCCTGGAGACCGACCCGACCGACCGGATCCCCGCGGCGACGGCGCAGGTCCTCCACCGGGTGGTCCAGGAGTCGCTGACCAACGTGCTGCGCCACGCCCCCGGGGCGGACACCAGAGTCTTGCTGCGCACCGAGATGGGCTGTGTCGCCCTCGTCGTCGAGAACACCCCGGCTCCGCACCCGCCGGGGCCTCAGGCGTCCGACGCGCACGTCGGTGATGGAGAAGACGGTCCTGTGCACCGCGGCTTCGGCCTCATCGGCATGCGCGACCGGGTCACCGACCTCGGCGGCTCCTTCACCGCCGGGCACACCCCCGAGGGCGGATGGCGGGTGAGGGCAGAGCTCCCCGCCTCCCCGAAGTGAGAACCAATCGATCTGATATGGCGAACCTCGCAGGGCGCTGTCGGCACTTCGTCGACACAAAACCCCACAGGCTGAACCCGGAGAGCGGATACTTCCGATGAGTCGACGTCAAGAAGGGGAGGCGCCTGTGATCCGCCTGGGTCTGGCCGATGACGAGCCGCTGTTCACCATGGGGCTGGCCATGCTGCTGGGGGCGCAGCCGGATATGGAGGTCGTCTGGCGGGCTGTCGACGGCAACGATGCTCTCATGCGTAACGACGCCGACCCTGTCGACGTTCTCCTGCTCGACGTGCAGATGCCGGGGCTCGACGGTCTGGCCGCCACCCGCGAGCTCATGGCCCGCGGCATCACCGGGCGGGTCGTCATCCTGACCACCTTCGACACCGACGGCTACGTCATGGGCGCCATCGAGGCCGGTGCGGCCGGTTTCCTGCTCAAGAACACCCCGCCCCAGGACCTCATCACCGCGATCCGTACCGTCCACGACGGCGACTCGGTCATCTCCCCCGGGCCCACGCGTCGGCTGCTCACCGCCGTGCGCACCGGCCAGGTCAGCGGCACCCTCGGCAATGACGCCGGCGCCGGACGCCACGCCTCCGAGGACTCGGTCGAGGCGGTCCGGGCGGCGGAGGCCTCCCAGCAGGTCGCCGCCTTGACCCAGCGCGAGCGCGAGATCCTGGCGCTCATCGCCCTGGGCCTGACCAACCAGGAGATCTGCGACCGGGAGTGGCTGTCCATGCCCACGGTCAAGACCCACGTGAGCCACCTGCTGTCCAAGACCGGCTGCCGCGACCGGGTCCAGCTGGTGCTGCTGGCTCTGCGCGGCGGCGTCGTCGACCTCGACGACGTCCTGGGTCGGGCGTGAAGGTGAGCGGAATCCGTCTGATTCAGCCGGCTGGTACCGCCTCGTGTCACTGTGGGCGACTTTTAGAGTCGATCTGCTCCTCGGTCTTCCATGCTCGCGAACGTATGCCCAGGTCAAGATGGTTTGCTGGTTGCAGCAGGGATTCAAAGGCTTGCGAATAGTCGCCGAGAGTGACAGTTTTCCCGATGAGCCACTACCGGGCGCTGACGCGCTGCCTCAGCGGCTCTGCTGCACTAGGACGGCCACGGTGCGCGCCGGCACCGAGATCGTCCCGCTGGCGCGGTCGAAGCCGGTGCGGCGCACCACCTCATCGGCCCCCTCGGCCTGGATGGGGGAGAGGCGGAAGTCCCGGCCCACCAGCTCGGGCAGCGGCTGGGTGAGCGTCTGCCCTGAGGCGTTGATGACCACCAGGACGGCGTCGAGCTCGGGGTCCACATCGTGCCCGCCCCGGGTGTCGTCGATGAGCATGACGATGACCCCGGCCGGCGCCCCGAAGCCTGCGCCCGGGAAGGTCAGCTTGTCCTGAATGAGTCGCGTGGACCCCAGGCTGAACAGCGGTGTTGAGGCACGCAGCCGCAGGAGGTCCAGGGCCTGGGATCGGGCCGCTGCGATCTCCTCGGGCGAGGGCCTCAGCCAGTCGTCCTGCAGCAGCGGCCCCTGGATCGCCCAGGAGCTCTCGTTACGGCTGGCCGGTGGCAGGCCCCGGCCGAAGCCGTTGAACTGCCCCGAGAAGTCGATGGCGTTGAACCAGTCCCCGGAGTTGTAGGAGTCCCGGTCCAGGGACTTGCTGCGCAGCAGCTCGGTGCCCGCGCTCCAGAAGGCCGGCGACTGCGCCAGCGTCACCGTGGCCAGGCACACCGTGTTCATCCGTACCCGCTCGGCCACCGGCATGCCCTGGGGCAGCTTGTAGGCCAGGAGGTCGTAGAGCGTCTCGTTGTCGTGGGCGTCGACGTAGTTGACGTTCTCCTGGGGGTGGGAGGCGAAGGCGGCCGGAGCCCCGTTGTGGATGAGGTCGATCCCGCGGCGCACCGTCCCGTCGGAGACCGTCATGACATAGTCCTTGAGGTTGCCCGCCAGGCCCAGGCGCACCAGGTCGGTGCGGTGGGCCAGGTCCGCCGACTGATCGTTCCAGCTGCGGTGGTCCAGGCCGCTGGGCTGGGTGAGCAGGCCGGTGCCGAAGCCCTGGAAGACGCGGTGGTCGGGGTCGAAGGCGCCGCCGCCGTGGACGGCGTCGCGCAGGCGGTCGTTGAAGGCGCCGATCCCGGTGCCGTCGAGCTGGCCCTGGGTGGCCTGCACGAACAGGGCGTTGCCCGCGACCTCCCCGAAGTTCCACCCCTCCCCGTACAGGTAGACGGAGCGGCCGTCGACGCCGTCGGTCTCCATGGTCAGCTCGTCCAGGGCCGCCCGCACGCGCTCCATGACGGCGCGCGGGTGGTGGCCCATGAGGTCGAAGCGGAAGCCGTCGACCCGGTACCAGCGCACCCAGCGCACCACCGAGTCGACCATGAGGCGTTCGCACAGGGCGTTCTCGGTGGCCGTGTTGGCGCAGCAGGTCGAGCTCGTCACCCGCCCGACGGCGTCGAGCCGGTGGTAGTAGCCGGGAACCACCCGGTCCAGGACGCTGCGCGGGTCCTGCCCACAGGCGGCTGTGTGGTTGTAGACCTGGTCGAGAACCACCTGGAGCCCCAGGTCGTGCAGGGCCCCCACCATCTCGCGGAACTCCACGATGCGCGCTCCGCCGTCCTGGTGGCCCTCAGTGGCGTAGGAACCCTCGGGGGCGCCCCAGTGGAGGGGGTCGTAGCCCCAGTTGTAGGCGTCGTCGTCGGCCACCTCCGCGACGGCGGCCTGCTGATCGGCCGAGGCCGGGTGCGCCCCGACGGGGATCCGCGGGGAGCGCTGGGATCCGCGGTGCTCGGGGATGGTGGCGATGTCGAAGGTGGGCAGCAGGTGGATCGTGTTCATGCCGGCCTGTGCCAGCTCGGCCAGGTGGCGCACGCCCGCGGAGCCAGCCACGGTGAAGGCCCGGTAGGTGCCGCGCAGCTCGGGCGGGACGGTCTCGTCGGCGGCGGAGAAGTCCCGCAGGTGGAGCTCGTAGATGCTGCGGGCCGAGTCGTTGCGCACCGGGCGAGCTGGGGCGTGGGCCCACTGCTCGGGGGACAGACGCGGGTCGGCCAGGTCGACGGCGACCGAGCGGGTCGAGTCCGTTGTCAGCGCCGTCGAGTAGGGGTCGGTGACGATGTTGGTTTCCACCTGCAAGGTGGAGGGCACGTAGACCCGCACCTCCCACAGGTACTGGCAGCCGGCCGCAATGGGGGCGTCCGCGGTTCCGCTGGTCTCTCGCTCATCGGCGTCGGCCGGCTGGTCGGGGTGGTTGCCGACGACCCAGCGGCCGTCGGCGGTGCGCACGGCCGGGGTACGTCGCGGTGAGCCGGGAACCTCCGGCGTCGAACCCAGCGGGTCGCCGGTCTCCCAGGTCAGGAGGGTGACGGCCTGGGCGGTGGGTGCCCACAGGGCGAAGGAGGGGCGGCCATCGTGGAAGGTGACGCCCAGCTCGGCGCGGGTGGCGGCATCGGCGTAGAGATGGTCCAGGAGAATGGCGGTCTGCACCCCGGTGAAGGCGTCGAGCCGGGCACCGCCGATGTCGGCGGTCTCGGTGGGGTCCGGAAGGCCGACGTACTGGGCGATCGCGACCTGGCCGGTCAGGGCGGAGGTGACGGCGTCGTCGTCGAGCAAGGGGGTTCCGGTGGCATCTGTCGTGCTCAGGGCGATGTAGCCCTCCAGGTGGGGGTGGGCGGCGAGGACCTCGCTGGGCAGGTTCCCGATGATGCGCAGCGGTGTGGACGCCGGAGCGGGCATACCGTCCGCGCCCAGGATGCTGCCGTGGACGGCCGCTGCGCCGCCGTCGGGGGCCGTGATGAGACGTAGAGCGAGGCCGGAGCCGGGGACGGGGTCGCCGGCGTCTGTGACGACGACTTCGCGGTCCATCCCCCTGGGAAGCAGGGACAAGGGCCAGGCCAGAAGGGTGGGGGTGACCCAGTAGGCGCGCTGCTCCTCGCTGCCCGCCACGGGTGGGAAGGCCGCGGTGGCGTCAAGTGTGCAGGTGATCGAGTAGGTGAAGGTCATGGAGGTGTCCTTCCGAACGGAGGCGTCGTGCTGGGGCACCTCCGGTCCTGCCGGTCGTGTCGCGGGCGGCCTCGTGGGGGACGGGTCGGGAGTGGGGCCGCTCACCTCGTAGTCTCTCTCGGGCGGAGGGCCCCTGTCACCCTGACGATGAGGCTTGTTTTCCCCAAGTTCCGGCTCGGCGCCCGCCGGCATCTTGCGCCCGCCAAGCATCTCTCGTGCTTGCCCGCCAGTGGCCCATTACCTTGTCGGTGGCCCTGGCCCAGCCCCCCGGCCTCAACCGCAGGTAACCACCAACAAGGTAACGAGGGAGGATGATTTCCTCTCCTGATTCCAGGACTAGTTTGTGGCTCGTCGGTCGACGGTCTCGGAGACAAGGATGACTAATCCTCAGAATGCCGCTGTTTCCTGCGAAAAGTTAATATCTGTGTTTGCCGAGTTATGTCGTTTGATTGCATCGATATCCCTTGAGCATTGTTGATGTTGTTGGCGGCAGTATAATGCAATGAAAGTCATTGTCGCTTCTTGGTTTTGGAGTGCACCCAAAGTAGCGAAATAATATAATCCCGTTTTTGAGTAATCTCATTCTACCCAAGTCCATCAGTGCATGTATCTACAGATTCTTGGCCACTTTGCTGAAACTTGATTTTTACGCAGGTGTCACCCTCGGCGCTGATCATGTTCGACCAAGTGTTTTGCCCAGAATTATCACCATCGAATCGGCGTGCGGTCGTTACCGGGTCTCCCGGAGATCCTTTACGCCATACCGTCAGCCTATTCTTGGCTCCGGTTTCCCCTTCCCATTTCACCCAGTTAGAACGACATTTTGGTGAATACACGAGGGTGAGAGTTCCGCCTCCTTCTTCCATCTGAACGGGAATGGTTCTAACGGTCATGTGATCACTGTAGCAGTTCGTTCCATAAGGGTCTTTATTTCGGCAAGATTCTTCATTGCAAAACGGAGAATTCGCTTGCTTCTCAATGACGTATATAAGGGCTGACGAGGCTATTAGGCACAAAACCACAGTAAGCGCCGAACCTAAAACAAGGCATGCGGCGATCCGGGAAACCATCCGTCCTCTTGCGGCGTTATTTTTGAAACTGAACTTTCTTCTGGTGAAAATCATTTGCGACTACACCCAAATCTATTAATAGTAGACGCCGCTAGAGTGCGTGCGTAATTAATTAACGTGATATATTTCATTTTTCTTCTACCGCCGATGGCGGCGCGATAATAGCGCCAGAAAAAGCATGGGATAACGACCGCTCCGAGTAATATGTAACCGAGAATTAGTGCAATAATAATATTTCGGCAATCCTCGAGTTTTGTAACCGGAGTCGCCGGAGCTGCCTGACGTGCTATATCAAGTGCCTTGTCGACGCGTTCCATCATTGAATAAGCGATTTCTAGAAATGATGACATCAGCATTACCCAGGCTAGGAGTGACCCTATAATTGTTGCGGACGATACCAGGCGTGCTGTATTTCTAGGGGCATGCAGGTCTTGTTGGAATCTATGCATTCTAGTTCTCTGTGCGGTTATGCTGCGGCGTCGAACTGCCCTAAATGTCATAATTGTTTCCCTTTCACTTAACTCTAGTGCTCGTGTTTACGCCACAACTCCTTACGCTCGCTCCAAAACTATCATACGGTATATAAGTGCCCATATCAATGGGTGGTACCCTTATTTTTTACGTACCATTATGTAGTTCCACTAATGGGGTGTGTGCGTTTGTGATGACAACTTATGAACCCAACATATCTGGCGGTTGGCGGGCGTCCGTCGCTCGCCGGGGTGTTGTTTGCGCGGTATCGTAGTCGTGTGGCTAACGAACGTTCACCTTCGACGCGGGACAGGCTGCTCGACGCAGCTTTGGAGCGGTTCTCCCGGGACGGCTGGGGCGGCACTTCCATCCGCGACCTGGCCCGCGACGTCGGCGTGCGCGAGGGCTCGGTCTACAAGCACTTCGCCTCCAAGCAGGCGATCTTTGACGCCCTCGTCGACCGGGCCGACGCGCGCATGGCCGAGGTCGCCGCCTCCCTGGGCGTCTCGGTGGCCTCGCCCGACGCCGCCCTGCCCGGCTACCTCGGCATCGGCGAGGATCGGCTGGTAGCCGTCGCCGAAGGGTTCTTCGACGCCGTCCTCCACGACCCCGAGCTCGCGGCCCTACGTCGGCTGTTCGTCGTCAGCCAGTACCGCGACCCCGAGATCGGGCGCCGCTTGCGCCACTACTGGATCGAGCAGCCCATCGCCTTCCAGGTCGAGATCTTCGCCGGGCTCATCCGCGTCGGCGAGTTCCGGAGCGGTCTCGACCCGCAGGCCACGGCGCTGGCCTTCTTCGGGCCGATCCTCGCTCTGCTTCAGCTCGCCGAGTCCGGTGATGACGCCGAGGAGCGCGCGCGAGCCCTGTTGCGGGCCCATGTGCGCCACTTCGGGGCTACCCATCGCCGTCAGATGCCGGAAGCGGCGGGGTCGGCGGTGTTGGATCAGGTGACCGAGACGTTGGATGAGGCGACGAAGCCATGAGTTGGTACCGCGCGGTAGTGAGGATGGTCTTCGCCGTCGCCTTCCTGGGCGGGGCGCTGGTCCACCTCTACTTCGGGCTCTTCTCGCCGCACAGCTACGCGCCCTTCGCCGACACGGTCCTATGGCCCTGGCTCGCAGAGCTGTGGAGGGGCTTCATCATGGCGAACATCGGCTGGCTGAGCCTGCTCACGGCCGTCTTCGAGCTTGCGGTTAGCCTCGGGCTGTTCGCCCGTGGGTGCGCACGAAGGGCGGCAGTCCTGGCGGCGCTGGGGTTCTTCGCCTTCATCCTGGTCCTGGGCTACTCCTGGCCGGCGGACGGCTGGTGGGAGGACTTCCTCAAGAACCGCGCCGGCACCCTGGTCATGGCGGCCACGCTGGCGCCGCTCCTGCGGGCGCCGGACCGGTCGCGCCGCGCCTAGGCGCAGGGCCAGCCCACCCAGAATGTGAGGCAGACCGGGCCCGACCGTCGAGTCCCGGCGGCAGTGGGCCGCCTCGCCTACTCACTGTCCGCGGGCGGGTCGACAACGTCGGACGGCTCGGCGGTGCCGTTCTTGCTGCCACCCTCCTCGCCGTCCTTACGCGGCCGACACCGCCCGCGCATGGGGGCGGCCTTGACGCCGCGTCCAGCGTCGTCGAGCGCGCGGTGCAGCAGGACCTCGATCTGCGCGTTGACCGAGCGCAGGTCGTCCGCCGCCCACTTGGCGATGGCCGAGTGGACGGCGGGGTCCAACCGGATCAGGGCCTGCTTGCGCTCTTTACCGGCCACGGCTCAAGCGTAGAGGGAGCCGGTGTTGACGACGGGCTGGGTGCGCTGGTCGGAGCAGAGCACCACCAGGAGGTTGGAGACCATCTGGACGCGGCGCTCCTCGTCCATGGTGACGATGTCGTCCGCCTCGAGGCGCTTGAGGGCCTGATTGACCATGGTGACGGTACCCTCGACGATCTGCTCGCGGGCCGCGATGACGGCGCCGGCCTGCTGGCGCTGGAGCATCGCCTGGGCGATCTCGGGCGTAGGCCAACGAGGAGATGCGCACCTCGACGATCTCCAGGCCGGCCAGCGCCACCCGGGCCGCGACCTCGGCTGCCAGCTCGGTGGAGACGACGTCCGTGCCGCCGCGCAGCGAGGTCTCGCCCGGGCCCGGCTCGTCGTAGGGGTGGGTGGTGGCCACGTGGCGCAGCGCGGACTCGGCCTGGGTCTTGATGAACTCCTCGTAGGCCTCGACGGCGAAGACGGCCCGGGCGGTGTCGGCCACCTGCCACACGACGATGGCGGCGATGTTGACGGGGTTGCCGTCCAGGTCGTTGACCTTGAGCTCGTTGGTCTCGAAGTTGTGGACCTTGATGGAGACCTTCCTGCCGGCGGTCAGTGGCGGGACGAGCACGAGGCCCGTACGGCGCACGGTGCCGATGTAGCGGCCGAGGAACTGGCGCACGCTGGTCTCCACGGGAACCACGATGGTGAAGCTGTCGAACAGGGGGAGGGCGATGAGGAGCTCGACGCTCCTGGCGACGATGCGCAGCACGGCTCCCGGCCGATCGGTCCCTGCGGCGACGAGGCCGAGGACGATGAGGGCCGTGGAGGTGGCGGTGAACGCCAGGATGAGGAGCAGAGCGAGGAGGGCGGGACCGGAGCCCGCGGCCAGGGCCGGCTTCTCCGTGATGTCGACCCGGCTGGAGGCGTGTCCGGGGGTATTGGCGGACTGGTCCAGTGCGTCGGTGGGAATGGGAGTGGGGCGGACAGCTGGGTGGCCGGATATTGATGTCTCCGTCAGGTCCTACGCTCGGGGCATGGCTCGCTACGCGCCCGAACCTGACTCGCCCTCGTTGTTCGACGATGCCGGCCCTGACGGCTCTGGCCTCGTCGACGACCCGGCCCGCCCGTTGGCCGACCGGCTGCGCCCGCGGGCGCTCGACGATGTCGTCGGTCAGGACCAGCTGCTCGCCACTGACGCCCCGCTGGGTCGCATGGTCGGCTCCGGCCGCCTGTCCTCGATCATCCTGTGGGGCCCGCCGGGCTGCGGTAAGACGACGGTCGCCCGGCTCCTGGCCGACCGCACCGGCCTGGTCTTCGAGCAGGTCTCGGCGACCTTCTCCGGGGTGGCCGACCTGCGCAAGGTCTTCGCCGCCGCGGCCCGCCGCCGCGAGATCGGACAGGGAACGCTCCTGTTCGTCGACGAGATCCACCGCTTCAACCGCGCCCAGCAGGACTCCTTCCTGCCCTACGTCGAGGACGGGACGGTCGTCCTGGTCGGCGCGACCACCGAGAACCCGAGCTTTGAGCTCAATGGCGCTCTCCTGTCGCGCTGCCAGGTCATGGTCCTGCGCCGCCTGGACGAGGCCGCCCTGACCGAGCTGCTGGCGCGCGCCGAGTCCCTGACCGGACGCGCCCTCGCCCTGACCGAGGAGGCCCGCACCGCCCTGCTGTCCATGGCCGACGGCGACGGCCGCTACCTGCTGGGCATGGTCGAGCAGGTCCTCGCCGCGCAGGAAGCGGGCGACCCGGAGCGGCTCGACGTCGAGGGCCTGCGCGCCGTCGTCTCCTCCCGGGCGCCCCTGTACGACAAGTCCCGCGAAGAGCACTACAACCTCATCTCCGCCCTGCACAAGTCGATGCGCGGCTCCGACCCGGACGCCGCGCTGTACTGGCTGGCGCGGATGCTGGGCGGGGGCGAGGACCCGCTCTACGTGGTGCGCCGACTGGTGCGCTTCGCCAGCGAGGACGTCGGTATGGCCGACCCGGCCGCCCTCCAGATGACGCTGGCGGCCTGGGACGCCTACGAACGCCTGGGCTCGCCCGAGGGGGAGCTCGCCATCGCGCAGGCAGTCGTCTACCTGGCCACCGCACCCAAGTCGATCGCCGTCTACCGCGGCTACGGCCGGGCGGCGCGCCTGGCGCGCGAGACCGGCTCGCTCATGCCGCCGGCCCATATCCTCAACGCCCCCACCCGGCTCATGAAGGAGCTCGGCTACGGCGAGGGCTACGAGTACGACCCGGACACGACCGACGGCTTCTCCGGCGCGGACTACCTGCCCGACGGCGTTGAGCGCCGGCCCCTCTACGAGCCCACCGCCAACGGCCACGAGCGCCGTATCCGTGAGCGTCTGGAGTACTGGGAGGGTCTGCGGGCGCGCAAGCGCTGACCTCCCGACAGAGCGGGACGGGTGGGGACCAGCTACTCCCCGCCGCGGCGCACGGCCTCCAGCATGAGGGTGGCGACGTCGGTGACCCGCACGTCCGCGCCCTCGGAGGCGACGCCGTCGGAGAGCATCGTGGTGCAGAAGGGGCAGGCGGTGGCGATGACCTGTGCGCCGGTGCCGATGGCCTCGCGCGAGCGCTCCACGGCGATCCGCGTCCCGATCGTCTCCTCCATGAAGGCGCGCGCCCCGCCGCCCCCGCAGCAGAAGCCCCGCTCGCGGCTGCGCGGCATCTCCACCGTGCTCGCGCCGGTTGCCTCCAGCAGCTCGCGCGGCGGGGAGTAGACCTGGTTGTGGCGGCCCAGGTAGCAGGCGTCGTGGTAGGTGACCGTCGGGACGCTCGGCGCGCTCGCCGCCTTGTCGGCTGTCTCCTGGCTCGACGACTCCACCGGGGGCTCGGCTTGCGGAGGCAGGGGGCGCAGCCGGCCCTCGCGCACGAGGCGGTTGAGCAGCTGGGTGTAGTGGAGGACCTCGTAGCGACCCCCGATCTGCGGGTACTCCCGAGAGATCGTGTTGAAGCAGTGCGCGCAGGTCACCACGATCCTCTGCGCCCCGACCTCGCTCAGCGTCTCCACGTTCTGCGCGGCGAGCATCTGGTAGAGGATCTCGTTGCCGGCGCGCCGGGCCGGGTCACCGGTGCAGGTCTCGGCGTCGCCGAGGACCGCGAAGCTCACCCCCGCGGTGTGCAGCAGCTCGGCCACAGCCCGCGTCGTCTTCTTGGCCCGGTCCTCGTAGGCGCCGGCGCAGCCCACCCAGAACAGGTAGTCGACGTCCGCGGCGCTGTCGACGTCGTCGCCGATGACCGGCACCTCGAAGTCCAGGTTCTTGGCCCAGTCCATGCGCTTGCGCGCCGGCAGGCCCCACGGGTTCCCCTTGGACTCCATCTTGCGGAACATGCCGCCGAGTTCCTTGGGGAAGGCCGACTCCATGAGCACCTGCTGGCGGCGCACGTCGACGACGTGGTCCACGTGCTCGATGTCCACCGGGCACTGGTCCACGCAGGCCCCGCAGGTGGTGCAGGCCCACAGGACATCAGCGGGGATGACCTCCCCGGCAAGGGGCGCCGGCCGCGTGGCCACGCCCGTCTCGGTGGGGGCGGCCTTAGCCTCCAGCAGGGCGCCGAGCACGTCGCCGGTGTGGGCGGTGCCCGGCTCCAGACCCAGGTTCGTCTCGCGCGCCAGCCCGTCGTGCATGCCCAGGGCCTTGCCGACCATCCCCCCAGAGGCGGGGCGAGAGGCCACCATCTCCTCGGTGACGTCATCGGGCTCAACGCCCAGGGCGCCGGCAGCCCGCAGGTAGGGGGCGGCCGCGGCGTGGTGGTCACGCAGCGCCATGACGAACAGCTTGGGGGACAGGGGCTTGCCGGTGTTCCACGCCGGGCACAGGTCCTGGCAGCGGCCGCACTCGGTGCAGGTGGAGAAGTCCAGCAGGCCCTTCCAAGTGAAGTCCTCGATGCGGCCCACGCCCAGCTTGACCTCGGGGCCCTCGCCGGAGTCGGCGGCCTCCATGGCCTCCTCCAGCGTGTCCATGGTGGCCTCGGTCAGGGGCTCGTCGCCGATCATGAGTGGCTGGAGCGGGCCCAAGGCCTTGGAGCCATCCACCTCGCGGCGCGCGTAGACGTTGAGGATCGCCAGGAACCGGTGCCAGGCCACGCCCATCGAGGGCTGGAGGCCCACGACGACGAACCAGGTCATCGACAGCACCACCTTGATGGTGGCGACAATGAGGATCGCGTTGCCCAGGGCACTGGTGCCCAAGGGGCTGAGCAGGCTGCCGGTCCAGGCCGTCAGCGGGAAGTGCGTCCAGGAGGCCAGGGCGCGCTCGGCCGGGTCGGGGGAGGCGGCCAGGTGGGCGTGCTCGAGCATCCGCAGGGCCAGCACGCAGGCAACTACCCCGATGATCGTGGCCTCGACGAACTTCGCCTGGGCCGACGTCGACCCGGCGAAGCGCGAGGTGCGCGGACGCTTGCCGCCGTCGGAGTCCGGGGCGTAGGGCGGGGCGGCCCGGCCGGCCCGGGTCAGGCGCCAGCGCAGGATCGTCAGGCCCACGATCCCAGCCGTGGACAGCCAGGCGATGAGCTCGACGACCCAGGCCCACCAGGCGGCGTGCCCGATGAGCGGCAGCGCAAAGCTGGGTCCGCCCAGGACCTGTCCGTAGCCGGCCACGAGCGTGAGGAACAGCAGTGGGAAGGAGACCATGACCAGCCAGTGGGCGGCCTTGATGAAGGGGCGGCCCTTGAAGGCGGTGTGGCCCACGAGCGCTCCCAGCGTGAGCGTCAGGCGCCGGCCGACCGGGCGCAGGCGCTCCGGTGCGGTCGCGCGGCCCACGGCCATGCGGGCGGCAATAGTGAAACAGGCGCGTGCGAAAACTGCGATACCGATCGTCGTGGCGATCACGACGATGACGACACAGGCGATCTGCACGGCACTCATCGGGGCGGGTTTCCTCAGGTTTCCGAAGGTCAAGGCGGAAGCGCTGGGAGGTGGGCCGACGGCGCCCCGGAGGGTCGCCTGCGCGGCACACCGTTGGCGCTCCCGTCAGCCTACCCGTGGGTCGGTGAGGAGCCGTGGTTGAGGGAAGGGTCGGGACGCTAGAGCCGGCGACGAGCGAGCCGAAAAATAGGGGTGTGCCGACCCTGGAATGGGGCCGGCACACCTTGAAGGAATGGTTCTCAGTTGCCGATGGCGCGCAGCGCGTACGGGGAGTCGGGGCGGCGGGCGCTGTACCACTTGGCGGCCTGGCGCAGCCCGAGCTCACGCACCAGGGTGACAGTGGCCCCGGAGATGATGGCGAAGGTGACGATCTCGGCCAGCTTGTAGTTGAGGAGCTGGTCCTCCTCACGGGGGGCGGGCCGACCGGAGATCGCCCGCCAGCCGAGGGCCACGACCTTCTCGGCCACGAACCCGGAGGCGAGCGTGGCCACAGCCGCGGTCGCCTTCCACATGAAGTCGGTGGTCTGGTCGATCTCGACGGGGTCCTGTGCGCTCATGAGTCCTCCTTGTGCCCCGGTCGGGCGACGTGCGTAGGTGCCTGGGTGCTGGTGGCGGGCTGACGGTGTCGGCGCCACTTTGCCCTGATCATGCCGCACCTGCGCCGACTGTGCAGCCAGTGGCCGCCCGCGTGGCGCCGACCGCCCAGCCGGACGACGCAGCGGCTCACGCCTGGGAGGGGCGGATGGCGGCGTTGATCTCCGCGGCCAGGCCGGCGGGATCGTCGACCGTGAGGTAGAGGTGCGTGAAGCGCTCGTCCTCCAAGGTGATGACCAGCGTGTTCTCGTAGCCGGAGATGTTCCAGAACTGCGCTGTTCCGTTGGCGTGGAAGGTTCCGGAGAGCTTACCGCCCGTCTGCAGCCCGGGCCCGCGCCACCCCTTGGGCTCGTGGCGCAGTCCGGGGTCGTGCGTGGCGCCGCGCACGTGCGCGAGCGGGAACTCCAGCCGGGAGGTGAAGGACCAGATCTTGTCCAGCCCGTGCGGCTCGACGCTCAGGGAGGTATCGGTGATGGTAACGGTGTTGCGGCTCATGATGTCTGTTCCTTTCGTGGGCAGGTCGGCTGGGAGGTGTGCTTCTGGCTGATGCTGGCGGGGCCGGTGCAGGCTATGCCGGCGGCGAGACTGGTGCTGTTGAGTCCGACGCCGTAGCGCCGGCTCGCTCCAGCAGGCGTCGGCCGAGCGCCTCGGCGGTGACGCCCGCCTGGTGCAGGGTGGTGACGAGGGCGTCGCGCACTGCCGGGTCCCAGGGGGCGAGCTCCATGAGCGCCACAAGGACCAGGTCGAGCTCGTCACGGCTCGCCCCTGCGGCGTCGGCGGATTCGCTCCGGGTGGCCCCGGGGATCAGAGCGGTCAGCGTGTTGGTGAGGCAGCGCTGGAAGAGTCCGTCCTTGGAGCCGAAGACCCCGTAGAGGCTGGCGCGGCTGACGCCGGTGGCCCGCACCAGGTCGTCCACGGAGGTGCCGGCGAAGCCATGCTCGGCGAAGACCGCCGTGGCAGAGTCGATGGCCTCGTTCTCGATGAAGGTTCGTCGTCGTCCCATGAATTCAGAATAGATGTTCTGGAACGATCAGTCAAGAACATTTGTTCTGAAATGTGTGGCCGAAGGATGCTACGGGATGCGGCTCCACTCAGCCGATGAGCCCCGTCTGGGCGCCGAGGGCCAGCAGCGCGTACAGCACGGCGAAGACACCGGCGACGGCGGCGCAGGCCAGGGCGGGGCGGCGCCGGTAGGTCAGGACGGCGACGTACTCGCGCAGCCAGGCGTTGACGATGTAGAACCAGGCCGTGCGCGCTGGCGCCACCGCCCACGGCACCCCCATGTCGGAGGCGAGGATCGCGGTGCGCACCGCGTGGAAGGAGCTCGTCACCAGCAGTACCTGCGGGTCGACCATGCCTCGCTTGGCCAGGAGGTCACGGGTGCAGGCGATATTCGTGCGGGTCGTCGTCGAACGGTCCTCCAGGAGGATCCGCTCGGACGGGACGCCGCGGGCGATCGCGTAGTCGGCCATGGCGCGCGCCTCGCTGACCGGCTCGTCGGGACCCTGCCCACCGCTCATGACCAGCAGCGGAACTCCGGGGCGCAGGGCGTCCTCATCGCGCCAGGCATCGATGCCTCCCTTGATCCGTGAGCCCAGCAGCGGCCCGACCTTCCCGTTGATGAGCCCGGCGCCATGGACCACGACGACGTCGGGGTGCGGCATGGCCCGACGCCCGCCCCAGATCCGCTGCACCACCGTCTGGCCTAAGAAGATGAGGAGGAAGACGCCCAGGTAGGCGCAGGCGCAGAACATGAGTGCGGCGAGCAAGAGGGCCCACGGGTTGACGGTGGCCACCAGGGCGAGAGCGGCCACCGGCGTGGCGATGAGTCCCAGGCCGGCCGCCAGGCACAGCAGGTTGCTCAGGCGTCGCCCCTCGCGGCGGATGAGGACGACGCCGTTGAACATAAGCAGGAACGGCATGAGGGCGATGAGCAGGAAGAAGGCGACGCCGCCCAGTCCTACTGGGATCTTGAGGGCGGGGATGAGGGAGGCGAGATGGAGCAGTGCTCTTACCGTGGAGCCGGCCAGGAGCAGGAACAGGATTCCGTTGCGCAGCCGGCGATTGTCGCGGCGCCGTGAGAGCTTGAGGAGCCCCCACCACAGCGCCAGGGCGGCGATATCGACCAGCGGGGTGAAGAGGAACCAGGGGGTGCTCATAGGGGTGGGTTCCTCTCGTGGTGCAGGGGCGTTGGGTTTTTCTTGGACGCGGGGGAGGCGGACTCTTCCCGGCATGGCGCGAGGTGGTGGGTGTCGACGAGCCGGCGCTCATCATAGGTCCGGAGCCGGCAGATGCCGCCTTTGCCGCCTTGCGCTTATGCGATCAGGTTAGGAGGCGGCGTCGAGTGGGCGGGAGCGTCTTTGGAACGATTTGTGGGAGCCGCCCCTCCGCCCTTCGGACGACGGCGCCGAGTCCGGTTCCTCCCTAGGGGGAGGCCGCTGAGCCCGCTCGCGCGGGAAGCTCGCGCCACGATCTAACGCACGGGTCTGCCCGGGTGGGCACGGTCGTAATCGGCCTGAGCGTGGGCGATGTCCTCCCGGTGCGCCAGCGACCAGTCGGCGAGGGCTCTCAGCAGATGCGTCAGACTCGCCCCCATCTCGGTGAGCCGGTAGTCGACCTGGGCGGGAACCGTGGGGTAGACCGTGCGGCGCACCAGTCCGTCACGTTCGAGCCGGCGCACGGTCAAGGTGAGCATGCGCTGGGAAACCCCGCCGACGGCGTGCTGCAGCTGCCGGAAGCGCAGTGGACCGCGCGTCAGCTCCACGATGACCAGCAGGGACCACTTGTCTCCCAGCCGGTCGTGGACCGCTCGGACGCCAGGATCCTCGCGGTGCGCCCGGGTGCAGCGCTCCAGAGGCTCCGGACCGGGATCTTCAGTGGTCACATCGCTGTGTGTCGGTGACAAGAAACTGCCTCCTTGTGGGTGCGTGCACGATGCCTCAGGCTCATGCGCAAAAGGCCCGCTGGCTGCGGGAGCCGGCCGCCGGAGCGCGGTTGAGTCTGAAGGAGCCTACTCATGATCATGGTGACCGGTGCGAGCGGACGGTTGTCCTCAGCCGTCCTGGCGGAGCTGCGCGCTCGCGGCATTCCGGCGGTGGGCGGCAGCCGCACGCCGTCGGCGGGGCAACGGCATGTCGACTTCAGCGCCCCGGACAGCCTGGACTTCAACGGCGTCGACACCCTGCTGCTGGTATCCGCCGGGGCGCAGGAGGACGATCGGCAGATCGCCTTCAACCGCGCCGCTGTTGAGGTCGCGGAGCGCGATGGCGTCTCTCACCTCGTCTACACGAGCCTCACTGGCGCGGGCGACCACCTATCGATGGCGCTGCCGCACCGAGTCACCGAGCGAATCATCATGGCTAGCGATATGACATGGACCATTCTGCGCAACGGCGTCTACGCCGAGATTCTCGCGGCCCCACTGTCGTGGGAGAAGCAAGGGGAAGCGCTGAGAATCGTGTCCCCGCTGGGAGACGGAGCCGTCGCCGCAGTGGCGCGACGAGACCTGGCCCGCGCGGCTGCCTCGGTTCTCAGCGACCCGGGCGGGCACGAGGGGAGGGTATACGAGCTGGTGGGAAGCCGTACGGTGTCCGTCGCCGACGTCGCAGGCCGCCTGGGCTGGGAGGTGAGGGACATTAGCCTGGGCGACTACCGGCAGCTGCTCGCCGGGGGTGGGATGCCGGCCTTCCGCCTACCCTTGATGCTCTCGATCGCCAGCGTCATCAGGCACGGCTTCCTGGCCGGAACGGGTGACGACCTCCCCCGTCTGCTGGACGAGGATCCCATGGATCCGCTCGCTGTCGCAGCCGAGGCCATGGTTGCCAGAGCCCCAGTGTCATGAGACATAAGGTCGGCGGACGTCAGCGGATGGAATACCCCGAAAGCGCGCAACCTGCTCGGCGCGCGGTCGTTCCTTAGGTCGCGCGTTCGGGGGTTAAGGGTACGAACCGGCGACCTGCGCTACGACCTTGCGGGCGGAGTCTTCCTCGGCCAGGAACTGATGCCCGTGAGGCGCGAAGCCGGCGCAGGAGTGCGGAGTTGGTGCCGGTGGGCGGGGTCGAACTACAGTTGGCCTGCAACGACAGGGGAGCGCCCCGTCGTCGGCCCGGCCGCGACTGGTCGACGGGCCGATGCCGACGGCGCTGAGAGTGCGGAAGCCCGCAGACCCTCGAACCTGCTCCGGTTAGCACCGGCGAAGGAAGTCGAGTCCATCTCCCCGGTGCGCCGCAGATGGCGTCCGGGCCCTCCGGAGAACCATCCAGGAGGCACACATGACCACCCAGCCCATCCACCGCCCCGGCCGCCCCCGCCCGACCCTCAGCCGCCGCGCCCTGCTCGCCGGAACCGCCGCCGGCGCCGTCGGCCTGAGCCTGGCCGCCTGCGGCAAGGGCAAGAAAGCCGACTCCAAGACCGTCACCGTCGTCACCCACGACTCCTTCCACGTCTCGGACGACCTCATGAAGGCCTTCACCTCCGAGACCGGCTACACCCTCAAGGTCGCCACCTCCGGGGACGCCGGCGCGCTGGTCAACAAGCTCGTCCTGACCAAGGACGCGCCCCTGGGCGACGCCGTCTTCGGCATCGACAACACCTACGCCACCCGCGCCCTCGATCAGGGCGTCATCGACACCTCCGCCACCGTCACCCTGCCCAAGGGCGCCGAGAGCTACGTCGTCGCCGACACTCCGGCCCTCGCGCCCATCGACGTCGGCGACGTCTGCCTCAACATCGACACTGGTTATTTCTCCGGCAAGGGCCTCAAGCCCCCGGCCACCTTCGAGGACCTCACCAAGCCCGAGTACAAGGGCTTGCTCGTGGCCATCAACCCCACGAACTCCTCGCCCGGCATGGCCTGGCTGCTGGCCACCATCGGTCACTTCGGTGCAGGCTCCTTCGCCGACTACTGGAAGCAGCTTGCCGCAGGCGGCGCCCGGATCGCCGAGGACTGGACTGCTGCCTACGAGACCGACTTCTCCGGCGGCGGCAAGGGCACCTACCCCATCGTCGTCTCCTACGCCTCCTCGCCCTCCTTCACGGTCTCCGACGACGGAGTCTCCAGCTCCACCTCCGCCCTGCTGGACACGGCCTTCCGCCAGGTCGAGTACGCCGGGGTCCTCAAGGGCGCCGCCAACCCCGAGGGCGGCAAGGCCTTCGTGACGTGGATGCTCTCCAAGGCCGTCCAGGAGGACATCCCCGGCCAGATGTACATGTACCCGGTCCTGTCCGACGCCGCCCTGCCCGAGGCGCTCACGAAGTTCGGGCCACTGTCGAAGGCGCCGGTGAAGGTCGACCCCAAGGAGATCACCGCCCACCGCGAGGAGTGGCTGGGCACCTGGACGGAGGCCGTCGGCAAGTGACCGTGCCGCGCGAGGAGACTCCAGGGGCCGACGTCACCGCACGAGCCGACGCCGATGCCTCCCGGTCCGCTGGGGCGGCCGCCGGAAGGACCGGCGTCACTCCCGGCGGCCCCCGGCCGAGCTGGGGCGAGCGGGTTGGCTGGACCCTGGCCGTCGCCGGGCCGCTGGCCTTCCTGACAGTCTTCTTCGCCTGGCCCGTGGTCACCCTCGTGGGCCGCGGCCTCGCGCCGGACGGCGCCCTCGACCTGAGTGGCTTCGGCGAGGTCCTGGCCCGCGAGCGCACCTGGCGGATCCTCACGCAGACCCTCACCCAGGCGACGCTCGGCACGGCCGTGTGCGTGGCTCTCGGCATCCCCGGGGCCCTCGTGCTCTACCGGCGCAGCTTCCCCGGCCGCGACCTGCTGCGCGGTGTGGTGACCGTGCCCTTCGTGCTGCCCAGCGTCGTCGTCGGCGTCGCCTTCCACGCCCTGGTCACCCGCGGCGGGCCCCTGGAGGCCCTGGGCCTGGACGGGACGCTGACCGCGGTCGTGGCCGCGCTGGCCTTCTTCAACTACGGGCTCGTCGTGCGCACCGTGGGCACCATGTGGTCGCGGCTCGACCCGCGCGCCGTGGAGGCCGCCCGGGCGCTGGGGGCCTCGCCGGGACGGGCCTTCGCCACCGTCACCCTGCCCGCGCTGGCCCCCGCCATCGCCTCGGCAGCCTCCCTGACCTTCCTGTTCTGCGCCACCGCCTACGGGGTGGTGCTCGTGCTCGGCGGGGTGGGGATCGGAACCATCGAGACCGAGATCTACCGGCTGACCACCCAATACCTCGACCTGCGGGGTGCCGCGGTCCTGTCCGTCGTCCAGCTCGGCGTCATCGCGTTGGCGCTGTGGGTGGCCGAGCGGGCGCGCGCCGCCACCCAGACGCGCCTGCGCCTGCGCACCGAGGCGCCGGCCGGGCGGCTGCGCGCCGCCGACGCCCCCGCGCTCGCGGTCACCGCCGTCACGATCGGGGGGCTGCTGGTGGCGCCGATGGCGGTGCTTGTGGTGCGCTCCCTGCAGCGCGACGGCGCCTGGACGCTGGCGAACTACACCGACCTGGGCACGACCGGCGGGCGCAGCGCCCTGCTCGTGACCGTGTGGGAGGCGGCCGCGAACTCGGTGTCCGTGGCCGTGGCGGCCGCGGCCATCGCCCTGACCCTGGGGGTGGCCGTGTGTCTGGTCGTCTCGCGCCGACCCCGCAGCCGGGCGCTCGCCCGGGTCATCACCGGGCTCGACGCCGCCTTCATGCTGCCGCTGGGCGTCTCCGCCGTGACGGTCGGCTTCGGTTTCCTCCTCACCCTGGCGCGCCCGCCGCTGGCCCTGACCCGCTCCTGGTGGATCCTGCCGCTGGCGCAGGCCGTCGTGGCCGTGCCGCTCGTGGTGCGCACCCTGCTGCCGGCGCTGCGCGCCATCGACCCGCGTCAGCGCGAGGCCGCGGCCGCCCTGGGGGCCGGGCCCGGTCGGGTGCTGCTGACCGTGGACGGGCCCCAGCTGCTGCGCGCCGGCGGGCTGGCGGCCGGTTTCGCTCTGGCGACGTCGCTGGGGGAGTTCGGGGCGACATCGTTCCTGTCCCGGCCTCAGGAACCGACCCTGCCGGTGGTCGTCTACCGGCTCATCGGTAGCCCCGGCTCCCAGAATCAGGGGATGGCGCTGGCTGGTGGCGTGGTCCTGGCGGTGGGCAGCGCCGCCGTCATGCTCGGCTGCGAGTGGCTCCAGACCCGGCTCGGTCCCGGGCGAAGAGGGCCCGCGGGAACCGGTGGGCAAGCGGCGGGCGAAGACAACGAGACGGTCCGGTTGCGCGGGCCCAGGAAGGACGGAGGCGAGCGGCCATGAGCCCGAGCACCAGCGATACCAATGCTCCTGCGGGCCTGTCGGTGCGCGGGCTCGCCGTGGCCTACGGGGACCTGCACGCCGTCGACGGCGTCGACCTGGACGTGGCCGCCGGAGAGGTCGTCGCCCTCCTGGGGGCCTCCGGCTCGGGGAAGTCCTCCCTGCTGCGGGCGGTGGCCGGCCTGGAGGACGTGGCCGACGGCGACGTCGCCTGGGACAGGCGGAGCATGGTGCGCGTGCCCGTTCACAGGCGAGGCTTCGGCCTCATGTTCCAGGACGGCCAGCTCTTCGAGCACCGCGACGTCGGCGGCAATATCGCCTACGGGCTCACCGGTCTGCCGCGCGCACGGCGGGGTGAGCGGGTGCGCGAGATGCTTGAGCTCGTCGGCCTGCCCGGCTTCGAGCGGCGGCGGGTGACGACCCTGTCCGGCGGGCAGGCACAGCGGGTGGCCCTGGCTCGGGCGCTGGCGCCGGCGCCGAGGCTCCTGCTGCTCGACGAGCCCCTGTCCGCCCTTGACCGGGCCCTGCGCGAGCAACTGGCCACCGACGTGCGCGCCATCCTGCGCGAGGGTGGCACCACGGCGCTCTACGTCACCCACGACCAGGACGAGGCCATGACCGTGGCCGACCGGGTCGGTGTCATGGAGTCCGGCCGGCTCCTGCGCCTGGACACCCCCCAGCGCCTGTGGACCGACCCCGGAAGCAGCAAGGTGGCGCGGTTCCTTGGATTCGACGTCGTCGGCGACCTCGCCCTCGCGCCCGGCGCGCTGCGCGTGGTCGAGGATGCGGCGGGCGGCTCGGAGGAGCGAGGGGATCCTGCGGAGACACGGTTGTCAGCCACCGTCCTGGCCTCGCGACTGCGCCGTGGCCAGTGGGAGGCCGAGGTCGAGCTCGCCCCCGAGCAGCTCGCCGAGCTGACCAAGGAAACCGGTGTCGGAACCGATGCCACTGTCGATCGTGTGCCGGCCCGCGTCACGGCCCTGGCCCAGCGCCCTCACGATGCCGGCGAACGTGTTCCCCTGCGCCTCGACCCCGCTCGCACCGCCCGGCTGTAAAGCGCCGGGCCTACGAACGCGCGGAACCGCCTTAGGCCGACTCGGCAAGGGCCCGCCGCACGTGGTCGATGAAGAGCTCGTTCTCGGTCTGCCAGGGGTTGTGACCCGAGTGCTCGAAATAGACCAGAGACTTACGCGGCGCCCGCAGGCGTGCGTAGTAGTCCTCCACCAGACTGGTGGGCGCGTTGTAGTCGTAGCGGCCGTGGAAGATGTGGACCGGGATCTGCTGCTCGGCCGCGGACTGGCGAAGGTCGATCGGGTAGAGCCTGCCGTAGACGGAGTCGAAGGTCCGGTACAGGCCCCAGAAGAAGGCCATCTTGTCGAGCAGGCCGTACTCGACCCCGTAGGGTCCCTCCATGGTGGAGAAGGTGGCGCCACGGAGCTGTCCGGTACGCGCCGACGTCCCATACAGCGGGGAGAGGTAGGCGTTCGTCTTGAGGGCGATGCGCGACTCGTAGGGCGGCGGTCCCTGCTCTTCGAGCTTGTCGACCAGCTTCTTGTTCCCGGTCCTGCGGGCGTCCTCAAGAGCCATCTGGTAGTCGATCCTCTCGGTCTCGAGGAAGTCGACCATCTGACCCGTGCCGATGAAGGCCCGGTAGTGCTCCGGGTGCTCGCGCGCCATCATGAGTCCCAGTGCCGAGCCCCACGACTCGCCCATGAGGTAGATGCGGTCCTGACCGAACTCGCGCCTGAGGATCTCGGTGACTGCGGCGCCGTCGGCGAGGTAGGTCTCGAGAGTGATGTCCGCTGGGTTGATCGCGCTGTAGGACTTCGCCGCCCCCGGCTGCTCCCAGGTGACGACGACGTAGTCGCGCTCCAGGTCGGCGAAACAATGGCGGGCGGTCACCAGCTGTGAGCCTCCGGGCCCACCGGAGAGGAACAGCAGGACGGGCTTGCTTCGGTCCCGGCCGCGCAGGGACAGCCACTCCGTGCGGCCGTTGACAGTGACGGGGCGCAGCTCCGAGATCGGGTCGGACCCCTCGACGGCGGGCGTGAAAGCAGTGACTTGCGACAGCACCACCATGAGGATGAGGAGGGCACCGGTCAGCAGTGAGATCTGCAGTGAGATGGCGGCCGCCGCGGCTGGGCGGTGCAGAAACGCAGTGACGACGCGGATGACTAGGGCCGAGAGGAGGCCCCCGAACGTCACCACCGTGAGTGCGACGGCCCCGTAGACCTCGCCCCGTGGGTCCTGGATGCGAAGTACGTGCTGGCGCAGCCAGACGTAGTAGATGATGAGGCCGATGGCCAGGACTGACCAGATGATCAGCGCCGTCTTGACATGAGACATGGCAACTGCGCCTTGGGTGCTTGACGACAGTGTCGGAAGAAGGCCGATAGGAGGACAGGTGTCTGACGTCGACTGGCACCTGCGGGCGAACGATATCAACCTATCGGCCTGGGTGGGAAGGAACAACCGCTCTCAGCCACCAGCCGCCCCGCCCGATCTCTTGGATAACGGAGAGATTACGAATGGCGTCATGACCAGTGCTTTCACGCCAGCACCAACACTATGATCCTTGTCACTTCGTGGTGCTTCCTGAGTTGCTCCGGCCTGAGCGGAGCCCCGACTTTTCTCCGGCTTGCCGCGGCCGTTGTAGACAGCCGAGAAGCCATGTCGTCGGAGGAATGGCAAGGGGGAGTCCTGCCCAGATTTTGAGCCTCGCGATTTCAAAAGATCACGATCAGGTCGCAGTTGAAGTCTCCAGTTGAGTAGCATCCACAGTGCTGACAGCCGTGGGTGCCTGATGCGCCGGGCTCGTGAATCGGCGTCGTCGCCGACACCGAGCCGCGCCCGGACAGCCCCGGCAACCGGTGCCTTCCTCCGTAATACTCCCGATCCTCCACCGCAAGGAGCCTGACATGTCCGCCTACGTCCGCTACTACCGGCGGCTTCAGGCACTCACTCAGCGCCTGAGCACCTACCTGGACCGGTTGGAGGCCCGTGCCCGGGAGTTCGGCGTCAGCTCAGCCCGCACCGCGATGGAAATGCAGATCACCGATCCGGCCTCCGTCTCCGCCTTCCGCTCGGAGGTCGAGGCCCAGATCATGTTCCTGCACACCAAGGCCCAGCGGGTCTTCGCCAAGCACTTCGCCCCCTTCCTGGACATCGATGCCGACCTGTCCATCGAGGAGGATCGCCAGCTCTCCGCCCGCCTTCAGGACGCGGCCAACCTCGTGGCCGGCTTCGAGGTGCGCCTGCGCAACATCATCGAGGAGGTCTTCGCGCCCGGCCGTGCCGAGCAGGCCCGCGAGGAGTGGAACCGGGCCATGACCGACTGGCGTCAGGCCCAGTTCTCCTTCACCTGCGACAAGTGCGGCGACCCGGTGCCGCTGCCCGAGCTCTACCACATGCCGGTGTTCATCACCTGTCCGCGCTGCAAGTCGCGCGTGGCCTTCCAACCCACCGAGGCCATGGTGGCCGCGCCCACCTGGGCCAAGGAGGTCGCCAAGACCACCTGCTACGCCGAGTGGCAGAAGTCGGAGTCGGAGCAGTCCGCTGAGGAGGGCGTGGGCCTGGCCTTCTTCTACTACGTCGACTACGCCATCGCCCATCACCTCATGATGAACCGCCTGCTGCCCTTCTACGTGCGTTCCGAGGGCGGCCAGGAGGCCCTGCGCCGCGACGTGCGCAACGCGCTGGAGACGCGTACCCATCAGCTGCGCCCCGACGAGGTCTCCCCTCAGTACCACGCCATGGAGTACGTCAACTTCATGGGCGGCCTGGGTCGCTCGGCCCAGATCCTCGGCCAGGAGGGCCTGACCGACCGCCGCCAGCTCATCCTCCAGACGGTGCGCGACATCATGCGCCCCGACGAGCCGCTGGCGCGCTCCATCCTGGACGGCACCTTCACCGAGGAGCTGTGGAGCCAGCAGGCCCGCGCCGCCGACCAGCTCTCCTGCGAGGTGCCCCGCTAGCGTCCCATCTCGCCGCCCGCTCGGCCTGGCCCGCCGGTACTGCGGACGCGGCCCGAGCCGACGGCGCGCCCCGCGTCTTCCTTCGCGGATCCCGTCGGCTCACCATCTCTTCACTCCCTGCGCGGCCCAAGGCCGCTCGACTCCCGAAAGGACCACCATGGTCGGCTTCCGCAAGAAGTCCCAGGACAGCAACTCCGCCGCCCGATCGGCTGGACGAGGAGGCGCCGGCGCCTCGGGCGCACCGCAGCGCTCCCGTGCCTCGCGCACCGAGCCTGCCGCTCGCGCCGGGAAGGGGAGGCGCACGTCGGCCGCCGGCCGCCGGAGCTACAAGACCTCCGAGCAGATGGACTCGCGCTGCCTGACTCTGGCCGAGTCGGCCTCCGGGGTGCTGGGCCGCTCCCTGGACCAGGCGCTGGGCCGCCTCCCGGACGGTCCCGACGCCCCCGCAGCCGCAGGCGGCCCGGCGGGTTCTGCTACGGCGAGCCGGCCCGACGCCGTCGGTGCACCGGGCTCGACTAGGGGAAAAGGGGCTTCTCCGGGTAGCGTGCGCAGCGCACAGACCGGAACCGGCCAGGTCGACACGGTCGCTGACATCGCAGCCGATATCGAGTTCTGAGTCCGGCTCGCGCGTCGGTGTCGGCGGGCCGCCGGCCGGTGTCACAGCCGTGTCAATTCCCATCAGACCTGCAACAACCCAGCACCGGGAAGGAGGCGAACCCGCCCATGAGCGCACAACCGGCACTGACCCTGGCCAGGGTCGAGACCTGGCTGTCCCAGCGCGGCATCGCCGCCGGCCCGGAGGAGGACGGTGCCGTCTTCATGGGCTACCCGGGCTGCGACATCGGCATCTACCTGCATGACGAGAAGGCCGCCCTCGTCGTGGCCGGCATGTGGCGCGGGCGTCCTGCGGCCTGCCGCCTCGACGAGATGCGGGTCTTCATCGACACCCAGCACCGCGCCACCTACGGTCCGGACCTGGCCGTCACCCCCGCCCACGACCCGAGCTCGCTGCTGCTGAGCACCCAGATGGTGGCCTACGTCGGTGAGGGAATGAGCGATGCCCAGCTCGACGCCTTCCTGGACATGGGCCTGGGAATGACCCGGGCCTTCTTCGCCACCGTGGAGGAGCGCTTCCCCGAGCTCGTCACCTGGGAGGAGGACTGATGGCCTGGTGGAACCAGCCGGAGGGGGCCGTGACCCCGACCGTGACCCTCAGGCGCCTGGCCGCCTGGCTCGCCCAGTGCGGCTACGGCTACGACATCGACCTGTCCGAGGGGCTGGTGCGCTCCTCGGTGGCCGGCTTCGACTACGTGCTCACGGTGGTCGACCGTCGGATTCTCGCCGTGCGCGCCCACCACGATCTCGGCGGCCCCGCCCCGAGCGCCGCGATGCTCTCGCGGGTGCGCGCCGTGGCCCAGGAGGTCTCCAGCGGCCGGCTCATTCCCGCCCTCTACACCGAGGTTGATGACGCTGGGCTGAGCCTGTGCGCCGAGGTGCTCACCAATATCGGGGCCGGGCTCGACGACGCCCAGCTCGCCGGCACCATGGACTTCATTCTCGACGGCGTCGACGAGGCTCTGCGCGAGGTCCTCGGCATCCTCGACGACGCTGCCGGCCCGACCGGCACCGAGACCGCCGGCGAGACGACGGCGCAGGAGGCGGTTGCCGTCGCCTTGCCCGATACGACGCAGACGCCGGAGATGGCCGCCGTCGTCAGCGGCCCCGGAACCGACGCGTACGCGCAGTCCCGGACAGAGGCCGATTCGCGGGCTGCGCGGGCCGGTTCAGAGGCCGGTTCAGAGGCCGCTGCAGAAGTCGATGCGGAGTCCGACGCCGGCGTCAAGAGTGATGAGGACATGATTGCCCTGGGTGATGCTGAAGGCGGAACCGGGGTTGAGACAACCGACACCCCCGAGCCCGTGCTCGTGTCCTAGACCATACGGGTCCGGTGGTCTCGGCTGTACGAAACCCGTTGGAAACACTGGAGTAGTGAGAGACGTCGTCGAAGCAGACGGATCTCGAACCGGTCGGTCGGGGTACGGTGTGGGTCTCCGACATGCCCTGCGGTCGAGTTGCCCCTCGGCGCAGCGGTAGCGGATTCTATAACTGTTCGGTAACACTGGACGTCGGACGACCACCCCGCTGGATGAAAGGAGGCCGATATGCCTATGCCGTCGTTCATCGTTGAACGGCGCGGGATGATGGCCTGTCTCCCGCGGCGCTCCCAGGGCACGGTGGAAGCCTCCGCCTCATGACGGCGCAACGTCAGGCTCCGCCCGGAAGGACAGACTCCATGACAACACGCGAAGACATCCTCGAGCGCCTTGCCTACGCCGATGCCCTCGGCCACGGCCCCAGGACCTCGGCCCTTGTCGCGGAGGCGGTCAGCTGGGCGGACGCCCTGGGTGAGGAGGACCTGCGGGTCGCCACCCGGCTGGCCCTGACCGAGGCCTACCAGCAGGGCAATGAGGAGTGGAAGGCGCTGGAGCCCTTCGTGTGGAACCTCGCCCGCTACCAGAGACGTCCCGAGCTGTTCGACGACGCCCAGGTGCGCACCCTGCACTGGCACTTCAAGCGGGCGGTGGCCGTGGCGGCCGCCAATCCCAAGGTCTCCAAGGACAAGGTGCGCCAGCTCGAGGCCAGCCTCGAGGAGTTCTACCGCGCCGGGGGTGCCTCCATGCACGTCGTCCACGGCGAGCGCGCCTCGGTCGCCGGCCTGCTGGGGCTTGAGGAGGAGGCCGCCGAGGAGCTGGCCGCCTGGCGGGCCACCCACCGCGATGAGAACGCCGACTGCGAGGGCTGCGACCCCATGCGACAGGTGGCCTTCGCCTACCGCACCGAGGCGTGGGAGCTGGCCGTGGCCACGGCCGTGCCCGTGCTGACCGGCGCCGTCGGCTGCGCCGAGCAGCCCCAGACCACGCAGTCCCTCGTGCTGCTGCCCCTGCTGGCCTCCGGACGGCCCCGGGCCGCCTGGGAGGCCCACCTGCGCTCCTACCGGGAGATCCGCCGCACGCCCAAGGCCCTCATCTCCTTGTCCTACCACCTGGAGTACCTGGCCCTCGTGAGGCGGGTGGACCGCGGCCTGGAGATCCTGCGACGCCACCTGCCCTGGCTGGCCCAGGCCGAGTCCGCCTACGTGCTGCTGTCGGCGCTGCGAGGCATGAGCCTGGTGCTGCGCGAGGCCGAGCGGGCCGGTCGGGGCGAGGAGGCCCTGGGCGTCGAGCTCCCGACCGCCGACTTGTGGTACCCGCTGCCGGGGTTGGAGGCCTCCACCACCATCTCGCGCGCCTACGCCGAGATGACCGGCTGGGCCCGGCGCCTGGCCCAGCAGTTCGACGCCCGCAACGGCAACTCCACGATCTCCGACCACCTGGAGCGCTCCCTGGTACGGGCCGTCTTCGACGCCGCTCCCGGCGCGGTTCACGGGCTCGGCGTGGAGGTCGACCTCCTGGAGCCCTCCGAGGAGCTGCCCGAGCCGGCCCAGACGAGCCTGACCGTAAACGAGGACGGCGCCGAGCCCGACGTCGCCTCCCTCCTGGGCCTCGTGGCCGACGACGAGGGATCGATCCAGGAGCACGCGCCCCGGACGACGTCGTCGAGCCCGGAGGCGGGTGCCCGACGCACCCGTGCCGGACGCGCCGTCACCAGCCACCAGGGCGGTGACGAGCCCTTCCCGCTGGTGGACCTCGTGCGTCCCCGGCCGGTGCGCAGTGGAGAGGACGCGGTGCGCCGCTACGTCGAGCACCGCCGCTCCATCGGCTCCTCGACGATGGACTACTGGTACGTCGTCGACCAGGTGGCCACGCGCGACCTGCTGCCGCCGCCCGGTGAGGAGATCCCGGGCCTGGAGTACCACACCGGCCTGCTGCGGGCCGCCGCCCTGACGTGTCGTACCGAGATGGACGAGGCCATCGCCGAGCGCCTGCGGATCCGACCCCTCATCGAGCTGGCCTTCGGGCCGCTGGGCGCCTACTACGTCGACCTGCTCAACCTCGACAACGAGATCACCGCCGACTCCATCGCCGAGCGCCCCCTGGAGGCCGAGCGCGACCAGCGCCTGCGGCGCGCCACCTCGCTCATCGGGCAGGTTGAGGCCCAGATCGAGGACCTGGTGTCCACCGAGCTGCTCGATCCCGGTGGCACCGATGCCCTCGTCCTGGCCGCCGACGCGCTGCTCGTGGGCGCCTCGGTCCTCACCGACCTGCACGCCCGCGATGAGGCCCTCGGGGCGATCCAGGTCGTCGCCCGGGCCGCCGCGGTCGTCCCCGAGGACCGCCACGCCGAGCGGATGGACGACATCCTCGACATGGCGCGCGCCGAGGTCCTGGCCGAGTGCGGCGACGTCTACAACGGCTGCCTCCTAGCCGAGGAGGTCATGCGCCGCCATGAGAAGGTCTCCCCGGTCCTGGCCGCCCGCGGGCGGAGGCTGCTGGGCATCTCCTCGATGGAGGTGGGGCAGTTCGACGAGGCCATCACCCAGTTCCGCGAGCAGGCCAACATCATGCTGGCCGCCGGCATCACGCTGTACGCCGTGGCCTCGCTGCTGTCTCTGGGCTCGGCGCTGGAGGCCTCCGAGCGCTACCTGGAGAGCGCCGAGGTCCTGGAGTCCGCACTGTCCCTGGCTCAGCGCGCCGGGGCCGGGAGCATCGCCCTGTACCTGCACCGGCTCCTGGCCCAGACCGGTATGGCCATGGGGGAGGAGGACAGTGTCGCCGAGCACTCGCTGGCCGCCGCCCGGATCCTGCAGGACCAGGGACGCCGGGCGCTGGCGGGGGAGTACCTCTCGCACGCGGCGATGGCCGCCTCCAACCTCAAGGACAATGTGCGCGCCGCCACCCTGTTCCGCCAGGCCGCTGACCTGGAGGACACCCGCACCGACCAGGGCTGCCTGGACCGGGGGCGAGCGCTGCGCCGCTCGGCCCGGGCGCTGGTGGACGACCTCACCCTGCCCATGGCCCGCGCCCGGCTCGACGAGGCCCGGGAGGTCATGGAGGAGGCCCGCCAGGCCTTCGCCGGCGTGGCCGACACCGAGGGCTACTCCTCGGCCTGGGAGATCGGCGACTGGCACGACGACATGGCCTGGATCCTGTGGCGCACCGGCCAGAACTGGCAGGCCGTCCAGCACTGCGAGGCCGCCTACGACGGATACATGGACACCGAGGACCGGGACTCGGCCTCGCGCGCCCTGTGCATGCTGGCCCGCCTGCACGCCGAGCGCGGCGAGCGAGACGACGCCCTGGCCGCCTGCGCTCGCGTGCGCGACCTGCTGGGTGAGCCGCAGTGGGACGGCCACGACGCCCTGGAGTTCGTGGTCTCCATCGAGGAGACGCTGCGCTGACCCGCGGTGCTGCGCCTCGCCCGTTGAGTCGAGAGCGTCCCCGTACGGGTCAAAGGTCCCCTGGGGCGTGCGTGGGTGGCGTATCGCAATGTGACGCGTGGGAGGTTCGCCCCGTGTGAATCGGCTGACGGCCGCGGTCGGGCGAGGAATGATAAGCCTTGGGCACCACGACCCCCTTGACGACCCTCCCGGGAGGCACCCCATGGCCATCGCAGTCTCACACCGATTCTCACCCAGTGGCGACCTACCCGTGGAGGCGGGGCGCTATCGACTCGTGGCGGCGGGCTCGTGCCCGTGGTGCCGCCGCGTCCTCATCGCCCGGCGCCTGCTCGGCCTGACCGAGGCGCTTCCCGTGTCCTGGACCTACGGCAAGGGTGCGGACGGCTACTGGGAGCTGACCGGTCCCGACGGCGAGCCCGGCGTCGACCCGGCGCTCGGCGCCCGCTCCCTGGCCGAGGTCTATGAGAAGACCCCCGGCTACGAGCCGCCCCCCACCGTCCCTGCCCTGGTGGACATGACCACCGGCGAGGTCGTCAGCGACGACTCCGGCGACATGCTCTTCGATCTGTCCACCGCCTGGTGGGACCTCCAGCGCGAGGGCGCCCCGGACCTCTACCCACTCAACCGCCGCAACTCCACCGACGCCTGGGACGAGTGGATCGGCTCCCAGATCAACGTCGGCCATGCGGTGGCCACCCACTCCAAGGACCCGGAGAAGGCTGCGGCTGCGGCCAACGGCGTGCTCGTGGGCTTCGACGTCATCGACACCCTCCTGGCCCGGGCCACGCGGATGGAGGCCTCCCGCGAGGACGGCCTGACGATGCTCGACGGGCCGGCCCTGTCCGCCGTCGTCGCGATCGGCCAGTACCTGTGCGGCGACAAGCCCACCGGCAGCGACATCCGCCTGTTCACCACCGTCCAGTCCTACGAGTACGGCGGGCGTCAGCACTACCCCGGCGGGGAGGCGCCGTCGATCTCCTTCTGGCCAGCGCTGGCCCGCTGGTTCCGCGCCCTGGAGAGCCGCTCGGGCTGGGTGGGTCCCGAGGAGCGCAGCGCCCTGGGCTGCTGAGACTGCCGCGGCCGCCGAGGCCCGCTCTCTCGCTGGCCGCTTCGCCGTACTCCACGCGAGTCCCGAGCCCGCGCAGTACGGACAACCCCTGGTCGGTACAACCCGGGCCTCGTGCAATACGGCCGGCGCAGTCCGACGCCGCCGGCGTCGGACTGCGCCCACCCTCGGCTCTCGCGGCCGGTTCGGCTCAGGAGGACCCGAGCATCCGGCTCAGCCGCTTCATGGGGAGCAGCAGGTGCAGGTTGTTGGCGGGTGATGGAAGAAAGTCGCCGTTGGCGAGATAGAAGGAGCGCGCCTGCTCATCTCGACAGTGCACGACAAGGGCGGCAGCACCCACTTCTCGGCTGAGCATGTAGCAACGCTCGATCGCGTCCTTGAGTAGTGCTGCGCCGATTCCGTGCCCCTGGGCCCGCTCATCAACTGCGAGCCGGGCCAGGAGGATGCATGGAATCTCCTCCGGTCGGCTACGGTGATTGAGTCCCTCCGGTGCGTCATTGCGGGAGTAGGCGGCCGTCGTGATGGCGTAGTAACCGAGAATGACGTCATCCTGGGTGGTGACGTATACGACGGCATTGTTGGCCTTCTGGTTCTGCCACGCGTAGCGCTGGAACCAGTCATCCAGCTCCTTCGCCCCGCTCTGGAACCCTGCTGTGACGTCCTGGCGGATGAGGCGCCGAGGGGCCTGGAGGCCTCCGCTGCTCACGATTCGTTGTCGAGGTCGATGCGGGTCCCGAAGGGCGAGGGGCGGTTCCATAGGCGGGCGAAACGGGACGTTTCCTCCAGTGGAGCGTCCAGCACGGCCTCAATGGCGTCGAACTGCTCCGATGTCACGGAGAACCAGCGGCGATCGGCGAGAACGCGCTCAGCCTCAAGTGTCGCTGAGGACAGGATGAACTCGCTGACGGAGCGGTCCGTCTGGGAGGCGGCTTGCTGAATCAGAGTCTCCTGACGCGGTGTGGCGCGCAGGTCGATTCTTCGGGTTCTGCGGGCTGTTGCGGTTGGCATGTTCTGACCTCCTTCATGGTGCGGATAATGTACGTACAGAGATGGGAGTATGCAAGGCCTGTGACTCCCGCGGTGCGGGCATCTTCCGGCCATCTTGTCCCGCCCCTCGTGCAGTACGGCCGGCCCAGTCCGGCGCCGCCGGCGTCGGATCGCGCCCACCGGCCCCTACGGCCTGGCGGTCAGGACCGGGTTGTACAGGAGCCGGTTGGGGGTCGTCGGGCACTCCTCACCCACGGCCATCGGAGCGATGAGCCGGTCCGCCCGCAGGTCCTCCAGCCGCGCCACCACGCGGTTGCGCAGCGTCCACGGGTCGATCGTGTTGAGGTAGATCTTCGTGCCGCCCTCGAAACCGGCCAGGGTCGAGACCCGCCACTTGAGTGTGATGTGCCAGGGCATGGGCTGGTCCACGTCGAGGGGCTTGTGGTGCCACTCCTCGTTGCTGGGCACGTCCGCGCCCGTGGCCGCGTGCAGGGCGTGGACCAGGTCGGCGACGGCGTCGACCTCCTCGCGGCTCATGAGCCACGGCTCGGGCATGGCCGACGTCGAGTACACCTCCAGCGTCGGGTAGCGGTGCCCGAATCCGGCGAAGGCCACCGCGTGCTCGTTGCTCGCCACGAGCAGTCCCTGGTAGGCGGCGTAGTCCACCGCCATCTCGTTGTACAGGTTGGGGTTGACCCGCACCTTCTGCAGCTCCAGCTGACTGGTCACGCCGCGCTCGTCGATGCCCACCAGCTGCTTGTGCAGGTGGTCGAAGCTCGCCCCGGCCGGCCGCAGCCAGTTCTGGAAGACGGCTACGTAGCGCACCCACCGGTTGGCCTCGTACAGGCTCTGCATCGCGTGGATCGCCAGGCGCGTGTAGGCACGGTGCTCTGCCACGCTCAGGGTTCCCGAGCCGGCCAGGGCGGAGGTGTCGACGGCGTCGTCGGTGAAGTGGCGTCGGCCGACGATGACGTCGTGGCCCCCGGCGAAGAAGGCCGCCAGGAAGGTGTGGCGGGTCCGCTCGTCCATCGAGTCCCAGGAGTCCGGGTCCGCGCCCGCAGCCGCCAGCTTGGTGCGCGCCACCCGCTCGACGTGCTCGACGCCGGCCGGCTCGGCCAGGTAGGCCTCCATGCGCTCGCGGGCGGCGTCGGGGATCTCGTAGCCGTGGTTGATGTGCCAGTAGTCGAAGGAGAGGATCTCGAAGAGGTTGGGCACCCGCCGGAACTCGGCCACCGTGTCGAACAGGGCGGAGACGGTAAGAGCGTCGAGACGCTCGAAGCCGCCGTCGGCCCGGCGCACGACGCGTGCCTTCTCCGGGGGTGTCTCCAGGTAGCGCCCCGAGCAGAAGGCGCAGCTGTGGGTGCGGTCGGCCGCCTCGAGCGGGCGGACCTCGGCGACCGGGTGCGAGATGGGGCGGTTGGCGCGGCCCGGCACGGTCCACACCTCGGTGCCGGTGAAGGGGCTGATCTGCTTGACCGTCCCGTCGGCCAGGCGCGTAAGTGGTTCGGCGGAGGGTGCGTACGGCATGAGCATGCCCCTATTGTGACGCCTTGTGACGCACCCGCGCGCGCTCTGCGTCCCCTCGGATGCCTCCGGGCCGTCGAGGGCGGGGGTAGTCTCTCTGACTCGTGTGGACTCGTGCGCCGGTTCCGGCCCACTGCGCATCCCGACTTCCCCGCACCCGACCGACCAGACACAAGGAGGCGATGCATCCATGACCGACCTGGATCAGGTCCTCACCTCCCTGCTGCTCATCGTGGCGGTGGCCCTCGTGGCGCCGCTGGTCTCCTGGACCGTCCCCAAGCGGCTCGTGCCCGAGGTCGTCCTGCTCATCCTCGGCGGCATGGTCATCGGCCCCCACGGCCTGGGGCTGGCCGGTGAGGGCTCCTCCATCGAGCTGCTGCGCGAGCTCGGCGTCGCCTTCCTCTTCCTCATGGCCGGCTACGAGATCGATGTCAACGAGCTGCGCGGCGCGGGCGGGCGTCACGCAGCCGTCGCCTGGATACTCTCGCTGGGTCTGGCCTTCGGGGCGGTGACGGCCATCGGGGTGACCGGCGGCGCGGCGTCGGCCAACGGCATCGCCATCGCTATCGCGATGACCTCGACGGCGATCGGCACGATTCTGCCGATTCTGCGCGACCGAGGTCTGCTGCCCACAGCGGTGGGCGCCTCGATCCTCAACCACGGAGCCATCGGCGAGGTCGGCCCGATCCTCCTCATGGCGCTGCTGCTGGGCTCGCGCTCCACCTGGGTGAGCCTGGTGATCCTGGGCGTCTTCCTCATCATCACCCTGCTCATCATCCGCTTCACCAGCCGCGTCAAGCGCGTGGGGCGCCGCCTGGTCGAGGCCATCCACTTTGGGGCCTCGACGACGGCGCAGACCACCATCCGCGCCACCGTCCTGCTGCTGGTGGGGCTGTGCGCGATCGCCGCCGTCTTCGATCTCGACGTCATCCTGGGGGCCTTCGCCGCCGGCTTCGTCCTGCGCCACGTCCTGCCAGAGGGCGACGCCGAGTTCGAGGAGAAGCTCGACGGCCTGGCCTACGGGTTCTTCGTCCCGATCTTCTTCGTCACCTCCGGCATGGGCATCGACTCGAGCCTCAGCGCCGGGGACCTGGGCAACCTGCTCGCCTTCTTCGTGCTGCTGGTGCTCGTGCGGGGCGTGCCGGTGTGGCTGGCCTCCCGCGTGGAGCGGCGTCGAGACGGCTCACGCGCCTACTCGATGCGTCAGAGCCTCCAGATCGCCGTCTACTCGACGACGGCGCTGCCCATCATCGTGGCCGTCACCCAGGTGGCGGTCAGCGCCGAGGCCATGTCGACCTCCTTCGCCTCCACGCTCGTGCTGGCCGGGGTGCTCTCGGTGCTCGTCCTGCCGGCGGCGGGGCTGGGGCTGGGGCGCAGGAGCGACCACGTTCCGGCCAACGAGGTGATGCGCGTGGTCCAGGGGCCGGCCGCACCCGACGGACGCACCCCGGAGGAGGCCACCGTCCCTGCCGGCGAGCACGTCTCGGAGCCGCGCCGTCCGGCGTCGCCGCCCAGCGGTATCAGGCTGCCGGAAGGTGTGCGTACCCCAGCCGGAGGCGTGAGGCGGCCGGCGCAGCCCGACCTGGTGGGCTGGCCCGACCTGCGCGAGCAGGCTGCCCCGGTTGCCACGCACCTCGCCGACCTGGGGGTGCACGCCCACGGGCTGTCGGTGGAGGAGTCGCACCGTCTGGCCGCACGTCTGGCCCAGATCGAGCAGGACCACGCCCAGTGGCGCGAGCGCTGGCACCACCTGCGCCGGCGCGGCGGAACGTCCCGAGCCGCCCGGCGTCGTGGGCCCCGCGGCCAGTGACTCCTCTTCCGCCGAGCTAGGGGAGCATCTGCTCGACCATCTCCTCCAGTGACGCCTGCACCGGCCGGTAGCGGGTGCCCAGCTCGAGGCGGCTCCGCGAGGCGTCGGAGCGGACCGTGTAGCCCACGTTGCGTCGAATATAGGTTCGAGTCTGTCCAAGTCTGGGTGCCATGGCCACTACTACTGGCCGAGGCAGGGCGCGCCGTGGCAACGGGAGCGATCGGCCGAAGCGCGGCAGCAGAGTGCTTGTGAGCGCGAAGATGTCGGTATCCTCCGCGGAGGCGATGTAGCGGCCGTGGGCCTCGGGCAGGAAAGCGGCGGCGATATGCGCCTGGGCCACCTCGCGAACGTCGACAACGCTGATGCCCACGCGCGGCGCCCCGAGGCGAGCGGTGCCGTCGATCATCATCCGGATCGTGGAGAAGCTGTCGCTGGTTGGGGCGCTGCCCAGAGAGGGGCCGAGGATCATGGACGGGTTGATGGTTACCAGCCTCCACCGATCCTGCTCTGCGGCCAGTCGCCACGCCTCCTTCTCCGCGAGGGTCTTGGAGTAGGGGTAGGGCTCATGGGACAGGGAGGAGGTGGTGTTCCAGCAGGTCTCGGTCAGGATTCGCCCCGGGTATCCCTCGATGTCCGCGGCGTCGCCGTACATGGCGGCGATGGAGCTGGTGAGGACCACTCGCGTGACCGATGGTGTGCGCCCCACCCCGGTCAGCACGTTGCGGGTTCCTTGCAGCGCTGGGGTGACAAGGTCTCGTTGGGGATCCTCGACTGTGCGAATGAATGGCGAGGCCGTGTGGATGACGACTGCGCACCCTTCCATGGCCTGGTCGTAGGAGCCGGGCTGGAGCAGGTCGCCGGCGAAGAGGCGCAGAGTGCCCGGTGCCTGCTCGGCCATGCGGTTCAGGTGGGCCACCTTGTTCGTGTTCTGGGGGTCGCGCACGGCGGCATGGACGGTGACGCCGGCGTCGAGCAGGCCCTTGGTGACCCAGCTGCCCAGGTAGCCGGTGGCGCCGGTGATCATGACGGGGCTGCTGGTGTCGACCGGGATGCCGCTCAGGTCGATGGTGGAGTCGAAGTCGTTGATGTTGTGTGTGTCCGAGGATCGCATGGCCGCAGCCTGACAGTCTTAGGAAACGAAGTCAATCAGTTTCGCTATTGGTCGGTACGATCGCCCCATGAACGCTGTGGGCTCACAAGCACCGAGGAGCAGGCGCACTCCGGGGCGGCCGGTTGACGCCGCTCTGGGGCCGGCGATCATGCTGGCCGTGCGTGACCTCCTGGCCGAGAGCGGCTACGCCGCGCTGACGACGGCGGCCGTGGCCCGGCGCGCGGGCGTCTCGACCGCCACCCTCTACCGCCGGTGGCCCACCAAGCGCGAGCTCGTCCTGGCCTCGACCAGGCGCATGATCGAGACCGGCGTGGCCGACGAGGCTATGGGCTCCGGTGCCGCCGTGGCCGAGGACTTCGATACCGGTTCGCTGCGAGGGGACCTGCAGGCCTTCATCGCCCACAAGAACCGGGCGCTGTCAGGGGCCACGGGTCAGGCGGTGCTCTCTCTTCTGGGCGAGCTGCCGCAGGACCCGGAGCTCAAGGAGCTGCTCGTCGGGGAGCTCCTCGCCGCCACTCGCTCTCACCTGGAGCAGATCCGGGACCAGGCCCGGGCGCGCGGTGAGGGTGCCTTCGACCTGGATCCTCATGCCGGAGCCCGGCTGGTCCTGGGGGCTGTCCTCGCCGGGATCGCCTTTGCGGCCGGAGATGACGGGGCTGAACCGTTGTCCGACGTCGAGCAGGAGCTGCTGCTTCGGGCCCTCGGTTGCGGGTGATGTGGCTTGGTGTGCTGCCAAGAGGGCGCCGGCCGTCGATGACCGGTCGGCCACGAGGGCGGGTCTCTGCGGTGGGGTGGCCCCGATCAGTTGGTCGACACCGCCACTGCGCTCGTGGCCGCGATGATGGCCATCGTCGTGGCGTCCACGGCCCGCTGCACCGCGCGGCCCACGGGGCTCGCCCCGGAGATCTCCTTGATCCGGTGCTTGAGCTCACCGCGGCTGAGTCCGGTCTCCTGCTGCGGAAGGACGACCGGCGCGATGTTGAGTGCCTGCAGGATCGCCAGCAGGGCGACGTCGGGTCCGGTGGGCGGCTGCACCCCGCGCAGAGCGCCGTCGATGCGCTCGCGCAGCAGCCGCTCGGGAACGGGGTCGAGCGTGGGGTAGGTGGGGCTGAAGGATCCGAACAGTCCGCCCGTGTGGATGCGGATGACTCCGGTCGTCTCCAGGGATGCGGCGATGTGGCGAGTGGGGTTGAGCTTGCCCCATGAGACCACGGAGGAGAAGCGCTTGCCGTCCTTGGCGGGCAGAACCGTCAGCGCCCAGTCCAGCACGGGGTGCCCGGTGGGCCCCGAGTTGATGATGTAGACGCGGGGGCTGCGTTCCTCGGTCAAAGAGATACGGCCGGCCAGCAGCAGGTCGGTGAGCAGCGCGCCGGTGAGGCCGTAGGCCGGGTAGGTCATGCGACTCTCGGGCTTTCCGGAGTCCTTGGTCAGCAGCAGGAACAATTCTTCACAGATCAGCATCGCATTCATGGGTCCAGTACAACGCGCCGTGACCTGTTTGTGATCCCTCGTAGGTGCGAGATCCGGATCCGGGGCGGGTCCTTCTTGAGGGGGAGGCGCTGGGGCTTGAGCCATGTCCTCATAGTCGCACCGAGGTGTGCTGAACTTGCTCTTTCACAGAGACGCGGAGGCTCACCGGTTCCCACCGGCGAGCCCCCGCGCCCGAAGCCGTTGCTTCCTTCGGATCTCCCTGGCCCTCCCAGGTTCCGATGGATCGAACAGGCTAACTATGTTGCATGCCTGTCGGCTCGGTAGCGCTTGGCATTCCAGACCCGAACCCACTCCTTGTGGCGGATCGTTCCTGCTTCCGCGTCATGAAGATAGCATAGCACTGTTCAGCCGTTCTTCCCCTAGATTTCAACGCTAATGGCGGTTCAAGGATGTGAATCTACGGAGAGACATGATCCTTAGTGCTGTTGTTTCAGTGTACTTTGGTGCCGATACACTGCTACACTTGTGGCGGACAGTAAGTAGATCTGCGTACCGCGTTGTACCACCAAGAAGCAGCAAAGAGGGATCAAAGTGACCGAAGTCACAAATAGTTGGGATGTGTTGGCTGAGCGCGCGAAAGTTGAGCGCACAAGCCTGCTTTCGCCTGCATCGCAAGAAGCGGTCAATCGGCTGGCTGAACGAGTGCGTCGCCGCGAGAGGGGCGCTCTTGTAAGAAATAGTTTTGTTCGATACTTCGGAAAAGATGAAAAAGGGCGCCCACCGCTTTCGCTCCTTGTTGGCGTGAAAGGGAGAGGTGGTGGTGAAGTTGCTCTAAAATTATATCTAGCTTTGCTTTGGTTAAGTTCTGGGTACGGGCATACTAGTGAACTCGAGGCTGGTGACTGGGCGCAAATTCTTGATCTCGGGCCGCTTGAAAAAGGGGCTAGGAGAGTTAGGAAGGCGCTGGAAATACTCGAGAGGCATCAACTTATTGCGATTCAAAGACGTCCAGGAAAATCGAACGTGGTGAGGTTGCTGCGAGACGATGGTTCGGGGAATAAATACTCTCTCCCCAAGGGGAGGGGTGAGGCGGATAGGTATTTCAGTGTTTCTGCCGAATTGTGGACCCGGGGCCTTATTCAGGGCATGAGTGCTGCCGCCCTTGCGATGCTTCTCGTTGTGCTAGAAGAGTCGTTTGGCAGAAATCAACCTCAGTGGTGGTCTCCTCGCGTGTTTTCCGAACGTTTCTGCATTAGTCCGGATACGCGCACTAAAGGCATAAAAGAACTTCGGGATGAACTGCATCTTATTGTTGAAATGAGTCAACGACTTCGAGAAAGTCCTGGCAAAAGGTCGTCATTCACTGCGAGACGTCGACGAAAAGCTTACCTCTTAGTAAACGAAGCTCGATACGCATGAACAAATGCTGTCGTTTCAAAGTGGTTTTGGCCTATCGAAAACCTATTCCTTGATGATTCTGTGGATCGACATTGCTGTTTGTCAGTGTTAAATATAGCGATAAGGCTTATTCGTCGGACTCGTTGCGGTGATTGTCGGGGTTGGGGTGGTTTCGATCAGTATTTACGCAGTGGATGTGGGTGCTGCGGAGGTGCTCGGAGTTATGACGAGAACCGTAGGGTTCCAGAGTTGTCCGCTAGTCATGCCGGCTGGGGTGCTGGTCGTGTACGCTGCGTGGACACCGAGCGACTCGTGAGCTAAGGGATGATGGCAGATCTGACCACACGTTCTTATGAGTAATCCTCAAAGTGTTTATCTAAGCGTAGATTGTCGGCCTGTTCGCGCTGGGCGTTCGATCGGTGCTCATGGTGCCCGAACGCGTCGTACCCCGCGTCTAACCTGGGGTCATGGCGCGCGCTATTCGGCATGACGACTGGCCGGTGAGGCTCACTGATGACCAGATCATCAGTCGGGTCGGCCGCGGGGCCTTCCAGCGCGGCCTGGACTACGCGCGCAAGGGCCGGGTGCGGGGCATCGGCGTCGCCGGGGACGGGGACATCATCAGTGCCCAGTCCAAGGGCTCGGGCGCCCGCATCTATCAGACCATGGTCTTCCGCAAGCAGCACGACCAGAGGGGCCCGGAGGCCTGGGTCGGCAACTGCTCGTGCCCAGTGGGCGCCAACTGCAAGCACGTGGCCGCCCTGCTCATCACGGCGCGTTCCCTGGCGCAGGAGGAGCCCGACGTCGCAGGCCCGGCCGGTCAGGTCGCTCCCTGGGAGAGCCGTCTGGCCGGCCTGCTGCAGCTGGAGCGCATGCCGCACCGTCGGATGGCCCTGGAGATCATCGACGACACTGGCAGCATGTGGGGCAACCCTGCCGGCCCATCCATGCTCCCGCTCATCGGGGGCAAGCGCGGCTGGAACCGACAGGGCGCCTCCTGGAGCCAGATCGCCTCCGGTGGGCTCGACGACGAGGCGGACCCCGAGGTGATCGGCGTCCTGCGCGAGCTGGCCGGTATGGCCGGCGGCTACGGCTTCTACTACGCCGACGACCGCGTCTCCCTGATGACCGCGCCCGCCCGCGTCTGGGAGGTGCTGCGCCGCGGAGTGGCGGCCGGCCTGACCCTCACCACCGCGCAGCGCCACGGCCGGCCCGTCCACCTCGCCGAGGGTCTGCGCGGCGGTGTCCACCTCATCCGGGAGGGCGACGGAGGCGTCGTCGTCGCCCCCGCGCTGGAGATCGACGACGTCGAGGAGATCAACCGCCAGCAGGTACCCGGGATCGAGCTCGATCTGACGCTCATGCCGATTGGCGACCCGGTCCACGGCTTCTACACGTGGATGCCCGGACGCGAGCTGCTGCTCATGCCGATCGAGCCGCGCCCCACCGAGGCGCTCTCGCGGCTGCTCCTGGGTGAGAGGGAGACGATCACTATCCCGGCCGGAGACGTCGAGCGCTTCGAGACCGAGCACCTCGAGGCCCTCACCCGGGCGCTGCCGATCCTGTCCGCCGACGCCTCCATCCGCCTGCCCCGGCCCACGACGCTGCGCGCTGCGCTCGCGGTCCACGTCGACGCCGACGAGCACCACCTGACCACCGAGTGGTCCATCCGCTACGTCTCCGAGGACGGCGAGGTCCGGCACGGTCACGGCGTCGGGGACCTCGCCGAGGCCGCCGAGGGCCGCATCGAAGACGGGGCCGCCGGCCGAGACGTGGAGGGGGAGACCCGCCTGGCCCGCGAGGTCCTCAACCGCCTGCTGCCCCTGGCCGTCCAGCACCCGGCCGTCTGGCACTCCCTGGACCTGCGCGGCATGGCCACGGCCCGCTTCATGACCGAGACGCTGCCGGTCCTGCGCGAGCTGGAGGCCTTCGACGTCGAGGTCGACGACGACGTCCCCGACTACCGCGAGGCCGCCGACGCCCCGGTCATCACCACCAGCGTCAGTGACGACGAGGACCGCCCCGACTGGTTCTCCCTGTCCGTGCGCGTCCACGTGGGTGAGGAGGAGATCCCACTGGCGCCGCTCATGGCGGCCGTGGCCGCCGGTGAGCCCGAGGTGCTCCTGGAGTCGGGCACGTGGGTGAGCATCGACCGCCCGGAGATCGAGACCTTGGCCCGCCTCATGGAGGAGGGGCGCGAGCTGGACGATCCGCAGGCGCACGGCACCCTGCGTGTCAGTGCCCTGCACGCCGGCTACTACGAGGTACTGGAGTCCCTCGGCATCATCGAGCGGGCGACCGCGCGCTGGAAGGAGCGGGTCGGGCGGCTGCTGGAGCGGGCGCGCGCCGCCGAGGCCGCTGCTGAGCACGACGCCGTTGCCGATGCCGGGGGCAGCGCCGGCGGGACGCCCGTGCCCGAGGGACTGCGGGCGACGCTGCGCCCCTACCAGCTCGAGGGCTACCGCTGGCTGGACTTCCTGCGCCAGGCTGGCCTCGGCGGGGTCCTGGCCGACGACATGGGACTGGGCAAGACCGTCCAGGTGCTCGCCGTCGTCCAGCGCCTCGTTGAGGAGCGTGAGAAGGTCGAGGGGCAGGTGCCGACCGACGTCGGTACCGGCGAGGACAGCGAATCGACTGACTCCGACGAGCTGAACGAGCTGAACGAGCCGGACGGGATCGGGCCGGTGCTCGTCATCGCACCGACCTCCGTGGTCGGCTCCTGGGTGGAGCAGGCCGAGCGCTTCTGCCCGAACCTGCGGGTGCGGGCGGTGACGCGGACAGCCGCCAAGCGCGAGGAGGCCCTGGAGCGGATCGCGGAGGGCTCCGACGTCGTTGTCACCTCCTACACGATCGCGCGGCTGTGCGAGGAGGAGTTCGTCGCCCAGGACTGGGCCTGGGTGGTGTGCGACGAGGCCCAGTTCGTCAAGAACCGTACCTCGGCCACCTACAAGGCCGTGCGGCGGCTGCGGGCGCCGTCGACCATCGCGATTACGGGCACGCCGCTGGAGAACTCGCTCATGGACCTGTGGGCGCTCATGAGCATCGCGGCGCCGGGGCTCCTGCCCGATCCGGAGCGCTTCGGACAGGTCTACAGAAAGCCGATCGACCGCGGGGACACCGAGGCACTGGAACGGCTGCGGCGCCGGATGCGGCCCTTCCTGCTGCGGCGCACCAAGGAGCAGGTGGCCGCGGACCTGCCGGCCAAGACCGAGCAGGTTCTGGCCGTCGAGCTGGGCGCCAAGCACCGCAAGGCCTACGACCAGCGCCTGGCCCGGGAGCGGCAGAGGATCCTCGGGCTGCTGGAGGAGGACACGGCGCAGTCGCGCTTCATCGCCCTCAAGGCGCTGACCACCCTGCGGCAGATGGCGCTCGACCCGGCGCTTGTCGACGGCGACGGCGGGAATGACGGGTCAGGGACGATAGCGGCCCGCGGTGCGAAGGGTGTGAAGGACAAGGCGGCCGCCACCCCTCCCGAGGCACAGCGGAGGTCCGGTCGGCGGCCGAGCCCGTCGGCCAAGGTCGAGGTACTGCTGGAGCACCTGGGCTCCATCGTCTCCGAGGGACACCGGGCCCTCATCTTCTCCCAGTTCACGCGCTACCTCTCCGGCGTGCGCGAGCACCTGGAGGATGCCGGTGTACGGACCGCCTACATGGACGGCTCCACCCCCGACCGGCAGAAGGTCATCGACGCCTTCCGGGCCGGCGAGGCCGACGTCTTCCTCATCTCCCTCAAGGCCGGTGGCTTCGGGCTCACGCTTACCGAGGCCGACTACGTCTTCCTGCTGGACCCGTGGTGGAACCCGCAGGCCGAGGAGCAGGCCGTCGACCGCACTCACCGGATCGGCCAGGACAAGCCGGTCATGGTCTACCGGCTCGTCTCGGCCGACACCATCGAGGAGAAGGTCATGGCCCTCAAGGAGAAGAAGGCCGAGCTCTTCGCCCGGGTCGTTGAGGGTACCGGCGACGTCGAGGCCGGCGGCGAGGGCGCCGGAGGGCCGGCCGGGGTTGCGGGTGCGGCGGGCGCGGGTGGCCTCAGCCCTGCGGCCCTGACCGCCGCCGAGATTCGCGAGCTCATCGAGGGCTGAGGCTCTCGACGCCGGTGAGGGCCTTTCACGTGGCCCGGCGGATCGGCTGAGGCGTGGGCGTCCCAGGGTCCACAGGCTCGGGACTGCAGGTGGTCTCCACAGGGCTGAGAAGCCCCTGAGCGCGCGGGCTCGGGATGGACCGATTCTGTTGGGGCGGGCACAGCGCCCGCTGGGGAGCAGCGGTGCGCTGGTCCCCATCAACCAGAGGAGAACCACCATGAGGAGACCCACGAGGACCACTCTGCGCGCTCTGCGCACCAGTGTGATGCTGGCCCGCCCGGGCGACGTGTCGGCACTGCCGACCCGCTTGCGGCGCCTGGTGTCCCGGGAGGAGGGCATGGCCACCGCCGAGTACGCCATCGGGACCTTGGCGGCCGCGGCCTTCGCCGGCCTGCTGCTGGCGCTCATGCGTTCGGGCAGCCTGAGCGGCGCCCTGCAGTCCATCATCGAGTCGGCGCTCTCGGTGTGATGTGCGGCGTCATCGCAGTGGGTGGGCGCGCTCGCCCCCGAAGGGTCCGGCTGCCCGGCGGTGGCCGACGTCGCCGCCCGGGCCCCGCCTCCCGCCGGCCTTCCGGCCGGGCGGAACCGCATCCGTCACGCGGGTGCCCGTGCCATCGAGACGCTGAGTCCGGCGGTGGGTCCAGTGGCCCGGACGAGTCCGGGCAGGGCGAGCAGGGGATGGTGACGGCGGAGACGGCGCTGTCGCTGCCTGCAGTCGTCCTCGTGCTCCTCATCGTCCTGGCTGCCGTCAGCGCCGGCGTCACCCAGCTGCGGGTGGCCGACGCCGCCCGCACGGCCGCCCGACAGGCCGCCATCGGACAGGACGACTACACCGGCGCGGCCCAGCGCGTGGCCGGCGGGGTGAGCCTCGGTGTCGAGCAGGGCGAGCTCACCTGCGTCACCGCTGCCCGTCCCGTGCCCGGCCCACTGGGCGGGCTGGGCCTGACGGCGCGCGCCCGGGCCTGCACCTACACCGAACCGAGCAGCCCATGAACCGTCCACGAAGGGATGAGCGCGGCTCGGGGACGGTTTACGCCCTGGGTGTCATCGCGGTGCTCCTGGCGGCCGCGGTCGGCATCGCGGGCCTTATCCAGGCCCAGAGCGCCACCGGCCGGGCCCGGGCCGCCGCCGACCTCGCGGCCATCTCCGGTGCCACAGTCCTGTCCTCGGTGGTCGCCCCCGGCGACCCCTGCGCCATGGCCGGACGCGTCGCCGCCGCCAATGGCGCCTCGGTGAGCGCCTGCTCCGTGGCCGGCGAGGACGTCACGGTCAGCGTGACTGTTCCCGCGACGATCCTCGGCCTGCCCCGCCAGGCCGCCGCCCAGGCCCGCGCCGGCCCCGTCGACGCCCCGCCCGGCTGAGCTCAGCGCGCCCCGGCCCGAGACTCAGTCCTCGACGGCGACGGTGGCACCGTTGGCGAACTGGGCCGCGTGGAGCCTTGCGTAGGCGCCGTCGGCCGCGATGAGCTCATCGTGGCTGCCCTGCTCGACGATGTCACCATGCTCCATGACCAGGATGGTGTCGGCGTCGCGGATAGTAGACAGACGGTGGGCGATGATGAAGCTTGTGCGGCCCTCGCGCAGCGCATTCATGGCCTGCTGGACCAACAGCTCGGTGCGGGTGTCCACCGAGCTGGTGGCCTCATCGAGGATGAGCACTGCCGGGTTGGCCACGAAGGCCCGTGCGATCGTGAGCAGCTGACGCTCACCGGCGGAGATGTTGGCGGCGTCCTCCTCCAGAACCGTGTCGTAGCCCTGTGGCAGGGCCTTGATGATGTGGTCGACGAAGCACGCCCTCGCGGCGGCCTCGACCTCCTCATCGGTGGCCCCGGGGCGTCCGTAGCGGATGTTCTCGCGGATCGTGCCGGCGAACAGCCAGGGGTCCTGCAGGACCATGCCGGTTCGACGGCGCACGTCGTGGCGCGTCATGGTGGCGATGTCGCGCCCGTCGAGCAGGATGCGGCCGCCGTCGAGCTCGTAGAAGCGCATGAGCAGGTTGACCAGGGTGGTCTTGCCCGCTCCCGTGGGCCCCACGATCGCGACCGTGTGGCCGGGGTCGACCCGCAGCGACAGGTCCCGGATGAGCTCGACCTCCGGGCTGTAGGAGAAGCGCACGTGCTCCATCTCGATGACACCCGGGCCCCCCGGAGCCTGCCCGCTGGGGTGGGTCGCAGAATCCCGGCCGGCGCCCTCCGGGGCGACATCGTCGGGCCGCTGCTCCTCGGCATCGAGCAGCTCGAAGATCCGCTCGGCGCTGGCGGTACCGGACTGCACGGCCGTGGCCATGCCACCGAGCTGGCCCAGGGGCTGGGAGAACTGCTGGGAGTACTGGATGAAGGCCTGCACGTCGCCCAGGCGCAGCGACCCGGAGGCGACCATGGCGCCGCCGACCACCGCAATGGCCACGTAGTTGAGGTTCCCGATGACCAGCATGACCGGCATCATGATCCCGGAGAGGAACTGCGCGCGCAGGGAGGCCCGGAAGAGCTCCTCGTTCTCGGCGGCGAAGGCCTCGCGCACCGAGTCCGTGCGCCCGTAGACCTGGACCAGGGCGTGTCCGGAGAAGGACTCCTCCACCCGGGTGTTGATCTTGCCGGTGCGGGCCCACTGGTGGGTGAAGGCCTTCTGCGAGCGCGGCCCGATCACCCCGAAGACCACGCCCATGAGCGGGAAGATGATGAGCGCCACCAGTGCCAGCTTCCAGGAGATGGAGAACATCATCCCCAGCACGCCCACCACCGTGAGGATGGAGGTCAGCGCGCTGGACAGGGACTGCTGAAGGGTGTTGGTGACGTTGTCGACGTCGTTGGTCAGGCGGCTGAGCAGCTCACCGCGCTGGACGGTGTCGAAGTAGCTCAGCGGCAGGCGGTGGACCTTGTCCTCCACCTGGGCGCGCAGACGGTAGAGGACCTTGACCGTGACGCGGTTGAGGAGCCAGCCCTGAAGCCAGTTGAGCAGGCCCGAGCCCACGTACAGGGCCAGCACCACCGTCAGGATCTGCCCCAGGCGGGTGTAATCGATGCCGGCGCCGGGAACGACGTCCATGGCGGAGAGCATGGAGGCGAAGTCGTCCATGCCTCGGGCTCGCAGCATCTCGACGGCCTGGGCCTTGGTGGTGCCGGCCGGCAGCATCGTGGAGACCACGCCCTCGAAGATGACATTGGTGGCCTGGCCCAGCACCTTGGGGGCGGCCACCGCCAGCACCACCGTGCCCACGGCGGCCAGGGCCACGACCACCAGCGAGATCCGGTGGACGCCCAGCAGGCCGACCATCCGCTTGAAGGAGGGCCAGAAGGCCTCGGCCTTGCCCGGAGGCGGTCCGTCGTGCCAGTCGCCCGAGGATGCCTGCGTCTCGGCGGCCAGCTTGAGGTCCTCCTCGCTGAGCTCGTCGGGGTCGACGGCGGTGCTCGTTCCGGTGCTTGCGTTGCTACTCGTGCTGGTGCTCATGCTGCGGCCTCCGCTCCGAGCTGGGAGGTGACGATCTCGCGGTAGACGGGGCAGGTGGCCAGCAGCTCGGTGTGCGTGCCGCTGCCCACCAGGTGGCCGCCGTCCAGGACGAGGATCTGGTCGGCCTCGGTGATCGTGGAGACGCGCTGGGCCACGATCACCTTCGTGATGCCGGCCGTGGCCGGCCCCATGGCCTCGCGCAGCCGCGCGTCGGTGGACACGTCCAGGGCCGAGAAGGAGTCGTCGAAGATGAGGATGTCGGGGCGGCGCACTAGGGCCCGGGCGATGGCCAGGCGCTGACGCTGACCGCCCGAGACGTTGGTGCCGCCCTGGGCGATGGCCGCCTCCAGGCCCCCGTCCATCGCGGAGACGAAGTCCTTGGCCTGGGCGACCTCCAGGGCCTTCCACAGCTCGTCGTCGGTGGCCTCCTCGCGCCCCAGGCGCAGGTTGGAGGCCACGGTTCCGGCGAACAGGAAGGGCTGCTGGGGGACGAGCCCCATCTGGGCCCACAGCGCCTCGGGGTCGGCCTCGCGCACGTCGGTGCCGCCGATGAGCACCTGCCCGCTGCTGGCCTCCAGCAGCCGGGACAGCAGCCGCACCACCGTGGACTTGCCCGACGCCGTCGAGCCGACGATCGCCGTCGTCGTGCCGGGCTGAACGGTGAAGCTCACCTCCGCCAGGACGCGGGCGTCGGCGTCGGGGTAGACGAAGGTGACGTCACGCATCTCAACCGTTCCGGGGGCCGGGAAGGTGTCGACGGCGTCGGGGGAGGAGGTGATGGTCGGCGCCGTTGCCAGCACCTCGCTGATGCGCTCGGCGCATACGGCCGCGCGCGGAATCATGATCGTCATGAAGCTCGCCATGACGATGCCCATGAGGATCTGCATGAGGTAGGACATGAAGGCGATGAGGGTGCCCACCTCCACGTCGCCGTCGCCGACCTGGTGCCCGCCGAACCAGATGACGCCGACGATCGTCACGTCCAGCACAAGCATCACCAGTGGGAACAGCAGGACGAAGAGCTGGCCCACGCGCTCGCCGACCCGGGCGATGTCGGTGTTGGCGTCCTCGAAGCGCTCGGTCTCGGCCTGCTCGCGCACGAAGGCTCGGATCACCCGAATGCCGGTGAGCTGCTCGCGCATGACCCGGTTGATGGCGTCGAGCTTGTCCTGGTAGGAGCGGAACAGGGGCAGCATCCGGCCCACGATGAGGCCCACCGCCACCAGCAGAACCGGCACCGACACCCCGATCAGCCACGACAGGCTCGGGGCGCGCGTGATCGCCATGATGATGCCGCCCACTGCCATGACCGGTGCCGTCACCAGCATGGTGCAGCCCATCATCACGAGCATCTGAACCTGCTGGACGTCATTGGTGTTGCGGGTGATGAGCGACCCCGCCCCGAAGGCGGTGATCTCCCGCTCGGAGAAGCCGCTGACCCGCTCGAAGACCTCTCCGCGCAGGTCGCGGCCCATGCTCATGGCGGACCGCGCCGCGAGATACGTCGCCGCCACCGAACACACACCCTGACCGACGCTTACCACCAGCATGAACGCGCCCATTCGCCAGATATAACCGGTGTCCCCGGTGGCCACACCCTTATCGATGATGTCGGCGTTGAGGGTGGGAAGGTACAGAGAGGCCATCACCTGGGCGAACTGAAGCACCAGAACGCACAGAAGCAGTCCCGTATACGGTCGCAGGTGCCTGCGCAGTAATCGAACGAGCATGCTGGGAACGTATCAGTCTCACGCTACGTGAGGGCGAGCATCTCATGAATACGAAGGCGAGTGTCTTATGAATTTATGTTCATGCCCGAGCACTGAGCAGCCTCATGGTGCGTGAGGGCCGGTGGCCGGCGCCGCCTCGAGCAGGAGCCGCAGCAGGGCGGCCGCCCCGGCCTTGTCCAGGGGCTCGTTGTTGTTGCCGCACTTGGGCGACTGCACGCACGAGGGGCAGCCGCTCGCGCACCCGCAGCCCTCGATGACGGCGAGCGTCGCCGCCAGCCATTCGCGCCCGGCCCGGTAACCGCGCTCGGCGAAGCCCGCCCCGCCGGCGTGCCCGTCGTGGACGAACACGGTGGGCGCCCCCGTCTGCGGGTGCGCTGCGGTTGACAGCCCGCCGATGTCCCAGCGGTCGCAGGTCGCCAGCAGCGGCAGCATCCCGATGCTCGCGTGCTCGGCCGCGTGCAGGGCGCCGGGCAGGTCGGTGGGCTCCAGGCCCGCCGCCTCGCAGGTCTCCTGCGGGATCGTCCACCACACGGCGGCGGTGGGCAGCACGTGCTCGTCCATCTCAAGGGCGTGCTGGGAGACGACCTCCCCGCCGGGCAGCGCCATCCGCTGGTAGCCGGTCACCTGGCTGGTGACCTCCACTGACCCGAAGGACCAGGTGATCGCCGCAGCTCCGGGAGCCTCCCGCCCGTCGTCGGCCGTGTGCGCTGACGGCTCAGGGACGTCGTCGAGCCGATCCCCGCCCCCGACCGGCCGGCCCCAGACCTGCTGCTCGCGCTCGGCGATGATGCGCACGCTCGAACGCGACCGGGCCCGCGTGCGGTAGCCGACCGCCGCCCGCTGCCGCACGAGTGCGACGTCGTCGGCCAGCTCCTCGACCACGTAGACGCGCCCCTGGTGGACGTAGACCGCGCCCTCGTGGACGGTGGAGTCGGCGGCCGCGCCGTCAACCGTGCCGATGACCGCGCCGGTGTCGGCCTCCACCACCGGCACCTCGGGCGGCCCGTCGCCGCGCAGGGAGGTGAGGTCCTGGGGCCGGCCGGGCAGGTTGACGTTCCAGAACCAGCCCGTGGGTCGACGCCGCAGCGCGCCCCGGCTCTCCAGCTCGCGCAGCAGGGCGTCATCGGGCAGGCCGAACAGGGCCAGGTCCTCGGCCCTCAGGGGAGCCTCGGAGGCGGCGGCGCACAGGTGCGGCGCGAGCACGTAGGGGTTGGCCGGGTCGAAGACCGTGGCCTCGGGGGCGGCGAAGACCGCCTCGGGGTGGTGCACCAGGTAGGCGTCCAGCGGGTTGTCGGAGGCGATGAGGACGGCGAGTCCGCGGCTGCCGGCACGTCCGGCCCGGCCCGCCTGCTGCCCCAGCGAAACGCGCGTGCCCGGCCATCCGGCGATGAGGACCGCGTCCAGCCCGGTGACGTCGATGCCCAGCTCCAGGGCGTTGGTAGTGGCCAGGGCGCGCAGCCGGCCTGAGCGCAGGTCTGCCTCCAGGGCCCGGCGCTCCTCGGGCAGGTAGCCGCCGCGGTAGGCCGAGACCGTGCCGATGAGCTCGGGCAGCGAGAGCCCCAGTGTGTGGCGGGCCCGCTCGGCCACGATCTCCGCCGAGCGACGAGAGCGCACGAACACCAGCGCCCGGGCGCCTACGCTCAGCAGGTCCACGAGCAGCTCGGCGGCCTCGACGACGGCGCTGCGCCGCGCCGAGGGGTCCTCGCCCGGGTCGCCTGAGTCCGGTTCGGCCGCACGGGCCGAGTCCTGGGCCGGATCGACGTCGGGCGCAGGCAGCATCCAGGGGTCGCGCAGCGCAGGCTGCCACAGGGCCAGGGTGCGCTCCCCGGCGGGTGCGCCGTCGTCGGTGACGGCCACGACGTCGTCGGGCTCGGCGCCGATGAGTCGGGCCGCGGTGAGGGCCGGCTCGGCTGCCGTCGCCGAGGCGCACAGGACGATCGGTTGCGGGCCGCGCGGGCGCAGGCGCGCCACGAGCCGCAGGAGGCGGCGCAGCACGAGGGCGACGTGCGCCCCCAGGATCCCGCGGTATGCGTGGCACTCGTCGATGACGACGTAGCGCAGGCCCCGCAGGAGACGGGTCCAGCGCTCGTGGCCCGGCAGCAGGGAGAAGTGGAGGAAGTCGGGGTTGGTCAGGACGACGTCGGCATGGGCACGCACCCAGTCTCGCTCGGGCAGGGGTGTGTCGCCGTCGCAGGTGCCGGTGCGCACCGTGCGCAGGGAGCCCGTGGGGGTGCCGGCCTCGCGCTGGACTGCCTCGAGCTCGCCGATGAGCCGGCCCAGGGAGGCTGCCTGGTCGGCGGCGAGCGCCTTGGTGGGGGAGAGGTAGAGGGTGGTGGGGCGCCGGCCGTGGGCGGAGATGCGCGAGTCGGCGCCGGGGGACTGGGCCGCTAGGACGTCGGAGAGCGCCGGCAGCCAGGCGGCCAGGGACTTGCCCGATCCGGTGCCGGTGGCCAGAACCGTGTGGTGGCCGGCGTGGGCGGAGCGCGCGGCGGCGACCTGGTGCGTCCAGGGGCGTTCGACGCCGATGCGGCGGTAGGCGGCCACGAGGTCGGGGTCCGCCCACTCGGGCCAATCGGAGTGGCGGCCGGGGCGGGCCGGGGTGCGTTGGAGATGGACGAGCCGGCCGTCGCGCCCGCCGATGGACTCCAGGAGCCCGGTGAGGTCGCGTCTGGTCCCGTCTGCCATGGGGCACAGTGTGCACCACCGGTGGCCGTCGGCGTCCGACTCGCCTCCGCCGGTGTCCGGGCCCGAGCGCGGTGATCCCTCCTCGCCAGAAGTATCCCGTGCAAATCATCCACTCGAACTGCTGCGACCTGGCAGAATCCTCCCATGGGAATGAATACTTCCTCCGAGACTCGTCAGCGGATCCTGCAGTACTGGTGGATGCTGGAGCTATTCAGCCCACAAATTGTGAAAGAGTCAAGAGGTGGTCGGTGGGTCGACTGGAGGATGGGGAACTCTCTGCCCTGGCATACCTTGGCTCCACCTGAGTCGGCGGGAAAGACGCCTATGAAATGGCAACATACTGTCTACTTTGGCGTGTACGACCTCGATAGGGTCTATGAGGGCCTGCACGACTTCTTCGGAGAGGATCCTGACGCCTACGATGAACGTACGGCCGGTCTCAGTGCCTGTTCGGCGATCGTCCTAGATGAGGATGGAAGTCTCTTGGCTGAATCAGCGACGCTTTCCTCTGCGTTATGGGCTATGGCTCAGGTCAGCATTACGGGTGAGACACCGAGGTCACTGTGGGCTAACGAATTCTATCAGGTGTCTGAGATATTCAAGGATAGGGTGGCTGCTTTTAAGGAAAGTCGTCAGGCGGTCATTGGTGCTGGAGATTTCTCGATCCTGGACGAGATGTCGTTGCTGGAGCTGCTAAATATATCTCATCAGGTTTCTGGGGTGGCTAGGGTACCTAAACTCGCTAGTTCACGTATCATTATCTCATCTGTGGCTGTATCCCGTCGTCGTACCGACGATGCTGCTGCCAACATCGACTTTCTCAACAGTTTCTTCCTTGAGGATCTTGCAGGAGTCATGGCGGGGATATCGGATGGGGACTGCCCGCCGGCACTGTCTGAGTACCTGACCGCCGACGCCAACCTTCCCGTAGGGCGGAGGAAGGACGTCATCAGGGACAACACCGTTGCCGACGCCGGAGTCCGGGTTGACAGGTTGCCGAAAGGTCGGTGGCCCTCCAATACTGAGCACGGCCTGGCGTTGCGTCAGCAGTTCGCCGTCAACCGGGCCTTGGATGATCTGCCTGATGCAGGTGGGCTGATGGGAGTCAACGGACCTCCCGGTACCGGCAAGACAACGATGCTGCGCGACATCCTGGCCGGCAATGTTGTTGAACGCGCGCGGCGCCTCGCTGACTTGAAGAGTCCTGGGGATGCATTCACTGAAACTACATACCGATGGAGAACTGGTGGTGAACATTGGTGCAAAGTCAGGCAACTGCGTTCCGAACTCACTGGATTCGAGATGGTTATCGCTTCAGCGAACAATGCCGCCGTTGAGAACATCAGCGTTGAGATTCCCGCCCTTGGTGCGATCGATGGCAAATGGCGGGAAGACGCCGACTATTTTGCTGACATTGCCTCTGCGGCTCTGGCGGCCTTGGATGTCGGGGAACGGAAACGTGAGGATGCTGAGAGAACGGAGCGGAAGGCCTGGGGCCTGGTGGTGGCCAGATTAGGTAGTAAGCAGAATCGAAAAGCTTTTCGTGAAGCCTTCTGGTTCGACGTCACAGACGGGAACGGGAAACGCGTTCCGGGAACTGCTCCGCGCATGCAGACGCGTCTGAATCAGTGGCGTGACGGAAAGGTGCCATATAAGAGTTGGTCGCAGGCACGAGAAGACTTCCGTCGGGCCGAGCGACGAGTCGACGAGCTCCTCGCTCAGCGGGAAGCGGCTCAGTGGCGTATGGAGCGTCTCAAGGATGCCCTCATGGAGGAGCTGGAACTCGCAGCGCAGGCTCAGCGCCTTGCGTTGGAGGCTGCCAAGGCTGCGGACGAGAGTTGGGGGTATGCGAATGTCATCGAGCGTGCGCAGGCGGAGTACTCCGAGGCTGGCAGCATCCGGAACCGGCACGCGGAGATCAAGCCCGGGGTGCTTGAGACGCTCTTCACCTTGGGGCGAGCTGCTCGCGAGTGGAGGGAACGGTTGGAGCCACTCGAGGAGAAGCTGCGGACGGCGGAGCAGAACTGGCAGCGGGTGCGCCAGCATGCGCAGTACCTCGACGAGCGGGCGCGGCACATCTCTGGCGAGCTGGCAAGCGCTGAGAATCGATGCAAGCGCCTTTCCCAGGAAGTGGCTGATCTGCGCTGGCAAGTGGCTGAGGACCGTGAGCACTATGGGCGCGGGTACCCGGATGAGAGGCGGGATAGAGAGGACCGCGAGAAGTATGCCCCATGGCTCGACGCAGAGCTCGATGCGGCTCGGTCTGACCTGTTCCTGGCAGCGCTGAGGCTCCATGAGGACTTCCTTGCCAATGCGGCCGGAGATATGGTGAAGGGGTTGCGTGCGGCTATTGAGGTAGTTGCTGGTGCTCACCCTCGTGGTCTAGAGCCGGAAAAGATACGCGCAGCGTGGCAGATCTTCTTCCTGGCTGTGCCGATGGTTTCGACGACCTTCGCCTCCTTCGGCCGTTTATTCACGGGACTTGGTCCTGAGTCTCTCGGATGGTTGCTCATTGATGAGGCTGGACAAATATGCCCGCAGGGCGCGGTTGGAGGGATCTGGCGATCCCGGCGGGTCATCGTCGTCGGTGACCCATTGCAACTGCAGCCGGTAGTGACGATGCCGCGCAAGGCTCAGTATGACATCGCAGCTGCGTTCGGTGTCTCATCGGTCTGGATTCCGCCGCAAGCCTCGGTCCAGACTCTTGCTGATCGCATTTCGCGCTATGGAACCACTTTGTGCCACGGAGAGAAACCCATGTGGGTGAGTGCACCACTGACAGTGCATCGCCGATGTGACGATCCGATGTTCAGGCTGTGCAATGAGATCGCTTATGGGGGTATGATGGTTAGCGGTGTTCACCATTATCTTGATAATAGTGATCATCCAGATCTATTTCTCCTTGAAGGGCCTCGGGGGTTGAGAGTCCCAGCAAGTCAATGGCTTGATGTCCGGGAGATTCCATCCTGTACGCATCTTCAGAAGAATCAAATGAAACTATTACGTCGTCTGCTTGACGATCTTCGAGGGCGCGAAATTAAAATGTCGCAGATTATTGCCATCTCGCCGTTCCGAGTGGTGGCTAACGAGTTGGAGTCCCTCGCGAGGAGTTATCCCGGGTTGTGTGGCGGTACGATTCATACCGCCCAGGGCCGGGAGGCGGATGTGGTCTTCCTGATTTTGGGAGGGAAGCCCGACGCTCCTGGGGCGAAGGCCTGGGCCTCGTCGACCGTCAATCTCGTCAATGTCGCCGCGAGCCGAGCGAAGCGTCGTCTCTACGTTATCGGTGACCGCACCGCCTGGGTGCAGTATCCGTATTTCGCGGACCTCGCCTCTGCACTCGCCCCGGAGCCTCAGCAGGCCGTGGATACGGTGGGCTGAACGAGAGCACCGACAGGACTGGAAGGCGCAAGGTGTCGTTGGAGATCCAGTGAGACACCGTTCTCCGATTGCCTGCACCCCGGTTGTCGTGGTCCTACCTTATGTCTCCCGTTCGAGGGGTAAAGGGTACGAACGTGACACCCACCCCACGGCCACGCGCGGCTGACGATGACGAACGGCCTCCCCCACCTGGGGGAGGCTCCCGCGCAGGCGCCCTCAGTAGGGTCGGCCCATGTCCGACGCCTCCGTCTCCTCCAGCACGCACGCCCGCAAGGTGCAGATCCTCGTCTGGAGCGGCACCGCCTCGATCACCGTGGTGCAGACGCTGCTCGCCCTGATTGTGTACCTCAAGCTGGAAGGCGGCTCCACGGTTGTGCCGGGCCTGGACCGCTGGCAGGTGTTGTATGCCGGACACGTACTCATCTCCCTGACCTGTCTTCTCCTCCTCATCCCGGTCCTCAGAGGACCCCGCCCGTCGTTGTCGATCCTTATCGTCTTCCTGGGGCTCATCCCCACCTGGCCGCAGGTGGCGGCTTCTGTGTCTGCGACCGTCATCGGCATGCGTAAAGGGGCGAAAGCGATACCGGTCGTGGTGGCCGTCATGGTCGTGGGTGTGTCCATGTCTCCGCTCCTCAATCCGATTCGCGAAGAGGCCACGCTATCGGCCGTCGCCTCATACGCAGTCAGTAGTCTCCCGATCTGCATCGTCTGCGTCATGCTGGGCGTCAACCTGCAGGCCCGTGAGGAGCTGCTGCGCTCGGCCTCCCGCGAGGCCCGCCTCATCCGCACCACGCAGGAGGCGCGCATCGCCCAGAGCCGCGCCGAGGAACGCGCCCGCATCTCCCGCGAGATGCACGACTCCCTCGCCCACCGCCTCTCCCTGGTCTCCCTCCACGCCGGCGCGCTTCAGACCCGCACCGACCTGGATCTGGGCAGCGTCAGCAAGATCGCGGGCAGCATCCACACCCTCGCCGCCGACTCCGGACGCGAGCTGCGCCAGATCCTCGCTGTCCTGCATGACGACGGTTCCGCTGACGGCGCCCGCGCCACCTGGTCCGATGTCGAGGACGTCCTGTCCTGGGAGCGGGAGGCCGGCCAGGAGATCGAACTGCACCTGGCCGGGTCCTGGGCGGATTTCTTCGAGGCCGCCGACGCCCGCAGCCGACACGCGGTCCTGCGCACCATCGAGGAGCTGCTCACCAACGCCCGCCGCCACGGAACCGGCGGCGTGGTGCGGCTCGACTGTGAGGTCGAGGCCTCCGACGGTCCCGGCGACGACGGCGCAGCCCTCGTGGTGCGGTGCGTCAATGACTGCCCGTCCACGCCTCGGCCGGCGGCGCCCGGCGGCGGCCTGGGCCTGGAGGGTCTGCGCGAGCGGCTGCGGCTTCTCGGTGGCGAGCTGCACGTCTCGCAGCGCACAGAGCAGTTCATCGTCATGGCTGCTGTCCCCGCCCACCCCGACGTACAGTAGCCTCCCAGGTAGTTGAACAAGCAAAGGAATCGGCATGGACTCACCGCAGCGCCGTGTACGTGTTGTCATCGTTGACGACGATGCCCTCGTGCGCGCCGCCTTGCGTCTCGTCCTCGAGGGCGACTCCGGCGTCACGGTCCTTGGCGAGGGGGCCGACGGGCGCAGCGGCTACGACGCGGCGCGCAGTCTGCGCCCCGACGTCGTCCTCATGGACCTGCACATGCCCGGCACCGACGGCGTCTGGGCCACCGCCCAGATCGCCGCCGACTGCCCTGACACCAAGGTTCTCGTGCTGACCGCCTTCGACACCGACGCGATGGTCGCCGCCGCCCTACGCGCCGGCGCCACCGGCTTCCTGCTCAAGGACAGCGCCCCCGAGATCATCTTCCGCGCCGTGCACGCCGCCGCCGACGGCCAGCGGGCCTTCTCCGGCTCCGTCCTGGACCGGCTCGTCGAGGCCGCCGTCGAGGCCACCCCGCAGCGCCGCGCCTTCCCCGAGACCGTTACCGACCGGGAGCGTCAGGTCGCTCTGCTCGTGGCTCAGGGCCTGGGTAACGGTGAGATCGCCGAGGAGCTCGTCGTCGGTGCCAGCACCGTCAAGACCCACGTCTCCGCCCTGCTGGACAAGTTCGGCGTCACCAACCGGGTCCAGCTCGCCGTCGCCGTGGCCGAGTGCACCGTCGACGACGTCCCTCGCTGAACCTGCTGCCGCCGACCCGACGACACCCACTCCCGCCCAACAGACTGGGACCTCGGACCACTCGCCAGGAGTGAGCCCGAGGCCCCGAAGTGTCCCGCACGTGCGGTGCTGTCCGTCAGCCCTCGGCTCCGCCGGCGGCCTGTTGGGGGCCGGCGTCGCAGGTGGTTCCCTCTGCCGGGACGGTTCCGTTGACGAGGAAGTCGATCATGGCGGCGCCGGCACAGCTGCCGGAGGCGCCATGGCCGTAGCCCTTGACGGTGAGCAGGTGGCCGTTGTCCAGCTGGTCGGTGAGGCTCTGGGCCCAGGGGTAGAGGGTTCGGGAGTCTCCTGTGGTTCCGATGACGAGGATCGGGGCAGATCCCTTGGCATGGGTCTCCTGGGGTGGGGTCTGTGCCCGGTGCCCCCAGCCTCGGCAGTAGGCCTCCATAGCGTTCGAGGTGCCGCCGAAGAAGGGGTAGCTCTTCTTCTCGGCGGCTGACTGCGCGTCCCAGTCGGAGGCGGTGCCGCCCGTGTCCGGGTAGTCGTTGCAGATGACCGCGCCGAACATGACCTCGCTGTTGGCGCTGCTGACCGCCTCCTCGACGGTCGTCTCCGGCGACAGGTCGGGCACGCTCTGCTTCGCTTTCACCATGAGGGTGCCGTCACGCTTGTTCATGGCCGGGTTGAGCATGGCGGTCAGCGCCTCCCAGTCCGGTTTCTCGACGGCGTACTGCTGGACGATGGCGGTGGCGTCTTGCGTGTTGACGGTGACATTGGAGTCCGGCGCGGTGAGGGGATTCTTGTCCAGGCCGTCCACGAAGGTCGTCAGCTGGGCGACCGCCTCGTCCGTGGAGCCGGTCAGGGGGCAGCCGTTCTGGGCCTGGCAATGCTCCACGTATTGGCGCAGGGCACCTTCCTTGAAAGCTACTACCTCGGCGTCGCTGTCGGTCCGGTACCGCGACGGGTTCATGGCCGCGTTCAGGACGGTGCGTCCGACGTGGCCGGGGAAGAGGTCGGCGTAGATGGCTCCGATGTAGGTCCCGTAAGAGGTGCCCAGGTAGTTCAGCTTCGCGTTGCCGTTCGTGGCGCGCAGGATGTCCAGGTCGCGGGCGACGTCGCGGGTGCCGACGTGGTCGAGCAGCTCGGGGACCTCGGAGTGCTGGGCGCATCTGGCGGCGTTGGCCGCGCCCTGGTCGATCTTGTCCTGGGCCGGAACGTTCTTGGAGGTGACGCCTTTAAGCGGCTTCATTGGGTTGGTGCTGCCGTCGTCAGGGGCTGCCAGGGACTGCTTGATCTCGTCATCGGTCCAGCAGGTGATCGGGGTGGACTGTCCGACTCCCCGAGGATCGAATCCGATGATGTCGTAAGCACCGCGAAGCTCCTCGGGCATAGCGGCCGGGTCCTTCACCGTCTCAATGCCGCTGGCGCCGGGGCCTCCTGGGTTGGTGAACAGGGAGCCGTGCTCAGCGTTGCCGTCAGAGGCGGGGAGCTTCTTCAGGGCGATCGTGATGGTGCGGCCATCCGGGTGCTCGTAGTCCAGGGGGACGGTGACCGTCCCGCATTTGAAAGGGGCGCCGTCCGGGCAATCCTGCCAGTCGATGCTCTGGCTGTAGAAGCTCTCCAGCCCTTGGGGAATGTCGCTCTGGGAACCGTCGCTGGAACCGTCGGGGCTGCCGGTGGAGTTGCTGGAGCTGCCGGGGGAACCGCTGGCAGGGGTGCTGGCCTGGGCGGTGGGCGTGGGTGCGGATGTGGGTGGTGTGGTGCTGGCGGCGGAGGCCTGTGGTTGGCAGGCCGTCAGGGCGGTCGACAGCATCAGTGCTGCCAGGACCGCGCCCGCCTTCCGCGCGGCGAGAGGTATCGGTTTCATAGGGTTTCTGCTCCTTGGGGGCTGGAACGTCTTCGGTCTCTACCTGCCGCGGGCAGAGGTGGCCGCGGGCGGCGCGATGCCTCGTGTCCGACTCATTCCCGCTGGTAGGTTTCGCCCGGGCTGCGCCCCCGCGGCGCCCGGACACTTGCGACGTTAAAGGAGCGGCGGTGTCGGTTTCCTCGACCATCGGGAGGATCTTGGAGGCGCCGGTTTGCGACCCCCAGGTAGATGATATTGACCTCCCGGAGGAAAACGGACGAGGTCCGTTTTCGTCCTCCGGGAGGTTGACGCGTCCATACCTTTCGGCACGCGGCAGGCTACGGCCGTACGGTGGGCGTGCTCGCGGCTGCGCCGTCCTAGGCCGTCGCGGTGGCCGGACCTGCAGCGCTGTCGAGAGCGGCGTCAGGTCTGCTGCTGGTCCGCGCGGTGGTGCGCTGGGTGCGTCGGGAACCTGCCTGCAGGAGCACGAGTGCCAGCGGCGCCACCGGCACGATCGCGAAGAACACGGTCGCCCACACCGCGCCGAGGCTGAGCAGCTCGTGGATGAGCAGGACCGTGGGGGCGAAGATCACCACGATGATGAAGGCCGCCAGCGCCCCGACCACCGGCCGCATCCGCTGTGGCGCCAGGGCGGTCAGCGCCAGGGCGAGTGTGGGGAGGACCAGGACGTAGGCAGCGCCGGGCAACAGCACCATGAGCGGGATGCAGGCGGCCGCCAGCAGGAGCAGCACCGCGGCGACGGCCTCCTGCCCGAGCCCCTCCTTCCAGCGCCGCACCACGAAGCGCACGGTGAGCCCAACCCCGATGAGGGCTCCGCCGGCGAACATCCACGGCAGTAGCGGGTTCGGTCCGAGTCCGCTCTCCGGCGCCCACTTCATCGCCATGGCCCCGAGCTGCACCAGCCCCGCCGCGGCGGAGGCGAGTGCGGATCGCCACGTCAGGCCCCACACGGTCCCCAGGACCCGCTTCCAGCGCAGCGACCTGGCCCGCATTGCGACGGCGCCGAGTGCCGCGATGACGGCCAGGCAGCCCAGCCCCGTCCCGACCGCGGCCGGGTAGCGCACCGTCAGCCCCCGCCACAGCTGGAAGAAGTGGAGGTCGCCGTCGGCCGTCAGCGTGGGGGCCTGCCCGTCGAAGGCCCAGGCCCGCGTGAGGCTGAGGACCTGGTCGCCGTAGTGCTGGAGGGTCGAGTGGTCGACGTAGCGCGGGGCGTCGGTGGCGTGGTGGTAGTGCTCGGCCTCTCCGATCGCCGCGATGTTGAGCACCGTGAAGCCCTTGGGGATGAGGACATTCATGTCGGTGCCGTTGGGCATGCGCGCATACAGCGAGGGGAGCAGCGAGCTACTCACGGGCTGCTTCACGTGACTGAGGAAGTAGCCGGCGACGGCGCTGTTGTTCGGAGAGGTCTCGAACATGAATGCCGGGCCGCTCGTGCCGCGGGCCTCGAGGTTGAGGACGAGGTCGACGTTCTCGTAGTCGGCGCGGTGGTGTTGCATCTCGTTGCGGGCGCCGACGAGGCCGATCTCCTCTGCGTCGGTGATGACAATCTTCAGCGAGTTTTCCGGCTGGCGCCCCTCGGCCTTGAGAGCCCGGAGCGTCTCGACGATGGCGGCCACGCCGTAGCCGTCGTCGGATGCCCCGGGAGAGGTGCCGTCGGTGATGTGCTGATGGCCGTTCTCGTCCGCCTCGACCGTGGCCGAGTCGTAGTGGGCCATGAGCGCCATGGTGCGCTCGGACTTCCCCGGCACGTCGACGACGATCGTCTCGGCTGGCGCGTCCTTGACCGCCGCCTGCTGCTCGGTGGACAGCATGTCGAAGGTCTCCTTGTCCTCCGGGATGCTGAAGTCGAACAGTGGGTCGGAGTGCACGGTGGGGGTGTAGCCGAGGTCGGTGAACATGCCGATGACGTCGTTGCGCGCCCGGTCGTGCGCTTCGCGGCGCAGGACACTGTGGGGTTCGTCGGCGAGGCGGTTGATGGAGGCCATGGCGCGCTCGGCGGAGAACGTGGTCGGGTCGGCGGTGGTCGGTGCGGGGGAGGGCAGGATGAGGACGCTCAGGCCCGCCACCAGCCCCAGCAGGGCGGCGATCGGAGCCAGCAGGCGCCGGGAGAGATCGGGTACGGAGAAACGGTGAGTAGTCATGGCAAGGAACCTAGGAACTCGAAAATGACGTGTTGATCGGTCGAGAGGTCGAAGTTGGTGGTCTTCAGGTGGAAGCGGGCGGGGCTCGGCTCCCCCACCTGGGGGAGGGCAACGGTTGAGAAAGCATCGGGTCGGCCGGTTCAGGCCTTGGGCCAGGCGACGAACAGGCAGACGGCGACGAAGGCGACAGTCAGTGCCAGCTGTGTCCAGCCGAGCCAGGCCCGGCGACGTGGCAGGGTGGGCAGGTCCGGCCACAGCGTCATGCCCCGGACGATCCCGTACAGGCCGGGCAGCGACGCCACCGCCAGGATCCAGGTGGGCACGTGCGCCCAGGGCCCCGAGGCCGCGGCCGCCGCCAGGCAGGCGAGGAGTGCGGCCACGCGGCAGATCACCGCCATGCGGCTGGGTGCGCTCGCTGCGCGGGCGGCCGTGTACAGGCCCATGACCAGCGCCAGGATGGTGAAGATGCCGAGGATCATGCCCTGGAGCAGCATCTCGGCCGGCACCGGTAGGTGCGCCGTCGAGATCTTCTGCCCGTCGGTCAGGAGCGTCGCGGCGAGCGCGGCGGCGGTGCCGTCCGTGTTCTGGTCGGTGTAGACCATGACGGCCTTGCCCGACTCCTTGTCGATGGCCAGGTGCGTCATGTACTCCATCGTGGTGCCGCCGTGGCTGATGATCGTGTGCCCGTCGACGACGTCGGTGTACCAGGTGTAGCCGATCTTCTCGCCCGGCAGCTGGAAGCCGGCCAAGACCTCGGCCGGCCACCGCGGCTCCTGGGGGCTGTCACCTCCGGGGGCTGTGCCGGTCAGGACCGCCTGGGCGTAGCGGGTCATGTCCTCCGGGGTGCTCCACACCCCGGCACCGGCCGGGTTGGAGGCCGTGCCGCTGAGCGACTGGCCGCGGCGCCCATTGGCCTGGACCCCGTGGATGGCGCCGTCGGGAATCTCCGACTGGTTGGCGATGAGGGTCGTGTGCTCCATGCCCAGCGGCGTGAAGAGCCGCTCCGAGATGTAGGACTTCCAGGAGTCGGCCCCGGCGGCGCGCTTGAGGGCCTCACCCAGCAGCGAGATGCCCAAGTTGGAGTAGGCGAACTCGCCGCGCTTGCCCATCTCGGTGGTGCGGGTCTTCTCGATGAGCTGGTCGGTGCTGTCGGAGAAGGGGTTGAGCCCCAGGATGTCGCCTCGCAGCGCGAACCAGGTCTGGTCCTGTGAGGGGACGCCCGGGATGCCGGAGCGGTGCGAGGCGACCTCCTCCAGGGTGGCCTCGCCCGCCGGGGTGCCGGCGAGCTCGGGCAGGTGGGTGGACAGCGGGTCGCTCGCCTTGACCTCGCCGCGCGCGACGGCATCGGCCAGGAGCTGGCCGCTGAAGGTCTTGGTGATCGAGCCGATCTCCATGGGGGTGGTGGACGTGTACTGCTGGCCGGAGGCGGCGGTGCCGATGCCGGCGTGGCGGGCGCCCTCGGCGGTGATGACGGAGACGTGGATGCCGCGGGCCTGGTAGTCGTCGGGCAGAAGGCTGATGACCTGCTTGGCCAGGTCCTTGTCTCCCGTGATGGAGGAGGTGTCGGCCTTCGGCGCGTGCGGCCCGACGGCAAAGACCATCAGGGCCAGGCAGACCGCCAGGACCGCGCAGGCCCAGCGGGGCAGGAGGCTGCGCGACCGGATGGGAGACGTGGGTCTGACCTGCTGCGACGGAGGGTGGGAGCGGCGGAGGGGAGAGGTGTCAGTGCTCATGGAGCCAGGTTGTCGGAGCGTGATCGCCCACACGATCCGGCCACCTGGTCGCTCGATGTCGGGTCAGCCCGACAAAAGAATGACGGTCCGCGAGGAGGGCAGGTCGGCGGGGTGACATGGGGCGCCCTGTCCTGATCTGGGTGAGCGCCGGTGACGGGGACGCTGATGAACAACCTCCCATGTGGTTCCGGACGTGCAGAGGGCCTTGGAGCGGTGGGGAGTGTCCATATCGGTGACAAAGGCGGCAACGAGCACTGAGTGTGCTTGATGAAACCGCATGATTCCGAGGTTCGCGTGGCTCGGCGAAAAGTGGTTGGGCTCCTTTGTCTCCGATTTGGACACAATGCTCGGGCTACCAGGGCGTGATGTCTCTGGGGTTGGTGACATGTCGGGTCCTGGAGGCCACAGACTGACGGATGCGCCAGTTGTCCACAGGGCGCCGGCGACCGGGTTGCGCCCACTCCGCAGGTGGGCGGCAATGGGCTCCATGAGCACCTTGGACACAGACCTGCTCGCCGTTGTTCGTGGCTGCTACGGCGCGGTGCGCGTTCGGGACCTTGACCTGTCTCGCACTCAGCGCCGTCATATCGCCTCTCTTGTGAGAGCCGGTGAGCTCATCGACCATGAGCACGGTGTCGTCAGTCTTCCGGGGGTGGAACGTGCCGTCGTTCTGGCGCGTATCCACGGTGGACTTCTCTCCTGTCAGGCCGCTATGCGCTACTACGACCTGCCGGTGACACAAGGGGCCGAACAGGTTCATCTTGTGGTCACGACAGGTAGGCGATTCTCAGTTGTTGGGCGGGAGGTGCTCCATGCAGACCGGCATCGGACTCGGTTATCGCCAACCTCATACCCGGTGCAGTCACTTCCTGAGGCGCTGGCTCGTTTTCTGCGCTGCCACGTTCAGGACGACTCCCCACTCATCGCTCTTGACGCAGCACTTCACGATGAGCGCGTCACTGTCGGACAGGTTCGCGACCTGCTTCGCGGCCCCGGTTCGGCCCGTGCGCTCGCACGGCTCGATCGTGCCAGTGACCGGGCTCGTTCCCCGTTGGAGACGCTGGCGCGAATGGACCTCGAGGCTGCAGGACTGAGCTTCGAGGACGGGGTGGAGATCGAGGGCGTCGGCGAGGTGGACCTGGTGGTTGAGGGATGGGCGGTCGTGGAGCTGGACGGCTACACCTACCACTGCGACGAGTACCAGTTCGGCCTCGACCGATGGCGCGACCGCCGGCTTGTTGCCCGTGGCTTCCTGCCACTGCGCTTCACGAGGAAGGATGTCTACGCGCATCAGGTCGTCCCGGACGTGCAGAGGGCCTTGGAACGGTGGGGAGTGTCCAAATCGGTGACAAAGGCGGTTGCAGGCGCTGAGCGCGCTTGACAAAACCGCATGATTCCGCGGTTCGTGTGGCTCGGCGAAAAGTGGTTGGGCTCCTTTGTCTCCGATTTGGACACGAACCTCCCTCGGAGGGTTTTGCACAGCTCTGGTGATGCCTCTTCTTCGTCGGGGGATAGCAGACGGCCGGCGGCGCAAGTGGATCGTGAAGAGAGCGATCGCGCGCAGGGGTGAGGGTTGCGCTCCCGCCCTCGTCCCAACACGCCGGGCAGGAGTGATCTGGGCCTCATATGTGCTCTCCGGGTGGTCCTGTCGGCTCGCGTTCCAGCTTCGACGGCATCCGCGAGATCGCGCGGGAAGGCGTCGCCTATAGGGACGAAAGTCCTCGCCTCTATCGCAAGATGTTGTGGTTGAGATACAATTAAGACACAAGATGATGTGTCTCATCGATGTGATTTGGGAGTATGGTCGGCACCGGTGCCGCCGACCGGTTGGCTCCCAACAGGCAGTGCTCAGTCACTGACGGCACCCAGAAGGACCGGCCTCATCGACGCTCGACAAGGCCGTGAACAGGAACGAGAAGGACCATCGGAGAGACCCGTGCTCGAGAAGAACCTTGCCTCCACCGCCCCCGCAGCTGACGGCTCGGCGCAGCCGCCGGCCGCCACGCCCGACGCCACCACCGACCCGCACCTGGTGGCCCCCGGCTCGGCCGACTCCGCCGTCGCCCGCGGCGAGCGCCCCATCGTGGACGCCATCGCCACCATCACCGAGTACCTGGACCGCTCCGACTGGCGCGTCAACGCCAATGCCAACCAGGGCTACTCGCTGGGCGGGATGATGCTCAACACCTCCGGCAAGGTCGTCGCCAACTACTGGCTCAGCCAGGTCTACCCGGCGGTCGCCGGCCAGGCCCACCGCAACGCGGACCTCCACATCCACGACCTGGACATGTTCGCCGGCTACTGCGCCGGCTGGTCCCTCAAGGACCTCCTCCAGCAGGGCTTCAACGGCGTCCCCGGCGCCATCGCCGCCGGCCCCGCCAAGCACTTCTCCTCCGCCGTCGGGCAGATCGTCAACTTCCTGGGCACCCTCCAGAACGAGTGGGCCGGTGCCCAGGCCTTCTCCTCCTTCGACACCTACATGGCGCCCTTCGTCCGCCTGGACGACATGACCTACGGGCAGGTCAAGCAGTGCATGCAGGAGCTCATCTTCAACCTCAACGTCCCTTCGCGCTGGGGTACTCAGACGCCCTTCACCAACCTCACCTTCGACTGGACCTGCCCCGCGGACCTGGCCGACGAGCACCCCCTCATCGGCGACGACGTCTGCGACTTCGCCTACGGCGACCTCCAGGCGGAGATGGACCTCATCAACCGCGCCTTCATGGAGGTCATGACCGAGGGCGACGCCGAGGGCCGGGTCTTCACCTTCCCCATCCCCACCTACAACATCACCCGTGACTTCGACTGGGACGCCCCCAACACCGAGCTCCTGTTCACCATGACCGCGAAGTACGGCCTGCCCTACTTCCAGAACTTCATCAACTCCGAGCTCGACCCCGGCATGATCCGCTCCATGTGCTGCCGCCTCCAGCTCGACCTGCGCGAGCTGCTCAAGCGCGGCAACGGTCTGTTCGGCTCGGCCGAGCAGACCGGGTCGGTCGGTGTCGTCACCATCAACATGGCCCGGCTCGGCTACCTCTACGCCGATGACGAGGCCGCCCTGACCGCCCGGCTCGACGAGCTGCTCGAGATCGGCCGCGACACCCTCGAGCTCAAGCGCACCGTCATCCAGCACCACATCGACGCCGGCCTGTTCCCCTTCACCAAGCGGTACCTGGGCACCCTGGACAACCACTTCTCCACCCTGGGCGTCAACGGCATGAACGAGATGGTCCGCAACTTCACCCACGACGCCTACGACCTGACCGACCCGCGCGGCCACGCCATGTGCGTGCGCCTCCTGGACCACGTGCGGGACAAGATGGTCGAGTTCCAGGAGGCCACCGGCCACCTCTACAACCTCGAGGCCACGCCGGCTGAGGGCACCACTTACCGCTTCGCCAAGGAGGACCGCAAGCGCTACCCCGGCATCCTCCAGGCCGGCACGGAGACCAACCCCTACTACACGAACTCCTCCCAGGTCCCCGTGGGCTACACCGACGACCCCTTCGAGGCCCAGGAGATGCAGGAGGAGCTCCAGACCAAGTACACCGGCGGCACCGTCCTGCACCTGTACATGAACGAGCGGATCTCCTCGGCCGCCGCCTGCAAGGAGCTCGTGCGCCGTTCCCTGACCGCCTTCCGCACGCCCTACATCACCATCACTCCGACCTTCTCCATCTGCCCGGTCCACGGATACCTCGTGGGCGAGCACCTGACCTGCGACAAGTGCGCCGAGCTCCACCCGGAGGCCGAGCCGGTCGAGTGCGAGGTGTGGACCCGCGTCATGGGCTACTTCCGTCCGGTGCGCTCGTTCAACATCGGCAAGAAGGGCGAGTACATGGAGCGGCAGATGTTCACCGAGGTCGCCGCCGGCGGCCACGGCCCGGCCGTCTCGCGCCTGAGCGCGGTCAGTGCCTGAGAATCCGCCGGGTCGTCGGGCGCCGTCGGATGATCCGGCGACGGCGCCCGACGACCCGGCGCCATGACGACAAGACGCGAGAGGAGCAGCCGTGACCTCCCTGCCGAGAGGCTCGCAGGCCTCCCCACCCGTTCCGGCGGCGGGGGAGAGCCCCGGCCACCGCCCGGCTGACGACCTGGTGATTGCCGGGCTCGTCCCCATGAGCACGGTCGACTGGCCCGACCACCTGACCGCGACCGTCTTCCTGCAGGGCTGCCCCTGGAACTGCTTCTACTGCCACAACCAGGCCCTCATCCCCGCCCGCACGCCCGGCCAGGTGGCGTGGGAGGAGGTGCGCGCCCTGCTGCGCCGCCGGAGGGGACTGCTCGACGGCGTCGTCCTCACCGGCGGTGAGGCGCTGCGCCAGGACGCCCTGGCCGACGCCGCCCGCGAGGTCATCGACATGGGCTTCCAGGTGGGGCTGCACACGGCCGGGCCCTACCCGCGGCGGCTGCGGGACATGATCGCGTCCGGGCTCGTCGACTGGGTGGGGCTGGACATCAAGGCGCTGCCCGAGCACTACGGGCAGGTGGTCGGCCGGGCGAACGCGGCCGCGAAGGCCTGGGAGAGCCTGGAGGTGCTCATCGAGGCGGCCGATCGCGGCGGGCCGGGCTTCGAGGTGCGCACCACCGTGGTGCCCGGGGACGTGACGGCCGACGACGCCGTCGAGGTGGCCCGGCGGGTGCACGCGGCGGGTGCGCGGGTCTACGCCCTCCAGCAGGCGCGTTCGGAGGGGACGAGCGGCGAGTTCGACGTCGTGGCGCCCGGCTGGGACGGGGTGTGCGAGCGCATGGCCGAGCGCATCGAGGCCCTGGGCTGGGACCGCTTCACCTACCGCCCGGCATAGGGCGGCTCGTGTGGGGAGCGGTGTCCATGGTCGGGCGGTGGGTGCGCTACTAGCCTCGGGGCATGAGCTACGACATTCTGATTTTCGAGCCGGCGGCGGTCTCAGACGAGGAATTCCCGCAGTGGTGGGAACAGGTCTCCCAGTGGGAGGAGCCGCGCGACTACGACACCACCGACGGCTCTACCCCGGCGATCAGGTCCTTCTACCGAGACCTCATCCGCTCCTTCCCCCCGTTCAACGGCCCCGACGCGCTGAGTGAGGAGGAGCTCGAAGAGCGGGAGGACAAGGGGCTGCCGGTCGCCGAATACACCATCGGCGCCGACCACATCTACATCAGTGTCGGCTGGTCGGACGCGAACGCGCTCGTCAAGATCGTCGGCCAGATGGCCTGGACGCAGCGGCTTGCAGTCGCCTACGTCAGTGACGACAGTTCGATCGTCCGGCCGTAGCGGCGGGCGGGGCCGCGGCGCCACGCGGACCTCTCATAAGCGCGGGTGTCTTGTCCGATAACGACCGACTGGTTAGGCTCCTCGTATCCGCTGGAAGGGTTCCCGCATCAAAGGAGACGACCGTGAAACCCGCACGAGCAACCCAGCTTCTCATGACCGTAGGTCTTGCCGTGGCGACGGCCACCGCCTGCTTCCCGGTCCAGCCCCAGGGTGCGGGCCCGGGGGCTGCTGCTCTGTCGACCAGTGTCGGCACCGAGCAGGCATCCCCCGGCGGCCCGGCCAGTGCGGCGGCCTCGGTGCCGCCGGCCGGTAATGCCTCCGTGCCGGCGGCACCGTCGTCGAGCATGGGGGAGACGACCACTGCTGCCCCGTCCGGTGAGTCCTCCGCCTTGCCGAGCGAGACCGCCGCCTCCCCGTCCGACGCCGCAACCGCCTCACCCTCGCAGCCCTCCGAGGGCTCGGGTCGGGGGCGCTCCGAGGTCGAGATCGACGGCTGGAACGTCGACTTCTTCGAGGGCTTTGACGCCTCCATCGAGGAAACTGGTTGGGAGCAATACGGCGATAACCCCCTCACCGATCCGGGAGCCATGGGCATGAGGTTGAGGAGGGACTCCTTCACCCAGAACGGCGAGCTCATCATTCGCACCCAGTACCAGGATGGTCAGTGGAGCGCCGGTGGTGCCTCGACCAACAAGGTTTTCGCGGCCTCGCGCGGCCGGTGGGAGGTGCGCGCCAAGTTCTCCCGGGCAAAGGGCATCGGGTACGCGATCCTGTTGTGGCCCGAGGACCAGAAGGCACCGCCGGAGATCGACTTCGTCGAGGGGCGCTTCCATGGTCCGCCGGTGGTGGGCACCTACCACTGGGGTGATGCCACTCCGGAGGGACACATGCGGAAACAAGTGAGCCTCGACAACCCTGACATGGGTGGTTGGCACACGTACGGTGTCATCGTGGAGGACGAGTACATCGCCTTCACCTTCGACGGCGAGGAGTGGGGCCGGATCACTCGGGACGACGTCGGCGAGAACATCTCCAGCAAGCGGATGTTCTTGGGGGTCCAGAGTGGGGCGATGGATCCCAACCACGAGAACGCCCGATGGTACGAGACGGTCGACGGCGGTGTCCCCGGCCCGCTCACTCCGGCCGTCTCCGACATTCAGATCGACTACGTCGCCCACTACACCAGGGGGTAGTTCCCGTATCTGGAGGTGAGCGCAGTTCCGAATTCGTCTCGCTCCCGCACGCCTCCCAGACAGCCCAGGAGAACAGATGGCCGCCTCTGCAGCAGACTTCGCCGACGAGTACCTACGCTCATGGATAGAGCCCGATCCGAAACGACGTCGCGACCTCATCATGAATATGTGGGCACCGGACGGGAGGTTGACCGTCTCCTCGCCGGCGATGGTTGTAGAGGGCGTTGACCGCATCGTCGATCATGTCGCCAGTCTTTACGATGCCCTGAAGGATCTGGACTTCGTCTACGACCAGCAGATCGAGTCGGGGGATGCGCTGCTCCTGCGCTGGTCGATGTCCACCCCTGCCGGGGAGTTGGTCAAACGCGGTGTCAACATCGTCTTCCGCAATGCTCAAGGGCGGGTGAGCCGAGTGCACATGTTCATGGACGTTGACTAGCTCGTAGCGCCGGCTGGGTGCTGCCTCTCGATACTTTTGACTCCGGCTCCGGACTTGCCGCCACAAAGTAGTACATGTAGAACCTATATCGTATTCTCGTGTCATGAGTGCAGCGGATGTGCCGGTTTCTCCGGGGAACAGAACTGTCGGACTGCGGGAGGTCAATCAGCAGGCCGGGCGGGTCTACCGTGAGGTCGAGTCCAGTGGTGTGCCTGTGACGGTCACCGACCACGGTCGCCCTATTGCTCAGATCGTCCCGATCCGCCATGACGAGTCGTGGTACGAGCGCATGGTCCGTGAAGGCAAGGTTCGTCCGGCCGCAGACGACTGGGTGCTGCCCACCAGGCGGTGGGAGGCGCCCGAGGGGTTCGACCTTGAGCAGTTCCTCCTCGGCGAGCGCGAGGAGGACAGGTGATCTACCTCGACACCTCAGTGGCGCTGCTCGCACTCCTCGGCCAGCCCGGAGCCGATGAGGCTGCGCGGCTCATCATGGATGCCCGCGTGAAGGAGGGGCTGGCCTCCTCCTGCCTTCTCAAGGTGGAAATGGCGCGGGCAGCGCATCGCGATCACTTCGACGTCCGTGTGGTCGATGAGTTCATCGCGGGAGTGGAGGTCATCGAGATCGGTCCGGACGTCATTGAGCGCGCCAGCGCCCTGACCGGTGAGCTCAAGTCTCTCGACGCCATTCACCTGGCCACCGCGACACTGCTGGACGCCCCTCGTCACCCTGTCACGGTTCTGACTCACGACGCCCGCCTGGCCGGTGCCGCTCGGGCCCGGGGGCTGGGTGTGATCGACCCATTGGGCTCATAGCACCCGATAGACCTCCTCGAAGGGCAGGCGCGGGTTTCGCTCCTGGTAGGCGTCCGGCCCCGGGTGACCGACGTTGATGACCAGCAGCACCTCCACGTCGTGAGCGGCGAAGAACTCGGCCGCCAACGCCTCGGCGTCATCGCCGTTCATGGGGCCGGCTGCCAGCCCGACGGCGCGAATCGCCTGGATGACGTAGGCCGTCTGAACCAGTGCTGAGGCGCGCGCCCACCGTGCCCGCATGTCCGGCCCGCCCTCCTCCAGCAGCTGCTGGTAGCGCTCGCCGCGCGGGTGCAGCCGCGGCAAGGACTCGGCGAAGGAGCGGTCGGCTGCGCAGACGAGTGTGAGAGGCGCCCCCGCGGCCTGCTCGCGATTGCCGCGAGGAAGACAGGGCAGTAACCGCTCCCGGGCGGCGGGGGACTGCACGGCCGCCACCCGCAACGGCTGGGCGTTGACCGCCGTCGGCGCCCACTTGGCCAGCTCGTGGATTGCCCGCAGCTGGGCGTCCGTCACCGGTTCGTCGGTGAAGGTGTAGGCGGTGCGTGCCCCGCTGAACAGCAGCGAGGCGTCGGACTCGGTCAGGATGGACTCGCCGGGCACGGGGCCCGGAACCGGAACGGGGGAGACGACTGCCATGCCTCGATTGAAGCACGTGCCGTCTCCCCCGCGGTGGAATGGCCGGTCGGGTACCGGCCCTTCGGGCGGTGACCAGTCCTTAGGCAGCCTTACTGGCCGCCGCCCGACGTTATGGATGATGTCTCCCGAGGTGTTCTTGTCGTTGCTCTGTGCCTCCTCCCTTCCTGCTTCTTCTGTCTTTCCTTGGCCAGGTGGGCGGGTGTGCGCCGTCCTGTGGACATCAGACAACACGAGGGGATGTTGTGGTTGTGTTGAGGCTATTGCTTATGTCGTTGCAACATGCGAACCCTCCGGGACATCTCGGTGGGTGCGTCGACCCTGCAGATATGTGACTGCGGCTTACGGGTGGCGGTGCCGTGGCCTGCTCAAACGCATGGCCCTGACCAGGGAGGCGACCAGAAGGGTCACGGTGATGGCTACCGCTCCGCTGCCTCCGATCGCCAGACCCAGCCACGGGCTGGCGGTGGTGCCCGCAATCGTGGCCAGGCCGACGACGACCATCGAGATGCCCGCGCTGCGGCTCATCGAGCGTTGAGCGACGATGAGGGCATTGAGCCAGGAGTCATTCGTCTCGACGTCGGACTGCGCGATGGGGAGGTAGATGCCCAGAAGGACCAGCAGGGCGCCCAGGCTCATCGCCACCAGCGTGAGCGCGGAGGTCTCGGAGCCCGTGTGGAGGCCGACGACGAAGACGTGCACGGCGCACATCACTAGGCAAAGCCCGGCCTGCGTCGCGGTGCGGACCCGTGCGGCACTGCGGTCGTAGCGGGGCATTGGCATGCCGGTGAGGGAGGAGAACTTCGCGTTCACCCAGGGGCTGATCGCCATCAGCGAGGAGACCAGCACGAGGGTCACCGGCATTGCCGACGCGCTAAAGCCTCGGGGGATGATGCTCGCGCCGTGGCTGCCGCCGGCCTCCCGTGTGACGATGGTGGGCGCCATCTCCGGCCAGTGCACGGCGCTCCAGGCGATCATGAAGGCCAGGGCGATCGCCGCAGCGATAACAACTCCGGCGGGAAAACGAGTTGGGCGGTTCTCGGTTGTCATGGTTCTCTCCTTTCCTGAGCGAGGCGGACGGTGGGATCGGGGGCTTTGAGCGTGCCGCCCAGGGAGGCGAGCAGCAGCATGGCCTCGTCAATGAGGGTGAGGTTGACGCGGTACTGGATCTCGGTGCCGCGGCGACGGGTGTCGACCAGCTCGGCCTCGCGCAGCGTGCGCAGGTGGCCCGACAGGGTTGATCCTGAGACGCCGACGGCGTTGGCGATCTCGCCGACCCTGACGTAGTCGTGATCGCGCAGGAAAGCCAGGATCGCGCGCCGTGTGGGGTGCCCCAGGGCGGCGAAGACTCCTGATTCGGTATTTCGCGACATACCGAAATAGTACTCCGGGCGCCGTCGGCCCGCGCGTTGAACGAGCCGGAACGGGCCCGGAGCGGAAGGTGAGTGTGATGCGGTCAGTGCAGGAGGAGGGTCAGGAAGGCGCTGAGGTTGTTGAGGCAGTGGATGCTCGCCGGGTAGAGCAGGTTGCGGTCGGCCTTGACATAGAGCAGCCCGCAGCTGAGCCCGAAGAAGGCGTGCGGGATGACGCTCAGTACCTCGGAGAGCGCGAACGAGTGCATGTGCAGCGCACCGAACAGGACGCTGGAGACGACAACAGCCACCCAGGTCGGCGCGAAACGCTCGATGAGCCCAATGAGGAGCTGGCGGAAGAACATCTCCTCCACAATCGGCCCCACGATCCCGAGCACGACGACGATGATGATCGGCGGGAACATCCGCGTGGCTTCGCCAACGCTGGTGTCATTCTGCAGGGTTGCTCCGGACAGGCCGGCGAGGTTGAGCAGGGCCGAGGACGCCAGGCCGCCGACGAGCTCGATGACCAAGGTGGCGAGTCCGCCCACGATGAGAGTGAGGACGGCCCGCCGCTTACGGGCCGCTACCTGACGGGCGGCCCGGGCCAGCGGGTGGCGGAAGGCGACGCAGCCGACGGCGAAGAGAGCGATGTAGAGCGCGAGGCCGGTTGCGGGGCCGGCGTCCCCGGGGATGAGAAAGTGGCCGAGGTGGAGGGGGAAGAAGAAGGCGTAGACGCTTGTGAAGATGACCAGTGTGACGGTGCTCAGTCGGTCGGGGTGGGTGCTCGCGGTCGGAGTCGAGACCGGAGCGGAGTCCGACGGCGCAGGATCCGGTGCTCCGGAGATGGTCGGCGTCTGCTGGGGCAGGGACGTGCGGGAAGTGCTCATGGCCGGAAGTGTGCGGCGGCCGGCCCATGAGTCACATCGCCCCGGCGGCTGAGTCTCGGTGTGCCCCTCAGACCCTGGTTCGTCAGACTCCGGTTCGACTCCCTAAGCCTTGCTGAGCTGCCTGAGCGCATGTGTGGTCGGCTGTCGTGGGGTTGGAAGACTGCGCACTAAGCGTAAAAATAAGGGACAATTGTCAAGCAGTCGCATTTCAATTTCTACTCCCAGTGACAGTGAAAAATGTGTGTATCAATGCGATTGCATTTTATGGCTGCGTGAGTTATTACTGCCCCTGGAGTGCTTCAATTCTATCGGCTAGCCGCCCACCATCCCTTCTCCTGACTCGAGGCTCTCGTGAACGCGCCCTTTTTGTCCCCTATTCCTCCCATATTTTCCCGTTCGTCTGTTTCATCAGTGTCTTCCTCGACGTCGAAGCGGCGGGGGCTGTTGAGGACCTCGGCTCCCGTGCTCCTCGCCCTGGTTCTTGGCGTCGGGCTCGCCGGCTGTGACGACACCGCCAGCACTAGCAGTGATGCTCCGTCTTCGACTGCGCCGGCCGAGTCGCAGCAGGACTCCGGCAGCGATGGCTCCGCTGACTCCGAGGAGGCGCCTGCTGAGGAGCCCGCTGCGGAGCCGACGGACGACTCGTCTGGCCGGAGCGGCTGGTTCGGTGGCGGTGACTCGGGTTCCGGGGAGAGCTCCGAGGAGGGGGCGACCCCCGAGCCTGAGCCTCAGAAGGAGTTCTACGCCAACTGTGACGACGCCAAGGCTGCCGGGGCTGCACCGATGTACAAGGGTGACCCTGGCTACCGGCCCGAGCTGGATCGGGATAAGGACGGCATCGCCTGCGATCAAAATAAGTAAGGCCTGACTATTGCTGCGGCAAGCCAATGCCGGCTCTCGCTGCTCCAGATCTCATCTTCGCGTGTCCCGTCATGCTGCGTCGAGTGCTATGCGGCTTGACGTAGCGCAACACATTGTCTTTCACTTTTCCTTTTCGAGGCTCTCATGAAGAATTTCCCTGTCCACTTCGTCTCTTTGCGATCGTTCCACGCCGGTGCTGGTCGGGCGGCAACTCCGATGTCCCGTTGCCAGAAGGTGACGGTGAGGTCAGTGTCTGCGGCCCTTGCCATCGCGGTCTGCGCCGGACTGGCCGGGTGCGGGGTCCCGTCGTCGGCTGACGATGTGGACTCGCCGGTACCGGCACCCTCGCCGACGGCGACTGCTTCGGTGTCGCCGTCTCCTACTCCGACTCCGTCCCCCGCTCCGACCCCGACGCCGAGTCCCGCCCCGACGCCTACGCCGACGCCCACGCCGTCACCGAGCCCGACGACGCAGGCCCCGACCCCCGAGCCCTCGACGCCGCCTGAGACGCAGGAGCCCGAGCCGACGCCGGAGGCGGATACGCAGGGTGGCGGTGGTGGGGCGGCTCCCGCACCCGCTCCGGAGCCGAAGCAGGAGAGCACGTACTACCCCAACTGCAAGGCTGCGAAGGCAGCAGGCGCTGCTCCCTTGTACCGAGGTGATCCCGGGTATCGCGAGGACCTGGATCGAGACAAGGATGGCGTCGCCTGCGAGATCAAGTAAGGCTCCGTTGACGCCTGCCGTCTAGAACGGGGACGCTGCAGAGTCGTCCACCAGTTCCATGTGCTTCGTTCGTAGCGTCTACGTGCTGCGAACGAAGCACATTCGGTTGGACGGTCTGTGGGATCTTGTATAAGGAGCACGACGTTCGCTCACGTCACGTGAGCTGAGATGGCACGGAGTGAGCGGAAGTGGACCGAGTGGGCAGGAGTATCGGGATGCGTTAAACCCGCAGTAGCCAGAGGGGTACAAAGGGAATGAGCTTCAGTGGCTAAGTCGTCTTTGTACTTCTGGAGACAACTGTAGGTTGCGGTATGATTTCATTTTCCGAAATTTCAGGACGCTGGATTCGTCGAGGTGCTTTAATCTTCTCGACTAGCCGTAATGATCCTTTCTTGCGACCTGAGGCATCATGAGCGTACCCCCTTCTCCTCCATATTCGTCAGCATATTCCTATGTTGGTCCCAGCCAATACTACAGTCCGATGCCGAGGCGTCGGACGAATTTGAGGAGATTTGTCCCCTATGTTGTGACGTTTGTTCTTGGGGCTGGGCTTGGCGCTGCTGGCGCGTCGGACGATGCTCCGTCCCAGCCGACGGCGGCGTCGACGCCCACTGTGGTGTACTCACCAACCCCTGTTCCCACGGTTGTCTACAGCCCGTCGCCAGTGCCAACAGTTGTTTATTCACCGTCACCGGTGCCAGCGACTGAGGCTCCCGCTCCACCGGCGACGGTTCCCGCTGCGCCGGTGTCGGAGCCGACGCCGGAGACGAGTGAAGAAAATTCCGGAGGTGGTACCTCGTCTGGCACAGGTGAGGAACCGACTCGGTCGGAAGCCGACTCGAGCGGTGTCTACTACCGCAACTGCAAGGCGGCTCGCGATGCCGGTGTGGCGCCGCTCTATCGAGGGCAGTCCGGTTACCGGCGTGAGCTGGACCGCGATAACGACGGCATCGCTTGTGAGTAGAAAAAAGCGATTGACCGTGGAGTGATCGTATTGAAATTCCGAGTGCCTTAAGTCTCTCAGGGGAGGAGATGAAATTTCGGTTGCGCACTGGTAGATACGGTGGAGACGCAACTGGAGTATGTCTGCTTGGGAGTGCCCTTATGATAACTTCTGTAGGTTAGAACGCGTTGGACTGCAGCACCACTGGATGAGTGTCCGCTAGATTTGAATAAAATGTGCATACTGCGTTGGTATGTTACTGAAAGTGAGTGGGACTTTCGGTTGGTTTGAAAGAAGGTCTGCCACTTTTGATGGCGAGCTCTCAATGTGACACTAGACCCTTGTCTCGAGTTCTATACGTAAATAACGGTATGGCGACAATTTCGAGTTATGCGTTGAAAGTTGTGAGAGAGCGGGAAGTGGTTGATCTATGATGTCGAACCGACAAAGCCGTTGTTCCGAGGCAGTCAGTGAGGACTCATGTCATTCGAAGATGCGTTGCTCAACATAGCAAACCGTGTGCGAGACTACGCCGGTTCGCTTGAGACCGAAGAAGCCACTAAAAATGCGATCATCATGCCTTTCATTCAGAGTGTTCTAGGCTATGACGTATTTGATCCAGATGAAGTTGTGCCGGAATTTGTTGCCGACGTCGGTAGTCGGAAAGCTGAAAAAATTGACTATGCCATCAAGCGTAAGGAAACCATACAGATTCTTGTTGAAGCTAAAAAGGTTGGCGAACCTCTGTCGCTTGAACACGCTAGCCAGCTAGTTCGATACTTCTCCGTATCTAATGCTAGGATTGGGGTCTTGACTAATGGGAGGTGCTGGCATTTTTACACCGATCTGGACAAGCCCAACATCATGGATTCCAAGCCATTTCTTCGCCTGGATCTTCTAAATGTAGATAGTTACATTCTTCCCGAATTGAAAAAGTTAACTAAAGCAACATTTGATCTCGATTCGGTGTTAACGGCGGCTGAGGAACTCAAGTACGTGTCCTCTACTAGGGCGGAGATTGCAAAGACCTTCAGTGAGCCGGATGCGGATTTTGTGCAGCTGTTTGCCCGCCGGGTGTATGACGGTGCACTTACCGCGAAAATGAGGGAGTTTTTTCAAGGGGTTGTCGAGAAGGCGTGCAGGCAGTTCCTTGCTGATCAGGTTAATGAGCGTCTTAAGAATGCACTTGGTGAGACTGTTTCCGCTTCTCCCGAAAGTGAAGAAGAAAACACTCGGAGTGAGGTTGAGGTCGAGGATAAGAAATCAGGAATTGTTACTACCGAGGAAGAAAAGCAGGCATACATGATTGTTCGTGCGATCGTGGTGTCAGAAATTCCGCTGGAACGGGTCGTTGACCGCGACACCAAGAGCTATTTCGGCGTTCTTGTTGATGATTCTAATCGCAGACCAATATGCCGCTTCCACTTCAATGGGAAAAACAAGAAGTATCTTGGTCTGCTTGATGAGCATAAAACCGAGACTCGTCACCAGATCGATCGTCTAGAAGACATCTATCAGTACGCCGAACAGCTTCGCGAGGCTGCGCGTCGTTACCGGTAGGGGCGGCCAGGTAGGTGTGCTGTAAGTGTTTGCTGACAGCGGCGCTCACAGCGTCAGCTGCAGTCGGCGCCTGGACCTGAGTTGCCCAGGCGCCGATGGCGGTCTCTAGATGGCGCCGGCCGGGGATGACGGCGACGGCCTCTCGGTGACTGCTCTTAGTGGTGCCGATGACGGTGAACCAGGTAGGTCTGCCGAGCCGGTGGAGTAGATCGGCACCTTCTGGCTCTGCGGCAAGGTGATCCATGACGACGTCGAGTGCTGCCCTCCAGGTCTGCATCTCGATCCCTGTTTCGGCGTGCGCGCGCAGGAGATCTGCGACGAGCAGCATGACATCATCTCGATCGGTGTCGTTCGTGGGGTGCCAGTGCTTGCCGATGATAGCGGCGAGGCGATCCGCATGTTCAAGCACTGCTGCCTCGACTTCGGTTGTGATGTCTCGCGGGTAGGTCATGGCGGGCTCCTTCGAGTAGATGGAACCCATTCTCTGGAGCTGTGTGTAGCTTGTCGGAAGCTTTGGGTCTATCTGACTGTTTGAGCCTCTGCTTTGAGGAAGTCCTCGAAGTGTTCGGCAAGACGGTCGCCATCGGGGCGCATCTGTTTGGAGGCCGGCACATGCGTGAGGGAGTGACCTTCGAATTTTAACAATCCAGTTTGCAGACGGGCGGTCTCGAGGCGCTTTGCTCGTGTTGCCACGTGGATGTGGCGGTCGGCGTCGATGCCGAGGAGATGGCGGTCGTAGGCGGTGTGGTGGAGTCTGCACAGGGCCAAGCCGTTGCTGACCTCAGGGACTCCCGCTTCCCTGGAGTCGGCGATGATGTGCGAGGCTTCCAGGAGCTGTGCGTGCGGAAGATCGCAGACTGCGCAAGAGATCTGGTAGGCACTGAGTACGTGCTCCCTGAAATCGTGCTGGTGGATGCGCTCTTTCATCCACCTTGACTTATATTTCTTTTCAATAGGAGGTGGGTTCGTGAGGTTTCCGTAGGGGATCGAATCATCGATGTCTATAATAAATTCCTGCTTCTGGAGGTCGACATCTTTGATGTATGCCGGGAATCGCATATAGTACAATGTTGGATTCTTCATTGACGGCACTCGAATAAGCCAAACGAGTGGATACTTGCGCAGATGCGCCTCGATCATCGCATCGTTTGTCCATGTCTTGTTGTCCGAATCGGCGAACTGGTAGTGGAGAAGTCCGTCGTCATCGATAGTATCATCGTATGGCCTGGAATCTTCTTCTGTAGATGTAGTTTTGAAGGAAAAAGCTCCGCGAAACTGCTTTGGGCGCCATATTCCTTGATTTCTGTTGATTAACTGAATTCGATGGCCGTGCCAGCGGAATCCGTCGTTAAGGGTTTGAAAGGTCAGTATTTCATGTCCGTTGATGCGTTGTTCTTCCAGCCATTTCATGGTAGCTAGGTGCGCATCGAGCTCCTCTTCTGGAGTGAACGTATCGCTGTCCATGGTGCTTCCCTCATGAAAAGAGCAGGTGAGAGACGGGGGTGTCTGCCTGCGATGGCAGAATGTCTCTGCGGGAGTATATCGTGCTGGAACGATGTTGAGCGATCTGGGTTTACTCGGCAGGGGATAGGGGTGAAAGCGTCCTCACTCGCTCTCACCCTTGGCTTTGATGAGCGGCGGCCGGCTCGTACTTGTGGTGTCCTGATCCTCATCCATCGGCCCGCACCAGCCGGACGATGCCAGCCATCTGAGTGGCCGTCGTCCAGGCCAGGATGATGAGTCCGGCGGAGGTGACGTCCGCCTGCGATTCGGCTGCCGTCAGCCAGATCTGGCCCGCCTGGCCGGGGAACCAGCGGGCGGCGTCGCCCAGGAACACGGCCAGCTGCGGTGTCAGGATCACCAGCACCACGGCCGCCGTCGACGCGCCGATGACGCTGCGCAGCGCCGCACCGAGCCCGGCCGCCAGCAGCAGCACCGCCGTCAACCAGACCACGGTTCTTCCGCCGGCCCACAGCGCCGCCGTCGACATCGTCGGGCACGCCGCCAGGCTCGCCCCGACCAGGACGCTCGCCGCCACCAGTCCCGTACCGGTCAGCACCATGAGTCGCGCCGCCGCCAGCCGCCCCCGCGCCGGCGTCACCAGCAGACTCGTCATGCCCTGCGCCGTGGAGTGCTCGGCACCCGCGGCGGCCACACCGGCCGCCACGAAGCCGATCTGCACCGCCAACGTCCACATTGGCGCGATCTCCTCGAATCCGAAGTCCCGCCCATCCACCACGTTCTGCAGGACCGACATCATCGTGGCGATCGCAGCCGCGCCCGCCACCGCTGCCGACCACCACATCGCCGGCAGCGTCACCACCTTCAGCAGCTCCGCGTGCAGCGCACGCCCCCAGGCTGTCGTCACCCCTGCGGTAGCCCTCACCCTGCTGGTCGCACCGGCTCCGCTCATACGTCCCGCCTCATCCACACCCAGCAGCACACCGCCGCGCACCCGCCCGCCCACGCCGTGCAGACGGCGGCCGCCATCGGGATCGACAGCAGCTCGACGAGCCGGTCGTAGTTGAGCGTCGTCGGGTTCGCAATGAGCCGCACCGCCGCGGTATCCGGCAGGAACCGGGCCGCATCGGTGGACTTGATGAGAAGCACCCCCGGCGAGATCATCGTCGACATTGCTACGAGGACCGTCATCGACACCAGCGCGCTGCGCGTCGCCATCGCCAGTGCCATCGACGCCATTGCCGAGAACACCCACCACGTCAGGATTCCCATCAGCATCCACCACGGCACCGGCTCGAAGGGCACACTCGACCCCAGCAGGTGCCGGCACAGCGAGTAGGTCGCCGTCCACGCCACCGCCAGGAGCACCGTCGCAGCACCCAGCACCACGAGCAGCTTCGCGGCCACCGATGCCCCGCGCCGCGGCTGTACCAGCATCGTCGTCGTCACCTGTCGCGGAGCGCCGGAGGCCCCGCTCGTGCGCGGATCACTTGCGTACTCGCTGACCACAACACTCACCGCCAGCACCACGATCCCCGTCGTCCCCACGTACAGCCCGATGACGCCGACGTTGCCCAGCTGCGCCGGCGCATCCGGGTCGCCGGCCGCCAGCCGCGCCGCCAGGTCATGATCCGTGTAGTACTCGATCAGGAGCGGCAGGACGATCGCCAGCGCCGCCCCCAGCCAGGCCCCCGGCAGGCCCACCGTCTTGCGCACCTCCGCCTTGAGGGAACGCACCACCGCCGTCGCCGCGCTCATGAACGGACCCCTTCCTCGCGTCCGGCCCGGCCGCCCCGACCGCCGGCCTTGCCCCCGGTCGGGGCAGTCAGCGAGAAGAAGGCCTCCTCCAGGTTCGCGTAGCCCGCCGCGACCTCCTCCAGCGTCCCGGCGGCCCGCACCCGCCCGCCGGCGATGACGACGACGTCGTCAGCCACCTCGCCCAGCTCTGCCAGAACATGACTGGACAGCAGGACCGTGCCCCCGGCATCGGCCCTCTGCCGAAGCAGCGTGCGGATCCACCGGATCCCTTCCGGGTCCAGGCCGTTGACCGGTTCGTCGAGGACCAGCACCTCCGGGTCGCCCAGCAGCGCCGTCGCCAGCCCCAGGCGCTGCCCCATTCCCAGGGAGAAGGTGCGCACCCGCCGCCCGGCCGCATCACTCAGCCCGACGACGTCGAGTACCTCGGCCACCCGATGCCGACTGATCCCTGCGCCCGAGGCCACCCAACCCAGGTGACCGCGGGCCGTGCGCGAGGGATGCGCGCCCGAGCCGTCGAGCACCGCCCCCACCGTGCGCAGCGGCTCGCGCAGCTCGCGGTAGGGGCGCCCGCCGATAAGCGTCCGCCCGCCGTCGGCCCGGTCCAGACCCAGCAGGCACCGCAGGGTCGAGGACTTCCCGGCGCCGTTCGGGCCCACGAATCCGGTGACGCGGCCCGGACGGGCCTCCAGGCTCACGCCGTGAAGCACCTCCCGCTCCCCGTGCCGCTTGACGAGGTTCTCAATACTGATCATGGGCCAACTCCAGCGCGCCGAGCGGCAGCGCGCATCGGCCGCCCAGCCGAGGCGGTCCCACTGCCTCAGACCCAGGTCCGTCAGACCCTGGTTCGATGAAGCGCCCGAGCCGCCTTCCTAGACTGGCCGCGTGCCTGCCCCCGATGTCCCACCGCGCCACTCGCCGCTCGGGCGCGCCATCACCGGGCTGACCGTGGTTGTTGTCGGCCTGGGCACCATGGTCGGCTTCTCCCCGGTTCCTTCTCGGCGCGCCCAGATAACGGTGCTGCTCGTCATGGCCGGGCTCGTCGTCGCCTCCCTGTGGCTGCTGCGGCGCGACCAGCGTGCCTACGAGCGGCGCCTGGCGCAGGAGACCGCCGCGCGCGCCGTCGCCGAGGACCGCCTCGTCATCGCCCGCGAGCTGCACGACGTCGTCTCCGGCAACCTCGGCGCCATCACCGTGCGCTGCGCCGTGGCCCAGCGCCTCGAGACCACCCCCGACGGGCTGCGGACCGCACTCGACGACGTCGAGACCGCCTCCCGCGAGGCCACCGACGCGCTGCGGCGCATGCTCGCCGTCCTGCGCGACGGGAGCAGGCCCCCGACGCCGGGAGCGGTCGTTGCGGCCTCGGCGACCGCTGCAACCGCTGTGACCTCAGCGGAGGGCGTACCGGCGGCGAAGACCGGTACTCCCGACGAACTCACCGAGAGTCTCCATGAATCAATCGACGAATCGATCGACCGGGCTGGGCGATCCGGTGTCACCGTCGAGCTCGACTCTGATGTCGGGACACGTGCAGAAGCGGCTGCCATCCGGGGCGCGGCGGCACCCGATCTCCTCCCCGCCCCGGTGGTGCAGGCCGCTGCCCGAGTCGTGGCCGAGGCCCTGGCCAATACCGCCCGCCACGCCGGCCCCACGCGCGCCCGCGTGACCCTCCGCCGGGAGCCGGGACTGCTGCGCATCGCCGTGGTCGACGACGGGCCCGCGACCGGCTGGGAGCCTCACCTCGGGGCCGGGCAAGGACTGCGCGGACTCCATGAGCGCCTGACCGCGCTTGGTGGGACCCTGACCGCCGGCCCCCGTGCCGACGCCCCCGGCTTCGCCATCGAGGCGACGCTGCCCGTCGACTCCCACGGGAGGCCCCATGACTGAAGCCGTTCCCGGGCCGGGAAGTGCCCCTATCCGGGTCCTCATCGCTGAGGACCAGGCCCTCCTGCGCACCACCCTGGCCGCTCTGCTCGAGGCCGAGCCCGGCATGAGCGTCGTCGGCCTGGCCGAGGACGGCTCCCGCGCGGTCGCCCTGGCTGCCGAGCTGCGCCCCGACGTCGTCCTCATGGACATTCAGATGCCCGGCCTCACCGGTATCGAGGCCACCACCCGGATCTGCGCCGACCCGGCGCTCGCGGCCACGCGCGTCCTTATCCTGACCATGTTCGAGATCGACGACTACGTCCTGGGCGCCCTGCGCGCCGGCGCCTGCGGCTTCCTGCTCAAGGACACCGACCCGCAGTCCCTCGTCGACGCCGTGCGCACCGTCCACGAGGGGCAGTCGCTGCTCAGCCCCCAGGTGCTGTCTCGCCTCGTGGCCCGCATGCCGCGCGCGGCGTCGGCCGGAGCTTCCGGCAGCACCCGGGCCGATGCCGTCGAGGCCCTCACACCCCGCCAGCGCGAGGTGCTGCTGCTCATCGCCCAGGGCCTGTCCAACAGTGAGATCGAGGCCGAGCTCGGTATCACCCGGGCCACCTGCCGCAGCCACATCACCGCACTCCTGGCCCGCCTCGGTGCCCGCGACCGGGCCCAGCTCGTCATCGCCGCCTACGAGTCCGGCCTCATCAGCCCCCGCTGAGGCTGCTGCCCGCGACTCTGCGTGAGGCGAGTGGCGTCTTCGGCTGAAAAGTGTCCATATGGGACGACTTTGACGGCTCACTCGCACAAACAGCATTGTGTTTGTGCAGGTCAGGGCGTTTTGGGTAGTTGCGTTACGGCGATTGGGGCATTCAAAGTCGTCCCATACGGACAAAATCTGCTCAAGAGCCGTCGCCGTTGTGCTTAAGTGCGGCTTGTTGACGGTGCTGCGCGGAAACCGTCAGCGGGGTGCGATCGAGAGGGCGGCGATGCCGTGCCCTCGGGGACGACGCCGGCACATCGCCTCTGAGGACACGGCTATCCGAGGAGCTTCCCGCCGGGCCCCGGCGGGCTGATCTCACCCCCGCTCCGTGAAGACCAGCCGGCGCTGTGCCACATAGCTGGCCACGTAGATGGCTCCATCGCCGAGAACCTTGGCGATCCCCAGCGGGATCCCGATCGTGGTGAGCGCCTTGAGCAACAGGTAGCTGGCCGCCAGCAGGCTCACCGCTAGGACCCCGTAGCGCACCGCCGTGCGCACCACAGTGCCGCGCCGAGCCCGGAAGACGCGGCGGTTCATGAAGAAGTTCGCCGTCCCGGAGATCAACCGCGCCCCCACCACCGCCGCCAGCAGGTTGCCGCTCATCGCGAAGATGATCATGACGCCCAGCCAGTCGATCCCGAAGCTTGCCAGCGATGTCCCCATGAACCGCAGCAGCGGTGCGTAGATCCGCGCCGAGTCCTGCAACGGCCGGAAGTGCGAGGAGGTGTTGCCCGGCTCGTAGACCGTGGCGATCTCCACCTGCTCCACCACGAGCCCCAGGTCGTGGGCGCGCAGCAGGGCGGAGAGCTCGTACTCGTAGCGGTCGCCGGGTACGTTCTGCAGCCAGGCCAGGTGCCCGGCGGGGTAGCCGCGCAGGCCGGTCTGGGTATCGCTCAGTTTCCAGCCCGTTGCGCTGCGGAACAGCAGGGCGGTCACATCGTTGCCGATCCGGCTGCGCAGCGGTACCGGCCCGGTGAACCGCCGCACCCCCAGGGTCATGCGCCCGGTCTCGCGCACCCGCGCGGCCACGGCCTCAATGTCCGACGGCGTGTGCTGTCCGTCGGCGTCGGCACACACCACGTCCGCATCGGGCCAGGTGGCGGCCGCATGGGCCAGCCCTGTGCGCAGCGCCCGCCCCTTGCCCTGGTTGTCCGGGTAGCTGACCACCTGGGCGCCGCGGGCGCGGGCGGCGGCGAAGAAGGGCGCGTACCGCGGCCCCGAGCCGTCATCGACGACGAGCACCGCGCAGTCCCGGCGCGCCCCGCGCAGGCGGGCCACGAGCACGGCCAGGCGCTCGTCGGGCTTGTAGGCCGGGATGAGAACCACGAGTGTTACCGCCGTCCGGGGGCGGGGCCTGTTACCGGCCCGCGGCGCCGTCCGGTTGCCCGCCGTGCGGTTCGTGGCGATCCGGTTCGCCGGGGCAATGACCCGCGGCAGCACCCGCGGCGAGGTCTGAAGGGCTGTGTCGGTGCCGTTCATCTCAGGATCCGTTCGCGATGTAGAGGATGTCGGAGGTGTCGCGCTCGCCCCCGTTGGAGGGCTGGTTGATGATCGAGCCGTTGAAGTACATGGCCGACGAGCCGCCGCCGTCGATGTTGTAGGCGCAGGCGCACCCCAGGTCGGCCATGATCTGGGCGAGCTCGGTCATGGTCACGCCGCGCGAGTAGCCCTCGCTGCGGCCGTCGACGACGACGAGCTTGAGGTGGTTCTTCTCCACCCACCCCACGGCGGTGCGCGGCTGCTGGCCCTGGATGGAGTGGTTGCCGACATTCGTGTCCACCTCGACCTGGTCGATGCCCGAGAGCACCTTGGAGCTGTTGACCAGCGCCGGCCCGAAGGACAGCGTGTTCCACACCCCCGCGTCCAGAAGCGTCTGGGCCTTGGTGGTGGTCTCGTCGTAGACCTCTACGCGCCCGTCGGTGTAGAAGGCCATGCCATCGCGCGTGCCGCTGTCGCGGTAGATGACGCCGTTGCGGATGAGGATGCCGTCGCTGCGGAAGCCGTAGTAGTCGCCGTTGATGGCCAGGACGGCGTCGTGCTCGGAGGCCATCGTGGTGGGCTTGGCGGTGATGTTGGTGCCGTAGGAGTTGTTGGCGAAGGCGCTGCGCAGGTCGGTGGCGTTGGTGAGCTTGACGTCGGCCACGTAGTAGGTGATGGTGTCGCTGCCCGAGCCGGTGGAGACCTGCTGGATCTCGATGCTCGTGTTGGAGGAGGAGTAGGAGTTCTCGCCGACCGTCACGTTGGTGGCCGGGGTGGCCGAGGAGTTGGCGGCGGCGTTCTGCGCCTTGGCCTCCAGGGCGGCGACGTCGCCCACCTCGACGTGGTCGATGACGAAGCGGTTGAGCGCCCAGGCACTGGTGCCGGTGGCGGCCAGGCCCAGGACCGTGGCACCGCCCAGGAGGAAGCGACGGCGTGGGTGCTTGCGGGACTTCGAGGAGCGGCCGCGCCGACCGGACTCGTGGTACTGGCCGGTTTGGGGAGGCTCGGTCGGGCTGAGAGCGTTGGAGCTGTGCATGACTCAACCGTGTCGAGGCCGTGTGTGCCGGGCGTAGGTTGACCTTGTGGGTCTCCTGTGAAGGCGTGCAGGGCGGAGTGACGCAGGAGTATGGTCATTACTCCGACAGGTCGAATTCTTGCCCGACATGGCCCGCGAACTGCCCCGAGGCGGCCTCATCCGCACCTACAGTGGTGGGAGGCGCGAGCGGTCGGTGCCCGCGACGTGAGTCTGCAAAGGGGGGAGGCAGCGGTGTTATCGGGTCGGAACCGACGTATTTTCCTACTGTTCATCGTGGTGCTCAACATCGTGGTCACGGTCCTGTCTGTTCAACGGGGCGACATGGCGATGGCGATCCTCTTCGCCGCTGCTGCGGTGCTCATTCTGTTTCAGCTGATCCGCCTGGCCTCTCGCGGCGACGACGATGATGACCATGCTGACTGAGCGGGCTCTCTGGATCCTCCGGCTGGTTGTGATGGTGCTCAGCGCCGTCTCCGCACTCATGTCCTTCAGCCGGGGAGACACGACGGGCGTGGTGATCTTCGGTCTCCTGTCAGCGCTCTTCCTGTACCAGCTGATTCGTCCATTCGTCGGTGGCAAGGATGATGACCGCGACGACCGGACTTCTCCGAGCTCATGAGCGCCGTCGACGACGCCACCCACCTCCTTGAGGTCGAAGGACTGTCCGCCTGGTACGAGCGCGACCGCCCGGTCCTCACCGACGTCTCCTTCGCCCTCGAGGCCGGCGAGGCCGTGGGCCTCATCGGCCTCAACGGCGCCGGCAAGACCACGATGCTCACCTCCCTGTGCGACGTCCACCGCGGAACGCGGCTTGGTTCCCTGCGCTACCGGGGTGGGGACGTGCACCCTGGCAACGAGCGCTTCAAGGCCGCCCGCTATCTCAGCCTCGCCGATGACGACTCCTTCCCCACCTGGAACCTGGAGGCCTTCATCGGCTTCCTCGAGCGCGCCTACCGCCTGCGCCCGGACCGCGGCCGCCTCGAGGAGCTGATCGAGGGGTTCGACTACGGTCGCTACCGGACCACATCCTTCTCCCGGCTCTCCAGCGGCTCACGCAAGAAGGCCAACCTCATCGCCGCCTTCTACGTGCATACGCCGCTCCTCTTCCTGGATGAGCCCGTCGACTTCCTCGACTTCACCGCCACCGAGTTCCTGTACCGCAGCATCAACGCCGCCGCCGCATCCGGCCGCTCGATCCTGCTCAGCTCCCACATCGCCGAGTCCTTCACCCGCTGCACCCGGCGCCTCTACGTGCTCTCCGCCGGCCGGATGACCGGTCCCTTCACCACCCCCGAGGACTCCGATGCTGTGGCGGCGCTGGTCAGTTAGCCGAGTCGCCCTGAGAGCGGTGACGGGGCAGTTCGTGGGGCGCCAGAGCGCCCTGGGTGCCGTCATCCTGTGCGCCCTGGCCTGGTTCGGGGCGTCGACCGACCTCCGCGTCAACCCGCGCGTCGCGGTCACCGGACTGGTCCTGGCCGCCGTCGGCCTGACGGCCACCATCGCCTCGGCCTGGATCGGCTCCGGGCGCTGGGACGATCTGGCCCGCTTCCCGCTCCGACGCGACGAGCTCGCCCGGGCCACCTACCTCGTGGCCGACGCTGTCGTCCTCCTGGAGGCGGTTGTGCCCATCGTCCTGTTCGTTTTGCTCACCGGCGGCGGAGGAAGTGGCCGGAGTCCCGGCGTTGGCACTACTGCGGCGGCGGTGGAGATGATCGTCGTCGGGCTGGGGGCCGGGGCGCTGGGCCTGGCCCTCTGGGCGGGGGAGCGGTCCGGCCTGCGCTGGGTGGCAGGTGGGGCCCTCGCCGTCGGAACGCTCCTCTGGTGGCTCGCGCCCGCGGCCTCGGCCCTCCTCTTCGCGGCCTGCGCTCTGGCTGTGACGACGTATTCCCGTGATCTGCGGGCGCGCCGCAGGCAGGTGGGTACCGTTGGAGGCGGCCGCCACAGCCTGGTCCTGGGCGAGCTGGCGACCGTGCGCACCACGCAGGTCAATACTCTGATGATGCTTGCGGTCGCTCTGGTCTTCACCTACACCATGACCGGTCGAGGCCTGATGATCCCGCTGCCCATGGCCTTCGTCGTCGTCAACACGCCACTGAACGCCTACTTCTCCCGCTACCTCAGTACCCGCACCGTGGTGCTGGCCGCGCCCGGATCGCGGCGCATCCTCGTCGCCTATGCCCGAGATCTCACGCTGTTGTACATGGCATCCAACTGTCTGGTGGGGGCACTGATCATCTGGCTGGGCGGCGGCATTGCTGAGACCGTTGCGGCTGGAGTGCTGGCCTCGCTCGCTGGGGCGACGACGGCGGTCCTCCTGGAGGTCTACCGGCCGCTGACGAGCTGGAAGTCTGAGCGCGACGTCATGCGCCACCCGCGCAAGTACCTTCCGCCGGCCGCCGCGCTGCTTGTCGTCCTGGCGGTCCGGGCCGTCGGGTCTCTCGCGGCATAGAACCCTCGACGGCATGGTGCGAGGTGTTGTCGCCAGGTGGAAACCCTCAAGCCGCGTCCTTAGGTTTGTGTGACCTTACCTAAAGTTGTGAAAAACTCTTGGCAAATTAACTTAGGCGGCCCTAAGGTCCTAGGTGCTTCGTGTTCGCCCTCGCCTCACCGAAGGACTCCTATGCGCCGTCGTACCCTGCTCATGGCCCTCCCGCTCACCGCCGTCCTTGCCAGCTGTGGAGTCACCTCCCGCGCCGGCAAGGGATCCAGCGCCGGCGCCTCCTCGGGCGCCTCTCACGGAGGCTTCGAGGTCACCGACATCGTTGGCCGCAAGGTCACCTTCGATGCCCAGCCCAAGAACATCGTCCTGAGCGAGTCTCGGCACGTCTACTCCCTGGTCTTCCTCAACAAGGACAACCCCATCGACAAGGTGGTCGCCTGGGGCGAGGACCTGCAGAAGGCCGCCCCGGACTTCTACGACAAGGTCCTCTCCGTCGCCCCGAAGGCCGCTGATCTTCCGACCATCGGCTCCATCGCCAAGGACAACCTGCCCATCGAGACCCTGGTGAAGTACAAGCCCGACGTCTTCATCATGACCCTGGACGTCTACAACTCCGCGAAGGAGAAGGGCTACCTCGACAAGCTCGACGGCCAGAAGATCGCCTACGTCGTCACCGACTTCCGCCGTGACCCGGTGAAGAACACCGTCCCCTCGGTCACCCTTCTGGGCGCCCTGTTCGACAAGCGCAAGGAGGCCGAGGCCTTCGTCTCCTTCTACAAGAAGCAGGTCGACCCCATCGTCGAGAAGGTGAAGTCCCTGAACTCCAAGCCCACCACCTTCCTGTGGCGCGGTCCGGGCGTCAACGACCCCGGCTCCACCTACTCCACCGCGAACCTCGGCGCGATCGTCACCGCCACCGGCGGCACCAATATCGCCGACAGCCTCCTGTCCGGCGAGGAGGGCGTCCTCACCCCCGAGCAGGTCATCGCCTCCAACCCCCAGCACATCATCGCCACCGGTGGCGAGTGGCAGAAGCAGAAGATCAAGGACACCGCCCAGACCAGCTACGTCCACCTCGGCTACAAGGCCGATGAGGCCTCCGCCAAGGCCAGCCTCGAGCAGCTGAAGGACCAGCCCGGCTTCGAGCAGATCCAGGCCTTCACCAACCGGCACGTCTACGGCATCTACCACCAGTTCTACGACGCCCCCTACAACTTCATCGCCTACCTCACCTTCGCCAAGTGGCAGAACCCCGAGGCCTTCTCAGACATCGACCCCGGCAAGGTCTGGAAGGAGTTCCACGAGCAGTACATGCCCTGGAAGGCCGAGGGCGTCTTCTTCACCTCCATCTGATGGGAGCGAGTTCCAAGGCCTCTGCCGACGACGCCGCAGCCGGGGCCGACAGTGCGTCGTCGGCCTACGCCTCCTACCGGCGTCGGACCCTGCGGCGAGTGCTGCTGCTGACGGGACTGACGACCCTGCTCCTGACCGTCTTCCTCGCCGCCCTCATGGTGGGACCGCTGGGATTCAGCCCCGGCCAGGTGCTCGGCTCCCTCTTCTACGCCGACTACGACCCCTGGGTCGCCAATATCGTCGTCAACCTGCGTCTACCCCCGGCGCTCCTGGCGATGCTGGTGGGCGGGGCGCTGTCACTGGCGGGCGTTCAGATGCAGACGATCCTCGACAACCCGCTGGCCGAGCCCTTCACCCTGGGGATCTCCGCGGCCTCCGCACTGGGGGCCGCGCTGGCGATCGTCACCGGGCTCGTGCTGCCCGTGGCCACCGGGGCGACCCTGCCGATCGCGGCCATGTCGGCGGGGCTGGCCGCCTCCCTGGCTATCGCGATGGTCTCCCGGCTGCCCGCGGTGACCAAGGAGATGACGATCCTGCTGGGCATCGCCCTGGTCTTCAGCTGCCAGGCGCTCCTGGCGCTCGTGCAGTACCGGGCCTCCACCGAGAGCCTCCAGCAGATCGTCTTCTGGTCGATGGGCTCCCTCATGCGCGCCACCTGGCCGGCCGTCATCACCGTGACGGCGGCACTGGCCGTGGCCACACCCGTCTTCTGGGTCAACGGCTGGCGCCTGACCGCCATCACCCTGGGGGAGGCTCGTGCCGCCGCCATGGGCATCAACGTTGCACGCGTGCGCTCCTGGTCCCTGGTCGGGGTGGCGCTGCTGGCCGCCCTGTCCGTGGCCTTCGTCGGCATCATCGGATTCGTGGGACTCGTGGGCCCGCACATGGCCCGCGGCCTGGTGGGGGAGGATCAGCGCTTCCTCGTTCCCGCCTCGATCCTGGCCGGCGCCACCCTGCTGACCGGCGCCCACGCCGCCAGTCAGGTCATCGTGCCGGGGGTTGCCGTGCCCGTCGGCATCCTCACCGCGCTGGTGGGCGTTCCGGTGTTCCTCGCCATCATCTTCGGACGCCAGCGCTCGGCGGTCAGGAGCGGTTCATGAGCCTGACGCTGGACAATCTCACCTTCTCCTATGGCAGGCGTGCGGTCCTCAAGGGCGTCGACGCCAGCTGGGAGACGGGACAGATGGTGGGCCTGCTCGGCCCCAACGGTGCCGGCAAGTCCACCCTGGTCACCTGCGTGGCCCAGCTGCGCCGCTACCTGGGGGAGGTGACCTTCGAGGGGCGCCGGGGCCGCGACCTGCGCGGCATGATCGGCTACATGCCGCAGGGCCTTCCTGGCGACGCCGCCCTGACCGCCCTGGAGTCGGTGCTCACCGCCTCGCGGCGCGGGATGACCTGGCACACGAGCCGCGCCGACATCGACCTGGCCTGGGGCGCTCTGGACGAGCTCGGTGTGGCCGAGCTGGCCGACCGGCCACTGGGCCAGCTCTCCGGCGGGCAGCGCCAGCTCGTGGCTCTGGCCCAGACGCTCGTGCGCGAGCCCGGACTCATCCTGCTCGACGAGCCCACCTCCGCCCTCGACCTGCGCCGCCAGGTCTCGGTGCTCTCCCACGTGCGCCGGATCTGCCACCGGGACACCGGGCGCCTCGCCGTCGTCGCCCTGCACGACCTCAACCTGGCCGCCCGCTTCTGCGACCGCCTCGCCGTCCTCGCGGGCGGGACGGTCCTCGCCGAGGGGCCGCCCGCCGAGGTGCTCCAGCCCGATACCCTCGCCGAGGTCTACGGGCTGCGGGTGCGGATCGTGCCCGACGGCGACCACGTCATGGTCGCCCCCGAGACTGATCAGGAGGCCTGAGCCGGCGGCTCGCCGCTCTGGCATCCGGTTGGTGTCCGACGTCGCCGGGCGTGCACCGCATCACGCGCCCGCGTACTGACGTGGCGGCCGGAAATCTCCCTACTCTCAGGCCATGACAGCTTCACCGGTCGTCCCGTCCGACCACGGGCTGAGGACGGCCTTCCCCGCCACACTCCTCATCGCCCTGGCCGCGCTCGCGGCCGTCGCGCCTCTGGCCACCGACGCCTACCTGCCGGCCTTCGCCCAGATGGCCGATGACCTGGGTGTCTCCGCCTCCAGCGTTCAGCTGACGATGACCACGTTCCTCGTGGGCATCGCGCTCGGCCAGCTGGGCATCGGGGTCCTGTCCGATCGCGTCGGCCGGCGCCCCCTTCTGCTATGGGGCAGCGTGCTCGCCTTGGTCGCCAGCATCGGCGCCGCCCTGGCCCCGAGCCTGTTCGTTCTCCTGGTCGCCCGCTTCTTCCAGGGGTTTGGGGGAGCGGCCGGCATGGTCCTGGGTCGGGCGGTCATCTCCGACCGTTCCCGCGGGATCACCGCCGCCCGGGCCCTCAGCGTCGTCATGGCGATTCAGGGGATCGCCCCGGTGGTGGCGCCGATCCTCGGGGGCGTGCTCGTCGAGCCCATCGGGTGGCGTGGCATCCTGGGGGTCGTGGCCGCGTTCACCGGGCTGCTCGTGGTCATGGTGGTTCTCTGGGTGCCCGAGTCCCTGCCTGCCGAGCAGCGCCACGACGGCGGACTGCGGATCCTTCTGGAGGGCACCCGCGAGCTGGCCCGCGACCATGTTCTCGTGCGCCTTCTGCTCATCAATGCCATGTCCTTCGGGCTGCTCATGGCCTACCTGTCCGCGGCGCCCTTCGTGCTGCGCAATGTGCTGGGCATGGGGACGGTGGCCTATACGGCGGTCTTCGGGCTGTGCGGGGCGACGGTGACGGTGACGATCGCGGTGGCGGCCTCCCTGGTGCGCCGCTTCTCGCAGGCCCGGCAGGTGAGGGTCGGGCTCATCGCGGGGCTGGTCGTCGACATGGTCTTCGCCGGGGTCTGCCTCATGTGGCTGCGCGAGCCGGTGACCGGGCCGGAGCGGATGCCGCTGCTGGTGGCGGTTGTCGCGCTGTTCCTGGCGCATGTGGCCTGCCTGGGGCTTGCGATGGGCAACGCCCCCGCGCTCGCGCTCGACCGCACCGGCCGGTGGGCGGGAACCGGCTCCGCTCTGCTCGGCTTCCTCCAGTTCGTCGTCGGCGGGCTCGTCAGTCCGCTGGTGGGGCTGACCGGTGAGGCCAGTGGGGTGGCCTTCGGCGTCGTCATCGTGGCCGTCGGTGCCATCGCCAACATCCTGGCGGTCTTCGGCCTTCGCGAGAGGGGCGAGAAACAGCGCCTGGCCGCCGAGGAGACCGAGCGCCGGCGGCGCCTGGGCCAGTGACGGCTCCGGCCGGCGGCGCGTACTCAGGAGGCTGAGCACAGCCGCCTTGCTGGACCCACAGCCGGTCGCAAGGGATGAACCGGCCGTCCGCACTCATCTCGATATAGCCCACGTGCTCGCCGTCCTCGCGACGCAGATGATCGAAGACGTCCTCAGGATCGGGCAGGCCTGCCGGTGGCGGGACGCTCATGCGTGCCAGGTTACCGGGCCGGTGAACGCCGCTACGTTAGCGCAGGCCTGTCGCTTCTGCTGACTGGTGTCACGATTGGCGACTATTCGCGGGTGGTGCGGCATCAGCCGGCAACCTCGCAGAGGTGACTTGGGGGCGTCGGTGCTGGTCAGGGCTGGTTGTGGGGAGGGGAGTGTGGCGGGTCGAGGCTGGTTGACTCTGAAAAGTCGTCAATCGTGACACTTTCGGCAGTGTGCGGGGCTGGGTGGGCTGATCGAGAACGTACTTTCGCGACGAGGACTGCGTTCTCCCACAGAACTCGCGGGTGGGACCTCAGTCATCTGCAGGAAATCGCAGTCCTCGCCGGGTATCGCAGTTCCCGGTATGTGGCTGGGGCGCGCCGCTCTGACGCAGCCGGAACCGTCCGCCGCCCTGCCACGGCCAGGGCGCTTCGCGAGGCTGGTGGCTCGCTCTGCGTCCGTGGCGCAGGTCCGTGTCGCAGGTCACTGTCAGCTCCGGGAATGGACTGCGGCCCGCCAAGGTTGAGCCAGTCAGACTCAAGGTTGGGTGCTATCGAGTTGACAGAGCTCGACTCAACCACAATCCTGAGTGCATACGACTCAACCTGAAGGCGCCGGAACCCCGGCCCTCACTGCAGACATCAACTGACCACAAACCAGCAACCACAAGGAGCACATCACATGGCACGCGCTGTCGGTATCGACCTGGGTACCACCAACTCCGCCATCGCCGTCCTCGAGGGTGGCGAGCCCACCATCATCCCGAACGCCGAGGGCGGCCGCACCACCCCCTCCGTCGTGGCCTTCTCCAAGTCCGGCGAGATCCTCGTCGGCGAGATCGCCAAGCGTCAGGCGGTCACCAACGTCGACCGCACCATCTCCTCGGTCAAGCGCCACATGGGCACCGACTGGTCCGTCGAGATCGATGACAAGAAGTACACCGCCCAGGAGATCAGCGCCCGTATCCTGGCCAAGCTCAAGACCGATGCCGAGTCCTACCTGGGTGAGCCCGTCACCAACGCGGTCATCACCGTCCCGGCCTACTTCAACGACGCCGAGCGCCAGGCCACCAAGGAGGCCGGCACCATCGCGGGCCTGACCGTGGACCGCATCGTCAACGAGCCCACCGCCGCTGCCCTGGCCTACGGCCTGGACAAGGGCAAGGAGGACGAGCTCATCCTCGTCTTCGACCTCGGTGGCGGTACCTTCGACGTCTCCCTGCTCGAGGTCGGCAAGGACGACGACGACTTCTCCACCATCCAGGTGCGCGCCACCAACGGCGACAACCGCCTGGGCGGCGACGACTGGGACGCCCGCATCGTCGACTGGCTGGTCAAGCAGGTCAAGAGCAAGGACGGCGTGGACCTGTCCAAGGACAAGATCGCCATGCAGCGCCTCAAGGACGCCGCCGAGCAGGCCAAGAAGGAGCTGTCCTCGGCGACCTCCACGAACATCAACCTGCAGTACCTCTCCATGAGCGAGTCCGGCCCCATCCACCTCGATGAGAAGCTCACCCGCTCCAACTTCCAGGAGATGACCGCGGACCTGCTCGAGCGCACCAAGATCCCCTTCCACAACGTCATCAAGGACGCCGGGGTCAAGGTCTCCGACATCGACCACGTGGTCCTCGTGGGTGGTTCCACCCGCATGCCCGCCGTCACCGAGGTGGTGCGCGAGCTGACCGGCAAGGAGCCCAACAAGGGCGTCAACCCCGATGAGGTCGTCGCCATCGGCGCGGCCCTCCAGGCCGGCGTCATCCAGGGCGACCGCAGCGACGTCCTGCTTATCGACGTCACGCCGCTGTCCCTGGGCATCGAGACCAAGGGCGGGGTCATGACCAAGCTCATCGAGCGCAACACGGCCATCCCGACCAAGCGCTCCGAGGTCTTCTCCACGGCCGAGGACAACCAGCCCTCCGTGCTCATCCAGGTCTACCAGGGCGAGCGTGAGTTCGCCCGGGACAACAAGCCGCTGGGCACCTTCGAGCTGACCGGCATCGCCCCGGCCCCCCGCGGCGTGCCCCAGATCGAGGTCTCCTTCGACATCGACGCCAACGGCATCGTCCACGTCTCGGCCAAGGACCGCGGCACCGGCAAGGAGCAGTCCATGACCATCTCCGGCGGCTCCGCCCTGCCCAAGGAGGACATCGACCGCATGGTCAAGGAGGCCGAGGCCCACGCCGAGGAGGACAAGAAGCGCCGCGAGGACGCCGAGACCCGCAACTCGGCCGAGCAGCAGGCCTACTCCATCGAGAAGCTCCTCAAGGACAACAAGGACAAGCTGCCCGAGGACGTCCACTCCGAGGTCTCCGAGGCCGTCAACGACCTCAAGAAGGCCCTCGAGGGCGACGACATCGAGCCGGTCAAGACCGCTCAGGAGAAGCTGAGCTCGGTGGCCCAGAAGGTTGGTGAGGCCATCTACCAGGCCGACGCCGCCTCCCAGGGCGCGACCGACTCCGCCTCCTCCGCCGGCGGCACCACGTCCTCCGACGACGAGGACATCGTGGACGCCGAGATCGTCGACGACGAGGACTCCAAGTGACCCCGGCCGGCCCCACCCCCGAGAACGAGGGCATCGACCCCGAGCTCCAGGCGGCCGTCGAGTCGGCCTTCGAGGAGGTGCCCGACGACGTCCGTGAAGGACTCGCCCAGGGCTCGCCCGAGGGCGCGGCCGGCCAGTCCGACGCCTCCTCCTCAGACGAGGGGGAGGCGGGGGACGACCCCCTGGCCCAGGCTCAGGCCCAGGCCGCTCAGGCGGCCGACGACCTGGCCCGGGCCCGGGCGGACCTCTACAACCTCCAGCAGGAGTACCAGGGGTTCGTGCGTCGGTCCCGCGAGGGCGCGGCCTCCCACCGCCAGGCCGGTGCCGCCGACGTCGTCGAGGCCCTCATCCCGGTCCTCGACGAGATCGAGCTGGCCCGCCAGCACGGCGACCTGACCGGCACCTTCGAGACCACGGCCGGCAAGCTCGAGTCGATCCTGGCCGAGAAGTACTCCCTGGAGCGCTTCGGCGCCGTGGGCGAGGTCTTCGACCCCACGCTGCACGAGGCCCTCATGGCCACCGAGTCCAGCGAGGTCACCGAGCCCACCATCGCCACGGTCCTCCAGCCCGGATACCGCCTGGGTGAGCGCGTCGTGCGCGCCGCCCGTGTCCAGGTCGCCAACCCGGCCTGAGCGGTATCCACCGTGGATCCGCTGCGGATCCACCCCATATCAACCGCACCACTCACCCCGGTCCGACGGCGGGCCCGACCCCACCGGGAACGCCGACTCGGGCCCGCCGTCGGCCGGGAGGTGCACCAAGACGTTCATCGATTTTGTCAGTAAGGAAAACCCACGATCACCCGGATAAGGAGGCGGTGACACGAACATGGCCAGTCAGGACTGGATGACGAAGGACTTCTACGCGGTCCTCGGCGTGAGTAAGGACGCCGACGCCGCCGCCATCAAGAAGGCCTACCGTACGCTCGCGAAGAAGTACCACCCCGACCGCAACCCCGACGACGCCGCGGCGGCCGAGCGGTTCAAGGAGATCGGGGAGGCGTACGCGGTTCTGTCCGACGAGGCCGAGCGCAAGCAGTACGACGCGATCCGCTCCATGGCCGGAGGCGGTGCGCGCTTCCAGGCCGGGGGGCCGGGTGGTGCCGGTGCCGGCGCCGGATTCGAGGACATCTTCTCCTCCATGTTCGGCGGTCAGGGCGGCAATGTCCGTTTTCAGACCGGCGGAGCCGGCGGCGAGCCCGACCTCGACGACCTGCTGCGTATGTTCGGCGGCACCCCCAGCCCCACCCGCTCCGGCGGCCGCCCCGGGCCCTTCGGCTTCGGAGGCTTCGGCTCCCAGCCCCAGCCGCAGAAGGGCTCCGACGTCCTGACCTCGGCCGCGCTGGACCTGCGCGACGCCGTCGCCGGCACCACCGTGGAGCTCACCGCGGACGGGCGCACCATGAAGGTCCGCATCCCGGCGGGTGTGCGCGACGGCCAGAAGATCCGCCTGCGCGGCAAGGGGCGAGCCGGCCTCAACGGCGGCGAGAACGGCGACATGGTCGTGTCCATCAGCGTCAACAAGCACCCTGTGTACTCCATCGACCCGGTCGACGGCGCCAACCTGCGCATGGATCTGCCGGTCACCCTGCGCGAGGCCGCCCTGGGGGCCACGGTCGAGGTCCCGCTGCTCGATGGCGGTACCTCCAAGATCAAGATCAAGCCCGGAACGTCCTCAGGCACCGTCATGCGCCTGCGCGGCAAGGGGGCCACCACCCGGAAGAAGACCGGCGACCTGCTGGTGACCATTCAGGTGGCCGTCCCCAAGAAGCTCTCCAAAGCCGCCAAGCAGGCCCTGGAGGCCTTTGATGAGGCCATGGGCGACACCGACCCGCGGGCGAGCCTCATGGAGGAGGCCGGAACGTGAGCCGGCGTCGGGCCGGGCAGGGGCTGGGCCACCTCGCGGAGGACGCGGCCGAGCGAGCGGTCTACGTGGTCTCCGTGGCGGCCGAGCTCGCCGGGATGCACCCCCAGACCCTGCGCCAGTACGACCGGCTCGGACTGGTCAGCCCCGCCCGGACCCGCGGGCGGGGCCGGCGCTACTCCCACCGCGACGTCGAGCGTCTGCGCCGCATCCAGTCCCTGTCCCAGGAGGGCATCAACCTCGAGGGCATCCGTCGCATCCTCGACCTGGAGGCCCGCGTCGAGGAGCTGGAGGCGGACAACACCCGCATGCGCAGCCGGGAGGCCGTTGTCCAACGGATCTTCGCCGCCGCCGCAGACGGCGAGGTCCAGGTCGTCGCGCCCGGTCGACGGGGTAGAGGGCCCGCCGAGCGCCGCCCCGAGCCGGGTGGTGGGCGGGCCGCGAGCACGGCGAGTACCGCGCTCGTCCCCTTGCGGTCCATGCGGTTCCCCCGGCACTGACACCTCAGCTCATGCGGCCGCTTGCAGGGCGCATGTCATCGCGATCGACGCCATCAGGGGCGCTGCTCAAAGCAGCGTCCTTCTTTGTGCGAGCAGGGATGGACGCGCGGGGACCATTCTCCAGGGGATAGAGCGCGAACCGCACCAAATATAAGATGCGCCACATGCAGATGGCGACCTCCTTCACCGGTCGGGGCGTGCGCTACCCGGCCCCCGACGTGGCTCGCGGCTTCATGCTCCTGTTCGTGGCAGTGGCCAACGTCCCGACATGGAACAAAGTGCCGGCTAACGTGATCGTCGGTACTTTCCCGGTCCCGGCGGCCGATGCCTGGTGGGTGTTCGTCCGGACGCTGCTCGTCGACCATCGGGCCTACCCGTTGTTCGCGATGCTCTTCGGCTTCGGGCTGATGACGATGATCAATCGGCGTATCGCCTCCGGGACACAGAGCTATCTTCAGTCCCTGCCCGGGGTGGATGCGGGGCGTGAGCCGACGCCGCTGGAGGAGTCCTGGGCGCGTGAGCAGGCCACCGTCGATGCCCGTCGCCTGGTGCGGCGCCGCGGCTGGTGGATGATCCTGTTCGGGTTCGTCCACGGCATCGTCTTCTCCGGCGACATTATCGGCGCCTACGGTCTGGCCGCTGTCATCTTCGCCGGATGGTTCGCCCACAAGAGGTACGTCCGCCTGTACGTCGTCGGCGCCATCATTGCGCTGACCGCGTTCTCGCTCTTCTTGGTCATGAGTTTCGTCTCTCCTGAGACCGCCGCCGTGTGGTCAGGTCAGCAGGAGAATCCGACTGTAACGATGCTGCCCTGGTTCGTCGTCAACATCGCGAACTGGTTCTTCTTTCTGTTCGTGCAGATCCTCGTCACACTGATCGTCCCCGCCGCGGCGATCGGCGCACGTCTGGCCGATACCGGCATCATCACCCAGCCGGATCGGCACCGCCGCCTGCTCATCTCGACAGGGATCGGCGGCCTGGCCTTGGGAGCCCTCGCGGCGCTCCATAGCGCTTTGACCAACGTGTTACCCGTCTCGCAGTGGCCGTGGGACTTCGCCGTGAAGGAGCTCTTCGGCATCGTCGGCGCCTGCGGCTGGTTAGCGCTGTTGGCCCTGTACGCCGGTGGGCCCAGGGAGGACGGCAGGTTGACGGGGCTGCGTCGGCTGGCCTCCGCCGTCGGGCGCAGGTCGATGACGGCCTACTTGAGTCAGACGATCCTGTTCGGGACCATCTTCGTCATTGTTCCTGTCCTGGTCATGGGGCAGCGCTTGTGGGTGGGGCAGGCCGGGGGTGCGCTTATCGCCCTGGCCGTGGGGCAGCGCTTGTGGGTGGGGCAGGCCGCAGCCGCGCTTATCGCCCTGGCGGTCTGGGTGGTGACGGTGGTGCTGTGCGCGGTGCTCGAGCGCGGCGGTCACGCCGGTCCCTTCGAGACGCTGCTGCGCACCGCCGTGGCCCGCAGCGAGCGCCCGCGGCCGATACCTCCGCCAGCTGCCGATTCAGGTGCCTGAACCGGACAGAGACCTTCCTCGGGCTGTCCTCCGGAAGAATGGCAGGGGCGGAGGATCCACCTTTCGGTGGAGGTGAACTCGGCGCTTAAGGCGGACGCCGCGTGATGACGGGTCTTTATACGGTCGAGCCATGAACACGACGACTTCATTCAACGGCTCCCGCGGCCTGCGGTACCCCGCCCCCGACGTCGCCCGCGGCTTCATGCTGCTGCTCATCGCCCTGGCCAATGTGGGCTTCTGGAGCTACGGCACCGGTCGATTCACGCCGTCGACCGCCGACAGGATCTGGGCCTTCATCAACGCCCTGCTCATTCACGAGCGCGCCTATCCGCTGTTCGCGATGCTGTTCGGCTTCGGGCTGGCCACGATGGCCAACCGGCGCATTGCATCGGACGCCGGCGCCTACTGCCAGGATCTGACCGGCGGACTCCGAGCGCCGTCGGCTGCTGAGGTCAGCCAGGCCTGCGAGCAGGCGACTGTCGGTGCCCGTCGCCTCGTGCGGCGCCGGGGCCTGTGGATGGTCCTGTTCGGGCTGGTCCACGGTGTCTTCTTCCCCTCAGAGATCATCGGCACCTACGGCATCGTCGCCGTCGTCTTCGCCGGCTGGTTCGCCCGCAAGCACCACAAGCGCCAGCTGGCGGTGTGCGCCCTCATCCTCCTGCTCCAGGTCGTGCCGGTGCTCCTGTCGATGTTCTCGGGGCCCGACGGTGGAACGGCCGCTTCCACCGCGGCGAGTACCGCCCCGACGGCTGCGGCACCTACCGACTCGGCCGAGTCGGTGCTGTCCACGCTGCCCTGGTTCGTGACCAACGTGGGTGAGTGGTTCTCGCTCGCCGTCGGGGTGGCCTTCACCACGATGGTTCTTCCGGCCGCCTTCCTTGGGGCCCGCCTGGCCGACACCGACCTCATCGCCCACCCCGAGCGCCACCGCGGCCTGCTGGCGGCCGTTGGGCTCGGCGGCCTGGCTCTGGGCGCGCTCGGAGCGCTCCACGATATTCTCGTCCCGCTCACAAGTGCCCAGTCCTGGGAGATCGACTCCACGCTGATCATGGTCCTCGGCCTGGCCGGAGGCTGCGGCTGGCTCGCCGTGCTGGCCCTCTACGCCGGTGGACCGACGGCGGACGGCCGCCTGACCGGCCTCAAGTGGCTGCTCGCCGCCGTGGGGCGCCGCTCCATGACCGCCTACCTCTCTCAGACGGTCATGTTCGGCACCATGTTCGCCGTCATGCCGAGGCTGACCGGGAACCCCCTGGAGCTGGGGGCGGCGGCATCCGCCGCAGTCGCGGTGATGGTCTGGCTGGTGACCGTGGGTGTGTGCGCGGGGCTTGAGCGACTCGGCGAGCCCGGCCCCTTCGAGGCCCTCCTGCGCACCGCCGTCGTCAGCGGCGAGCGCAGCCGCGTGATGCCGGCGACGCTCTCTCCCAGCCCTCGGCACTCGGCTCGGTCCCTCGCGCAGCCGGTGCGTGTGCAGGCGCCGACCGCCCTGGCTGACAACAAGGCTGCCGGACGCCACATGCTCGCCGGGGTCTGACCCGCAGCCGACTGGCCGCTCGAAGCCGTCGTCAGAATGAGGAGCCCTGGTCCTCCGGGAGGAGGCGCCGGGGCTCCGCTCGTACCCACGGGTGAGGCGCAGGCTCGGAAGACAGCCCCGGCGGAGGAGGCGTGGATCACAGGGACTTCCTACCGTGGGGGCATGAAACTCGCGACATCGTTCACCGGCACCAGGGGGGTGCGTTATCCCTCCCCGGATGTGGCCCGTGGCTTCATGCTCCTGCTCATCTCCCTGGCCAATATCACCTTCTGGACCGGCGTGGCGCGGGTCTCGGCCCCCAACGATGCCTCAGACACGGCCTGGTTGTGGGTGCGCACTCTTCTGATCGACGCCCGGTCCTATCCGCTGTTCGCGATGCTGTTCGGCTTCGGACTGGCCACCATGGTCAACCGGCGCATCGCCTCCGGGACGGAGAACTATCTTCAGTCCCTCCCCGGTGTGGAGGCCGGGCGTGAGCCGACGGCGCAGGAGGAGGTCTGGGCCCGTGAGCAGGCCACCGTGGACGCCCGTCGCCTGGTGCGGCGCCGTGGCCTGTGGATGGTCCTCTTCGGCGCGGCCCACGCCGTGCTCTTCTCCGGTGACGTCATCGCTGCCTACGGGCTGGTCGCCGTCATCTTCGCCGGATGGCTCGCCCGCAAGCACTGGAAGCGGGCAGCGGTCCTCTGCGCCGTCGTTGTCGTTGCCTGCGTCGTCATCACCTTCGTCATCGAGAGTTTCATGACCTCCCAGGGTGCGGCCTCGGCGACGGATATGCGCGCGGGGGGCGGCGAATCGGCTACAACCCTCTTGTCCTACGTCTCCCACGGTGTCACCTCCTGGGCCGTCAACCTGAGTACGACGCCGATATCGTTGGTGGTTCCGGCGATGTTCCTCGGTGCCCGCCTGGCCGACACCGACCTCATCGCCCATCCTGAGCGGCACCGCCGGCTCCTGACCGGCGTCGGTCTGGGCGGCCTGGGGATCGGGGCCGTGGGCGGTATTGGGGTCGCTCAGTGGGCCACGGGAGGTTCCTTGAACCTCTGGGCCGTTCCTCTGCACCAGGTGGCGGGGCTGGCCGGGGCCTGCGGCTGGCTCGCTCTGCTGGCCCTCTACGCCGGTGGGCCGAGACCGGATGGTCGGCTGACGGGGCTGCGCAAGCTGGCCTCCAATGTGGGGCGTCGCTCCATGACCGCCTACCTCTCCCAGACCTTCCTCTTCGCCACCATCTTCCTGGCCCTTCCCGCCCTGACCGGTATCCAGCTCCACCTGGGCGAGGTCCGGGCCGCTGGGATCGCGGTGGCGGTCTGGCTGGTGACGGTCGGCCTGTGCGCGGTGCTCGAGCGCGGTGGTCACGCCGGTCCCTTCGAGACCCTGCTGCGCACCGCCGTCGCCCGCAGCGAGCGTGAGCGGGCGACGGCAGCGCCGCCGACCGTCCAACCCGATGACGCCTGATCCGGCGCAGTGCTGAGCGGACGATGAGCTCACGGCGGCTGCTCGCCGGCGCACGATCAGGCAGCCGTCAGGATGAAGGGCCCTGGTCCTCCGGGAGGAGGGGCAGGGCCTTCCTCACCCCCCTCGGGTGGGAGAGGAACAAAGCCGGAGAACAGCCCTGGCGGGGGAGGTGTGCAACACCGCGGCTTCCTACCGTGGAAGACATGAAACTCGCGACCTCCTTCACCGGCTCCCGGGGCCAGCGTTTCCCAGCCCCGGATGTGGCCCGTGGATTCATGCTCCTGTTCATCGCTCTGGCCAACATCCCCTTCTGGGTGGCGACGACGCGCTCCTCGGCTCCCAGTGACGCCGTCGACACGGTCTGGCTATGGGCGCGTACCCTCCTGGTCGACCACCGGGCCTATCCGCTGTTCGCGATGCTGTTCGGCTTCGGGCTGGCCACCATGGTCAACCGGCGCATCACCTCTGGTGCCAGGTCCTATCTCGAGTCCCTCCCCGGCGTGGAGGCCGGGCGTGAGCCGACGGAGCAGGAGGAGGCCTGGGCCCGTGAGCAGGCCACCGTCGACGCCCGCCGCCTGGTGCGGCGCCGGGGCCTGTGGATGATCCTCTTCGGCGCTGTTCACGCCGTGCTCTTCTCCGGCGACATCATCGGTACCTACGGGCTGGCCGCCGTTATCTTCGCCGGATGGCTGACCCGCAAGCACCGCAAGCGGGCCATGGCCGTCAGCGCCGTCGTCACTCTCGCCACCATCTCGACGATGCACACCATGAGCACTCATGTTGCGGCCCAGGGTCTGAGCGCTGCGGCGGTCATGAAGCAGGGGGCCGGCGAATCGGCTACGACCCTCTTGTCCTATGTCTCCCACGGTGTCACCTCTTGGGCCGGGAACTCGGTCGCAACGGTGCTCTTCTCCATGGTGGTCCCGGCGATGTTCCTCGGTGCTCGCTTGGCCGACACAGACTTCCTCGCCCATCCTGAGCGGTACCGCCGCCTGCTGACGGGCGTCGGTCTGGGCGGCCTGGGGATCGGGGCCGCGGGTGGCATCGGGTACGGCATCTGGGCCACGGGCGGGACCCTGGCCGGCTGGACTGCTCCGCTTCACGAGGTGACCGGATTGGCCGGGGCCTGCGGTTGGCTCGCTCTGCTGGCCCTCTACGCCGGTGGGCCGAGACCGGATGGTCGGCTGACGGGGCTGCGCAAGCTGGCCTCCAATGTGGGGCGTCGTTCCATGACCGCCTACCTCTCCCAGACCTTCCTCTTCGCCATCATCTTCCTAGCCCTGCCCGCACTGACTGGCATGGAGCTCCACCTGGGTGAGGCGTGGGCCGCTGGGATCGCGGTGGCGGTCTGGCTGGCGACGGTCGGCCTGTGCGCGGTGCTCGAGCGCGGCGGTCACTCCGGTCCCTTCGAGACCCTGCTGCGCACCGCCGTCGCCCGCAGCGAGCGCCGACGCCGCCTCCCAGCGCCTCCCGCCCCTGTCCTCCCGATGGAGACGGCTGCCTCCTCCGACGCCTACGGTCTGGTTCACTGAAAAAAGGAACGCACCGGCTCAAGGAGCGATGGTGAGCACTTTCGCCCGCGGCAACGGTGGGTGCCCGTCTCCTGGGGCGCTCACGTGGCGGAACGGTGAATAATCGCTGTCACAGCGTGTTGTCTCGCTACGTCCCGGAGGCTGTGAGTCGCCTCGCACAATGTGAGGGTTGACCTGTTCGTTTCACAGGGCAGAGTAGACACGGTAGCCTGCCTGCGTCCCCAACACTGAAGGAAGCGAACAGTCTCATGACTCAGCCCCCCAACCCCGGTCAGCCCTTCTACCAGCAGCAGCCCTCCGCCCCCTCTGCTCCGGCCACGGGTCAGCCCTACCCGCCCCAGCAGCAGTTCCAGGGCGCCCCCGGTGCTCCTGGTGCCCCCGGCGCACCGGGGCAGCCCTTCCCGCCGGCGCAGGCCGGGGACAGTTTCATGGGCAATCTCTTCGATACCGCCAAGCCCTTCGCCGAGAAGTTCGGCAAGGTGCTCTTCTACATCGCCGCCATCGCCCTGGTCGTTAACTGGCTCTACTCGGCTTACAACACCGGTGACCTCAACGGTGCCTATGACATCGAGTCGCAGAGTCGGAACTTCAACTTCGGCAGGTTCCTGCTGAGCCTGCTCTTCGACGCTCCCTGGACCTTCGTGCAGATCGGTCTGATCCGGCTCTTCCTCGAGCTCGTCATCAACTCCGGTAAGAAGAACTAGCAGCTCCCCGGCGGACCCTTGTATCCGCCGCACCAGCTGCTTGACTCCGACGGTCGCCGGCCCCCGTGGTTGGCGGCCGTCAGCCGTTGGTGACCGGTGCGTGCGAGTCGGGTTCGACCTCGCCTCCGGGAATCTCGAGGACGGCGGTCAGCCCGCCGTCGGGGTTGGCGCTCAGCTCGAGGGCTCCGCCGTGGGCGGTGGCCACAGCCGTCACGATCGCCAGCCCCAGTCCGTGCCCGGATCCCCGGGTCCGCCCCCGCCCCTCGCCGCGGACGAAGGGCTCACGCAGGGACTCCACGCTATCGGCCGCCACCAGGGGGCCGTCGTTGCGGATCGTCAGCCGGACGCCGTCGTCCAGGTGCGCCATGCCGACCGTGATCCGCCCGCCGTCGACGTTGTAGCGGGCCGCATTGCGCAGCAGGTTGGAGACGCTCTGGCGCAGCAGCACCGGATCGCCCGGGACCCGGGCGGGCAGCAGGTGGGTGGAGACCTGCAGGTCGCGCTCGGCCACCTCGGGGGCGATGACGCTCAGGGCATCGCGGACCGTGGCCTCCATGTCCACGTCCTCTCGGGCCAGCTTCCCGGACTGGGCGTCGGCCAGGTCCAGCAGAGCGTCGATCGTCTCCCGATTGGCTCGGTTGGTCTCCAGCACCCGGGTCAGAACCCGCCGCAGGTCCTCGGCGGAGGCCTGCGGGTCCGACAGGGCGACGTCGATCATCGTCTGCGTCGTGGCCAGGGGCGTCCGCAGCTCGTGGGAGGCGTTGGCCGCGAAGCGGCGGTGCACGGAGAAGGAGCGCTCCAGTGAGGCCAGCATGTTGTCGAAGGTGTCCGCCAGGTCGTGGATCTCATCGCGCGGCCCGGACAGGGCCAGGCGTTGGCTGAGGTCGCCCGAGGCGGCGCGCTTGGCCGCCGCATTCATCGAGGACAGCGGACGCAGCATCCGTCCGGCCAGCACCCAGCCGACCGTCCCGGAGACCACTGCCAGTATCATCAGCATCCCGACCGCGGAGCGCAGGATGGCGCTCAGCAGCTCGAACAGGTTCGTGTCCACCTTGGCGGCCTGCGGAGTCGTCGCGTCGATGAGAGGAATCTGCTGAGGCGGGTCGAAGGCGATGGAGAGCGTGACGTAGCGCGTGTAGAAGTAGACCAGGGCGATGAGGACCGCGCCGGCGGCCGTCACCAGCCCGGCGTAGGTCAGGGTCAGGCGCGCTCGGATACTCAGGCGCCGAGGACGACGCAACCGCTCCTCGCCTCCTGGCCGGGTGCTGCCGTGCTGCACCGCGTCGTCGGCCGGAGCCTTCTGAGCTCCCTGCCCGCTCATGCGCTGAACCTGTAGCCCGCACCGGGAACCGTCTGAATGACCCAGGGCTCGCCGAGCTTGCGGCGCAGGTGCGAGATCGTCACCCGCGTGGAGTTGGTGAAGGGGTCGGCGTTGGCGTCCCAGGCCTTCTCCAGCAGCGTCTCAGCGCTGAGGACTCCGCCCTCGGCCTCCATGAGGACCTGGAGGACCGCGAACTCCTTGGGGCTGAGCCTGATGAAGCGCCCGTCGCGGTAGACCTCCCGACGGAAGGGGTCCAGGCGCACCCCGTGGGCATCGAGGACCGGAGTGCGGGCCGGCTGGCTGCGCCGCCCCAGGGCCCGCAGCCGAGCCACCAGCTCGGGGAACTCGAAGGGCTTGGTGAGGTAGTCGTCCGCTCCCAGCTCGAAGCCGCCCACCCGCGCGTCCAGCGTCCGGGACGCGGTGAGCATGAGGACCCGTGTGCTCGGGTGCTCGGCGACCACTCGGCGGCAGACCTCGTCGCCGTGGATGACGGGCAGGTCCCGGTCCAGGACGATGATGTCGTAGTCGTTGATCACCACCTGCTCCAGGGCGCTGGCCCCGTCGCCGACGACGTCGACGGCCATCGCCTCGCGCCGCAGCCCGGTGGCGATGGCCTCGGCCAGGTACTCCTCATCCTCCACGACGAGTACGCGCATTGCCCTGTGTCTCCTTCGCTGTGGTGTATGCGGCCGGTCCCATGAGCGAACCAGCCCTCGTGTTGCCACAACATAAGCGAAATCGTGAACCTCATGGCAACACCGGTCCCGGTTGGCTGTTCCCCGAACGAACGGGCGTCACCGCACCCCGACCCACGTGAGCCGAAAGGACCCTCTCCCATGAAGAAGCCCCTCAACACCCGGATCATCACCCGCGCCGCCACGGTACTGACCTGCGCCGTGTGCGCCGTCGGACTCATGACCGGATGCTCTCAGGGCTCGAAGGCGGACTCGGCCGCCTCCGCCTCCGCCACCAGCGGCGACGAGTACCTGCTCAAGATGGCCAAGTGCATGCGAGACAAGGGCATCGACGTCTCCGATCCCGACTCCAACGGCAACATGCAGTTCCCCGACACCGAGGCCGCCAACAAGGCCGCCCAGGAGTGCGAGCAGACCGTGGGCCCCGCCCCGGGCACCGAGGACCTCGCCAAGCCCGAGACGCAGCAGGACCTGGTCAAGGCCACCGAGTGCCTGCGCAAGGAGGGCTACGACGTCCCGGACCCCGAGCCCGGCAAGGGCATCCAGCTCAACGGCGACATCCCCCAGGACGTCATGAACAAGTGCTTCTCCGAGATCGGGAACAAGTAACGCGGCGCCCTCCGGGTGCCGACAGACCACAGGCTCGCACGGCCGGGCCGCCGCGCAGACACACTCAGACAGGCATACACATGGATCAGACCACCACCTCCACTCAGGCCGACGGCGGCTCGACCACCGACTCGACCAGCACGTCGGGCAACGCGGGCACGGTGCGCCACACCCGGCGTCGAGCCTTCCTGGCGATGGGGGCCGCCGCGGTCCTGGCCGCGGGCGTAGGCGCAGGTGCCTTCGCCTCCAAGTCGGGCCCCTTCGCGGCCAAGGCCAAGCCGACGACGTCGACCTTCAACGGCGCCACCGACACCATCACCAAGGGGGACCTTCAGGGGCACACCTCCGTGACCGGCACCCTGCGCTACTCCGACTCGCGCAAGTTCAAGTCGGGCTTCGAGGGCGTTCTCATCCAGGTGCCCGCCTCCGGGACCGTCCTGACCCAGGGCGATGTCCTCTACCGCACGGGCACCGAGACCGCCTACCTCATGCGTGGCTCCCTGCCCGCCTGGCGCAGCTTCGAGGCAGGCATGGAGGACGGCGAGGACATTCGCCAGCTCGAGACGGCCCTGAGGGACCTGGGCTACTTCGACTACGAGCCCGATGACCACTTCAGCTGGGCTACCACCAGCGCCATCATGAAGTGGCAGAAGGAGCTCGACATGCCTCAGACCGGGACCATCCCGCTGGGACGCGTGGTCTTCACCTCCGGGGACATGCGCGTGGGGACGGTCACCGCCCGGCTGGGGGACCGTGTCGCCGCCGACACCGAGCTCTACGACGTCACCTCCACCACTCAGGTGGTCGACGCCAACATCAAGCTCTCGGACCAGAAGCTCGCCGTCGTCGGCACCACCGTGACCATCAAGCTGCCCGACGCCAAGACCACCACCGGCACCATCACCTCCGTGGGCACGCCCACCGAGAAGTCCTCCGGCTCCGGATCGGGCTCCGGATCGGGCTCCGGGTCCGGCTCCGGCTCCGGTTCCAGTGACTCCAAGGAACGGGTCATCCCCGTCACCGTCACCCTCGCCGACGCCTCGGCGACCGCCAACTTCCAGGAGGTCTCCGTCACCGTCGACCTGCCCAGCGAGAAGCGGGCGGGCGTCCTGTCGGTGCCGGTCGGGGCCCTGCTGGCCCTGAGCACCAACCAGTACGGCGTCGAGATCGTCGAGTCCAACGGCACCACCCGCAAGGTGCCGGTCACCATCGGGCTGTTCGCCGGTGGGCGCGTGGAGGTCTCCGGCGAGGGCATCTCCGAGGGGCAGCGAGTGGTGGTGCCGCAGACATGAGCCGCATCCTGTCCCTGCGTGACGTGCAACGAACCTACGGGGAGCCGCCCGTGGCCGCCTGTGCGGGCGTGAGCCTGGAGATCGACTACGGCGAGTTCGTCGCCATCGTCGGCCCCTCGGGCTCGGGCAAGTCCACGCTCCTCAACCTCATCGGCACCCTGGACCGGCCCAGCGCGGGCACCGTCGAGATCGACGGCGTCGACGTCGGCTCCCTGTCCGACGCCAAGCTCTCGGCCCTGCGGGCCAGCCGTATTGGCTTCGTCTTCCAGCAGTTCCACCTGGCCGACGGCGTCAACGCGGTCGACAACGTCGCCGACGGCCTGCTCTACAGCGGGGTCCCCCGCTCCGAGCGGCGTCGTCGAGCCCGAGCCGCCCTCGAACGCGTGGGCCTGGCCCACCGGCTCGACCACCGCCCCCACCAGATGAGCGGCGGCGAGCGCCAGCGGGTGGCCATTGCCCGGGCCGTCGTCGGCGAGCCCCCGCTGCTGCTGGCCGACGAGCCCACGGGAAACCTCGATTCCACCTCCGGGGCCTCGATCGTCGAGCTCCTCCACGAGCTCCACTCTCAGGGCACCACGATCATCGTCATCACCCACGACAACGAGCTGGCCGCCCAGCTTCCCCGGCAGATCGCCATCCGCGACGGCCGGATCGTGGGGGACTCAAGCCAGAAGGAGATCGTCCATGACGACGTCTACGCTCCGGCGTGACCGCGACCGCAACGGCCAGGCCGGCGGATCCGGCCGCCGCCTCCAGCGCTCGCGGCTGCGCCTGGCCGACGTGCTGCGCCTGGGAGGCACCGGCATCAGGGCGCGCCCCACCCGTGCCTTCCTCTCCGCCCTGGGCATCGCCATCGGCATTGCCGCCATGATCTCGGTGGTGGGCATCTCGGCCTCCAGCCGTGCCCAGCTGGCCGCCCAGCTCGACTCCCTGGGGACCAACCTGCTGACGGCCACCGCCGGTCAGGACCTCTTCGGCAACTCCTCCTCCCTGCCGCAGGACACCGTCGGCAAGGTCCGGCTCATCGACAACGTCCAGAGCGCCTCGAGCACCGGCCTGGTCAAGAACTCGCTGGTCTACCGCACCCCGTTCATCGACAAGAACGCCTCCGGCGGTATCACCACCCTGGCCGCGGACAAGTCGCTGCTCGACGTCGTGGCCGGGCAGGTGGACAAGGGCACCTGGCTCAACGAGGCCACCAGCCAGTACCCCGCCACGGTCCTGGGACAGACGGCGGCCCAGCGCCTCGGTGTCGTCTCGCCGGGAACCAAGGTGTGGCTCGGTGGCAACTGGTTCACCGTGGTCGGCATTCTCAAGCCGGTAGTGCTGGCGCCCGAGCTCGACAACGCCGCCCTCGTCGGTCAGGGGGTGGCCAGCAACCTGCTGGGGCACGACGCCAAGCCGACGACGGTCTACACGCGCAGCCAGGACGCAGCCGTCTCCACGGTGCGCCAGGTGCTCGCGCCGTCGATCTCGCCGCAGGCCCCCAACGAGGTCAAGGTCTCGCGCCCCTCCGATGCGTTGGAGGCCAAGAACGCGGCTGACAAGGCCTTCACCAGCCTGCTGCTGGGCGTGGGCTCGATCGCCCTGCTCGTCGGCGGTATCGGGGTCGCCAACACGATGATCATCTCGGTGCTCGAGCGTCGACGGGAGATCGGGCTGAGACGTTCCCTGGGCGCCATGCGCGGTCACATCCTGGTGCAGTTCATGACGGAGGCACTGCTGCTGGCCTCCCTGGGCGGTGCCCTGGGCTGCGTCATCGGGATCGGGGTGACTGCCGGGATGGCGGCCGCCAACGGCTGGCCCTTCTCCCTGCCGGTGATCGCCGTCGCCGGCGGCCTGGGAGTCACCATCGTCATCGGCGCGCTGGCCGGCGTGTACCCGGCCGTTCGAGCCTCCCGCACTCCTCCGACCGCCGCGCTCAACGCGCAGTAGGGAAGGGCCGGACAAGCCCGAGGGGACGCGGATGAGACGTCCCGGTGGGAGACAGCTGGGTCTTTGTGCCGATGACGCCGGACAGCGGTGGCCGACGTCGGATGCGGCCGGGAGAGGAGCCCAGATGGACCGGGACCAGGCGAGGGCCCCGCACCACATGGTGCGGGGCCCTCGTTCCTGCGATCAGAAGACCGCGGTGCCTGGGGTCAAGCAGGCTCCCAGATGGATCACTCCGTGCCGAGCTTGCCGTCGACGGCGTCGCGGGCGGTGTCGATCTTGTCGTCGTACTTGCCGCCGGTCGCCTTCTTGGCCGCGCCGGCTGCGGCATCCAGCGCCTTGTCGCTGATCGCCTCGGCCTTGTCGGAGCTGAGAGCGTCACCGGCCTTCTTCGCCAGGTCGTCAAGTCCCATGTGTGTCTCCTTCCGTCGGGTGGCCAGACGTCGGATGACGATGGCCTCTCCTGAATAGTGCCAGGTTTGCACAACCGCGTCACCTGCGGCACCCCTGACTTAGTCCGTCACCACTGCCAGGTGGGGCGGGCGGGGGAGCCCGCGGCGTCGGCCAGGAGGACGGCCTCGCGCACACGTCGGGTCAGGAGGGACAGGACGAGCCGGTAGGAGTCCTCCACCATGTCGGCGGCGTCGTCAGGGCGGTAGCCGGGGTCGGTGAGGTCGATGCTCACCCAGTGGCGCTTGGACTGGTGGAAACCCGGTCCCACCCAGCTGTAGGCCTTCCGTACGGCGACGACGTCCTCGGGGTCGAGCTTGACGTTGGCCAGCAGCCGGCCGTCGGTGTGGGGGATGAGCAGGAGGAACAGGCGGGGCCCCACTGAGGCGACGGGGATGTCCCACTCCGGCTTGTCGCCCGCCCAGGCGCCGGGCAGGCCGGCCGCATGGGCCAGGAGCGCGTCGCGGCGGACGACCACGGTGGCGTCGTCGACGCGCGTGGAGGGCCCATCGGGCTGAGGGACGAGGCGGAGCGGGTCGGTCATCGGCTCCGAGCCTACGTTCCCCCACCCGGCATCGAGGGATCGCGTGGGGCGGGGCGCCCGGGACACTCACGGGGCGGTCAGTCCGGGACGACCTCCAGCAGCTCGCCGACCGAGCAACCCAGGGCGTCGCAGATGGCGCAGAGAGTGGAGTAGCGGATGGCCTTGGCGCGATCGTTCTTGAGCACCGAGAGGTTGACAGTGGTGACTCCGACCCTCTCGGAGAGCTCCACGAGCGTCATCCCGCGGGTGGCCAGCAGCTCATCGAGGTGGCAGACGACGTGGCTCACACGAGCCCCTCGGTCTCGTGACGCAGGACCGTGTTCTCCGCGGCCAGGGTGCTCGAGCGCTGGTAGACGCGGTGCAGGGCGAGCAGCAGATGCGTGGCGAGGATGAGGATGATGATGCTCTTGAGGGCCGGGATGTCGTTGCCGGTGGGGATGAACCCGGTCAACGATTCCGCTTCCGCGCGGTCGTCGGTGAAGTACGTGTCGGAGACCGCCAGACCCGCCATGTGCAGCGTGAAGGTGCTCAGCGCCTGGCCCAGGAGCAGCCAGAACAGGTGACCGCCCCGAGTGAAGAGGTGATCGACGAATCCTCTCCGGTCCGGGTGGATCGCGGCGATGAATCGGACGAAGGCGACGGCGCAGGACGCGATGAGGAGGAGGTGGATGATGATGAACAGGCTGATGAAGAACCGTGCGCTGCCGGACATTCCGTGCACGGTCCCGTAGCTCACCGAGTAACCGTTGATCATCTCCACCGTCGTGTGCCCGAAGGACAGGTGCCGGTCCAGTGCGGGGTCGCTGTCGGTGAACTCCATCAGCAGCCCGCGGCCGTTGATGAGGTCCCACAGGTTGGAGCCGAGCGTGTAGAAGGGGGAGAAGCAGAGCAGGGCCAGGAGGAACGAGGTGAAGGCCAGGCTGCCGGGGCCGACTCCGGCGTCGTGACCGGGGGCGGCGCCGGAGTCGGTGTCGTCTGTAGAGGGTTGGTCGGCTGCGGTCCCGTCGCTGATGTCGGGGGATGAATCGGTGTCTGAGTCTGAGGCGGCTTCGGTGCTGGCAGTCATGACGACACTCCGTATCGACTATCGATGTATCGATAGTCGATATGTTGCGCCTGTGCGCGGGGTCCTGTCAAGCAATTCTCCCGGCGATGGTGCTGACTCGAAGGCCTGCAGTGGCTGGGTCGTCGGAGGGGCCGGCGTCGAGTCGGCGGGCCGGTCAGTGAGCCGTCGTGATGATGGTGGACACGATGGTGTCGACCTCCTGCTCGCTGCCGGCGGTCACGGCGATGCGCGCGTAGGTGCCCGACGACGTCGGAACGGCGACGACTGCTCCCGGAGTCTGGTTGCCCTGAACCTGTGCGGTCGAGGTGACGATGGCGGCCTCGCCGTGAGTGGACTGCCTGGTGGAGTAGCCCGTCGGCGTCCCGCCTCGCTGGGTGACGAACTCGTCCAGGCCCGCCTGGGACGGAGGCGTCGAAGAGGCCTCGGCCTCCTTGGCGACGGCGGCGCTGTTGAAGGAGCGGCTGTTCGGTGAGAACAGTCCGTAGAAGGCGTCAGTGCTGGCGAGCTTCTGGGAGAAGGTCGTCGGGTCGACGCCCTGGACACGGGCGATGAGCGTCTTCTGGTCCTCGGTGAGAGCGTTGAGATCCTGCCAGTCCTCGGGAACGGCGAAGGTGACGCCGACCGTCGGTGCGGTGATCGCCTGGTGGCCCGCCGGGACGGAGGGGGCTGCGCTGCCGGAGGCGCTTGCGCTGGGCCGGGCGGTTGCCTCGGCGCTGCTCGATGTCGTCGCCGTGGAAGTGGAGGCTGTCGCTCCGGCTGAACCTGCCGACGAGGGGCTGCTGAGGGAGCAGCCGGCCAGGGCGAGGACGGCGCTCAGGGCGAGGACGGCAGGTGCGGCTCTCATGAATTCTCCGGGGTGAGGGCGTTATGGTGATGTGACCATACCGGCGTTATCGAACGATGGTGTTTCAGACGGTCGGTCGCGCGCCGACAATGAAGGCGATCATCGAATGGTCATCGGTGGGGGCGTGTTCGAGGCTGCCTGGGGAGTTGTCCACGTCACCGGCGGTTCAGGAAGTTGAGTGGAATAGACTCAACTCTGCGAAGGTTGAGGTGACCAGAAGACGCAAGACGTCACCAACCTCAAGAAGGAGGTCCGTATGGACACGAACTACACCACGAAGTCGCAGGAGGCGATCTCCGGGGCCATGCAGGCCGCCGCTGCGGCCGGCAACCCCCAGATCGAGCCTGCGCACCTGCTCGTTGAGCTCCTCTCCCAGCCCGACGGCGTCGCCGCGGGACTGCTGGCCGCCGTCTGCCCCGACGCCGCGGCCCGCCAGGCCGTCGGCGCCTCCGCACGCCGCATCCTGACCCAGCTGCCCGCCTCCTCGGGCTCCTCGATGACCCAGCCCCAGCCCTCGCGCGCCCTGCTGGCCGCCCTGGAGGCCGCCTCGACGGCGGCCAAGGAGCTGTCCGACGAGTACATCTCCACCGAGCACCTGCTCATCGGCCTGGCCAAGGGCGACGCCTCCGGCTCGACCCCCACCGTGGCCCGCATCCTGGCCGATGCCGGCGCCACCCCGGAGGCCCTCGTCGAGGCCCTGCCCCAGGTCCGCGGCTCCTCGCGGGTCACCTCCGCCAACCCCGAGGGCACCTACAAGACCCTCGAGAAGTACGGCACCGACCTCACCGAGGCCGCCCGCGAGGGGCGCCTCGACCCGGTCATCGGCCGCGACGCCGAGATCCGCCGCGTCGTGCAGGTCCTGTCCCGACGCACCAAGAACAACCCGGTTCTCATCGGTGAGCCCGGCGTCGGTAAGACCGCCGTCGTCGAGGGCCTGGCCCAGCGCATCGTGGCCGGCGACGTCCCCGAGTCCCTGCGCGGCAAGCGCCTCATCGCCCTGGACCTGTCCGGGATGGTGGCCGGCGCCAAGTACCGCGGCGAGTTCGAGGAGCGCCTCAAGGCCGTCCTCAAGGAGATCAAGGACTCCGACGGCGAGGTCATCACCTTCATCGACGAGCTGCACACCGTCGTCGGTGCGGGTGGCGGCTCCGAGGGCGCCATGGACGCCGGCAACATGCTCAAGCCCATGCTGGCCCGAGGCGAGCTGCGCATGGTGGGCGCCACCACCCTGGACGAGTACCGCGAGAACATCGAGAAGGACCCCGCCCTGGAGCGCCGCTTCCAGCAGGTCTTCGTCGGTGAGCCCAGCGTCGAGGACACCGTCGCCATCCTGCGCGGCATCGCCCCCAAGTACGAGGCCCACCACCAGGTGACCATCTCCGACGGCGCCCTCGTGGCCGCTGCGACCCTTTCCGACCGCTACATCACCGGTCGCCAGCTGCCCGACAAGGCCATCGACCTGGTCGACGAGGCCGCCTCCCGGCTGCGCATGGAGCTCGACTCCAGCCCCGTTGAGATCGACGAGCTGCGCCGCCGCGTGGACCGCATGCGCATGGAGGAGGCCTACCTGGACGAGTCCATCGAGGACGTGACCAAGGCCGACCCGGCCGACGTCGACCGCCTGGAGCGCCTGCGCGCCGAGCTGGCCGACGCCTCCGAGGAGCTGGCCTCGCTCAACGCCCGCTGGGAGGCCGAGAAGGCCGGCCACAACAAGGTCGGCGAGCTGCGCGCCGCCCTGGACGAGATGCGCACCCGCGCCGACCTGGCCGAGCGCGAGGGCAACTTCGAGGAGGCCGGTCGCCTGCGCTACGGCGACATGCCGGCCCTGGAGCGCCAGATCCGCGAGGCCGAGGCCGCCGATGCCGCCGAGGAGGCCGCCGGCGAGCCGATGATCGCTGAGAAGGTCGGCGCCCCCGAGATTGCCGAGGTCGTGGGCTCCTGGACCGGGATCCCCGTGGGCAAGCTCCTTCAGGGCGAGACCGAGAAGCTCCTGACCATGGAGGAGGTCATCGGCGAGCGTCTCATCGGGCAGAAGGCCGCCGTGGCCGCCGTGGCCGACGCGGTGCGTCGCTCGCGGGCCGGCATTTCCGACCCCGACCGCCCCACCGGCTCCTTCCTCTTCCTGGGTCCCACGGGTGTGGGCAAGACCGAGCTGGCCAAGGCCCTGGCCGAGTTCCTCTTCGACGACGAGCGCGCCATCGTGCGCATCGACATGTCCGAGTACTCCGAGAAGCACTCCGTGGCGCGCCTCGTGGGTGCCCCGCCCGGGTACGTCGGCTACGAGGAGGGCGGCCAGCTCACCGAGGCCGTACGGCGTCGGCCCTACTCCGTCGTCCTGCTCGACGAGGTCGAGAAGGCCCACCCCGAGGTCTTCGACATCCTTCTGCAGGTGCTCGACGACGGCCGCCTCACCGACGGCCAGGGGCGCACGGTCGACTTCCGCAACGTCATCCTCGTCCTCACCTCGAACCTGGGCAGCCAGTTCCTCACCGACCCGCTCACCAGCCCCGAGGAGAAGCGCAATGAGGTCATGAGCGTGGTTCAGGCATCCTTCAAGCCGGAGTTCCTCAACCGTCTCGACGACATCATCGTCTTTGAGGCCCTCTCCAAGGAGGAGCTGGGCGAGATCGTCGAGATCCAGCTGGCCCGTATCGCCAAGCGCCTGACGGACCGGCGCCTGAGCCTGGAGGTGACCGGCGCCGCCCGCAGCTGGCTGGCCGATGAGGGCTACGATCCCGCCTACGGGGCCCGTCCGCTGCGCCGCCTCGTGCAGCGGGAGATCGGCGACCGTCTGGCCCGCATGCTGCTGGCCGGGGAGGTCCTCGACGGGCAGAAGGTCGTCGTCGACAGGGTCGACGGCAGTGATGGCCTGACGCTGCGAGCCGAGGGCGAGGCGCACCTGCCGTCGTCGGCCTCGGCCGCGTCACCGGCCTGAGTCGGGACGACCGCCCGCTCCGGTCCTGCTCGACGGGCGGGACCGTGACGGCACGATGAGGGGTGGGTCCACCTGCGCAGGTGGACCCACCCCTCGTGCTGTCCGCAGCGGCGTCGGCCTCAGCCGGGCTGGTTGTCCTGAGTCGGCCAGGGGTTGTAGACGCAGCCGCCGGCGAGGTCGTGGCTCTGCTGTGCCATGAGGGGGGCCTTGAGGCCGGCCCCGGCGCAGAACTCGTGCTCGTGGCCGAGGAAGTGCCCCACCTCGTGGTTGGTCACGTAAGTGCGGTAGGAGTCGACGTCGGGGAAGGTGACAGCGCCCCAGTTCCAGCGGTCGGAGTTGATGACCACGTTGTTCGCGTTGCGGCAGTTCCACATGCCACCGGTGTCCAGCGGCGAGCACAAGGAGTCCGCAGTCGGCGGCGTGGCGATGTTGATGGTCAGGTCCGCCGCGGCGGGGTCCGCCACCGGCTGGAAGGAGGTGTTCTGCGCGGTTGGCCAGCCGCGCGCGTCATTGAGGATGCGCTCCACGATGGGGGCCGCCGCCGCGGCGTCGACGTGGGTGCCGCCCTCGACGCGCAGAACGTAGCGGTAAACGGTTGCGGCTGCAGGCCGGGAGACTTTGGCGGCCGGAGCGATCGTCCATTTGCCGTTTCCGACGGCGTCGGAGTGTGCGAATCCCTCGGTGTCCAGCCGTGGGGAGGGGAGCGCCGAGGCCGATGGAGTCGGTGTCGCGGAGGGGGTCGACGTCGGCGAGGCCGCCTGGCTCGCGCTCGGTGCGGCTGATGGCGCGGCCGCCTCCGCCGGCGCCGGCGAGGGCGTCGCAGTGGCGGCCGAGTCGAGCGACAGGGCGAAGCCGGGGTGGAGGCCCCAGATGCGCAGTCCGGCGATGACGAGGACGATCGCTACCAGGAAGGTGGCGCCGTAGAGGAGTCGGCTGCGGCCCCGGCGGCGCCGACGCTCGCGCCGAGCGACGACAAGGGCGCGTCTGCTGGCGGGGGCGGGCTCATCCGACGAATGTCGATGCGTGGAGTGCTGCCCGGCCGGGCTGCGGCGCAGCGAGGCAGGAGTCTTGCGGCGTCCGGGTGCCGACGACGAGGCGCGGCCGGGGCTCCGCCTGAGGCGGGAGGGGCGCCGCGGCGGCTGCGGGGTCGAGGGGCGCATATCGCCATCGTAGGGCGCCCGCGCCCGGTTAACCTGCTGGGAGGTACCCCGGCGCGCGCAAGGTCACATGCGACCTCTGGAGGTCGACATCTTCTCTGAGGCGACTTTAGGTTGATATCTCAAGATAAAAGTCGAGAGCTGTCGGGTGTGTGGTCTGTTGGCGTCGGGTGGCTGAGTCCTGATGGCCCGGGTGTCGGTGAAGACCTCTGCCGCGCGGGTGAGCATGTCGTCGTCGGCGTGCAGCCCGCTGCCTGTATTTGAACCGGAAACAAGATTGAGGCAAGTGTTACGGAATCGTGACATAAGCGCCATTGCCATGCGAACCTGTGCGTTTTCACAAGAGGATCTGGACGTCCGGTGGAGACTCGGGAGGGGTGGAGATCCCAGTAGCCGCAACAGACCGCATGGTTGGGGATCTCTGTGCTGGTAGGGGCTGGTTAATAGTGCGACAACAGAGATCTTGTCGTCACCCACGTCACGGGCAGGGCACATGGAGGTCACACTTGAGCGGATTATTCCGAACAGGGCCATTCTGCCTTGCAATTCCCTTACTGGAAGGTGCCATGATTCGGCCATGAACACTGTCAGTACCCCGACTTCGCCTCAAGCTTCCCCGGCTAGGCGGCGAGGACCCGGGCGCCCCCGAGCGGGTAGTGAGGACAAGCGAGCACGCATCCTCAACGAAGCCGTGGTTCTCTTCGGAGAGCACGGATATGCCGGCACCTCCCTGGCCGACATCGCCAACGCAGCGGACATTTCCAAAGCCGGGCTGCTGCACCACTTCTCCTCCAAGGACGAGCTCTTCGCCAAGGTGCTGGAGCGCCGCGACCGCGAGGACGCCCTGAGCATCCTCGTGGAGTCCCCGACCTCGGGGGAGGACGTCGTCGACGCTCCCGTGGACACCGTTGGCAACGTGGACACCCTGGAGGTTGCCGCCACCCCTGACATCGACGTCGACCCGTGGTCGCTGCTGGACCGCTACATCGAGCTGCTCGAGCGCAACGTCGCTCACCGCGACCTCACAGCGATCTACACCGCCACGGCGGTCTCGGTCCTCGATGCTGCGCATCCCGCGCACCGTTGGATGGCCAACCACCTCAACGGTGCTGTCGAGCGGTTCGAGGCCAGCTTCGAGGCCGGTAAGGCCGCCGGACTCGTGGACCCGCAGATGCCCTCGCGCCTCGTGGCGCGCAGCCTGGTCGCCCTCACCGATGGGCTCCAGCTGCAGTGGTTGTGCTCGACGACGCCCCAGACGGCCGCCGCGGAGTCCCTAGACACCGACCTGGTGGCGGAGATCCGTCTCTACGTCGACTGCCTGCGCAGCCAGTGGGCGCTCCAGGAGACCCCGGAGACCCCGCAGCGACCCAAGGCGGCCTAACGTGGCCTAACGCGGCCTGAGGCGCTGCGTCGCAACGCTGCGCACAGGTCCTCGACGAATCACCACTCAGATCCCTATTCATCCCATCCGGCTCGGGAGCCCCTGGCTTCCGAGCCGGTCCTATACCTGGCGCCGGCTCCGGGCTGGACGCCTGCCCGTTGTCATTGGCGTGTCGGTCGGTTTCAGCGCTGTGCCCACAGCAGCAGGTGCGGGGTGATCGAGGCCAGGTCCGGGACGACGACGAGGCCGGGGTCAGCCGGGAAGTGCTTCTGCGCGCCGATCTGCACGACGTGGATCCCGTTGCCTCGGGCCGAGGCCGCTCCCGTGGGGGAGTCCTCGACGACGACGCAGTCCTCGGGGCTCAGGTCGAGGCGCTCGACCGCCGTGGCGTAGGGCCGTGGGTCGGGCTTGGCCCCGACGCCGTCGTCGCCGGTGACCAGGACCGCGAAGACGTCGCCGAGCGCGGAGGCCACCTTCTCGACGATCTTGCGGGGCGAGGCCGAGACGATCGCCTGAGCCAGCCCCACCTCCGCCAGTGCCGAGGTGATCCGCAGTGCGCCGGGCAGCAACGGAGGGGCGGCGCTCACGGAGGCCTCGACGTCGTGCGCGATCGCCTCGAAGACCTCCTGCGTGGCTGGATCGTCCCAGGAGCGGGTGGCGCCAGTGGCGGCGATGAGCTCGCGGGCCGTGCGAATGGATGCGCCAGTCATTCGGGCGACGAGCTCGGGGCGCGGGTCGCCGCCCAGGGCCTGGCAGTGGTGGATGAAGGCCTCGTCCCAGAAGGGCTGGGAGTCCATGAGGGTACCGTCCATGTCCCACAGGACAGCGCGCACCGTGAAGCTGGGAGAGGGGGAGGGCGTCATGGAAATAGCCTAACCGGGAGGTGCTGCCGGGCACAGGGGACGGGTGCGGTGCGTGGTGACCCGCTCGCCGGCGTTCAGGGTTAGGCGTTGCGTCGTCGTCCTGGCAGACTGCCTCCAAGCCGCAGCTCGGCCCGCGTGCCCGAGTCTGCCGGGCCGGCTGGGACCGCCGGGCGCGGGCGGCGGAGTCGGAGGGATCGGGAGGAGCCGGGGTGAGCGACACCTACAGGACCACCATGGAGGACGTGGCCCGGGCTGCCGGCGTCTCACGCACCACCGTGTCCTTCGTCCTCAACAACCGCAACGGCGCCCGCATCGCCCCGGAGACGCGCGACCGCGTCCAGCAGGTGGCCGCTGAGCTCGGTTACCGCCCCCACGGCGGTGCACGTGCCCTGGCCTCGCGCCGTTCCTCTCTCATCGGGCTGGTCTCTGAGATCGTCACCAGCCCCTTCGGCGCCGCCACGATCCGTGGCATCCAGGACACGGTCCGGCGCGCCGGCTACACCCTGTTCATCGTGCCGACCTCCACCGAGGCGGACATGGATGCCGAGGCCTTCGAGACGCTCCTGAAGTCCCGGGTCGAGGGCATCATCTACGCCACCGGATGGAACTGCCGGGTCCGCATGCCGGCACAGGCCCGTGAGATCCCCACCGTCCTGGTCCACTGCATCGACCCGGTCTCCGGCCTGCCCTGCGTGCGTCCCGATGAGGAGCAGATGGGCCGTCTGGCCGCCCAGGCCCTCCTCGAGGGCCACCATCGGGACATCGGCGTCATCGAGCTCGATCCGAATGACGGCGAGGCGGCGCCCGGCCGACGTGCCGGCTGCGAGGCCTACCTGGAGCAGGCCGGCATCCCCTGGAGCACCGTGCACGTCGCCGTCGGCCACGGCACCACCCGGGGCGGGTACGCCGCGGCGGCCCGCCTGCTGACGGATCATCCTTGGATGACCGGGCTGGTGTGCGGCAATGACCGCATGGCCATGGGCGCCTACGACGCCATCCGAGAGCAGGGGCTACGGGTGCGTGAGGACGTGGCCGTCATCGGGATCGACGACCAGGAGCTCATCGCCGACCAGGTTCACCCGGCTCTGACGACGGTCGCCCTGCCCTTCGAGGAGATGGGGCAGGTGGCAGTCTCCCACCTGCTGGACCTCATGGAGGGCGAAGCAGTGCCCGCCGAGACGCTCCTGCCCGGGCAGATCGTCCGCCGCTCCTCTGCCTGAGTCGATGGGCGGGGACAACCAACGCGTACGGGTGCAGGATTCCCGTCCCCGACGGCGTCGGGCGCCCCCACGCAGGAGCGGGCCAGACAGGGGCGGTGCTCAGGCCTGGCGACGGCGCAGGCGCAGCACGTAGGCACCGATCGCGGCGGCCGCCGCGCCCAGAACGCCGAGAGTCAAGGACGTTCCGGTTCGGGCCAGCGGGAACCCGCCCGACCTCCCCCTGCCGGCGGCGGCCGGGACCGGGCTCGCCGACGCCGCCTGGGCCACGGCCTGGGCCCCGTCCTGGCCGTGGCGCTGCCTCTGCACGGCCGGCTGCCCCGGGCCGGGGGAGTCGGGGCCCTCGGCGGCGCCACCGGCATCCTTAGCCGCCCCCAGGTGCCACAGGCTCAGGGAGCTCAGGCGGGCGGTGCCGCCCTCGGCGTGGAGCGAGACGTTGGTGGCGCCCTGCTTGGGGTAGACGGTCTCGGTGATGACAGAGGTTCCGTCGGCGGCGAAGACCTCCACGGAGTGGGCGTCGACGACGATGCGCAGGTGGACCTGGCCCTTGCTGTCCGGTGACAGCGGGGCAGTGGCGCGGTCCGGGAACTTCGGGGAGAAGTCGGTGACCCCGGAGTGGGTGCGGTCCACGACGAGCTGCTTGGCCTTGGCGTCGTAGCCGACGAGCGTGTACTGCTCGCCGTTGTCGAGGACCTTGAGGCCGGCGAAGGAGGATGTGCCCGGGCTCAGGTCAACGCTGATGTCCAGAGAGGTGCCCTGGGCGGCCTGACCGAGGGAGGTGTCGCCCGCCGGGATGTCGGCGTCCTTCCGGGTGAGCTCCTGGCCGGTGCGCAGGGACTCCAGGGCCGTCACCGGCTGGGCGGTCAGACGCAGCTTGCCGTCCACCCGGGTCAGTCCCATCTCACGCACTGTGGACATGGCGGTGCGCCAGGTGGTGGTGGGCAGATCGCGCACGTAGGCCCAGTTGCTCATCCAACCCACCTGGTAGCGCTTGCCGTCGGGGGCGTTGTTCCAGGTGACGGCCGCGTAGTAGTCCTTGCCGTAGTCCAGGCGGGGGACGACGTCGGCCCCGGAGAAAGCCTTCGTGTCCGACTGGACGATCTGGTCGACCATGAGGTGGCCCCAGTCCTCGGCATTGCCGTTGTGGTCCTCAATGACGAGCCGAGCCTTGCGGCCCTTGTAGGCCGAGACGTCCATGCTCGTCCAGTCCAGGGTCCCGGAGTTGTTGCCGGTGGCTGAGGCGACGACCTTGCCGTCAACGACGAGGTTGACCGAGGTGTTGTCCGCGAAGGGGGAGGCCTTCGCGTCGGAGGCGCGGACCTCGTCCAGGAGAATGTGTCCCCAGCCTCCGGTGGCCGTGTCGGTGACGACAATCTGGGCGGACTTGCCCTTGAGATCGCTGACGTCCCAGCTCTGCCAGTTGAGCTCCTCCAGGTTGCGGCCGGTGGCCGTGCGTACCACCTTGCCGTCGACGACGAGCTCGACGACGGTCGCCCCGGAGCCTCCGTCAGCGCCGCCCTCGGGGCGCGGGTTGTTGCCGCCGCCCATGAGGAGGTTGAGGTAGGCGGAGTCGATGGTGAAGGTCGGCGAGGTCGCGGTGCCGGTGGTGGCATCCGCGCCCTGCCCGTTGCTGACATCGAAGTAGGTGTTGATCAGCCCGGCGCTGGAGTGGTTGACCAGCGGTTGCTGGCCGGGGGTGGCGCCCTGAGGGGGCGTGGTCCCGAAGGCGGTGCCCGCCACGGTCCAGCCGTCCCAGGAGCCGTCGAAGCCGGCCAGGAGCTTGCCGCCGCCGTTGTCGCCGGTGGCCTCGGGGTTGTAGGGGTGCTTGCCGCCGGCGGTGCGCAGGTTGATATAGGACGAGGAGACCGTGAACTCATCCGAGGTCAGCGTGCCGGTATCGGCGTCGCCGCTACCGAAGGAGTCCACATAGGCCTTGCCCTGGTGCCCGGGCAGGTCCCCGGTGGCCGGGCCCGAGCCGAAGGCGGCGCCGTCGGCCTTCCAGCCGGCGTAGCCGTTCTCGAAGTCGGCCAGGGTCGTGCCCTCCTCACCGGTGTAGTGGGGGATCTCGTCGGGGGTGAAGGTGGAGCCGTCCCAGCTGCCCACGAAGTACTGGGCGGAGTCGGCCACCGTGACCACGAGGACCCACTTGACCTCCTTGGAGTTGCCGTCGACCGGCAGCGGGAAGAAGTCCGGGCACTCCCACACCGCCGAGGTGATTCCCTCCCCGCCGAAGCTGGACTGCTCGGTCCAGTGGATGAGGTCGGGGGAGGAGTAGAAGGAGATGCGGTGCTCGGTGGCGTGGGAGACCACCATGGTCCAGCGTCCGGACGTCTCGTCCCAGAAGACCTTCGGGTCGCGGAACTCGTTGGAGCCGATGTCCAGGACCGGGTCCCCGTTGTTGTACAGCTTCCAGGTGCGGCCCTTGTCCGTGGAGTAGGCCAGTGACTGGGACTGGTTGCCGCCGACGTCGGCCCGCGTCCACACCGCGACCATGGCCGGGTTGTCCGGGCTGCCCAGGCCGGAGGTGTTCTTGGTGTCGATGACCGCCGAGCCGGAGAACACCCCGTACTGAGAGGTGTGCGGGATCGCCACGCCCAGCTCCTCCCAGTGGACCAGGTCCTTGGAGACCGCGTGACCCCAGGACATGTTGCCCCAGTCCGAGCCCTCGGGGTTGTACTGGTAGAACATGTGGTACTCGCCGTCGTAGTAGACGAGCCCGTTGGGGTCGTTCATCCAGTTCTTCTGCGGGGTGTAGTGGGCCTGCGGGCGCCACTGCTCGCCGGCCTGGTCGGCGTTCGGGGCCGCTGGAGCCAGCGGGGCGGAGGGAACCAGTCGGGCGTCCGGGCGGACCTGGCCGGTGGCGGCTGCGGGCATGGAGACCAGCGTAGAGCCGGCTGCGAGCAGGCAGAAAGCGGCCAGGGCACTGAGCGGGCGGGTGATCCGACTCATGGCAAGTCCTCCGGGAAACGGGCTCGGGTGGATAAGAACAGCACGAGGGCGGGCGCCAGAGCGGCGCCGGCCAGTTCGGTGCGCGGTCAGGGGAGCTGCTGCACCGCCTCCCCGACGGTCGCTAACGCGCGTTAGCGACAGGGACAAATTACGCGGCCCGCCGGTATCGATCAAGCGCCCAGGGGTGGGCTCCGAGAAACATCCGGGACTTCTCAGGGGGCTCCCCGATGGCGGGTAACGAGCCCACCCGGCCAGACTTGTGGACATGACACAGCAGCAGTACCCCGGTCAGTTCAGTCAGTCCACCCGATCCGAGGGCGATGCCGGCTCCTCCACCGGGCGCTCCGGCGAGTTCTCCGGCTTCCGCAGCTCTTTACCGCGCCGCTCCCGCGAGCACCGCATCCTCGGTGGTGTCTGCGGCGGTCTGGCCGAGGCCTGGGACATGCCGGTGACTGCGGTGCGCGTCGGGGCACTCCTGGCCTGTCTCCTGCCCGGCCCCATGTGCCTGGTCTACATCGCGGCATGGTGCCTCATGCGCGAGGAGCCCGCCCCCGTTCAGTACTGACCGGTCTCGGCTCACCCGGGCGCGTTCGAGTTGATCGGCCCGGTCCGCTGCGGTCTTTAGCGCCGCGATAACACGACCCGTACCAGACTCACGACCACCAACACCGGCCGGGGACGTCGAAGTCTTCGGCCCCATAGAAAGAAAGGTGATGGCTGTCTCTTCGCTCTCCTCACTGCTTCTCTCCTGCCGTCTCTCCGTCACTCGCTTTCTCCTGACGCGTGCCCGTCCCTGCCGCCATCGGTTCCAGGCGGTGCCTCGGGCGCACGCGTGAGTGATGGACTGCGCCCACCTCGCCGCCCCCGGTTCCACGGGTGACGTGGTGGGCGCAGTGCGCTGCCGGGCGAGTGCCATCGCGCGTGTCCAGGGACGGAATTCCTGTTCCCGTACGCGTCGAACGTCTTCGCCCGCGATGGGGCGCACCCCTGCGCATCCCATGTCCCCGGCCGCGAAACGTGGGCGGTGGTCTCGCAGGAACTCGCCGTCGATGGAAGGATCAACCCCGTGACTGAGACTGTGCCTGTCGCCGTGACCGACGCTGTGACTGATCCTGCGCCCGCCATCGAGTTCCTCTCCGCCTACGACCAGGGCTTCGCCCGTGTCGCCGCCGTCACCCTGCCCGTGGTGCCGGTCGACCCGGCTGCCAACGCCGCCGCCATCATCGAGCAGGCCCGAGCCCTGGCCGACGACGGTGTCTGCCTGGCCGCCTTCCCCGAGCTGTGCCTGACCGGCTACGCCATCGACGACCTCCTCCTGTCCGATGTCCTCCTGTCCGACGTGCTCACCGCCATCGAGACCCTGCGCGCCGCCAGCGCAGACCTCCTGACCGCCCTCGTCGTCGGCGCGCCCCTGCGTCTGGGGGACCGTCTCTACAACTGCGCCCTGGTCATTCAGGGCGGAAGGGTGCGCGGTGTCGCCCCCAAGTCCTATCTGCCCACCTACCGGGAGTTCTACGAGAAGCGGCACTTCGCGCCCGGTGACGCCCTGCCCGCCGGGGTGGAGAGCATCGAGCTGCCCGGTGTGTGCAGCGGCTCCGACGGCGCCGAGCCGGTAGCGCGGGTCCCCTTCGGGGCGAACCTCCTGTTCGAGGTCGACGACGTCCCCGGCCTGACCTTCCACGTCGAGGTCTGCGAGGACATGTGGGTGCCCGTCCCCCCGTCGTCGCTGGCGGCACTGGCCGGGGCGACGGTCCTGGTCAACATCTCCGGTTCGCCCATCACCGTGGGGCGGGCCGAGGATCGTGAGCTGCTGGCCCGCTCCTCGTCGGCCCGGGGTCTGGCCGCCTACGTCTACGCCGCTGCCGGGCAGGGCGAGTCCTCCACGGACCTGGCCTGGGACGGTCAGACCCTCGTCTACGAGAACGGCGAGCTGCTCGGCTCCACCGAGCGCTTCCCCGACGGGCCGCGCGCCACGGTCGTCGACGTCGATGTCGAGGGCCTGCGCGCCGAGCGCCTGCGCCAGGGGACCTTCGCCGATAACGCCCGCACCCTGAGCGCCCCGGTGGCAGGCTCCCCGGTCACGGCCGCCACCTTCACCGACCCGGCGGCCTTCCGGCGGATCGGGATCTGCGCCGCCGACCTGGCGGCCCCGCGCACGGACATCGGCCTGCGCCGCCGCGTGGACCGCTTCCCCTTCGTGCCCGACGACCCGGCCCGACTCGCCCAGGACTGCTATGAGGCCTACAACATCCAGGTGGCCGCCCTCGTCCAGCGCCTGGGGGCCATCGGCAACCCCAAGATCGTCATCGGCGTCAGCGGCGGCCTGGACTCCACCCACGCCCTCATCGTGGCCGCCCGCGCCATGGACCGCCTGGGCCGGCCCCGCTCCGACATCCACGCCATCACCATGCCCGGCTTCGCCACGAGCGCCGGCACGCGCCGCAACGCCGAGGACCTCGCCGTCGGCCTGGGCTGCACCTTCGAGGAGCTCGACATCCGGGCCACCGCCACCCAGATGCTCACCGAGATGGGCCACCCCTACGGCGAGTACGCCCGCACCGGGGTCCTGCCCGAGGGCGTCAGCGAGCGGGACCTCTACGACGTCACCTTCGAGAACGTCCAGGCGGGCCTGCGCACCGACTTCCTCTTCCGTATCGCCAACCACCGCGGCGGTATCGTCCTGGGCACCGGGGACCTCTCCGAGCTCGCCCTGGGCTGGTGCACCTTCGGGGTGGGCGACCAGATGGCCCACTACGGCGTCAACGCCGGCATCCCCAAGACCCTCATTCAGCACCTCATCCGCTGGGTGGTCGCCGAGAAGCTCTTCGACGACGCCGTCGGGCGCACGCTGCTGTCCATCCTGGACACCGAGATCAGCCCCGAGCTGGTCCCGGCCGAGGCCGGCGGCGCCATCCAGTCCACCCAGGCCAAGATCGGCCCCTATGCCCTGCAGGACTTCACCCTGTGGCACGTGCTGCGCCGCGGCTCGCGCCCCAGCCGCATCGCCTTCCTGGCTCACAAGGCCTGGTCGGACGTGGACAGCGGCGAGTGGCCCGAGGGGCTGCCGCCGACGGAGAAGGTCGCCTACGACCTCCCCGAGATCCGGCGCTGGCTCGAGCTGTTCCACCGGAGATTCTTCTCCAACCAGTTCAAGCGCTCCACCCTGCCCAACGGCCCCAAGGTGGTCGCCGGCGGCTCGCTGTCCCCCCGCGGGGACTGGCGCATGCCCTCCGACGCCGCAGCGACGGCCTGGTTGGACGAACTCGAGCGCAACGTGCCGCGTGCGTGACGCCGCTGCTGAGAAGTGGGACCATTGTCCTGTGGTGTGGCGTAAAACATAATCAACCGGATTTCGCATTCTCTGTTCGGGATTGATGAGCATAAAACGCGTATTTACGCCTAAAAATCACCCTCGAGTTGCGGTAACGCGTGTTACCGGTGTTGGTTTTGTTTGCTTTTGTGTGAAAATGGTGGGCATCTGAGTGGTGGCGATCACGTGATTCGTCTTTATCGTCACCATGACACATACGTTGCTGTTGCCCAGGCCTCACCAATCCTTGGCGGCAGCCTGGATGGAAAAGGTTCCCGCCCATGGCTTCCCTGGTCATAGCCGCTCACGGACACCTGGCTGAAGGCCTCGTCGCCTCCTCCGCGATGATCGTCGGTCCCAGTGATGACGTCGTCGCCGTCACCTTCGACCCCTCCGAGGGGCCTGACGACCTCCTGGCGAAGTACGCCGCCGCGGTCGAGGCATCCTCCAGTCAGGAGCACCTCATCCTCGTCGACCTCTTCGGCGGCAGCCCCTACAACGCTGCCGCCCGCTTCGCCGCAGGACGCGACGATGCCGACGTCGTCACCGGCGTCAACCTGCCCATGGTCATCGAGGTCCTGTCCCGTCGCCTTGCCGGCGCCGGGCTCGCCGAGCTCGTAGAGGCCGCCCGGACGTCCGCCACCGACGGCGTCAAGGTCCTCTCCGAGGTCTTCACCCCTGCACCCACCACCACTTCCGATGATGAAGGAGACGAGCTCTGATGGACGTCAAGCTCCTGCGTATCGATTCCCGCCTGGTCCACGGACAGGTCGCCAACAACTGGGCCGGGTCCCTGGGAGCCGAGGCCATCCTGGCCGTCTCCGACGGCGCCGCCAACGACGAACTGCGCAAGACCCTCATGCTGCAGACTGGCGGCGGCAAGGTGAAGGTCCACGTGCTGGGCGTGGAGAAGGCCGCTCGCGTCTACAAGAACCCCAAGTACGAGGCCCTCAAGGCGGTCATCGTCGTCGAGACCCCGGCCGACATCGTGCGCCTGCTCGACCTGGGCGTGGAGGCCAAGGAGGTCAACGTCGGCGGCATGACCTTTAAGCAGGGCACCAGCCAGATCTCCCAGGCCGTCTACGCCGGCCCCGAGGATATCGAGGCCTTCAAGGAGATCGACTCCCGCGGTATCAAGCAGTACATCCAGCAGGTGCCCTCCACCGCGAGCTCCGACCTCATGGGGGCTCTCAAGGACAAGGGCCTGCTCTGAGGGGCCACGTTCTCTGACGCGCCTGCGTCCCCTCCCCGAGTATCCCTCTGACACTTCCCATCCCGCGCCCCTCGGTGGCGGGAGCAGGAGGGGTGTCCTGTCAACCCTCACGTGAGAGAGACGAACCGTGCAAGACATCAACCTGATCCAGATCATTCTGGTCACGCTCGTGGCATTCGTCGCGGGCATGGCCAGCGTCCTGGACGAGCGGCAGTTCCACCGCCCGCTCGTCGCCTGCACCCTGACCGGTATTGCCCTGGGCAACCCCACCGTCGGAATCGTTGCCGGTGGAACCCTCGAGCTCATCGCCCTGGCCTGGATGAACGTCGGTGCCGCCATGGCGCCCGACGCCGCTCTGGCGTCCACGGTCTCCACGGTCGTCGCCGTGGTGTTTGTCAACCAGGGAATCGCCCAGGGTAATGCTATTAACCAGGCCGTGACTGTGGCTGTACTGGTGGCTGCGGCGGGGCAAGGACTGACGATCTTCGTGCGAACGATCGCCATCTTCTTCGCCCATCAAGCGGACCGCTTCGCTGAGCAGGCCAACTATCGGGGCATCGCCATCATGCACTTCACCGCCCTGGGTCTTCAGGGGCTTCGGGTGGCCGTTCCGACGGCTGCCGTTGCCATTCTGGCCGATGGTGAGACCGTGAAGGATACCCTGGAGGCCATTCCCAAGGTCATCACCGATGGGCTCAACATCGCCGGCGGCTTCATCGTCGTCGTCGGTTACGCCATGGTCATCAATATGATGAAGGCGCGCAAGCTCATGCCCTTCTTCTTCCTGGGCTTCGTCTTCGCCACCTTCGGCACCACCGTCACTTCCCACAGCGGGAAGGTTGAGGACCAGTTGGATAAGGGGGTCGACGGCATGGCCAACTGGATCGTCAGCTCCACTCCGACCGCCGTGTCGCTGGTGGCCCTGGGCATCCTGGGGGCCTGCCTGGCTGTCATCTACGTCCAGCTCAACCCCGAGTTCCACGACTCCGTACGCCTGCCCGCCGCCGCCTCGCCCGCAGCCGGTGGTGGCTCCAACAGCGACCTGGACGACGACCTCGACGACGAGCTCGACTGAGCTGGAAGAAGGAAGATTCTGATGACTACTGAAACCGCTCCGGCGACGTCGGAGAAGATGCTCGACAACCGCGATCTCATGCGGATGTACTGGCGCTCCACCTTCCTGCTCGGCTCCTTCAACTTCGAGCGCATGCAGGCCATGGGCTTCTGCTACACGCTTATGCCGGCCATCCGGAAGGTCTACCGCGGCGACAAGGCCGCCGAGGCCGCCGCCCTCAAGCGGCACCTGGAGTTCTACAACACCCACCCCTGGGCCTCCTCCGTCATCTTCGGCGTCACCGCCGCCATGGAGGAGCAGAAGTCCAAGGGCGAGGACATTGGTGAGGATGCCATCACCAACGTCAAGATCGGCCTCATGGGGCCGGTTGCCGGTATCGGCGACCCCATCTTCTGGGGCACTGCCCGCCCCGTCCTGGCGGCCTTGGGCGCGTCGTTGGCTCTCAACGGCTCCTTCTTGGGTCCGCTGCTGTTCTTCGTCGGCATCAACGTCCTGCGCGTTCTCACTCGCTGGTACGGCCTGAAGGTCGGTTACGAGCGGGGGACCACTCTGGTCACCGAGGTCGGCGGCGGCCAGCTCAAGAAGATCACCCAGATGGCCGCCATCATGGGTCTGTTCGTCATGGGCGCGCTGGTGTCGCAGTGGACCAAGATCTATTTCCCGCTGGTGGTCTCCAAGGTCGAGAACCGAGAGACTCATATCGTTACAACGACGACTCTTCAGGATGTCCTCAACCAGTTGCTGCCCGGCTTGGCGGCGCTGGGTCTCACCTTCCTGTGCATGTGGCTGCTTAATAAGAAGGTCAACGCCCTGTGGATCATTCTGGGCATGTTCGTCATCGGCATCCTGGGGCGCTGGGCCCACGTCCTGGGAGTGCCGGGAGCCTGACAGCCCGTCTCACGCCACTCGCCACGGAGCGGGGAAGACCCGGATAGGGGCTTCCCCGCTCCGCGTACTCGGTAGAATGCGCAAGGCCCTGCCGGTTCCACCGGCACATCATCGTCCTGTCCGACGTCGTCTCCCGCTCCTCTCGGCCCCGCCCTCCACGTCCCTCTGCAGCAAGGAACCAGCGTGACCCGACTCCTCGTCACCGACCTGGACGCCACCATCGTCTTCGACCGCTCCGTCTCCCCGGCCGACCGCGAGGCCATGGCCCGCTGGCGGGCCGCCGGCAACCTCCTGGCCGTGGACACCGGCAAGTCCTCCTTCGCCACCCGCGACGTCCTTGAGCCCCTGGGCGTCGTCTTCGACTACGGCATCGTCTTCACCGGGGCGGTCCTCGTCGACAGCAGCTACCAGGTGCTCTCCGCCCGCTACCTGCCCGACGGCGTCGCCCGAGACGTGGCGACCCGCACCGTCGACCTGCCGGGGGTGACCACCTACGCCACCACCATCGAGACCGACTACATCCTGGCCGACAATAACGACGAGATCTCCTCGATCCTGGCGGTCTTCGAGTCGATGACCCTGGAGGAGATGGACTCCCACCGCTTCATCGGAGTGCCCCTGCGTGTCACGGACGACGCCCTGCGCGATCGCCTTGATCACGATCTCACCCAGCGGTGGGAGGGCGTCCTGGACTGCCACCGCAACCAGGACTTCCTGGACTTCGTGCCCGCCGGCGCCACCAAGGGCTCCGGGCTGCGGGCTCTCCTGGACGGGCCCCTGTCGGGGCGGGAGGTCGAGGTGTGGACCATCGGCGACTCCTGGAACGACCTGGACATGCACGCCGTCGCCGACCACGCCGTCGCCCTTCCCTGGTCCCCGCCGGAGGTCACGGCCGTGTGCGAGACGACCGCGGGCTCCATGGCCGAGCTCATCGGCACGATCCTGGAAGGCGACCACGCATGAGTGAGAACGGCAAGGTCAAGGGCAAGAAGTCGATCGGCACCCGGGTGCGCGACTGGTTCAGCGGCGGAGATCCCGACGGGCCCGCCAAGATCCGCACCTGGGCGACCGGGGATGACGGGCGCTGGCGCGGCTACACCCACTCCATGGGCAAGTACGTCACCTGGCTCATGGTCATCGCCTGCATCCTCTACCCCTTTACTCGGGGCATCGGCTCGATCCTGGCCCTTATCATGGCGATCTTCCTCATGGGCGGACGGGCCCTGATCGAGCGCCAGGTGCGCCGCGATGTCTCCGACCTCGAAGAGGCCAAGAGGCAGTACGGGCTCACCCGCAACCCCGAGTACCTGCAGTTCATGACCCTGCGCGCCGAGGGCCTGCTGGAGGACAACAAGATCCTCACTCCCGATTCCCGCAGCCTCCTTCAGGGCTACGTGCAATGGGCCCGCGAGCGCCAGGAGCGCGAGGACAAGAAGCAGGCCAAGAAGGCCCGCAAGGCGGAGAAGAAGGCCCGTCGGGGGTCCGCCGGCCAGGAGCCCGACCAGTGTGCTGACGCGGCTGCCAAGGATGAGGAGAATAAGCCTGCTGATGCCTCCTAGGTGGCTCCTAGGCGGCTCCGAGGCCGCTGGAAACCGGCAGCACCTGAACGGAAAGGACTCCCATGCCACGCAGGCTCATCTCCACGGACCTGGACGGCACCATCGTCTTCAACGGGTCGATCCCGCTGCGCGACCGCGAGGCCATGGCCCGGTGGCGGGCCGCCGGCAACCTCTTGGTCATCAACACGGGCCGGTCGGTCTCGGCGCTGGAGCACGTGGTGGTACCCATGGGCCTGGAGTTCGACAACGCCATCCTCTACACGGGTGCCGCCGTCGTGGATGAGAACATCAGGGTGCGCCGTTCGACGGCTCTGCCGCCCGGTGTCGTCGAGGACATCCTCGACTTCGTTGAGGGCGCTCCGGGTGTCACCGTCTTCACCACCGGACTGGACGAGGACCTGCTCATCTACGACACGATCGGCTCCGGCTCCGAGCTGCTCACCCTCTTCCGGCCGGCCACCCGGCGTGACCTGGACGGGCGCGAGGTCATCGGTGTGCCGATGCGCTTCACCGACTCCGAGATGGCCTCGCGTACCGAGACCTACCTGCGTCGGTGCTGGGCGGGACAGGCGGTGGGCTTCCGCAACCAGGACTTCATCGACGTCGTTCCCGCTTCCGCCTCCAAGGGCGAGGGGCTCAGACAGCTGGTGGCGAGCCTCAGCGAGTCGCCCGCCCAGGACCCTGCCAGTGACTTAGGCGATGACTCCTCCGCCTCAGGGGTGGCTGAGCCACCGGTAGAGCCCATTGAGACCTGGTCCATCGGGGACTCCTGGAACGACATCTCCATGCACCAGGCCGCTGACCACTCCTACGCCCTGCCCTGGTCACCACCAGAGGTCGTCGAGCAGTGCGACGGCACGGTCTCCAGCCTGGCCGACCTCATCGACTCCCTCATGGGACGGCCAACGGCTTAGACCCAGCACATCGACAAAATCTTCACAAATGACGCGGAGCCGTGTCGTCTGTGAAGATTTCGTCGAAGTGTTGATGTGCGGGGTGGGTTCGGGGAGCGCGAGCTATGCTCGCCGGCATGCGCCTGCTCGCCACGGATCTTGACGGCACCCTCGTCTTCCACCATGCCGTCGGGCAGGCCGACGCCGAGGCCCTGGTGCGCTGGCGCGAGGCCGGCAACCTCCTGGTCCTGGCTACCGGGCGCTCGGTACGGCTGGTGCAGCACGCGGTCGAGGTGGCCCGGGCCTCGACGAGCATCGGTCTGGACTACGACTACGCCGTGTGCGCCACGGGCACGACCGTCATCGACGCCGCCGGTCGGGTGCACTGCACCCGCACGCTCAGCGCCGACCAGGTGCGGGCCGTGACCCGGGCGGTCGGCCTCATCAGCCGGGCGCAGGTGTCCGTCTTCGCCTCGACCCTCGAGCGCGACTACGTGCTGGACGATCCGATCGGCCTGTCCACCGACCAGCGCACGCCCGCCGACCGCTTCACTGCGGCGCCCCTGTCCCAGGTCGCCGGCCTGGGGGTCACCTCGATGCCGCTGCACGTCCCCGATCCTTGCGTCGCCGAGGCGCTGGCCCGAGGCCTGGAGGATATGGTCGACGGCGTCAGCTGCACCCGCTCGACCGCCTTCGTCGACGTCACGGCCGCGGGTGAGTCCAAGGGGACGGGGCTGGGCCGGCTGGCCGCGCTCCTCGCCGAGCGGGGCCAGGAGATGAGCGAGGTGGCCGCCGTGGGCGACTCCTGGAACGACATCTCGATGTTCGAGTGCGCCAACGTCCCCTGCGCCATCGCCGGTGCCCCGGACGACGTCGTTGCGGCCGCCGGCGGGCGCACCACCCCGAGCGTGGCCGCCTTCATCGATGCCCTCATGGCCTGAGGGTCCCGAGGACGGTGGGGCCGCCCTGCTGTCGCTTCCCCCGTCAGGCTGCCCGGACACCCACTACTTCGACCGAATCTTCATAGATGACGCGGAGCCGTGTCGTCTATGAAGATTCGGTCGAAGTGAGGCGTGTGCTCAGCGGGGTCGTGCTGCGGCGCTCAGACCTGGGCGTAGCGATAGACGTTGGTCTCCCGCAGCTCGAAGCCGGCGCGGCGGTAGAGACGGTTGGCGGCCTCGCGCGAGGGGCGTGAGGTGAGGTCGACGGTGCGCGCCCCCATCTTGCCGGCGTACTCGACGGCGGCCTCCACGAGGGCCTGGCCGGCACCCTGGCCGCGGGCCTCGCCGTCGACGACGACGTCCTCCACCCAGGCGCGCAGACCCGTGGGGATCGTGAAGGTCGCCAGGGTGAGCATGCCCAGGATCGGGGCGCTCTGGCCGGCCTCGGCCTCCGGGCGGAAGACGAAGAGGAAGACCCCCTCCTGGGCGATGAAGGCCTCGCACTGCTCTGCAGTCAGTGCCGGGGCGCTGCGGGAGAGCTGCGGGATGAGGCGCTCCATGGCCTCGACGATCTCCGGACTGGAGGTGGTGACGAGCTCGACGGTCATGAGGAGTTCTCCTGCTGGTTGAAAAGAGGCGGTGGGCCGCAGCGGTGCTCCCGCAACGGTTCCCTGTCAGTCCCGGAGCCTACCGTCCCGGGGTGCTCCGGGAGGTGAAGCGGTCTCACCAACCGGAAGATTCCGTCTGAAGGCGTCTGATCGCGGTCAGTCCGAGGTGCCGATGGTCTTGACGGTGGGATCCATGACGGCGGCCTCCACGAGGGCGGTGTCGCTGGTCAGGTCCCGCAACCGCAGCACGTAGGGGTGATTCACCGTGAACTCGACCGGGTTGTCCGGCTCCGGCGCCGCCATGACCTCCACCCCGCCCTCGCTCAGGGCTGCGGCGACCGTGCCCTCCTCGTCCAGGATGAGGCGCACCTGCTGGACCACCTGCGCCAGCTTGAGCTTGGGTGCGATCCGGTCCAGGCCCTCGGGCTTGAGCCCCTGTTCCTTCAGGAAGTCGAGGAGCTCCTTGGGCTGGGAGGTGAGATCGAGCTTGGGCAGGGCCAACGTCACTTCGCGGGTCTTGGCGGAGTCGAGGGCCTTCGACGCCGCCGCCCACGTTCCGGCATCCATGGCCCCCGGCAGGGTTCCGGCGTCGGGCAGGACGACGTCGAGGGCGAGCTGGGAGCCATCCGAGTTCTCCTCCTCGCCGGCGTAGTGCAGACGCACCGCCGCCCAGCCCTTCCCTGTGGCGTAGGGGATGGAGCGCGTGTCGTGCATCAGGTCGGCCTTGACGGTCTTGCCGCCGGCGAGCGTGAAGTCCTCCTGTGAGGTGTCCTCGGCCTTGAAGGGGGCGTCCCAGGAGGCTGCGAAGAGCAAGGCGTTCTGCACCACCAGGCGGGTGTCCTTGGTGATGGTGATGCCGCTGTTCGGGATGAGGCCGGCCGTGTTACGCGAGGCCCAGGCATCGAGGTTCTTCTTCATCGAGTCCACCTCGATCTGCTCGATCTCGGTGGAGAACCAGCGCAGCACCGTGTCGAGGTAGGTCTGCTTGACCTTGATGTCCTTCTCATCGGCGATGAGGACATGGTTGGCCAGGTGGGCGAGCGGCTTGTCAGGGACCTTGTCCGGGTCGAATCCCTTGAGCTCGCCGTCGTAGCGGTTCAAGGAGCTCTGGATGGCCGACCAGGCGCGGTCGCGGTCCTCCCCCGAGAGCCCCAGGAGCGCGTCATAGCCCTGGGTAGTGGCATCCGTGGCGCCGTCGGCCAGGATCGCCAGGACAAGGGCGAGGCTGAGTGGGGAGGCCATCGCCGTCGTCGTCGAGTCCGCCTTGAGATAGTGGGTCAGGAGCTTTCCGCCGAGCTGGTCGCAGGCGGTGGCGGCCTTGGCCACCTCGGAGGCGACCTCGGAGGGGCTGATCGTCTCATGGGTGGCCTTGGAGGTCAGCTGCTTACCGGACGCGGAGGAGCACGCGCCCAGCATTACTGCGGCCGTGGGCGCCAGGGCGGCCAACGCCAGCAGCCGGCGGCGGGCCAGGCCACCGCGGTCGGAGCCGGGCAGTCGCATGGGTTCGGGCGGAGTCATGAAGCCAGGCTAAGGAGCCCACCGGAACCTGTCAGTGACTTGGCGGGGACCGGGCATGGGGAGCCATCCCCGGTCGGCTGCCGGCAGGTACCCGCCGCGCCGCCGTCGGCGATCGCTCGACCGGCAGGAATCGCCCGGATCACTGTGATGCGTTGTCCCACCGGGATGAGCCGCCTCGAAGGAGGCCCAAGAGTAGGCTTCCGACCAAGGTCCCACGACGCCCCCGCAGGTGCTGTTGCTCCGACCTCGTTCTCGCCCCCGCGCCTGCCCGGCATTCACCTCGCCCTCAAGGAAGGTCACTCATGGTCGAGTCCGCCGCTCCCGTTGAGCACGTCTTCGCCGCTGACGAGCTCTTCTTCTCCACCACGGACTCCCACGGCCGCATCCGCCGTGCCAACTCCACCTTCATGCGCCTGTCGGGCTACCCGCGCGGCGCCCTGGTGGGGCGGGCCCACAACGTCGTGCGGCACGCGGACATGCCCGCCGGCCTGTTCCGCAGTATCTGGGACGCCATCGAGGAGGGCCGGGCCGCCAGCGCCTACATCACCAACCGCTCCTCGGACGACGGTCACTACCGCGTCTTCGCCACGATCGTGCCCTCCGGCTCCGGCTACCTGTCCGTGCGCACGCTGCCGATGCTCACCGACCTGCGCGACCAGGTCGAGGCCGCCTACGCCCGGGTCCGCGACGTCGAGGAGGCCTCGGCCGCGGCCGGCTCGACCCGCCGCGAGGTGGCCGCCGCCGGACAGGCCGCCCTCCAGGCCGAGCTGCAGGCCCTGGGGTACGCCGACGCCATCGACTTCACCCGCCGGGTGCTGGTCGCTGAGGTCGGGGCGCTTCTGGCTCACGGCGTCGGTATCCCCGACAGTCCGCAGGCCGAGGGCCCCGTGGCTCGGATCCTGGCCGCTATGAGCCGGATCGAGTCCGAGACCGCCGGGCTCGTCGGTATCCTCCAGGAGGGGCAGCGGCTCGTCGACCTCCTGGGCCGGCGGGCCGGCGAGATCGAGGCACTCTCCTCCCGTCTGAGCGCCCTGCGCGAGGCCATGCGGGCCATCGGTGCCGATACGGCGGTCCTCGGGACCGGCGCCCGGGCCGACGACGTCGCCCAGCGCTGCCAGCAGGTCGACGCCCTCATCCTGGAGTGCTCCGAGCAGCTCCACCCGTTGTGCGGCCAGATCGAGGCACTGAGCGGCGACCTGGACTCGGTGAGCTTCCGCGTCGCCCTGGCCCGCCTGCACAACCTGGCCGCCGGGATCTTCGCTCTCCAGATCATCGAGGGCCAGGACGAGGTCGATGCCAATGATGCCGTGGGCGGCCTCAAGGAGCTGTGCACTGCACTGAGCGACGGCGCCAGCACCCTGACTGAGCGTGTGGCCCTGCTGGACGCGCGCCGCGAGCTCGTGGGCGGTGAGCTGGACGTCGTGGCCGAGGATCTTGGCGTCATCCAGGGGCCGATCCTCGAGCTGGTCGAGGCGGCCACGGCCGCCGGCGCCGCGCCGGCCGACTCCGTGACCACCGCACGCACCCTGGCCGGCGAGGGCTTCGCCGAGGCCCGGGACCTGGCGGACCTGGCCGTACGTGTGCGCGACTTCGAGGTCCCCTACGAGGCCGAGGCCATCAACCGCTGCCTGGACGACGTGCGCGCCGCCCTGAGCGAGCTCGAGTAGCCAGGGGCCGGGGTCCGCCTCGGGCCTCGTTCCCGCGAGCTAGCCGCGGGCCAGCTCGACGAGCACCTCGGCGTGGTCGGTGTGCGGGAACATATCGAACAGGCGGGCGCGCACCACCCGCATCGAGGGCAGGTGCGCCAGGTCCGTGGCCAGCGTGCGGGGATTGCACGAGGAGTAGAGCACCCGCTCCACACCGGAGGCCTCGATCCGAGTGACCAGATGCTCCCCGATCCCGCGCCGGGGCGGATTGACCACGAGCAGGTCCGGGCGCTCGGCCTCGACCTCCCCGGGGATGCTGCCGTCAGGGTCGGCGGCCGGGTCCAGGACGCGGGCGTCACCGGCCTCGAAGCGCACAAGGTCCGGATCCAGGCCCATGAGGGCGGCGGCATCGCGCGCGCCGTCGATGGCCGGGGCCGAGACCTCCACACCCAGCACCCTGCGGCCAGGAGCCGCCAGGGCCAGGGCGAACCCACCGACCCCGCAGAACAGGTCCCACACCCGCGCCGGCTCGGACTCCTCGGCCCAGGATCGAGCGGTGGCGTAGAGCTCCTCGGCCACGGCCGTGTTGGTCTGGAAGAAGGAACGCGTGGGCAGGTAGAGCGGCAGCTCGACGTCGTCCGTGCACCGGCCGGTCCGGCTGCTGCCGTCCGGCGACGGTAGGCGCAGGCGCATGAGGAGGCGGTCCTCCTCGGTCAGGACGATCTCCTCGGGCCCCTCGATGACGGCCTGGTGGACGCCCTGGATGTTGACACTGACCACCGCCAGCTGAGGCAGGGACCGGCGCAGATCCGGCAGGGCTGCATGCAGCCGCTCCAGATGCCGCCGGGAGCGCAGGACGAAGCGCACCATGAGGTCGTCGTCGGGCGAGGCGGTCACCAGGACGTGCTTGAGATCGCCGCGGCGGGCGGGCACGTCGTAGGGGTGAAGGCCCAGGTCGGTGATGAGGTCGGCCAGGACCGGTAGGGCCGCCTCGATCGCAGGCACGTGCAGCGGGCAGGAGCGCAGGTCGACGCCGTGGCCGGCGCCGTCGAGGATCCCCAGGGTGGGGCGGGCCGTGGTACCGGCCACCGCCATCTTCGCCTTGTTGCGGAAGCGCTCCGGGGCGCTCGGGGCCGGAGGCCGCCACAGGTCGGCCGGGACGTGCTCGGCCAGCAGGGAGGAGACGCGCGACTGCTTGACGTCCAGCTGGTCCGGCAGCGGCACAGACAGGTGGGGACAGGAGCGGCAGGTGCCGGCGTCGTGGAGGATGCACGACGGCGCCTGTGGTGCGGTCACCGACATGTCTCCTCCCGGTGGTGAGCTCGTTACCGGGCCGTGGGGTGGTTTTGAGACAGGAGCGTGCCGGGCCCCGGACGGCTGCTGCCAATGAGCGGAGCCGCTTGTCGGACTCGAACCGACGACCTGCTGTTTACAAGACAGCTGCTCTACCAACTGAGCTAAAGCGGCGTGCGGCCTGCCAGGCGGCCGCAGGTGCGTGGGACAGTCTGGCACAGACCGCCCCGGTGCGGGAAACCGAGGGGAGGGACCCGCTGCGGGGCTACTTAGTCGGCTGCTGGGATGGCTGCTGAGTGGACTGCTGGCTGGGCTGGGCAGTCGGTGTGGAGCCGGTGACGAGCTCGGTCAGGGAGGTCGGCGACTGGAGCTTGCCCAGGTCGATCTGCTCTCCCTTGAAGAACACGGACGGGGTGCCCTGGAGGTCCCTGTCGGCGAAGGCCTTGTCGCCCAGCTCGACCCACTTCTTGTACTTGTCAGAGTCGACGGCGGACTGGAACTTGTCAGACACCTTGGTGGGAACGCCGACCTTGGTGGCGGCGGCGACGAGGCTCTTCACCGTCATGATGCTCTGGTTCTTGGTCTGGAGCACCTGGGAGAAGATCTCGAAGGCGGCTCCGTGGAAGCTCAGCGACTGAGCCGGGGCCTCGTCGAGAACCACGCCCATGGTGTTCATGACCACGCTGGTCCACTGCTGCTTGAGGAGCTTGCAGGGGTGGAGGGCCAAGGTGATCTTCTTGTCGCTCAGGAGCTGGTTGATCTCCTGGGTGTGAACTCCCTCGAACTGGGCGCAGTGCGAGCAGGAGTAGTCGAAGTAGATGTCCAGGACGGGGGCGGAGGCTGCGACGGTGTCGAGTGTGGCGCCGTCCCCGTAGGTCCAGGAGGCGTCGGCCAGGACCTGCTTGGGGACGCCGCCCTGGTTCGCCTTCGTGGTGGCCAGGCCCTTGCCGGCCTCCGGGAACTCCTTCCGGTTCCGGTTGACTGCCAGATAACCCAGGTAGCCGAGCCCGCCGCCCAGGGCGACGCCTCCCACTCCGATGAAGCTGCGGCGGGCAATCGTGTTGCGGCGCGCACGGCGCTCCTCGGCCTCTCGCAGCTCCTTGGCCTTGAGGCGTGCGGCCTCGCGGCGCTGGGCCTTGGTCGGGCGGGGCTGGTTAGTGGACACGCGGTGCTCCTTGTGGTGCGGGTGCGAGCGGACAACGAGGTGGCTGAACCGTCAACGAATCATGGTTGTACCAGTGCCATTCTGCCCGACGATCATGTGGGAAACCACGTCCGGTGTCTGCCGGTGGCTGATTGTGACGCATCGGTCGTCGTCGGCCGGGCGCCCGGTTCGGTGTTCAGGCAGAATTCGGACGGAATCAGACCGCGTGGTCCGGAGTCGCCCGGGCAGAGAGGAGTGTCAAACATGATGGATGGCCCGATGGAAGAATCGATGGAGCTGCTCCAGACCATGTCCACTGACTGGGGCAACTGGATGCAGTCCGTGGACGCCCAAGAGATCGTGGTGGAGGTCGAGGGTGTGGGGACGCGCGCTGCCGTCGCGAGCCGTGTGCTCAGGCCTCGTGGTGTTCTGCGCCGGGCTCAGTGGGCCGAGAATGAGATGCCTGTCGAGCTGGTCCGTGAGGCCGTCCGCCTGCGGGCGTTCATGGCTCACCCACGTGGTGGGACCTGGACATGGGCGGCGTTGTCCATGAAGAGCAGCGAGGGCTACAAGCTCGTCTCCGACTTCGACTACGACCGCGAGCCGGTCCTCGACCCGCCGTACACGGCGGAGGACTGCGCCAAGGAGCTGGAGGTCTTCCCCCGAGACCCCGAGGCGATCCCCGACTGGATGAAGATCGGGGTCTGAGCCCTGCCTGCGTGAGCGAGCGCGCCCTGCGATGACCATCGTCGTGGTGGGCGATCGCCTTGATGAAGGCGGGGGTCTGGGAGCCAACCTGTGGCTCCCAGACCCCTGCCTTTTCCGTGCTGAGCGTTTAGGTGACCTGTCACGCCCCGCTCTGTGAGGCACCGGCATCCTGGTGAGTGGCCTTGTAACGGGCAACGCAGGCATCGACGAAAGCGCTGTCCGGCGTCCACTTCCCTTCCTCATTGCGTCGCCAGTGCCAGGGATCCGGGAGCGGAAGGCGCTGACCGTTCATAACGGCAATTCCGTCAGACATCGCAGCGGTATCGACGGCGATATCGATGTACTGGTCGTAGATCTCTCCGAACGGCACGGAGCAGCGAGTGACGATTGCGGGCTGCCAGTGCCTGGGGATGGTGACTCCCAGGAGACGGACGATCTCTCGAGGATCCGCGACCGTGGTGGGGTTGAGGATCTCGATGGCGGCGCGGTGTGGGCGATCTTTGGGGATCAGGCCGAAACCCGCTCCCGTGGAAAGCTGGCGGACGTAGAACCGGGGCTCGCGGACGATAGTGGTGGCGACGAATGTTTCTACCGTCGGCGCACTGGCTCCTACAATGGTGACTATTCGTGGCATTCATACTCCTTAAAGCGTTTGAGTGACGTGAAGGTGAATTTCTCAGGACGGGGACTGCCCGTAGTCGGCAACCTGAGCCAGGCGTGGGCGACCGCCACGCCTGATCCACCAGCCCCGACCGGGGCGAAGGTGCTCCGCGCGCATTCCGGCAAGCACAATGCCCTCGCTGCGCTCCCCGTCCATGAGCAGACCGGTGGCGCCAGTGTTGCGCAGAGCCTGGAGGAGCTGGTCATACATGGCTTGGGATGATCCGGCCACCGGGCGGGTCAGGGCAACGTTGAGGCGCAGGTCCCTGGCCGAGGACAGGTAGGGAATGACCGGAGCGAGGGGATTGCTGTTGCCCGCGGCGAGAATGTCGTAGTCATCGACCACCAGAACGATCCGCGGCCCATCGGGTTCCTGACCCGCTGACATCGCCGCACTGCGTCGCTCAAGCTCTTGAGCGATGGATGCCGACAGCCCCTCCGCCAGGGCTGCTGAGGTGGCATGGCCGCCCAGATAGGACTCAGGGCAGGCATCGGCGGTCGTGCGGCGCATGTCGTAGACGGCGATCACGAGCTCATCGGGCGTGTGCCGCTCGACCAGGGACTCGATGACACCGCGCAGCACGGTGCTCTTTCCGCATCCGGGGTCGCCGAGCACCAGAAGGTGGGGATCCCGCCCCACCAGGTCGAGGTTGATGGGGGTCATCGTGTCCTGGAAGAGTCCCAGCGGCAGGAGATCGGGCTCCTCCTCGCCGTCGGGCAGGTCGGCCGGGTCGATGGCCTCCGGGAGCATACGGACCGGCGCCGGACGCTCGCCGGACCATCCGTTTGCGATCCGCTCAGCCAGCTCCTCGAGAGCTGTGCCGACGCCGTGAGAGGTGTCCGTGTCGTCGGCGATGGGGAGCGCGGTATGGGCGAAGAGCTGATCCGGCGTCAGGACGCGGCCGGGAACGTCGGCCCGTAGCGTCTTGGAGAGCTTGCGGGCGATGAGCGAGTCGGCAGGGTCGTTCAGGCGCAGCTCCAGACGGGTTCCGACCAGTGGCTGCTGCGCCATGCGCAGCTCGTTGCTACGAGACAGCGTCATCACTGCGTGGACGCCAAGGCCGCTCCCGCGACGCAGGATGTCATCGAGAGAGTCCTCGAGCTCCTCGAAGTCGCTGCGGAGAAGTCCCAGGCCGTCAACCAGGAGAACGACGTCGGCACTGGCGAGCTCGGGAATCTGACCCGCTGCATGCCGGCTGCGCAGAACGTCGAGGGAGTCGATCCGGTGGCGCGAGAAGACCTGCTCCCGGGTGTCGAGCATCGTCACGATCTCCTCGACGACGCGTCGCATCCGTTCCCGGTCGCCGCGTGTGGCGATCCCTCCAACGTTAGGCAGACCGCTCAGACGTGACAGTCCGCCCCCGGTGGCGTCGATACCGTAGAAGGCCAGACGTGACGGCGGCAGGCACAGGGCGGCCGAGGTCGCCAGCGTCCACAGGAAGCTCGTGCGTCCGCTTTGCGGAGCCCCGGTGATGGAGACGTGCCCGCCTCCCAGGGTCAGATCGAGTAGCCAGGGGTCCTGCCGCTGTTGGGCGGGATCGTCCACGATCCCGATCGGAACGGACACGCTGGGCACCGGTGGAACCGGAACGGCGCTCCGGCCTCGGCGCAGCGACGTGCTGTGAAGACGTGACAGGGTGAGGCGCGAGGGCAGTGGATCGAGCCATACCGGGCTGCTGACCGGGGCGGCCTGAGCGAGCTGCGAGACGACCGTGTCGACCACGGTGGTGCGTGTGGTGTGCCCTTCGGGAACGTCGTCCTCGATGGTGACGGAGGACTCCTCCTCCAGTCCGTTGTAGGTGGGAAGCAGCAGTGGCACGCGCTCCTCGATCTCATCGGGAGCGGGTTGCTCGTCAATGGTGTCGATGGGGCCTGAGACGAATCCGGATCGGAACCGGGTGAAGATGCTTGTGTCCACCTTGAGATATCCGTAGCCGGGCACCGCGGGCAGGTGGAAGGCGTCGCTCACGCCGATGACGGTGGAGGACTCCGCCTCGGTGAAGGTGCGCAAGCAGATGCGGTAGGACAGGTAGGTGTCCAGCCCGCGGAGCTTTCCGGCCTCGATCCGCTGGCTCGACAGCAGCAGGTGGACGCCGATGGAGCGTCCGATTCGTCCGATCGTCAGCAGGAGGTCGACCAGGTCCGGACTGGCGGTCAGGAGCTCGCCGAACTCGTCGATGATGACGAACAGGTGGGGCATAGGAGCCATCTCCGGGTGCTCCGCCCGAAGACGCCGGTAGTGGGCGATGTCGGGGGAGGACCCGGCGTCGCGCAGCTGCTTCTGGCGGCGGGTCACCTCTCCGGCCAGAGACGCCCGAGCGCGTTCGACGAGCCCGGCGTCATCAGCGAGGTTGTCCATGAGGCCGACGACGTGCGGCAGCGGCGCGAAGGGGGCGAAGGCCGCGCCTCCCTTGTAGTCAATGAGAATCATTGACAGGTCTTCAGGGCCGTGCGTGCTGGCCAGTGCCGCCACCAGGGTGCGAAGCAGCTCCGACTTGCCCGAGCCGGTGGCACCGACACACAGGCCGTGGGGGCCGACGCCGAGCTGTGCGGACTCCTTGAGGTCGAGCAGGATGGTGGAGCCGGCGTCGTCACTGCCGATGGGAACTCGCAGGAAGTCACGCGGAGAGCGTGGGGACCAGGCGGTGCGAGGATCGATCGCCCGGGGGTCGTCCACGCCCAGAAGTTCGGCAAGGGTGGTGGTTGTCTCGTCCTGGTCCTGGCGCTCTGCGGCGGCCCCCAAGGAGTACGGCGCCAGTGCCCGGCTGATGCCCTCGGCCAGGGCAGGACCGAGGTCGTCGGGGCGGCAGGCCACCGGAGGTGGAGTCTGCTCGGGCTGGCCCGGTTCGGCGGAGACGGGGCGCAGGTCCTCGATGAGAACGGTTCCATCCTGCTGGATCGTCAGGCGCAGGGACGGGTCACTGGGCTCGTGGAGACGATCCGTGACGAGATAGAGGACTGTTGCGCCGATTGCCGCAGGATCCAAGGCGTTGTCGGGAACGGTCAACGGTGATGCGGGCACCTCCTGCTCGACGACGGCGAGGAGCCTCGGCCCGGTGGGTCGGGCCTTGCGGCCCCCGGTGCGGTTGAGACGGGCCGCCTGCCTGCTCGCCTCATGGATCTCCTCACGCAGCAGTTGTTCCAGTGCCGGCTGTGTGGGTGCCACGCGGCGACGCGAGATCGGCCCGTCGAACACGCCGTTCATGCGCAGGTGCGGAAGCCGCGCCAGGCAGTCCCACTCCTGGGCGTTCTGGTCCGGGTAGACCAGCGCCAGATGGAGATCCTCTGGCGCATGGTGGACAGCGGCCTGGGACAGGAGAACCCGGGCCACGTGCCGGGTTGCCTCAGGAGGACCCACGATCGAGACCTCGCCGGCGCAGTCGAGGTTGATCGTGGTGGGAAGATCCGGCTGAACCTCGTGGGCCCGCACCAGGGAACGCATCTCGGCCATGAGGAGGGGATCGACCTCGGCCGGCATGCCCACGGTGGGGAGGGCCGCACTGGGCATGACCAGGTCGGCGGTACCGATTCGCAGAAGGAGGAAATCGGCGTGAGAACGCCGCCGTTCCCACCGTCTCACCGGAGAAATGGCCCACTGCGGGAGCGCGTTGGGGGCGGGGTGAGTGCGGTAGGCCTGATCACGAATCTGCCGTTGGAGCGCCGTGGCGTCCTCGTGGGTCGTGGCGAGGCGATCGAGGTAACGCTCTCGGCGATCCCGGCGCTGCCGGGACTGCCCGGCTCTGCGCGAGACGAGGGAGACGAGCATCCCGACTGCGGTGATGACCATGACGACGGCCCCGAGGAGCGCAAAGATCGGGTTGGCCCGCAGCAGGGTCATCATGAGCATGGAGGAGCCGGCTCCCACCAGAGGCAGAAGCATCTGGAAGGGGAAGGACTGGGACCCGGTGTCCGCCAGCTGCGGTGGCGGTGGGATGAGTATCGGCTCCGGAGGCTGAGCCGCGTGGACGACGCGGCCGGCCCGGTGGACGAGCTGAATCATGCTGCCCTCCCGTCCGGCGTCGGCGTCGCGCTGCTCACGACGTCCGAGGCGATGCCTGCCAGGGCTCGTGCCGTCCTCGCGTTGAGGACGCCCGCGGCGCGGGTGCGGCCGGGGCCGGTGGCCGCGAGCACCGTGTCGTAGGGGATGAGACGCTCGCCCTGCTGCAGCGGTGGTATGAGTGGGCGACGCGATGAGGTCGCGGCGACGGCGTGGATGAGGCGCGGGACGCGGCTGCCGGTGGCCTGGCCATGTGAGGCGAGACGCTGTCGCAGAGCCGCTACGGTGTCGCGGTCACGTTCCATCTCCGCTCGCCTGGCTGGGGACATGAGGATGATGGCGTGATGATGGTGTGCGAGCTCCAGCATGAGTCCCGGTGCGAGAGGCGCGGTCTCCATCATGGCGATGTCGAAGAACCTGACCAGACGTCGTCGGGCGGCCGCCCACTCATGAGGCTCCCTGGGGGAGGCTGCCTGCGGCAGCCGGAGGCAGGAGGTGAGTCCGTCGGGTGCGGTGCCGATCAGTTCCTGTGCCTGTGCGCTGTTGCGAGGGGTCTCGAAGGACTCATCGGCAGGCCACGTTCCGGAACCGGGGAGGTGGTCCGCCGCGCTCGCAGGACTGGGGGAGGCCGACATGATGAGTGCGGGCAGGCGTCGAGCCCGCGTCATCATGGACACCAGCTGAAGGGCCGTTGTTGTTGCACCGCAGCGACGGGTCGTCGGGATGACGGCCGCCCGGCAGGTCAGTGGCAGTGGTTGGCGCAGTGCCCGGTCCAGGTCGCCGGCGCTGCGCCGTTCACGCACCGCGCCGCCCAGAAGGATCCGTGACACGGACACGCTCTCACGTAGTGCAGGCAGAACCGCAGCGCCGCCTGGTGCAGGAGCCCGACTCACGCGAACACCCCCAGAAGGTGGGTGAACAGACCGCTGATACCGCACAGCAGGGGCAGTGTTGCGGCCAGGCACAAGGACTCGAGCCGATCCCCAAGACGCCGGAGACGAACCCTGGTCTGGGGTGCGGGCCGGTAGAGCGACAGTGAGGCGAGTGCCAGGCCGGAAAGAAGGAGGATGGCGGCGCGCGCCCCGGGCTGGGTGATTGCTCCGCTGAGCACCAGGGTCGGGGGAATGGCGGCCAGCCACAGGGAGAGGACCTCGCTTCGCAGGGGAAAGGCTCGTGACCTCAGGAGCGCGGCGATGACGACGACGGCGCACAGCGCGCGAGCCCAGGCGTTCGAGCTGGCGGCGAGAATGGTGGAGCTCCAGGACAGCACGGCTGCAGCGGCGAGGCAGCTGCCGGCGAGGGTCTCGTGAGCGGTTGCCAGATCCTGGAGGACACGGCGCCGCGAGGGAAGGGCCCCGGCGAGAGCAGCGTCGTCGAGCCGCGAGGTTCCGGAGACGAGTAGCGCGAGCCACGGCAGGATGCCCAGGCACACCAGTGCGGTGACAGCAGAGAGGCCGTCACCCAGGGGGGCGATGGCGACCATGTTGAAAGCGATCCACACGCCGTACAGCCCCATACCGACCATGGCTCCGAACGCCCATCCCACATTGCCCCTGCCCAGGACGGCCAGCGCGACAGCGGTGAGCGAGGCCGCGACGGCCAGCAGACGGTCACTCACGGGACCCGTGGCCAGGGTGTAGATCGCAGGAACGAGTAGTCCGAAGGCGAGGAAGGTGGCCAGGGCGCCGATCTGTCGTGAGCTGATGGAACGCCCCTGGGAGATGAAGGCGGCCAGGAGCATGGTCCCCAGTCCCGGCAGAAGAAGACCCCATGAGGGGACGGTTGCGATGAGCCCCCGAGGTGCCGCCCAGGCCGCCGCCACGGCGCTCACTGCCAGGAGAACTCCCGCCCCGAGCAGCCGACTGAGATCGTTCCACCGGCCCGGGTGCGCGTCCGTCATGTCTGTGAGCAGGCCGGAGATGTCGGAGACCTCGGTCGGCGGGGGGACCTCATCGTCGGTCATGATCCGGACGATCTCCCCGTCAAGCACCTCCTGCTGGACGAGGCTTCGCTCCAGGTCGAGGATGTCGCCGCCGGAGCGGACGATCTGAATGGGTGCGAGCTGGGTGCCCTGCGCCGTGCCCAGTAGGCTCAAGAGCTCCGGCAGCTGAGCTCCCACGGGCTCATCGGAGGGCATGACGACCTCAGCGCGTGCCTGGGCGCTGATCACGGTGAGTCGGGTGTAGGGAATCAACGGTCACTCTCGATTCGATGCTGATCCGGTGTCTTGACCTGACGGGGCTGCGGGGGGGGGCTCTGCGCCTGCTGGAGGGGAGGCGGGGACATCGTGAGGCTGAGGCTCCTGCTCTGCCTGCTCCGTCGGAGCCTCGGGGGCGGGCTGAGCGGGTGGCTGGTTCTGAGCGGGGGACGGTTCGGGGCCAGCGGATTGCGCGGGTTGCACGGGAGCGTTGGGGACGGAGGTTCGGGTCTGGCGGATTGAGTCCAGGTGGGTGGAGACGAAGGAGTAGCCGACACAGCCCGCACAGGCGAGGGCGGCGATCACGAGGGAGGCGACCATGCGCACGGGCACGGGGCGACTGCGTCCAGTACCGGAGCCCCGCTCAAGCGCCTGGGTCAGACGTGAGTGATGGACCCGCGCGGAGTCGAGAATCGCCGCCTCATCCTCACGAGGCATGAGTGCTCCCCGCCCCTGAGCCGTCAGTAGGATCCTCCAGGACCCGGGCGATGTTCCCGGCGTCGCCGTCGAGAGTCGCCACGAGGGAGGACAGCGCGCTCCAGTCGGCCTGGGTGGTCTCAACCGGGACGATGAGCCCCTGTCGTCTGCCGCTGCCGTAGGTGCGCCCGGCGTGCTGCCTGGCGACATCACGGACGTCGACGCCGAGCTGGCGGATACCGGCGGCGCCGATGAGGACGGCGAGTGGAACCGGGGGCTGACGGATCGACGTCGGCAAGGACGTGTCCGCAAGGGCCTGGATGCGTACGGCGAGCAGGAACTGGGGCTTGGTCTGCTCAGCGATCGTGTCCAGGAGCCTGTTGACCACATCGATCTGCTGGCTGGGAGCCAGATCGGGGATGGCGACGGAGACCTCGACATACTCCTCCAGGCCGTTACTGGTCCTGGCCACCGTCGTCGTCCCACTGAGCGTGCCCAGGTCCGAGTGCGCGGCGAGGTTGAAGTGGACCTCGGGCATGAGCTCGCGGGCGAGGGCCGTAAGCCGGTTACGGTCCCATGGGGCCCCCACTGGTTCGTAGCGTCCCCAGGAGAGCGTTGTGGATGGGGCGGGCAGGAGCGTCTCTGTGATGATCTCGATGGCCCGCCCGAGCTTCGTGGTGCGGCGAGCGGGGTGGTAGATCGACGCCGAGAGCATGAGGGTCGGGATGAGGTCGGGGGTGGGAGTCTGGTGAAGGAACTGCTGCGAGACTGTGAACTGCGAGCGGGGGGCTCCCTCGAAGAACTGTGCGAGGTTCGGCGCCCACATCCCGCTGCGAAGTTCGCGGTGCCCGTTTCCGTCCTCAATGAAGACGGGTGTGCCAGTGGCCTCGGTGAGGCGATCGAAGGCGGGGGTGATGTGGGAGGTCCCAGGGATGATGATCGCCGGGGTTATCTTGTTCTCGTGGCGAAGGGCAGAGCCGATGAAGTCGGACAGGTACTCCGTCCAGCCGATGCAGGGATCATCCAGGTAGGTGACGGCGACCTTGGTGCCCACCCTCGCGTCAAACATGTGGTGGTTGGTGTCTGGGATGCGTTCGTCTGACATGGGGACTCGTTTCCGACGTGAGGCCTGGATGAGGCGACCTTGTGTCCTGTTGCGGAAGCCGTAGCGGCTTGAGGGTGGTTGATGCTGGCGCTCAGAGCACCTGCTGTGATGACGGCGCTGGAGGGGGTGGTGGTGACGGCGGGAAGTCGCCGGGTTCTGGACGTGGAGAGGTGGCGCGAATCGGTTGGATCTCGACTGTGTCTGAACTTATCTGGGGATGCGTGTGCTGCTGAGCCCGCGACGAGTCGGGACCAGGAGCAGGAGGGTGGGGCCGCTGCACCGGAATGCTCGGAGGCAGCGATGGCGGTCTGGCTGAGGTGGGCGTCGGCACGTCTGGTGGGGCACTGACCGGGCGTCCTGCTGCTGGAACCGGTGCTGCGGCGGGCCGGCCGGTGAGTGGAGCGGAGTACTGACCGTCAGGATGGGCAGGATGGGAAGGAGACGTGCTGTACGCGGTCTCGGGGCCTCTGACGGGCGCCGGCTCGGTGGGTGTGGGAGATGATGTAAGAGCTGGAGTGCGCTCAAGGTCGGCAAGAGTGCCCTGGGTGGGGTCAGGGCCGCGCCGTGTGCTGACGATGACCACGTCCGCCGCCGAACCAAGGCGAAGCGCTGCGAGGATGGAACGCAGGGACGCCGGTGGAAGCCCGGCATCGATGTCGACTGCGCGGAGCCCGAGAAGCGCTCCGCCCAGGCTCCTGCCTCGCAGGGCATGGTTCGTCACCACAAGAACCAGCGTCGCTAAAGCGACGAGTACCAGAGCAAGTCGTGCGGGCTGTGGCAATGGCGGGAGGAGCCCCACAGTCATCGGGATCATGATGAGGAGGACGTCGACGACGAGGCTGCCGAGGACGGTGAGCGATGATGCCGGACGACACCGTCTCAGCACCGGCGGGTCCGGGCGAACTGGGCCGGAATCTGGTGCTGAGCCAGGTCCGCTCGGTGGCATAGCAGCAGATAATGGCTGCACCTTCGCACCTCCTTGAAGGATGGTAGGGGTGGGACGGAACCACCACCCGAGGCCGGGGATTAACTGAGGTCCGTCGATGGTAGGTGAGTGTGAGACCCGAGGCGATGGCTAGCATGCAAAATGTAGGGAGCATAACAAACCGGCCGACAAGTAGTGTGACATGCCCCACGTTGCGTAATTCCTCTGTGATGTAAGAATACGGTTCCACTGCTACCTGCCAACCGATAGACAGGTTGCCGTCTTCCCCAGAAGATCGCTTATATCGCCATCACCTATGAGGAGATCCGTATGAAATTCGACATGGGCGCATCGACGCTGTCCACTCTGACGAAGCAGACCTCGGGATCGAACGATGATCTGGGAGGCCTTGTCAAGGAGCTGGTTGCTGCTGCGGAGCCGCTTGAGGGGAAGTTCAACGGGAGCGCTCGTGCTGCTTTTGATGGCTTCAAGGAGCGGACTGACGATATTGCTGCCGAGCTGAACGGGGCACTTTCCGCCATTTTAGGCGGCGTCATTGGTATGGACACCGCTTTTGTTCAGGGGGAGCAGGACATGGTTGATTCCACCCGGAGTGCGCAGTCTTCTGCGAATTTCGATGCGGCGCGTTTTGGGACCGGGAGGGCCTGACTCTGGTCTTCACAGAATTACGTAATCTTTTCAAACGAAAGCGAGAATATCGTGGCAAACCAGACTGAAATGCGTTCCTATGACATCAATGCGTCTCAGGAGTCTCAGAGCAACTTTGATCGCGTGGCCTCCCGCCTGGAGACGCTGATTACGCAGCGCGACGGCGACGTCAAGGCGGCGATGGCTCAGTATCAGGCTGATGGTGTCTCCGAGGAGTATCAGGCCAAGGAGACTCGATGGAACAACGCCGCGGGAGAGGTTCGAGGAATCATTTCGACTCTGCGTGGATCCATGCAGACGACGGACGATGGTGCGCAGACCGCGCTCCAGCGGGCTCGTCAGTCCGTTGACGACATGGGCTGACGATGAGTGCCTGGGATATCGACCCGGCCTCGGTGGGCTCGATCATCGAGTCGGAGAAGAACAACGCTGAGCAAAGCCTATCTCCTGCGTTAACTGGTTTGTCTTCCAGTGCCGAGGGGATTGTTGGTGCATGTAGTACTGGGGACAACGGACTTCAATGTACTGCTGCTCCGGCGCCACTTGTGGCTGCCGCTATTGGGGAGTGGTTCTCGTTGCACAAGCCGACTTTTGATAGTATTGGAACCACCGTATCAAACGTGCTCGGAAACACGGTTCATGCTGTCGATGCTTACATCCGACATGATGAAGATTCTGCGCTTGTCTATCAGCGGCAGGCGAAGTAATCACAGTACATTATAGTGGCTCACCCCAGCGGGCGGGTTGATTGTAGGTTGAAGGAGAATGTAGTGGCTGATGTTTTCGATGAGACAAAGATTCCTGCGTTGGATCTTAATGTCGAAACTATATCATCCAATGCATCGACTTTAAAAACCAAAGCTGGCGATATGCGCTCCGCTGGTTCGACCATTAAGACGACCTGGTCCGGGATGTCGGCGTGTTATAAAGCGCCCGAGCAGGAGACATTGTATGCGGCAATGAATCCGGTTGAGACTAATACCGACGACTTGGCTGACGATCTGGAAAAGATTGCGGGCTATGTATCAACCTTCGCTGATACGGCGAAGGGAATTAAATCCGATGCCCAGACCCTGAAGAAAGACGGCCAGGCATTCAAGGCAAAGATTGCGAAGAAGCCGGATTGGCAATATGATCAGGAGCTCGTCAACGAGAATACGCGCCTCGTGAATCGTGCGAGCGCACTCCAAGTTCGCCTGTGGGATGCTGAAAGAGAATGCGCTAATAACATTCGGGCATTGGACTCTCTGCCGCCATATCACGCTGACCCGAAGAGTGAAGGAGACAAGCTCGGGTATGGATACTCCTCCATTCCTGCGGAAGCGGAAAAGCCTTGGGGGAAGTCTGTTGAACGTAAGGATCACTGCCCCAAGAAGGCGGCTGTCTCTGTCAAGCGGTTCGTTTGGGATGGTGTGGTAGTAGATGGTATCGGCGGTACCCTCAATGGTTTGGCTGGTTTAGGTGGCTTTGACTTCAGTGGAAATGGCCCTATCTGGAGTGGGGAGCGTCTCGGTCAGACTTGGAAGGGGTTGGGCGGTTTCATTGGTCTCCATGAGGATGAGAATGGCGACTATGGGTGGCATAACCCTGGCGATGCATTTGGGACAGTAGGTAACACGCTGCTGGAGGCGGGTAAAGGGATTATTTGCTATGATGAGTGGGGGAAGGATCCCGCCAGGGCTGCCGGCGGCACGGCCTTTAATGTTCTAACTTTCTTGATCCCGCCAGCGGCTGCAGCCTCAAAGGCTGGGAAGTTTGGTGCCGCGGGATCTAAGTTGTCTAAAGTTGGTCGAGCTGCTGAGGTGGCCAACGTATTTTTGAATGTGACTGACCCGTTTGGGGCGTTGTTGAGCAAGCCGCTAGGAAAAGTCTCTAATGCGGTTGTATCTCGTGTGCTGCCGAACTTTGACCTGATTGAATCGATCGGTAAGTGGACTGGTGCCGATCCGGACGTTAAGGTCGGTGCTGGGTCTGGATCCGGGTTCGATATGAACAACCCGGATACTTCTGGTCTCAAGATTGACGGTAATGGTAGGACGCCGAGCGTTGATGTGGGCGAATCGTCTATTCCTGACATCTCGTCGGGTTCGCACCACGCAGGTGAAGGAGTATCAACCGGAAGCTCCGGTCGTCCTGATCTGGGAAGTGGCGATGCGGCGCATGCTGATACCGGTCAGGCGGCAGAGACTTCCAGTCATAGCGAGTCCAGGTCTGGCACATCCGATGCCTCTCGTACTGGTACCGACGAGCCGGTACCGGCTGCCGACAGTGACGCACGTGCTTCCGAGGGCGGCGACAATGCCAGCGGGGGCGCTGAAGGTCAGCAGACGGATGTTGGGCACGGTTCTGACCGCAGTCATTCTGAGCCGGTCGGGAGCGAGCACGAAGTGAACGACGTTGGTCAGGAGCCGGCTGGTCGTGATGGTGACGCTGCCACTGACAAGGAGCACGCTCGCCAGGCCGCTGACGCTGAGGCTGGTCATGCGGATGTTGACGGTCACCGTGAGCCTGCTCAGGACGGTGCTGACCGGGCTGGACGCGATGCCGAGCCTGGTCGAGACAAGACCAACGATGACGCGACCGAGGGTCGTGAGCGCGCTCATGATTCCGATGCTCACCGTGCGGACTCCGAAGGTGCTGACCGAGATCGTGCCGGGCGTGACGTTGAAGCCGGTCGGAACAGGACTGACGGCGATGCGGTTGATGGGCGTGAACATGTCCGCGATGGTGGTCGTGCGGATGCTGACGGGCGTCGCGAGCCAGTCAAGAATGATGCTGATGGTGCTGACCGCGACCGTGCTGAGCGTGGTGCTGATGCTGAGTCTGGCCGGGATAGGACTGACCGTGATGCGGCCGAGGGGCACGAGCGTGTTCGTGATGCCGATGGGCGCCGCGCGGACGCTGATGGTACCGAGCGTGATCGGGCTGCTCATGGTGATGGCTCTGACGCTGGTCGAGACAAGACGGACTCTGATGCGGTTCAGGGTCGTAACCGTGCCCACCAGGGTGATGGTGACGGGGCTCATGCGGACGCTGACGGTCACTCTGAGCCTGGCAAGAACGACGCCGATGCCGCTAACAGTGCCGAGCATGATGCGGCTGGCCGTGATGGTGACTCAGATGCTGAGTCTGGTGATGGTAAGTCGGATGGTGACGGTTCTGGGGAGGATCCTGACAAGAAACCGTTGACGGTTGAGGAGCGTCAGGAGTGGGTTGATCAGTTGCACGAGGGGCGTGATCAGGATGCGTTCAACCAGAAGCATCGTACGGTTGGTCCGGATGCGGAGGTGAAGGTGATTGAGCCTGGTGACAAACTGTATCCGAAGCAGACAAAGCCGTTCGGTGTGGGGGTGGATCTTGAGGCGAATGCTCACTATGAGGTGACTCGTACGACGAAGAGCGGGGTGAATTACAAGACGCACTACTACACGGATGCTAGTGGTGAGGTGCGGCATGTGGAGACGAACTCGCGTACAGTGACAGGTGAGTTGAACCCGGATCTGCGTCAGCCGTATCCGAATGCGACCTACACGGTGGATGGGAAGTTCCACTACACGACTGATGGCTGGGCGCGGACGGTGCGCCTGGAGGTCGACGGCTTGTATGAGGTTAAGCCTGAGTATCGAGGGCGTTCTGAGGCTGTTCAGAGTAGGGTGAATAAGTACGCTAAAGATCTGGCAGCCGAGAATGGTAAGAACTATGAGGGTGGTCATATGGCTGGTGACCGGTTCGGTGGGCCGCCTGAGGAGATCAATACGGTGGCGATGCTGGAGGAGGTCAACCAGTACCGCGTCGATAGCGACATGGAGTCGTTCAAGTTATTTGAGGAGGAAGTGGTCGGTTCTCCGGGTGACTTCAACAAGTTGGTTCTGGAGTTCGACTACCCGGACCCAGCCGATCCCGCCAAGCTTGCCAACAGTGAGAAAGTCCCTACCAGGTTCGAAGCAACTTGGGTCGATGCGAACGGAAAGTCAATGCGTCGTCGTTTTGAAAATGTGCCGGCAGGAGGGGGCCAGTGATGTCTCAAAATGAGGTTGGATATTCCGCTGTTTACCAGAAAGTTGAGAAGCTTCTGAGGGATTGGCTCGCTGAAGCTGGGGGGCAGCGTGTTGATACGTACTACAATGCGATTCATTTGACCGGGGAAGTTGAGCACTGGTTAACTGTGGATGGTGGGCAGCAGGAGTCTGTTCGTCTTCCTAGCAAAATTAATTTCGCGATGGATGATCTTCGTCCCGCTCAGGCGGATCCGTGTCGGGGTGCGTGGTTGTGGTCGCATTTTTGGATGGAGGCTTCTGATGGGGTGCTGCATCAGGAGTGTGACTGGATGCGTGAACCGATCATTGGAGCTCGCTCCCGCAGTAACAAGGATGCTGCGTTTGAGCTGGATCAGTTTCCGCGGGATCCGCAGTGGGTTCCGGAGTGGATGGCGGTCAAGGCTGCTGCGTATCACAAGGAGGCCGAGAGGCGGGAGCGTCGTCGTCAGCGGGATCGTGAGCGTCGGGCTAGGAAGAAGGCTCAGGAGGCTGAGGCCGCGCAGGGGGCTGAGGAGCACTCTGGTGGTGAGTAGGTGAGCTCCGGCGTGGGCGGTGCTGGGCAGTTGGGGGCTGGTAGGTCGCCTGGTGATTGGTTGGCGTTGCAGGCTGGGGCGGGTCCTGATCCTGCGCGGGGCGGGGCGGTGCCTGGTTACGGGGGCGGCGGCTCGTCGGGTGCGGGGGCGTGGTTTGCGGGGTTGCTGGTGCTGGTGGCGGTTCCGGGTGTGAATCTGGTGCTGGGGCCGGTGGTGATGATGGTTGCTGGCCTGCGGGGTAGCAGGGGCCTGCTGGAGCCGGAACGGACGAATCGTTGTCGGGCGGCGAGTTGGGGGCTGACGTTCCTGCTGGGTGAGGTGTTACTGATCGGGGCCCAGCTGTATATCGTGCAGGTGGTGTTCGGGGCGGGGGAGCGTGTGCCGCTGTTTCCGTGGGGTTTGCCGGCGTTGTTCTGGCTGGTGCTGCTGGTGGCTCATTTCGTGGTGTGTATCGCCCAGGGGATCAGGGCCTATCGTGGTGGGGTCACCCGTTTCGGAGGGATCCCCTTTTTTCGCTGACCGTCAGGTGTTGATGGATATGTCGTTGAGCGGTTTTGTTGTCACGATGGGGTGCGGTATGTGGAGGCGGGCTCTCGGGTGATGACGGGTGAGTGCAGATCCGGGTCTACATCATTCGTTGCCGAATGCGACGTATACGGTGGATGGGCGGTTCCACCACACGACCGATGCGTGGCCTCGAACACTGCTCTTGGAGGTGGACATGTTGGGCGACGTTGCCGAGAGGTTCCGGTGTCGGTCAGATTCAGTACAGGGACACGTCAAGGACTACGGTAACGAACTAGCCTCGGAGTATGACACGACGTATAACGGCGGTCATGTTGCCGGTGCGCGGTCTGGTGGTCCGTCGGAGGAGATCAACACGATAGCGATGCTGGAGGAGGTCAACCAGTACCGCGTCGATAGCGACATGGAGTCGTTCAAGTTGTTTGAGGAGGAAGTGGTCGGTTCTCCAGGTGACTTCAACAAGTTGGTTCTGGAGTTCGACTACCCGGACCCAGCCGATCCCGCCAAGCTTGCCAACAGTGAGAAAGTCCCTACCAGGTTCGAAGCAAGTTGGACTGACTCCAATGGGGCGTTGCGGTCTCGTCCATTTGAGAATGTTCCCCCTCGGTCTAAAGGAGATTGATTGTGTCAGAAGAATCCCAGGTGTCGTCAGATCCATTAGGTCGTTATGAGGGGTTGCTGCGAGGTTGGTTAATTGAGAGTGGTGGTCGTCGGGTTGATGTGTACTGTAATGCTATTCATCTAACGGGAGAGATCGAATACTGGTTGATTGATGAGCAAGGGCGGGAGCAGTCTGTCCGTCCTTCGCGTGAGGTGAGGTTCGCGCTTCATGACGTTCGTCCGTCTCAGGCGGATCCGCATCGGGGTGCCTGGTTGTGGTCGCATTTGTGGATGGAGGCTTCTGATGGGGTGCTGCATCAGGAGTGTGACTGGATGCGTGAGCCGGTGATTGGTAGTGATCCGGTGGGTGATGGGGATGCTGCGTTTGAGCTGGATCAGTTTCCGCGGGATCCGCAGTGGGTTCCGGAGTGGATGGCGGTCAAGGCTGCTGCGTATCACAAGGAGGCCGAGAGGCGGGAGCGTCGTCGTCAGCGGGATCGTGAGCGGCGGGCTAGGAAGAAGGCTGAGGCGGCAGGGGCTGCCGAGGTGACGGGGGAGCGGTCTGGCTCGGATGCCTCCGGCCAGGTCGATGCGTAGAGGGGGTGGGGCGTCTTCGGGTAGCTGCTACACGGTGCTGCCAGAAGCGCTGGAGGCTGACCCGGCGAGATGGTCCGTCCCTGGTGAGTGGCCGGCTCGGCGCCTGGGACTTGCCGTGGTTATTGTCAGTAGAGGTGGCGCAGGTGCACTTGAGCGGGAAGCTTAGTTTCCAGCGAATGGTGCCATGCTGGGATTCGGCATCGCCCCGGCGAGACTCATCAGGAGCAGAATGACTCCGACGACGATCAGTCCTACCACCATACGTTTTCTGCCGCGATCGCTGGGAACGATCATGTTGATGATATGGGCGCCACCTCTTCGGGTTGCGGCACCCCATGGTGCCATCCACAGGATGAAGAGGTAGGTGGAAGCCTCGATCAGGAAGAAGATGACGAAACGGGTGAGCAAGTACATTGAACCGAAAACCGGGGAGTTGTCCTCCATTATTCCAGACCTCTGGAAAACGATTAAGATGATGGCCGCGGATCCCAGTGCCAGAATAAAAGCGAAACCCACGGATAGCATCGAGCGCAATAAATACCATGGGGTCGCCGCCCACATGCGGGAGGTATCGGCCGACGAGGCGGCGCCGCGCTGGAGCCGGTTCCAGCGTCGAGCATCCTGAGCACGGCCCACAGTGCCGGCAACCACGGTCAGAAGTGCCGTAATGATCGCCAACCACCCCGGTCTTGAGAAGCTCGCGGCGGACAGCGCGAACCACAGGGCCATCATCACCTTCGGGTGGCGCTCCGGCTCACGTGCCCACTCGGGCAGGTCACCTGCTCGGGCAGGATCGCTGAACCGACGAATCTGTGACGGCTGGGGACCGGTCGCCATGGGACCCGCCATCGCGCCGGCCGTGGGCATCGCCGCCAGGGGGGCAGCAGGTTGGGCGTAGCCGGTCGGAGAAGCTGTCGGCTGGCTTCCCGAATAGGGGAACATCGGCACCTGCCCGGACGGCGCGGGGCGAGGATAGGCCCCTGACGGTGCTACGGGGGCGGGACCCCCGACGCCGTACTGCATCGACTGCGCCGATCCCATCGGCATTGAGGGGCCGTTGTGGTACCACGACCGAGGCGGAATGGCGGGCGGGGGCTGAACCGATGCGGCAGATGACGCCGACGGGGCGCTGTAGCCGTACCCGCCCTCGGCACCGGAGGGTGCGGAGACGGGGCTGCCGTAGGCGGCCGGGGAGGCCGAGGCCGCGCTGCGAGCGTCATAAGGGGCCCCCTGAACCGAGCCGTACCCCGACGAGGACCCGTAGCCCGAGCCCGGCGTGACGCCGTAGCCCGGGACGAAGGTGCTGGTGCTCGTCTCCGATTCCTCGGGACCGGGATCAGTCTCCTCCGGCCCCAGAAGCCGGTCGACGGCCTCCTGGCCGGTGCCGCCCTCGGCGATCTCATCGAGCACTTCCAACAGGCCGTCCGGGCCCAGGCGATTCTCCACCTCCGGGGCCAGTGCCGCCGTGAAGGCGCGCGCCAGCGCCGGATTCTCCTGCTCCAGGTTCCCCAGTTCCGGGGTGCCCGCGTAGACGCGTCGGAAGACCACCTGCCAGGCCCCCGAACCGAAGGGGGCCAGTCCGGTGACGGTGAACAGAAGCACGCCCGCGCAGGCGTACCAGTCGACGTCGGCGGTCGGCTCCCCTCCGTCGAGCATCTCCGGGGGGATGAAGCCCGGTGTGCCCGTGACCTGACCGGTCTGGGTGAGTCGGACGTCGTCGGCCACCTGGGCGATGCCGAAGTCGATGAGAACCGGCCCCTGCGCGCCGAGCATGACGTTGGAGGGCTTGAGGTCGCGATGGATGACCCCTGCGGAGTGGACCGCGCGCAGCGAGTCGACCAGGCCGTGAGCCAGGTCGGCGAGGTCCCGGGCGTCGGTGGTCAGGTCGTAGACGCCCTCGTGCTCCACCTCGTGCTGGAGGGTGGGACCCTCGACGAGCTCGGTGATGACGAAGGTGATGCCCACAGAGCCGTCCCCGGTCTCGATGTCCAGGATGCGGGCCACCCGGGTGTCCCTCACCCGGGCCAGGACGCTGGCCTCACGGTCCAGACGACGCCGGGCCGTGGGATCCGCGGCGATCTGGGGGTGAAGGATCTTCATGGCCACGTGGCGGCCGCCCTCGTCGGTGGCCTCCCAGACCACACCCATTCCTCCGGCGCCCAGGCGACGCAGAAGCCGGTAGCCCCCCACCAGGGTGCCTGCGCGCAATTTGTTCAGGGTGACCGGTTCGCCCGGGTGCGCGTCGAAGTTCTGCGTCATGGCCCCCACAGTACCGGGCTGTTTCGGCTCGCGGGCACCTCGGCTCTGTGGGGCTCTTCGCCCGGCTGTGGGGCATGTCGCGGGAGAAAGCCCAGTACTGGAGCCGCATTCTCGGCAGTGGGGAGTGCGCCGTCGTCGCCGGGGATGGGGAGGTCTACACCGAACAGGCATGGCCCTGGGGCGGCACTGCCAGAGAGGATCACGCTGAAAGTTCACTGTGAATCGCTGGTCAAAGCGGGGAACCTGTGCCAAGATGAGCCCGTCCACGGTCGAATGGCTGACCGGGGCACGTGTCAATGCGGACACGCATCGGCACCTTTCACGACGGATCGTCCGGCACGTACCTGCCGGTGAAGGGAAGCACCACCCATGGCAACTGTTACTTTCGAGAACGCCACGCGTATTTACCCGGGCAATGACCGCCCCAGTGTGGACGCTCTCAACCTCGAGATCGCCGATGGCGAGTTTCTCGTCCTCGTTGGCCCCTCCGGCTGCGGTAAGTCCACCTCCCTGCGCATGCTCGCTGGTCTGGAGGACGTCAACGCCGGTCGCATCCTTATTGGTGACCGCGACGTCACCGATGTTCAGCCCAAGGACCGTGACATTGCCATGGTCTTCCAGAACTACGCGCTCTACCCGCACATGACCGTCCACGACAACATGGGCTTCGCCCTGAAGATCGCGGGCACTCCCAAGGCCGAGATCGACAAGCGCGTGCGTGAGGCCGCCAAGATCCTGGGCCTGACCGAGTACCTGGACCGCAAGCCCAAGGCGCTCTCGGGTGGTCAGCGTCAGCGTGTGGCCATGGGGCGCGCCATCGTGCGCAAGCCCAAGGTATTCCTCATGGACGAGCCGCTGTCCAACCTGGACGCCAAGCTACGTGTCCAGACCCGTACCCAAATCGCCTCGCTCCAGCGCTCACTGGGCGTCACCACGGTCTACGTCACCCACGACCAGACCGAGGCCCTCACCATGGGGGACCGCATCGCGGTCCTCAAGGACGGCGTGCTCCAGCAGGTCGGCACCCCGCGCGAGATGTACGACCACCCCGCCAACGAGTTCGTCGCCGGCTTCATCGGCTCGCCGGCCATGAACCTGGGGCAGTTCACGGTCAAGGGCGACGTCGCCACCGTCGGCGCCGCCAAGATCCAGCTGTCCAAGGCGACCCTGGACGCCATCACCCCCGAGGACGGCGGCAAGGTGACCATCGGGTTCCGGCCCGAGTCGCTCGACGTCGTCTCCGCCCAGGACGAGCACTCCATCCCGGTGCGCCTGTCCTTCGTCGAGGAGCTGGGCTCCGACGCCTACATCTACGGCGAGCTCGTGGGTGCTGAGGACTCCGAGGCCAAGCTCGGATCCGGTGAGGACTCCAGCCAGATCATCGTGCGCGTGCCTCCGCGCACCGCCCCCGAGCCGGGCGAGACCGTCTACGTGCGGATCCGCCCCGGCCAGGAGCACATCTTCTCCGCCTCCACAGGCAAGCGCCTGCCCGCCTGAGGATGCTGAGTACGACGGCGCCGTTCCCCTGCCCGGGAGCGGCGCCGTCGTCGCGCTCACCAAGGCGAGGCCGAGTCGCGCCGGCCGGAGTGATCTGGCGGGCCGGAGGGTGGCGGCGCAGCCTCGTGGGAATACTGGACCGCGAACGTCTGCCGCGCGGTGAGAACCGGATCGTTCTCGACGGCTTTAAGGGTGTGGGCCGCTACTCACACTTTGAAAGGCGAAGAGGGCCCTGGCCTGAAAGAATAAAGACATGCCCCAGTCCATGAAGATCACGGCAGCGACGATTGACCCGGCGCTGCTCGACCTCCCTTGGGAGACGGCCCTGGAGGAGTGGCCCACCGAGGTCCTCGCCGCGCTGCCCCGTGGTCTGTCCCGCCACATCGTGCGCTTCGTCAACCTCTCCGAGCGCGTTATCGCCGTCAAGGAGATCGGCGAGTCCGTGGCGCACCGCGAGTACGAGCTCCTGCGGGACCTGGTCCGGCTGGAGGCGCCCTGCGTGCAGCCGACGGCGGTCATCACCGGCCGGCGCAGCGTCAGCGGGGAGGAGCTCAACTCGGTGCTCATCACCGAGCACCTGTCCTACTCCCTGCCCTACCGGGCCCTGTTCAGCCAGTACATGCGCCCCGAGACCGCCACGCGTCTCATCGACGCGCTCGCCGTGCTGCTGGTGCGCCTGCACCTGCTGGGCTTCTACTGGGGGGACGTGTCACTGTCCAACACGCTGTTCCGCCGCGACGCGGGCGCCTTCGCCGCCTACCTCGTGGACGCCGAGACCGGCGAGCTCCACCCCGAGGGGCTCACCGACGGCAAGCGTCTCTACGACATCGATATCGCCCGCACCAACATCATCGGCGAGCTCATGGACCTGCAGGCCGGTGCGCTGCTGGAGCCGAGCGTGGACACCATCGAGGTGGGGGACCGGATCGTCAGCCGGTACACCGAGCTGTGGGACGTCCTCACCGCGGAGGAGTCCTTCTCCCTGGACGAGCGCTGGCGCCTGCGCCGCCGCGTCCAGAAGCTCAACGAGCTGGGCTACGACGTCGCCGAGCTGACCATGGACACGGACTCTCAGGGCAACCACATCACCATCCAGCCCAAGGTCGTCGACGCCGGCCACTACCACCGGCAGGTGATGAGGCTGACCGGCCTGGACGTCCAGGAGCGCCAGGGCCAGCGCATGCTCAACGACCTGGAGGCCTACCGGGCCATGTCCGGACGCAGCGACGACCCCATCGAGCTCGTGGCCCATGCCTGGCTGGCGGAGGTCTTCGAGCCCACCATTCACTCGGTCCCCGTCGAGATGCGCCGCAAGCTCGAGCCTGCGGAGATCTTCCACGAGATCCTCGAGCACCGCTGGTACATGTCCGAGGCCCAGGACCGCTACGTCACCACCCAGGAGGCGGTGGACGACTACGTGGCCACGGTGCTGCCCCAGCACCGTGATGAGCGCGCCTACCTCGGAGTCGGGGACACCCAGGAGATGGAGGCGATCGCCGTCGACGACGTCGAGGAGCCGCTGCCCGAGGACGACGCCGAGTTCGCCGCCCGCGACGAGCAGACCCTGGCCGACTACGCCGCCAACCCCTTCGGCTTCACCGCTGGCATGAAGTTCAAGGGGGAGTAGGGCACGCCGCAGACTGTGCGGCGGCGTCGGCGCCGGTGGTGTCCGCCCGGTTGATAGTCTGATCTCGATCAGATGAGGCGATGAAGAAGGGCCGTGAAGGGGACATGAGCGAGGAGGTGCCCGCATTCCAGGCCCTGCCTGGGGCGACACCGGAGAACAGCGCCTTCATCGACCTGTACTACGACCCCGCCGTCACCTTCATCTGGGGCAATACCTTGTCCTTCTCGATCAACGACGGGCAGATGCGTCTGTCAGCGGGTCAGTCCGTGAGGATCGCGGTGCCGCCGGGGCCGGTGCGGGTCGTCGTGCAGGTCCTCGCCCTCTCCTTTATCACCCCGAAGCCGCAGCTCGATTTCGTAGTGTATCCCGGCCAGGTGGTGCCGGTGTTCTACCGGGCCTCCCGTTTCAAAAACAACCCGGGCTCGTTGACATTCCAGAGGCTCGAAGGGCTCTCGCCCTCCGAGCGGAACGATCTCACCACCATGAAGATCATGTTCGCCGTCATTCTTGGCATGATGATCTTAACGACCATCCCCATCGCGCTGATGTTCTGGTTCATGAACAGTCTGGGAGCCCCGTAGCCGGCTGATGCCAGCGAGACCTCGGTAATGGCGTCCACCAGCAGGAAGGCGCCCGCGGCCGCCACCCCGCCCGGGTGGTGCCGGTGATCTACCGGGCCTCCATCCTCCGGGGCAATAGCCCAACGGTGCGCAGTACACGTCGAGCCGGCCAGGGTGAGTGTGCCTGCCTCCACCGTCGATCCCGTCGGCTAGAGGCGGCGCGGTTCTTGTAGCCACTGTGCGTAAGTGGGACCCGCTGCAGGGACGTCGTCGCCGGGAACCAGTGCGCCGCGACGGAAGGCGAGTCCCCACCCGGTGGGAACCACCAGGGGAACCGGCCTCGCCGTGAGGCTCGGCAGCTGTGCGGTCATCTCCCACAGCGTCATGACCTCCGGTCCTGCGACCTGGTAGGTCTGGCCGTCGGTCTCACTCAGGGCTGCCCGGGCCACCGTCTCGGCGACGGAATCGAGGCTGACCGGCCGCATCCTCATCGAGGGAACGAGTGAGACGGGGCCGTAGCGCATGCGCTCCATGTTCTGCTCGGCGAACTCGAACCACTGGGTCGAGCGAACCAGTGACATGCGCTTGCTCGACTCGCGAGCAAGCCGCTCCTGCGCGCACTTGCCCGCGAAGTAGCCGTAGCCCTGCACCTCCGGAAGGTCGCAGTTGACGATCGACAGCAGCACGTGCCTGGCGCCCAGGGCGTTCGCGGCCGCCGACACGGCACGGGTTGAGCGTGTGAAGAACTCGGTGGCGACCCTCTTGCTGGTGGTGAACCGTCCGGTGGCCTCCACAATGACGTCCGCGCCGGACAATGCGGCAGCCCCGTCGTCGTGCAGGACGTCGAAGCCGGTACGGCGCGAGTGCAGCGTCACCTGTGCTCCGGTCGCCTGCAGGGCTCGCTTGATGGCCTTCCCTGAGTCACCTGCTCCGACAACTGCCACCTTCACTGCGGTCGCCTCCTCATGGCCCGATCTGGCCGTCGTGTAGATCTCTACGATCATAGAGTGCTCTATGATCGTAGAGGTCCATGTGGTCGGAAGGCAAGGAGCAGGCACGATGGGGCGCAGGGAGCAAATTGGTGACGCCGGGGTCGGGCTCATCGCGCGTGACGGGGTGCATGCCCTCACTCATCTGCAGGTCGACACGGAGGCGGGACTGCCCCGCGGGTCGACCTCCTACTACGCCCGGACTCGCCGTGATCTGCTGGCGCTCGTGGTCAACCGCCTCTCCGAGGGCTCACAGGCTGACATCAACGACCTTGAGATCCCCGCGTCCGTCAGCCGGCAGGAGGCCGCCGAGATCGTCGTCGGCATCCTGGAGCATATGGCGCGGCGTGCGGACGCCCAGGCCGCGCGTGGAGCATTGCTGTTCGAGCTGCGCGACGACGTCGAGCTCCGGGAGCTGCTCACAGCGGAAGCGCCGGTCAGGCGGCCTCTGACGCGTCTGGCTGAGCGGATACTCGTTGCCGCGGGTGTCAACCAGGCCTCTGCTCACGCTCCCGATTTGGTGGGGCTGGTGGACGCCCTGCTCATGTACCAGGCAGCCAAGGCGGCACCTGTGGACGCCCGCAAGGTGCTGAGGGCCTACCTTGAGGGGCTTGGCTGACCGGCCCGCTCTGCGGCGTGACGCTTCTAGGCGCCGAGCTCCTCGGCGACCAGGGCCATCTCCTCATCAGCGCGGCGACGCAGCTCGCGGTGACGTGTCCAGGATGCCAGCGAGACCTCGGTAATGGCGTCCACCAGCAGGAAGGCGCCCACGGCCGCCACCCCGCCCGGGATGTGCCCGGTCGAGCGGCGACGGCGCACGGCGGCCCCCAGGAGCGCGCCGCCCAGGCCCGCCTCGAGCAGCGCGGCGCCCCGCACCGCCCACGGCTTGTCCGTCACGGTGCGCACATAGCCCTGCCAGAAGGCCGAGCCCGGGGTGGAGGGATCGGCCAGCAGCAGGCCCACGCTGCGACCCACGGCGTTGGACAGCCCGCGCGGCTCGTGCACGACGACGCCGGGAACCTCCACCGGCGCCAGGCGGCCGGTGAGGACCTCCAGCACCCAGTCGGGCAGGCCCAGTGCCTGAAGCATCGCGGCGAAGCCGTCGGTACCGGGCTGGACGATGGCGGCGGCAGCGGCCTCCAGGTCCGCGCCCGGGACGGTGTCGACGATGCCCGAGGCATCGGTCAGGTCCGCCAGGAGCTCGTCGACCAGGGACCTCAGAGCCGGGCCGGGCTCCTCGACCCCACCCCACACGTAGTGCGAGGTCATGCCCCAGGAGAAGACGGCGTCGTCCTCCGGGTCCCCCGTGGGGATGGCGCGGATGGACATGTCCTCGGCGTCGGAGGTCAGGACCAGGGCCGGCAGCGACTCCTCGTCCCAGCCGAAGGTGCCCAGGTCCGTGCCCTCACCGGAGTACATGACGATGCGGCGGTCCAGGTTCGGCGCCGAGGCCACCGCCAGCGGACGCTCCAGGAGCGTGGCCTGCAGCGGCACCATGTAGGCGCTCATCGGGGAGATCACCACGGTGCGGGCGCTGGCCGAGCCGTGGTGGGAGATCGTGGGCAGCTCGACGTCGTCGGGCAGGGCGTTGAAGGTGGCCGGGCCCACGGCGACATCGGCCGTGAACTCCCGGGCCAGGGACTCCACCAGCTCGCTGACGCTCGGGCCGGGAACGACGCCCCCGCGCGAGGGCGGCGTCACCGCGACCCGGCCCTCGACGTCGGTCATGAGGGTCAGGCTGAGCAGGTGGGTGGTGGCCGGGAACCACTCCAGGCGCACGACCACCCCGCGCGCGGCGAAGGCGTCGGCGACGGCCTCCGGCGTCGTGCCCGGCGCGATGAGCACGCCGTCGGTGCGGTTCCAGCGCTGCGAAGCGTCCTGGGCCATGGGGACCTCCTGTGAATCGGATGCGGCCCATTGTGTCAGCAACGGGGCCTTCATGGGGAAGTGTATGAGTGATACCGGGCGCTGATAGAAGGAGCGACCGGGCGCCTGTCAGCTGTCGCCGGCGGCCCGGCGCCGCAGGCGGTCGACCTCGTAGAGGCTGATACCCGTGGCCACGGCGGCGTTGAGGGACTCCACGCTGCGGCTGATCGGTACCGAGGCCAGCACGTCGCAGGTCTCGCGCACCAGGCGGGACAGACCCGCGCCCTCCGCGCCGGTGACCAGCACCAGGGGGGAGTCGGCCAGGGTGAGGTCCTCGATGTCGGTGCTGCCCGAGCCGTCCAGGCCGACGACGAAGCAGCCCTCCTTCTTCAGCTGCTCCAGGGCGCGCACGAGGTTCGTCTCGCGGGCCACGCGCACCCGGGCGGCGGCGCCGGCCGAGACCTTCCAGACGGTGGCGTTGACGCCCACCGAGCGGCGCTCGGGGATGATGACGCCGTCGGCCCCGAAGGCCCCGGCGCTGCGCAGGACCGCGCCGAGGTTGTGGGGGTCGGTCACCTGGTCCAGGGCCACGAGCAGCGGCGTGCGGCCCAGCGAGCGGGCGCGCTCGAGCAGATCGCGGGCGGTGGTGTACTCGTAGGCGGGCACCTCGATGGCCACGCCCTGGTGGGTGGCGGAGTCGGTCAGGGCGTCCAGGTCCAGCTTGGTGGTCTCCAGCACCGGGGCGCCCAGCAGGGCGGCGCGGCGCACGACGGCGCCCAGGCGCTCGTCGGACTGGGCGGAGACCGCCATGAAGACCCTCGTGATGGGCACTGAGGCGTAGGCGGCCTCGGCCACCGCGTTGCGTCCGCACAGGATCTCGTGGCCCTCGGGCACGTCGAAGCGGCGCTTGAGCTTCTCGAGCTGCTTGGCCCGGGTGGGCTGGGCGGCACGGGCCTCGGCGCGGGCCTTCGCCCGGGCCTTGGGGTGGCCGACGCGGTTCTCCGCGCGCGGAGTGGGGCCCTTGCCCTCCAGGCCCTTGCGGCGCTGGCCGCCGGAGCCCTTCGTGGGGCCCTTCTTCGAGCCGGGGCGGCGCTTGGCGCCGGGGTACTGCTCGTTGCCGGGCATCCGGCCTCCTGTTCGTGACGGTGCGAGTGTGCTGCGAAAGAGTAGCTGGGTGGTTGGCGGGCCGCTCAGGCCAGGTGCCAGCGGGCGCCCGAGGGTGAGTCCTCCACGACGACGCCGGCCTGGGTCAGCTTGTCGCGCAGGGCGTCGGCGCGCGGCCAGTCCTTGGCGGCGCGGGCCTGGGCCCGCTCGTCGAGGTCGTGCTGGATGAGCCGGTCGAGGGTCTCCATGGCGGCTCCGCCCTGGGAGGAGCCGGCGCCCTCGAGGACACCGGCACGCCAGGGCTCGGCCAGCGGGTCCAGGCCCAGGACGTCGAGCTGGGAGCGCAGGTCCAGAGCCAGGACGGTCGCCGACTCGCGCAGATCGGCGTCGGCCTCCTGGCTGCTGCTCGGCCCCGCCTCGACCTTGGCGAGGGCCACGTTGAGAGCCTTGAGGGTGGCGTGGACCACCGCCATGGCGCCGGCCAGGTTGAGGTCCTCGTCCATGGCGGCCGTGAACTCGGCCGGCAGCGCCCGGGCGCGCACCTGCTCGGCGGGGGCGTCGACGGGGTTCAGCCCTCCGTCGTCGGAGAACTCGTAGGCCCGCAGGATCGCGCCGGACAGGCGTTCCCACAGGGCCTCGGCGTCGGCCAGGGTCTCCTCGGAGAACTCCACGGTGGAGCGGTGGTGGACGGTGCCCAGGGCCAGGCGCAGCACAGCGGCGTCGTAGCGCTTGAGCAGCTCGGCCACCACCAGGGAGTTGCCCAGCGACTTGCTCATCTTCTCGCCCTTGATGGTCACCCAGGCGTTGTGGACCCAGTGACGCGCAAAGCCCCAGTCGGCGCCGTGGGACTGGGCCTGCTCGTTCTCGTGGTGCGGGAAGCGCAGGTCGATGCCGCCGCCGTGGATGTCGAAGGTCTCGCCCAGGTAGCGGCGCGACATGGCCGAGCACTCCAGGTGCCAGCCGGGTCGGCCCCGGCCCCAGGGGGCGTCCCAGGCGGCGTCGGCCGGCTCGGTGGGCTTGGCGGCCTTCCACAGGGCGAAGTCGCGCGGGTCGCGCTTGTCGGCCTCGACGTCGTCGTCCAGCTGGGACTCGTCCTCGGTGGTGGCCAGGTCCTCCAGGCGCTGATTGGTGAGCGAGCCGTAGCCGGGCAGGGAGCGCACGTCGTAGTAGACGTTGCCGGACTCTCCGATGTAGGCGTGGCCGGCGTCCAGCAGGCGCTGGACCAGGTCGACCATCTCGGGGACGTGGCCGGTGGCGCGCGGCTCGTAGGTGGGGGCCGCCACGCCCAGGGCGCGATAGGCGGCGTCGAACTCCCGCTCGAAGCGCTGGGCCCAGGCCCACCAGGGCACCGGCGGCTGGGAGGCGGCCGACTTGCTGAGGATCTTGTCGTCGATGTCCGTGACGTTGCGGATGAGGCGGACCTCCTGGCCGCCGCGCTCCAGCCAGCGACGCAGGACGTCGAAGGCGATACCGCTGCGCATGTGGCCGATGTGGGGTGAGCCCTGGACGGTGGCACCACACAGGTAGATCGTCACCAGGCCGGGGGTGGCCGTGGGGGCCAGCGGCACGACCGCGCGGGCGGCGGAGTCGTACAGACGCAGGGCCGGCGCGCCCGCGGAGGCGGGGGAGGCGGCAAGGCCCGTGGACTCAGGGGGTTCAGTGGGAGTGGTGCTCACGGGCACAGGCTACCTGGCGGCCCGGCACCGGTGTCCACCGGACGCAGGGCTTTTTCCCGAGGCGCGTGGAAAGAGGTGGGCTCTCGGCGTGAACAAGATGCCTGCTCACGCTGCGTCTTGTGACTTGCTCTCAACTTGTTTCGGTCTGCCTGCGATGCGCATTTCTTCAACAGCTCGAACCGCAGACCAGACAGCCCTTCGCCATGACAGGTATAAGATTGTACAAATGAAGACAAGGGTTGAGGTGAAGAATGCCACCATTGCTTCTCGATCGTCGCTGGCGTTGAATTCTGGGTCAGTGAGTTTGAGGGTGATATCTATGTTGAAGATTGTTAGTATGATAGCCAGAACTGCGGCAGATAGTGTGGCGGCGGGAATCAGGTAATCATTGACATTTAAGAGAGTTAGATGTCCGGCGATGAGGGCGGCGCTTTCCTCCTTTCCGTTCATTTTCTTGCTTCCGAGTTGGTTTGTGATGACCTTGTTTGCTTGACGTGTCAGCGTTTTGTTGAGAAAAGCGGACATGGTTTAAGTATTTCCTTTAAAGTTGCCTCATGGTGGAGGTTGGGTAGACCAGGGCGGTGGCGATGGCGAGCAGGCCCTCGGCGCGGCCCAGGAAGCCCAGGTGGTCGGTGGTGGTGGCGGTGAAGGCGACCCGGGCGGAGGCCGCCTCGGACAGGGCCTGGGAGGCCTCGGCAGCGCGGGCGGCCACGCGGGGGCGCTCGCCCACGAGCTGGACGGCGATGTTGCCGATCTCGAAGCCGGCCTCGCGCACGCGGCGGGCGGCCTCGCTTAGGAGCGTGGTCCCGGAGGCCCCCTTCCACCGGGGCTCGGCGGTGCCGAAGTTCGAGCCCAGGTCGCCCAGGCCGGCGGCCGAGAACAGGGCGTCGCAACACGCGTGGGCGACGACGTCGCCGTCGGAGTGGCCGGCCAGGCCCACCTCACCGGGCCACTCCAGGCAGGCCAGGTGCATGGGGACTCCCGAGTCGGGGGCGGCGAAGGCGTGCACGTCGGTGCCGATGCCGGTGCGGGGAAGGTACTGGGAGATCTGGTTCAGATCGATCGTGGCCGGGCCAGCGGCGTGGCGTGCCCGGGAGCGGGAAGGCGCTGGTGAATCTGGGGCGGCGGGGGCGGGCTGAGCCGGCTGCTCTGGTTGGTGATCGGGCATGGCCCTGTGTCTACCAGATGGTTCCCGGCCGCGTTCCCAGCGGCCCGATCTGATCGCTGTCGACCGGGATGGCCCGCTTCTTCCTCGGCCGGTGGCTGAAACTGATTCGTCCGGCTCGGGATGTTGAGGAGTTCCGCAACCAGTTGCAGGCCGAGTTGTGGAATCGAGCGGCGAACCGTTCCTTCCAGGCGTCCCCGATGCTCCGGCGCTGTCTTCCGAGCAGGAGGCCGCTCAACAGATTGGTCGAGACTCAGAGTCGTGACGTGGCGCGGGCCCGGGGGAGTATCCACACCTTCTTCATCCCTCTTCAGTGAATCGGCGTGTTCGAGGGCGTTGGTGGACTGGTCGTCGTGCTTTGCTTCCCCTTCGTCGGCTGACCGAGTCGTCCCAGTCATCGACACTGCACAAGGGTGGGGTACCGCTGGGTGAGGCTCGGGTGTGCTCCCCGAGGTGCGGGGGCTGGTGCAGTACGCACATCCCTTGGCCAGTACACCCCCACCCTCGTGGAAAGCGGAGTTCCGGGCCCGGCGCGGGACCACAGGCGCGGAAATACCCGCTCGGTCCACAGGGCTGGTCGCAACGGGTGCCCGACGCCGTCGCAGTGAGCAGCCTTGAGACATGGCACCGCGACCATCGTCCTCCGCCTCTGTCCTCGATCTGCGTCCACGTCTGTTGCACACATCGCGCCGCTCCCGCGGTGGCTGTCTTCCCTCGCGTGCCTGGATCCGCCTGGCGCGTGGTCACTACTGGCTGCCGGATCGTGATGCTGAGCGCTGGCAGCACCGTTACACCCTGTCGTTGGCGCGGGCGGTGGTTGCCCAGCGCAGTCAGTTCTCCACGGCCTATCTGTCGCACACCTCCGCGGCCCTGGCGCTTGAGCTCGACATGTTCTCCCAGGAGCCCGATGTCTACCTCGCGGTGTCCAGTACCCCGTATCAGGTCCATGCCGTTCTGCCCCGCATCTGGGTTCCGGCTCGCGGTACGCCCGTGCTGATCCCAGACGGCTCCTCGGAGTCCTCTCCCTGCCGGGACGTCACCCTGTGGCGGCGCCGTCTCGCGCTGATGCCGGAAGAGATCGCATCCGTGGGAGAGACGGTGGCGACGACGGCGGTGCGCACGGCCTACGACTGCGCCTTCGACGAGCCGGCGCACAATGCGCTCGCCATCGCCGACTCCGTGCTGCGTCGTTGTTGCCAGCCGAACCGGGAGCGGCCTGAGCTGTGCTCGACGGCGATTGCCCGAGTGAGGCGGGAGTGGGAGCTCATGCTCAAGCGCGAACCGAGGCGTCGAGGGGTGGCTCAGGCGCGGGCGGTGCTGAGCCGGGCGACTCCGTTCGCAGAGTCAGCGCTTGAGAGCGCGGTGCGGTGGCTGGTCCTCGCCCTGGGGCTGCCGATCCCGCAGGTGCAGTACCCCATTGACGCTCCCGAGGGGCGCTGGTGGGTGGACCTGTGCTGGCCTGGGCGGAGGCTCGTCCTGGAGGCCGATGGTAGGAAGAAGTACCAGGACTCCGAGGACCTGTGGAAGGAGAAGCGGCGCCAGGACGGGATCGAGTCGCAAGGGTGGACGGTGCTGCGCGTGTCCTATGGCGACATGATGTGTCCAGACCGGCTCGGCGCAAAGATTCTTACGAGGTTCCCACCTGCAGATGTTGCGCGTCTACGGCCCCGGCAGGAGCTGGCATGGGCGGGGATGCGCCTGGAGACGGGTCTGCGTGAGGCCTCGTTGCTGGGGCGACGGCTCCCCCGAGGATCGGCTGAGCTTGTTCCGTGAGGTGAGGACGATCGTCAGGCCGTCGGTGTGCATGTCCCAGGAGAGTGAGGCTGCGTGCTACCTGATGGAGGCAGCTGATCTGGGGGATGCCGGCAGAGCGCCGGATGGGCCGTGCGCTGTGTGAGGGGGGGGGAGTCCTGGTGCTGCTTCCTGGTAGCTCCTGAGATCGCAGGTCGCGCACTGCATGAGGGTGGGGTGTTACTGGGGAAGGATCGGGTGTGCTGCACAGGGGTCGGGATCTCGTACAGTGCGCACAACCCCTGGCCTGTAGGCCCCGACCCTCGTGGAGTAGGGCCGGGACGAACGGAACCTCCACCCAAGAGCGTGATATGTCGGCGCAAGAAGGGGAAGACAAAGGCGTGCCCGCCATCGGGAAGCAGCTCGGCTGACCCCGGCGCAGCCTCAGGGCAGGCGCCAGTCCACGGGGGCGGCCCCCATCTCGGTAAGGATCGTATTCGCGCGGCTGAAGGGACGTGAGCCGAAGAACCCGCGCGAGGCGGACAGCGGGGAGGGGTGCGGTGAGGCGATGATCGGGGTCTGCCCCAGCATGGGGGTCAGGGACTGCGCCGGCCGTCCCCACAGGATCGCCACGAGCGGGCCGCCGCGCTCCACCAGTGCCTCGATGGCCCGCTGCGTCACCTTCTCCCAGCCCCAGCCCTTGTGCGACGCCGGCGCCCCGGGGCGAACCGTGAGAACCCGGTTGAGCAGCATGACTCCCTGCTCGCACCACGGCGTGAGGTCGCCCGACGTCGGTTGGGGCACACCCAGGTCGCTGACCAGCTCGCGGAAGATGTTCTCCAGGCTGCGCGGGGGCCGCACGCCGGGCGCCACCGAGAAGCTCAGTCCCATGGGGTGGCCCGGGGTGGGGTAGGGGTCCTGGCCGACGATGAGGACGCGCACACCGTCCATCGGGTAGGTGAAGGCGCGCAGCACGTCCGTTCCCGCCGGGAGGTAGCCGACGCCGGAGGCCACCTCCTCACGCAGCCGTCTCCCGATCTCATGAATCGTGGGTTCCACGGGCGCCAGGGCGCTCGCCCAGGAGGGGTCGATGATCTCGGACAGGGGCTTGGCGGTTGTCACGCTGCGAGCCTAACGGGCACACGTCGACGTCTGCAGGATCTTTCAGACCTGATGTCACGGTCCTGTGAGCCGGACGTGGCGAGCAATACCCAACGAAGGGCGCTCGGACCGGTATCTTGTGAGCGTGAGCAACTATGACTACCCCGAGGACGAGTTCGACGTCGGCGAGGATGACGGCCCAGTTCCGGTGGGCGTACACCGCGCGCAGGTGCCTCGGTGGCGCAGCTGGGTGCCACTGCTGGCCATCATCATCATTGTTCCGGCGCTCGCCTGGGGTGCCGTGACCCTGTTCCTCAACGGGTCGGGCGGCTCCAGCCCGTCAGGAGCGGCGTCGTCCACTCAGCAGGCCAAGAGCGGGCAGGCGAACAAGCAGGCGTCAGGTGACAAGACCGCTGAGGCCTCCAAGCCTTCCGCCAGCGCCTCTGCCGGGGCCAGCGCCAGCGCCTCCGGCAATATCGACTTCAACACCGGGGTCACCGTGGCCAATGGGACGGAGACCAGTGGCCTGGCCAAGGGCGCCGGCGACAAGCTCACCAACGGGGGCTTCACCGCGGTGGAGGTCGTCCCCGGGATCTACGAGAACACGGAGCCGGCCAAGTCGACGGTCTACTTCAGCTCTCCGGAGAGCCGTCCGGCAGCCGAGGAGGTTGGCAAGAAGCTGGGGATCAGCAACGTGGTGGAGGGCACCGCTGAGAACACTCAGGGCTCCACGATCGCGGTCATTCTGCGCGACGACTACAAGCCCTGACAGAAAGCTCGCGTCCGCGAGAGCGCTGACGCCTCTCGGGCCTGCCGGATCCCAGTCCTCGCTGCTGCGGCCCCGCTCACCGCCGCTGCAGCCGGCCGGGCCGGTCTGTGCTTCGAGGGCTGCCCGCCGGCCCGGGGCCCGCTGGGTGACGCCTCATCCTCGTCGGGCAGGTCGGTGCGGAGCCGTCACGAGTGCCGGCACGGGCGATTCCCCTCTTCGCCGTCGGAGGATTCGTGGCCGAGGAGATCTGAGCGCCTTGCACTCAAGGGCCGAGAGTGCCAGCATTGCGGTTAGCACTCGGGGTCCTCGAGTGACAATGCATCTACCAATGCAACCAAGTCCATCCAGGCTGGAACGTGAGGGCCGGCGTCGGGCGTGACGTGAACGTCCGGGGACCGATCCGTCCGTCGCGGGCACGAACCGGCCACCCCTACCACGCAGTGGAGGAAACTCAATGTCCAAGATCATCGCCTTCGACGAGGAGGCCCGCCGCGGCATGGAGCGCGGTCTCAACACCCTCGCCGACACCGTCAAGGTCACCCTGGGCCCCAAGGGCCGCAACGTCGTGCTCGACAAGAAGTGGGGCGCCCCCACGATCACCAACGACGGCGTGACCATCGCCAAGGAGATCGAGCTCGAGGAGCCCTACGAGAAGATCGGCGCCGAGCTCGTCAAGGAGGTCGCCAAGAAGACCGACGACGTCGCGGGTGACGGCACCACCACCGCCACCGTCCTGGCCCAGGCCCTGGTGCGCGAGGGTCTGCGCAACGTCGCCGCCGGCGCCAACCCGATCGCCGTGCGCCGCGGTATCGAGAAGGCCGTCACGGCCGTCGTCGAGCGTCTGCTCGCCGACGCCAAGGAGGTCGAGACCCAGGAGGAGATCGCGGCCACCGCCTCCATCTCCGCCGCCGACGAGCAGATCGGTGCCTTCATCGCCGAGGCCCTGGAGAAGGTCGGCCACGAGGGTGTCGTCACCGTCGAGGAGTCCAACACCTTCGGCCTCGAGCTCGAGGTCACCGAGGGTATGCGCTTCGACAAGGGCTTCATCTCCCCCTACTTCGTCACCGACCCCGACCGCCAGGAGGCCGTCCTGGAGGACGCCTACGTCCTGCTGGTCGAGTCCAAGATCTCCAACGTCAAGGACCTGCTCCCGCTGCTGGAGAAGGTCATGCAGACCGGCAAGCCGCTGGCCATCATCGCCGAGGACGTCGAGGCCGAGGCCCTGGCCACCCTCGTCGTCAACCGCATCCGCGGCACCTTCAAGTCCGTGGCCGTCAAGGCCCCCGGCTTCGGCGACCGCCGCAAGGCGATGCTGCAGGACATGGCGATCCTCACCGGCGGTACGGTCATCTCCGAGACCGTCGGCCTCAAGCTCGAGAACGCCACCCTGGAGGACCTGGGCCAGACCCGCAAGGTCGTCGTCACCAAGGATGAGACCACCCTGGTCGAGGGCGCCGGCGACAAGGAGGCCATCGAGGCCCGCACCGCCCAGATCCGCCTCGAGATCGAGAACTCCGACTCCGACTACGACCGCGAGAAGCTCTCCGAGCGCCTGGCCAAGCTGGCCGGCGGCGTGGCCGTCCTCAAGTCCGGTGCCGCCACCGAGGTGGAGCTCAAGGAGCGCAAGCACCGCATCGAGGATGCCGTGCGCAACGCCAAGGCCGCCGTCGAGGAGGGCATCGTCGCCGGTGGTGGCGTTGCCCTGCTCCAGGCCGCCGAGGTCCTCGACTCCCTCAAGCTCGAGGGCGACGAGGCCACCGGTGCCGCGATCGTCAAGGTCGCCGTGGAGGCCCCGCTCAAGCAGATCGCTGCCAACGCCGGTCTTGAGGGCGGCGTGGTCGTGGACCGCGTGCGCAACCTGCCCACCGGTGAGGGCCTCAACGCCGCCACCGGCGAGTACGTCAACCTGCTGGCCGCCGGCATCGCCGACCCGGTCAAGGTGACCCGCTCCGCCCTGCAGAACGCCGGTTCCATCGCCGGTCTGTTCCTGACCACCGAGGCCGTCGTGGCCGACAAGCCCGAGCCCCCGGCCGCTCCGGCCGAGGGTGGCGCCGGCGACATGGGCGGCATGTACTGATCGACGTGACTCGTCACGAGCCAGTCATCTCCCGGTAGTCCGGCCGCGCCGGTCGGCCCCGGGGCCTGGCGGCGGGCCGTCTCTCACACGCGTGAGGGGCGGCCCGCCGCTTCGTGCTCGTCGCTTGCGCCGTGCGCCCAGGAGAGGTGCGCTGAGGTGGCGCAGCCCGGACACGGCGGCGGTGGGTGACAGCGGATCCCCTCTGCAGATCGCAGCAGATGCTTCTACCGAGGGGCCACGGGCCCGGAGCCCGTGGCCGGAGCCGTGGTGGTGCCGGGAGTGGCGAAGCGGCCCTGGTTAGCGGTCTCGGCGTCGTCGTAGCAGACGGCGGCGTTGTCCAGTGCCAGGCTGATCTGATCGAGGTTGGACTGCACCTGGAGCTGAGTGAGGTGCCAGTCGGCCGCGCAGGTGGCCATGGAGTCCGCTGCCGTCCCGGTCCAGCAGGACTGCAGCAGACCGATATCGCCCCGCATGGCATCGACCTCGGTCTGGATCGTGGCGATGCGGGTACGGGTCCGGGCGGCGGTGTCGGCCACCGCGACGGTGTCGACGGAGTAGATGGGCATGACGGGGTTCCTTTCGTGAGGGGCGGCCCGATGGACCGGGCGCTGTCGTGCGCCGACGTCCACGGGGATGCCTGGCGACCCGCCGCAGCGGATGCCGTGCCTCTCACGGTAGGGGCCGGACCCGGACGCGCGTCGGGCGGGCGGCCGGCCCTGTGAACCGACCCAGCAGATCACGGGCTGTGGCCCCGGAGGACCCGCGCCGTCCCTGGCAGGCGGGCAGCCTCAATGCCTCAGAGGTCTCCGGCGCCGTCGTCGATGATCTCCTCGGTGATGGGGGTGATCTCACCGGTACGGGCCTCGCGCAGCTCCTTGGCCTCCTGGGTCTTGGCCCGCAGCTTCTCGGCGAGCTTGTCCCGCTCGGCCTGGACCCGGGCACGGCGCTCCCCGGCTTCATCGGTGCGGTTGCGCGAGCACATGAGCAGGTCCAGGTCGGCCACGCAGGACTCCATCGAGGCCGTGTGAGACATCGGCCCCTCGCCGTCCTTGTCCTCGCGGGGCTCGCCGTGCTCGGTGGATGCCTCGGCGGGCCGACGCGCGGAAGCGGAGGAGACGGCCGGAATGCCCCGCGCGGGGGTCCGTGGCGAGGTCGCACTCAACGGCGATGCCGGCGACACTGACGATACCGGTGACACGGCCGCCGCCGGCGTTGTCGGCGAGGCCTTGGACCGCAGGGCCCTCAGCTCAGCGGTGTCGATACGCAGCGTGTTTCCGTCACGGGACGGGCCGGGTGCCGGCTGTCCGGGTGGGGTCAGTGACTGCAGGCCCAGCGGAGGAGTGCGGGGATCGCTCCCGACGCCGTCGTCCGGCTGCTCGAGCGCCGAGCCGTTTCCGGTGGCTGCGGGCTCAGCTGACGCGGCCGCAGGGAAAGAGCGCGCCGTCGCCTCCTGGGCAATGAAGGGCTTAGCCACCTCCTGAGCGCCCTGTGCGTTCTGTCCGCTCTGCTCGGTGATGAGCTTGGTGAGCTTCTCCTTGAGCCGGCGCTGCTCGGCCGAGAGGTTCTCCCTGGCGGCGTGCTCCCAACGCTCACCCAGTGGTGAGTGGAAGAGGTGCTCGCGGTCCAGGAGCCGAGAGACGATCGTCAGGCGGCCGCGCAGGTACTCCTCCATGGGAATGTGGGAGTACTCCTCACGCAGCAGACGCACGTACTCGGCATAGGTCTGCGGGTCCACGGCCAGGGTGCCCAGGTCGGCGTCGATGAGCGCCTGGGCGTCGATATCGTGCTCGTCGAGCATGTGCCGCTTGAGGTTGACGATGAGGCTGCACACCCGTTTGACCGTCTCCATGGGGACGCCCAGGTGGTGGAGATCCGCCTCGGCGAAGGCCGCTGAAGCGGTCTCGTCCTCGCCGCCGTTGCCGCGACTGACATCCTCGGCATCGGAGGAGAAGACGCACCCGTGGTACCAGCAGGCGACCCGCATGATGTCCGGGTTGTGCGACTCCTCGGCCAGCTCGTCGACCCGCGCGAGCATGTCGATGAGGTGGCGAAGGTTGTGGAAGCGACGGTCCGGCGTGGACCAACGCTCAATGAGGAGCTCGCCGGCGGAGCGGATCGCCTCTGGGGGCTGCGTGGCGCCGAGCGCCTTCACCGAGCGGGTGAAGGCCGAAAGGAGCCACTGCGGTGCGTCGATGACACCCATGGGTCAGTCTCCGTGTTGGAAATGGAACGCGTGCCATCGTAGGACTGTCCTCGCGGTAACGTCGACGTGACACAGTGTCTCGCGCACCACTCTTACCGATCTTCCAGGCGGCATCACGGTTACTCACGCCTACCAGGCCGGTGCGGGTGGCAGCTCGATGTGGACAGTGGCGCCGCCGCCGGGGGTCTGGAGCATCTGGACCGTGCCCTTGTGAGCGGCCACGATCCCCAGCACGATCGCCAGTCCCAGGCCGGAGCCCCCGGTCTCCCGGTTACGGGAGGTGTCCGAGCGGTAGAAGCGTTGGAAGACCTTCTCAGCCGCCTCCGGGGGCACGCCGTGACCATGGTCGCGTACCTCGACGACGACGACCGGCTGCGCCGTCGGGTTGGTGCGTGGCGGAGCCATGCCGATGGCGATCTCCACCGGCGTCCCGGAGGGGGTGTGGCGCACCACGTTGCCCAGCAGATTGGTGAGGATCTGGGAGAGACGGTCGCGGTCGCCAATGACCTGGAGAGAGGGCGCCTCCATGCCGGCGGCCTCGTCTCGGGGGTCGAGGGGAATGAGGCCGCAGTCGCGTTCGGGAGCCAGGACCATCATGTCGCTCAGGGCCCCGGCAGCCAGGTCTGTGAGGTTGACCGGCTCCATCGACATCTCCCGGCCCTCATCGATCCGAGCCAGCTGCAGCAGGTCGTCGACGAGGCGTCCCATCCGGTTGGACTCGGTCTCGATGCGCCCCATGACCTCACCGGTCTTGTTCGCGGGCACCCCGCCCATCCGGTAGAGCTCGCCGTAGCCGCGGATCGCGGCCAGCGGCGTGCGCAGCTCATGAGAGGCGTCGGAGACGAAGCGCGTCATCCGTTCCTGGGCCACGACCTGGGCGGCGAAGGAGGTCTCATTCTGCGCCAGCATCGCGTTGATCGCCCGCTGCAGTGAACCGACCTCCGTGGTGCGCGGCTCGGTCACAAGGATGCGGGCCGACAGGTCGCCATGAGCGATCCGCCCGGCCACGCCCTCGATCTGCCGCAGGGAGCGGAAGGAGCGGTGGACCAGGTAGGTGGCGAAGACGGCCCCCACCGAGATGATCGAGACATCGGCGAGAGCCACCACCAGGCGGGTGCGCTCCACGGTCTCCATGACGTCGCTCAGCGGGAGGGCCAGAGCAACGGCGCCGGTGTACTGCCCGGTGTTCTGGTCCTTGATGAGCAGGGTGATCATGCGCCACTGGTGGCCGGGCTGATCGGAGTTGACCGTTGTGATCGGGTAGTCGCCCTTCGCCGTGTGAGCCAGAGCGCGCTGGTAGTCCAGGCCCTTGACCTGGGGCCGGCCGTATACGGCGGCGGTGTCGGCTGAGATCCACTCCCCGTTGCGGCTGGGATCGAAGTACTCGGCCTTGACGTAGTAGTTCGAGGGGAAGGTGGTGCTGCTGGTGCCGCCCTCGCGGATCTGGGCCAGGCCCTGGCTTCCGATGGCCACCGCGGTGGTGCGCAGCTGGCTGTCGATCTGTCCCATCATGTGGCTGTAGAGCAGCGAGGTCACCACGAAGGAGACGACGATGAGCCCGATGGCCAGGAGGCCGGTCGTCATGAGGGTCAGGCGCGTGCGCAGTGGCATCGCCTGCCAGGGCCGCTGAATCGCGGTGATCGGGTGCCATCGGCCCCGCTTGATCGGGCGGTGCTGCTTACCGGACGACTTGGCCGGGCGCGTGCTCCCCCCACGCGCCGCAGCCATCACTCGGCCTTGGGTTCGCGCAGCATATAGCCGACTCCGCGACGAGTTTGGATCAGGGGAGTGACGGGCTGGCCGTCAGCGCCCTGGATCTGGTCCACCTTGCGGCGCAGGTAGGAGATGTAGGACTCCACGATCGCGGCGTCACCGTTCCAGTCGTACTCCCAGACGTGGTCGAGGATCTGGGCCTTGGACACGACGCGCCCGGCGTTGAGCATGAGGTAGCGCAGAAGCTTGAACTCGGTGGGGGACAGGTCCACCTCCACCTCGGCGCGGTAGACCTCGTGGGCGTCCTCGTCCAGAACGAGGTCGGCCACGCGCACGACGCCGTCGTCCTCGTTCTCGATGGCGTGGGTGCGGCGCAGGATGGCGCGAATACGGGCGATGACCTCCTCCAGCCCGAAGGGCTTGGTGACGTAGTCGTCGCCGCCGACGGTCAGACCCTGGACCTTGTCCGCCATGTCATCGCGGGCGGTCAGGAAGAGGATCGGGGTGGTCACGTCGCGTTCGCGCAGGCGCCGGGCCACGGTGAAGCCGTCCATGTCGGGCAGCATGACGTCGAGGACCACCAGGTCGGGGGACGTCTTCTCCACCGTCTTGAGGGCGCCGTTGCCGTCTCCGGCGATCGAGACCTCGAAGCCTGCGAAGCGCAGGGACGAGGCGAGCAGGTCGCGGATGTTGGGTTCATCGTCGACGACAAGGAGGTGAGCTTCTGTGCGGGACTGCTGGGAACGCTCCATGTGCCTCACCATCCCTTCGCTTTCTGGTTGTTTCCTGAATGAGTTCCGAATGGTCGCTGTTGACCGGTCAAGTGGTTGGTGTGACCCGGTACGTGCTGGGAAGCCTCGAAGGCTTGGGATTCCCACAATAAACAGGAAACTGTGTGGTTGCTGCTGAACAGAGGAAAGTGATGTGGCTCGTCGGCGAGTCGGGCTGTGACATGAGGCGGGGCAACGGCGCCTGCCGTCGCCCCGCCGTCGGGTCAGAGGAAGGCGAGCGGGTCGAAGTCCTCCAGCGGGATGATGCACACGCGTGGCAGCGGGATGGTGAAGGCCTTGACGTCACTCTCCAGGTCATAGACCGTCAGGCCCTCGCCCTCCATGCCGGCCAGCTGGGCGTTGAGGAACTCCCGGAAGCACAGGACCCCCACCTTGGCGCCGGCTCGCAGGAGCCGCTCGATGTGGGGGATGTAGTCGCCGTCGTGGCTGCCCAGCAGGACGTGTGCGTCCTGGCCGGACTCGACTCGCTCGGCCAGCGCCTCCAGAGTGCGCTGAATACCGATGTCGACAACCTTCTCCTCATTGCTTCCCGTCCCGGCCAGCGGGACGGGCCGGTAGTCCATGGCCAGTAGGGCCTGGATGAAGCTCATGGGCATGTGGCCGCTGGTGGCGTTGAGGAAGAACAGGGCACGGGCCTCGTTCCCCTCGCCCTCGGTGGCATCGGCGGACGACAGTTCATCACAGTATGCGAGGACGCGGTCCCAGCGGGGCCGCTCCTCAGGTTCGGGACGCCGCCCCAGCACGCTCATGCCGAGGGTGGCGTCAATGTTCTCGCCGTCGACGAGAAGATAAGTCGGTACGCTCATGGAGCCCATGCTACCGGTCCCCGTGTCCAGCAGCCGTCGACGACGCCCGGGGAAGTCCCACTGATATCAACCTTTTTCCGAACCGCCCGAGGAGCTGTGAGGGCGTGACCCGAGCGTGGGGCCAGGGGGCCGGCCGAGGCCGACGTCGGACGCAGGCGCCTCCGGTCGGTTCGTGCCGGCGCGTGCTGACGTTGAGGAGCACGAAGCCGCCCGGCACTCATCGGGATTGATGAGGACCGGGCGGCTTACGGGGCTGAGGCGCGTGCGCGGCGCCGCCTGCGCGGCCGGGCCGGCTCAGTAGGAGGACTTCTCCTCGCCGACCGGCTGGCCCTGGGCCTTGAGGGCCTCGAAGGCGGCATTGACGGCGGCGTCGTCACCATCGGTGATCTGGGCCGGGGACTGTTGCTGGGCGCCCGGCAGCGCCGGGTTCTGCCCGGACTTGAGGGCGGCCAGGCGGGCCTCGGCCTCCAGGCCCGCGCCGGAGGCCTCGAGCTCGGCGAACTGGGACTCCAGGGAGGATCCGGCCAGCTCCATCTGCCCGGCGGCCTGGGCCTCGACCCGGCGCACCTGGTCCTCGTAGCGGGACAGCTCGCTGGTGGGGTCCAGGACGTTGATGGAGCGGATGGCGCCCTGTACCTTGACCTGGGCCTCGGCGGTCTTCTGGCGGGCGATGAGCTGGTCGCGCTTGGAGCGCAGCTCACCGAGCTTGACCTCCATCTGCTGCAGGCCGGTCTTGAGCTGCTCGACGACCTGGCGCTGGGAGGCGATCATCGGCTCGGCGGCCTTGGCCTCGTTCTCCGCCGTGATCTGCTTGGTCAGCGCGATCTTGGCCAGCGAGTCCCACTTGTCCGCGCCGGCGGTGTCACCGCCGGCGCGCAGCTGGTCGGCCTTGCGGGAGGCGGCCAGTGCCTTGTTGCCCCAGTCCTTGGCCTCGGCGACGTCGGCGTCGTGGTCCTTCTCCGCCAGGCGCAGGTTCCCGATCGTCTGGGCCACGGCGTCGCGGGCCTCGGCGATGGAGGCCGTGTAGTCCCGCACCAGCTGGTTGAGCATCTTCTCCGGGTCCTCGGCGCGGTCCAGGAGCGCGTTGACGTTGGCGCGGGTGAGCTGGGCGATGCGTCCCAGGATCGACTGCTTCTCAGCCATAGTGGTTCGTCCTTCCGTCGAGGTGCGACGTCGGTGTGGGCAGGTGTGAACACGGCGTTTGCCGGGTGCTTGCCGGGTGATGGCCGCGTGGGCCAGGTGGATCAGGCGTCATGATCTCAGGTCCGGGCGGCTGACGTCATGTCGGTGGGGGCCGCATCGCTCAGGGCATGACTGGCATACGACTGGGGCCGGCCGGCAGAAGGACGTGGCTCAGAAGTCGCCGCCCCCGTCGAAGAAGTCGCCGACCCCGTCCAGGAAGTCGCCACCTCCGTCGAAGAAACCGCCACCGCCGCCCCAGTCGTTGTCGTGGTGGTGATGGGAGCTCCAGCCGCCGTAGCTGTGTCCGCCGCCCATCAGCAGCCCGCCCAGCAGGAGCGAGCCCAGGTCGAGCCCGCCACCCGAGCGGCCGTAGCCGCCGGAGTAGCTCTCCCCGGAGCGCGGGCTCCACGAGCTCGACGACGACCCGCGCACGTCGGCCTCGGCCAGAGCCTGCGCCTGGGCCACGAGGGGCTCGGCCGCCGCGACCTCAGCCAGGGCCGCCACCGGGTCGGTGGTCTGCATGGAGGTGGCGGCCGTGGCGTGCCGGGCGGCCTCACTCAGCGCGGTGCGCGCCGAGGGGCCCACCGCCCCGCGGTAGGTGGTGATGTAGGAGGTCACGGACTCCACCTGGGAGTTGAGACGGGCCAGGCGCGAGCCCAGGGAGGCCCGGGCGCGCGAGTCGTTCTCCTCGCGCTCGCGGGCCGGGGCCAGGGCGGCGTCGATGGCGGCCTCGGCCTGGGCCAGGTGGTCCAGGGCGGCCAGGGGGTCGCCGCTCGGCGAGCTGCCGCTGGCCTGACGGCCCTGCGCGACGGCGGCCTCGGCGTCGGCCACGAGCGGGGCCAGAGTCGCCGCCGGGACCGAGCCCTCCAGGCGCTTGGCGTCCACCAGGTCCGAGGAGATCGAGGCGATGGCCGCCTCCAGGTCCTTCGCCGCGCTCTGGAGCCGCTCGCGGGCCCCGGTGACCTGCGCGGCCAGCTGACCGGCCTGGGCGATCGAGCCCTGGGCGATACGCACCTGCTCCACCGCCGTCGCCTCCTGGGAGGCCTCGACGCTGGCGCGCGCCTGGTCCAGGGCCGTGCGCCCGGCGGCCAGCAGGCGGCGGGCCTGCTCAGGGGCCTGGGACACGCTGGTCAGGGAGGAGGCCGGGTAGGCGGCGCTCAGGGTGACCAGGATCGTCTCGGCCATGACGATGGCCTGCTCGGTCTCGTCGGCCCGCTGGGTGGACTCCGCGATCGATGTCGGCAGGTTCGCCTCGATCCCGCGCCGCTTGTTGAAGGCCTCCTCCTGAGCGCGGATCTCGCCGACCGCCTCCGAGCAGTGCTGGAGGATCTCGGTGTACATCTGCCGCTGCTGCGGCTCGGTCTCGGGGATGTCGTCGTCGAGGATCTTGCGCAGCTCGAAGCACCGCGACAGGTGCTTGCGGGCACTGTCCAAAGCGGCGGTGAAGGCGTCCGTGGCGGACAGCCCGAACTGCGCCTGGGCGTAGGACAGCTCCTCGGCGGCGGCGCGCACCGTGTCATCGGCCTGGACCAGAGCGCTGCCGGCCTGGGTGCGCAGCTGCTCGACCGTCATCGCCGCGGGGCCTGCGGCCTGGTTCCCAGGGGTGCCGCCCGAGGCGGCCTGCTTCCTGCGCTTGCCGAACAGCATGTCGTCGTTCTCCTTGTTCTTCCTGCGCTTGTACACCGTCCAGGCGGCGGCCCCGCCCGCCGCTGCGACCGCGCCCCCGCCCAGCAGGAGCGGAAGCGCCGAGGAGCCCGAGCCGCTGGAGCCGTCCGAGCTGCCTGAACCCGATGAGCCGGACATGTTCTCCGGGATCGCCGCCACGGCGGCGTCGTAGTCCCCGGCGCTCAGCTGCTTCTTGAGGGCCGAGTCGATCCGCTTGTAGTCCGACTCGGAGAACTTCGAGGAGTTGCTGTGCGCCTGCAGCTTGTAGCTCTTCGAGGCCGAGCCGTCGGCGGGGATATTGATGACCAGGAGCATGTCGTCGCGCCCCAGCTTCGTGTTCTTGAAGGTCTGCTCGGCGATCGCCGAGGCCTTACGGCTGGAGTCGGAGACGGTCAGCACCCACAGGCCCACACCGTGCTTGGAGGACATCGTGTCCACGGCCTGCTGGGCCTTGGAGGCGTCCAGGATCCCGAGCTCGTCGGTGACGTGCTTGGTCAGGGTGGTCGACGCCGCTGGGAGGGCTCGGGGAGCACTCATCGATCCAGCAGCAGGAGCCGGGACGGAGGACGCGGGGGCCGGGCCCGTCGTCGGTGCCGCCGCGGCGCTCGTGGAGGCTCCCAGCAGTCCCAGGACGGCCGCCGTCGCGGCGCCGGATGCGGCCAGCTGATACAGCGGGTGTAAGGGGTGGGGGCGTGGGGACTGCGGGTGCTTCATCCGGGACATCGTCCCCGCAGGGCGCCGGTGTGAGCAAGTCGTTTCGCCTCAGGCGGCACGTTTGCGCCTGTCGCCGTTTGCGGAGAACTGAGCCACCGGCAGAATGTCGCCTATGACAGACACGCTCACGATCACCGTCATCGAGCCCGAGGAGCTTGCGCCCGTGGGGCGCCTGGGGGAGTGGCTCTTCGCCGAGGGAGCCGCGCTGCGAATGGTGCGTCCCTGGCGGGGCGAGTCCATTCCCTCCTTGGAGGAGGTCGGAGACGGCCTCGTCGTGCTGGGCGGTTCCATGAGCGCCCACGACGAGGGTGATCACCCCTGGCTGGCGGATCTGCGTGAGCTGCTGCGCGGCGTTGTCGCCGAGGACGTCCCCGCCATCGCCATCTGCCTGGGGGCCCAGGTGGCCGCGGAGGCCCTGGGCGGCACGACCGCTGTGCCGGCGCTGGGCAATGACGAGGTCGGCGTCGTCGAGCTGACCATCACGGCCGCCGGCGAGAGCGACCCGGTCTTCGGGGCCGTGGCCGCCGAGGCCATCCGCGCCGCGCACCGTGCCGGGATCCCCACCTCCGACGGCACCCGATTACCCGTCATCGTCTCCCACCACGACGCCGTCACCCACCTGCCCGAGGCCGCCACCCTCCTGGCCTCCTCCGACCGCTCCCCGGTCCACACCTGGCGGGCCGGCCGGCTCCTGGCCTTCCAGCACCACCCCGAGTCCGATCCGGCGCGCGTGGCCTACTGGCGCACCCGCGACGCCCTGAACGACCTGGCCGGGACCATGGACGCGGCCTCGCTCAAGGCCGCCCGCGACGCTCTGGAGGTGGCCGCCGGCCGGAGCGCCGCGCCGGGCGCCGCCGGAACCCACGGGGCGACGGCCGCCGACCTGCCCGAGGCGGCCGCGAGCGCCGGGGCCGCCACCCGTGAGGAGGCCGAGAGGGTCGATCCCGTCATCCAGGCCTTCGGCCGCACCCTGGCCCGCGTCCTCGTGCGCAACGTGCGCGCCCGTCGCCTGTCGCGCTGAGCGGGTCACCGGACCGGGCGGCCCCATTCGCCGTCGGGCTCAGAGGTCCTCGGCGTCGATGATGGTGTAGGCGTAGCCCTGCTCGGCCAGGAAGCGCTGGCGGTGGGCCGCGTACTCCTGGTCGGCGGTGTCGCGGGCGACGACCGTGTAGAAGTGAGCCTGGCGGCCGTCCTCCTTGGGGCGCACGATCCGCCCGAGCCGCTGGGCCTCCTCCTGGCGTGAGCCGAAGGAGCCCGAGACCTGGACGGCTACGCTGGCCCCGGGCAGGTCGATGGAGAAGTTCGCGACCTTGGAGACCACAAGCGTGCGGATCTCCCCGCAGCGGAAGGCGTCGTAGAGGCGCTGGCGCTCGCGCACCGTCGTCGAGCCGGTGATGACGGGGGCGCCCAGGTGCTCGGCGATCTCGGTGAGCTGGTCCACGTACTGGCCGATGACCAGGGCCGACTCGCCCTCGTGGCGGGCCAGGAGGGCGTCGATGATCGGCAGCTTGCGCGGTGAGCAGGCCGCCAGGCGGTAGCGCTCCTCGGGCTCGGCGGTCGCGTAGGCCATGCGCTCACCGGCGTCGAGGGTCAGGCGCACCTCGGTGCAGATCGCCGGGGCGATCCAGCCCTGGTTCTCCAGGTCCTTCCAGGGGGCGTCGTAGCGCTTGGGGCCGATGAGGCTGAAGACCTCGTCCTCGCGGCCGTCCTCGCGCACGAGGGTCGCGGTCAGGCCCAGGCGGCGGCGCGCCTGCAGGTCCGCGGTCATCCGGAAGATCGGGGCGGGCAGAAGGTGGACCTCGTCGTAGACGATGAGCCCCCAGTCGTGGGAGTCCAGCAGGTCCAGGTGCGGGTAGACGCCCTTCCGGCGAGTGGTCAGGACCTGGTAGGTGGCGATGGTGACGGGGCGGACCTCCTTGCGCGAGCCGGAGTACTCGCCGATCTCGTCCTCGGTCAGGGTGGTGAAGCGCATGAGCTCCTCCTTCCACTGGCGCGCCGAGACCGCGTTGGTGACCAGGATGAGCGTCGTCGTCGAGCTCTTGGCCATGGAGGCGGCGCCCGCGAGGGTCTTGCCGGCCCCGCAGGGCAGGACGACCACGCCGGAGCCCCCCGCCCAGAAGCTCTCCACCGCCTCGGACTGGTAGGGGCGCAGCTGGAAGGTATCGGGGGAGTCGGTCAGGGTGATGGGGTGGGCCTCGCCGTCGACGTAGCCGGCCAGGTCCTCAGCCGGCCAGCCCAGCTTGATGAGCACCTGCTTGAGGTGGCCCCGTTCTGAGGGGTGGACGACGACGTCGGCCTCTCCGAGCCGGGTCCCCAGCAGGCCCTTGGTGCGCTTGGAGCGCATGACCTCCTCCAGGACCGGCACGTCGGTGGCGTGCAGGACCAGGCCGTGGGCGGGGTCGGTGAGGAGCTGGAGGCGGCCGTAGCGGCTCATCGTCTCGGCGATCTCGGTGAGCAGGGCGTGCGGCACCGGGAAGCGCGAGTGGGTGATGAGGGTGTGGACGACCGTCTCGGCGTCCAGGCCCGCGGCGCGCGCGTTCCACAGCGCCAGCGGCGTGATCCGGTAGGTGTGGATGTGCTCGGGGGCGCGCTCCAGCTCGGCGAAGGCCGCGATGGAGCGGCGGGCCTCACCGGCCCGGGGGTGGGCGACCTCCAGGAGGACGGACTTGTCGGACTGGACGATGAGCGGGCCGTCGGGGGCCGACGACGCCGGGGACGCAGGATCGCTGGGCGTGGCGGACATGGGCGGGAGTATCCCAAGCCGGGGTGGCGCGCCGCCGTGACGGAGGAGACGTTCCTCTTCCAGCGGGAGGGGCGGTCCGGCCTCGGCGGAGGGCGCCAGAAACGGTGATATCTGTGGGATCGTGTCCACATCGGTGACAAAGGCGCGAGACGGGCTCCGGCCTGCGAACAAAAACCGCATGATTCTGCGGTTCGCGTTGCTGGCCTCGGGGGCGGTCGGGTCCCTTTGTCTCCGATTTGGACACCGGCGCCCTCCATCCCCGGTCCCTGTCCTGTCCGTGAGTCGGGCGGGGGCGTATTTTTGTGCGGATGAGCCCTTCCGCCTCCACCCAGGACCTCGCCGTGCACCTCACGGCGCTGCCGGACCGCGAGGTCGCCGCCCTGCTGGTGGCGCGCCCGGACCTGGCCGCGCCGCCGTCCTCCTCCTTCCTGGCATTGGCGACCCGCGCGGGGGCTCAGGGGAGCGTTGAGCAGGCCCTGGCCGGGCTGGATGCGCCGACGCTGGCCGTGGCCGAGGCGGTGGTGGCTCTGAGCGGCCCCACGGAGTCTGAGGAGACCGAAGGGGGCGGAGGCACTCGAACCGCCGAGGGCGATGGATCCGATGGAAACGTTCAGAGCAAAGGCGAACCGGCCGATCCGGCCGACGCTGGTCTGACCGGGCTGGTCGCCGCCCACCTACCGCTGTCGACTGAGCAGGTCGCAGAGGCCCTGGGACACCTGCACCGGCTGGCGCTCGTCGTCGAGGGCAGGCCCGTGGCCGCGCTGGAGGCGGCCTTCGGGCCGCACCCCTTCGGCCTGGGGCCTTGGGCCGCCGAGCCCCTGAGCGCCGAGCAGCTGCCACCCACCCTGGAGGAGCTGAGCGAGGACGCCGCCGGCGAACCGGTCGTTCCGGCGGCCTCCGTGGAGATGCTCCAGGCCCTCACCTGGGGGCCGCCCGCCGGCACGCTGCGCTCGGGTGGCCGGGCCCCGGGGGCGGCGCCGCTCATCGAGCACGGCTGGCTGGAGCGCAGCAGCGACGCCCGGGGACGCACGCGCTTCATCCTGCCGCGCCAGGTCGCCCTCGCCCTGCGCGGCGGCCGCCTGACCCGTGAGTCCCTGACCGCTCCCGAGACCGGTGAACTGGAGACGGTGGGCGGCGACGTCGTCGCCTCCGAGTCCTCCTTCCATGCCGAGGAGACCGTCCGGCTCGTGGCCGCGCTCCTGGAGGAGTGGGGCCGCGAGGGCGGGACGATCCGCCGCACCGGCGGAGTGAGCGTGCGCGCCCTGACCCGCACCGCCGATGCCCTGGCCCTGGAGGCCGACGCGGCCGCCCGCATCATCGAGACCGCCGCGGGTGCCGGGCTCCTGGGCCTCGACGACGACGGCGCCACCTGGGTGCCCTCCTCCCTGGCCGCCGGCTGGCTCACCGACAGCCTCCCCCAGCGCTGGGCGCCCCTCGCCCTGGCCTGGTCGGGCAGCGCCCGCACCCCCTGGCTGACCGGCACCCGCGACGACGACGGGACCCTGCGCGCCGCCCTCAGCCCGGACCTGGAGGCCGGGTGGGCAGCGCGACTGCGCGCCCGGGTGCTCGCCCTCCTGGGCGACCTCCCACCGGGGACCAGCGCCACCCCCGCCTTCGTGCGGGCGGCCCTGACCTGGCAGAGTCCCCGGCGCACCATCCCCGGCGGGGCCATCTCCGCGGTCCTGGCCGAGGCCGAGACCCTCGGGATCACCGGCGGCGGCGCGCTCACCGAGGCCGGCAGGATCCTCGCCCGACGGGCGGCGGCGAGCCTCGATGAGCAGGACGTCGTTCGCAGCGGCAGTACGGGTGACGCCGGCGGCGCCGAGGGAACCGATGGTGACGCGCACGCCGAAGTGCTGTCGGACGACGAGACCCTGGCAGCTCTGGAGGCGGCGCTCGCCGCGGACCTGCCGGCCGCCGTCGACATGATCCTCGTCCAGTCCGACCTCACCGCCATCGTCCCGGGCCGGCCGGCCCCGGAGCTGGCCGCCCTGCTGGAGCGCACGAGCGTCGTCGAGTCGCGCGGCGGGGCGCTCACGGTGCGCTTCACCCCCGAGTCGGTGCGCGGCGCGCTCGACGTCGGCTACCGGGCCGAGGAGATCACCCAGGCGATCGGCCGCTACAGTCCCGCGCCGCTACCGGACTCGCTGAGCGTGCTCATCCAGGACGCGGCCCGCCACCACGGGGCGGTGCGAGTGCGGGCGGTGTCCGCGCTGCTGCGGGTCGGCGACGAGGCGACGGCCGCCGGCCTCCTGGCCGAGCCGCGCTTGAAGGATCTTGGCCTCGATGAGGTGGCGCCGGGGATCCTCGTGGCCACTGCGAGCGCCGGGCAGGTGCTGCGCGAGCTGCGCGCCACCGGGCTGGCGCCGGTGACCGAGGATGCGAGCGGTCACCTGGTGGTCGGGCCGGCCACCGCGCAGCAGGCGCACCGGGCCCCCGAGCCCTCGCGCCCCGGCAGCGAGCACTCAGTGCGACGGCGTCGGCCCGGAAGGCGCGAGCTGGCGACCCTGGTCTGCAGGCTCCGCGTGGGGCAGGAGGCGCTGCAGGCCGCAGGCGAGGCGGCTGTGGCCACCGACCCGGTGCACGCGCTGGCGGTTTTGCGCCAGGCCCAGTCCTCGCGCTCGCGGCTGCGGCTGACCCTGGCCGGCCCCGACGGCGCCGTGCAGGAACGGCAGGTGAGAGTCATGGCCGTGGAGCCCGGCCGGGTGCGCCTGCGCGACGTCGTGCGCGAGACCGAGCTGACCGTGGCCGTCCACCGCATCGTCTCGGTCGAGGCGAATTGACGGTTCTCTCACTCACCGACATTTTCTTCAAAAATGACGCGTATCCGCGTCGATTGTGAAGAAAATGTCGAAGTGCGGGAGGCTCAATCAGTGTGCCCAGGCCAACCCGGGTGGGCCAGGGCAGTTTCAGGAGCCTCCCCTACACTGGCCGAGTGACCGACACGATCGACTCTCACACCGATGCCTCAGGCGAGCCCACGACCGAGACCGGCTCAGGTTCTCCGGTGGGCGCCGCCACCGAGGCGCGCACCTCCACGGCGACCCTGGAGCGCCCGGCGCCGACCCCGGCCCCCGTACCGCGCGCCGGCGCCCTGCCGACCCCCAGCCAGCAGGCCCAGGCCGCCAAGGACAAGCCCCTCACCTCCCCGGCCGCCGTCGAGCTCGCCCGCCACGCGCTGGAGGAGATCACCGACCCCATCACCGTCGGCGAGTACCTGGCCGCCGCCCCCAACGCGGAGCGCCTCGTCACCCACCTGTTCGACTGCACCCTGAGCGGCTACCGCGGCTGGCGCTGGGCGGTCACCCTCAGCCGCGTCCCACGTAGCCGCACCGCCACCGTCTGCGAGATGGAGCTCCTCCCCGGCGAGGAGGCCCTCCTCGCCCCCGCCTGGGTTCCGTGGGCCGACCGCCTCGAACCCGGCGACATCACCCGCTCCGACCGTCTCCCCCGTAAGGAGACCGACGAGCGCCTCGAACCCGGGTGGGAGGCCACTGGCGAGGACGCCGACGCCGTCGCCCTGGACCAGCTCGACCTGGGCCGCCCCCGGGTCCTGAGCGCCCAGGGCGTCTCCAGCGCTGCCGAGCGCTGGTACGGCGGCGACCACGGCCCCGACGCCGAGGGCGTCCGCAAGGCCCACGCCACCTGCTCCACCTGTGGCTTCTTCGTACCCATGGCCGGCGCTCTGCGTGCCATCTTCGGAGTCTGCGCCAACGAGTGGGCCACCGACGACGGCAGCGTCGTCTCCCTGGACCACGGCTGCGGCGCCCACTCCGAGACCGACCTGCCCGACCAGGGCCCGGAGTGGCCCATCAATCCCTCGCGGGTCGACGACCACCTCATGGTGCCGCTGAGCACCAACGGGCTCGACCTGCGCGAGGGCCGGAGCATCGCCGAGCTCGCCGCCCAGCAGCCCGACGACGTCGACGGCGAGCCCGGCGGGGCCCCCGACGAGAATGCAACCGATGCGCCCGGCCCGGCCTCCAACATGGAGCCGTCGGTCCAGGATGCCGATCCCGATGCCGCGACGACCACCGTCGACTCCGACGGCGTTGTTGACAACGCTGCTCGTGCTGACGCCAAGGGCAGTGCCGAGCGTGCGGATGCCACCGAGCCCGCAGCCGAGGAGCGGCCGGCGGAGTCGCCCGGGAAGAAGACCGGTAAGGCGGAGGAGAAGGCAGCTGCGAAGCGTTCCCGTCGTGCGTCCGCCCCGACCAAGCGTCGTCGCACCTCCGGCTCGTCGGAGGAGACCGCCGAGGACCACCGCAGTCGCCTGCTGGAGCTCGATCTTGCAGATCTTGGGCAGGCGACTGCCGACGCGGCGTCGGCCTCATCGGCCTCCGATACCGTCGAGGCCCTCGCGGCAGTCGCGGACCCGGCGCGGACCCCTGCCAGCGCCGGCTCCGGCGACTCGCCCAGTGAGCGCGCCGCCTCAGCTCGCGCCGCCGTGGCCGGCCTGTCCCTCGCGCTCGGGATCGACGCGGCTGCCGGGGAAGCGGAAGAGGAATCGGTTACGGGGCCCTCGGTCTCGGCACCAAGCGCCCGAAGCGCCGACGGCCGCACGGGCGGGACGCCCCAGGAGGAGACGTCCGGCGTGGAGCCCGAGGACGCGGAGCCCCCGCACGCACCGCGGACCCTCGCCGACCTCGAGGCCATCCTGCCCGACCGCTCCTGACACGTCCTCGGCCGCGCTCCGCCATCATGCCTCAGCGAGGCGCTTGGCGGTCCCCAGCACCTCGTCGAGCATCGCCTCGGTGAGCCGCCCGGTGAACGTGTTCTGCTGGCTGGGGTGGTAGCTGCCGAGCAGCGTCACCGGCCTGCCGTCGGTCCTGGTCAGCTCCGCCGTCGCCCCGTGGCCGAAGCGCGGCTGAGGGCGGGGGAGGGACCACCCCGCCTCGCGGGTGACCCGCAGTGCCGCGCCCCATCCGATCCCGCCCAGCGCCAGTAGCACCTTGACCTCGGGCATGAGGGCGATCTCGCGGGCGAGCCACGGTGCGCAGGTGGTGCGCTCGGCGGTCGTCGGCTTGTTGGCCGGCGGGGCGCAACGCACGGCTGCACCCATGCGCGCCCCGATGAGTCGCTGCCCGTCACCGGCCGCCGTCGAGGTGGGGGACGTCGCCAGGCCCGCCCGGTAGAAGGCGGCCCACAGCCAGTCCCCGGAGCGGTCCCCTGTGAACATGCGGCCGGTGCGGTTCGCCCCGTTGGCCGCCGGTGCCAGCCCGACGACGTAGATGCGGGCATCTGTCGTTCCAACGCTCGCCACAGGTCGACCCCAGTACGGCTCGTGGGCGAAGGAGGCGCGACGGCCGGTCCTGGCCACCTCCTCACGCCAGGCCACGAGGCGGTCGCAGGCGCGGCACACCGTGATCCGGGCGTCGAGCGCGGGCAGGTCCGACGATGCACCGGCCAGACGTGCCACGTCAGCGGCCGATCGGGCCACAGGCGTGGTGGCGGTGGCGGGATCGTCGGGCCATCCGGTCCCGGGCGGGACCGGGGAATCGAAGAACGCTCCGGTGATGGGGTGCGGATCGGACATGTCCCCATTGTGCATACGGGCAGAGCACCATGGTTCCGGCTTCTGTCATTGGTGAGGGGCCGGACCACTCATCGCGAGAAGGATGCTCCATACGGGCCGACGGCGAGGCGCATCCCCCTGGGGTCGGAGACGAAACCGGCCTGACGCAGCAGGTCGCTCACGGCGCGATCCAGCGCGCTGACGCCGTTGAGCGACTCCACCACCGTACGGTGCCGTCCCGGCGGCGATCCCTGGCGCGCCAGCGCCCCCTGTCTCGCGGTCGCCAGAGCGCTCAGGGCGCGCGTCAGCACCTCCCGCTCAGACGTGTAGGAGATGAGCACCTTGAAGCTGTCCGAGGCATAGAGCACCGGAGCGCCATCAATGAGGACGACGCTCGCGCCGCGGCGTCGCTGCGGCGCACCCCCTGCCTCCTCGCCCTCGATCCCGACCTTACCGATGCCTGCGGGTAGCGCCGGCTCGGGCCACGCCGACCCTCGGCCAACCAGACAGGCCGGGTCCTTCAGGTCGAGGACGATGCCGGTGCCGGAGTCGCGCTCCCCGGCCGACTCCTGGCCCAGGAACCGCAGGCGGTCAACGGTCTCCCGCTCGGCGAACTGAGCCGGACCGAGACCCTCGACGAAGCCGCCGCGCAGGACGGCCCCTGTGTCCTCCATGCGCCGCAGCACGGGCATGAGCGGCACGAGCCCTCCCGCACCGCCGAAGGCCAGGGCGACGTCGCGGGAGACGACCCCGTACCGGTCCAGCAACGACTCCACCTCAGCGATCGCCCGTTCCTCGGCGGAGGCCGGAGCAGCCGAGATCCGCACCCACGAGGTGGAGGAGAGCACGGAGGACAGGCGCCCGGAGGCGGTCTGCCCGCCGGTCTGCGGGATCGCAACCATGGCGCGCCGGCTGCGACGGCTGCGCACCCGCCGTGCCGGTGCCCGGTGAACCTTGGGCGCGGGCTCCAGCGATCGGCGCACGGGCTCGAAGGAGCGGCCCGTGGCAGCCCCCTCGCGCACCAGCCGCCAGCGCTCGTCCTCGGAGCCCTCCTCGTTCAAGTCCCCGTCCTGCTCAGTCCGGGGCCCGGCCCACGCAAGCGCATCCCCGACCACCGGGGCGAGAGCCGAGTCCGTGGGGAAGAAGGCGATCTCCCCGAGCGCGACGACGTCGTCGGCCCCCGCCGGTGCGGCCGAGCCGCGCTCGCCCGGGCCTGTCCGGCCCGATCCGCTCTGTCCCGAGGCCAGCTCCTCACCAGGACGCGCCTGCCAGACGACCTCCCCGGAGGCGATGAGCTCATCGAGCATCGCGGGACGGTAGTCGGCCACCCGCGCGGGCAGCACCACCGACTCCCACAGGTCGGCCGGCAACCACACGCCCTCCAGCGCGGCCAGGGCCTCCGCCAGGGCGTCTACGCCGCTGCCCGCCTCATCCAGCCCGGCCCGCTCCAGCACCAGACGCTGAAGGACCTCGGGAGCCACCGGTGCGACGGCGGCCCGAGCCCGAGCCAGGGAACGGTTGCGCACTCGGGCGAAGACCGAGGACTCCATCCATCCCGCCTCGCCAAGGCTCACGAGCGAGCCGTCCCCGGCGAGCTCCCTCAAAGCGGCCTCGGCCGCCGACGCCCCTATACCGAAGGCCTCCGCCACCTGCCCCGGCGTGATGAGCGTGTGCACCCGGGCATGGCGCAGGACGAGATCGTTCAGGGGAGAGCGGGCCGCCGGGATCCGTGCGGCTGCGCCGTTGACGCCGTCGAGGGCGGTCTGCTCCGCGGCCGACTCGGGGATCGCCGTCCCCAGCGCCAGGTGCAGGCCGCCGGCGTCCTCGATCCGCGCCCAGTGCTCGCGCCCGCCAATAGTCACCCTCAGGGCGCGGCCGGCATCGGCGAGCTCATCCACCGCTGACCGCACCGCCGCAGGCAGGCCGTTGGCGACCCCGGAGTCCTCCTGGACGTCGTCGCCGCCCGACTCTCCGGTGTCGACGCACCGCTCGACCAGCTCCGTGTCGGTCAACGGCCCGAGCTCGCGCAACAGGTCGGCGATGCCCTCGGCGTCGGCTCGGGCCCGCCGCCCGGACGCCAGGTGCTGAAGCTCGGCCTCCACCTCCGCCATGACCTCGTCGTCGAGCAGCCCGGCAAGACCTCCGTCCCCCAGCAGCGCGTCGAGCACCTGGGGATCCAGGGACAGCAGCCGGGCCCGGTGCTCGGCATGCGGCAGGTCCTCCTGGTACAGCAGGGTGCTGGTGTAACCGAACAGGAGCGGGTGGGCGAAGGGCGAGGGCTCGGTGGTGTCGGCCTCGACGACGCGCACCCGGCCGGAGCCCAGGCGTTCCATGAGACCGGTGAGAGCGGGCAGGTCGTAGTACTCCTGGAGGCACTCGCGCGCCGCCTCCACGCTGACGGGGAAGTCCTGGAACTGGCGGGCGGCCTCAAGCAGCTGACCCGCCTTGACCCGCTGCAGCCACAAGGGTGTGCGGTGCCCCGGCCGCGTGGTGGGCATGAGCAGGGCGCGCACGGCGCACTCACGGAACCGGGCTGCGAATAGCGCCGTCTCATCGATCCGGCCGCGCACTAGGGCAGAGACCTCCAGGGGATCGAAGACGACGAGCTCGGCGCCCGGGAGCCGCCCTTCAAGCACCGGAATCTGCAGCACGATGCCGTCGTCGGCCGCGATCACCTGCGGTTTGATCCCCAGTACCTGCTGCACCCGTTCCCGGATCGCCATTGCCCAGGGCTCGTGGACGCGCCGCCCCAGCATGCTGTGGACGATGATGCGCCAGCTGCCGGACTCGTCCCGGTTGCGCTCCAGGACCAGGGTCTCATCGGTGGGCAGGACCCCGGTGGCGCAGCACTGCTCGCGCAGCAGCGCCACGAGATTGTCCCGGGCATGGGCGTCCAGCCCCGCATCCATGAGCCGGCGCCGCAGCACCTGCTCCGCCTCCGACTCACCAGTACTCCCCGGTTCCTCCAACCCGGCTTGCGCCTCCCGCAGGAAGGCCCCTTTGGCGAGCCCGGTGGCCGCCGGCCGCCCCAGGCCCTCGCCCCGCCAGAACGGCAGGCGGGCGCTGCGTCCCTCGGCCGGGTCGACGACGACGCGGTCGCCCGTGATCTGCCGGATCCGCCAGCTCGACGTGCCCAGTGTGATGATGTCGCCCGGGCTGGACTCGTTGACCATCTCCTCGTCGAGCTCGCCCACCCGGCGCCGCCCGGCCTCCTCGGCCCCCTCGGGCAGAACCACCGGGAACATGCCCCGGTCCGGGATCGTGCCCGACGACGTCACGGCCAGCCGCTGCGCGTTCGGCCGGGCGCTGAGCCGGCCGGTGACGCGGTCCCACACGATCCTCGGCGAGAAGTCGGACAGATCTGCTGAGGAGAAGCCTCCGGACAGCAGCGTCAGCACCGACTCGAAGGCCCGACGCGGCAGTGAGGCGTAGGGCGCCGCCCGTGTGACGGTGGCGAACCAGCCATTGGCCGTCAGGTCCCCCGCACTCACCGCGGCGACCGTCTGCTGGGCCAGGACGTCCAGCGCGTTGGTCACCAGGACGGTGTGCTCGATCGTCCCGGCCCGCATCCCCTCGGCGGCGACGACGGCGTCCACCAGGTGGGTCCGCTCCACCGGGTAGATGACACCGCGGGGTCGCCCGCCCACCCGGTGATCGGCCCGCCCCACCCGCTGCAATCCCGCCGCGACCGACGGCGGCGGCGCCACCTGGAGCACCAGGTCGATGGAGCCGATATCGATCCCGAGCTCCAGCGAGGCCGTGGCCACCACGCACCGCAGCTCTCCCGAGGCCAGCCGGCGCTCCACGTCCAGACGCTGCTCCTTGGAGACCGACCCGTGGTGCGCTCGGGCAATGACGGGCGCCCCCTGCGGTATCGGCTCGGTGTGCGCGGCGGTGCCCATCTCCCAGGACTCGCGGTGAACCGGAGCCTGGGTCTCCGACGGCGGTGCAGCATGTGATGCGAGGCGCGGCTCCGGTTCTCCCACGTTCTCCGACCCGCCGCGCGCCGCATAGGCCTCGTTGAGCCGGGCGGTCAGGCGCTCGCAGGCCCCACGGGAGTTGACGAACACGAGCGTCGTACGGTGGGCGAGGACCTGGTCCAGGATCGCGTTCTCCAGGTGCGGCCAGATGGAGCCCGACACCCGGGCCGGCCCCGCCGAACCCGGGACTCGGCTCGCTCCGGCCGACCCCGTCCGTCCCGACTGCTCAACCTGCCCCGCCGCCATGGCGCGGCGCAGCGCCCTGTCCGAGCGCCACGTATCCCCCGCCCCGGCTCGCGCGAGTCCCGAGGACCGCCCTGCGACGCCGAGCGAGGGGGATCCCATCGCCCGCTCCATCCGGGTGCGACGGTCCGAGATCGCCGGGATGCGGGCCATGTTCTCCACCGGCACGGCCACTGTGACCTCCGGCGCCGCCCGGCCGTCGTCGGCGATGACGGTCACCGGGTGCGGCCCGCCGAGGAACCTCGCCACCTCCTCATGGGGCGAGACCGTCGCGGACAGGCCTACACGCTGCGCCGGGCGCTCCAGGAGGTCATCGAGCCGCTCCAGGGAGAGGGCCAGGTGCGTGCCGCGCTTGGAGCCGGCGAAGGAGTGGATCTCATCGACGATGACGGTCTCCACCGTGCGCAGCGTCTCGCGCGCGGCGCTGGTGAGCATGAGGTAGAGCGACTCCGGCGTCGTAATGAGGATCTCCGGCGGATGCTCGCGCAGCCGACGGCGCTCCCTCGCGGGCGTGTCCCCCGAACGCACCCCCACCGAGATCGGGAGGGCAGGGCCGACGGCGGCGATCCCCGCCAGTGGTCGGCGCAGGTTGCGCTCGACGTCGGCCCCCAGCGCCTTGAGCGGTGAGATGTAGACAACCCGCACGCCGCCGGCCGGCTCCGGGCGCTCGCGGGCCTCCGCCTCGCCGGTGTCGAGCCGCCCCAGGCGATCGATGGCCGACAGGAAGGCCGCCAGTGTCTTGCCCGAGCCGGTGGGGGCGATGACCAGCGCGTTCTCTCCCTGTCCGATCGCCGCCCAGGCGCGCTCCTGCACGGCGGTGGGCCCGGTGGGAAAGGCATCGGAAAACCAGGTCCGGGTGGCCTGTGAGAAGCTCTCCCAACCCGGTCTGTACGCACTGGCCGTAGCGGCGCCGTCGCTGCTCGTTGTTGCCCCCACGGCCATGCTCGCTCACCCCCGCTCACCTTGTGGCTTTAGTGGACATCCTTCCATGAGGCTGTGACAGCAATCCGCGCCGCTTCATTGTGCTGACCGGATCGCCGCGCGGAGCTGAAAAAGCCTGCGGCAGCGGTGGGGGAGCAGCCCCGCATCCGCTCCTCCACCGCCACCGCGTATTGCAGCGATACAACCGTCTGATTTCGCTCAGCGCGTGACGATCTGGAAGAATGCCGCCGTGAGCACACGTACTCCGACGAAGTCCTCATCCTCTTCCGGCACTGCGTCCTGGCTGGACCGGTACTTCCGCATCACGGAACGCGGTTCGACCATCTCCCGCGAGGTCCGCGGCGGGATCGTCACCTTCTTCTCGATGAGCTACATCCTCGTCCTCAATCCCGCCATCCTATCCAAGGCGAGTCCTCCGGGAACCGAGGCCCAGCTCGCCGCCGGCACCGCCTTCGTCGCCGCGGTCATGACGATCCTCATGGGCGTCGTCGCCAACTACCCGATGGCCCTGGCTGCGGGGCTGGGGATCAACGCGATGGTCGCCTACACCCTCGTGGGCACCCAGGGCATGACCTACGCCGACGCCATGGGGCTCATCGTCATCGAGGGCATCATCATCCTCGTCCTGGTGCTCACCGGCTTCCGCGAGGCCGTCTTCAAGGCGGTACCCGATCAGCTCAAGACCGCGATCTCCGTGGGCATCGGCCTGTTCATCGCGCTCATCGGCCTGGTGGACGCCAAGATGGTGCGCCGCGGCGGCACCCCCCTGGAGCTGGGCCTGGGCGGATCCCTTCAGGGCTGGCCGGTCATTGTCTTCCTCTTCGGCCTCTTCCTCATGGTGGTGCTCTACGTGCGCAAGGTCCGCGGCGCCATCCTCATCGGCATCGCCTCGGCCACGGTCCTGGCCATCATCATCGATGCCTTCGCCCACCTGGGCCCCTTCAACGACGACCCGGAGAAGGGGCCCCTCAACCTCACCGGCTGGTCCCTGTCCGAGCCGCACCTGACCGGTTTCCCGGTGGACCTGCCGAGTCTGTCGACGCTGGGCCACTTCAGCCTGCTGGGCAGTGTCCATAAGGTCGGGATCGTCTCAGTGATCCTCCTGGTCTTCTCCCTGCTGCTGGCCGACTTCTTCGACACGATGGGCACCATGGTCGCCATCGGTGCCGAGGGCGACCTGCTCGACGAGCACGGCAACCCGCCCAGGACCCGCGAGATCCTTGTTGTCGACTCCCTGGCCGCCATTGCCGGCGGTGTCGGCGGTGTCTCCTCGAACACCTCCTACGTGGAGTCCGCCGCAGGCGTGGGGGAGGGGGCTCGTACGGGCCTGGCCTCGGTGGTCACCGGCTGCATGTTCGCGCTGTCCATGTTCTTCGCCCCGCTGGTCAAGATGGTTCCCTACGAGGCGGCCACCCCGGCGCTCGTCGTCGTCGGCTTCCTCATGATGATGCAGGTGACCGACATCGACTGGGAGTCCCCGGAGATCGCGCTGCCCGCCTTCCTGACCATCATCATGATGCCCTTCTCCTACTCGATCACCAACGGTATCGGGGCCGGCTTCGTCGCCTACCTGGTCATCGAGGTGGCCCAGGGACGGGCCCGCAGGATCCACCCGCTCATGTGGGCGGCCTGCGCGATGTTCGTCGTCTACTTCACCCTCGCCCCGATCAAGGCGATTCTCGGCGTCTCCTGACGGGGACGGACTGCGCCTGCTGGACGCGGAGGCGGTCTCTCATTGAGCGCCGACGGCGTGGGTGTCCAGATCTGCAGCAAAGGCTCTGAGCGGCCTTGTTCCTTCGGAAGTAAACCGCATGATTTCGCGGTTCTTGTTGATGGGGCGAGTGGCGCTGAGCTCCCTTTGCTGCAGATTTGGACACTCTGGCCCGTGTGAGGTCCTCCGCCCCTCTTAACTTGCCCCCTCACGTCCCGTTACAGGGAGCCGCTTCGCGTATCTCGGTGTCCACTGGGGGATGGTGAGCCGTGCTCCACCTCCACGACCTCTCGAGCGACGTGGTGTCCAGGCAGCGGACATGACCGGTTCTGTGATCGATGTGACCGGTAGGCAATTCTGAAATTCTGCAGTTCTTGTTCGGCTCCTGACGTCTCCGCAGCGCCCATGTCCGCTGTGTGGACACTGGTCGCTATCAACTCGGTGCTTTGAGCAGCAATCCTCGCGCTCCTACCTCCCCGGGTGTGATGGGGCCGTGGTCCTACCCCACGACGGTGCGAGCCTTAACGCGGTGGTTGGGTGTTCACCATTGGTTGAGGATGGTGGGGTAGGTGTCGGGGGTGCCGAAGGTGAGGATGGCGCCGTTGGCCACAGGGGCGATGCTGGTGGCCAGCTGGGTGGCTCGTTGGTAGTGGGGTGAGTCGGAGGCGAAGAACATCTTCCAACCATCGCTGTAGTTGAACGGGGCGGGGCCGTCGCGATTGATGTTTCTTGCTGGGTGGTCTTTGCGAGAGAGGGCTCCGATGGTGTTGGGGGCGAAGATGGTGGCGGTGGTGTGCATGAGGGTGTCGGCCAGGCCCTCGCTGGCGTCCAGGGAGGCCCCGAGTGCCTCGCCGATCATGAGAGTGATGCTGGCGTCTCCGGGGTTGGGCATGTTGAAGCTCAGTTCGAGTTTGTTGCCCTGGCCGATCTGCCCGGAGAAGGCCGGGGTGACGCCGAAGCGTTCGCGTCCCCAGTCGACTTGGGCTTGGTGGATCTCTTGGAGGAGGTAGTCCTGGGTGATGGGTGGTGCCTGTTCGGCCTCCTGGGGGCTGTCGGCGGTGGGGCGCCACAGGTCCAGGGAGGGGTGCAGGGGTCTGACCTGCTGGATCCACTCCCACACGCGCCTGCCTTCCGAGACCGGGTCGCCAAGAGCCCGCCGCCTCATGTGTAGGCGCCATTCCATGATGGTTGTCCTTTCTCCTCGTGGTGCTGACTGATTAAGATGTTAGTTGGGTGGCGTGTGGATGAGCTCGATCTCGACTGGGAACTCTCCCCAATACTGTTTTTCTCTGAGGGTGTCGAATGTGTCTTTTTCTGCGATGTGCCATTGGATGGGGGTGTCGGTGCCGGTGGCTCGCACGGCCTCGACCTGGTCCTCGGCGGTTTCGATGAGTCCTTTCTTCTTGGGGGTGACTTTGCCTGTGACTGGGTCTACCTTCCTGGGGGTGCTCTTTGGTTCCCTCGACCAGTCTCCCTTGATGAGTGGGTCGTAGCCGGGGCCTTTGGCGTCGACGAGGGCGAAGCCGTTGTAGCCGTCGAACTCGACGCCGTTGACGATGTAGGAGTGCTTGATGGGGACGCCGGTGACCTGCTCCTCGTAGCGCTGGGCACGGGCGGAGCCGAGTACGGTGGCTATGCCCATGCGTGCCCCCGGACAGGAGGATGGTGGCTCCGGCCAGGAGCGTCAGCCCGATGTTTGTGGGGCCGGCTCGGTTCTTGTGACTGGGAGGGGGTTGTTCGACGACGGTGCGAGCCTTGACGCGGTGGTTGGGTGTTCACCATTGGTTGAGGATGGTGGGGTAGGTGTTGGGGGTGCCGAAGGTGAAGATGGCTCCGTTGCCTGCGGGTGTGGTTGTGGTGGCCAGCTGGGTGGCTCGTTGGTAGTGGGGTGAGTCGGAGGCGAAGAACATCTTCCAGCCCGGGATGTAGTTGTAGGGCTCTGGGGTGGGGTTAAGCGGGTGGTCCTTGCGGGTTAGGGCTCCGATGGTGTTGGGGGCGAAGATGGTGGCGGTGGTGTGCATGAGGGTGTCGGCCAGGTCCTCGCTGGCGTCCAGGGCGGTCCCGAGCGCCTGGCCGATCATGAAGCTGATGCTGGCGTCTCCGGGGTTGGGCGTGTTGAAGCTCAGCTCGAGCTTGTTGCCCTGGCCGATCTGTCCGGAGAAGGCTGGTGCCAGGCCGAATTTGGGGTCGTTGGAGATGGCTTGTACGCCGTGGATGTAGTGGAGGAGGTAGTCCTGGGTGATGGGTGGGGACTGTTCGGCTTCCTGGGGGCTGTCGGCGGTGGGGCGCCACAGGTCCAGGGCGGGGTGCAGGGGTCTGACCTGCTGGATCCACTCCCATACCCTGCGTCCTTCCGAGACGGGGTCGCCAAGAGTCCTCCGCCTCATGTGTAGGCTCCATTCCATGGTTGTTGTTCCTTTCCTTGTGGTGCTGACTGATCAAGATGCTAGTTGGGCGGCGTGTGGATGAGCTCGATCTCGGCAGGGAACTCTCCTGACTTCTGTCGATTAAAGAGATCGTCGAATGTGTCTTTTTCTGCGATATGCCATTGGATGGGGGTGTCGGTGCCGGTGGCTCGTACGGCCTTGACCTGGTCCTCGGCTTTGTCGATGAGTCCTCTCTTGACGCGTTTCACTTCCCCTGTCACTGGGTCGGTCTTGTAAGTGCTTTTTGGTTCCCTCGACCAGTCTCCCTTGATGAGTGGGTCGTAGCCGGGGCCTTTGGCGTCGACGAGGGCGAAGCCGTTGTAGCCGTCGAACTCGACGCCGTTGACGATGTAGGAGTGCTCGATGGGGACGCCGGTGACCTGCTCCTCATAGGCCTGGGAGCGCGGCGATCCGTAGTTCTTGCCGGGGCCCCAGGTGCCGACTCCGCCGTCGGAGCGTCCGGGTCTGGGGGTGCGCAGTCCGGGTTGGTGGATACCGGCGCGGGGGTTGAGGCCCCTGCTGGCCTGTGCTCGGCTGAAGCGACGTGCGGCTTTGGTTGCGGCGGCTTCTTCTCGGGCGAGAGTGCGTGCGGTTCTGGCGGCTTTGCCGGCGCCGCGGAGGGCTTTGCCCCCGGGGATGATCGCCGCTGCGGCCAGGCTGGCGTCGGTGATGACTTGGAGGTCGTTGTGGGTGTCCAGGTAGTGGCCGGTGGTGCCCCAGGGGTCGCGCATGAGCTGGGCGGTGGGGCGGGCGGCGTCCAGGGCAGTGGCGATTCCGAGTCCCACGCTGAAGGCCAGGCCAAAGGGACCCCCGGACAGGAAGACGGCGGCGGCACCGATGAGGACCAGGGCGGCCTTCTCAGTGGGGCTCATGGACTCCCAGACCGCTCCGAGCATATCCAGGATGCCGGCGAACCAGAAGGTGGGCAGCCCGATCAGGCGCTGGTTGAGCTCAGTCACCAGAGGCGGCACGACGGAGTAGATGATCCAGGCTCCGGCCAGGGCCGCCGCTGCGGCCAGGGCCGAGGTGGCCCAGCGGTGGGTGCCGGCGTCGAGCTGTCGGCGTGCAGCCAGGTCGCGGGCGATGCGGTGCTCTGCCCAGGCCTGCAGGAACAGGCGGGGTCGGCGGGTGGTGGCCGCCTGAGCCAAGGCGAGCCTGACCCGGTGTGCCCCAGCTCTGGTGGCGGCTGCCGCCTCGACGACGTCGGCGCCCCACCTGCCGGCAACGCCGCCAGGCAGGCCCTGGGGTGCGCTCGGTCCGCCACCCGGTCCGGCAAGTGCACGCGCGTAGCTGCCCAGGCGCATCACCCGGGCATCCAGGAGGATCGCGACGACCAGCATCACCAGGAGCATCCAGCCCCGGCCCTGACCAGAACCAGCCATGCTGCTAGTAGTCCCGACGATCGGCCAGGGCGGCTCGCCGTTGGTGGCGCCCCAGGCCTTGACGACGCGCTCGTCAGTGAACCAGTCGGTGCTCGCGGTCGTGGCGTTGGTCGCCATGTGGTCGACCATCGTCACCCACAGCACGCCCGGGGGCAGGCCAAGAGCCGCACAGCGCAGGGCGACCCCAATGGCGGGGTGGTGGTGCCTGGCTCGCCACCACAAGTGCCGCGCCAAGCCGATGCTCACGGCAACCAGGCCGGTGACAATGGCGTGCCCCGCATAGGTCACCGCCCCCGGGAACTCGTCGGAGAACGGCCAGAGGCTGAAGGTGGGAAGATGCGTGCACTCGACGACTCCCGCAGGGTCCTCTGGGCATATCGCCTTGGACAACTGCATCCCCGGGGTGTTTCCGACGATGTACGCCAGGCGTCGTGCGACCTCCTCGACCGCCGTGAAGCCCGCTCCGCAGGCGACCCCCAGGACGAGCCAGTCCTGAATGAGCAGCCGGCGTACCCGCCCCGGGGCGATGACTGCCACCAGACAGATGGGGGCGAGCTTGGCCAGCTCCTCGACGACGCCGGCGATTACGACCTTTGAGGCCGCATGGCTCACTGCCACTCCCGCAGCGGCGGCGACCTGGAAGGAGAGCCACCCAATGACCCCGGCCCATGGCATGGACAGGGCGAAGATGCCCGAGGTCATGCCCCAGGAGACGGTCTTGCCCCGCGCGAGCCAGAAGCAGGCCGCCACGGTCCAGAAGCAGCCGATCCAGGCGCCCAGCGCTGTCCGGGCCAGTGGGGATACGGCCAGCGTCACCGCCACGATCAGCAGGCTCACCCAGGTCAGCACCATCCGGATCCGCATCAAGATGCGGAAGGCCCGAAGCTGCAGAAGGAAGCCGCCCAGGCGCTCCCACCACTCCAGGCGGACCGGTGCCCCGTCCAGGTTCAACGAGGGCGCGGCCGGACGGTCAGTGGAAGGAGACACCGAAGCGGCCGGAGGCGCCTGGGTTGTGGCAACTGGCGCGGGCCTTGCGGGCTGCACGGAACTCGTCGTCGGTTGCGCAGGTTTCGTCGCCGTCGCCTGTGCGGGCATCAGCCCGTACTGCCCCGACGACGCCGGGACCGCCGCAGGGGCAGGAGGTACAGCGCCGGCCGGAACACCTCCTGGTGGCGCTACCCGTCCATACCCGGGCGCCGCCGTCGGCCCGGATGAGTGGTCCGTATGGGCGTCGCCGGAACCCGGCATGATCCCGTACGACGCACCCGACGCGCCGCCATGGCCACTAGGACCCTGCGCCCCGGGCGCTGGTGCGACAGACCGACCCGCCTCCGCAGGTCCTGCCAGGGGCTCTGGCGTGAGCCCACCTGGTGCAGACGGGTACGGGGAGGTGCTGCCCGGTGCGGCCGGCGGGACCGACCTGGGCGCTTCGAGAACGGCAGACCCCTCCTCGACGGGGACGTCCCCGTCGGGCGGCGCCGGCGCCGCATGCCGTCCCTGTCTGGGCCGTTCCGGAGCCGCATGCCGCCCCCCGGGACCGTCGCTCCTGCTCAGGCCCCTGGCCGTACGAGCCCGGCACATATCCCTGGCCGTTACCGTTCAACGTCCGCCCCTCTCTCATGCGCCGTTCAGCGGCGTGACCAGTTTGTTACCAATCGGCTAGGAGAGTGGCGGTTTTCCGCAATCCCGCTTCCTTCTCCGTCGTCAGGGGTAGCGCCCACCATGGGGAATCGTTGGCGCCTCTAGGGCTACCCTTCTCAGACGGGGCGTTTGTCGCCTGGGCGGCACCGTCCGGCACCACCCCTGACACTCGTCAACCCGCCCCACGTCTTCACCACTTCAGGACATGACCCGCACGACTTCCGCACGCAAACCCAGCAGCGGCATCTTCGCCTCCCTGAGATTCCACAACTACCGGATCTGGTTCCTCTCCGCCCTCGTTGCCAACACCGGGACCTGGATGCAGCGCGTGGCCCAGGACTGGCTGGTGCTGCGCGTCCTCACCAACGACTCCGCCACCGCCACCGGCCTGACCACGGCCCTGCAGTTCCTCCCCATGCTCCTGCTCTCCGCTCACGCCGGCCTCGTCGCCGACCGGGTCGACCAACGCAGGTTCCTCATCCTCACCCAGAGCGCCATGGGCCTGGTCTCCGCCGTCGTCGCCATCGACGTCCTGGCCGGCACCGCGCGCCTGTGGCACGTCTACCTGGCCGCCTTCCTCGGGGGCCTCGCCGCCGCCTACGACGCTCCGGCCCGCCAGACCTTCGTGGCCCGGATGGTGCCCGCCGAGCACCTGTCCAACGCCGTGGGCCTCAACTCCGCCTCCTTCAACGCCGCCCGGCTCCTGGGGCCGGCGCTCGCCGGCGTCGTCATCACCTGGGTGGGTGCCGGCTGGGTCTTCGCCGTCAACGCCGCCACCTTCCTCTTCCCGGCCGCCGCCCTGGCCGCCATGCGCGTGAGCGAGCTCGTGGACATGCCCCGCGCCCAACGTGCCGCCGGACAGCTCCGTGAGGGCCTGGTCTACCTGCGCGGCCGCACTGATCTCGTCGTCATCATCGCCGTGGTCGCCGTCGTCTCCATGCTCACCCTCAACTTCCAGGTCACCATGGCGGCCACCGTGCGCACTGTCTTCCACCTGGAGTCCGACGCCTACGGTACTGTCTCCTCGGTCTTCGCCATCGGGTCCCTCTCCGGTGCCCTGTGGGCGGCCAGGCGCCGCAGCCCCCGCCCGCGTACGGTCGTGGTGGCGGCCTTCGCCCTGGGAGTCTTCTCCCTCCTGCTGGCCGTCATGCCCACCTACCTGACTTTCACCCTCATGACGATCCCGGTGGGCCTGTGCGTCCTCACGCTCCTGACCAGCGCCAACCAGACCGTGCAGATGACTACCGAGCCGTCTATGCGCGGCCGGGTCCTCAGCATCTACATGATGTTCTTCCTGGGGTCGACGCCGGTTGGGGGCCCGCTCATCGGCTGGGTGGCCGATGCCTGGGGACCACGCATCGCCATCGCGGTCGGCGGCCTGAGCGCTGTCCTCGCCGCCCTGGTCGCCGCCGCCTGGAGCTACAGGCACTGGAACCTGTCCCTGCACTACTCCTCCACCCGCCCCTACCTCAGGACCGCCTCCAAGGCGCCGGAAGCTCCGCGGCAGCCTCCGGAATCGGAGGGCCGGAGCGACGCCGACGTCGACTGACGGAATCGGTCGAGAGCCGGCTGAGCCGCTGGACGAGCAATACGCACGCTACCTGTCGCGCATCTTCGAGGCGCTGGGGAGTCCTCCCCAGGCGAGGATCGGCGCGCCTTCAGACAGTGTTGGCGGACCTTGCGGCGCGCCGATTATCCTTTCAAGAAGCGCGGCGCAACGAAGAAGTCCCTTTCCGGACTCGAGCGGTCGCGGTAACCCACCTCAAGCAGGAGCCCACCTCATGAGCGAGCTGATCGACACCACCGAGATGTACCTCAAGACCGTCTATGAGCTTGAGGAGGACGGCGTTCCACCGCTGCGCGCCCGCATTGTCGAGCGCCTCGACCACTCTGGGCCCACGGTCTCCCAGACGGTGGCGCGTATGGAGCGTGACGGCCTCATCAAGGTCGCCGACGACCGCTCCCTCGAGCTCACCGACGAGGGCCGCCGGCGGGCCACTGAAGTGATCCGCAAGCACCGGCTTGCTGAAAGGCTGCTCCTGGACGTCATCGGCTTGGACCGCCGGCTCGTCCATGAGGAGGCATGCCGTTGGGAGCACGTGATGAGTGAGCAGGTCGAGGGACGCCTGGCCAGCATCCTTGACGACGTCTCCACCGATCCCTTCGGTAACCCCGTCCCGCCGCAGACGGCTGAGCACCCCCGTCCCTCCGCCGATGAGGTCAGTGCGGAACGGCTTGCCAGTCGTGAGACCACGACCGCTGTCGTCAGCCGCATCGGCGAGCCGATCCAGGCCGATGCCGAGCTCATCGCCGCCCTCGAGGATGCGGCGATCACGGCCGGTGCCCAGGTGGAGCTGCGTGTCAGTGCCGGCGGGGTCCGGCTCGTCGGCGCCTCTGGTGATCCCGTCGTCCTGTCCGACGACGTCGCCCGTCATCTCTTCGTGCGACGCTGAAGCCTCGACGAAGGTGCTCTCTGCCAGAACCCTCAGAGAACCCTGAAGACAGCCTGTGCAGGCGAGGAGATCCGGCCGGCGTCCCGCATTCCACATATCGGAATGCGGGACGCTGCTTTGTGGTCCATGTCATGACTAAGCGACCTCTCTCACTGAGGGTTCCTCCGAACTGAGGGCAGAGAAGTTGCGGCAACGACTCCAATAGGCGGTTGCGATCTTCCCGCGAAATAACGCCATTCTCACCATTAGGTTGGTATGGCTTGTTGGACGGAAGTCCCTAAAGTCGTGTGGAGGAAAACGAAAAATCTCGCATGGTGTCCCGGCTCACAAGAGTGTGTGACACCTGGCCGTGACGAAGCGTCGGTCTGTCATGTAGCGTTCAGGTCGTTGCCGCAGACAACCGTCTCGGTGGCGTCTCGGATCGGGGCTTAGTCCTGCCACTCGGTCTGAGGCAAGTGGAACCAACAACTCAAGTGGCAGGAACGGGGGAACCAACTACCGGTCGCCCAGGCGGACAGCCGAAGCGGCCTTGGGGTGAAGCCCGCATCTGCGGGCCGGACGTCTCCAGTCCGAACCCGACAGCTCACCTCGTCGGCTCAACAGGAGAAAGCATTCATGTCCTCACGCACCATCGCACGTCACCGCAAAGCCACCCGCGCCCTTACCCCACTGGATGACTTTGCTCCCACCGCGCGCCGAGGTCTGGCGGTCGCCGCATCGTCCGGTCTTGCCCTGACCATGATCGCCTCCGGCGCCAACGCCGCAGGCCACAGCGAGGTCACCTCCTCTGGAACCATTGAGGCTTCTGGCGTGACCCCCGGGGTCGGCATCCTCGCCGCCAACGCTCGCGAGGCCCTGGCCGCCAAGCAGCAGATCACCATCGCCCAGGCCAACTGGGTCACCGAGGCTGCTCCGCAGGTTGAGGCCGTTGCCCCGGCCGCTCCCGAGGCGCCCGCCGCTCCCGAGGCCCCGGCTGCTGAGGCTAAGGCCGAGCAGAGCACCGACAACGCTGATGCCGCCGCTGCTACTGAGGCTAAGGCCGACCAGGGCTCCGACGCTGCTGCCGCTGACACGCAGGCCGCTCAGACCACTCAGGCCTCGACCCCCGCGCCGGCCGGCACCTCCAACTCCTCCGTCGTGGCCATTGCCATGCAGTACGTGGGCTCCCCCTACGTGTGGGGCGCCTCCGGCCCGAACGCCTTCGACTGCTCCGGCTTCACCTCCTACGTGTACTCGCAGGTCGGCATCAGCCTGCCCCGTACCTCCGGTGAGCAGGCAGTGGCCGGCACCCAGGTGTCCGCTTCTGAGGCTCAGCCCGGCGACCTCGTCGCCTGGCCCGGCCACGTCGGCATCTACGCCGGTGACGGCAAGGTGATCGACGCCGGTGACGAGTCCACCGGTGTTGTCTACCGCGAGATCTGGGGCTCCCCGACCTTCGTCCGCGTCGGCTGATCTCAGACGCTGAAGTCCTTCCGTGAGGGGTGGGCGCCGTAAGGCGCCCACCCCTCACGGCATGTCGGGGGAGGTGTAGACGGCTGTCAGGGTGGTTCGTGTGAGCAAAACGAAGACAGGCCTTTCATGTGGTGGTCCCCACACCCCTTTTCGAGGCAGAATGTTCCTTGGGTCGCAGACCGTATCTCAAGAAAGGGCAGATCCCATGACCGATGGCAATGTCATCCTCGTCGGAGTCGATGGTTCACCCGAGTCCCTGGCGGCAGTGGACTGGGCTGTTGCGCGCGCCGAGCGCCAGGGCTGGCGCGTTCACATCCTGTGCGCCTACTCTCTGCCCTCCTTCACCACCGCGTCCCTCGACGGCGGCTACGCGGCGCTCGACGACTCGGCCATCAGGTCGGGTGCCCAGGCCGTCATTGACGAGGCCGTCGAGCGCGTCAAGAAGACCGGCGTGGCCGTGACCTCCTCACTGGAGACCGGGGACCCGGCCGGCGTCCTCGTCGACCTCTCCGAGGAGGCCACCCTGGCCGTCGTCGGTACCCGTGGAGGCGGCGGCTTCGCAGATCGCCTCCTGGGAACCGTCTCCTCCGCCCTGCCCGCGCACAGTCACTGCCCGGCCGTCGTCGTGCCCCAGCGCACCGAGGGGGCCGACTACACGCCCGTGCGCCGCATCGTCGTCGGGGTCGACGGATCCTCCTCTGCCCGCAAGGCTCTCAAGTGGGCCGTCACCGAGGCGGAGGCGTGGGGCGCCGAGCTTACCGCCATCGCTGCCGTCCCGATGGCCTCCGGAGCCGGAGCGCTCGCCTGGCTGCCGGCCGCCGTCGACCGAGAGCAGGTCCTCGCCGACGTCCGCTCCGGGCTGGACCGGGCCATCAACGAGGCCCTTGAGGGCCATGAGGGCGTCACCGTTCGCCGTCACGCGCTGGACGGCAACCCGGCCGAGCTCCTGGCCGAGTTCTCCACCGCCGTGGACCTCGTCGTCGTCGGCTCGCGCGGACGCGGGGGCTTCTCCGGGCTCCTGCTGGGCTCCACCAGCCAGGCCGTCCTGTCCCACGCCTCGTGCCCCGTGCTAGTGGCGCCCTCGCAGCAGGTCAAGGGGGAGCGTCGTACGTCACGCACCTCCACCCCGTGGGGTCGCGCCTGAGAATGATTCCGCTGCGGCGAGCGTGAGCCGGCTCGCCGCAGCGCCACCCCGGTGCTCGAGTGGCCATGGGTGGGCCGATCCGCTGGTAGTCTTCCGCTCAGGCCCTCGTAGCTCAGGGGATAGAGCACCGCTCTCCTAAAGCGGGTGTCGTTGGTTCGAATCCAATCGAGGGCGCTACTGGGTTCTTCTTGCAAGCGCGGGGAGAACCCGTTTTCGTTGTCCGGTCGTGGAAGGTTGCTCTGGGCCTCTATTGTGCAGCCTTAGCCTCGAGTTTTCATTGTTGGGGTGTTGAAGATGGGGTGAAGGTGTCGCTTC